>NZ_BAAJOU010000028.1:0-986351 GCF_057536035.1 Nonomuraea sp. B208
CGGCCGGTCGCCCGCGCCGAAGCAGGTGAACTCGTACACGCCGGTCTTGGCCGCGGCGGCGGCGAGGGCCGCGGCCGGCGGCTGCCCGACCGCGACGAGCTCGTGGAAGGCGGTCATCACCGCCCGCGCCGCCTCGTCCTGCACCGGCACCATCCCGGCGATCACGCACGACGTCCCCTGCGCCAGGAACGTCCCCGGCAGCCCCAGCGGCGCCCCCTCGACCGGCGCGCGCGACATGCCGGAGTTGCACGCCGACAGCACCACCAGCTCCGGCGCCCGATCCAGCGTCAGCAGGTCGTAGGCCATCAGCAGCCCGTCGTCCAGGGTGATGCCGGACATCAGAGGGCTGCGGGCGTGGAAGACGCCGTGCGCGGCCAGGTGCAGCACGTCCACCTCGCCGAGGGCGTCGAGGACGCGGCCGCCGCGCGCGGGGATCTCGGCGGCGACGCGATGGCAGGCCAGGACGTGCGCCACCTCGGCGTGCGCGTGCGTCAGCCCGGGCCCGGCCGCCGCGGCGACCCGGGGCGCGTCCGCGCCGCGCCGGTCGTGCCGCGCCCGTGCCCGCAGCCAGCCGGCGGCGCTGGCCGCCACGCCGACCGGACGTTCGCGCAGGCTGGGCAGCGCGCTCCAGGGCAGCGTGTGCAGGGCTCCGACCGGCACCACCACCAGCGGCCCGCCGCCCAGCTCGGCGTCCAGCGGCCCGAACAGCAGCCGGTCCACCTCCTGCGCCGCGACCTCCAGATCGTTCCCGCGGTCCGGGCCCGCGGATCCGGACCAGTCGCGCCGCTCGCCGTGCCGCCGCAGCGCGTAGCGCAGTCGTACGACCGCCTCCTCCACCGCCCGCACCCCGCCCAGCCAGCGCAGCAGCACCCGCTCCCCGCCGACCAGCACCGCGAGCAGCGACTCCCCGTCGATCACGAACTCCACCAGGGCGCCCGGGCCCAGCTCCGCGCGCACCCGCTCGGGATCGGTCGCCGGTGAGCCGTGCGCGGGCGCCGTGACGGCCCGCCACCGCTCGGCCCACTCGAACACGTCGTCCGGCCGGCCCTCCCGCACCGCCAGCGAGAGCCCGAACGCCGCCAGCCGCTCCCCGGCCCGCGCCGCGTGGGCCCGCAGCGACGGGTCGTCGAAGCACTCCACGCCCTCGCCGATCTCGGTCAGCCCTTCGCGTACCGCGCGGAAGGCGCCCGGCACGTCCTCGCGCAGCGCCGCCTCCAGCGCCAGCGCGTGCTGCCGCACCGGCGCGGGCACCTGCCACTCGCCGGCCAGCCGCCCGCCGGAGTACGGCTCGTCGGGCCGCTCGTCCAGCCGCTCGTCCACGGCCGCGTGCCGGGTCAGCCGGGCGAGCTGCGCCGAGGCAGCCGGATGGTCGTCGACCGCGAGCGCCGCCTCGGCCGCCGTGAGCCGCAGCGCCGCCGCTCCCGGGAGCTGGGCGAGACCGTCCTCCAGCTCGTCGGCGCAGGCGATCAGGCCGGACACCAGCTCGGGCGTGACGGGCCCGAGGGCGAGGCGCGAGCGCAGCACGACCTCTCTGGCCAGCGGCAGCCACGAGGTGCGTTCCTGCCCGGCCAGCTCCTCCGCCGCCTGCTCGCCGACCTGCAGCGCCCGGTGCGGGTCGCCGGTGAGCAGCTCGACCTGGGCCAGCTTCAGCCGCGCCTCGGCGAGCGTCACCCGCGCCCCGCACGCCTCCAGGTCGGGCACGGCCAACTCGAGCATCGCCCTGGCCTCGCCGGGCAGGTGAGCGGCCAGCAGGGCGCCGGCGAAGTCGGCCCGCATGGTCGCGAGCCGCTCCGGATAGCCGAACAGCGTGTCCTCGGCCTCCCGGTAGTAGTGGAAGGCGCCGGCGATGTCGCCCCTGCGTACGGAGAGGAAGGGCAGGTTGGCGGCCGAGAGCCGGGCGAGGTGGCGCAGGCCCGCGTGCTGGGAGATCTCCAGGCAGGCGGTGAGGTCGCGCATGGCGGCCTCCCACTCGCCCCGCCAGCAGCGGACCAGGCCCCGGTTGAGCAGCCCGCCCGCGAGGAACCTGCGGTCGTCCACGGTGCCGGGGGCGTGCACGAGGGCGCGCAGCGCCCGGTCGCAGGAGGCGATGGCCTCCTGATGGCGGCCCAGGTGGGCGAGCGCGACCGCGCGCTGGGTGTCGAGCTTGGCCCGGTCGAGCGGGCGCAGGTAGGCCCAGGCCAGGGCGGCCACGCGGAGGGCCTGGAGGGGATGGCCGAGCTCGGTGCGTACGGTGACCAGCGACAGCCGCGCCTGCGCCACCCGCTCGCGCGGCGCGCCCGGCACGGCGATCGCGGCCCGCAGGTGGCGCTCGGCGCTGTCGAGGTCGCCCAGCTCGCGGTCGGCCAGCGCCATGGCCCGCAGCGCCACGGCCTCGGCCTCGCAGGCGCCGGACCGGCGGGCGGCGGCGAGCACCGCGCCGGCGGCGCGCAGGGCGTGCTCGGGATCGACCAGCGAACGCAGCATGGCCGCCTCGGCCGCCTCGACGAGCAGACAGGGGGCGTCGCTCATGGCCGGCCCCGAGGGGAACGGTCGGCTGAGGACATGCCCCTCCCTTCGGGGCCGCGGGTCCAGGTGGCCGGGCGGATCACGGTCGGATGCGCACCCAGCGGGTCTGTACGGGCGCGTGCCCCGGCCGATGGCAGACCACGCTGAGCCAGCCCGGAGGCAGCCCGGTGGCCGCGAAACAGCCGTTGCGGCTGATCCGCCGGGACAACGTCAGATGCGGGGTGCGTACGTCGACCAGCGTGTCCTCCCCGGGATAGGGGAGCACCTGCCCGGCCACGTCGATGAGCCCGTCGCCGACCGTCACCTCCAGGTCGAACGTCAGCCCGTCGGCGACGAACCGCACCAGGTGCGAGCCGTCCTCGCCCCGCGCCCCCGCGCCGGCGAGCATGGCCTCGGCGACCGGGGCGGCGGTGAGCGAGCCCGCGACGCGCAGGCCGTAGACCTCACGCGCGGCGGTGGTCACGTGGGCCGGGGGCGGGTCGGTGCCCGCGGCCAGCCGGAGCGCCGCCAGGAAATACTCGTCGTCGATCATTGCGCCATCTCCTGAGATGAGATCAGAGTGCGCAGTTTTTCCAGGCAGCGGGCCCGGGTGGGACCGACGCTGCCGATGGGCATCCCGAGCCGGGCAGCGGTCTGCCGGCTCCCGAGGTCGATCGCGACCAGCTGCAGCAGTGTGCGGCAGGGCTCGTGCATGGTGGAGACCGCCTTCCAGAGCAACTGCCGGTCGTCGTCGCGGAGGACGGCCGCGCCCGGCTCGGGCTCCTCGACCGCCGCCAGGACGTGGACGCCGGAACGGCGGCCCTCGCGCAGGATCTGCAGCGCCTCGCGGCGCACGACCGTGGCCAGCCACGCGCCCAGCCGCTCGGGCTCCCTGATGTCCTCCAGGCGCTGCAGCAGCCGCAGCCAGCCGCCCTGCACCACGTCGGCCGCGTCGGCGGCGCCGAGCCCGCTCGCGCGGGCCACCGCCCACATGAGCGGGCCGAACTCGGCCTCGAGCGCGTCCCACGCCGACCGGTCACCGTCGGCGGCGGCTCGCAGCAGCTCCGCTGGGGCGCGCTGGGGGTGCACGAGGACTCCTTCACGTCAGGGACGGGGAGGCGATCATTCCTCCCCGTGATCGAACGTGGACTGAGCGTAAACTCTACAGACTCGCCGGAACGACAACTCCCAGATCGGGAATTTGCCGGGCGCCATCCCCGTCGAGCATCCGCCGCACCACCTCCTTGGCCGGCTCGGCGACGGCCGCGGCCGCGATCGTCCCCGACACCAGGGCCGCGGCGAACGACGTGCCGCTCCACGTCGCGAACCCGCCGAACTCGCCGAGGTCCGGATAGCTGCTCTCCAGCCAGTCGCCGCGCGCGCAGGCGTCCACCCACGTGCCGTAGCCGGAGTAGGCGGCGCGCCGCCGCCCCGTCGCCTCCAGCGCCGCCACGCCGACCACGGCGGGCAGCGCCGCCGGCCAGAACGGGCGGTCGGAGGCGGTGTTGCCGGCGCAGGCCACGGTCACGGTGTCGCTCAGCGCCGCGATCGCGTCGTTCAGCAGGGGCGGCGGCCGGTCGTCGAAGGTGTGGCCGCCGAAGGACAGGTTGATCACGTCGGGCGGGTCCTCGCGCAGGCGGTGCAGCGCGCGGATCACGCTCGCCTCGTCGCCGACGCCGTCGCCGTCCAGCACCCGCCGCACGCGCAGCGACACGCCGGGCGCCAGGCGCGCCAGCAGGCCCGCGATGAACGTCCCGTGCCCCGCCTGCTGTCCCTCGGCCGCGTCGGCGTCCTCCGGGCCCACGCGGGCGAACCACTCCGTGCCCGACCACCACGGATGCTTGGCCACGCCCGTGTCGAGCACCGCCACCGTCGCCGCGGAACGGTTCCTGACCGGCCGGTACGGGATCGGCTCCACCGGGAACGGCCGCGACGCCGGGCCGCCGAAGAACAGCGGCTGGCCGCGGAACACGTGGTTGGGTGAGGCCCGCAGGCCCCTGGCGTGCAGCTCGGAGGCGAGCTCGCAGGGGTCCACCCCGGGCGACAGGTGCGCGACGCAGACCCCGTCCGCCTCGGAGACGGCCTGGGTCCACCGGGCGACGGCGGACAAGGTGCTCCGGTCGCCCAGCAGCTGACCTGGCCGGATGAGCGCCTCGCCGACAGATTGGAAGTTCATGGCGACGTATGTTTCCCGCCCGCACCAGGTGTCACGCGACACTCCCGCACCAACTTGGTATGGCCCCCCACTGGTGCCGGGTGGCGACCGACGGTAGTCTCTCCCTAGTCACTTGTGATCATCCCTATGTACGAGGCCGTTGGGGAAGGCGCACCTCGTACCGAACGGGAGGTCCGGTGTCTGCACGTGGCGTCCTTTACGTCCACTCGGCTCAGCCCGCGCTGTGCCCTCATATCGAATGGGCGGTCGCGGGTGTCCTTGGCGTGCCCGTAGACCTGACGTGGACGCCGCAGCCCGCCGCGCCCAACGTCGTACGGGCGCAGGCCGAGTGGGAGGGCAGGCCCGGCATCGCGGCCGCCATCGCCTCCTCGCTCATGGGCTGGCAGCGGCTCAGGTTCGAGATCACCGAGGACGCCTCGCCGGGCGTGGACGGCTCCCGGCACTGCTATACGCCGACCCTGGGCGCCTTCACGGCGGTCATCGGGGTCAACGGCGACATCATGGTCCCCGAGGACCGGCTCAGGGCCGCGATGATGCTGGCCGCCCAGGGGCGCTGCGTGCTCGAGGAAGAGCTCGACAAGCTGCTCGGCCGGCCGTGGGACGAGGAGCTGGAGCCTTTCCGGTACGCCGGGGACGGCGCTCCCGTCCGCTGGCTGCACGCCGCCGTCTGACCGGCGCCCACCCGACCTCCCCCTGAAAAGGCCCCCACCGATCGCCGGTGCGGGGCCTTTTGGGCTGTGCGCGGGCGTGAGGAGGCGCCGGGTCGCGGCGGACCGAGGCGGGGCGCCTTCTGGGCTGTGCGGCGCGCGAGTACGCGCCGGATGGCGGCCGGTCCCTGCAAGGTGCGGCCGCTTCTGGGCTGGGCGGCGCCCGCTGCTCATGACGCCGAAAGGCCCCGCGCTCGCCGCCGAGAGCAGGGCGAGTGCGGGGCCTTTCGGAGAAAGCCGGTGTTACAGGGGGATGTTGCCGTGGGCGCCCCGGGCGGGGGTGGCCTGGGTGAGGACCTTGGCGATGGCGCCGCGCGTCTCCCCGGGGCTGATCACCTCGTCGATGACCCCGAGCTCCTGAGCGCGTTCGAGCCCGCCGGCCAGCTTCTGGTGCTCCTCGGCCAGCCGCTCCTCCAGCGCCGCCCGATCCTCCTCGGCCGCGGCGGCCAGCTCACGCCGCTTGAGGATGCGCACCGCCGCCACGGGACCCATGACCGCGACCTCGGTCGTGGGCCAGGCGAAGACCCTGGTGGCGCCGAGGGCGCGGGAGTTCATGGCGATGTACGCCCCGCCGTACGCCTTGCGCGTGACGAGCGTGACGCGCGGCACCGAGGCCTCGGCGAAGGCGTGCAGGAGCTTGGCGCCGCGCCGTACGACGCCGTCGTGCTCCTGCCCGACGCCCGGCAGATAACCGGGAACGTCCACCAGGACAACCAACGGCACGCCGAACGCGTCACACATGCGTACGAACCGGGCGGCCTTCTCGGCGGACGTGGCGTCGAGGCAGCCGCCGAGCCGCATCGGGTTGTTGGCGATGACGCCGACGGTCCGGCCCCCGAGGCGGCCGAGCGAGGTGACGATGTTCGGCGCCCACTTGGGGTGCAGCTCGATGCCGGGCTCGTCGAGCAGGCCGTTGACGAGCGGCTTGACGTCGTAGGCCCGCCGCGCGGACTCCGGCAGCAGCGTGGAGAAGTCCACTTCCTCGATTTCTCCCGCGCGCACCCGCCCCTGGTGGCCGAGGAGCGTGGCGAGCTGGCGCGCCCTGACGTAGGCGTCGGTCTCGGTCTTGGTGACGACGTGCACGACGCCGCTGCGCTTGCTGTGCGGCTCGGGGCCGCCGAGCGCGGCGGCGTCGACGCTCTCGCCGGTGACGCTGCGGACGACGTCGGGGCCGGTGACGAAGATGCGGCCGGTGTCGGCCAGGATGACCAGGTCGGTGAGCGCCGGCCCGTAGGCGGCGCCGCCCGCGGCCGGGCCGACGACCACGGAGATCTGCGGGACGACCCCGGACGCCTTGGTCATGGCGGCGAAGACCCTGCCGACCGCGTGCAGCGACTCGACGCCCTCGGTGAGGCGGGCGCCGCCGGAGTGCCAGATGCCGATGACCGGCACCCGCTCGCGTACGGCGACGTCGTAGGCGTGGACGATGTGCTCGCAGCCTTCGCTGCCCATCGCACCGCCCTGGAAGCGGGCGTCACTGCAGAAGGAGACGACGGGCACGCCTTCGACGCGGCCCATGGCGGCGAGGACGCCGCTCTTGTCCTCCGGGGTGATCAGCCGCAGCGAGCCCTCGTCGAGCAGGGCTGACAGGCGGACGAGTGGGTCACGGGGATCGGCGGGCTCCTGTTCGGAGCCGGGCGTCACCACCCCGTTGTCGAGCACGGTCATTTAAGCCCCCTTGAACACGACGGACACGTTGTGTCCGCCGAAGCCGAACGAGTTGTTCACTGCGGCGATGTCGCCTTCGGGCAGCTTGCGATTCTCGCCGTGGACGAGATCCACCTCGATGCCGTCGTCGAGGTCGTGCAGGTTGATGGTGGCGGGGACGATCCGGTCCTGCAGCGCCTTGATGGTGAAGACGGACTCGATGCCGCCGGCGCCGCCGAGCAGGTGCCCGGTCATGGACTTGGTCGAGGTGACCAGCGGGTGCGTGCCGATGGCCTTGGCGATCGCCCGGACCTCGCCGACGTCGCCCGCGGGGGTCGAGGTGGCGTGCGCGTTGACGTGCTTGATGTCCTGGCCGGAGACGCCGGCGTTGTTGAGCGCCTGGGTCATGGCCATGATGATGCCCCGGCCCTCGGGCTCGGGCTGGGTGATGTGGTGCGCGTCGGCGGAGTAGCCGACGCCCGCGCAGTAGGCGTAGATGCGCGCGCCGCGCGCCTTGGCGTGCTCCTCGGACTCCAGCACGATGATGCCGGCGCCCTCGCCGAGCACGAACCCGTCGCGGTCGCGGTCCCACGGGCGGGACGCGCCGGCCGGGTCGTCGTTGCGGGTGGACATGGCCCGCGCGGCGGCGAAGGCCGCGATGTTGAGGCCGTGGATGGCGGCCTCGGTGCCGCCGGCCACCACGACGTCGGCGCGGCCGGCCCTGATCATGTCCATGGCGCTGCCGATGGCCTCGGCGCCGGAGGCGCACGCCGACACGGTGGCGTGCACGCCCGCCTGAGCGCCCAGGTCGAGGCCGATCCAGGCGGCCGGGCCGTTGGGCATGAGCATGGGCACGGTGAACGGCGACAGGCGGTTCCAGCCCCGCTCACGGTAGGTGTCGTAGGCGTTCAGCGTGGTGGTGATGCCGCCGATGCCGCTGGAGACCACCACGCCCAGCCGCTCGGGAGCCACCTCGGGGGCGCCGGCGTCCTGCCAGGCCTCCCGTGCGGCCACCAGCGCGAACTGCTCGCTGCGGTCGAGCCTGCGGGCCTCGGGCCGGGGCAGCACCTCGGCCGGATCGACGGCGGCCGTCCCCGCGAACTTCACGGGGACGGTGTCGATCCAGTCCGCGGCGAGGGTCTCGACACCCGACTGACCGGCGAGGAGCGCCGCCCAGGTCGAGGTGACGTCTCCACCGACGGGCGTCGTCGCGCCAAGCCCGGTGACGACGACACGTACCCGGTTCGCACTCACGTTTCGCGCTCCTTGCTGGTGATCAGTTGTGTACTGCGGTGGTTTTCAGCCCTGGATGAAGTTGAGGACGTCCTTGACCGTCTTCAGGTTCTTGAGCTGGTCGTCGGGGATCTCGACGCCGAACTCGTCCTGGGCGGCCACGGCGATCTCGACCATGGACAGGGAGTCGATGTCGAGGTCGTCCACGAAGCTCTTCTCGGGGGTCACCTCGGAGGCCGGAATCCCGGTGATCTCGTTGATGATCTTGCCGAGGCCCGCAAGGATGTCCTGCTCGGTGGCAGCCATGTCGTTGTTCTCCTTTAGTTTTTCTTGGATCCGCGCGGCCCGAGGACCGCGCAAGCGAGTGGTGCGGGCGGGATCCTACGGGATCTCGATCACTTGGCCCGCGTACGTGAGCCCCGCGCCGAAGCCCAGCACGAGCGCCAGCCCGCCGGACTGCACCTCGCCGCGCTCCAGCATGCGCGAGAGCGCGAGCGGGATGGAGGCGGCGGAGGTGTTTCCCGCGGTGACGATGTCGCGCGCCACCGCGGCCTTGTCGGCGCCCAGCTTACGGGCGATCGCCTCGATGATGCGCAGGTTGGCCTGATGGGGGACGAAGGCCGACAGCTCGGACGGGTTGACGCCCGCCCGCTCGCAGGCCTCCAGGGCCACCGGGTGCAGCGCGGTGGTGGCCCAGCGGAAGACCGTCTGCCCCTCCTGGTGGAGGAAGGTCGTGCGGTCCTGGATCGCGATCGCGTCGGACTTGTCGCCGGCGCTGCCCCAGACCACGGGGCCGATGCCGGGGGTCTCGGCGGGGCCGACGACCGCGGCGCCCGCGCCGTCCGCGAAGATCACGGCGGTGGAGCGGTCGGTCCAGTCGACCCACTGCGACAGCTTCTCGCTCCCGATGACCAGGACGTTCCTGGCCGAACCACCGCGTACGGCGGCGCTGGCGGTGGCGAGCGCGTAGCAGAAGCCCGCGCAGGCGGCGTTGACGTCGAACGCGCCCGGCGACTTGATGCCGAGGCGGTGCGCCACGATGGCCGCGGCGTTGGGGATCTGCGTCTCCAGCGTGCAGGTGGCGACGATCACCAGGTCGACGTCGTCGGGCGACAGCCCGCTCGCGGCGAGCGCCTTGCCGCCCGCGATGGCGGCCATGTCCTCGACCGACTCGCCCGCGGCGGCGACCCTGCGCTCCTTGATGCCGACGCGCGACTGGATCCACTCGTCGTTGGTGTCCATGGTCTTGGCGAGGTCGTCGTTGGTGACGACATTGGCCGGCTGGTAATGGCCGAGCGCCAGCACCCGGGCGCCGGGGGCGATGTCGGGAATCCTCACTTGATCAGCTCCCTGGCCGCTTCGAGGTCGTCTGGTGTCTTCAGCGCCACGGTCTCGACGCCGCGCAGCCCGCGCTTGGCGAGGCCGGTCAGCGTGCCGCCGGGCAGCAACTCGATCATCCGGGTGACGCCGAGCCCGGCCATGGTCTCCATGCAGGCGTCCCACCGGACGGGGCTGCTGACCTGCTTGACCAGGCGTTCGACGAACTCGGCGCCGCCGGCGACCGATTGGCCGTCGGCGTTGGAGAGCAGTGTCACCCGCGGGTCGGCGGGAGTGAGGCCCTCGGCGGCGGCGCGCAGGCTCTCCACGGCCGACGCCATGTGCCGGGTGTGGAAGGCGCCCGCCACGGACAGGGGGCGCAGCCGGGCGCGGGCCGGGGCGTCGTCGGCGAAGGCCGCGAGCTGCTCCAGCGTGCCCCCGGCGACGATCTGGCCGGCGCCGTTGATGTTGGCGGGAGTGAGCCCGTGCCTGTCGATGGCGGCCAGCACCTCGTCCTCGGCGCCGCCGAGCACGGCGGTCATGCCGGTCTCGGTGATCGCCGCGGCCTTGGCCATGGCCTGGGCCCGCTCGCGGACGAGGGAGAGCGCCTGCTCGGCCGTGAGCACCCCGGCCAGCGCGGCCGCGGCGAACTCGCCCACGCTGTGGCCGGCGAGCACGTCGGGCTGCACGCCCAGGGCCTCGGCCGAGGCGAGCGCGGCGGCCACGAGCAGCGGCTGGGCGACGGCCGTGTCACGGATCTCGTCGGCGCCGGCGGTCGTGCCATAGGCGATCAGGTCGATCCCGGCGACCTCGGACCAGGCGCCGAGCCGGTCGGCGAGACCGGGCAGCTCGAGCCAGGGAGTGAGGAAGCCTGGAGTTTGGGCACCTTGGCCCGGAGCGACGAGTACAAGCACGCATTCCACCATGCCCTGTAGAGGTTCGACACGCGGCTGGAGATCCATACGAACTTTGTCCAGGCTTATTTGTAGGAACCCCACAGTGATGATTTCGGCCCGATTACGTTAGGGGTCGCCATGTAACGGCGGCTTCCGCGAGCCTGCCGAGGATCAGGCCGACCTGGAGCGTGAAGGCCGAGCGGCCCTCCGTGGGCTGGTAGCCGGTCAGCTCGGTGATCTTCTTCAGCCGGTAGCGCACGGTGTTGGGATGGACGAACAGCAGCCGCGCGGTCGCCTCCAGCGACGTGCCCTGCTCCAGGTAGGTCGCCAGCGTGTCGAGCAGCGGCGTGCCGGCCAGCGGCAGGTAGACGTTCTCGATGAGCTGCTCCCTGGCGTCCTCGTCGCCGTCGAGCGCCCGCTCGGCCAGCAGGTCCTCGGCGTGGGCAGGACGGGGCGCGTCGGGCCAGCCCGCGGAGGCCTTCAGCCCGGCCAGCGCCGCCCGCGCGGAGCGGGGGGCGGCGTGCAGGTCGGGCACCTCGGGGCCGATGACGATGGGCCCCATGCCGAAGCGGGACACGACCTGCTTGGCCGCGACGTTGACGTCGTCGGCCCCGCCGACGATCACGACGAGCCGGTCGGCCTGTACGCCGGCCAGCAGGTCCATGCCGATGCGGCGGCCGCGTTCGCGCAGCCCGTCGATGACCGCGCGGGGGTCGCCCTCGGGCGCGTGGCCGGCGATGACGACCACGGGGGAGGAGGTCCAGCCGAGCGCCGCGGCCCAGGAGTGGAGCCCGTCGTCGACCTCGCCCCGGACCAGGGCGTCCACGATCAGCGCCTCCAGCCGGGCGTCCCAGGAGCCGCGTGCCTCGGCCTCGCGGGCGTAGACGTGCGCGGCCGCGAAGGCCACGTCGCGGGTGTAGCGCAGCATGGCCTGCTGGAGCTGGTCCTCGCCGCCGGGCGCGGCCAGCTCGTGGGTCTGCGCCTCGACGACCTCGACCACGACGCGCACGATGTCGACGGTCTGCTGCAGCGAGATCGAGCGCTTGAGCTCGCGCGGAGCGGTGCCGAAGAACTCGATGCTGGGTGTCGGCCGGTCCTCGCCGGCGCTGGAGAACCACTCGACGAACGCCGCGATGCCGGCCTGCGCGACGAGCCCCACCCAGGAGCGGTCCTCGGCGCTGAGCGCGCGGAACCAGGGAAGCTGCTCGTCCATGCGGGCCAGCGCCGCGGTGCCGAGCGAGCCCATGGCCCGCTCAAGCCTGCGTGTGGTGTCCTCCCGGGTCCGGTCTGTCACGCACTCTAGAGTGCCAGGTGGCTCGCGATGAACGCGACGCCGCTCGGCCTGCGCGACTGACCGAACCCGTGCTCAGATCACCGCGACCGCGGTGATCAGGCCGATCGCCACGTGCGTCACCGCCAGCAGCCGCGCGCCCGGCTGCAGCTCGGGCTCCTGGACCAGGTCGCGGACGGAGATGCCGACGATCCGGTCGAAGACCAGCATCGCCACGGTCTGCACCACGATGCCGACCAGGCCGAACACCGCCGTGCCCGCCAATCCCTCGGCGAGCCGGCCGCCGGAGGCCCAGATGGAGGCGGCCACGATCAGGCCGACCGCCGCCATGGCGGAGGAGGCCAGCAGGGTGGCGTTGGGGTTGCGCCCGCTGCGGATGATCTCGCTCAGCTTGCCCGGCGTGGCCCAGTCGATCACGTAGAAGCCCACGATCATGAGCAGCACGCCCACGGCGGCGTACGAGGCGACGGCACCGGAGCCGCGGGCGAGGGTTTCCAGAAGGGTCACGTCTGTTCCTTGGTTCGTTCTAAGGGGGATGTCAGTCGGCGATGCGGTGCGGGACGAAGGAGGAGGTGTCGTCGGTGATCAGGCCCGTGCTCTCCCTGATGCCGAGCCCGGCGGCCTCGTCGGCGACCACCCAGGCGCCGAGCACCGGGCGCTGGCCGCCGAACTCCGGCAGCGCCTCGAAGCCCTGATGGACGTAGCCCTCGCGGCCGTAGCGGCCGGGCGTCTCCTGCGTGCCCCCGGGGGTGACGATCCTCATGGAGGCGCCCTCCCTGCCGAGCAGCGGCTTGGAGATGTACGAGGTGAGCTCGCGCGGCCCGTCGAGATAGGCGGGCAGCAGCGAGGGGTGCCCGGGATAGAGCTCCCACAGCACGGCGAGCAGCGCCTTGTTGGACAGCAGCGCCTTCCACAGCGGCTCGACCCAGGTGGCGTGGCGCACGGCGTGGCGGCCGAAGTCGTCCGAGAGCATCCACTCCCACGGGTAGAGCTTGAACGCCGAGCGGAGCACCTGGTCGCCGGCGTCCACGAAGCGGCGTTCGCGGTCGTCCCAGCCGATGTCCTCCATGGCGACCGAGATCGTCGCGTGCCCCGCCTGCTCGGCGGTCTCCTGCAGGTAGGCGACCGTCATGGCCTCCTCGCCGGTCTCGTCGGCGTTGGTGAAGGCGAAGTGCACCGGGCCGGGCGGCAGCCGCAGCGCGCGCCAGCGGTCGATGAGCCGCTCGTGCAGGGAGTTCCACTGGTCGTCGCCGGGGTGGACGTCCTGCAGCCAGAACCACTGCACGACCGACGCCTCCACCAGCGAGGTGGGCGTGTCGGCGTTGTACTCCAGCAGCTTGGCCGGGCCGGTGCCGTCGTAGCGCAGGTCGAAGCGGCCGTACAGGTGCGGGTCACGCCGCTCCCAGGAGCGCGCGACCTCCTCCCACGCCCACTCGGGTACGGCGAAGTCGGCGAAGCGGCCGGTGCTCACCACGTGCTCGACGGCGCGCAGGCACATGCCGTGCAGCTCCTCGACCTGCTCCTCCAGCGCCTCGATCTCCTCCATCGAGAAGACGTAGTGCACGGACTCGTCCCAGTAGGGCCTGGTGAGGCCCGTGGGGTGGGCGGCGCGGTGGTAGGCCAGGCCCTGCCCCTCGATCGTCTTCTCCCAGCCGTCCCTGGGAGTGCTGTGCTCGCGACGCATGCCTCAGCTCCCGCCGCTCCAGCTCTTGCCGAAGCCGCCACGCTGGATGGACTTGCCGCTGCGGGAGGAGATGTCCACGTCGGTAGGCCGGTAGGTGGTGCCCCCCCGGATCTTGTTGCCGGTGCGGGTGCCGCCGTAGTACCACATGTACGCCCCGCGCGATCCGCCGTAGTAGTGCGCGTGGCCGTCGTCGTCGTCGCAGTAGTCGTCGTCCACGACCTCGTACGTGCCGTCGGCGAGCTGCACCACGCAGTCGGCGGTGACCTCGTCGTCGTCCGCGGTGGCGGCGCAGTAGCCGACGAGGACCACGGAGATGACGCCCAGGATGGTGAGCTGGACGACTTTTGAGGATTTCCGGTCCTGCGGCGGCTTCGATCTGTTTTGCGGCGGTTTTGCCATGTAGCTCCTGCTTTCAGTGGCCGATCAGCCTACCGGTGGCTCTCGGCCGCGTTCAATCGCCGAACACGGCCTGTCCGAAACCGTGGGGTAGAAGGGACACATGAACCCCGTCGAGGCGTTGCGCGAGATCGCCTTCCTGCTCGAACGCGCCGGTGAGCCGACGTACCGCGTGCGGGCCTTCCGCCGTGCCGCCGCGGTCGTCGCCGAGCTGCCCGAGGAGGAGCTGCTGCGGCTGGCCCGCGACGGCGGGCTCGGCGACCTGCCCGGCATCGGGAAGGTCACCGCACTGGTGATCAACGAAAGCATCGACGGCCAGGTTCCGACGTATTTGCGGCGGATGCGGGCCACCGAGGGCGTGGAGCTGGACGCCGAGACCGCCGCGCTGCGGTCCGCGCTCAAGGGCGACCTGCACAGCCACTCCGACTGGTCCGACGGCGGGTCGCCGATCGAGGAGATGGCCGAGGCGGCGCGCTCGCTCGGGCACGAGTACTGGGCGCTGACCGACCACTCGCCGCGCCTCACCGTCGCCAAGGGATTGTCGGCCGAGCGGCTGGAGCGCCAGCTCGACGTGGTGGCCGCGCTCAACGAACGGCTCGCGCCGTTCAGGATCCTCACCGGCATCGAGGTGGACGTCAACCTCGACGGCTCGCTCGACCAGGAGCCCGAGCTGCTGGACCGGCTGGACGTGGTGGTCGCCAGCGTGCACTCCAAGCTGCGCATGGACGGCGAGGAGATGACCCGCCGCATGGTGACCGCCGTCGCCGACCCACGGGTGGACGTGCTCGGGCACTGCACCGGGCGGGTGGTGCGGGGCGGCGGCGAGCGGGGCGTGAAGCGGCCGGAGTCGGAGTTCGAGGCGGAGCTGGTCTTCGAGGCGTGCCGCAGGTTCGGGGTGGCGGTCGAGATCAACTCCCGGCCCGACCGGCTCGACCCGCCCAAGCGGCTGATGCGGCTGGCGTACGAGATGGGCTGCCTGTTCGCGATCGACTCCGACGCGCACGCGCCCGGCCAGCTCGACTGGCAGCGGTACGGCTGCGAGCGGGCGGCCAGATGCGGGATCGAGGCCGGCCGGATCGTGAACACCTGGCCGCTGGAGCGGCTGCTCGACTGGACCCGCGCCCGCCCCGGACGCCTCAGCAGGTGACCGTGCGGTTGTAGGACCCGACCTTGTACGTCCACTCCCGCGAGCGCCCGACGGCCAGCGTGACGCAGGGCGTGTCGCGGGCCCAGTCCATGATGACCTTGACCCGCATGGTGCTGTCGCAGCCGTTGCGCACCCACACGATCAGGCCGTGCGGCTGCTCGTCGGCGATGCGGGCGACGCAGGAGGGAGCGGTGCCGCCGGCCGCCGCGGCGGCGGAAGGAACCGTGGGGACGAGCGTGGCGCAGCCGGCCAGGACAGTGATGAAAATCGTTCTCAGGCGCATGACTGGACGCTACTCCTTCTCGCGGTCGGGTGATAACTCCGCGTCATCGAGATGTCACCCTTCGGTAGGGAGGGAAGGATGGTCAGGTTCGCGCGATTTTGCTCGATCGGAAAGCCGGGCGCCTCGGGAAGCACCTCCGAAGGCCGGAAACGGTGGCCGGCGGGGTGACAATGTCGTGGCCGGGCGGACAGGAGGCTGTGGCGGGGGAGCGCCGTGGGCCGCGATTGTCGGTGGCGGCACGTAGCGTCACGGCTGTGAATCGTACCGACCGGCTCTACGCGCTCGTCGAGGACCTGCGCGCCATCGCGCCCCGCTGCCGCTCCGCCCGCGCGCTCGCCGAGCGGTTCGAGGTCAGCGTACGCACGATCGAGCGCGACATCGCCGCGCTCCAGGAGTCGGGCGTCCCCATCTACGCCGAGCCCGGCCGCAAGGGCGGCTACGCCATCGACAAGAAGATGTCCCTGCCCCCGCTCAACTTCAGCCCGGCCGAGGCCGTGGCCATCGCGGTGGCGCTCAGCCAGGCGGGCGACCAGCCCTTCGGCCGCCACGCCCACAGCGCCTTACGCAAGGTCGTCGCCGCCATGCCGGGGCAGGAGGGTGAGCTGGCCCGCGAGCTGGCCCGCCGGGTGCAGCTCGTCCGCCGTCCCGGCGAGGACGGCGAGGAGTCCCGGCCGCTCGGTCCCGAGCACGTCTCGCGCGCCATCGAGGAGGCGCTGCTGCGGCGGCGGGTGCTGCGCCTCGACTACGCCGACGCCAAGGGCGCGCTCACCTCGCGCGACGTCGAGCCAGGCGTCTTCCTCGGCGGGCGCGGCGGGTTCTGGTATCTCGTGGCCTGGTGCCGGCTCCGCGACGACGTGCGCGTCTTCAGGCTCGACCGCATCGCGGCCGCGACCGTCACCGCCGAGCGCTGCCCCGAGCGGCCGCTGGAGGGCTTCGCCACCGACGTCCCGGAGCTGATCGTGCACGGCACGCTCCTCGACTAGGTAATTCAGATGTTCGAAAAGTCAAGAGGAAACACCGACATAGGGTTGTCGCTCAACGGATGCATCGTTGTCTTGTTCGAGAAAGAGGGAGATGGCGATGGACAACACGGTGACCTGGTTCGAGGTCGCGACCGGCGACCCCGAAGGCGCCCAGCGGTTCTACGGCGGTCTGTTCGGCTGGACGTTCGCCGCCGGCGACGGCGGC
Source organism: Nonomuraea sp. B208 (assembly GCF_057536035.1). NCBI lineage: Bacteria > Bacillati > Actinomycetota > Actinomycetes > Streptosporangiales > Streptosporangiaceae > Nonomuraea > Nonomuraea sp. B208. The sequence goes on from NZ_BAAJOU010000028.1 coordinate 16,450, forward strand.
GGGCCGATGGACTACCGCATGATCAGCTATGCGGGCGGCGGGGAGCCGGCGGGCGGGCTCTTCAACACCAAGGGGGAGTTCCCCGACCACGCGGTCTTCCACGTCCAGGTGGCCGACGTCGAGGCAACCTGCGCGCGGACCGAGGCGCTCGGCGGCAAGGTGATCACCAAGGTCGTCGGCGAGGGCGCGGGCACCGACTTCGCCTATCTCCAGGACACCTCGGGCAGCATCTTCGGGATCTTCCACCGCAGGTGACGACCCGTGCGCGGGCCGGGGGAAGCACCTTCCCCGCCGATCCCGGCCGCCACGGGGCCGCGCGCGCCCGCCCTACCCCTCAGGGCTCACGACGAGGGGTTCGCGGGCGGCGCGGAGTCACCCCGCGCCCTGGACACGCCGCCGATCGCCGAGCGGCGGCGCGTCCAGGGCCCTGACCCGGCCATGTCGGCCCTGACCCGGCTGCTGGGGGCCAGAAGGGCCCCGGCGGCGAGCCGGGCGGGGTCAGAAGGCTGCGGTGGCGAGCCAGCGGGTCAGGAGGGCGTGGTCACCGTGGACCGTGAGCGCGTCCGGTGAGCGGCGGCCGTAGAGCAGCAGGAACAGGTCCGCGGCCGGGCCGCGGACGCCGACGTCGCCCTTGGCGTGGCCGCGCGTCCACTCGATGCGCCCGCCGGGGCCCTGCGTGATCGTCCACTCGCCCCGGACGCCCCCGGGGACGGGTGCGGCGTCGGAGGGGTCGGTGGCGTGGAGGTGGATCGTGGCCCCCTCCACGCCGAGCTCAGCCAGCCGCCGGGTGACCCACACCGCGGACGGCAGGTTGTGCAGGAACTCCTCGATGCCGTCCGCGGCGGTCGCCGGCGGGACCACCGGGTCGACGCCGAGCGCGAGCTCGGCGTCGGCCCGGTGCACGACCAGCTCGTACGCCATCCGCCGCGGCCACCAGGCCGCCCGCCGGTCCGGGCCCCAGGTCCAGACCGGCGTGTCCGGGTCGGTCTCGCGCAGCGTACGCACCAGCTCGGCCGCGCCGGCCCGCAGCCACCCGGCGTCCCCGCTGCGCCCCTCGGGCAGCCCGCTCGGCACCTGGCGTGACCAGATGCGCTCCTGCACCCGGTCGCGCAGCACGTGCGCCGCCCAGCGGTGCGTCTGGCCGACATGCGTGACCAGCTCGGCCATCGTCCACCCCGGGCAGGAGGGCACGGGCGCGGACAGGTCACCGGCGAGCTCCGTGAGCTTCGCCAGGCGTTCGGTCTCCTGCTCGATCAGCGGCTCGTAGTTCACCCGCACCAGACTAGGCCGCCGGGCAGGTGGCGCCCTTCTGCGGCACTTTGCCGTTGATGAGGTAGCTGTCGACGAGCGCCCGGACGCACTTGCTGCCCGACAGGTAGGCGCCGTGCCCCTCGCCCTCGTACGTCACCAGCGTCGCGGTCTTGAGCTGGGCCGTCAGCTTGGGCGCCCACTCGTACGGCGTGGCAGGGTCGCCCTTGCCGCCGACCACCACGATCGGCGCCGAGCCGGTCGCGTCCACGTGCCGCGCCTGGTCGCTGCCCTTGACCGGCCACACCCGGCACAGCCCGCCGGAGCCCTCGCTGCCGAACAGCGGCGAGATCTGCAGCGCCTGCTGCTCGGTGCGCCGCAGGTCGGCCTCGCTCGGCCGTTCGGCGGTGTCCACGCAGGTGATGGCGGGGAAGCTGGTCATCTGCGTCGAGTAGCTGCCGTCCGTGGACCGCCCGGTGTAGGTGTCGGCCAGGTAGAGCAGCGCCTCGCCGTGGCCCTGGAGCGCCTCGCCGAGCGCCTGCTCCAGGAACGGCCAGGTCAGCTCGGAGTACAGCGCGGCCGCCACGCCCGTCGAGGCGAGCCCCTGGGTGAGCTCGCGGTCCCTGACCTTGATGGGCTTGGCGGTCAGCTCGTTCATGAGGTTCTCGACGTTGGTGTTGGCCGTCGCGACGTCCTTGCCGACGGCGCACGAGCCGTCCTTCACGCACGCCTTCAGGAAGCTGTCGTAGGCGTGCTGGAAGCCGCGCGTCTGGGCGACGGTGCGCTGCTCGAAGGTGATCGTCGGGTCGAGCGGCGCGTCCAGGACCATGCGGCCCACGTTCTTGGGGAACAGGGTGGCGTAGACGGCGCCGAGCTGGGTGCCGTACGACATGCCGACGTAGTTGAGCTTCGGGTCGCCGACGGCGGCGCGGATGCGGTCCATGTCGCGGGCGGCGTTCACGGTGCCGACGTAGGGCAGGATCTTGCCGGAGTTCTTCTGGCACAGCGCGGCGAACTGCTTGTTCATCTGCTCGCCCTCGCGGTGCGTCTGATCGTTGGGCGGCAGCGTGTCGAGGGCGGTGAACCGGTCCATCTCGGCGCCGTTGCCGCACCGTACGCCGGAGCTGCGCTCGACCCCGCGCGGGTCGAAGCTGACCAGGTCGTAGCGGGTGCGCAGCGGGGCGAGCGCCTTGCCCGCCTGGTCCAGCGTGTCCACCCCGGAGGCTCCAGGGCCGCCGAAGTTGAACACCATCGAGCCGAGCCGCTGCCCGGTGGCCGGCATCTTGATCAGCGCCAGCTGGATCTTCTCGCCGTCCGGTTTGTCGTAGTCGAGCGGCACCGCGAGCTTGCCGCACCGCACCGAGCTGTCCTGACGGGCCGGCGGCTCGCCGTCAGGGCGCTTGATGTCGGTGCACGGGCCCCATTCGACCTGGTCGGCGCTGCTCTGAAGCCCTGGGACGGACTGTGCGGCGGGCTCGGCCGGAACGGCGGAACAACCGGCCGCCCCGACGAGCAGGGCGACGGCTAGGACACCTCGCATGGCACAAACTTCCCCTCGTCTACTCGGGGGAAGGGTGCCCACAATACGCGACCTCGCACCAAACGTGGGTGAGGCGGCCCGTACCCCTCCTAACGTGCCGCCTCACCCGTCCGTCCCCCGAACACGGGGACGCTCCCGCGAGGACATTCGCGGGAGCGTCCCTGATGGATGTGTCAGACGCCCATCGACTGGGTGTCGTTGCTCTCCGCGCCGCCGGCCTCGGTGACGCCGTTCTTGAGGTGGTAGCGGGCGATGGCCTCGCGCAGCACCTCGCCGTCGAGCTCCTTGCGGCGTACGAGCTGGGTCAGCACCGCCAGCGTGATCGAGGCCGCGTCCACGTGGAAGTGGCGGCGCAGCGCCGAGCGCGTGTCGGACAGGCCGAACCCGTCGGTGCCCAGCGAGGACCAGTCACCCGGCACCCACTGCGCGATCTGGTCCTGGACGGCCTTCATGTAGTCGCTGACGCCCACGAACGGCCCCTGGGCGCCGGACAGCGCCTGGGTGACGTAGGGGACGCGCTGCTCGGCCTCCGGGTTGAGCAGGTTGTGCTCCTCGCAGGCCAGCGCCTCGCGGCGCAGCTCCGACCAGGACGTGGCCGACCACACGTCGGCCGAGACGCCCCAGTCCTCGGCGAGCAGGCGCTGCGCCTCCATCGCCCACGGGCCCGCCACGCCCGAGCACAGGATGTTGGCCTTCGGGCCCTGCGTCTGCGGCCCGTCGGCGAACTTGTAGAGGCCCTTGAGCAGGCCCTGCACGTCGAGGTTAGCCGGCTCGGCGGGCTGCAGGTAGGGCTCGTTGTAGACGGTCAGGTAGTAGAAGACGTCCTCCGGCTGGTCGCCGTACATGCGACGCAGGCCGTCCTTGACGATGTGGGCCACCTCGAACGCCCAGGACGGGTCGTAGGAGATCGCGGCCGGGTTGGTGGAGGCGATGAGCGGCGTGTGGCCGTCCTCGTGCTGCAGGCCCTCACCGTTGAGCGTGGTGCGGCCGGCCGTGGCGCCCAGCAGGAAGCCGCGCGTCATCTGGTCGGCCATCTGCCACATCTGGTCGCCGGTCCGCTGCCAGCCGAACATCGAGTAGAAGATGTAGATCGGGATCATGTGCTCGCCGTGCGTGGCGTAGGAGGTGCCGGCGGCGATCGCCGAGGCCATCGAGCCCGACTCGCTGATGCCCTCGTGCAGGATCTGGCCCTGCACGGCCTCCTTGTACGACAGCAGCAGCTCCCTGTCGACGGCCTCGTACGTCTGGCCGTGCGGCGAGTAGATCTTCGCCGACGGGAACATGGCGTCCATGCCGAACGTGCGCGCCTCGTCGGGGATGATCGGCACGAACCGGTGGCCGATCTCCTTGTCGCGCATGAGGTCCTTGAGCAGCCGGACGAAGGCCATGGTGGTGGCCACCTGCTGCTTGCCCGAGCCCTTGCCGAAGGACTTGTAGACCTCGTCGCCCGGCAGCTTGATCGGCTTGGCGCGCTGGACCCGCTTGGGCAGCACGCCGCCGAGCGCCGCCCGGCGCTCCTTCATGTACTGGATCTCTTCGTCGTTCTCGCCCGGGTGGAAGTAGGGCGGCAGGTCGCCTTCCAGCGCGGAGTCGGGGATCGGCAGGTAGAGCCGGTCCCTGAACTCCTTGAGCTCGGCCTTGGTGAGCTTCTTCATCTGGTGCGTGGCGTTGCGCGCCTCGAAGTCCTTGCCGAGGGTCCAGCCCTTGATGGTCTGGGCGAGGATCACGGTCGGCTGGCCGACGTGCTCGCGGGCCGCCTTGAAGGCCGCGTAGACCTTGCGGTAGTCGTGGCCGCCGCGCGACAGCTTGCGGATGTCGTCGTCGGACAGGTGCTCGACCATCTTGCGCAGGCGCGGGTCGGAGCCGAAGAAGTTGTCGCGGATGTAGGCGCCCGACTCGACCGAGTAGGTCTGGAACTGTCCGTCGGGCGTGGTGTTCATCTGGTTGACCAGCACGCCGTCGACGTCGGCGGCGAGCAGCGGGTCCCAGTCGCGGCCCCAGACGACCTTGATGACGTTCCAGCCGGCGCCGCGGAAGTAGGACTCCAGCTCCTGGATGATCTTGCCGTTGCCGCGTACGGGGCCGTCGAGCCGCTGCAGGTTGCAGTTGATGACGAACGTGAGGTTGTCCAGCTCCTCGCGGGCGGCCACGCCGATGGCGCCGAGCGACTCGGGCTCGTCCATCTCGCCGTCACCGAGGAAGGCCCACACGTGGCTGCGGCTGGTGTCCTTGATCTGGCGGTTGAGCAGGTAGCGGTTGAACCGCGCCTGGTAGATCGCGCCGATCGGGCCGAGACCCATGGAGACGGTCGGGAACTCCCAGAAGTCGGGCATGAGCCGCGGGTGCGGGTAGGAGGGCAGCCCGTGGAAACCGTGCGAGAGCTCCTGGCGGAACGCGTCGAGCTGCGCCTCGTTGAGCCGGCCCTCCAGGTAGGCGCGGGCGTAGATGCCCGGCGCGGCGTGGCCCTGGAAGAAGACCTGGTCGCCCGACTCGCCGTGGTCCTTGCCGCGGAAGAAGTGGTTGAAGCCCACCTCGTAGAGCGAGGCGGCGGAGGCGTAGGTCGCGATGTGACCGCCGACGTTGGTGCGGGCGTTGGCCCGGGACACCATGACCGCCGCGTTCCAGCGGATGTAGGCGCGGATGCGGCGCTCGACGTGCTCGTCACCCGGGAACCAGGGCTCGCGCTCCGGCGGGATGGTGTTGATGTAGTCGGTGCTCCGCAGGCCCGGCACGCCGACCTGGTGCTCGCGGGCCCGCTCCAGCATGCGCAGCATCAGGTAGCGGGCTCTGGTGCGGCCTTCGGTCTTGACGACGTTGTCGAGAGACTCGAGCCACTCGTTGGTCTCACTGGGGTCGACATCAGGCAGCTGGCTGGGTAGGCCGTCGCTGATGATCGAGAATCGCTGGCGTCCGGAAGCCACTGGGTCTCGCCTTCCGAGAATGACTGATGTCTGGTCTGGTCGTCTTCCATCCTGGTCTCTAGCCGTAGAAAACGCATCTCTACTGGCCGGTAACCAGCGTGTCCCTGCTGGCAGGGACCTCTCCGATGGCCTAGACCACCGATGGTAGGACGATTCGCAGTCAAAGGTTACATCCCAGGAGCATTTTAACAAGACAGCAAAATGAACGAAATTTCGCTCGCGTGTCCCGGTCCTGCTCCACGGGGCCCTGCCCGCCGCGCCCGCCCTTCCCTCAGAGGACAGGGCCGTCACCGGGCGGCCGGCCGAGTCTAGCGGTCACGCCTCCCGCAGGCCGCCGCCGGGCTCCCCGCCGGGCCGTCAAAGAGCCTCGTCGAGCGGCACGAGCCCCTGCTGGAGGGCGTAAATGGCGGCCTGGGTGCGGTCCGACACGCCGAGCTTGGCGAGGATGCTGCTGACATGCGACTTGACTGTCTCCCTTCCCATGCGGAGGTCGCGGGCGATCTCGGCGTTCGAGCGGCCGCGGGCCAGCGCGGCCAGCACGTCCCGCTCCCTCGGCGTGAGCGTGTCGAGCGGGCGGGGACGCTCGGCGCGCCGCACCTGGCGGACCAGCAGCGCCGCGATGCCCGGCTCCAGCACGCTGCCGCCGCGCGCCGCCGCCCGGACCGCCTCGACGACCCGGTCCACCGCGCTCGTCTTCGACAAATACGACAGCGCGCCGAGCCGTACCGCCTCCACCACCCGGTCCTCCTCCTGGAAGGACGTCAGCACGATGACCGCGGGCGCCGGGCCGTCGCCGGCCTCCCTGAGGGCCTCCAGCGCCCGCAGTCCGTCCATGCCGGGCATGACGAGGTCGAGGAGCATCACGTCCGGCCGCAGGGCGCGTACGGCCCGCAGGGCGGCCTCGCCGTCGCCCGCCTCGCCCACGACCTCGATCCCGTCCTCCTGGTCCAGGACGAAGCGCAGGCCCTGCCTGACCACCTCGTGGTCGTCCACGATCAGCACCCGGACGCTCACGCGTGGCTCACCGCCCCGGCTATCGTCGCCGTCACCGTCGTCCCGTCGCCGTCGCTGCGGACGTCGAGACGGCCGCCGAGCTCCGTCACCCGCTCGCGCATCAGCGTCAGCCCCATCCCGTGCCGCCCGGCCACGTCCGCCGGGTCGAAGCCCGAGCCGTCGTCCGACACCGAGACGGTGACCGCGCCGTCCGCCCCCCGGCCCAGCCGCACCTCCACCCGGGAGGGGGCGGCGTGCTTGACCGCGTTGCCGAGCGCCTCCTGGACCAGCCGCAGCACCGCGTGCTCGGCCGCCGCCTCCAGCGCGACCTCCTCCAGCACCGCCTCGACCCGTACGCCGAGCCTGGTCTCGTACGCCCGGCACAGCTCCTCCAGGGCGGGCACCAGCCCGGCGTCCTCCAGCGCCACCGGCCGCAGCTCCAGCAGCAGCGCCTGCATCTCGCGCATCGCGCGGGCGGAGGTCCGCTCCATCGCCTCCGCCTGACCGCGCAGCCCCTCGGGAGCGGCCCTGCGCATGCCCGCGGCCAGCAGGCTCAGCGAGAACAGGTCCTGGGAGATGGAGTCGTGCAGCTCCCGCGCGATCCTGCCGCGCTCGGCCTGCCTGGCCTCGGTGCGCGCGGTGAGGCTGGCCGACTCGACCGCCGCGCCGAGCCGGTCGGTCATGACGTTGAACGACTGCTCCAGCGTGCTCACCTCGTCCGAGCCAGAGACCTCGACCCGGGGCCGGAAGTCGCCCGCCGCGACCGCCGTCGTGACCGCGGCCAGCCGGCGCAGGCGGCCGATCAGCCGCCGGGTGCTCAGCAGCCCGAACACCAGCCCCACCGGCAGCACCAGGCCCAGCACCAGCAGCGTCGGGACGATCATGGGCGTGAGGCTCGGCACGGACGCGACCTCGGCGTCGGCGGGGGCCTGGACGTGCACGTACCCGATCACCTCGAACCCGTGCGGCCCCACCGGCTCCTTGCGCAGGACGGGGCTGACGTGCCAGACCGCCCGCCCCGTCACGGTGCGGCCGCCGCCCGCGTTCTCCCGGCCGAGCGGCGGCAGCGGCACGTCCAGCGTGGCGCCGAGGCGGTGGATGCCGGGGGCGCTGGCCGCCAGGATCACGCCGTTCACGTCGACGACGGTCTCCAGCATGGCGAGGCCCGGCTCGGCGTGCGGCCGGGCGCCGCCCGCGACCGTACGTCCCCCGGCCGCCGCCACGGCCGCCCGCAGCAGCTCGCGGCCGTCCGCGCCGGCTCTTCTCATGGGCTCGCCCGGGACGTCCGGAATATCGGGAAGATCGGGAACGGCGATCTCCCCGCGGACGGGGGCGGGGCCGCTCAGCCGCGTGACCTCCAGGCCGATCGCCTGCGCGTCGCTCGACGCCTGCTCCCGCAGCACCTCCGCGAGGTCGGAGGCGTTGGCCTGCGGGATCAGGAACGTCGCCGCGATCACGGCCTCGACCAGGAACACGGCGGTGGTCGTGACCAGCACGTACGAGGCCGCCATCCGCCCGCGCAGCCCGGAACCCCACACCTTTCGCAGCGTAACGTCCGGGTCAGGCCCGGGTCCTCCCCCAGGAGAGGGAGGTAAAAATCGTTCGTTCTAGGGAAATGGTCTTTTCGTCCGGCTTTCCGGGGCCCAGTGTGGGAGGTATGAAGGCAACGGCAGGAGACCGTCTCCTGGCCCACGCCGACGGCGTGGAGGAAAAGGACAGGAGCGGCGTCATCAGGGAGGTCCAGGGCTCGTACGGAGAGCCGCACCGCGTGGCGCGCTCCGGCGACGGGCACGGCGGGCCGGTGTTCGCCGGCCCTGATGCCGTCGATGTGCCTACGTAAGATCAGTCCGTGAGATCAGAAATCATCTCTGTGGCCACAGGTTCGCGAGAGACCGTGCACGACATCACCGGCCAGTGCGCCGAATTCGTACGCGGTCAGGGCGAAGACGGCCTGTTGCACATATTCGTGCCGCACGCCACCGCGGGGGTCGCCCTGCTGGAGCTGGGCTCCGGCAGCGACGACGACCTGCTCGCGGCGCTGCGGGAGCTGCTGCCGGCCGACGACCGATGGCGTCATCGGCACGGCTCACGCGGTCACGGCAGGTCGCACGTCATGCCCGCGCTGATTCCGCCGTACGCGACCGTACCGGTGCTCGGCGGGCAGTTGGCGCTCGGCACGTGGCAGTCCATCGCCGTCGTGGACCTGAACGTCGACAACGCGCAACGCCAGGTTCGCCTGTCGTTTTTGTCGCATTGAATCTGGCCGAGTACGGCCGTACCCGTGGCGACCGTTGACGACTGAGGGTCACAGCGTGTGGACTGTCCCGAAGCGATAAACCGCATAAGCGGGGCCACTCAAGCAGGAGGGATAAACGTGAGCGCGACCGCGGGTCAGGCGCAGGGCGAGCGCGGCCTGGCCGAACGACTCGGCCTCAAGCCGGGTCAGGTGGTGCAGGAGATCGGCTGGGACGAGGACGTCGACGACGATCTTCGCGACTCCATCGAGAACCTGACCGGCACCGAGCTGCTGGACGAGGAAAGCGACGAGGTCGTGGACGTGGTGCTGCTGTGGTGGCGCGACGGCGACGGCGATCTGTTCGACACGCTGACCAACGCCATGCGTGCACTCGCCGAGGGCGGCCAGATCTGGCTGCTCACCCCTAAGTCCGGACGCGAGGGCCATGTGGAGCCGAGCGACATCGGAGAGGACGCCGCCACCGCGGGCCTGTCGCAGACCAGCAGCATCTCGGCGGCACCCGACTGGTCAGGCACCCGGCTCGTGACGCCCAAGGGCCGGAGGTAAGGACCCGCAGAGAGCTTCGACCACCCAGGGAGTCACGGCGTCCGCCATGCGGCAGGATATGGGCGTGAACGCACATCCTGTCGAGGTCGGCGCCCCGGCTCCGGACTTCGAGCTGCAGGACCAGCACGGCGCTCCGGTGCGCCTGTCCCGGCTCAGGGGCCGCAAGGTCGTGCTGGTCTTCTATCCGCTTGCCTTCAGCGGCATCTGCGGCAGCGAGCTGGACGCGCTGCGCGACACGGCGTTCGGCGACGACGTACGGGTGCTGACGGTCTCGGTCGACTCCGTCTTCACCCTCCGCGCCTGGGCGGATCGCGAGGGTTATCCCTTCTCGCTGCTCTCCGATTTCTGGCCACACGGACAGGTCGCGCAGGCGTACGGTGTGTTCGACGATGCGAAGGGGCTCGCACGCAGGGGCACCTTCATCATCGACGGCGAGGGCGTGATCCGCTGGTCGGTGATCAACCCGATCTCCGCCGCGCGCGACGTCGCCGACTACGTCAAGGCGCTCGCCGACATCCACTGACCCTGACCCTGACCCTGACATCGACACCGACACTGATCCCGACCCCGGCACTCACTTCGGAGGCAACGATGCCCTGCTACCGCTGCGGGGCCCGGCAGACGGACCCGGTCCGCGGCTCCAGCCCGTGGCAGCGCGGGGTGCGCGCGGAGTCCCAGGTGCTGATCTGCCCGGACTGTCAACGCCTGCACGACCTCGACCTGGACCACTGCGGCACCTGCCGGTCCACGGCGCTCATCTGCCGGCTCGGCGAGGTGGAGTGCCGGTCCTGCGGAGCCGTCTGGATGGCCCGCTCCGGCAGCACGCCGGGCCGGCCGCCCGCGATGGAGACGCCGCCGGGGCTGTCGGCGGAGGTGGAGGCCGCGCTCAACCGCGTGCTCGGCCGCGCCTGACCTCCCGCCGGGGGGCTTCACCGCCGTTGGATGAGCTGCGCTATCGTCTCCTACCGTGTCCGCATTGAGTAGTACGTCGAGTAGCTCGTCGTTCGTCGTCGCGCTCGACGTGGGTGGCACGTCCATGAAGGGCGGCCTGGTCAGCGACTCCGGCAAGGTGCTGCTGAGCGAGCGGCGCCCCACCCCGCGCACCGAGGGCGGGGACGCGGTCGTGGCCGCCATCTCCGACTTCATCGGCCACCTCGCCGCCGCGGGCGACGGGGAGCCGGCCGGCGTGGGCCTCGCCGTGCCCGGCCTGGTCACCGAGCACGCCGCTGTCTACGCGACCAACCTCGGCTGGCGGGACGTCCCCGCCTCGGCGTTCACCACGCTGGACATCCCGGTCATGCTGGGCCACGACGTCCGTACGGGCGGCCTCGCCGAGAGCGTGCTCGGCGCCGGCCGCGACGTGGCCGACTTCCTCTTCCTCCCCATCGGCACCGGCATCGCCGGCGCCACCGTCATCCGCGGGGAGCCGTACGGCGGCTCCTCCGGCTGGGCCGGCGAGATCGGCCACACCCCGGTCTTCCCTGACGGCGAACAGTGCGCCTGCGGCCAGTTCGGCTGCCTGGAGACGTACGCCTCGGCCGCTTCCGTGGGCCGCCGCTACAGCCAGCGGGCCGGCCTCGAAGGCGTCAGGGCCGAACAGGTCGTCACCTCCGACGACCCGATCGCCATCGAGATCTGGGACGAGGCCGTGGAGGCGCTGTCGCTCGCCCTGGCCACGTACACGCTGCTGCTGGACCCCTCGGCCATCGTCCTGGGAGGCGGCCTCGCCGAGGCCGGCCCGGCCCTGTTCGACCCCGTACGCACGCGCCTGCTCAAGCGCCTGGCCTTCCGCGACGCCCCGCCCCTGATCCCGGCCGCGCTGGGCGTCGACGCCGGCATGCTCGGCGCCGCCCTCCTGGGCTGGCGCGCCGCGGGTCGGCCGGAGCTGGGGCCCGGGTGGGACGTGGATGTGCGGTCGGGCCCCTTGGTGTCGTAAGGTGTAGTGCCGATCAGGGGCGGTTAGCTCAGCGGTAGAGCACTCGCCTTACAAGCGAGGGGTCACTGGTTCGAACCCAGTACCGCCCACCAGCAGAAAGAGTCCCGTTTCCCATCAGGGAAACGGGACTCGTGTCATTGACGTGCCATCAGTGAACGCAACCGATCTTGCTTCCGTCATGTGCCCGAGCAGTGGGGATCTTGCTCGTCCGGCTCCGGAAAGGCGATTGCCGGTTTCAGCGGTCGTCGTCGGCGAAGCCTGTGCGGTAGGCGAAGACCACGGCTTGGACGCGGTCGCGTAGGTCCAGTTTGGTGAGGATCCGGGAGACGTAGGTTCGGACGGTCTCGAAGCTGATTACCAGTTCTGCGGCTATCTCGGCGTTGGAAAGGCCACGGGCGATCAGCCGCAGTACCTCGCGTTCGCGGGGAGCCAGGACGGCCAGCGGATCCTCGTCGGGGGTGGGGGCGGCCGGGCGGAGGCGGTCGGCGAAGCGACCTATCAGGGTACGGGTCACGGTGGGGGACAGCAGGGACTCTCCGCGGGCGACGGTGCGGACGCCGTTCACCAGGTCCAGGAGAGGGGCGTCCTTCAGGAGGAAGCCGCTGGCTCCGGCACGCAGCGCCTCGTAGACGTACTTGTCCACGTTGAACGTGGTCACGACCAGTACCTTCGGCGGCGCCACGACACCGGGGCCGGCGATGCGCCTCGTCACCTCGATGCCGTCCATCAGCGGCATGTGGATGTCCATGACCACCACGTCGGGCTTCAGGCTGGTGACCGCCTCGACCGCGGCCAGGCCGTCGGCGGCCACGCCGACCACCGCCATGTCCGGCTGCGCGTCGAACGCCGTCACGTAACCGGCGCGGACGATCTCCTGGTCCTCGCAGATCATGACCCGGATGGTCATCTGGCACCGCCCACGGGGATCGACGCGAAAACTCGGAAACCGCCGTCCGGTTGCTCGCCTGCGGCCAGCTCGCCGCCCAGCGCGCCTATCCGGTCGCGTAGTCCGGCCAGGCCGCGGCCACCGGAGAGGCTGCTTCTCGCGCCGACGGGGACCGCGGCAGCGGCGTTCGTCACCTCGACCTCCACGCGGTCGTCCCGGTAGCCGATGCGAACGGTGGTGGGGCGGCCTTGGGCGTACTTGACGGCGTTCGTCAGGCCCTCCTGCACCGTCCGGTACACGGCCAGCCCCACGCCGACCGGGAGCGAGGGCTGGTCGCCGTCCTCCACCAGCTCGATCGGCTGGCCGCCGCTTCGCATGTGTTCGACCAGGTCTCGCACGCTGCCCACGACGGGCGTGGCCGACTCTCCGGTCGCCTCCAGCACGTCCAGCAGATACCGCAGTTCGGCCAGGGCTCGGCGGCCGGCGCCGCCGATCGTGGACAGTGCCGTGACCACGCGCTCCGGTGACGTGGCCACGAACTGCGTGGCGTCGGCCTGCACGACGATGGCGGTGACGTGGTGGGTCACCACGTCATGCAGCTCCCGCGCGATGCGCGCCCGCTCCGCGGCGGCCGCGGCCTCGGTGGCGAGCCGCCGTCGCTCGGCTTCCTGGAGCCGCTGCCCGCGTACGAAGGCGCCGCCCAGCCAGCACGCGGCGAAAAGCAGGTAGAACACCAGGAACTCGCTCTGCAGAACCGGTGAGCCGAGCAGGACCACGGCCACGCACAGCACGACGTACGCGGTCGATGTCACGACGGCGATGACGCCCCGGAACCGCTCCTGGTGCGCGCCCACCGAGTACAGCGCGATGTACACCGTCACGGTGCCGAACTGCATCGGGTAGCCGAGCGTCTCGTGGATCATGAAAGCCGTGCCGTTGATCGCCAGACACGCGGCGGGCCATCGGGTACGCACGGCCAGAGGCACCGTCTGGGCCAGGATCAGGACGATCTGGAACGCGTCGGCCGGGCGTCCTGACAGGTCGCCGAACTCGACGCTCATCATCGACAGCGCCGGCACGAACGCCAGCCCGGTGGTCACGACGGCCAGCCACCGGTCCCACACCGTGGCGTCGTAGACGCGCCACACCTTCCGCAACCGCCGTAAGCGGTCGCTGGCCCAGGTCCCCGACATGGCCCAGAGCCTAGCGATCCCTGATCTCCGATGTTGCCGCGCTTGTCCCTCATGTGAGCTACACGGAATGTCCGCAACGCGGTGATTCGGGACAGGGCCCTCCATCCCTACCTTTCTCATCAGCGGCCGACAACCACGGTCAACCGCGAAGCCAGATCACGGCACATCGGTCATTCGGAGGACAGCACCATGGGAAACACCATCCGCGTACGCGTCATCGTCGCCGGCGCCCTGACCACGGTCGCGGCAGCGGGGGCAGTGATCGGTGGGCAGCCGGCCGGCGCCAGGGCCGTGGCGACCGCCGGTCACGTTCAGACTTCGATCAAGTGGGGTCAGTGCCCCGAACTCGCGCCAGGCGCCGAACGGGACCCCAGGCAAACCTGCGGCACGGTCAAGGTGCCTCTGGACTACCGCCGTCCCGACGGAGAGACCATCACCGTCGCGGTCTCCAGGATCGCCACCGCCAAGCACGGCAAGAAGCGCGGCGACCTGCTGTTCAACCCGGGCGGTCCGGGACTGCAGGGCCTGGACATGCCTGGCCAGATGGCACTCACGCTCCCGAAGGAGGTGCGGGACTCCTACGACCTGATCGGGTTCGACGCGCGCGGCGTCGGCCACAGCACCCCGATGAGCTGCGGTCTGTCCGGCCCCAGCCTTCTCACCGTCTTCCCCTACCCCGGCGCCGGCGGCTCGATCGAGGGCAACGTCACCACCGCGCGCGCCGTTGCCCGGCAGTGCGCCACGATCGGTGACAAGCTCCGCTTCTTCAACAGCGCGAACACAGCGCGCGACATGGATCGCATCCGCCAGGCGCTCGGGGCGCGGAAGATCTCCTACTGGGGCCAGTCCTTCGGCACCTACCTCGGCGCGGTCTACGCCTCGCTGTTCCCCCGCAACACCGACCGGATGGTGCTGGAGGGCAACGTCGACCCGAACAAGGTGTGGGCGAAGATGCTGAACACCTGGAACCAGGGCATGAACGACCGGTTCCCGGACGCCGCCCGCGTGGCCGCGGCGGCCGACGCCGACCTCGGGCTGGGCGGCACCGCCGGCGAGGTCACCGACACCTTCATCGCGCTGGCCGACCGCCTCGACCGGAAGCCGGCCATGATGCCGGGCACACCAGTGGCCATCAGCGGTGCGCTGCTGCGCGGCGTCACGTACCAGATGTTGCAGCGCAACGAGATGCTCACGCCGCTCACCCGATTCTGGAAGGCGGCGGCCGACCTGTCCGCCGGCAAGGCCCTGGCGGACGCCGACGCCGCCGTGCTCCGGCAGATTCTCGCCGACACCCCGGCTGTGAAGGGCGTGCCGGCGGACAACCAGGCGACCATGGTCCTGGCCATGCTCTGCGGGGACACCACCTGGTCGCGAGAGGTGGGCTCCTACGCCGGCGCCACCGCGGCCGCCCGCGCGAAGTACCCGCTGAGCGCGGGCATGCCCAACAACATCCTGCCGTGCGCGTTCTGGTCGCAGAAGCCGATCGAGCCGGTGGTCAAGGTCACCTCGCACGGTCCGCGTAACATCCTGATCCTGCAGAACCGCCGCGACAACGCCACGCCGTGGGCTGCGGGCCGGGGAATGCACAGGGCCCTGGGTGACCGCGCCGCCTTCCTCGGTGTCGAGCACGGCGGCCACTTCGTCTACGGCACCGGCTCGACCTGCGCCGACAAGGCCACCGTCGCGTTCCTGATCAAGGGAACCCTGCCGGCCAAGGACGTCTCCTGCGCGGGCCCCCGGCCCTGACCGTCGTGCCATCAGCGTGCCATCAGGGCAGCTGGGGGACGGTCGGCGGGGGAAGTGGTTCCCCAGGCCGGCCCATCAGGCCGGCGTACCGACGGGAGCGATCTTCGTTCCCTGCCAGCGAGGGTCACTGGTTCGGATCCAGTACCGCCCACCTGCACCGGGAAGCCCCGTAGCGATCTCGCTACGGGGCTGTCGTGCCATCACGTGCCGTCAGGTCACGTAGGCGAGTACTTCTGAAGGTCCGCCAATGCCGCCGGCCAGAAGGTCATGCGCGCCCTTCGCGCGGACGGGCTGATCCGTACGGAGCCCGGCGTGGGCAACTTCGTGACCAAGCCCGAAGAGCGCAAGGAGATCGGCGCCCCTCAGGAAGCGCATGCCGTGACCTTGAGATGGTCGGCCATCATCCAGTGGTACTGAGGCCGGTCGTTCGGTGTCCGTACGGCGCGGAACAGAACGCCGTTCGCCCATTTGTCGGGGTATTTGTCGTCGTACGTGATGAGCTGCTGCCTGGTCTTCTCCCTGAGAATGCCTGCCTGCGGGTCCGGCAGGTGGTAGACGGGGGCCGAGTCGACGATCACCACGGCGCAGTGCTGACGCCCCACGATGGGCATCCGGGCGAGGCTCGGCGCCTGGGCCGTCGTCTTCGGCTCCAGTGCGGCGTTGATGAGTTGCCTCACCCCGGCGACGAGCACCGCGCTGACCGATGCGATGGCGAGGTGCCGCAGCCATGGGTGGTCAGGTCGCGGGGACCGCTCTTCGGTCCGCGCTCTCGCTTCAGCCTGTCGTGCCTCGCGGACGCGCTGCTCCCACTCGCGCCAGTCGCCGCCCAGATACTCGATGATGTCCCGCACGGCCGGTTCCGGTGGGATGCCGCGGCCGGAGAAGAGATCACCGATCACGGTCTTGCTGCGGTTGATATCACCGGCGATTTTTCGCGTACTGGGCGAATTGGCGGATTTGCGCAGCTCTTTGAGATCAGCACCATGGGGGCAACGGCCACGGAAGCGGTGGCGGCCGCAGAAGGGACATTCGTTCCCGGATGCCGCCTTTATCGGCCGGATCCGCACATCGTGATGGGCCAGCGAGTCGGGGTCGCGGTCGAGACGTCGTACCAGTTCGACAGCTTCCAGAATCCCAGGCAGGCCGGCATCAACACCACGCTGGAGACGCCCTCGGCGTGTCAGTCCGGCAAGCGGTACCACGGCGACATCACCATCAACGTGTCTCTCGCCGGCGCCCAGAGTCGCACCTCGACCGTGCGCGGCCCCTCCATCACCTGCGTACGTTGATCGAGGAAGTCTCGATGACCACGACAACGACCTGGGCGCGGGCCGCCGCCCTGGCGGCCACGCTTCTCAAAACCGGGTGACACCACCCAGCCCCTGCATTCCCTGAACCGATCGCCGGCAGCCGGAAGTCGCAACATATTCCGGACCACGTGCGCCTCCGGTGATCGGGGCACGCCCTCCCGGAGCAGTTATTCGGCATGAAACGGAGGAAACGCTACCGTGATGTTCGATATGTATGTAAGGTGCCTCCGGTGATGGGCACACTCCCTTACGCGATGGCCATCTCGGGCACAGCGCCATCCGCTCTCGCCATGATCCTTGGCCTGATCGTCTTCGTAGGCGGCCTGGCCCTTCTGACGCAGCTCATCCGCTATATCGCCGAGCGCCGGGCCGCCACGCGCCCCTCGGTTCACTTGGAGCCCCCGAACGCGTCCTGGAGATCCCGGGTGCACCCAGGTCAGATTTGCTGGGCGTCCCTTCAGTTCGCGGATCGTCCAGGCTGGAAAGACCGCCCTTGTCTTGTGATACGCACCCATGAGCAGGGCGTGGAAGTGCTGAAAATCACCAGCAAAAACAAGTCGCATCGGTATGAATGCATACAGATACCAACGAGAAGTTGGGACAAGCGAGCACGGGAAGACAGCTGGCTCGACCTGGGTGAGAGCTACTTCATCTGGGATCAGGCGATTCGGCGCGTCGCAGGATCCTGTGACGCGGCGACGTGGCACCAGGTGATGCGCCGTCATCGCACCGGCTATGTCTACATCGCGAACGGCGCCGGCGACAAGTAGGCGGGGCACGGACTTCAGCTACTCGGGTTCACGGCAGGAGAACGCATCGGCCCTGTTGCCAGCCGTGGTGTATCTTTGGCCTTTCTAGACGGTCTCGGTGCAAAACCTCGTCGTTTCGCGACGGAGGTGAACGGCGCAGATGACCAGCCGAGCGAAAGAGGTGCCGTGGTCAATCTCTTATCGAGGCGCAACTCCTCCGGGACAAGAGTCAAGCTGCTGACGATGCTGGTCATTGCACATGTCCTTGCGGGTGCGTTCGCGGCCTGCATGACATACGACCCTTACAGCAAGCGTGATGTCTCGTTCATTCTGCAGAAGGCGCGTGAAGGCCAGGTGAGCGAAGCGACTCTCATCTACGATGAGCAACGCATCTCCGTCTCGACGCTCGACGGTCAGAAGTGGTACGCCGACTATGGGCCGCCCGATCTCTCCCATGAGGCACTCTTGGAGGAGTTGGGCAAGGCTGACCCGCTCGGCAACCTCAAAGTCACGGTTGAGGTTTCTGTCTATGGCATGAGGCCCGGCAGCGCAGCTGAGACGACGCGGGTCTGAGCTGCACCAGGATGAACGTCTCTGGCGCGGGCGTTCCGGCGGGTAACCGCCGGGGCGGTGTGGCGTGACCTGGACGGATGGCCGATCATAAGGCCATGTCGCTCCGCGTGTACGAAACCGATCTGTTCGAGAGCTCTAGGGGCCGTTTGGAGGCGATTGCCTACCGGCTGCTGGGGTCCGCCGGGGATGCGGAGGACGCGGTGCAGGACACGTACCTGCGCTGGCACGCGGCGGACCGGGAACGCATCGAGACGCCCGAGGCCTGGCTGACCAAAGTGCTCACCAATCTCTGCCTCAACCAGCTCACCTCGGCGCGGGCCAGGCGGGAGACGTACGTGGGGCAGTGGCTTCCCGAGCCGGTGCTGGACGGGGACCGGATGCTCGGTCCCGCCGACACCTTCGAGCAGCGCGAGTCGGTCTCCATGGCGATGCTCACGCTGATGGAGCGGCTGACGCCCAACGAGCGTGTCGTGTACGTGCTGCGCGAGGCGTTCGGGTACGCGCACCGCGAGATCGCCGAGATCCTGGACATCACCGAGTCGAACTGCCAGCAGATCTACCGGCGGGCCAGGCAGCATCTGGCTGCCGAGCGATCCCGTACGGAGGTCGACGCCGCCGCCGCGCGGAAGATCGTCGAGGAGTTCCTAGCCGCGGCCCTCAGCGGCGACACCGAGCCGCTGATCCGGCTGCTCGCGGACGACGCGGTCAGCGTGGCCGACGGCGGCGGGAAGGTCGTCGCGCGCAGGACGCCGGTCATCGGAGCCCTGGGCATCGCCCAGTACCTGCGTGGCATGTTCCAGCGGAGCGACTCCAAGCGGACCCTCGTCGGCGGCGATCCCGTCTTCTACGCCGTCGTCGTCAACGGCGGTCCTGCCGTGCTGGTCGAGGTCGGCGCGCAGGTCATCGGCGTGATCTGTCTCGACACGACCCCTGACGGCCTCGCCTCGATCCACATCCAGGTCAACCCCGACAAGCTTCAGCGCGTCGCGCGTCAGTGGGCGGCCGATGGATCTCGTCGCCCGGTCCCGTTGAGCTGGTGACCCACATCACATCCGGTCCCTGTCAGGGATCGCGCGCCTGTCCGGTTCAGGAGGTGAAAGCAACCAGATAGGAGCGTAGCCATGAAGCACCGCATCGTCGTCCTGGGAGCCGGGTACGCCGGAGCCAACGCCGCCGGCCGCCTCGCCAAGCGGCTGCACCGCGACGACGTCGAGATCACGCTGGTCAACGGCGACCCGGAGTTCGTCGAGCGGGTCCGCATGCACCAGCTGGCGAGCGGGCAGGATCTGCGGCCCCGCCCGCTGCGCGACGTCTTCGCGGGCACCGGCGTACAGGTCAGGACCGCGCGGGTCACCGCCGTCGATGTGGAAGGCAAGACCGTCGAGCTCGGCGGCGAGACCCTCGCCTACGACACCCTCGTGTACGCCCTGGGCAGCACCGACGCCGACCAAGGCGTCCCTGGTGTCGCCGAGCACGCCCACAACGTGGCCGGCAAGCAGGCCGCTCTCCGGCTGCGGGCGCGCCTGAACGAGGTGAAGCCCGGCGGGACCGTACTGATCGTGGGCGGCGGCCTGACCGGCATCGAGGCGGCCACCGAGATCGCCGAGGCCCACCCGGACCTCGAGGTCGCGATCGCCGCCCGCGGCCGCGTCGGCGGCTGGCTCAGCGACAAGGCCCAGCGCCACCTGCGCGGCGCTTTCGACCGGCTCGGCATCACGGTTCACGACCACGTCGACATCGCGCGGGTCGAAGCGGACGGCGTGGTCACCGCCGGGGGCAGCGAGATCCGGGCCGAGGTGACCGTGTGGACCGCGGGGTTCGGCGTGCACCCGATCGCGGCCGCCACCACCCTGAAGGTCTCCGACACGGGGCGGATCGTCGTCGATGCCGGCATGCGATCGGTCTCGCACCCCGACGTGTACGCCGTCGGCGACGCCGCGTACGCCGAAGGAGCGGGTGGCAAGCCGCTGCGGATGTCCTGCGCCTCGGCGAACCCGATGGCGTGGCTGGCGGCCGACGTCATCGCCGCGCGCCTGACCGGTCGCAAGGTTCCCGAGACCACGATCGGCTACTCGGTGCAGTGCATCAGCCTCGGACGCCGCGACGGGATCATCCAGCGGGTGACCCCCGACGACCAGGTCACGTCCAGCGTCTTCACCGGGCGGACCGCCGCCCGCATCAAGGAGATGATCTGCGCGAGCGCGGCCTGGAGCATCTCGCACCCGACCATGCTGATGCCGAGCCGCCGCCGCCACCTCGCGGGCACCGGCGCCGTGGAGGCCCGGCCTCTCCCGCAGGCATGACGAAGCGAGCGCTGCCGGGCGAGCGCGGTGGTCCGCTCGCCCGCGCGCTGCCCGCGAGCACATGCCTGAAGGATTGTTCGTGCCCGATCCTGGACAGACGGTAGACCGCCGTCGGCAGACGGTGAGACTGTAAGGGGCAGGGCGACCTGCTGGAGGAGATCGTGAGTCAGTCCGAGTTGACCACGGACATGGTTCTCGCCGCCATCCGGGACCACGAGTTCGCGGCCTATGACGTCCTGGTCCGGGATCATCCGTCGGAGGCGGTGATCGCCGGGTTCACCGCCGCGGCCAGGTCGGGGTTCACCACCTTCGGCGTGGCAGTGCATCTGGCGTCGCTGACGGACAAAGGACGCAAGCAGCTTGACTCCTGACTTGTGCGTCATGACGAGCGGACGGAACAGTCTCTTGTCGTGAAAGCGAAGGGCACGGAGCCGAGCGAGGTCAGCGGCATGGTCCTCGGCCTGCTGGCGGTGTTCTGGTTCATCGGGGTTCCGCTGTGCCTCTGGCAGGCACTCGCCACCGCGTTCACGGGTGACGCCGAACTCGATCGTGGCGGCACGAACGCGTGGCTGGCCGCGGCGGCGGTGATCTTCACTGTCGCGCCCGTCCTCGCCACCGGCATCTGCGTCTTCACCGCCAGAGTCGTACGCGCCTGGATCTTCGGCCTCGTCGCGACGGCGTGTGTCCTCTTCGTCCTGGCGAGTCTGTACACGGAGGCGCGACAGGCGGAGCTGCGCCGTCCTCCGCCGCCTCTGCCGTCCGGCTACTGCGCCGAGTACAGCGGCGGAGACAGTGACTGTCCAGGTGGATGAGCGTCGTCTCAGGTGACCGATTTAACGAGTTGCGCGGCTTTGGTCGGGCCGCTGTACGCTTTCGCCTCATCCCGTCAACCCCTCGCATGAACGGACCCTCGCCGTGGCGAAGCTGAACCAGATCCTCGCCGTGGAGAAGGGCGTCAAAGCCAGCAGCCAGCGCGCGGTCGCCGACGCCCACCACACCATCCAGAAGCACCCCCTGCTGTCGGGCCTGTCGCGCACGTACCAGCCGATCGACGACGAGGGCGAGCAGCTCCCGCCGGAGTCCACCCGCGTCCAGGTGAAGGCGGAGGAAGTGCTGGCCGAGGTCGGTAAGGCGCTCACGAAGCTGTTCGACGTGACGGCGACCAAGGACTGGACGAACACCGTCGCCAAGGCCGACGTCGTCGTGGACGGGACCACCCTCATCGAAGGCGCGCCGGTCACCTACCTGCTGTTCCTGGAGAAGCAGCTCGTCGAGCTGTACGCGTTCATCGCCAAACTGCCGACCCTGGACCCGGCCGAGACGTGGACGTTCGACGACAACTCCGGCGCGTGGCGTACGGAGCCGGTCAAGACGACCCGCACCAAGAAGGTGCCGCGCAACCACGTGCTCGCCGAGGCGACCGACAAGCATCCGGCGCAGGTGCAGGTGTTCACCGAGGACATCGTCGTCGGCTACTGGACCAAGACGGCGTTCTCCGGCGCCCTGCCGGCCCGCCGCGTCAACGAGCTGCTGGCCCGGGTGCAGAAGCTGCAGGACGCCGTGAAGTACGCCCGTGAAGAGGCCAACAGCGCCGAGGTCGAGGACCGCAGGGTCGGCGACGCGGTGTTCGCCTACCTGTTCGGCTAGCGTAGAGACTCCCCGTTGAGCGCGGGGTGCGCGAAAGCGCGAAGCTGAGGCTGAAGCTGAAGCTGACGAACGGCCCAAGCGGAGGTTCGAGCCCTCCCCGCGGTTCGCGCCGCGGTAGCCCAACCGGCAGAGGCAGCCGATCACATTCAGATTCTCGCTCGAAGCTCAGCATTGACCGTCGAGAGCCACATCGACCGAGGGCAGGCCATGATTGTTGAGATGCCGGTTCGAATCCGGCCCGCGGCTCTTCATGCCGCGGTGGCTCAATGGCAGAGCGCACATTCGTCATAGCTGACCTGCTCTCTTAAACGCTGCTGGCCTCACATATGGCGGCAACATTCAAGGCCCCCCGGCTTGGGAACGCCGGGGGGCCGCCGTCGTTGTCCGGGCCGAGCCATCAAGGGGCACAGATGTACGTGCGGTTCCAAAGTCCCGTGCCGAACAGGCGAGGCACATATCCGGGCGTGTTCGGCCTCGTCAACGCCCTGGCCGAGCAGGGACGTCTGTCGGACGCGGAGGAAGCCTTCAGGCGCGAGAACAACGCCTGGTACGACACCAACTTCACCGACCCCGCCACCGTGGACCCCACCGTCTACGACCGCGCCGTCAATCCGGGAGCGGCGGCCTGGTTCAAGGCGTCAGCCGGGCACCTCATCCGGCGGGTGCCGGGATACCTGGCCATTCTCGCCGCGCACGGCGTGGAGTGCGTACGCCTCGAATCGGGGGACCCGGGCAGGATCATCTACGAGGACGACGATCAAGTGGTCGTCGTCCCACGCGCCGTCGAATAGGCGACGACCGTCAGCGGTCCGCCGTACATCACGTCGTCTCCCACAGGGCGCCGACCGGGACGGCCAGCATCCGATCGCCGAAGGAGAACGTCTGCGTGCCGGTGTGCAGGACCAGACCGGCGACGAAGTCAGGGCCTACCCGTTCCGCCAGGTGACGGAGTCCTTTGAAGTCGTCCGGTCGTACCGTGGAGGCGGCCTTGACCTCAATGCCCACAACCCGGCCCTGGCGACTCTCCAGGACGGCGTCCACCTCCACCTTGTCCTTGGTCCGATAGTGGTACAGGTCGACCAAGGTGTCCGCCCAGGTCGTCTGCCTGGCCAGTTCCATGAGGACGAAGCCCTCCAGCAGCGGCCCGAACGCGGAATCGGGCCGGAGAAGGCTGTGCGCGTCGACGCCCAGCAGGTTCGCCGCCACTCCCGAGTCGACGAAGGCGACCTTGGGGGTGTGCACGGCCCGGCTGCTGATGTTCTTCGACCAGGCGGGGATGCGTTTGACGAGGAAGACCTCTTCCAGCAGCGCCAGGAATCTGGCGGTGGTGGTGCCGGGCAGGCCGAGGTCACGGCCCAGCGCCTGAACGACGAGCAGTTGGCCGGACCTGGCCGCCAGGGACCTGACCAACGCGCGTAGCTCCGCGGTACGTTCTATGTCCGACAGTTGCCTCACGTCACGGTTGATCAGATCGCCCACGTAGGAGTCGAAGAAGCGTTGTCTGCGTCTGGGGTTGGTGCGGGCGACGGCCTCGGGGTAACCGCCACGAACCAGGCGGTCCGCGTAGTCGGCCCGGGTGAGCCGGGAGGTGTGCCGGAGGGCTGGGCCGTGCGCGAACACCGCGTCGATGAAGGCATCAGGACGACCGCCGATCTCGCCCTGCGCGAAAGGCCATAGTTCGATGGTCTCCATTCGCCCGGGCAGGGTGTCCGGCAGGCCGCGTAGGGCGAGTAGCCGGGAGGAGCCGGTGAGCAGGTATCTGCCTGGTCTCGGATCGGCGTCCACCTGGGATTTGATGGCGAGCAGCAGTTCCGGGGCGCGCTGGATCTCGTCGATGACCATGGGCCCGGGGAAGTCGACGAAGCCACTGGGGTCGCTCAACGCGGCTCGCAGGGTCGTTGGATCGTCGAGGTCACGCCACTCGGTGCCGTCTGCTTTGGCGAGCCGTCGGACCAGCGTGCTCTTGCCCGACTGCCGTGCGCCGTTCACCAGGACGACGCGCGTGTCGGTCAGGGCGTCCTTGACGCTCTGCTCCGCGTGACGGTGGATCAAGCGCCCGAGCGGGGTGGTGACCATGCCCTCCATCATGACAGGTGGTGGTGGTGGATTGGTCGCTGCGGTCGTGGTGAGATGGTCGCCGCGGTCGTGGTGAGTTGGTCGCTCATGCCATGGGGCAACGGCCGCTACCCGCATGTGATGACGGTCGCTCCCAGTGCTCTTCGTCGTCCTGCGGATCAGCGGCTTCGATTGCCTTTTCTTCTGCGGTTCGGCGACGGAGGCGTGGCGCGGCGGCCGGAGGCGGTCTGGCTGGGCTTGCGTTCCTGGCGGCGCTGGGCCGGCTTCTCGGTGGCGGCGGGGGCGGGGGTGCGGCCTCGGGAGCTGTTGACCGTGCGGCCGCGTACGATGCCGATGAAGTCCTCCACCAGGTCCGTGGTCGCGTCGGTGGGCCAGGCCAGGCCGACCTGCGACTGCGGCGCGTCGAGCAGCGGCCGGTACTTGAGGTCCCTGCGGTGGTGGAGGCGCGCCAGCGACTGCGGGACCACCAGGAGCCCGGCGCCGCTCGCGACCAGCTCGACCGCCTCGCCCGTCGTCGCCGGGCGGGTGAACGCGGGCAGGCCCGGCCGGGTCGTCCACTCCAGGGTGTCGTCCAAGGGATGCAGGATCTCGTCGTCTGCCAGGTCGGCGAGGGTGACCTCGTCGGCGGCGGTCACCGCGTGGTCCTTGGGCACCACGATCACCGTGGTCTCCACGTAGAGGGGGATCACGCTGAGCACGTCGCGGTCGACCGGCAGCCGGACGAATCCGGCGTCCGCGCCGCCGTCGCGCAGGAGCGCCACCACCTCGGCGGCGGGGACCGCGACCAGGGTGAGTGGTACGTCGGGCATCCGCTCGGTCCAGATGTTGACCCATTTGGCGGGTGTCACTCCGGGCGCGTACGCCAATCGGAAGGCCCTGCCGCTCTCGCCATCGGTCACCGCCTCAGCGTACCGATGTCAGGGAACCCGTTCCGACTGACTACGCTTGGCGTCATGCCGTCGCCCAAACCGAAGACCGTCCAGACGATGAAGCCCGAGACCGCGGCGAAGAAGCTGGGAGTCCTCCTCTCGGCGACTCCCGCCGAGTTCCAGGCCGGGCCGGTCTCCAGGGACGAGCTGAACGCCCTGCAGGCGAAGCCGCCCGCCTGGCTCGCCGACCTGCGCCGCAACGGCCCCCACCCCAAGCAGGTCGTGGCCGCCAAGCTCGGGGTCTCCATCTCCGGGCTGGCCAGAAGCGGCATCACCAAGCCGCTCACCACCGCCGAGATCGACGAGATCAAGGCGGAGAACCCGGCGTGGCTGGAGCACGAGCGCTCCGTCCAGGCCGAGGCCCGCAAGGAGGCGCTCCGCCTCAAGCAGCAGCGAGCGCAGGAGGGCTGACCTGGCGGCCGGCCCGCGTCGGCTCCTCTAAGCGTCTCCGAGCGTCCACAAGGCCACGATGGGAAGGGCCGCAGCTTCTCACCGAACGCCAGCGCCTGCTCCCCGGCGTAAAGCACGAAACCCGCGCGGAACCGTGCGCCGAGCCGGTCGGCCAGATGGCGCAGGCCGCGGAAGTCGTCGCCGCGCACGGTCTCCGCTGCCTTGACCTCGATCCCGACCACCGCGCCGGAGGCGCGCCGCCGGCGTGCTCGTGCCGGTCTGCTGTTGTCATCGCAGGTAGAAGCGGTTGTGTGGGCGTTCTGCCGGAGGTGGTGTGGGCGGTCTGCCGCTGCCTCCGTGGGCGTTCTGCCGCCGTTTCTGTGGGCGGTCTGCCGCTGCCGGGGCTAGGGCCGGTCCTGGGGGATCATCGCGGCCACCAGGAAGCAGATCCCTGCCACCAGGCATCCGACCGATGCGAAGAACACCACGTAGTACAGCGACCGGTCCGCCACGAGGCTGGACAGTGGCAGGAGGACCAAGCAGAGGCCCGTGAGGAGCTGGCCCAGACCGTATGGGCGTGGCCGGAGCTTCGTGCGCTGACGTTGCGTCGCGACGAGGATCCGCCCGGTGGCCAGGGCGTGGATGCCGAGGGCGGCCAGGACGCACGCCGGCACGAGCCTGAGCACCGTCGTTGTCAGGTCCATGTGCGCCGGCTCCTCGGATCGGGTCGGTCAGGGGTGGGGCCATCGTGCCGTACGGCGCCGACGAAGATCAAGACGGGCAGGACCGGGAAGGGTCAGACGGCGGCGGCCATGGCGGGGGCCGGGCAGGGGTCGGCGTCGGCGAGGGCGCGGAGCTGGTCGGCGAACGCGAGAGCCTGGTCGGGGGTCAGGCGGGGCTCGGAGCCCACGTAGAAGACGACGATGTCGCCACCCGGAGTGCGTACGGCGTTGAAAGGAATCATGGTGCTTCGCATTCTTCCGTGCGGCACCGACAGTTTCGACTCAATTGAACCGCCCGGTATCCGGGGGGCCGTTCGCGAGCTCAGCCCAGGAGACCGACAGGAGCGGAGTGTGGGCGTAGCACAACGGCCGGAGGTGTGGCCGGCCCCGAGTTCGGATGCCAGGCTGTCGCTCGTCCTGGGGGAGCGGGCGCTGCACGTGAACGGGGATCTGCAGACCGCGCGGCGCTGGTACGACGCCGCCTACCGCCAGGCCGAGCAGTCCGGCGACCCGATCGCGCTCGGGCTGGCGGCGCTGGGGCTCGGCGGGCGCTGGGTGCGGGAGCACCGGACGTCGGCGGAGTCCGAGCGGGTGCGTACGCGGCAGTTACGGGCGCTGTCGCTGCTCGACCCGTCCTCGCCGACGGCGCTCCGGCTGCGCATCCGGCTCCAGGGTGAGGACGACTACCGGAACGGCACGCACGACGGGATCCTGCGGCTGCTCCGCGAGACGCGGGACGCGGGGGACCCGCTCGCCGTCGCGGAGGCGCTCAGCCTGGCGCACCACTGCCTGCTCGGTCCCGAGCACGCGGCGCTCAGACGTGAGCTGGCCGACGAGCTGATCGGCCTGGCGGGGGTCACCGAGCGCCGCGGCGACCTGCTGATGGGCCTGATGTGGCGGACCGTGAACCTCTTCCTGGCCGCCGACCCGCACGCCGAACGCTGCCTGGAGGAGCTGCGCCGGCTGCTGCGCGAGCACGCCTACCTCGCGGTCGGCTACGTGGTCAACGCCGTCGAGGTCATGCTCGCCATCCGCGCGGGCCGCTTCGGCGAGGCGGAGAGGCTGGCCGGCCAGTGCTTCGAGCGGGGCGTCAAGGCCGGCGACATGGACGCCACCGGCTGGCTCGGCGGCCAGCTCGGCGCCGTCCGCTGGTTCCAGGGGCGCGCCGCCGAGCTCCTGCCCGGACTGCGCGACCTGGCCAGCTCGCCCACGCTCAGCCCGATCGACAACTCCTACCTGGCGGGACTGGCGCTGGTCGCGGCCGTCGCGGGGGATCATCGGCTGGCGGCCGGGCACCTGGCCCGCGTACGGGGGCGGGACCTCGCCGAGCTGCCCCGTTCGAGCTCCTGGCTGGTCTCGATGTACTTCGTGGCCGAGACGGCCCACCTGCTGGAGGACGCGGGGACGGCGGCGCGGGCGTACGCGCTGCTCAGCCCGTACGCCGGGCTGCCGGTGATCGGCAGTCTCGGGGTCGTGTGCTTCGGGTCGGCGGAGCACCCGCTGGGCATGGCCGCGCTGACCATGGGGGACCTGGATCTGTCCGTACGGCATCTGCGTGCCGCCGTGCAGGCGAACCTGGCGCTGGGGCACTGGCCGGCGGCGGCGCTGTCGCGGTGCCGTCTGGGGCAGGCGCTGGCGTTGCGCGACGGGCCGCGGGACACGGCGGCGCGCGCCGAGCTGGCCGGGGCGGCGCGGGAGGCCAGGGACCTGGGGATGGCGCTGCCCGGCGTGGTCGGCAGCGCGGCCTTGAGCGGGGCCGGCGAGGTGCGGCGGACGTGCCGGTTCCACCGCGACGGGCGGCACTGGCGGATCGAGCTGGGCGGGCGGGTCGCGGTGGCGGACCACAGCGTCGGCATGGCCCACCTGGCGGCGCTCGTGGCCCACCCCGGGCGCGAGATCCTGGCCGCCGACCTGGCGGCGGGCACCTGGTCGCAGGAGGGCGAGGGCTCGTCGGCGCAGCCCGTGCTGGACGACCTCGCCCGGGACTCCTACCGCGAACGGCTGACGCAGCTCCAGGCCGACATCGACGAGCTGGAGGAGATGAACGACCTGGAACGGGCGTCGGCGCTGCGGCTGGAGCGCGAGTGGCTGGTGCGGGAGCTGACGGCGGCCACGGGGATCGGCGGGCGGGCGCGGCCGTTCGCGGGCGGCGAGGAGCGGGCCAGGATCGCGGTGGGCAAGGCGATCCGGCGGGCGTTGTCGCGGATCGCCGGGGTGGATCCGGTGATCGGGGAGGAACTGCGCGCGTCTGTGCAGACCGGACTGCGCTGCTGCTACCGGCCACGGTGACGGCTCCGGCTCTCCCGCTGGATGCCGTCAGCGGAAGGCCGTGAGCGGGCCGTGGTGGAATATGAGGCAGCACAAAAGGAAGCGAGCCACCCTGATGGAACACCGCATATTGGGACGCACCGGTCGTGAGGTCAGCGTCATCGGCCTCGGCGCCTGGCAGCTCGGCGCCGACTGGGGCGAGGTCTCCGAGGACGAGGCCTTCGCCACGCTGTCCGCCGCCGCCGACGCGGGCGTCACCTTCATCGACACCGCCGACGTGTACGGCGACGGCCGCAGCGAGCAGATCGTCGGCCGGTTCGCCAAGGGCCGCCCCGGCCTGACGGTCGCCACGAAGATGGGCCGGCGGATGGAGCAGCTCCCCGCCAACTACGTGATGTCCAACTTCCGCGCCTGGAACGAGCGCTCCCGCCAGAACCTCGGCGTGGACACCATCGACCTGGTGCAGCTGCACTGCCCGCCGACGCCGGTCTACTCGACGGACGCGGTCTTCGACGCCCTCGACACGCTGGTCGCGGAGAAGAAGATCGCCGCGTACGGCGTCAGCGTGGAGACCTGCGAGGAGGCGCTGACCGCCATCGCCCGCCCCAACGTGGCGAGCGTGCAGATCATCCTCAACGCCTTCCGGCTGAAGCCCCTGGAGCGGGTGCTGCCCGCGGCCCGCGCCGCCGGGGTCGGCATCATCGCCCGCGTCCCGCTGGCCAGCGGCCTGCTGTCGGGCCGCTACGACGAGAACACCACCTTCGCGCCCGACGACCACCGCAACTTCAACCGGCACGGCGAGGCGTTCGACGTGGGGGAGACGTTCTCGGGCGTCGACTTCGCGACCGGCCTGGAGGCGGTGCGGCGGCTGGCTCCCCTGGTGCCGGAGGGGGCGACGATGGCGCAGTTCGCGCTGCGCTGGATCCTCGACCAGGAGGGGGTCTCGGTGGTCATCCCCGGCGCCCGCAACCCGGCGCAGGCCGCCGCCAACGCGGCCGCGGCCGGGCTCGACCCGCTGCCGGCCGCGACGCTGGAGACGGTCAACGGGGTCTACGACGAGCTGATCCGCCCGCAGGTCCACGACCGCTGGTAGCGGGGAACGGGGGAGCGGAGCGGGTCTGACCTGGTCGTACCCTGGTGGGCATGATTCGTCCCGCTACCCCCGACGACGTGCCCGTCATCCTCGACCTGATCCGCGAGCTGGCGGAGTACGAGAAGGCCGCCCACGAGGTGCGCGCCACCGAGGAGGGCCTGCGCGCCGCGCTGTTCGGCGACCGGCCCGCCGTCTTCGCCCACATCGCCGAGATCGACGGCGAGGTCGCCGGTTTCGTCCTGTGGTTCCTGACCTTCTCGACCTGGCGCGGCGTGCACGGCGTCTACATGGAGGACCTTTACGTGCGCCCGCAGCACCGGGGCAGCGGCCTCGGGATGGCGCTCATGGGCGAGCTGGGCAGGATCTGCGCCGAGCGCGGCTACCAGCGCCTGGAGTGGGCGGTGCTCGACTGGAACGAGCCGAGCATCGGCTTCTACGAGGGCCTCGGCGCGGTGCGTCAGGACGACTGGTACAAGTACCGGCTCACCGACGAGCCGTTGCGGCGGCTGGCGGACCGCGCTCTCGATCCCGCGTGAGAACGGCGGTCACGCGGGTCACACAAGCGTGACCCGCGTGCCGTGCCGGTCAAACCCCCGCGTGCGTCCGGCTGCGCATGTCCTGGGACCTGCCG
This sequence comes from Nonomuraea sp. B208, assembly GCF_057536035.1. Taxonomy (NCBI): domain Bacteria; kingdom Bacillati; phylum Actinomycetota; class Actinomycetes; order Streptosporangiales; family Streptosporangiaceae; genus Nonomuraea; species Nonomuraea sp. B208. The sequence goes on from NZ_BAAJOU010000028.1 coordinate 46,407, forward strand.
AAGGACTCCATCTCGGACTCCTCCAGCTCGCGGTGCGTCTCCTCGATCCGCAGCGCGACCCCCATCGCGAAGAACGTGGGCGCCCATTCCCCGACGAAGATGCCCCATCGGTCCGCGCGGTCGAGCCCTGCGTGCTCGGTCTGCTTCGACGCGAACCAGGAAGCGAAGGCCAGGCCGACCGAGCAGATCCCGGCCACGTACATGTGATTGGACTTGATGCCCATCTTGTGAAGTGTTTTGATCATGATTCCCCCCCTTGCTGAGTGTCGTTACCCCAGGAAGGCGGCAGTAACCAGGCGTTACGCGCACGTTTCCGGCGTGACGCTTGTGCGTGGCTTGTTACCGCGGTGAATCACCTGTAACGGATGCACAGCCACGGAAAGTGCGTGTGCGTAACGACCGATTCCTACGTTGGAGCTCCCCGACGCCGAGCGTAGGAGAGGTCGATGGCGCGCTGGATCGCCGACTGGCACCCCGATGACCCAGCTTTCTGGGAGAGCTCAGGAAGGCGCGTCGCACGGCGCAACCTGATCTTCTCGATTCTCGCCGAGCACCTCGGCTTCACCGTGTGGACCCTGTGGAGCATCGTCGCGACCAGGATGGGCTCCTACGAGTTCACCACCGACCAGTTGTTCTGGCTGGTCGCGCTGCCCAACCTGATCGGCTCGGCGCTGCGGCTGCCCTACACCTTCGGCCCCGCCAGGTTCGGCGGGCGCAACTTCACCGTGGTCAGCGCGCTGCTGCTGCTGATCCCCGCGGTGCTGCTGGCGGTCGCGGTGAACAACCCGGGCACGCCCTACTGGCTGTTCCTGGTGATCGCGGCGCTCGCCGGGGTCGGCGGCGGGAACTTCGCCTCCAGCATGGCCAACATCACCTACTTCTACCCCCGCGCCAAGCAGGGGGTGGCGCTCGGGCTCAACGCCGCGGGCGGCAACGTCGGGGTGAGCTCGGTGCAGCTCGTCATGCCGCTGGTGATCGGCGCGTTCGGGCTGGCCGCGGCCGGGTGGTTCTGGATCCCGTTCATCGTGGTGGCCGCCGCCTGCGCCTGGTTCTTCATGGACAACCTGACCACCGCCAGGGCGAACCCGCGCGAGCAGATCGCGGTGGCCGGCAAGGCCCAGACGTGGATCATGTCGTTCCTGTACATCGGCACGTTCGGCTCGTTCATCGGCTACTCCACGGCCTTCCCGCTGCTCAGCAAGAGCCTGTTCCCCGACTCCCCGTACGCGGCCGTCGCCTTCGCCGGGCCCCTCATCGGCTCGCTCGTGCGGCCGTTCGGCGGCTGGCTGGCCGACCGGCTGGGCGGCGCGCCGGTCACCCTGTGGAACTTCGCCGCGATGGGCGGCGGCGTCCTGCTGGTCTGGGCGGCCGGCGAGGGCGGCGGCTTCTGGCCGTTCTTCCTGGCCTTCCAGCTGCTGTTCCTCACCTCGGGCATCGGCAACGGCTCCACGTACCGGATGATCCCGGCGATCTTCCAGGCCAAGGCCGTGGCCGAGCGCGGCGAGGGCGAGGAGGCCCTGCTGTACGGCAAGCGGCAGGCCAGCGCCGCGATCGGCGTCATCTCGGCGGTCGGCGCGCTCGGCGGCTTCCTCATCAACCGCGCGTTCGGGATGTCGTTCGCCGCCTCAGGCTCGCCCGCCCCTGCCTTCCTCGCCTTCGGCCTGTTCTACGCCACCTGCTTCGCGCTCACCTGGTGGTGCTACGTCCGCAAGGTCGGCGTCCGGGTCGTGGCCAGCCTCGCCCACGCCAGGGTCTGACCGTGGGCGAGCCGGTGAAGACGCACTGCCCGTACTGCGCCCTGCAGTGCGGGATGGAGATCGCCCCGGAGTTGACCGTCCGGCCGAGGACGGACATCCCCGCCAACGCCTCGGGCGCGCTCTGCCAGAAGGGCTGGACGGCGGGTGAGCTGCTCACCAGCGGCGAGCGGCTCACCACGCCCCTCCTGCACGGCGAGCCGGTCTTGTGGGACGTGGCGCTCGACCACGTCGCCCGCCGGCTGGCCGCGATCCGCGCCGAGCACGGCCCCGACGCCGTGGCCGTGTTCGGCGGGGGCGGCCTGACCAACGAGAAGGCGTACATGCTGGGCAAGTTCGCCCGGGTGGCGCTCGGCACCAGCCAGATCGACTACAACGGCCGCTTCTGCATGTCCTCGGCCGCCGCCGCGTCGATCCGGGCGTTCGGCATGGACCGGGGGATGCCGTTCCCGGTCACCGACCTGGCCGCGGCCGACGTCGTCCTGCTGGCCGGCGGCAACGTGGCCGAGACCATGCCGCCGCTCGTCCGCCACCTGGAGGGGCCGCGCCTGATCGTCATCGACCCGCGCCGCAGCCCCACCGCCCGGCTCGCCTGGCTGCACCTGCAGCCCGCCCCCGGCACCGACCTGGCGCTCGCCCTCGGCCTGCTGCACCTCGTCGTCGCCGAGAACCTGGTGGACGAGGCGTACGTGGCCGCCCGCACCACCGGCTTCGCGGACGTGCGGACCTCGCTGGCGGAGTGGTGGCCCGAGCGGGTGGAGCGGATCACCGGCGTGCCCGTCCACCGGATGCGGCAGGCGGTGCGGGCCCTGGCCGCCGCGTCGAACGCGTACGTGCTGACCGGCCGCGGCGTCGAGCAGCAGGCCAAGGGCACCGACACGGTCACCGCCTTCGTCAACCTCGCCCTCGCGCTCGGCCTGCCGGGCCGCGCCGGCTCCGGCTACGGCTGCGTCACCGGGCAGGGCAACGGCCAGGGCGGCAGGGAGCACGGCCAGAAGGCCGACCAGCTTCCCGGCTACCGCAGGATCGACGACCCGGCGGCGCGGGCGCACGTGGCCGGCGTGTGGGGTGTGCCGCCGGAGTCGCTGCCGGGGCCGGGGCGGTCGACGTACGAGCTGCTGGACGCCCTCGGCACCCCCGGCGGGCCCAGGGCGCTGCTGGTGTTCGGCTCCAACCCGCTGATCTCGGCCCCGGCCGCCGAGCACGTCGCCGCCCGGATCGCCGCCCTGGACCTGCTCGTCGCCTGCGACTTCGTCCTGTCCGAGACCGCCGCCCAGGCCGACGTGGTGTTCCCGGTGACGCAGTGGGCCGAGGAGTCCGGCACCATGACCAACCTCGAAGGGCGCGTGCTGCTGCGCAGCCAGGCGGTCGCCCCGCCGGACGGCGTGCGGAGCGACCTGGAGGTCATCGCGGGCCTCGCCGCGCGGCTGGGGCACCGGTTCGCCACCGAGCCGGCCGAGGTGTTCGACGAGCTGCGCCGGGCCGGCCGGGGTGGGCCCGCCGACTACTCCGGCATCACCTACGAGCGCATCGCCGAGGAGAAGGGCGTCTTCTGGCCCTGCCCCGAGCCGGGGCACCCGGGCACCCCGCGCCCCTTCCTCGACCGTTTCGCGCACCCGGACGGTTTGGCCAGGTTCGTGCCGGTCCGGCACCGGCCGGCCGCCGAGGAGCCGGACGAGGACTACCCGGTCCACTTCACCACCGGCCGGCTGCTGGCCCACTACCAGAGCGGCGCGCAGACGCGCAGGATCGCGCCGCTCGTCCAGGCCGCCCCGGAACCCTTCGTCGAGCTGCACCCCGACCTCGCCGAGCGGCTGGAGATCGCCGCCGGGGACATGGTGCGGCTCACCAGCAGGCGGGGCGAGGCCAAGGCCGTCGCCAGGATCAGCGACGCCATCAGGCGCGACACCGTGTTCATGCCCTTCCACTGGGAGGGCGCCAACCGGCTCACCAACCCGGCGCTCGACCCGACGTCGAGGATGCCGGAGTTCAAGGTCTGCGCGGTCAGGGTGGAGAGGGACTCATGAGGCTCGTCGTCGTGGGCAACGGGATGGCCGGGTCGCGGCTCGTCAGCGAGGTGCGCGCCCGCGATCCCCATATCAGGATCACCGTGTTCGGCGCGGAGTCGTGCCGGCCCTACAACCGGGTGCTGCTGTCGGAGGTCCTGGCCGGCGGCTCCCGCCCCGACCAGGTGCGGCTGCTCGACGCCTCCTGGTACGCCGCCCACGACGTCGAGGCCGTCTTCGGCGACGCCGTCGCCCACCTCGACAGGGAGACCAGGCACGTCGTCACCGCGAGCGGCCGCCGCCAGCCGTACGACCTGCTGGTGCTGGCCACCGGCAGCGACGCCGTCGTGCCGCCGATCCCCGGCGTGGAGCGGGCCGTGCCGTTCCGCACCCTGGACGACTGCGCGCGCATCCTCGCCGCGGCCGAGCACGCCGGCCGGGCCGTGGTCGTCGGCGGCGGGCTGCTCGGCGTCGAGGCGGCCCGCGGCCTGGCCGGGCGCGGGCTGCCGGTCACGCTGCTGCACCTCGCCGGGCACCTCATGGAGCGGCAGCTCGACGTCGAGGCCGGCGAGGTGCTGGGCGAGACGCTGGCCGGGCTCGGCGTGGAGACCCGGACCGGCGTCTCCGCCGAGGCGGTGCTGGAGGACGGCGTCCGGCTGGCCGGGGGCGAGCTGGTCGAGGCCGGGCTCGTGGTGCTGGCCTGCGGCGTCCGGCCGGTCACGGGCCTCGCCGCCGAGGCCGGGCTGGAGGTGCGCAGGGGCGTCGTCGTGGACGACGAGCTGCGTACCGACGACCCGTCGATCTTCGCGATCGGGGAGTGCGCCGAGCACGACGGCACCGTCTACGGCCTGGTCGCCCCCGCCTGGGAGCAGGCCGCCGTCGCCGCCGACGTCATCACCGGCGGCAAGGCGCTCTACCGCGGCTCCCGCCTGGTGACCCGGCTGAAGGCGCGCAGCGTCGAGCTGGCCGCCATGGGCGAGACGCACCTCACCGAGGAGCACGCCGAGGTGGTCAGGTTCAGCCACCGGGCCCGCGGCACCTACCGCAAGCTCGTCATCCGCGACGGCCGCCTGGTCGGCGCGATCCTGCTGGGCGAGAGCGACGCCGTCGGCACGCTCACTCAGCTCTTCGACCGTGGCGGGCCGGTGCCGGGCGACCGGGCGGGGCTGCTGTTCCCCGGGCTGTCGGCGGCGCCCGTGGCGGCCAGTCCGACGCTCATGCCGGACGCGGCCAGGGTCTGCCAGTGCAACAACGTGACCAAGGGCCAGATCAGGGCGTGCTGGGAGGCGGGGGCGCGCGACCTGGCCGGGGTGGCCGCCGCCACCCGCGCCACCACCGGATGCGGAACCTGCCGCGACGCCGTGGAAGGCATCGTCGGCTGGCTGTGCGAGCAGGAAGGGATTTCCGTATGAAGGAGCTCGTCGTGGTCGGGTTCGGGCCGGCCGCCCATCGGCTCGTCGAAAGCCTCATGGACAGGGGCTTCGGCGGGCGGGTCACGGTGATCGGGGAGGAGCCGCGGCCGGCCTACGACCGGGTGCGGCTGACGTCGTACCTGTCCGGGACCAGCGCCGAGGACCTCGCCTACGAGGTGCCCGAGGGCACCGTCACCCGGCTGGGGACCCGCGTCACCGGCATCGACAGGCAGGCGCGGCGGGTGTTCACCGCCGACGGGGGCGCGCTGCCGTACGACGTGCTGGTGCTGGCCACCGGCTCGGCGCCGTTCGTGCCGCCGGTGCCGGGGGCCGAGCACGCCCACGTCTACCGCACGATCGAGGACCTGGACGCCATCAGGACCGCCGCCAAGGACGCGGCCGAGGGCGTCGTGGTCGGCGGCGGGCTGCTCGGGCTGGAGGCGGCCGACGCGCTGCGGGCGCTCGGGCTGAAGGCGCACATCGTGGAGATGAGCCCCTGGCTCATGCCCCGGCAGGTGGACGAGGGCGGCGGCGCGGTGCTCCGGCGGCACATCGAGGGCCTGGGGCTCGGCGTGCACGCGGGCTCGGGCGTGCGCGAGGTCGTCGTGGACGGCGCGGGCCGGGTCGCCGGGCTGCGCACGCCGGACGGGACGCTGCTGGAGGCGCAGGTCGTGGTGTTCTCGGCGGGCATCCGGCCGCGCGACGAGCTGGCCCGCGCCGCCGGGCTGGAGGTGGGCGAGCGGGGCGGCGTCGTCGTCGATCCCGGGATGCGCACCTCCGACCCGTCGATCTACGCGATCGGCGAGTGCGCGCTGGCCGGCGGCATGATCTACGGCCTGGTGGGGCCGTGCAACACGATGGCGGAGGTCGCCGCCGACCGGATCACGGGCGGCTCGGCGACGTTCACGGGCGCGGACCTGTCCACCAAGCTCAAGCTGCTCGGCGTCGAGGTCGCGCAGTTCGGGGCCATGACGGGGGCGCTCGACGTCACCTACATGGACCCGGTGGCCGGCGTCTACAAGAAGCTGTTCATCAGCGACGACGCGCGGACGCTGCTCGGCGGCATCTGCGTGGGCGACGCCTCGCCGTACGCCTCGCTGCGGCCGTTCGTGGGCAAGGAGCTGCCCGCCCCGCCGTCCGACCTGCTCTTCAGCGGCGCGGGGGCGAGCCTGGACCTGCCCGGCGACGCGCTCGTCTGCTCGTGCAACAACGTGTGCGCGGACGACATCCGCACCGCCGTCGCCGACCAGGGCGTCACCGACGTGCCGGGGCTCAAGGCGTGCACCCGCGCGGGCACCACGTGCGGCTCGTGCGTGCCGATGCTGAAGCGGCTGCTGGAGAAGTCGGGCGTCGAGGTCGGCAAGGCGCTGTGCGAGCACTTCGCGCACTCACGGGCCGAGCTGTTCGACATCGTACGGGTCCGCCGCATCACCACGTTCTCGCAGCTCATCGCCGAGCACGGGCAGGGGAGGGGCTGCGACGTCTGCAAGCCGGCCGTGGCCTCCATCCTGGCCTCGCTGCACAACGGGCACGTGCTGGAGGGCGAGCGGGCCGCGCTCCAGGACACCAACGACGCCTTCCTCGCCAACATCCAGAAGAACGGCACGTACTCGGTCGTGCCGCGCATCCCCGGCGGCGAGATCACGCCGGAGAAGCTCATCGTGATCGGCGAGGTGGCCCGCGACTTCGGCCTCTACACGAAGATCACCGGCGGCCAGCGCATCGACCTGTTCGGCGCCCGCGTCGAGCAGCTTCCGCTGATCTGGCGGCGGCTCGTGGACGCCGGGTTCGAGTCCGGCCACGCCTACGGCAAGGCGCTGCGCACGGTGAAGTCGTGCGTCGGCTCGACCTGGTGCCGCTACGGCGTGCAGGACTCGGTGGGCCTGGCGATCGAGCTGGAGCTGCGCTACCGGGGCCTGCGCTCGCCGCACAAGCTGAAGTCCGCGGTCTCCGGCTGCGCGCGCGAGTGCGCCGAGGCCCGCTCGAAGGACTTCGGGATCATCGCCACCGAGAAGGGCTGGAACCTGTACGTCGCGGGCAACGGCGGCTTCCAGCCCCGCCACGCCGACCTGCTGGCCGCCGACCTGTCCACAGAGGAGCTGATCAGGACCATCGACCGGTTCCTGATGTACTACGTCCGCACCGCCGACCGCCTCCAGCGCACCTCCGCGTGGCTGGAGTCGCTGGAGGGCGGCCTCGACCACCTGCGTGAGGTGATCATGGAAGATTCGCTGGGCATCTGCGCCGACCTCGACGCGCAGATGGCGCACCACGTGGCCACGTACGCCGACGAGTGGTCGGCGACCCTGGACGACCCGGACAAGCTGCGGCGGTTCGTCAGCTTCGTCAACGCGCCGGGCGTCCCCGACCCGTCGATCGTGTTCGAGCGCGAGCGCGGCCAGATCAAGCCGGTGATGGCCCGATGAGCGCCGCGTGGACGCCGGTGTGCGGCTACGACGACCTGCTGCCTGAGCGCGGCGTGTGCGTGCTGGTGGCGGGCCGGCAGGTCGCGCTGTTCCGCACCTGGGACGGCGGGCTGCACGCGCTGGACAACCTCGACCCGTTCAGCGGGGCGTACGTGCTCTCGCGCGGCATCGTCGGCACCAGGAAGGGCGAGCCGACCGTGGCCTCGCCGCTGCACAAGCAGGTGTTCTCGCTGGCCACCGGCCACTGCCTGGACGAGCGGGGCGTGCGCGTGCCGGTTTACGAGGTGCGGCGGGCGGGTGCGGCGGTGGAGGTGCGGACGTAGCCGTCAGCATGTGGCCGTCAGCACGAAGCAGTCAGCACGAAGCAGTCAGCGCAGTGGCTCCTCGACCGGCGGGAAGACGTGTGGGCTGCGGTGGCCCGCCGGCAGGACGCAACGGCGTCCCGTCTCGGAGCTGTCGCAACGCTCGGCGTCCTCACGCTGCGGAAGGGGGTCCGGATTCGCCTGGGTTCGCGGCACTGAAGCGACGGTATCGGGGGCTCCCGCTTTGCTGGTCTCGCCCCGGCAACGATCGAAGCTCTGAACGGTCTCGGCATATCGGGTCATTCAGTCGAGTAATACCGGACCAAGTAAAGAACCCGTCGGAAGTGCCTAAACCACGCATTCGTTAATCGACCGGCGGGGCATCAAAGCCGCCATGAGCAAGATTTCTCACCGCAGAGCATTCCTGTTGGCCGCCGTCGTTCCCGCCATGCTGGTGGCGGGCTGCGCCGCGGGCACCGACTCGCAGGCCATGAAGGGCGAGGCGAGCCCCGCCTCGCCCACCGGCATGACGTCGCCGATGGAGACCGGCACCGGCATGGAGTCCGGATCGCCCATGGAGACGGGTTCGCCCACCGGCACCGCCGGCGCCGCCCAGGCGCGCTCGGCCGTCCAGAACTTCTTCGACGTGCTGAAGTCGGGCAACGTGGACAAGGTGGTCAACTCCTTCTCCGACGACGCGGTGGTCGCCATCGCCGGCAAGGCCACGGCGACCGGCGGAAGCGCGATCCGCAGCCTCTACCAGGACCAGTTCAAGAACAAGGACGTGTCCAAGGCCACGCACACCATCGAGGACTCGCGCGACCTCGGCCAGCAGTACGCGGTGGTCCGCGCCCGCAGCAAGCAGGGCGGCGACGCCTACCGCGAGCTGTTCCTGCTGGCCGACCAGGGCGGCCAGTGGAAGATCACGGACCTCATGACCAACAAGGCGGGCTGACCGGAGTGGGCTCCGGAATACGGTAGGGGGGTATGGCGTTGCGGTCGGTGTGACGAGCGGAAGGACGGCCGTGATGCCCGGATACACCGACAGCAAGCAGGAGCACCTGCGGCGGCTGCGCCGCATCGAGGGACAGGCGCGCGGGCTCCAGCGCATGGTCGAGGACGACAAGTACTGCATCGACGTCCTCACCCAGGTCTCGGCCACGACCAGCGCGCTGCAGTCGTTCGCGCTGTCCCTCCTGGAGGAGCACCTGGCGCACTGCGTGGCCGAGGCCACCCGCAAGGGCGGGGCCGAGGCCGAGGCCAAGGTCAAGGAGGCCTCGGACGCGATCGCGCGCCTCGTGCGGTCCTGACCTACGGTGGGTTCATGGGTGATCTGCCGCAGGACCTGTCGCGGTTCCAGCATCCGCGCTTCGCCCGCGCCTACGCCAGGCTGAGCGCCGAGGCGGAGAGCCGCGCCACCGGCGAGCTGCGCGGGCGCCTGCTGACCGGCCTGTCCGGGCGGGTCGTGGAGGTCGGCGCGGGCAACGGGCTGAACTTCGCGCACTACCCGGCCGAGGTGCGCGAGGTCGTCGCGGTCGAGCCGGACGACGTGCTGCGCGCGTACGCCGAGCGGGCCGCGGCAGCCGCGAAGGTGCCCGTGCGCGTGGTGGCCGGCCACGGCGGGGCGCTGCCGGTCGCCGACGGCGGCTGTGACGCGGTGGTGCTGTCGCTGGTGCTGTGCTCGGTGCCGGACCAGCGGGCCGCGCTGGCCGAGGTGCGCCGCGTGCTGCGGCCCGGCGGCGAGGTGCGCTTCTTCGAGCACGTACGCTCGCCCCGCCCGGCGGTGGGCCTGCTCCAGCACGCCGTCACGCCGCTGTGGCGCCTGGTGACCGGTGGCTGCCGGCCCAACCGCGACACCGCCCGCGCCCTCCGCGACAGCGGGCTCGTCATCGAGGAGTGCGAGCGCTTCCCCTTCAAGCCGCTGCCGTCGTCGCCGACGCTGACCCACATCCTGGGGCGCGCGCGCAACCCCTGACGCCCTAGTGGCGTGCGCCGTCGCCGGGGATGCGCGGGCTGATCCTGCGGGCGTCGACCAGCGCCAGATAGACGGCGAACGCGCCCCGCGACCACATGTCCGCCTGCTGCGCGGTCAGCCTGATCTCCTCGCCCTCGTGAGAGACGATCAGGTAGCCGCCCAGCGGCGCGTGCCGCCACGCCACCAGCACGTTCTCGTAGACGAGCACGTCCAGCATCGCGTCGAGATTCTGACGTCCGGCGGCGGACACGGCGGCAGCCTCCTCGCTCCTCGCCGAATTCTCGCCCTGCCTTTTCATTGTGCGCGTCAGGCACGGGAATGACGCGCCTCCCATCAGGAAATGTCGAATGTCCGGGAACCTCCGCCCGGCGGGCGGTGTATCCGGCGTATGAAATGGATTCTGGCTCTGCTGGTCGCCGGCTGGCTCGGCGGCGCGAGCGGGGCGTGGGCCGAGACGTCACTGGACCCGGCGCCGCAGCGGTTCGTGGCGGGGACGTCGTACACGCTGGGGTTCTGGGTGCTGCAGCACGGCACCCATCCGTACGAGGGCGAGCTGTCGCCGGTCGGGCTGCGCTTCACCAGTCCGGACGGCCGAAGCCTGACCTTCCCTGGCACGCCGCTGCCGGAGGCCGGGCACTACGCCGCCTCCGTGGTGCTGCCGGAGGGCGACTGGAAGATCGAGGGGATGCAGGGGATGTTCGCGCCGTACCCGGCGGGGACGGTGTCCGTGCCCGGCGGGCTGAAGGCCGAGCCGGTGCGCGAGGAGTCGATCGAGGGGTTCGTGGCGCAGGGGGTGGACTACTGGGGCGCGGTGCGGCCGCCGGGCTTCCCCGACCTGCCCGCGGAGCCGGCGCCGGTCGCGCGGGCCACGGCCGCGGCCTCCGCTCCGCCCCCTCCGCCCCCTTCGCCCCCTCCGTCCAGGGTGGCGGAGGCCACTGGGGTGCCGGCGTGGACGCTGCCGCTCGCGGCGGCCGGGGGAGCGGCGCTCGCGGGCGCGGGGTGGTGGCTGGTCAGGCGGCGGGAGACCGAGGACCAGGAGCCGCCGCGCGATCCCTCCGCCGAGACCATCGTGATCTCCGGCTGAGCCCCTGACGCGTCAGAGCTCGCGGGCCTGCTGGTCGAGGATGGCGATCGAGACGGCGACCGCGCGCCCCGGGTCGCCGTCCTCGATCGCGCCCAGCAGCTCCTCGTGCGAGGTGTCCGGCGTCAGCGCCGCCTCCTCCTGGTCGCGGACGCTGTCGCGCAGCGCGTCGCTCATGCCCCGGTAGAGGTCGGCGAGGAGCGGGTTGTGGGCGGCGTCGGCCACCCGTACGTGGAACTCCACGTCGGCGTCGGCGAAGCCGTCGAGGTCGCCGGCCCGGGCGGCGGCGGCCCTGCGGGCGAGGATCTCGCGCAGCGCGAGCAGGTCCTCGTCGGTGCGGCGGCCGGCGGCCAGGCGGGCGGCCACGAGGTCGAGGCCGCGGCGTACGTCGATGATGTCCATGGCGGCCGCCGTGTCGAGGCGGCGGCGCAGCGCGACCCTGGACTCGTCGGTCGCGGTGACGTACGTGCCGTCGCCCTGCCGCGTGTGCAGGAGCCCGGCGTGGACGAGGACGCGCACCGCCTCGCGTACCGACAGGCGGCTCATGCCGAGGCTCTGGGCGAGCTGACTCTCGGACGGGATCTTCGTCCCGACCGGCCAGGTGCCGTCGGCGATCTCCCGGCGGAGCTCGCCGATGGCCGCGTCGACGAGCGAGGTCCGCGCGACGTTGCGCATGTGCCCCCTCTTCTCCTTCGGGTGGGGACTCTCACCCTAAGCGGTTCGCCCGCCGGGCATCCGGCCACGACCTCCGCGAGTCGAATCTTGTCACCGTCACCGGCTGTCTGAGAGATTGCGTTTTGTCCCGGATGCTCCTCTGGAGGTCATGCGTGTCATCCTTACGTCCGGCCCTCGTGGCCCTGCCGGTCACCCTCGCGGTCACCCTGGCGACCACGACCGTCACGGCGCTCCCCGCGCGCGCCGCCACTCCGGCCATCACTGTCGAGAACGGCCGCACCCAACCCGTCTTCTCCTACGCCGACGCCGTCCGCGAGCACGTGTACGTCGAGTCCCCCGTCGACAGCGACGCCGACGGCGCGCTCGACAAGGTACGCGTGGACATCATCCGCCCCAAGGAGTCCGGCCCCGGACTCAAGGTGCCGGTGATCATCGACGAGAGCCCCTACTACGACAACTCCGGCCGCGGCAACGAAGGCGAGCGCAAGGTCTACGACGCGGCGGGCGACGTCGTGAAGTTCCCGCTCTTCTACGACAACTACTTCGTCCCCCGCGGCTACGCCGTGCTCAACGTCGACATGCTCGGCACCACCAAGTCCGACGGCTGCCCCGACGTCGGCGGCAGGGCCGACGTGCTGGGCGGCAAGGCCGTCATCGACTGGCTGAACGGCCGCGCCAAGGCCACCAGGGCCGACGGCAGCCCCGCCGTCGCCGACTGGACCACCGGCAGCGCCGCCATGATCGGCAAGTCGTACGACGGCACGCTGGCCAACGCCGTCGCCGCCACCGGCGTGGCCGGGCTGAAGACGATCGTGCCGATCTCGGCCATCAGCTCCTGGTACAAGTACCAGCGCTCGAACGGCGTGATCTACAACTACGACTACGCCTCCTGGCTCGCCAACTACGTCGACACCGACCCCGAGGCCAAGTGCCAGGCGGTCCGCGACCGGATGGACGCCGAGGACGGCGACGCCACCGGTGACTACAACGCCTTCTGGGCCGAACGCGACTACATCAAGGGCCTGCTCGGCGACGCCTCGAAGGTCCGGGCCAGCGTGTTCGCCGTGCACACCGTCAACGACCTCAACGTCCGGCCGGACAACTTCTCCACCTGGTGGAAGGCGCTCGCCGACCGGGGCGTGCCGCGCAAGATCTGGGTCGGCCAGACCCAGCACGTGGACCCGTTCGACTTCGAGGGCCGGCGTGGGCTCTGGGTGGACACCCTGCACCGCTGGTTCGACCACTACCTGCACGGCGTGCGCAACGGCATCGCGCAGGAGCCCCGCGCCGACGTGGAGATCGGCCCGGCCCAGTGGATCACGCAGCGCGACTGGCCCGCGCCGCTCGCGCTCAAGGCGTCGCTGCGGCCCGCCGCCGACGGCTCACTCGGCCTGCGCCCGGCCGCCAGGAACAGCACCGCGACCTTCACCGACGTCGCCATGAGCGAGAACGACATGGTGGCCGACGTCGGCACCGCCCACCCGGGCCGGGTCGCGTTCACGACCGGGGCGCTCCCGCTGGACCTGCGCCTGTCCGGCACGCCCACCGCCGACCTGCGGGTCAAGCTGGACAAGCCGACCGCCAACCTGACCGCCCTGCTCGTCGACTTCGGCGAGAGCGCCCGCGTCGACTGGCGGCGCGGCCAGGGCATCACCACGCTCACCGAGGAGGACTGCTGGGGCGAGAGCACCGCGGCCGACGACGGCTGCTACCGCAAGGTCGTCACGAACGTCGCCACCCGCCCGCTGGAGATCGTCGCCCGCGGCTGGATCGACGTGCAGAACCGTGACTCGCTCAGCCAGGCGAAGCCGCTGCCGGCCGGCACGTACGGCACCGTCAAGTGGCTCACGCTGCCGCAGGACTACACCTTCAGGAAGGGCCACAGGATCGGCCTGGTGATCGCCGGCACCGACTCCACCTACACGGCGGAGAGCGGGACCGGCGCCACCGTCACCGTCGACCTGTCGCGGAGCTCCGTCGCCGTGCCGTTCGTGCTCGGGACGCCGCTCGCGGACGTGCCGCAGGACAAGGCCAGGTTCCACGGACCTGACCGGGTCGAGCTGCCGCAGCCCGAGGAGGGGTTCACCTTCTTCTAAGCCCGTGCCCGGGGCCCCTGCTAGCAGGGGCCCCGGCCGGTGGTCCAGCTCACGGCGAGGGTCAGCGTGCCCCGCGCGGTGGTCGTGCCGCCGGTGCGCACGCCGTCGCCGGTGGCCGTCCCGGTCCAGCGGACCAGGATCCGGCCTTTGCGGTTCCGGTCGCCGCAGTCGGCGGCCTCGCGTACCCGGAAGTTTCGGCCTGAGACCGACAGGCCGGACGTGGCGCTGGCCGAGGTGATCGTGCAGCGGCCCGTGCACGCCAGCGCGAACGACCCGGCGCGGGCCGCGCCCAGCGAGATCGACGCCGGCGTCAGCCGGGCCACCGGCGGCGCCGGCCGGGGCAGCTCAGCCGTCCTCGGCACGCTGCTCAGCCCGGGACGCCCGGCGGGGACCGGCTCCGCCGTGGGCGCGGTGACCTCGGCCACCCACTTCGACGGCCGCTCCAGCAGCACGTTCGTCTGCGCCGCCGCCTTGGTGACCACGGCGGGGTGGTCGCGGGCGTTCAGCAGCGCCCACACCAGGCCGGCCGCCAGCAGGCCCACGCCGAGGACGAGCGCCAGCCGGGACACCGCCCGGATCGGGGCGCCCGCCTCCGGGTCGTCGCCCGGCGGCTCCTTCCAGTAGTCCTGCCACTGCTTGCCCGCGCCGTCCGGCTCGCCGCTCATCGTGATGCCGCCGTAGCGGATGATCGCGTCGGGGGACCGGGCGTGGCCGTTGCTCTCGCCCTTGAGCGTGGTGCTGTAGACGAGCTTGTCGGTGTACGCACCCCCGCGGAAGGCCCTGGTCCGGCTCTGCGGCGCGAACGGATGCCGCCCGCGCGCTGCGGGAGCGGCGGGGAGCTCCTGGTCGGCGGCGGCCGCGCCCGCCGCCGACCAGGGCTTTCCCTGCGTCGCCGTCGTGGGGTCGGCGACGGGGACGGACGGCGTGGCGTCGGCGACCGGTGGAGCGCCGGCCCAGCGGCCAGTCTCCGCCGAACCGGTCTCCACCAGTGTGCGTGCCTGCACGGGGAAGCCGTCCGCCCGCCAGAGGGGACCCTCTCCGGGCAGCGGCTGCGCGGACGCCAGCCGGTCAGCGAGGGTGCCGGGCACGGTGGCGATCGGCAGCCGGCGCAGCAGCGCCGCCGCCGTCACGGTCCTGGGCGCGGCCCGGCAGGTCGCACAGGACTGGATGTGGCGGCCGAGCCTCGCCCTGGCCCGGCGGCCGGGCGCGGCCATCCACGCCGACACCCGCGCGGTCAGGTCGGGGCAGCCGTCGGGGCCGCGCGCGGCGAGGATCGCGGCGAACCACTCCTCCAGGCCGGCCGCGGCCCGGGTCACGATCGCGCGCACCTCGGCCGCGTCCAGCTCGAAGATCGTGGCGAGCTCGGCGTCGGCCAGGCCGTGCCGTACGGACAGGTCCAGCAGCTCGCGCTGCGGCCGCTCCAGCGACAGCAGGGCCTCGGGCAGCAGCTCCGACATGCGGCCGGGGCGGGACCAGGAGCCGATGCTCGCCGGTTTGGCGACGACGGCGCGGTGGGCGCGGGCCAGCGCGTACATCCAGGGCCGGTTGAGCGCCGGGTCGCCCGCGCGCTCGGCGTACAGGTGAGCCGTCAGCAGCGCGCCGGCGACCGCCTGCTCGGCGTCGCCCTCGGCCAGCTCGGTGCGGCAGTAGTCGTACAGGCGCGCCCCGTGCTGGTCGCACAGGTCACGGATGGCCTGCCGCGCGTCGTCGGACAGTGTCCGCCACATCCGGCTGTCACCTCCTCGTCACGTTCGTCCCGGCACGTTGTCGAGCAGGGACGCCTGGGCCAGGTACGCCCGGGTCGCGTCGGGGTCGCCGGCGATCGCCCGCAACCCGTCCATGGCCGCGGCCAGCCGGGCGCTGTCGTGCTCGCGCACGCCCACCAGCCGGGTCTCGCCACGCGGCAGCACCCGCTGCATCAGCACCGAGCGCCGCCGCCACGCCCACGCCTCCAGCGCGGCCGGCCGGGCGCGGCCGCGCAGCACGGCGGCGATCACCTGGGCGGCCTCGGCGGCGTCGTGGATGCCGGCGTTCATGTTGAGCCCGCCGACGGTCGAGGTCAGGTGCGCCGCGTCGCCGACGAACAGCACCCGCCCGCACCGGTACGAGGGCAGCACCCCCCGCGACAGGCCGAACCGGTCCGCGCCGGCCACCCTGATCGGCCCGCCCGCGCCCGGCAGCGCCCGGCGCACCAGCATCGACAGGTTCCCCTGCGACAGCGGCTCGTGCCCGTCCACGGGGATCTTGAAGATGATCCGCCAGTGGTCGGACAGCCCGAACAGGGTGCACGACTGCTGGACGTCGCGCACGTACGTGAGCGGCGCGAGGCTCGGCAGCATCCGGTCCAGCGGCGAGTCGGTGAACACCCGCAGCGCCTGCGCGATGTGCCCCGACCGGGGGAACGGCAGCCCCAGCGCGGCCCGCACGGTGCTCTGCGCGCCGTCGGCCGCGATGAGGTACCTGGCCCGCGTCCAGGTGTGGCCCACGCGGACCCGGATGCCCGTGCCGCCCTCGGCCACGCCGTCCACGCGGGCGCCGAAGCGCACGTCGGCGTCGCCGTAGACGGCGAGCGCCCGCAGCAGCAGCGGCGTGAGCGCGTTCTGGTCGGCGTGGACGCGGAACGGGTGCCGGGTCAGCCCGTCCAGCCGGTTCATGCCCATCTCGGCGAGCACGGTCCCGAGCCGGTCGCGCCACTGGACCCGGTCCACGACCCGCCCTCCCGCGACCAGCGGCGCCGCCACGCCCAGCCCGTCGAGCAGGTCGAGCGTGGCCGGGTGGAAGGTGCAGGCGCGTGGCTGGCGCGGCGGCTCGTTCCCGCTCTCCAGCACGGTGACCGGGATCGCCGCCCTGGCCAGCGAGAGCGCCGCGGTCAGTCCCGCGGGCCCCGCGCCCACCACGATGACGCCGTTCATGCCGGGCGCCTCCCCTGCGCGGGGATCGGGCTCCCCTGCGGCGGCACGGGGCCTCCCTGCGCCGGGACGTGACCTCCCTGCGCGGGGACGCGGCTGCGGTGGGGGACGCGGCTCAGCGTCACGTGCTGGCCGGTGGCCCGTGACAGCGCCCACCAGGCCGTGCAGAGGTTCGAGGTGAGCAGCAGCCGGTCGTTGCCGGTGCTCAGCGGGCCGAGCACGGGCAGCGTGGGCAGGCCGGTGCCGGTGAACAGCAGCACCGCGTCCTCGGGCACGTCGGCCAGCTCGACCTGGCTGATCAGCTCGGAGGGGGTGACCGCGTACGAGGAGTAGCCGGTCTTGGCGCGCACCTGCACCGTCTGGGTGACCGTCAGCCCGGCGGTCTTCCAGAAGCGTTCGGCGAGCTCCGTCAGCCACGGCTGGTACGGCGACACCAGCACGATGTCGCTCACCCCGACATGCGCCAGCGCCTCACGGGTGGCGAGGGTGGACGAGGCGAACGGCGCGCCGGCCGCCGCGCTCAGCCGCGCGCACTGCTCGCGGTCCTCGTCGGGTCCGAGCAGGTAGCGGGGCTCGCTGCAGGCCATGACCATGGCGTTGAGCGGCAGGCCGTCGAAGGCGTACACCATGAGGGGGAGCTCGTCGTTGTAGCTCTCCAGGCGCTCGGCCAGGGGCAGCCCGCGCCGTACGGGGAAGCGGGCCACGTGCATGTCGGCCCGCGACCCGAGCAGGCGGGTCAGCTCCGGCTCCGCAGACGGGTTCGCGGGCGCCACGATCACGCCCACCCTGCCGCGGCTCACCACCGAACGAGTGCGCATCGAGGTCTCCTCGGGAGCGGCGGGATCAGTGCGCACGGTGCCGCGGCGTCCGGCCGGGCGGCACGGGTGTCCGCCGTATCCTGCGCAACCGGTGCGCGCCGCGCGCTTCCGTCTCGGCGCCGGGTTCGTCGTGCGGCGGCCCTGGCCGGGCCGGGCGAACCTCGTGTGGTCGTGACCTGCGCATCTCGTCCGCGAGCATGTCCGCTCCTGTCTATCGGTGCATGGCTGGGCTGGGGACCCGATGAAACCGGTCGCGCCCGGAGTGGGCGGAGGGCCGGCTCGGCATCGCCGGCCCCCCACCTGCCGCGCGCTGAGATCGACGTTGAGATCGGTGGTGAGATCGACGTGCGGTCTCATGGCTCGACGCGGCGGCGACCCGCACCAGCGCCGCGGAGTCGAGCGGAACGGCGGCCATCAGGACGGCCACCAGCACGGAGGAACGCTTGGGCACCGGACCGTTCCCTGACGGCCGGCCGATCAGCACAGCGGCGCCCGTCACGCCGATCGCACTGCCCGGCATCGCCCCCATGCCGATGGCCTCGGACACGGAGACGCGCCTCGCGCGGCCTCCGCACGGGACGGAACCCCCGCCAGAGATGATCCCGTCCCTTGTGGTCATCAGCATTTCGGTGAAGAGATGTGTCGTCGGGGCCGCGCGCCGCCGGGGGCGGGGCGCGACCCCGCACCCCGGCGGACGCGCACCCAGCCGACCCCAGGCGCTGTCCTCCGGTTTGGCCAGCACGCCAGCCGCGACCGCGCTGGCCAACAGCACCGCGCCGATTTTCTCGGGCACGTGCCGCACGGTGCCGGGAAGGCAGGACAGCGCCGGGGCCAGCGCCAGGCGCGCCGCCGGTCCCCTTGCGGGGACGAGCGGGCCGGGCCCGCTCGCGGACGGCGGCGCGTACGTGTGGAGTGAAGCGGTCGTCATCGCGCGGTCACCGCGCTCAAGGCCAGGTTCGGCACGCTGGCGCAGACCATGCGCTCGGTCAGCCCGGCCCGCTGGCCCAGCCCCGCCCGCTCGGCCGTCCGGCCGGCGTGCCGGGCCCGCGGGCCGCCCGCGGGGGCGGCGGCCGGCATCGCGCCGCCGGCGACCATCCGCGCGACCTTCGCCGCGAGTGCCAGGTGCTCGCCGCAGCGCCTGCCCACCTTGGCCTCCAGCCCGGCGACCTGGGCCAGGCGGAGCCGCATGGGCTCCAGCGACGACGTACGTTGCAGGCCGTCGAGGTCGGCCAGCCGCTCGGGCCAGCGCAGCAGGCGGCGGCAGCGCGCCTCCACCTCGGCCGCGAGGTCCTGGGCGGGGAAGCCGTCGTGCAGCAGCCGGGTGGCCGCCATGACGGCGGTGAACGCCGTACGGTCGAAGTCGGCGAGCCGTCCCGACAGGGCCGCGCCCAGCATCCTCGCGCGGTGGCTCAGGCACACCGAGCTCCAGCCGAGCAGCAGCAGCCGGTCGGGCCCGGTCTCCGTGTGCCAGCCGGCCAGCCGCAGCTCGCGGGCCATCCGGTGGTAGTGACGCCAGCGGTCGCCGGCGTCGTCCAGCCAGACCTGTACGCCGCCCAGAGGCAGATCGGCGACGTGCACGCCCGCCCCGGCGACACGACTGCAGATGCGATGTACCACGCGCTCCTGCGGGGAAGGGACCGAATCCTCTTGGAACCAGGAACCGCCCGAGACTTCCATGGTCACCTCCGGCCACCTCCTCGTCGGGGACTCTCTCCAGAATCTTCCGGCCGTTAAGCCTCACTTATCAACGTGCTCCGATAGTCTGCTTCAAGAGGGGGCTATGTCAACTGACAGTTTCCGCATAAGTTGGTTCCCACCCGCGGGGCAGAGCTAGCCCGCATGGCGGGGGACACCGGGCCCCGCGTCCCTTACGCTGGAAAAGTTCACGGGCAGTAGGAGGTGTGCCGTGGCGAACTTCGCCGAGCGGCTCGATCTCGCGCTGACCAAGCGCGGATTCACGGGCGCCCAGGTCGCCTCCACGCTGACGGAGGCGGGCATCCCCATCACCCGCGCCTACGTCAGCCAGCTCCGCACGGGCAAACAGACCAACCCGACGCTCCAGGTGCTGCGGGCGCTGGCCTCCTGCCTCCAGGTGAGCGTGGGCTGGCTGGTCGGCGACGACCACCTGGAGTCCGGCGCGGTCGAGGACCTCCAGGTGCGCGCCGCCACGCTCGGCCTGTCCGCCTCCGGCCTGTCCGAGGCGTCGCTCAGCGTGCTGCGCGGCGTGGTCGACCTCGCCCGCAGGGCCGAGGGACTGCCCGACGAGCCCGAGCCCGCCGACGAGATCCCCGAGGCCGCCGCCCCGCTGACCGGCCCGCAGCGCCGCGCGCTCGGCCGCCGGCTGCACGGGCTGCGGCTGGCCGCCGACCTGACGGTCGAGCAGGTCGAGACCGCGCTCGGCAGGGGGGCGGCGCCGATCCCCGCCATCGAGGAGGGCCGGCTCGCGCCGCCGCCGATCACCGTCGAGCGGCTGCTCACCCTCTTCGGCGTGGGCTCGCCGCCGATCCGCGAATACGTCCTGTCGCTGGCCCGCGGCGAGCGCGAGGCCGCCTGGTACGACGCGCACTCCATCCCGGTCTGGCTGGCCACCACCTACGCGCTGGAGCAGCGGGCCACGCTGATCCGCACCTTCCACACCCAGTTCGTGCCGCCGCTGCTGCAGACCGAGGAATACGCCCGCGCCGCGCTCACCGTGATGGGCCCGGCCACATACGGCCAGCCGACCGTCGAGGAGGCGCTCGCCCTGGTGACGGCCCGCCAGGAGGCGCTCACCCGCGAGAGCGGCGTCGTGCTGTGGGCGATCGTCGACGAGAGCGTGCTGCTGCGCTCGATCGTCGGCAGGCACATCCAGCTGCGCCAGCTCGAAACGCTGATGGACCAGGCCAAGCGGCCCAACGTCTCGCTGCACGTGGTGCCGATGGACGATCCGGCGTACGTGCCGCGCACCGGTCCCTTCACGCTCTGGCGCTTCGCCGAGGCGTACGAGGCCGACGTCGCCTGCGCCCACGGCATCGACCGCGACGAGCTGCTCACCGACACCGGCGCGGTGGAGTCCTACCACCAGGCGTTCACGAAGCTGTCGGTGACGACGACCACCCGCGAGGAGACCGTCGAGCTGCTGAGCGCCCATTGCGAAAGGCTTTCGCGTTCGCTCGGAAAGTGATCATTTCCGGCGGTTAGCCAGATATACCCAAAACTAATGGCATTTCGTGTTGTGTTCTCTCACCCGGCGGGGATCATAGGTTCTGGGTCATCGAGTGGGGTCCGAAAGGACAACTTTTCCCGAGATTGTGGGCGAGGGGAAAGGGGCAACACTCAATGCGTCAGCGTGCCATCCGAAACCTGGCGAAGCTGAAGATGACCCAGGCCAGTGCCACCCGCATCCTCGACGCGGCCGCGGGTGGAAAGAACAACTTCGTGGCCGACCGGGATGCGATGCGGCGTTATGACATCGCGGCTCCGATCACCACGAAAGCCGCGCGGGCGGTGCTTCACCATGTGCGCCGTGTGGTGCGCTGGCTGGCCGCCGGTGGCGTCGAACAATTCGTCGTCGTCGGCAGCGGCGTGCCCTCCGGGCTGCCCGCCGGCCGGCAGTTGCACGACGTGGCCCGCGAGGCGCTCCCCGGCGGGCGGCCCCGCGTCGTCTACGTGGAGAACGACCCCATGGTGCTGGCCGGGGCGCGGGCGACCATCGAGCCCGTCACCGATCTCGTCCGCGTGGTCGAGGGCGACGTACGCGACATCGACGAGGTCCTCGACGACCACGTCATGCGGACCTTCCTCGACTGGGACCGGCCCGTGGCGGTGCTGCTGCTGTCCACCCACAGCCTGAACGACGAGGAGTACTTCCACTACGTGATCAAGCGCGTCCGCCAGGCGGTGGCGGAGGGCAGCTACCTGTCGCTGCTGCAGACCACGTTCGACGGCGTGCCGCCCGAGCTGCTGCCCGCCATCCACGACCTGCTGGCGATGACGCTGCCCGGTCACGCGATCCGCGCCAAGGAGGAGGTGGCGGCGCTGCTGGACGGTCTGGTGCTGGTCGATCCGGGGCTGGTGTGGGTCCCGGAGTGGCGGCCCGACGGTCACGACGCCGCCGGACTGGACGACCCGAGCGCGTCGGGCACCTACGGGGCGGTGGCCCGCATCCCGTGACCCCGCATCCCGTGACCCCGCATCCCGTGAGGCGGCCTCAGTCCCACCAGAACGACCACGCGTGCCCGCCGATGATCTGCTCGGCGTACCCTCGCAGGTCGCCGGGACCCTGCACGACGTTGTCCGGGCAGAACGTCCAGTGCTCGGCCGCCACGTGCAGCGCGTGCTCCGGGTCCACCGGCGGGGCGGCGACGCTCAGTTCGAGCGTGTTGAAGCCCACGCTCACCACCCGCGCCCCGAACCGCTCCTCCCAGCTGCGCACGACCGCCGCCATCGGCACCATCCACTCGTTGTGGTGCAGCGCCCCCTGCCAGCCCATGACGGCCAGCGCGTCCGCCCCGCGCGCCGCGGCGACCAGGCCGAGCGGCAGGCTCCGCGCGGCGAGCCGGGCCGCGTACCAGTCGGCGACCGCCTCGGGATCGGCCCTCAGCTCGCCCGGCGGCGCCGGGCCCGGGCAGATCGCGCCGTACGGCTCCAGCTCCTCCATCGCGTCCGCCGGCATCTGCGCCACCCACTCCTGCCACACCTCGGTCATGAAGCCCTCGGCGGTGAAGTGGTCGATCTGGCGGGGATCGTCGGGGACGACCTGGCCCACGGCCCACGGCTGCGCGGACTCGTCCAGCAGCAGCGGCCACAGCCCGCTGTGCGGATGCCACGCGCGCATGAGCGCCCAGTCCTCGCCGGCGACCGGCTCGGAGCTCATCCAGAACGCGGGAGTCACCGCCCGGCCCTGCCCCGTGTAACCGGGATCGGGCCAGACCAGCTCGCCCGGAGGAAGCGACGCGCCGAGGCTGCGCCCCCTGCCGCCGTCGGGGAACAGCCGGCTCAGCTCACGTGGCAGCCGGTGATCGCTCATGCCCTACCGTTCCGATACCGAATCCTGTCTCGGAGATGGTAGTGCCGACGATCGCTCAGAGACCTTCCGGTGGTACGGGAAAAGGCGCGAGCTGCGACAATGAGCGCTGTGATCCGGTTTGATGCGGTCCTGTCGGACCTTGACGGAGTGCTGCGCCAGTTCGACCACGGCGTCCAGGCCGAGATCGAGGCCCGTTACGGCCTGCCGCTGCGGAAGACCGCCTTCGATCCCGCCCTGATCGGGCCGCCCACGCTGGGCCTCGCCACCGAGACGGAATGGGCCGAGTCCATCGTGGCCGCGCTCGGCGGGGGAGAGGCCGCCAGGCGGGCGGTCGCCGAGTTCATGGAGGTGCCGTTCTTCGTCGACGAGGAGGTCAGGGCGCTGCTGGCGAGCGCGCAGCGGCACGTCCCGGTGATCCTCGTGACCAACGCCATGGACACCGTGGAGGAGCACCTGGACCGGCTGGGCCTGCGCTACTTCGCCGACGACCTGGTCAGCAGCTACCGCGTGCGGGTGGCCAAGCCCGACCCGCGCATCTACGAGATCGCCGCCGAGCGGGCCGGCGTGCCGCCGGAGCGGTGCCTGTTCGTCGACGACCGGCTGGAGAACGTGCACGCCGCCGAAGCACTCGGCATGACCGGGCTGCACTTCCGCACGGCGGCCGACCTGGCGGCCGTGCTCGCCGGCGCGTTCTGAGCTCTGCCTCACCGGCAGGTTTCCGGCGCGGCTCGCGCCGGCCGCGCCGGAAACGTCTGCGGGACCGCCGTCCCCGGCTCGCTGTCTCGGCGAGCTGCGCTCCTCGCCGGGCGAAGCAGCCCGCCGGGGACGGCGGCGCGGGAGCGCCGGCCTAATACCCGCCGTACGGGTTCTGGGAGGACGGCGAGGTGGTGGCTGGGGCGCTCGTCTTGTGCCCCGAGGGGTGCTTCGGGGAGGCGGACGGGTTGGCCGCCGCGCCGGTGGAGGTCGGCTTCACGCCCTGCGGGCTGATGACGCCGATCAGGCCGTGCTTGGTGCCGTCGATGCCCGCGGAGAACCACAGGGAGCGCTCGCCGCCGGTGGCCGCGGTGCCCGGCTCCAGGTCCCACAGGCCCGGCAGCACGATCGGCCGGCCGTTCGCCGTGGTCAACGCGCCGAGGTGACGGCTGTTCTTGTAGGCGTGCACGGTGCCGTCGCCGAAGTTGCCGACGAGCAGGGCGCCGGAGAACTGGCCCCAGCCTCTGGGCGCGGCGGTGATGCCCCAGGGGGCGTTGAGCCCGACGCGGGAGATGCGGCCTGTGACGCGGCCGGAGGCGTTGAAACGGCTCACGAAGCCCTTGCCGTTGCCGAAGACCGGCTTGCCGGTGGACGGGTCGCGCAGCGCGTACGACACCCAGATGTTGCCGTTGGCCACCGCCACGTTGTAGGCGTGGTAGTTGCTCGGCACCCCCGGGTCCCTGAACTGCCAGCGCGACAGGCGGATGCGCTGGAAGTCCTGGTCGAAGGCGTGAATGCGGCCACCGGCGAAGTCGGCGGCCAGCAGGAAGGCGTCGTCCTCGGTCTGGACGAGCTCGAGCCCCTTGTAGTCGGCGCCCCGGGTGAACGCCGCGATGATCGCGTTCTTCGGGTCCACCTCGGCGTTCCAGCCGGTGATGGCGCCGCTCGGGCTGGAGAAGATGAACGTGGCGGGCTTGCCCTTGACGGTGAAGCCGCTGCCGGGGTTGAAGACCTGGCCGGTGGGTGCTCCGCCGGGGATCCACACCTCGGTCTGCTCCTTCTTGCCGGTGCCGGAGTAGACCGTGGCGGTGCCGGTGCCCGTGTTGGAGACCCACAGCGTCTTGCCCATGGCCAGGCCCCACGGGTTGACGACCTTGGCGTCGGTGACCGGGGCTTTGCCCTGGACGTCCGACACAAGGTTGGTGACGTCGAAACGAGTCCTGGTGGTGGCGTGTGCGGGAGTGGTGAGAGTCGCTCCCAAGACGACCGCAACAGCGCAGAGTGTGATGATGCGTGGCCGCATCCGTTGCCTCCTAGTTAGCGCTTGTGACGGGAGGTACGTGGACGGGCGAAGGCAGGTTCAGGTTCCGTCATGGGGAAAAATCGTCAGGCGACTTCATCGCGCAGGATCGGGGAAGGGACACGCATGAACGTACTGGGCATCGACATCGGTGGTTCGGGGATCAAAGGCGCCCCCGTGGACACCGACGCCGGAGAGCTGACCGAGGAGCGCCTGCGGATCCCCACCCCTGAGCCGTCCCGCCCCGAGGCGGTCGAGGCCGCCGTGCGGCAGATCCGCGAACACTTCGCCTGGACGGGGCCGGTCGGGGTGACCTTCCCCGGCGTGATCGTGGACGGCGTGGTGCGTACGGCCGCCAACGTCGACCGGTCGTGGATCGGGGTGGACGCGGCGGCGCTGTTCGGCGGCGCGGCCGTGCTCAACGACGCCGACGCGGCCGGCGTGGCCGAGATGAGGTTCGGCTGCGGGCGCGGGGAGAAGGGCACCGTGCTCATGCTGACCTTCGGCACGGGCATCGGCAGCGCGCTGTTCCGCGACGGCGTGCTGGTGCCCAACACCGAGCTGGGGCACCTGGAGCTCCACGGCAAGGACGCCGAGCACCGGGCCTCCTCGCGGGCGCGCGAGGAGCACGACCTGAGCTGGGAGAAGTGGGCCGAGCGGGTCCAGGAATACCTGGAGCACGTGGAGATGTTGTTCTCTCCGTCGCTCGTCGTGATCGGCGGCGGCGTCAGCAAGAAGGCCGAGAAGTTCCTGCCGCACATCACGCTGCGCACCCGGGTGGTGCCGGCCGGGCTGCAGAACGAGGCCGGCATCATCGGCGCGGCCCTGGCCGCCCGCCCCTGACCCGCCCCGGCCGGGGCTGTCGATATTGGGATGCGCCGGTCGCGGACGGTGGGGCACGATGGGCCGTTGGCTCCGCTTCTGCGCGGCTCAAATATCCTTGAAAGCAGTATGGGAACGCCTTCCGTGTCCTCTCCGCTCGCCGACCTCCAGTCCCGCCTGCCCGAGCTCATGCCGCGCGACCAGCGGCGGCTGCGGCGCAGGCTCGACGGCATGCGCCGGGTCCGCTCCCGCGACACCCGGGACAAGATCGTCGCGGAGATCCTGGCCGACGTCGAACGCGCCGAGCGGCGTCTCGAACGCCGCCGCGCCGCCGTGCCCGCCATCCGCTACCCGGAGAACCTGCCGGTCTCGCAGCGCAAGGACGACATCCTCGCCGCGATCCGCGACCACCAGGTCGTGATCATCGCCGGTGAGACCGGGTCCGGCAAGACCACGCAGATCCCGAAGATCTGCCTGGAGCTGGGGCGCGGCGTCCGTGGCCTGATCGGCCACACCCAGCCCCGCCGCATCGCCGCCCGCACGGTCGCCGAGCGCGTCGCCGAGGAGCTCGGCACCGGGCTCGGCGAGGTCGTCGGCTACAAGGTGCGCTTCACCGACCAGGCGAGCGAGCGCACGCTCGTCAAGCTGATGACCGACGGCATCCTGCTGGCCGAGCTGCAGAACGACCGCATGCTCGACCAGTACGACACCCTGATCATCGACGAGGCCCACGAGCGCAGCCTCAACATCGACTTCATCCTCGGCTATCTCAAGCAGCTCCTGCCCCAGCGCCCCGACCTCAAGGTCATCATCACCAGCGCCACCATCGACCCCGAGCGCTTCTCCCGGCACTTCGACGACGCGCCGATCATCGAGGTCTCCGGCCGCACCTACCCCGTCGAGGTGCGCTACCGGCCGCTGGAGGAGGACGACGACCAGACCCAGGGCATCGTCAACGCCTGCCGCGAGCTGATCACCGAGGGGCCCGGCGACATCCTCGTGTTCCTGTCCGGCGAGCGGGAGATCCGCGACGCGGCCGACGCCCTGGGCAAGGCCGAGTTCCGCAACACCGAGATCCTGCCGCTCTACGCCCGGCTCAGCGCCGCCGAGCAGCACCGCGTCTTCCAGTCGCACACCGGCCGGCGCATCGTCCTCGCCACCAACGTGGCCGAGACCTCGCTCACCGTCCCCGGCATCAAATACGTCGTGGACCCCGGCTTCGCCCGCATCTCCCGCTACAGCCACCGCACCAAGGTCCAGCGCCTGCCCATCGAGCCCATCTCGCAGGCGAGCGCCAACCAGCGCAAGGGCCGCTCGGGCCGCACCTCCGACGGCATCTGCATCCGGCTGTACGAGGAGGAGGACTTCCTCGGCCGGCCCGAGTTCACCGACCCCGAGATCCTGCGGACCAACCTGGCCTCGGTCATCCTGCAGATGACCGCGATCGGGCTCGGCGACATCGAGGCGTTCCCGTTCGTCGAGCCGCCGGACCGCCGCCAGGTCAAGGACGGCGTCAACCTGCTGCACGAGCTCGGCGCCTTCGACGCGCAGGGCCGGCTCACGCCGATCGGCCGCAAGCTCGCCACCCTGCCGGTCGACCCGCGTCTCGGCCGCATGGTGCTGGAGGCGGAGAAGAACGGCTGCCTGCGCGAGGTCATGGTCATCGCCGCCGCCCTGTCCATCCAGGACCCGCGCGAGCGGCCGGCCGACAAGCAGCAGCAGGCCGACGAGAAGCACCGCCGCTTCGCCGACCCCGACTCCGACTTCATGGCCCACCTCAACCTGTGGAACTACCTGCGCGAGAAACAGCGGGAGCTGTCCTCCAGCGCGTTCCGCCGGCTGTGCAAGGCCGAGTTCCTCAACTACCTGCGCGTACGCGAGTGGCAGGACATCTACAGCCAGCTCCGCCAGTCGCTCGGCGTGCAACCCGACAGCACCCCCGCCGACCCCTACCACGTGCACGTGTCGCTGCTGGTCGGCCTGCTGTCGCACATCGGCGTCAAGGACGTGCTCGACAAGCAGCGCCCGGCCGACGGCGGCCGCCGCCCGATCCAGGAATACCTCGGCGCCCGCAACGCCCGCTTCGCGATCTTCCCCGGCTCGGCCCTCGCCAAGAAGCAGCCGCAGTGGATCATGTCGGCGGAGCTCGTCGAGACCTCCCGGCTCTGGGCGCGGGTCAACGCCAAGATCGAGCCGGCCTGGGTCGAACCCCTCGCCCAGCACCTGGTCAAACGGAGCTACTCCGAGCCCCACTGGGAGAAGAACCAGGGCGCGGTCATCGCCCTGGAGAAGGTCACGCTCTACGGCGTGCCGCTCGTCGTCGGCCGCAAGGTCAACTACGGCCGCATCGACCCCGACCTGTGCCGCGAGCTGTTCATCCGGCACGCGCTCGTCGAGGGCGACTGGGACACCCACCACCGGTTCCTCAAGGACAACCGCAAGCTGCTCGGCGAGGTCGAGGAGCTGGAGAACCGCGCCCGCCGGCGCGACATCATGGTGGGCGACGAGGCGCTGTTCGACTTCTACGACCAGCGCGTCCCCGCCGACGTGGTCTCGGCCCGGCACTTCGACTCCTGGTGGAAGACGGCCAGGCAGGAGACGCCCGACCTGCTCACCTTCTCGCCGGAGATGCTGGTCAACGAGGGCGCCGACGTCAGCGCGCGCGACTACCCCGACACCTGGAAGCAGCTCGGCCAGCGGATGCGGCTGACCTACCAGTTCGAGCCGGGCGCCGACGCCGACGGCGTCACCGTGCACGTGCCGCTCCAGGTGCTCAACCAGGTCGGCTCCGACGGCTTCGACTGGCAGATCCCCGGCCTGCGCGAGGAGCTGATCACCGCGCTGATCCGCTCCCTGCCGAAGAACCTGCGCCGCAACTTCGTGCCCGCCCCCAATTACGCCAAGCAGGTGCTGGCCGCGGTCAAGCCCGGTGGCGAGCCGCTGCTTGCCGCCGTGGAGCGCGAGCTGCTGCGCCTGACCGGCGTACGCGTGCCGCGCGAGGCCTGGCAGCTCGACCAGATCCCCGACCACCTGCGGATCACGTACCGGGTGATCGACGAGCGCAAGCGCACGCTGGCCGAGGACAAGGACCTCGACGCGCTCAAGCGCCGCCTCGCGCCCCGGCTGCGTCAGACGCTCGCCGAGGCCGGCGACGACCTGGAGCGGACGGGCCTGCGCACCTGGAGTTTCGGCAGCCTGCCGAAGGTGTTCGAGCAGGGCCGGATGAAGGGCTACCCGGCGCTCGTGGACGCCGGCGACTCCGTCTCCATCAAGATCTTCGAGACCGAGGCCGAGCAGCGCCGCTCCCACTGGCCGGGCGTACGCCGCCTGCTCCTGCTCAACGTCACCAACCCGGCCAAGTCCCTGCTGGCCGGCCTGTCCAACCAGGCCAAGCTGGCGCTGTCGCGCAGCCCGCACGGCGGCGCGGTCGCGCTCTTCGACGACGTGGTCAACGCGGCCGTCGACCAGCTCATGGGGGAGGCCGGCGGTCCCGCCTGGGACCCGGTCGCCTTCGACCGCCTCTACCAGCACGTCCGCGCCGAGCTGCACGACACGGCGGCCGGGGTGCTGGCGAAGGTCGAGCAGATCCTGGCCGTCTGGCACGAGGCGACGGCCCGCCTCGACGCCCTGCGCCCGAGCGCCGCCACCGACGACGTACGCGATCAGCTCGGCCACCTGATCTACAAGGGGTTCGTCACGGCGACCGGCCACCGCCGCCTGTCCGACCTGCTCCGCTACGTCCGCGCCGTCGAGCGCCGCCTCGGCAAGCTGCCCGAGGACCCGTGGCGCGACCAGGAGTGGATGGACCGGGTGCACAAGGTCGAGGACGACTACCACGACCTGCTGGACAAGCTGCCGCCGGCGCGGCGCGGCGATCCCGACGTGGTGGAGATCCGCTGGATGATCGAGGAGCTGCGGGTCAGCTTCTTCGCCCAGACCCTGGGCACGCCCACGCCGATCAGCGAGAAGCGCATCACCAAGGCGATGGACAAGCTCACGCCATGAAGATCGAGGTGTCGAGCTCGAAGTCGACGGGGGCGGGCAGTGCCCACCGGGACGGTGGCGATCGACCGGTAGGCGCCGTCGGCGATGTCGCTGTGCACGGTGACGACGGGCACCTCGGGCACGGGGTCGATCAGCAGGTAGACGGGCACCCGGCCGACGGCGTAGAGGCGGCGCTTCTCCTCGCGGTCGATGTGCGTGCTGCTGAGGGAGACCACCTCGGCGACCATGATCAGACCGGAGGAGAGCAGCTCGCCTCGGCCCCAGCGGGGACAGCCGGGTGGCAGCAGGGTGTAGTCGGGCACGAGCGCGTCGCGGGGGCCTTCGACGCAGACGCTGAGGCCGCCCGGCGCCGCGAGCCACCCCCGTTCGAGACTCAGCGGCAGCAGGACGTTGTGCAGGTTCACCGCCATGAAGGTGTGTTCCGGGCTGCCCATCGGGCTCACGATCAGGTTCCCTTCGATGACCTCGGCCCGGAAACCGGGGAGGGGGGGCAGAGCATCGAGCAACTCACGTGCTGTGTGCGGCATGTTGATCTCCTCTGGCTGGGCTGCCGGAGGCTCGGTCGCCATCGCTACCATCGGAGTTATCCCTTCGTATTCGAACGGGCACGCTAAGTATCGCACGGCCGGTCGAGGGAGACGAACCCGAGCGTGCGAGAATCCCGGTTTGCGGTTGATTGCGAAGTGCAGGGGGATCGATGGTCAGGGCTGTGGTGTTCGACGTCGGCGAGACGCTGATCGACGAGACGCGCATCTGGACGCGGTGGGCTGAGCGGATCGGCGTGAGCCACTTCGTGCTCATGGGCGCGCTCGGCGGCATGGCGGCGCTGGACCGGTCGCACAGCGAGGCGTTCGAGATCATCCGGCCGGGCATCGACCTTGAAGCCGAGGAGGCGGCGTGGGAGCGGGACGACCCGGACGGGCTGCGCAACCACTTCGACGGCGACGACCTCTACCCGGACGTCCGCCCGGCGCTCGGCGCGCTGCGCGAGGCCGGCTACCAGGTGATCATCGCGGGCAACCAGCCGCGCCGGGCCTATGACGCGCTGGCCGCGATGGAGCTGCCGGCCGACTCCGTCCACACCTCGGAAGGATGGGGGGTGGCCAAGCCGCAGCCGGAGTTCTTCGCGAAGGTCGCGGCGGTGGCGGGACGGGAGCCCGGGGAGATCCTCTACGTCGGCGACCGGCTCGACAACGACGTGCTCCCGGCGGGGCGGGCCGGCATGCGCACCGCGCTCATCCGCCGCGGCCCCTGGGGCTATCTGCACGCCGCGCGGCCGGAGGCACGGGCCGCCGACGCGATCGTTGACGACCTGCACGAGGTCCTGGCGGCGGCGCAGCGGCTGACCTAGCGGCGGCGCCACGCACTTGGAGCCCGCACAGGGTGTTCGCGCGGCGTCTTTACGCGGGGGCTTCACTCCGGGGCCATCACCGGGGGAGCTTCACGCGGGGCCTTCACGCGGGGCCTTCACGCGTAGCCGGCGCGGTGCCGAGTCCTCGCCTCAGGGCCTCGCCTCAGGGCCTCGCCTCAGGGCCTCGCCTCAGGGCCTCGCCTCAGGGCCTCACCTGAAGTCCTCGTCGAGGTCCTCGCCGAGGTCGATGTGGATCGCCCGCTCCTCGGCCGACAGGTCGCCGCTGTCGGCGCCCTGGTCCTCGGCCACTTCCTCGTCCTCCCGATCCGGCTCCAGGCCCTCGTCGGGCTGCGTGAGCCGGTGCAGCGAGCGCCGCTCGTGCAGGCGGTCGGGCGCCTCGCGCCGCAGCCGCTCGTCGAGCGTGTCCCGGTGCCGCGGGTCGTCGGGGACGACCTCGTGGTTGAGCCCGAGGTCGTCGGTCCACTCCGAGACCTCGATGTCCTGTTCGTCGCTCATTCCGAACCGGTCCGGAGGTAGTTGACTCATAAGAATCCCCTACCCCCGGACAGGTACGAAATCCTATGAATCGGCCCGCTTGAGGGCTTCGGCCAGCTCTTCCTTGTCCATCTGGGAACGGCCGGGGATGTCGGCCCGCTGCGCCTGCTCGTACAGCTCGGCCTTGGTGGCGTCGCCCGTGGCCGGGGCGGTCCCGCGGAGGGCCTTGAGCTCGGCGTTCCTGCGCTCCTCGAAGGCCCGTCCGAGCTCCTGGAGCCGCTTGTCGTCGGCGGACTTCCGCAGCTGGGGCAGGAGGTCGCTCTCCTCCTCCTCGACGTGGTGCTGCACCGACTCGACGAGCTTGTCCAGGGTGGTGCGGAACTCGGGGGTGCCGGGGGTGGCCCGTACGAGTGCGTCGAGCAGGACCTCGGCCTCCTTGTGCTCCTCGACGCCGTGGTGGGCGTCGATGCCGGGGTAGACGCGGTCCTCCTCGGCACGGGCGTGCGCGACCAGGAGGGCGTGAAGCTCGGCCACGGTGGCCTTGGTGTCGCCCTCGCCCTTCTTGAGCCGGTCGAAGAGGGATTCGACGGTCCGGTGGTCTTTGGTGATCAGGGTGATGACGTCGGTTGCCATGAGGTCAAGCGCTACCCAAGGGAGCGCCGTCCAATCGCCGAATCACTCCAGCTCGCGCAGGCGCTCGCGGGTCCGCTTCAGCTCCTCGCGGAGCGTGGCGAGCTCGCGTTCGAGCTCCAGGATGCGGCGGATGGCGATGAGGGTCATGCCCTCGTCGGCCATGCGGGTGACGTGCTGGACGATCAGGATGTCGCGGCGGGAGTAGCGCCGCTGGCCGCCCTCGGAGCGGTGCGGCGTGACCACGTCGTGCTGGTCGAGGCGGCGCAGGTAGGCCTGCTGGACGTTGAGCATCGCCGCCACCTGCCCGAGGGAGTAGAGCGGGGCGTGGTCGTCGTCGAAGGGCAGATCGGCCATCATGACCTCCTCATGGTACGGGGGCGGACGTGGGCGTCCGCCCCCGCGCCGCCCGGGGTCACGCCCTGATGGCCTTGGTGTCGCCTCGCCGGATCTCGACCTTGCGCGGCTTGGCCCGCTCCAGCACCGGGATGCGGACGGTGAGCACGCCGTTGGCGTAGCCCGCGTCGATCCTGTCGCTGTCGAGGTGCTCGGACAGGTAGACCCGGCGGGTGAAGACGCCCATGGGGCGCTCGCGCACGAACACCCGCTCGTTCTCGCCGAGCTCCTCCTCGCGGCGCGCGCTGACGCTGAGGACGCCGCGGTCCACGGTGACCTCGATGGAGTCGGGGTCGATGCCGGGAAGGTCGAAGCGCAGGACGACGTCGTCGTCACGGCGCAGGCCGTCCATCGGCATGGCCGAGCCGTTGTCGAAGGTCTGCCGGGCCAGGCGGTTGAACTGCCGCTCGAACTCCTGGATGAACGGGTCGATCGAGGTGAGAAGCATGTCGGGACCTCCTCGCTGCGCTCTCGGTTGCATCTAACCTCCAACTGCAGTTACAGGTTAGCTCCAGCCTGATGGACAGGCAAGCGGGGTAAGCAAAACCTATCCGAACGGTTAGGCCGACGCGGGCGCCGGGCGCGGCCGTACCGCCTGCAGGAGCGTCCGGCCCGAGAGGCGGGCCAGTGCCACGGCCGCGAGGAGCGAGGCCGCCACGCAGCACACGCCGCCGATCTCCAGCGCGAGCCGGGGCCCGAAGGTGTCGCTGAGCCAGCCCAGCAGCGGCCCGCCGATCGCGCCCGCGGCGGCGCTGACGATGGACAGCGCCGCGATGATCCGGCCGCGCATCGCCTCGGGGCTGTCGAGCTGCGCCCGCGCGCTGACGGTCGTGTCCACGGTCACCGCGCCCGCCGCGATCGGCACCATCAGCGCGGCGAACGCCCACAGCCCCGGCATGAGCCCGCTCAGCGTCTGCGCCGCCCCGGTCACGAACGTGGTGATCAACAGCAGCCGTACGGTGAGGCTCGGCCGGGAGGCGGCGAGGAAGCCGCCGAGCACCGTGCCGACACCGAAGACCGTGGACAGCAGGCCGTAGCCGCCCACGCCCGCCCCCAGGGGGCCGGCGCTCATGGCGGCCATCGTGACCTGGAAGTTGCGGCCCACGCTACCCGAGACGAACCACAGTGCCAGCACCACGAGCAGCCAGGGGGTGCGCAGCACGAGCCGCAGTCCTTCCAGCACCGCGCCGGGCTGCCGTTCGGCCGCCTCCAGCGGGTGGAACTCCGCGCGCCGCATCACCAGCACCGCCGCGATGACCACGAAGAACGTGGCCGCGTTGATCACGAACAGCCCGCCGTCGCCGGTGAGCGGCAGCAGCGCCCCGGCCAGGCTCATGCCCAGGATGCGGGCTCCGGAGCTGAGGATGGAGCCGAGCGCCATCGCGTTCGGCAGGTCGTCGGGCGGCACGACCTCGGCGCCGAAGCGGCCGAGCGCCGGCCCGCCGAGCGCCCCCACCATGCCGCTGAGCAGCGCCACCGCGTAGATCGGCGCCACCGACGAGACCCCCGTGAACGCGATCACGGCCAGCGCGGCCGCCAGCGCCGCGTGCGCGAGCTGCGCGGCGATCACGACGGGACGGGTCGGCAGCCGGTCCGCCAGCGCCCCGCCCCACATCCCCAGCAGCAGCGTCGGCAGCGCCTGGACGACGAGGCTGACGCCGACGCTGGTCGCGGAATCGGTGATCGTCAGGACGAGCCAGTTGAGGCCGAGGACCTGCATCCAGGTGCCGGTGACGGAGACGATGTCCGCTCCTGCCCACAGCCGGTAGTTGTGATGGCGGAGGGCGCGGAACGTGGAGGATGACGCTGACAGCAACGGGGGTCCTAGCCTCGAACTTGCAAACCGGAGGTCCGAACGTGCGGATCCGGGACGTCCATTCCGGTCTGACCGAAATGTGAGGCAGAACACGGTTTAAAACGCGATTATGCTGACAGCGGCTCCGGCCGGTCCCGGCTGACGAGGGCCGCGTAATGGCCGCCGGCCGCCATCAGCTCCTCGTGGGTGCCGCGTTCGGTGATCCGGCCGCGGTCGAGCACCACGATCTGGTCGGCGTCCCGCACCGTGGACAGCCGGTGCGCGATCGTGATCGTCGTACGCCCCCGCGCCAGCGCGTCCAGCGCCTCCTGCACCGCCCGCTCGGTCTGCGTGTCGAGCGCGCTGGTGGCCTCGTCGAGGATCAGCACCGGCGGGTCGCGCAGCAGCGTGCGCGCGATGGCCAGGCGCTGCTTCTCGCCCCCCGAGAAGCGGTAGCCGCGCTCGCCCACCAGTGTGTCGTACCCGTCGGGGAGCGCCGCGATGTGGTCGTGGATGCGCGCGGCCCTGGCCGCCGCCTCCAGCTCCTCGTCGCTCGCCTCCGGCCGGGCGAAGCGCAGGTTGTCGGCGATCGAGGCGTGGAAGAGGTAGGTCTCCTGCGAGACCACGCCGACGGCCGCGCTCAGCGTCTCGAACGTCAGCTCCCGCACGTCCACCCCGTCGATGGTCACCCGGCCGCCGGTGACGTCGTACAGGCGGGTCGGCAGGTAGCTCAGCGTGGTCTTGCCCGCGCCGGTCCCGCCCACGACCGCCACGCTCGACCCGGCGGAAACGGTGAGGTCCACGCCCCTCAGCGTGGGCGTGTCGCCGTAGGAGAACTCGACCCCCTCGAACCGCACCTCGCCGCGCACCCGCTCCAGCGTGCGCGTGCCGGGCCGGATGTCGACCGGCAGGTCCAGGTACTCGAAGATGCGCCCGAACAACGCCAGCGAGGTCTGCACCTCCACGCCCAGCCGCAGCAGCGACACCGCCGGCCGGAACAGGGTCTTCTGCAACGTGGTGAACGCCACCAGCGTCCCGACCGAGATGACCCCCGTGTGGCCGACCGCCCAGTAGACCACCGCCGGCATCGCGGCCATGACGATCTGGATGGACGCCTGCCGCCACCGTCCTGCCATGCTCGTCCGTACGCCGAGGTCGGCCAGCTCGTCGGAGGCGCGGCCGAAGCGCTCGGTCAGCGCGTCGGAGCGGCCCATCGTGCGGCCGAGCAGGATGCCGCTGACCGACAGCGACTCCTGGACCATCGAGGCGATGGTGGCGAGCTTGCGCTGCCGTTCGGAGGTGATGCGCTTGCGCTCGGCCCCCACCCTGCGGCTGATCCACACGAACAGCGGCAGCAGCAGGAGCGAGATCACGGTCAGCCGCCAGTCGAGCACGACCATGGCGGCGACCGTCGCGATCACGGTGGTGAGGTTCGAGACGAGGGAGGAGGCGGTCGAGGTGACGACCTGCTGCATGCCGCCGATGTCGTTGGCGATGCGGGACTGCACCTCGCCGGTCCTGGTGCGGGTGAAGAAGGCCAGGGACATGCGCTGGAGGTGCGCGTACACGGCGATGCGCAGGTCGTGCATCACCCGCTGGCCGACCGTCGTGGAGATGAGCGTCTGCATCACGTCGAACACGCTGGTGGCGACGGCCACCGCGATCATGCCGAGGGACAGCAGCGCGAGCAGCCCCGCGTCCCTGGCCGGGATGGCGACGTCCAGCACCTCGCGGAGGAGGAACGGCGAGGCGAGCGACACCAGCGACGACAGCAGGATGAGGGAGCCCACCAGGGCCAGCGGCCCCCGGTAGGCGCGGAACAGGGTGAAGATGCGCCGCAGCGGCGCGCGTGGTTCCTCCGCCAAGGGTGCTCCTTTCAGATGCGCACTCAAACAGAGGTTAACTCATATTTTTCTCGGCTAAACTGTCGGCATGGGTGAGAGAGAGCTGGCGGAGCTGATGCACCTGGTCAACCGGCGGCTGCGGCACGGCTATGTGCAGGGGCTGGTCCCGATGGGGCTCAGCCCGAGCCACGCGCGGGCGCTGCGGGTGATCGCCGCCGATCCGGAGCGGCCGCTGCGCATGGTCCAGCTCGCCGAGAGGCTGCGCATCGTGCCGCGCTCGCTCACGCCCGTCGTGGACGCGCTGGAGGAGGCGGGGCTGGTGCGGCGGCGTACGGATCCGGCGAACCGCCGCTCCACGCTGGTCGAGCTGACGCCGGAGGGGAGGGCGGCCGACGAGCGGGCCCGCGACGCGCGCCGGCAGGCGGGCGAGGAGCTGTTCGCCGTGCTCACGCCGGGGCAGCGCGAGCAGCTCGGCGAGCTGCTGGCCACCGTGGACGCGGCGGCGCAGGCCAGGGACCGCGACCTGGAGCAGGCCCGCGAGGCGCGGCCTTGAGCGGGGTGGGGGAGCGACGGCGAGCAGGCCCACGAGGGGCGGCCCTGAGCGGGGGAGCGACGTCGAGCAGGCCCGCCCAAGGGCGACCGCGCTACTGGGGGGCGCCCGCGACGATCGCGCCGCCGAGCACCGTGCCGGCGCACGGCGCCCCGGCCAGCAGCGCCGCGTACGGATAACGCCCGCGCGCGTCGTGCACCGCGAAGTCGGCCCGCGCCCCGGGACCCAGCGTCCCGATCCGGCCCGCCCCCTGGTCCATGCCCAGCGCCCGCGCCCCGCCCAGCGTGGCCGCCGCCACCAGCCGCCGGTCCAGCGCGCGGGGGCGCAGCCCGAGCTCGCGGGCCCGCCGCCGGACGTCCGCCGCCTGCGCGAGCGGCCCGCCCGGCAGCCCGAGACAGCCGAAGGCGACGACGTTGCCCTCCTCCAGCAGGGCCAGCACGTCCGCCGCGGGATGCGCGGGCCCGACGGCGACGGCCGTGCGGCGCAGTCGCAGCAGCTTGCGCTCGCCGGGGTCCAGCGGCCGGGAGCAGATCACGTGGCACAGCGGCCCGAGCACCCCGGCCTCGTCGAGGGCGACGGGCGCGTGGGCGTCGAGGTCGGCCAGCAGCCGCAGCCCGAACGTACGGGCCAGCACCGCCACGTCCTCCAGCACCTGCGGATCCCGGGTGCGCGCGGCGAGCCCGCACCCGCCCGGCCGTTCGGCCTCATGGATCATGGTGATGACGGCGTCCCGCTCGCGTGACTCCCATTCCTCCTCGGCGGCGCTGCGCACCTCGACGTAGGCGATGCCGGGCAGCCCGGCGGGCTCGTGCGGGTCGCGGACCACCGTGGCGCGCGCGGTCACGCCGGGCTCGGGCGCTCCGGCCGCGCAGGCGTCCACCGCCCCGGCCACGATCATCCCGGGCCAGCGGTGCTCGGTCTCGACAGGAAAGTACGCGAGCAGCTCCGCCCGCGCCCCCACCTGGAGGACCCGGTCGCCGCGGACCACCACGGCCCCGTCGCGGAGCGGCGCGGCGCTGACGGGCAGCACGATCGGCGCGGAGTGGAGCACGACCGGCGCGGACGGGCGCCGCCGCCCCGGGCGCGGCCGGGCGGGCCGCCCGAGCATCGGTCCCGCACGCGTCGCCAGCGGCATCAGCACTCTCCGTCCGATAACCCTTCAGGGCATTAAACGTGAGCCGGGCCAGGGAATCAATCAGGTCCAAGTACGCAAATCGCTAGGGCAAATCCCGAGGTGAGTAACGTCCCGACAGCCGGGCGAGCTTGAGGCTGAGATGCAGGGCCAGCCGCTCCTCACCGTCCTTCAGATCGGTGCGCGCGAGCTCCTCCACCCGCTGCAGCCGGTAGTACAGCGAGGTGCGGTGCAGCCGCAGCGCCCGCGACGTCGCCACCGCGCTGCCCGCCAGGTCGAGGTAGATCTCCAGGGTCTCCAGCAGCGGCAGGTGCTGGGCGTCGGCGAGCAGCTCCTCCAGCCCCGGATGCAGCTCCTGGGCGGGGAGGTGGGTGAGCATGCGGTACACGCCGAGCCGGGCCCACTCCGTCGTACGGCCGAGCGCGGGCACCCGGGCGCCGACCTCGGCCGCGTGCCGCGCCTCCCGGTACGACTCCGCCGCCTCCGCCAGCGCCGCCCGCTCCCGCCCGACCCCGACGACCACCGGCACCGGCATGGCCGCGTGCAGCTCGTCCGCCGCGAGCGCGGTCCCGGCCGTGAGCAGCACGCCGTGGTCGTAGCGGACCAGGTGCAGCGGATGGTGCCCGCTCAGCCGCCGCCGCAGCGCCAGCAGCCCCTGCTCCAGCGCCAGCCGCAGCGAGTCCGACGGCTCGGCGGCGAGCGGCCTGGCCACGTGCACGGTCACCGCCCGCGCCTGCGGGAACGCGCCCGCCTCGATGAGCTGCCTGGCCGCGTCCTGCTCGCCGAGCAGCAGCCCGGTGACCGCCTCCAGCTCCCGGTGCGAGGCCAGCTCCGAGGCCAGGCTCTCGTGGTAGAGCGCGAGCGCCAGGCCGGGTACGGCGGCCAGGGCCTCGGCGACCTGGGCGTCCGCCATGGGCGGGTCCGAGTCGATGAACCACAGGAAGCCGAGCAGCCCGTCGGCGTGCCGGACCGGCACGCACACCCGCGGCAGCAGGCCCAGGTGCGGCGCGCCCGCGGTGCGGATGGGCGCGGTGACCTCGTGGATGCCGGCCCCACGTAACCAGGCGCGCACCTCCGGCGTCGTACGCCGGCGCAGGATCGAGTCGCGGCGGATGTCGTCCATGGCGCCGTTCTGCTCGCTGTAGGCCACGACGCGCTGCACGCGGTCCTCCAGCAGCAGGGGGCGGCCGAGTTGGGCGGCGAGCTCGTCCACGGTCCGCTGGAGATCCGCCACGAAGACCCCTTCACCTGGAGATTTCTGCATTTGTAGGACAACGCGCTATGGGTCTTCCCTACAACTGCGCGATGATCTGGGTCAACAACGTCTATAGCGTCGTGTCGTGATTGTCCCGAAGAAGCTATTCAAGGGGCTGCTCGCGACCATCGTGATGGTTCCGATCGCGTTGGTGGCGACCCCAGCTTCCGCAGCACCCCCCAGCGACCCCGAGCACCCGTGGCGCCGCGACCACTGGCCCCAGACGCAGCCGTGGCAGAGCGACACGCCCATGGACACCCCCCAGACCCTGCGCGGCCGCCCCACGACGCCGGGCGTCCAGCCGATCGACCCGCAGAACTGGGAGAACCCCGACAACATGACCTGGGCGGACTACAAGAAGCCGCCCGGCACCCAGTGGAACGACCCCAGCGTCAAGGGCTCGCAGCGCACCTTCAAGGGCGCGCTCGTCCTGCTGGACTACCCGAACCAGCCGTTCGTCGTCACCCAGCCGAAGGGCTCGACGATCTTCGCGAACCCGAGCGCCGAGGCCCACGACATCCCGCGTGACCAGGTCGCGAAGTTCTACCAGGACTTCCTCAACACCCCCAACGCCCTCAACAAGGGGCACACCATCCACGAGTACTGGATGGAGGACTCCGGCGGGCGCATCGGGGTCGAGCTGACCGGGTTCGGCCCGTACACCATGCCGGGCAAGGACCACGAGTACGCCATGGAGTACCAGCGGGACGCCTGCCCCGCCGGCGACACCTGCAACAAGAACCTCCGCAACGACGGCAACGCCGCCTGGCTCGCCGACGTCGGCCAGGAGGGCGCCGCCCAGTTCGACTTCGTCTTCTACCTGAGCGCCGGCCAGGACGAGTCGTCCACCTGGCAGGAGTTCGGCATGATGAAGTTCCCCACCAAGGAGGACGTGCCGGACGAATGGGGCCCCGACGACCCCGCCCTGCCCAACTGGTCCAAGACCCGCTACGTCGACTGGACCTCCTGGCAGGCCGGCTCCACCTTCTGGCCGAACGCCCGCTTCGGCGTCGACTCGGTGCAGGCCGAGAGCTCGGGCATGGGGGTCTACGCCCATGAGCTGAGCCACATCTTCGGCATCGCCGACAACTACAACAACCCCTACGCGGTGCCCCCGAAGCGCGCCTACACCGGCATCTGGGAGATGCTGAGCCGCGGCAGCTTCAACGGCCCCGGCGGCCCGCACTCGCGCTGGCTCATCCCGCCGACCTCGGGCGGGTCCATGGGCGCGCAGCACATGCTGCGCAACAAGATCAAGCTCAACATGGTGGACGAGCAGAACGTGCTGCGCCTGTCCCGCCCCGCCCTCGCCCAGTCCGGCCTGGTCGTGGCCGACGTGCTGGCGCGGGCCGTGCAGCCCGGCAAGAACGAGCTGTCCGGCGTCAACATCGCCTTCGACGGCGCCGACAACAGCTCCTGCGACGCCGCCGACCCGCTGTGCGACGGCGGCGGCTACGAGAACTACACCGTCGAGGTCGTGGACCGCATGGGCGCCGACTCCTTCACCCCCGACTCGGGCGTCCTGCTGGCCAAGACCAAGAACCAGGACCGCTCCCCGTTCGAGTGGGTGATCGACGCCAACCCGCAGGACATCGGCATGACCGACTACGTCCTGCCGGACGGCACCAAGGTCCCGATCACCATCGGCGACTACCGCCAGCTCTCCGACGCGCTCTTCCACGCCGGCACCGGCTCCGGCAGCCAGTACGAGCACGTCGACGAGGCCAACCGCCTGCACTTCTACGTCCTCGACCTGAAGCGCAACAAGGACGGCGAGCTGACGTACAAGGTGGCCGTCCGCTCGCTGGACGGCGCGGGCCCGCAGCGGCGCGGCGTCAAGCTGCTGCCCGGCGCCGGCGTCCCCACCGGCAAGAACCTCTCCTCCTGCAAGTTCCCCCTGTTCAACACCGGCAAGGCGGCCCCGGCGCAGGGGCAGCACCCCGAGGACGTCAGCGCCTACCTCGGCTCCGACGTCTACCGGCTGTCGGCCGAGGTCAAGGGCAAGGGCTGGACCGTCCAGGTCCCGAACGAGCTGGCCGCCGTCGCCTTCGGCAAGCACGACACCGTGACCGTGAACGCGCTGCGCGAGGCCGGCGGCGCCCGCCTGGCCCAGGTCAAGCTCACGGCCACGTCCGAGAGCGACCCGACCAAGACGATGACCGCCACCTGCCAGGTGATCGGCCTGTAGCGAGATCCCGTGGAAAACGGTGGGGCACGGCTGGCGTGGCCGTGCCCCATCGGCTTGAATCGACCCCCGGAAGGGGGTGCCGGTTGAGCGACGAGCTGCCGGAGAAGATCGAGGACTTACCCGACAGGCCCCGGCGCAGGCGCGGGAAGGTGCCGTGGGCCGCGTCCGTGTCGGCGGGCCTCGCCGCCGCCGCGGCGAGCATCCTGGCGGCCAGCGTCGAATGGGACATCCCGCCCGCCGCCAAGGTCGGCGTGACCGTGGCCGCCGCCGTTCTCGTCGGCCTCACCACCTGGGCCACCACCGAGTCGCAGCCGCGACGCCGCGCGGCCGGACGCGCCGCTGGCGGCCAGGCGCCCGACCAGTGGCCGCCCGTCCCCGAGCACTTCACCGGCCGCGCCGAGGCCCTGGCCGAGCTGCGCGGCGTCGCCACCGCCCGCCGCCGGGCCGGCGACCTCGCGCCGCCGCTCGTCATCTCCGTCTACGGCCGCGGCGGCGTCGGCAAGTCCGCCCTCATGACCCGCTTCAGCCAGGAGATCGCCGGCTGGTTCCCCGACGGCCGCCTCTACGCCGACCTGCGCGGCGGCGTCGGCGCCCCGGTCCGCCCCGACGAGGTCCTCATCGGCTTCCTGCGCGCGCTCGGCGTGCGCCTCACCACCGACCCCGGCGGGCTGGACGAGCTGCGCAAGCTCTGGCTCACCTGGACCAAGGGCCGCAAGATCCTCATCGGCCTGGACAACGCCCACGACGCCGACCAGGTCAAGCCGCTCATCCCGGCCGAGCCCGGCTGCGCCGTGCTGGTCACCTCACGCTCCCCGCTGTTCCTCGCCGGCACCCACGACAGCCGGCTCGGCGTGCTCACCGAGGCGCACGGCGTCGAACTGCTGGCCAGGCTCGCCGGCGGCGCCCGCGTCGTGGACGACCTCGCCGCCGCCAAGGAGATCGTCCGGCTGTGCGATCACCTGCCGCTCGCGATCAACATCTGCGGCGGCCGGCTCGCCACCCGCGAGCAGTGGACGCTGCGCGAGATGGCGAGCCGGCTCGCCGACACCCGCCGCCGCCTCGACCAGCTCGAAGTGGCCCAGACCGTCGAGACCAGCGTGCGCGCGTCGGTGCAGCTCAGCTACGACGACTGCACCGGCATGCAACGCCGCCTGCTGCGCCTGCTCAGCGCGCTGCCCGCCCCCGACGTGCCCGGCTGGGTGGCCGGCGAGCTGCTCGACATCAGCGGCCTGGAGGGCGGCGACCAGCTCGAAGCGCTCATCGACGCCCAGCTCGCCGAATGCTCCGGCACCGACCAGACCGGCGCGATGCGCTACCGGCTGCACGACCTCGTCCAGGTCTTCGCCGCCGAACTGACCGACCAGGACGAGCCCGCCCGCCGCCGCGCCGCGCTGGAGCGGGTGCTGTACGGCTACCGCCGCCGCGCCGAGGAGGCCGCCCAGAACCGCTGGCCGCAGGACTGGAGCAAGGGCGGCCGCCGCTCCACGACCGACGGCGAGGTACGCGCCGCCGACTGGCTCAACGCCGAGCGCCTGGCGCTGCTGGCCATGGTCGACCTGGCCCGCCGGCTCGAACTGTGGGAGCTCACCTGGGGCCTCGCCCGCGCGTTCTGCTCGCTGTGCCACTCGCTGCGGGCGTACTGGGCCGACTGGAACGCGGTCGCGGAGATCGGCCGGGTCGCGGCCGAACGCGCCGGCGACGCGCGGGCCCTCGCCATCGCGCTGCTCGACAGCGCCGCCGTGCACGGCGGCCTCGGCCTGCGCGAGCGCGCGCTGGAGGAGGCCCGGCGGGCCATGGACGTCTTCACTGAGCTGGGCGAGAGCTGGTGGGCGGCCAGGGCCATGCGCACGATCGGCATGACGCTCTTCAACGACGGACACCTGGACCGGGCGCAGGACTACCTGATCGGCGCCATCACCGCCTTCAAGGGCGAGGACGACCCGTGGTGGATGGCCCGCACTCAGCGCAACCTGGCCGAGATGCGGATGGCCGAGCGGCGGCCCGAGGAGGCGCGCGAGCTGCTGGAGGACGCCCTTCAGGTGTTCAAGAGCCAGGGCAACCGCTATTCCGAGGCCCAGACGCTGCGCGTCTACGGCGAGGTGCTGGCGGCGCAGGCGCGCGGCGAGCACCGCGAGGGCGACCGCAGGATCGCCGCCGGCCTGTTCACCCGGGCGGGCGTCAGCCTCGACCGGGCGGGCGAGATGTTCCGGCAGCGGGGCGAGCTGTGGGAGGAGGCCCGCTGCCTGCGCGCCGCGGGCGAGGTCGGCGACCCCGCGAGCGGCCTGCGCGAGCTGGACCAGGTACGCAGGGCCGAGGACATCCTGGCCGCGCTCGGCGACTCCTGGGGCGTGGCCCGCACCGCCGTCTCGGCGGGCCGCGCGCTGGCCCGCCTCGGCCGCACCGAGGAGTCCGAGCGGGAGCTGCGCCGCGCCGTCGCCGCCTTCGAGGAGCTGCAGGACCGGTGGTGGATGGCGCTCAGCCTCCGCTACCTCGGAGAGGTCCACCTGGACGCGGGCACGCCGCAGGCCGCCGTGGGGCCGCTGGAGCAGGCCAGGGACATCTACCGCAGCCTCGGCA
Organism: Nonomuraea sp. B208; assembly: GCF_057536035.1. Lineage (NCBI taxonomy): Bacteria > Bacillati > Actinomycetota > Actinomycetes > Streptosporangiales > Streptosporangiaceae > Nonomuraea > Nonomuraea sp. B208. The sequence goes on from NZ_BAAJOU010000028.1 coordinate 89,902, forward strand.
ACGAGGCGGGCATGCGCAGGACCCTCGAACTGCTCCGGCGGGCCGCCCCCTGAGCCCTCACGTCAGCGGGGTACGCAGCAGCGCGCCCGCCGCCTGCCTCGCCTGCGTGATGCTCTCCTCGAACATCTTGCGCGCGTGCGCCGCCTGGTCGGCCAGCTCCCTGATGTGCTGGTGCGCCAGCTCGTCGTGGACGGTCTCGGCGATCAGCCGCTGGTAGTCCGGCGTCCTGGCGGCCAGCGCCTCCAGCCGCCGGTGCGTCTGGTAGACCTTGTCGGTCTTGACCACCTGTTTGGCGTACTTCTCCAGGTGACGCACCCGCTGCGACAGCGACGTCCAGGCGGCGTCGAGGGCGTTGGAGTACGGCTTGAACGCCTCCTCCATCTCGGGCGGCAGCTCGCGCGGCACCAGCCTGCCGTGCTCGGCGTGCATGGCCGACAGCTTGCGCAGCCGCTGCGCGATCTGCCAGACCTCCTCCGGCAGCGTCACCTGGTTGTCGATGGTGTCGATCAGGCCCGCGCGGTGCACCTTGGAGCCGAGGATGACCTCGACCGCGTTCTGGGCCCGCCGCAGCAACTGCTGGCAGGGGTAGTCCAGGTCCTCGGCGAGGACGTAGTGGTCGGCGTGCGCGTAGGCGAGCCGCAGCCGCCGTCTCGTCGTGCGGTACGCCCCCTCCACCGCCGCCCACCGCAACAACGTGATCAGCCCGACGCCGGCGGTGGCCACGATGGCGAGCGGCAGGTTGACCAGGAGCCCGATCAGCAGCAGGAAGGCGGGCAGTATGAACAGCAGCGCGGGGTTGAACGTGGTGTCCATGCGCTTGCCGGACCGAGCCATGCGGAGGATGTGCGGGCTCGACCGCAGCTCTACCGAGATCTCCCGGGGCAGCGAGGGATCGATCACCAGCCGTGGAGGCAGAGCTCGTGGATCCATACGTTAATGCTGCGTTATGAAGCTCGAATCCGCTCATATTTGGTGGACATATAGGGTCGAAGATGATGAGCGAAATGACGAGGTGGATCGAGCTTGAGGGCGCGGTCAACGCGCGCGACCTGGGTGGCGTCGCCCTTGGCGACGGCGGAGTCACGAAGAGTGGCCGGATCTTCCGGTCCGACAACCTGCAGGGGCTCACGCCCCGCGACGTCGATCTGCTGGTCGGCGAGCTGAAGCTGCGGCACGTGGTGGACCTCCGCTCCACGGCGGAGGTCGCGCTGGAGGGCCCCGGCCCGCTCACGCGGGTGCCGGAGGTGCGGCATCACCATCTGACGTTGTTCGCCGAGGGCGGGCGCTACACCGACGTCGAGGCCGATACCGCGCCCACCGGGATCGACGGCGAGCGGGTGCTGCCGTGGGCCGAGCGGGCGCTGGACGAGGAGCTGCGGGTCACCGGCTTCTACTTCGGCTACCTGCGCGACCGGCCGTCCGCGGTGATCGAGGCGTTGCGCACGATGGCGCTGGACGACGGGGCGGCGCTGGTGCACTGCGCGGCCGGCAAGGACCGCACCGGCGTGCTGTGCGCGCTGGCGCTGGAGGTCGCGGGCGCGACGCGGGAGGCCGTCGTGGCCGACTACGTGGCGACCGGCGAGCGGCTGGAGCTGATCCTGGAGCGCCTGCGTGCCAGCGAGACCTACCGCGGCGACCTCGACTCCCGTCCCGCCGACGACCACGCGCCCCGCGCCCGTTACCTGGAGCAGTTCTTCCGGGTGCTGGACGAGCGGTTCGGCGGGCCGATGGGCTGGCTGGAGGCCAACGGCTGGACCGCGGACGACACGGCCGCCATGCGCGCCCGGCTGCGGGACTGACGCCTGAGGCCGGCGGCGCTCAGGGCAGGTGGACGAGGATGCGCTGGGTGGCCGACAGGCGGGCCGCCTCCAGCACGGTGAGCACGTCCACCGCGCTCTCCGGGTCGACCGGCGGCGGCCCGCCGTCGCGCAGCGCCGCCGCCACGCCCCGGTAGAAGTCGAGGTAGGACCCCGGCTCGGTGCGCACCCGCCGGTGCTCCTCGGCGGTGCCGAGCTCGCCCCAGCGGTCCTCCTCGTCCTCGCCGAAGCCCGGAGCGTCGGGCGCGATCCCGGCGCGCAGGCGCTCCTCCTGCACGTCCATGCCGTGCTTGACGTACGCGGCGGCCGATCCCAGCACCCGGAAACGCGGGCCGAGCCGCGCCGCCACCGAGCTGGCCCACAGGTGCGAACGCGCCCCGCCGTCGTGCGTCAGCGCCACGAACGTGTCGTCGTCGGCGGAGACCCCCTGCCGGCGTACGTCGCTCTCGCAGTAGACCTCGCGGACCGGCCCGAGCAGCCGTATCGCCTGGTCCACCAGGTGGCTGCCGAGGTCGTAGAGCAGCCCGCCGATCTCCTCGGGCCCGCCGCTCTCCCGCCAGCCGCCCTTGGGCACCGGCCGCCAGCGTTCGAAGCGCGACTCGAAGCGCCGGATCTCGCCGAGCGCCCCCTCCTCCGCGAGCCGGCGCACGGTCAGGAAGTCGCCGTCCCACCGCCGGTTCTGGAAGACGGTCAGGAGCACGCCGCGCTCCTTGGCCAGGCGGACCAGCTCACGGCCCTCCTCGGCGGTGCCGGCCAGCGGTTTGTCCACCACGACCGGCAGCCCCTGCTCGATGGCCGCGGCGGCGGTGGCCACGTGGGTCCTGTTGGGCGAGGCGACCACGACGAGGTCGCTCCGCTCCCACAGCTCACGTACGTCGGCGACGCCCTGCGCGCCGTAGCGGCCGGCCACCTCGGACTGCCGCCCCGGATCGCGGGTGACGACCGTGGCCAGCCGCAGCCCCGGGGTGGCGGCGATCAGCGGCGCGTGGAAGAACGCCCCGGCGACTCCGTACCCGACCAGCCCGACCCTGATCTCGCTCATCCGGCCAGGCTACCCAAGCTCAGGAGGCGGGCGGGTCCTCCCGTTCGGCGAGGAAACGCTCGAACTGGGCGGCGAGCTCGTCGCCGGTCGGCATCGGGGTCGACTCGGCGATGAGGTTCTCGCGTTCGGCGCCCGCGGCGAAGGCGTCGTACTGCTGCTCCAGGCCGGTGATCGCGGTGGAGAGCTCGGTGGAGGCCCGGATCTGCTCCTCGATCTCCGCCGTGGTGCGCTCGGCGGCGTCGCGCAGCGCGTCCATCGGGAACACCAGGCCGGTGCCCCGCGTCACCGCCTCCAGCGCGGTCACCGCGGCCGTCGGGTATTCCGCCTGCGACAGGTAGTGCGGCACGTGGACGGCGTACCCCATCGCGTCGAAGCCCTGCGCGCCGAGCCGCAGCTCGATCAGCGCGGCCGCGCTGCCCGGCACCTGGACCCGCCCGAACGCGCTGTTCTGCGTGTTGACCAGCTCCGGCCGGCTGGCGTGCATGGTGACGCCGAGCGGGCGGGTGTGCGGCACAGCCATCGGGATGCCGTGCACGGTCACCAGCTTGCCCACCCGCAGCCGTTCCGCCAGCGTTTTCACCGCGGCGGTGAACAGCTCCCATTCCCGGTCGGGCTCGGGCCCCTGCATCAGCAGGAAGGGCGTGCCCGTCGCGTCCTCCAACAGGTGAACGGCCAGCTCCGGGCTCTCGCACTCCACCCAGCGGTCGGTGTCGAAGGTCATGATGGGCCGGCGGGACCGGTAGTCGAGCAGCCGGTCCACGTCGAACGTCGCCACGACCCGGTGCTCCAGCTCTGCCAGCAGGTGGCCCAGCGCCAGACGCCCGGAGCCCCCCGCGTCGACGAAGCCGTCGAAGTGGTACAGCAACACCGGCTCACGCAGCTCGGGCAGCTCATCTGCGAGCTCGTAGAGATCCTTCGGGTCGAACACGGTTGGACAGCCTTTCCCTAGGTACTCTTTCCAGAACCTATGGCGGGTCGGAACGATTCCGCGCACGGCACCCTATCGAGGCGTGCGCGATGGGCTTCACAGTGTGAAATAAGAATTAAAGCCGGTGAACATGCTGACTGTGGCCATTCGAGCAGTCCGTAGTCATGCTTAGGGCGTGGCTACTTCTGCGCATTCCTTCTCTGGGCGGCCGCTCCACATCCCTCCGCTGCCGTGCCCGTTCCCCTCGGAGACCAACGAGCACGGCGTCGCGGTCGATGCGGAGAGCCACACCTGGCTGGCCGCCTCGCACATGCTCAAAGGCGCCGAGACCATCGAGCACTTCCGGCGCTCCAAGATCGGTATGCTCGCCGCACGCACCAATCCCACGGTGCCGCGTGACAGCCTCAGGCTGATCAACGACTGGTACAACTGGCTGTTCGCGTTCGACGACGCCTTCTGCGAGGGCGAGCTGATGGGACACCGCGCCTCGGCGCTGGCCCGCGCCCTGCCCCCGCTCCTCGAGATCCTGGACGACCGCCGCGAGCCCGACGAGGGCGACGCGTTCGGCCTGGCACTCAAGGAGCTCCTCCACCGCATCTCCGAGCTCGCCACCCCCGCCCAGGTGGACCGCTGGCGCACGACGGTGAAGGAGTATCTGTTCGCCCAGATATGGGAGGCCGCCAACCGCGAGGTCGACCTGATCCCCACCCCCGAGGACTACGTCATGATGCGCCGCATCACCGGGGCCACGTACACCTGCTTCGCCCTCATCGACGTGGGCGGCGGCTACCGGCTCGAAGCCGAGGAGTGGCACCACCCCGACGTGCGCACGCTCTCCGACCTCGCCTGCGACCTCATCGGCTGGGACAACGACCTGCTGTCCTACGCCAAGGAGCGCGGAAAGGACAAGGCCCGGCACAACCTCGTCACGGTGCTGGCCACGCACAAGTCGCTCACGCTCCAGAACGCCCTGGTCGAGGTCGCGCAGATGCACAACGACGCCGTCGCCGCCTTCCTCGACCGGCGCGCGGCGCTCGACCGCTGGGCCACCCTGCCGGTCCGCAAGTACGTCCGCGGCCTCGAACACTGGGTCCGCGGGCACATCGAGTTCTCGCTCGGCAGCGCCCGCTACATCGGCGCGTGGCCCGACGACACCCGCTGGCCACGAGCCGTCTAGCCGACCGGCCATGTGTCAGGGCCGGTTGTCGTCAGTGGCGTCCAGCTCGCCCAGGGCGAGCGCGGACGCCTCGTCCAGGTCGCGCCGCGCGCCCTCCTCGAAGGTGTTCTTGTACGTCAGCTCGCCCAGCTCCTGTTTGCACGCCCGGATGCACGCGTCGTGGTCGCCGGTCATCCAGGGCGCGCCCAGCTGCGGCAGGCCGGCCGTCTTCCAGTTCTGCTGCAGCGCCCCCAGCAACTGCGTGGCCGTCGCGGCGTCGTTCAGCGCGGCGAAGATGCGCGCCGCGGTCTCCAGCGCCAGCAGCGTGCCGAGCGTGTCGTGGAAGTGCCGCTTGATGCGCAGCGCCTCCCGGACGTTCTGCAGCGCCTCGTCCGGCCGGCCCGTCGTCAGCCTGGTGCCCGCCAGCGCCCACTGCGCGTGCGAACTGACCCACAGCTCACCGCGCTCGCGGCACACCTGCAGGCAGTCCAGCAGCAGCGACTCGGCCTCGTACAGCTCGCCCTGCGAGGACAGCACCAGCGACAGCTCGACGATGGCGGGCAGCAGGCCCGGGTTGAGCTCCTTGTTGTCGGTGTTGAACTCGATCGCCACGCCCAGCAGCGCGCTCGCCTTCTGCAGGTCGCCCTGGAGCAGCGCGGCCGTGCCCTGCATCTTCGAGGCCAGGATCACCGCCCGCGAGTCGCCCACCCGCACCGCCTCGGTGCTGCACTTCTCGGCCGATGACTGGGCTCCGACGCTGTCGCCCTGGGCGCTCTTGACGTACGACAGCACCCACAGCGCCTTGCAGCGCTCCTTGCTGAACTCGGGATTGGCCTCCAGCGCCCGCTCCAGATAGAGCCGCCCCTCACGGGCGAAACCACAGCACACCCACATGAACCACAGCGACGACAGCAGCGTGAGCGCCTGGATCTCCCTGCCCGGCGTCTTCAGCGCGTGCTCCAGCGCCACCCGCACGTTGTCGTGCTCCTGGCGCATCCGTACGAACCAGTAGATCTGCCGCGGGCCCGACCAGGCGTCCTCGCTGCGCTGGGCCAGGCTCAGGTAGTACTCCAGGTGCCGCTGGCGCATCTGCTCGCGCTGGCCGAGCTTGTCCAGCCACTCGTCGCCGTACTCGGCCAGGGTGTCGATCAGCTTGTAGCGGACGCCGGCGTGGTTGCTCCTGATGAGCAGGACCGACTTCTCCACCAGGCCGGTCACGAGGTCCGTGATGTCCTCGGACGGCAGGCGGCCGTCGGAGCAGACGAAACGGGCCGCGTCCAGCTCGAAGTCGCCCGCGAACACCGACAGCCGCGCCCACAGCAGCCGCTCGGCCGGCTCGCACAGCTCGTGGCTCCAGCCGATCGCCGCGCGCAGCGTCTGGTGACGCGGCAGGGCCGTCCGGCTCGCCCCGGCCAGCAGGCTGAACCGGTCGGCCAGTAGCCCCAGGATCTGATCGACCGACAGCGCCCGCAGCCGCACCGCGGCCAGCTCGATCGCCAGCGGGATGCCGTCGAGCCGCCGGCACAGCTCGGCCACCGTGCCGATGTTGTTCTCGTCGAGCTGGAAGTCGGGCACGCTCGCCCCGGCGCGGGCGGCGAACAACTGCACCGACTCGTTGGTGAACAGGTTCTCCGCCGGGTCGTCGCCGGGCACCTGCAGCGGCGGGACCGGGACCACGTGCTCGTACGGCAGGTGCAGCGACTGGCGGCTCGTGGCCAGCACCTTCAGGTTGGGCGCGGCCTCCAGCAGCTCGTGCACCAGCTCCGCGCAGCCCTGCACGACGTGCTCGCAGGTGTCGATGATGAGCAGCATGTCGCGCTCGCCCACCCACTCCGACAGCGACTCCGACTCCGCCCGCGAGGACTGGTCGGCGATGCGCAGCGCCGAGGAGATCGTGTGCTTGACCATGCCCGCGTCCTGCAGCCGGGCCAGATCGGCGAACCAGACGCCGTCCGCGTACTGCGCGCGGACCTGGTGCGCCAGGCGCAGCACCGTCCGCGACTTCCCGACGCCTCCGATGCCCGTGACCGTCACCAGCCGGGACTCACCGAGGTGCCGTTTGAGGTTGGCGAGCAGGCGCGTGCGGCCGACGAAACTGGTGAGCTCCGCCGGAAGATTGCCCTCTCGTCGCCAGCCTGTCGGGGTGGCCATGCGCAGCCTCACGGGGGATAGGCGACACCAACCCTGGCATCGTACCCCCGCGAATGCCGCGTGTCCCTGGACCTGGGGACACGCGCGGTGTTGCTTTGTATGTCTGGGTAGCATGTCGGTCGTGGAAGATTTCTACCCCGAGCAGACCTCGGACGACCTGGACCTCGGCTGGGGCGACGACCTCCCCGACGAGGACGCGGACAGCTTCTACCTGGACAACAGGCCCCCGCACTGGGACTGAGGCCCCGCACTGGGACTGAGGCCCGCGCTGCCATGACCGCGAGGGGACTGCTGTGACCGCACCTGGGCTGCGCCCCGCCACACCGGGCGACTACGACGCCATCGCCGCCGTCGTCGACACGTGGTGGGGCCGGCCCATCCTCCCCTCCCTGCCGCGGCTCTTCCTCGACCACTTTCACCGTACGAGCCTGATCGCCTCGGATGACGCGGGCGAGCTCGCCGGTTTCCTCGTCGGTTTCCCCTCGCCGTCGGCTGAGGACGAGGCGTACATCCACTTCGTCGGCGTCTCCCCGGCGGCCCGGGGGACCGGTCTGGGCCGGAGGCTGTACGAGGCGTTCTTCGGCATCGCCCGGGACCACGGACGGCAGGTGGTGAGGGCGACCACCTCGCCGGTGAACGAGGCGTCCATCGCGTTCCACCGGCGCATGGGTTTCACGGTCCGCGGCCCGCACCCCGCCTACAACGGCCCCGGCACCACCCTGATCACCTTCGAACGCACCCTCCCCTGACCCTTCATCAGTGGGGGCTCGGCCGGCACCGCCGGGGCACACCTGCGCATCCATCGCGGGACGGGCGGCCCTCAGGGGAGACGATCCTCCTGGGGCCCGCCCTCACGTACGCGGCCCAGGAGGCACGCGTCCTCACCCGGCCGGCCGAGTCCCGGTGGTTCAGCTCACCACATCCTTGCGGCGGAAGCGGCGGAAGGCGATCGCGATCAGGATGGCCGCGTACGTGATCGACACCGACGCGCCCTTGACCATGCCGCCCCAGTCCACCTCGGGCGTGAGCGCGTCCGTCCAGGCGCTGTTCCAGTAGGTGGGCAGGAACTCGCGCAGCGACCCCAGCGCCTCGACCGCCTGCAGGATCGTCGAGACGATCCACAGCCCCACCGCCCCGCCGACCGCCCCGAGCGGGGAGTCGGTCATGGTCGAGACGAGGAACGCCAGCGCCGCCACCACGAGCTGGCTGACCAGCGCGTAGCCGATCACGATGCCGAAGCGCGGCAGCACGTCCACCGCCGGGATGATCTCGCCGGTGACCGGCACCTGGATGTCGTTCCAGCCGAACGCCAGCGTGCCCGCCACCAGCGCCATCACCGGCAGGCAGATCACCGCCGCCGCCGAGTAGCCGAGCGCCACGATCAGCTTCTGCCGCAGCAGCCGGTCCCGGGGGATCGGCGCGGCCAGCAGATAGCGCAGCGACGACCAGTTGGCCTCGCTGGACACGGTGTCGCCGCAGAACATCGCGACCGCCACCACCAGCAGGAAGTTGGCCGACACCGACAGGGCGAAGGCGGCGAAGTTGAGCCCGCTCTGCGTCGCCAGGTCGGAGATGCGCAGCGACTGCCCCCCGTTGCTGGACTGGGGCCCGAACTGGAAGGCGATCACCAGGATCCACGGCAGGGCCAGCAGCAGCCCGAACATGACGAGCGTCCGCCGCCGCTTGAACTGCCGGACGATCTCCACGCGCAGCGGCAGCGTGCGGCGGGGCGCGTAGCCCGGCGCGGCGGTCATGGCTTGTCTCCGATGAGGTCGAGGAACACGTCTTCCAGGCGCGGCCCGTGCCCGTTCGTGGGCGTGGCCGAGGTGAGCAGCCGCGACACCGGCCCCGCCGACACGAGCCGCCCCCGCTGCATGACCACGACGTGGCTGCAGGTCTGCTCCACCTCGGCGAGCAGGTGACTGGAGACGATCACGGTACGGCCGTCGCGCGCGTAGCGCTTGAGCACCTCACGCATCTCGCGGATCTGGGGCGGGTCGAGACCGTTCGTGGGCTCGTCGAGGACCAGCAGGTCCGGCAGGCCGAGCATGGCCTGCGCGATGGCGAGCCGCTGCCGCATGCCCTGGGAGTAGGTGCGTACGGCCCGATCCAGCGCCTTGCCCAGGCCCGCGATCTCCAGCGCCTCCTCGAAGTGCGCGTCGGCGGGGGGACGGCCGGTCGCCGCCCAGTAGAGCTGGATGTTGTCGCGGCCGGACAGGTGCGGCAGGAAACCCGGACCCTCGACGAACGACCCGAGCCTGGACAGCACGGGCGCGCCCGGCGTCACCCGCTCGCCGAAGATGCGGACCTCGCCGTCGTCGGGGCGGATGAGGCCCATCATCATCCGCATCGTGGTCGTCTTGCCGGCGCCGTTGGGGCCGAGCAGACCGAGGACCTGGCCCCGCTCGACGCGGAACGACAGCCCGTCGACGGCCAGCTCCCCGTTGCGGTACGCCTTCGTGAGCCCCTTGATGTCCAACGGAACCGCCGGGTCGCCGTTCGCGCCCGGCTCGGGCGAGGCGGTGGTGGTGGTGTCGGGCGTGGCGGCTGTGGGGTTGGTCGCGGTGGGGTCCGGCGTGGCCTGAGTGACGGCGGCGGTGGCGATGGGCTCGGGGGCGGCCTCAGCGAGGGCGGCGGCGGTGGGGTCGGGAGCGGTGGTGCGGTTCGTGGAGGCGCCGCCGATGGAGATGCGGCTGATGCGGGTGCGGCTCGTGGAGGTGCGCCCCGAGGAGGTGCGGCCCGTCGCGAGGATGATGGCGGCGATCACGATCGCGGTCAGCGGCATCGCCCACACCCACCAGGCGATCCCGGCCGGCGGGGCCGACAGGGTGCGCACCGTCGGGACGGCGAGCCCAGGGGAGGAGAGCGCCACCTGGTACGTGGCGGGCTCGGCCGGCGTGGCGAACCCCATGTCGGTCGTGGCCACCACCAGGCGCAGCCGGTGCCCGGCCGCGAAGTTGTGGTCGGCGGCGGGCAACGCGACCGTGACCTCCACACTGCCGCCGCCGTCCGGGAACGTCACCCGGAACGGCGCCACCTGCCCGGCGGGCAGGACCGGAAGCTGCGAGCCGTCGGACACGTCGTAGACCTTGGCGAACAGCGTCGCCTCGCCCTCGCCGGTCACCTTGACCACGGCGGTGGAGCTGCCGGTGAGCTGCAGCGGCGCGGTCAGCGGCGCGGACTCGAACACCGCGCTCTGACCGGGCATGTCGATCGACACCCCGCCGCTCTGGCCGCCCAGGAGCGAGCCGACGCCGGGCACGGTCGAGATCGCCGCGGGCGCGCCGCCGGGCGGGTTGACGACGTTCTGCTCGGGGCCGGTGAGCCGGACGCTGGTGGTGTCGGTGCCGCCGAGACCCGGGTACGACGCCGTCTCCGGGTGCAGGCGGATGCGCTGGCGGGTGCCGGGGTCGCGGCCGCCGTCACGGGTGACCGTGAAGCCGCTGACCGGCGGCGTCGCCTGCGCCGAGCCCTCGCCCTTGAGATAGCGGGCGAGCCAGGCCGAGGTCTGCTCGTAGAGCCAGTCGGCCTCGCCGTTGCCGCCGTCGTGCCCGCCGTCGAACCAGGCGAGGCTGACCGGGGTGCCTGCGGAGGCGATCGCCTTGGCGTTGGCGTCGGCGTGGCTCAGCGGGAACAGCGAGTCGCGCTGGCCCTGCAGCAGCAGCGTGGGGGCCTTGATGCGGTGGGCCACGGTGATCGGGCTGGAGGCGCGCAGCAGCGTGATCGCCTCGTCGGTGGCCCGGCCGTCCTTGGCGACGGTCTGGTAGATGTCGCAGATGGCCGGCAGGAACCGGCCGCACCGCGCCTCCTCCGGCGTCATCGGCGCGGCCGTCTGGCCGAGGCCCTGACCGCGCGTCTGGCCGTTTTGTCCTTGGCTGCTCTGGCCCTGAGCGTTCTGACCCTGCCCGTTCTGCGCGGAGCCCTGCCCCTGGCCCTGCGTCTGGCTCTGCTGGGCGAAGCTTTCGAGGGACAGCCCGCGGCCGAAGAAGATGCCCGACCACATGCGCTTGAAGACGCCGGTCTCAGGGTCGCCGAGCCCGCCCGACGTCGCCCGGGCGGCGTTGTTCGGGAACAGGGCGTCGGCCAGGTCGGCCCAGGTGATCTGCGGGACGATCGCGTCGACGCGCTGGTCGAAGGCCGCCGTCATCAGCGCGATGGCGCCGCCGTACGAGCCGCCCACGATGCCCACCCGCGGGTCGCCCGCGGCGTCGAGCTGGACCTCGGGCCGCTTGGCCACCCAGTCGATGAGCTGCTTGACGTCCTTGACCTCGTAGTCGGGGGAGTTGAGCGCGATCTCGCCCGTCGAACGTCCGAAGCCCCGCGCCGACCAGGTCAGAACCGCGTAGCCGTCCTGGGCGAGCTGTGCCGCCTGCTGCCTCATGCTCTGCTTGCTGCCGCCGAACCCGTGCGCGAGCAGCACGACCGGCGCCTTGCCGCCGCCGGAGGGAGGGAAGAAGGTGGCGTCCAGCTGCACCCGTTGGTCGTCGTCGGGTCCGTCGACGACACTTATCGCCTGGTCCTGGCCCCGCGCCTGCGGAGCCGACGGCCACACCAGCCAGGTCGTCACCCCGATCAGGGCGAGTGCTGCCACCAGCGCGGCCACACGTTTCATGCCGAGAGCCTACTTTCCGCACCTGAGAGATTTCTGAGACGGACGTCCCGGCGGCCCGTCACGGTCGCGCTCGGTGCCGTTGACCTGCGGGAACAGGAAGATCACTGAAAGGTCAGCCCAGGAGGGCGTAGACGGTGGTGGCCTGGGCGGCCGGCTCGGCGGCGCCCTCGGCGGTGAGGGTGATCTCGGCGAAGGCGAGGGTGCGGCCCAGCTTGGTGATGCGTACGTCGACCAGGACGTCACGGCCCGACACCGGACGCTGGAACGTCGTGGACTGCTGCACGGTCGTCATCGGCACGAACCCGCCGCGCGCGGCGCAGACGGCCAGGGCCGTGGCGGTGTCGGCGGCGGCCATCATCGCCTGCCCGGACAGGCCGCCGCCCTCGCGCGCCAGCTCGTCGGACCAGGGCAGGCGGAGGACGGTGCGGCGCTCGCCCGCCTCCTCGACGCGCAGGCCGAGCCGCTGGATCCACGGGGCGAAGTTGTCACGGAGGATGGCGTCCAGGGCTTCCGGACTGGTGCCGGCGGCCGGGGCCGGAGTCTGCGGTGTCAGGTCTGCTGAGGTCACGCGGTCATCATGCACGCTCGCCCGGCATCGCGAAGGCGAGAAGTGCCTGCCTGTGGATAACTGCGTGCGGGGGCGGGGGAAGGCTCGTATGCGGAGCGAGAGGGCCGGCAGGAAGGGGCGGGGATGACGGCGCATCGATCGGACATGGCGGCGGCGGCGACGGACGCGGAGGCGGTTCGGATCTTCTTGCCGTCCACGTACGAGAACTCCGTCCCGTACGACCTCTTCGCCCGCCTTCGCGAAGAAACCCCGGTCCGCTGGATCCCCGAGCCCGCCGTCGGCCCCTGGCGCGAGGGCCCCGGCTTCTGGGCCGTCTTCCGGCACGCCGACGTCAAGCACGTGCTCCGCACCCCGGAGGACTTCTCCTCGCACCTCGGCGCCACCCAGATCCGTGACCCCGACACCCCGTCCGACCTGGCGTTCGTCCAGGACATGATGCTGAACATGGACCCGCCGGACCACTCCAGGCTGCGCCGGATCGTGGCGGCGGCCTTCACCCCGCGTGCGGTCCGCGCGCTGGAGCGGGCGATCGCCGGACGCGCGGCGGCGCTGTTCGCGCAGGGCACGTGCGACTTCGTGGAGGTGGCCGCCGACCTGCCCGTCTGGACGCTGGCCCACGTGATGGGGGTTCCCGCACGGGACCGGCGGCTGCTGTACGACTGGGCCTCGCGGGTCATCGGCTACCAGGACGCCGACCACGCGGGCCTGTCCACGGCCGACGTCGCCTCGCTCACGCCGATGGGCCGCCGGGCGGTCGCGTCGAGGCCGGAGCCGCGGCCGGGCGTGAACCCGAGGTCGCGGGCGGCGCTGGCGGACATGTTCGGATACGCGCACGCGCTCGCCGGGGCGTCCGAGGACGACGGGTCCGTCATGTCCGCGATGCGGCGCGGCGGGCTGACGGAGAGCGAGTTCGAGAACATGTTCTTCCTGTTCGCCGTCGCGGGCAACGAGACCCTGCGCAACGGCATCCCCGGCGGCCTGCTCACGCTCCTGGAGCACCCGGCCGAGCTGGCCCGCCTGCGCGCCGACCCGTCCCTCCTGGAGCCCGCGGTCGAGGAACTGCTGCGGTTCTGGCCGCCGGTGATCCACTTCCGCCGTACGGCGACCCGTGACCTGACCCTCGGCGGGCAGCACGTACGCACGGGCGAGAAGGTGGTCGTCTACCACACCTCGGCCAACCGCGACCCGTCCGTCTTCCCCGACCCCGACCGCCTCGACCTCGCCCGCGCCCCCAACGACCACGTCAGCTTCGGCTTCGGCCCGCACGTCTGCCTCGGCGCGCACCTGGCCCGCGCGCAGTTCCGCGCGACGCTCAGGGAGCTGCTGTGCTGGGACATCGAGCTCGCCGCCGAGCCCCGGCGCCTCACCTCCAACTTCCAGAACGGGCTCAAGAGCCTGCCGGTACGCCTGACCCCGCGCCCCCTGCAAGGCCCATCCGGTAGTGGACCTCCTCCAGCGGCGGATCGGGCAGCATCTTCGACCGGCCGGACGGGCTGAACCCGAACCGCTCGTAGAACCGGCGTGCCCGCGCGTTCGCCGCCAGCACCCACAGCCCGGCCTCCCGGTGCCCGGACGACGCCAGATCCTCGACGGCGGCGGCCATCAGAGCCCGCCCCATGCCCGTCGAGAACTCCTCGGGCAGCACATAGATGGCGTACACCTCCATACCGGGCACGTCCTCGTCCCGCGAGGGGCCGTACAGGGCGAACCCGCGTACGTCGTCGCGCACCGCCACCCGGCCCGTCACGCGCCCGCTCGCCAGGGCGTCGGCGCGGTCGCGGACGATCTCGGGCCGCACCTCCAGCCCGGCGAGGTAGTCCGCGGGCATGACGCCCCGGTAGGCGACGCGCCAGGTCGCCAGGCGGACCTCCTCGATGACGCCGGCGTCCTCCGGCCGAGCCGCCCGAATTTCGTATGGCATATGGCGGATTGTCGCAGTAGGAGGGGTGGATGTCCCTGACGTCCACGGGACCGAGCCCCGAGGTCGCCGAGGACCGTAAGATTCACTCCCGTGAAGTCTCCAGCATCGATCAAGAAGGCCGCTGAGTGGGCCTTGCCGTACTGGACCAGAGGCCAGGCGGGGCGCGAGACGCCGAACGACCTGTTCAGGGTGCTCTACTTCGGATGGCTGGTGGCGCTCACGCTCAAGCTGCTCGGCTCGGCCTGGGACGTCTCGTGGCACTTCAAGTGGCTGCGCGACGACCTCGCCCCGCCCCACCTGCTCAACTCGGCGGGCACCGCGATCGTGGTGGCGCTGACGATCATCCACGGCTACACCGGCTACGGCGTCGACAAGCTCGCGCTCAGGCTGATCCAGTGGGGCACCGGGATCTTCCTCGTCGCGGTCCCGCTCGACCTGATCAACCACCGCGTCAACGGGCTCGACATCACCTCGTGGAGCCCGTCGCACATCATGCTCTACGTTGGAACGTTCTTCATGATCGCGGGCGTGATCCGCGGCTGGTTCATGGGCGCGCCGCCCGGCAGGGAGCGCACGCTCGTGCTGGCCGCGTTCCTCGCCTTCTTCCTGGAGAACGTGCACTTCCCCGAGCAGCACCAGGAGTACGGCATCCTGTCGGTCGGCGCCTGGGACAACAACGCCGTCTACGCCGAGCCGATCCTGCTGCAGTTCGCCGCCGACCAGATGGGGCGGCCGGTGGACCGTACGATGATGCTCGGCTTCGCACTTCCCGTGCCCGACTTCCTCTACCCGGTCTACGCCGTGGTCGCCGGGCTGTCGGTGCTGGTGGTGGCCCGGCTGCTGATCGGCCGCTTCGGCGCCGCCACCCTCGTCGCCGGGGCGTACGTCGCCTTCCGCACGCTGATCTGGCCGCTGCTGACCTTCACCGGCTTCCCGCCGTCGGCGGTGCCGTTCTTCCTGGTCGTGGCCGGGCTCGCGGTGGACGTGGCGTTCCTGCTGCGGATGCCCGCGGTACGGGCCGTCGTGGGGGCCGTGGGGGCGACCGCCGTCGCGTACGGGGCGCTCGTCGTCCAGAGCACGATCATGGGCGCGGTGTACGGCGCCGTGAAGGGCCAGGAGGGGCTGGCCGGCGCGCCGCCCCTCGCCACGCCCTCGGCCGTCTGGGCCGGGCTCGGGCTGCTGGCCGCCTGGCTGGCCGCCGAGTGGATCGCCCGCAGGCGCGTCCCCGCCCCCGCGCCGATCGAGGCCCCGGCGGTCGTCATCGCCTGAGCCCCGATCCCGGCACCCGATTCTGGCGGGTCAGGCGATGGAGGCGCGGGTGAGCGCGACCGCCACCCCGTACGCCAGGCCCATCACCGACACCTCGGCCACCGCCCAGCCCACCAGGGCGGTGGCCCGGCCGGTCCTGATGGCGGGCAGCAGGCGGAAGCGGATGTGCGCGGCCAGCGGCACCAGCGCGGCCACCAGCGCGGTCTTGGCCACGACCAGCAGGCCGTAGTGGCTGGTCACGATCGCGTCCGGCAGCGTCACGCCCGGCGTCAGCGCCATCGTGCCGAGCCCGGTCACCAGGCCCGACAGGCCGACGAGCAGCAGGCACAACGTCGCCAGCCGGGAGAATTTGGGCAGCGTCACCGCCAGCAGGTCGCGGTGCGGGCCCACGAAGGCGACGGTCGCGATCAGGCCGCCGGTCCAGGCGGCCGAGCCCATCACGTGGATCTCCATCGAGACCATGATCGGGTCGTGCCAGACCGAGTCGACGGCGTGGCCGGTCACCGGGATGGGCAGCAGGCCGAACAGCGCCACGATCACCCGCAGCTCGGCGGGCACCTTCTCGCCGAACCGCACCGCCATCAGGCCGATCCCGGCGGCGGCGAGCGCGCACGCGGCGCTGAACAGCAGGCCCTGGCCCGTCCCGACATTCCCGACATAGTCGGCGATCATCCCGAACGTCGGCACGACGCCCGGGTTCAGCTCCGCCGTCTGGAACACGATCGTCAGCAGGGCGCAGATCGCCCACGCCCAGGCCGCGACCACGGCCAGCGGACGCACCCGCAGCAGGATCGGCTCTGTGCGGTCGGGGGCGTCGAAGCCGAGCAGCTTCGGCAGCAGGCTCAGGCCGACCACGGCGACGGCGGCGAGGTCGAGCAGGACCCGTACGACGGGCAGGCCCACCTCGACGACCGGGCCGGGCATCGGGATGCCGGGGACGGCCTCCTGCGCGGTGAACGTGCTCGCCGCCACGGCCGCGACCACGGCGCACACACCGAACGCCCCGGCCAGCAGCTTCCCGCCGGTCCGGGGACGGGCAAGGGCGGGAGCCGCGACACTCACGACCGCACCCCCTCACCGGAGTCGGTCGTGGAGGGGGCGGCGGGCCCCGTCGGAGCTGAGGCAGCGGGTGCCGCCGGGTCCGGAGCAGCGGGTGCCGCTGGGGCCGAGGGCAGGGTGCCTGGTGCCGCTGGGGCCGAGGGCGGGGTGCCTGGTGCGGCGGGGGCCGGGGGTGGGGTGCGGCGGAGGGCGACGACGGTGCCGGCGGCGAGCAGCACCAGCGCCCCGACGATCCAGGCGACCGCCATCCCGGCCCCGCCGTTCGCCGCCGCCTCAGCCGCCGCCCCCGAGGCCCCTGCGGCGTCCGAGGCCGCCACAGCCTCCGAGGCCGCCACAGCCTCCGAGGTCGCCACAGCGTCCGGGGCCGCCGCAGCATCCGGGGCCGCAGCGTCCGGCGTGGTCGCAGTGTCCGGGGTGGCCATGCCGTCCGGGGCCCCTGCGGCATTCGGGGTGCCCGCGGCGTCCGGGGTGGCCTCCGCGGGTGCCGGGGAGGCGGGGCCGGCCGAGGCCACAGTGAAGGTGAGCTTGCCGGTTACCGGGTGCCCGTCGGCCGACAGGATGCGATAGCCCACCACATACGCCCCGCCCCCCGGCAGCGCCTTGAGCTTCACCGACACCCGTTCCGCGGCCACCACCGCGTCCCCGTCGGCCCAGGAGGAGCCGTCCGCCCCGGTGACCCCGATCTGCGCGTACCCCTGCCGCACCGCCTGGTCGAAGACCAGCGTCACCCGCCCGGGCGCGGTCGTCAGCGTCGCCCCGTCCCGGGGGTCGCTGCCGACCAGCACGTTGTGCGCCTGAGCCGCGTACGGAGGTACGACCACCGCCGCGACGCAGGCGAGCAGCAGGACCGTGAGTAGCCGCCTCAAAGCCGAAAGCCTTCCATCGAACACGTCAAGAACCCGTATATGGTCCCATCCATGGGAAGCCCGTTCAGCGGCGCGGCGCCGTACTACGCCAGACACCGGCTGGATCACGGCGAGGAGGCCATCGCCCACGTGGCCGCCGTCCTGGGCAGGGACGCGACGGTGCTCGACCTCGGCTGCGGCCCCGGCACGGTGGCGATCCCGCTGGCCCCGTACGTACGCGAGGTCCTGGCCGTGGACCCGGACCCCGAGATGCTGGCGGAGGGCCGCCGCCGGGGCGCGCACCTGCCGAACGTCCGCTGGCTGTCCGGCGACTCCACCGGGCTGGCCGCGCTGCCGCCGTTCGGCCACGTGGTGATGGGCCGTTCGTTCCACTGGATGGATCGCCGCGCGGTGCTGGCCGAGCTCGACCGGCTGCTCCCGCCGGACGGCGTGGTCGTGCTGTTGGGGCCGTCCAGGCAGCCGCCGGAGGAGCCGTGGGAGCCGGCGATGCGGCGGGTGCGCGCCCGCTTCGGCGTCGGGAAGCAGACGGCGCCCGCGACCTACCAGGCGACCGGCCTGCACCATCACGACGTCCTGGCCGCCTCGCCCTTCTCCGACCTCACCACGGACTGCTGGGAGCGGCCCGTGACGACCGGCCTCGACACCGTGCTCGGCCTGCAGTTCTCCTATTCCTACAGCACGCCTGCGCACCTCGGCGAGCGGCTGGAGGCGTTCGTCGAGGACGCGAGGAGGGAGCTGCTCGCCGACAACCCCTCAGGCGAGTGGGAGCACGTCAGGCAGACCGAGGTGGTCGTGGCGCGCCGTCCTCCCCGCGGTTGACCCGTCGGGACGCCAGCCCGGCGACCCGCACCGCGCCGCCGGGCCACAGCCGCGCCAGCCGCCAGGCGATCCGCGCCGACGCGGGCGCCGCGATGACGGCCTTGCCGCGGGCCATGCCGCGCAGGACGTCCGCGGCGAGCGCGTCGGCGGAGTAGAGCCGTCCGGGGCCGATCGCCTGCCGCGCGGCCGCGCCGATCCTGGTGGCGGGCAGCCCGGGGTTGGCGTTGTCGAGCAGCGGCGTGTCCACGAAACCTGGGCAGACCACGCACACGCGTACGCCGTGCTCGGCCGCCTCGGCCCGCAGCGCCAGCGACAGCCCGACGACGGCGTGCTTGGTGGCGGTGTACGGGAGCATCAGCGGCGCGGGCACCAGCCCCGCCATCGACGCGGTGTTGACGATGTTCCCGTGCCCCTGCCGCACCATGATCGGGTAGGCCGCCAGCACCCCGTGCACGACGCCGCGCAGGTTGACGTCGATGGTCCGGTCCCAGTGCGCCCGCGTCATCTCCAGCGCGGTGCCGCCGACCGCGATGCCGGCGTTGTTGACCATGAAGTCCAGCCGCCCGCGCTCGCCGGCCACCCGCTCGACGAGCGCGGCCACGGCCTCGGCGTCGGTGACGTCCACGCGCGCGTACTCCAGCTCGCCCTTGCCCCAGGCGGCGAGGTCGGCGGGCTCGTTCAGGTCGGCGACCGTGACGGCGACGCCGCGCGCGGCGAGCGCCCGCGCCAGCGCCCGCCCGATCCCGGACGCCCCTCCGGTGACGATCGCGGTCCTCACCGGCCCGCCGTCCCCGGCTCCGCCCAGATGCCCATGGCCCGCCAGAGCCGCCGGGTGAACCGGTTGACCAGCCCCAGCTCGGCGCAGAGCTCACGGGTCTTGCCCACCGAGTCGCGGATCTCGCGCCGCGCCTCGGGGTTGCGCAGGTAGACCTCGGCGACGACGTTCGGGGGGATGCGGAAGTGCCGGATCATCGCGCCGGGCGGCGCGAGCATGATGCGGGCCATCACGCCGAGGATCAGCGGCGCGGCGACGCCCAGCATGAACCGCCGGTACGCGGGCATGCGCGGCACCCGGTTGCGCAGGTAGTGCCGGGCGAAGGAGATGTGCCTGGCCTCCTCCGCGATGTGGATGCGCATGATCGTCTCCTCCAGCGGGTGGTGCGGCCGGTCGTCCTTGAGCACCTTGCGCTGCACGTGGTCGATGGGATCCTCCCCGCCGAGCACGAACACGAAGAACAGCTCGGTCGAGATCAGCGGGATCAACGGCGCGACCTGCGCGACTAACGACAGCGGCCGCGGCATGCCCCGGATCGGCATCCCGGTACGGTTCACGAACTCCTGGAACATCATCCCGTGATGTCCCTCTTCAATGGTCTCGTGGTAGACGTACCGGAACTCCGGCGACCCGTTCGGCAGCCGGTAGGCGTAGTTGAGCAGCCCGCGCTTGAGCAGGTTCTCGAACTGCAGGCCGATCTTCATGGCGGTGGCCACCCGCCACAGCCCGATCGCGGCGCGCGTCTCCGGGGTCCTGGCGCGATACCAGGGGTGCCCGCCCAGCTTGTCCACCTCGGGCAGCTCCCACCGGGGGTCGGCGGGGTCCACCCGGTACTCGGGGTCGTCCCAGGGGATGTCGCGGTAGGGCTCCCAGTGCTTGTCCACCGACGCCTTCGACAGGCGGTCGATGACCGCCCGGTAGGCGGCGCGGCCGGCCACCTGCTCGTCGGCTTCCCTGGCGGTGATAGAGCTCGGTGCGCGTGTCATCGCATGCACTCCTCTCCTCGCCAAGTAATTGTACGAACTGTCCAATAACTCGGGAAGAGGGGTGTTTCACAGCTTTTCGAGGGATAAGCCGAGTTCGTTCGCCGCCGTCGTACGGATCAGCGTGTTGATCCGCCGCCGCGAGAGCACCTTGGGATGCACGTTGATCTGGATGGCCAGCCCGTCGATGAGCCCGAAGATCCGCCAGGACGCCCCGTCGGGGTCGGGACAGGTGAACTCGCCGGCCGCGGCGCCGTCCTCGATGATCGAGCGCAGCAGCAGACGGCCGTGCGTGTCGATGCGGCGGGAGATCTGCTCCAGCTCCGCGTTGCGCATCGCCTCCGCCCACGCGTCGATCCACAGGCGCCAGCCCTCCGGCTGCATGTTGGGGGCGCACACGCGCAGCAGCCGGCGCAGCCGGTCGAGCGGCCCGGCCTTGGACTGCTCGATGTCCTCCAGCGTGGTCAGGTGCTGCCGGGCGGCGTACATGAAAGCCTGGGCGAACAGCCGTTCCTTGCTCTCGAAGTGGTAGAAGAGCAGGGCCTGGCTGACCCCTGCCGCGCGGGCGATGTCGACGGTCCTGGTGTGGCCGAAGCCCTGGTCCGCGATCACCTCGCAGGCGGTCTTCAGGAGATCCTCACGCCGTAATCGGCTGAAACCAGATGTCACAACGGGTAACTCTTTTCAATGCTGACTATCTTCATGATCATGGTATCGGCCGGTCCTCGCCCGTAGTCGATCAGGGCCGGAAACCATCCCTTACCCGCTCGCCTGGGCCTTCACCCCCAGGCCACCTCCAGGCGCGCCGCGTCGGCAGAGCAATGCTCTATGCGTCCCGCGTTCGCCTGATTAGAGTAAGTGAGCACTGATACCGAGGAGTCGAAGTGAACCTTGCTGACTACCGGCGTGCAGCCAGGGCCTGGCTGGAGGAGAACGCTCCGCACGGCGATCCGCCCGGGACGGACGCCATCTCCAGGGCCAAGGAGTTCATGGCCAAGCTCTACGACGCCGGCTACTCCGGCATCACCTGGCCCGCGCAATGGGGCGGCCAGGGGCTGACGCAGGCGGAGGAGCGCGCCTTCGCCGCCGAGGCCCGCGACTACACCCTGCCCACCTACGTCTTCTCGATCGGCCTCGGGATGACCGGCCCGACCCTCGTCGACCGGGGCACCGACGCCCAGCGCGAACGGTTCGTCCGCCCGCTCCTGCGCGGCGAGGAGATCTGGTGCCAGCTCTTCTCCGAGCCGGGCGCGGGCAGCGACGTCGCCAGCCTGCAGACCAAGGCCGAGCGCGACGGCGACCACTGGGTGGTCAACGGCCAGAAGGTGTGGACCTCGGTGGCCCACCACGCCGACTGGGGGCTGCTGCTGGCCCGCACCGACGTGGAGGTGCCCAAGCACAAGGGCCTCACCATGTTCGTGGTGGACATGCACCACCCGGGCGTGACCGTACGCCCGCTCAAGGACATGTCCGGCCGGTCCAACTTCAACGAGATCTACTTCGACAACGTGATCATCCCCGACGAGCACCGCGTCGGCGAGGTCAACGACGGCTGGAGCGTGGCCGTCACGACGCTGCTGCACGAGCGGCTGTCGATCTCCGCGGGCGTCGGCATGGGCGGCTCGAAGGACCACCCGGCCTCCGTGGAGGCGCTGCGCAAGGTCCTCGACACGAGCGATCCACTGGTCCGCGACCAGCTCGTCGAGCTGCACATCCGCAGCCGCGCGCTGGCCCTGTTCAACCAGCGCCTGTCCCAGGAGACCAAGGCCGGCATCTTCCCCGGCGCGCGGGGGAGCGGCGCCAAGCTGCTGCTGGCCGAGCTCACGATGTTCCAGGCGGACCTCGCCACCCAGCTCGTCGGGCCGGAGACGGCGCTGGCCGACCATCCGCTCGCCCAGGCCCTGTCCATCGCGCCCGGCCTGGCGCTCGGCGGCGGCACCAACGAGATCATGCGCAACATCGTGGGCGACCGCGTGCTCGGGCTGCCACCGGAGCCGCGGGTGGACAAGAACGTGCCGTTCAAGGACCTGAAGGTGGGGACGCAGGCGTGAAGCTCGTACTCGGCGAAGAGCAGCGGCAGCTCCAGGAGTCCGTCAGGTCCTTCCTGGGGTCGGCCTCGCCGCTGCGCAAGGCCCGCGAGGGCTACGACCCGCAGGTCTACGCCCGGCTGAACGGCGAGCTGGGCCTGTCCGGCCTGATCATCCCCGAGGAGTACGGCGGCGCCGGCGCCGGACTCACCGAGCTGTCGGTCGCGCTGGAGGAGACCGGCGCCGCGCTGCTGCCGGGACCGTTCCTCGCCACCGCGTTCGCCGCGATCGCCCTGACCGCGACGCCCGACAAGGAGCTGCTGTCCGGCATCGCCGACGGCCGCCTCGCCGCCACCCTGGGCCTGCCCGCCGGCGACGCGCCCACCTGCGACGGCACGTCCGTCAGCGGGCGGCTCGCGCAGGTGCTGAGCGGCATGGAGGCGGACGTGCTGGTCACGCCCGCGACCGCGGCCGACGGCGGCGCGGTCATGGTCGCCGTCGAGCTGACCGCCCCCGGCGTCACCAGGACCGCCCTCGACGCCCTCGACCTCACGCGCGGCCAGGCCGAGATCGTCCTCGACGGCGCGCCCTGCCGGGTGCTCGGCCCCCGCGGGGACGACGGCGTCATGGACCGGGTGTGCGTCGCGCTCGCCGCCGAGCAGCTCGGCGTCATGCGGGCCGCGCTCGACGCCATCGTCGCCTACGCCAAGATCCGCGTCGCCTTCGGCCGTTACATCGGCTCCTACCAGGGGGTCAAGCACAAGCTCGCCGACATGCACAACAAGCTCGAACAGGCCGAGTCCATCGTCAGGTACGCCGCCTGGGCCGCCGACGAGGCCCCCGACGAGCTGCCGGAGGCTGCCGCGCTCGCCCAGGCGTACATCGGCCGCGCCTGCTTCGAGGTCGCCCGCGACCACCTGTTGCTGCACGGCGGGATCGGATACACCTGGGAGCACGACGCTCACCTGTTCTACAAGCGGGCCAAGACCGACGAGGTTCTGCTCGGCCCGCCCCGGATCCACCGTGCCCGACTCGCGGAGCTCCTGGAGCTGTGATGGACTTCGACAAGACTCCCGGTTTCTACGCCATCGCCGCCGCACACCCCGACCGCCTGGCCGTCATCGACACCGACGGCACCCGCACCACCTACGGCGAGCTGCTCACCCGCGTCAACCAGGTCTCGCACGGCCTGCGCGCCCGCGGGCTCGGCGTCGGCGACGTGGTGGCGGGCGTGCTGCCCAACGGCATCGACGCGGTCGTCATGCTCATGGCCACCGGCCAGCTCGGCCTCTACTACGTGCCGATCAACTGGCACCTGACCGAGGCCGAGGTGGCGTACATCCTGCGCGACTGCGACGCCAAGGTCGTCGTCACCGGCCCCGACCACCAGGTGCCCGGCGCCGAGGTCGGCACGGCCGGGCTCGCCGAGGGGCAGCCGGGCGACGCGCCCGCCGACCGGACCAGCGGCGCGGTCATGTGGTACACCTCCGGCACCACCGGCTTCCCGAAGGGCGTCCAGCGGTCGCTGCCGGGCGCCGAGCCGGAGGCGATCGTGCCGCTGTACGCGTGGTTCTTCGGCGAGGTCGTGGACCTCAAACCGGGCGACGAGACCCACCTCGTGACCTCGCCGATGTACCACTCCGCGCCGTGCGCGCACACCCAGTTCGCGCTGCACTTCGGGCACACCGTGGTGATCACCCCGCGGTTCGACCCGGAGAACATCCTGGAGCTGGTCCAGCGATACCGGGTGACCAACGCGATGATGGTGCCGACGATGTTCCACCGGATGCTCCAGCTTCCGGAGGACGTACGCGCCAAGTACGACGTCTCCAGCCTGCGCCAGGTCATCCACACCGCGGCGGCCTGCCCGGTCGCGGTCAAGCAGCAGATCATGGACTGGTGGGGGCCGGTGCTCTACGAGTACTACGGCTCCACCGAGTCCACGATCGCCTTCGCCGTCAAGCCGCACGACTGGCTGGCGCGGCCCGGCACGGTCGGCCGGCCCGCGCCCACGTTCGAGGCGAAGATCCTCGACGAGGACGGCGAGGAGCTGCCGCCCGGCGAGCCCGGCATGATCTACGTCAAGTCCACGATGGGCCGCTTCGAGTACCGCAAGGACCCGGCGAAGACCGCCGCCAGCATGCGCGGCGAGTGGTACACACCGGGCGACATCGGCTATCTCGACGAGGACGGCTTCCTGTTCCTGTGCGACCGGCGCACCGACCTCATCGTCTCCGGCGGGGTGAACATCTACCCGGCCGAGATCGAGGCGGCGCTCCTGGAGCACCCGGCCGTGGCCGACGTGGCCGTCATCGGCGTGCCCGACGATGAGTGGGGTCACAACGTGGTCGCGCTCGTCCAGCCGGCCGAGGGCGTCGAGGCGGGTCCTGAGCTGACCGCCGAGCTGCTGGAGCACTGCGGGCCGCGCATCGCCAGGTTCAAGCACCCGAAGGTCGTCGAGTACCGCGAGCTGCTGCCGCGCACGCCCACGGGCAAGCTGTCGCGCTCGAAGGTGCGTGCCGAGTACCTGGACGGAACGGCATAGGCACTACTCCGGGCCCGGCCGCTCGCCGGGCCCGGACCGGCCGCCGGCCGCGCGGCGGTAGCGCTCCGCCAGCCGCCCCACGGCCTCGGCCAGCTCCGGCGGGTCGAGCACCTCGAAGTCCTCGCGGATGAACCCGACCCAGACCGCCAGCCCTTCGAGGTCGTCGCCGCCTACCTCCACCAGGCAGCTCGCCTCGTCGCGCGGCCGCGCCTCCATGCCCAGCCTGGCGAGGTAGCCGAGCCGCCCGGCCGGGGCGTGCACGAGCAGCGTCGCCCGGTGGCGCACCATCGCCGTGCTGATGCCGCGCTCCACGTAGGCCGCCACGTCGCCGTCCGCCGGCAGCTCGCGCGGGACGAACCGGGGGCCGCCCGGGGTGCGCGGCCGGATCCGGTCCACCCGGAACGTACGCCAGTCGCGCCGCTCGACGTCGTACGCCACCAGGTACCAGCGGCCCCGCCGGTGCACCAGCCGGTGCGGCTCGACGTCACGCACGGTGTCGTCGCCGTCGTGACCGGTGTAGTCGAAACGCAGGCGCTCGTGGTCGCGGGCCGCGTTCGCGATCGTGGTCAGCAGCTCGGGCGGCACGGCGGGCGCGCCGGGAATCCGGTACGCGGCCTGCACGGTGTAGGAGTTGAGCGCCTGCACCCGGCGGCGCAGCCGCGCCGGCAGCACCTGCTCCAGCTTGGCCAGCGCGCGCACCGACGTCTCCTCGATGCCCTCCACGCCGCCGCCCGCCGCCCGGCCGAGCCCGACGGCCACCGCCACGGCCTCCTCGTCGTCGAGCAGCAGCGGCGGCAGCGCGGCGCCCGCGCCGAGCCGGTAGCCGCCCGCGACGCCCGGCGTGGCGTGCACCGGGTAGCCGAGCGCGCGCAGCCGCTCCACGTCGTTGCGGATGGTCCGGGTCGAGACCCCGAGCCGGGAGGCCAGCTCGGGGCCGGACCACTCGCGGTGCGCCTGGAGGAGCGAGAGCAGCTTGAGCAGGCGGGCGGAGGTTTCCAGCATGACGCCCAGTCTGCCCGCTCTCGCGGAAGGAACCGTTCCTTGTTCAGAACAGCTTCTGCGCCTGCTGCACGACGGTCAGCACGGTCAGCGTGCCGAAGAACGCGACCGACCAGACCAGCGCCCCCAGCCGGTACGACCGCACCCTGATCTCCCTGGGCAGGGCCCGCCGGTTGAGCACGATCAGCAGGATCGAGTACACGAACATCATCACGGCCGCGAAGCTCGCCGAGAACACCAGCAGGATCAGCGGCTGGTCGAAGCCCAGCAGCAGGATCGCGACGCCGACCAGCACCAGCGCCCACACGGTCAGGAAGTAGACCCGGTTGACCGACACCGGCCGGTCACGCAGGTAGACGGTCTTGATCGTGTCGGAGGCGAGCCGCGAGGTGTAGTCGACGATGCCCATCGCCGAGGCGAACAGCGCCAGCGCGCCGATCACCCAGAACAGCACGCCGAACCACGCGCCGACGGCCTCCTGCAGCGCCCGGCCCTCCACCTCCAGGAAGCCGATGCTGTTCTGCAGCCCCTCCCGGCCGAAGACGGTCGAGTACGCCAGCATCGACATCAGGGCGATCGTCACGAACGACACCAGGGCGAACGTCCACGCCTGCTCGACGTTGGCGAAGCGCCACCACCGCCGCCAGCGGGCCAGGTTGCCCTCGGTCGGGGCGAACTGGTAGCCCGTCGTGGGCGCCGCCTCCTCCTGGCCGGTGACCGGGCTGACCAGGCGGGGGACGTACAGGCCCATGCCGAAGCCCTTGTCGCGGATCCAGTTGCTCTGGCACAGGTTCTGGCCGCCGCCGGCGCCCGCGTACGCGATGGCGCCCATGAGCACCGCGAACTCCAGCTCGGGCACCGGGAACCCGGCGTTCACGGTCATGCCCTTGCCCAGCTCGACCCAGCTCTCGGCGGTGATGGCGAACAGCACCGCGACCACGATCAGCGTCACGACCAGGGCGATCTTGAGGAAGATCACCCGTTCGAGCAGCGTGTAGATCACCGGTGCCAGGGTCAGGCCGAGCGCGATCACCAGCAGCATGCCGATCGCGATCCACCGGACGCTGCCCGCGCCCGTCCCGGTGAGGTACGTGACCATGGTCGCCGAGCTGGTCACCCAGCCCGGCCACAGGTTGGAGCAGAGCGTCATGAGGACGAAGACCAGGCCCCAGTGCCGCCACATGCGGCTGAAGCCGGTGAGCGCGGTCTCGCCGGTGGCCAGCGTGTAGCGCTCGATCTCCATGTTGAGGAACCACTGCGTGATGATGCCGATCGCCGCGCCCCAGACGAAGATCAATCCGACTTGGGAGGCGATGTACGGCCAGAGGATGAACTCGCCCGACGCCAGGCCGACGCCCGCGCCCACCAGGCCGGGGCCGATGACGCGCCAGGTGGATCGGGGTGGTTCGGGCAGGTCGCGGACGGTGACGGGGGGTAGGACTCGCGCAGGAACGGTGGGGGTGAACTCCGCCATGCGGATCTCCTTGCTCGGCGTGCCTCACCGATCACCTTACAAAGACCGCCAACGGGGGTGAAGTGGTCAGTGAACCCACACTTCGTACTCGCCCCGATCGGTGAACCCGATGACCTCGCCGCCCGCGCCCATGAGCCCGCCGAGCGCCGTGCGCACCGCCGCGCGCCACTCCGCGGCCGTGCCGGGGTCGGTGCGGCGCAGCTCCTCGACGTCGGGCGGGGTGCCGACCAGCACGACCTCGCCGCCCGCGAGGTGGAAGACCGGACGGCCGTCCTCGCAGGCCAGGAGCGCGCGCGGCGGCTCGTCCACGGCGGGTCCGTCCGCCGCCGCCGCCCGGCGGTCCTGGTCCACCGGCCACACCGCGAGCAGCCGGTCGGAGGCGTCGCCCTCGTTGATCGCGTCCGCCATCGTCCCGTAGAAGTCCTCCAGGTACTCCTCCGGGCGGGCGCCCAGCTTGACCAGGTTGAAGCGGGCGTTGCGGCGGACCAGCGGGTCGAAGGTCCAGGTGATCCGCCGCAGCCCGCGCTTCCTGCACCAGTCGCGCTGGTGGAGCTTCAGCGCGTAGCCGACGCCGCGGCCCGCCGCCGCGCCCGTGACGTGCGAGTGCAGCGTACGGTCCGCCGCCAGGAACCCGACGGACGCGCCGACCAGCGTGCCGCCGTCATAGGCCCCCGCCACGTAGCCGCCGCCGTGCGCGAAGCCGATCATCAGCTCCAGCGGGACGGGCACGTTGCGCGGTTCCGGATGCCAGATGTCGTCGAACAGCCGGTTGACCTGCTGGAACTCGTCGATCTCCGACAGCTCCCTGATCACGACGCCGGCCCTGGCCGCCGCCTGCTCGCTCGCGGGTGTCATGTTCTCAGCTCAGCAGTTCGCCGAAGAGCCGGTGCACGTTGCCGCCGATGATCTTCTCGACGTCCTTCTCCGGCAGGCCGCGGGCGAGCAGCCCCTCGGTGACCAGCGGCAGGCCCTCCGGCCCTGCCAGCCCGGGGACCGTCGCCTTCGGGTCCACGCCGCGGTCGTTCTCGCCCTCGCAGAACGGCGGCAGCAGGTCGTCGTAGACCTCCTTGACGAAGTCGGGGCCGAGGCCGACGTGGTCGACGCCGGCCACCCCGGCGATGTGCTCGATGTGGTCGAGCAGGCGGTCGAGCGTGTAGCCGGCCGGCTCCTCGGCCAGGAAGGGGGCGAAGAAGTTGACGCAGATCACGCCCCCGGTCGCGGCCACCCCGCGCAGCTGCTCGTCGGTGAGGTTGCGGTGGTGGTCGCGCAGCGCGCGGGCCGCGGAGTGGGTGGCCATGACCGGCCTGGTGGCCAGCTCCAGGACGTGCGCGACGCCCGAGGCGCCGAGGTGGGAGACGTCGAAGATGATGCCGAGCCGCTCCATCTCCGCGAGGACGGCGACGCCGTGCGAGGTCAGGCCGCTGCCGGTGGCGTCCTCGGCGCTGCCGTCGGCCAGCGGAGTGCGGCCGAAGTGCGCGATGGACGCCACCCGTACGCCCAGCCGGTGCATCGTCGGGATCAGCTCGACGCTGGCGTCCAGGCCCGGCATGCTCTCCAGCGCCAGCACCAGCGCGATCCTGCCCGACTCCAGCGCCGCGTCGATCTCGCGGGCGTCGCGGCAGAGCGCGACCCGGTCGGCGTTGCCCTCGGCGATCACGTGGGCGCACTCGATCATCCGCAGGGTCTGCCGCAAGGCGCCCTCGGGGCGGTACTGGTCGTCGATGAAGACCGGCAGGACCTGCAGGTCGACGCCGCCCGCCGCGAGCTGCGGCAGCCAGCGCTCGCGGAAGAACGACGACCACACGTGCGGCGGGCGGGCGGAGACGGCCATCAGCAGGTCGTTGTGCGTGTCGGCGACGACGGCGCGCTGGTGCAAGGGGTGAAGCGTCATGCTCGGACGTTACCGTGCCGGGACCGGCCGGTAGGCGCCGCCCGGCGCCTTGCCGGTGAGCCGGCGGTAGAGCGGCGTCGAGCCCGGCCAGTTGTTGGTGACGCGGCCTTGGGCCGTTTTGTACCAGCTCTGGCAGCCGCCGCCCCACACCATGCGGTCCATGGCGGCGTCGAGCTGCCGGGTCCAGGCCGCCATCACCTCGGGGCGCACCTCGATCGGGCCCTGCTCGGCCAGCCGGGGCAGGCAGGCCATGATGTGGGCGACCTGGCATTCGAGCATGAAGATGATCGAGTTGTGGCCGAGGTTGGTGTTGGGGCCGTACAGCAGGAACATGTTGGGGAACTCCGGCACCGAGATGCCGAGATAGGCCTCCGCGCCGTTCGCCCACCGCTCGCTCAGTGAGCGGCCGGAGCGGCCGGTGATCTCCATCGGGGTCAGGAACTCCGTGCTCCTGAACCCGGTCGCGTAGACGATCGTGTCGACCTCGCGCAGCCCCTCGGTGGTCTCGACGCCGCGCGGGCCGATGCGGACGATCTTGTCGGTGATCACGTCCACGTTGTCCCTGGTGAGGGCGGGGTAGAAGCGGCTGTCGATGACCACGCGCTTGCAGCCGGGCGGGTAGTCGGGGATGAGCTTGGCGCGCAGCTCCGGCTCCGGCACCTGCTCGTACAGGTGGCCGAGCGCCCGCTTCCGCAGCAGGCCGGTGCTCCAGCCCTGGGCCAGCGCGGGGTAGAGGGTGGCCTCGGCGTACCGGTAGATCCACTCGCGGTAGGCCCGCTGCAGGCCGGGGACGTAGTGGAGAGCGAGCTTGGTCAGCGGGCCGAACGTGGCGTCCGGCTTCGGGATCACCCAGTTGGGGGTGCGCTGGAAGACGTGCAGCCGCGCGGCCCGCTCGGCGACGGGCGGGATGAGCTGGGCCGCGGACGAGCCGGTGCCGATCACCGCGACCTGCCTGCCGGTGAGGTCGTGGTCGTGGTTCCAGCGGGCGGAGTGGAAGGAGATGCCCGCGAAGTCCGACATTCCGGGGATGTCGGGGAGGTGGGGGCGGTTGAGCTGGCCGACGCTCACCACCATGACGTCGAACGCCTCCGTGTGTTCGTCCCCGTCCGGTCCGGCGGCGGTGATCTGCCACTGACGGCCGTCGAACGCCGCGCTCCTGACCTCGTTGCGGAACCTGATTTTTCGCCGTACGTCGTATTTGTCGGCGCAGTGCTGCAGATAGCCGAGGATTTCCGGCTGGTCCGGGTAGCGACGGGTCCAGCTCGCGTACTTCTCGAAGGAGTAGGAATACAGGTGGGACGGGATGTCGCAGCCCGCCCCCGGATAACTGTTGTCGCGCCAGGTCCCGCCGAGGTCGTCCGCCTTCTCGAAGATCGTGTACGCGCGGATGCCGGCCCTTTCCAGCCGGATCGCCATGCACAGTCCGCCGAAGCCGGCTCCGATGATCGCGACGCTTGGTGCCATGCCACCCTCCGCCTGTCAGTGTCCACTTACATTACGCCGAACGTCGTTTCGCCGCGACCCTCCCGGAGGCCGATAGTCTTCGCAGGTGGCTGCTGTGACGTTGACGGACGTGATCGGAGTGCTCGAGGCGGCCTACCCGCCCGCCCGGGCCGAGTCGTGGGACGCCGTGGGGCTGGTGTGCGGCGATCCCGATCAGGAGGTGCGGCGGGTGCTGCTCGCCGTCGACCCCGTCGCGGCCGTGGCCGAGGAGGCCCTGGAGTGGGGCGCCGACCTCATCGTCGTCCACCACCCCCTCTACCTGCGCGGCACCACGAGCGTGGCCGCCACCACGCCCAAGGGCCGGCTGATCCACACCCTGATCAGGCGCGGCGTCGCCCTCTACACCGCCCACACCAACGCCGACGTCGCCAACCCCGGCGTCTCCGACGCGCTGGCCCGCGCCGTCGGGCTGACCGGCGACCTGGTGCCGCTGCGGCCCTTCCCCGACGACCCGTGGCGCGGCCTCGGCCGCATCGGCGAGCTGTCCGAGCCGACGACGCTGGGCGAGTTCGCGGCGCGGGCGGCCGAGGGGCTGCCCCGTACGGCGTGGGGCATCAGGGTGGCGGGCGAGCTCTCCCGGCCGGTGCGCCGGGTCGCGGTCAGCGGGGGAGCGGGCGACTCCCTGCTCGGCACCGCCGCCGAGGCCGGCGTCGACGTGTTCCTGACCGCCGACCTGCGCCACCATCCGGCCAGCGAGTTCGTCGAGTCGGGCGGGCCCGCGCTCATCGACGCCGCGCACTGGGCGACCGAGTGGCCGTGGCTGGAGAGCGCGGCGTCCATCCTGCACGCCAGTGGCGTTACCGTTGAGACGCGTGTCTCCGCCACGGTCACCGATGCTTGGACAAGAGGATATTGATCATGAAAGCTGCGCCTGACGCCCAGAAGAGATTGCTCGACCTGGCAGAGCTCGACTCCGTGGCGGACCGGCTGGCCCATCGCCGCCGCACCCTGCCCGAGCTGGCCGAGATCGACGAGAGCTCCAAGCAGTACGCCAGGCTCGCCACCCAGGTCATCGAGGCCGAGACCGAGGCCGGCGACCTCGCCCGCGAGCAGGCCAAGGCCGAGAGCGACGTCGACGCCGTACGCACCCGCGCCGACCGCGACCAGAAGCGCCTCGACTCCGGCGCCGTGACCTCCCCGCGCGACCTGGCGAGCCTGCAGTCCGAGATCGCCTCGCTGCACAGGCGCCAGGGCGACCTGGAGGAGGTCGTGCTGGAGATCATGGAGCGGCGCGAGGCCGCCGACAGCAAGGTGCGCGACCTGGTGGCCAAGCGCGACGAGACCGCCGCCGCGCGGTCGGCCGCCGAGGACCGCCGCGACGCCGCGCTGAAGGAGATCGACAAGGAGGCGGCCGACGTCCAGGGCCGCCGCACCGGCGTCGCCGCCGAGATCCCCGCCGACCTGCTCAAGCTCTACGAGAAGCTCAGGGAGCAGTACGGCGTCGGCGCGGCCATGCTCCGCCACGGGCGCTGCCAGGGCT
Source organism: Nonomuraea sp. B208 (assembly GCF_057536035.1). Classification (NCBI taxonomy): domain Bacteria; kingdom Bacillati; phylum Actinomycetota; class Actinomycetes; order Streptosporangiales; family Streptosporangiaceae; genus Nonomuraea; species Nonomuraea sp. B208. The sequence continues at coordinate 121,787 of NZ_BAAJOU010000028.1, forward strand.
GCAAGGTCGCCCTGTCCATCGCCGAGATGAACCGCATCAAGGCCGCACCCCACGACGAGGTGCTCCGGTGCGAGGAGTGCCGGCGGATCCTCGTCCGCACCCCAGAGTCCGGCCTGTGAGTCACTACGTCATCGAGGCCGACGGCGGCTCGCGCGGCAACCCCGGCCCGGCCGGCTACGGCGCGGTCGTCAAGGACGCGGCGAGCGGCCAGGTGCTCGCCGAGGCCGCCGAGGCGATCGGCGTCACCACCAACAACGTGGCCGAATACCGCGGGCTCATCGCCGGGCTCCAGGCCGTGCTGCGGGTGGGCGGCGAGGGCGCGGCCGTCGCCGTCAGGATGGACTCCAAGCTGGTCGTCGAGCAGATGGCCGGCCGCTGGAAGATCAAGAACGAAGGGCTGCGGCCGCTCGCCTCCGAGGCGGGGGCGCTGGTGCGGCGGCTGCGGGTCACGGAGTGGACCTGGATCCCGCGCGAACGCAACAAGCACGCCGACCGCCTGGCCAACGAGGCCATGGACGCCGCCGCCCAGGGGCTGCGCTGGAAGGCCGGCGGCACAAGCGACAGCGACGAACCGGGATTGCCCCCTTCGCCTTCGCCTTCGCCTGAGCAAACCGATCTTTTGGACGTCAGCAGCATCTCCGCCCCAGCCCGAGGCTCGTCGGACCTCTCCGCGCCTACCGCCTCCGTGGCCGCCGCCCAGCAGCGCACCCGGGCCGCCGGGAAGAAGGTGGAGACGGGCACTGGGTGGCGTCCCCCCACCCGCGTCGCCACATCCCTGCTCCTCCTCCGCCACGGCGAGACCGAGCTCTCCCTCGAACGCCGCTTCTCCGGCCTCGGCGACCCCGAGCTCACGCCCAACGGCCTGTCCCAGGCGGAGGCCGCCGCCGTACGCCTGTCGCGGGAGCCGTACCGGCCCGACGTGATCGTCTCCTCCCCGCTGAAGCGCGCCCGCCAGACCGCCGCCGCCGTCGCCGCCCGCACCGGCCTCGACGTCGAGGTGGACGACGAGCTGAGGGAGGCCGACTTCGGCGAGTGGGAGGGACACACCTTCACGGAGGTCCAGCGCCGCTGGCCCGCCGAGCTGACCGCCTGGCTCGCCGACCCGGAGGCCGCCCCGCCCGGCGGCGAAAGCTTCGCCGTGGCCGCGCGCCGCGTGCAGGCGGCGGGGGAACGCCTGGTGGAGCGGTACGAGGGCAAGACCGTCCTCGCCGTCTCCCACGTCACCCCCATCAAGATGCTCCTGCGCCTGGCACTCATGGCCCCGCTGGAGTCTCTCTACCGCATGCACCTCGACCTGGCCTGCCTGAGCCTGATCGAGTACTACGCCGACGGCCCCGCCGTCGTGAAGTCCTTCAACGACACCGCCCACCTGCGCTGACCTCACGCTCACGCGGAGCTGCGTCGGAGCTGTGGCGGAGCTGCGGTGGAGCTGTGGCCGTGCCGGGGTCCGCCAAGGCCCCGGCACGGCCGCCTGCGCATCGCCCCCCTCAGGCGATGACCTGCCCATTCCATCGGAGCGATCTTGCGGCTGAGTTGAGAACGGCTTGAAACTGATAGCCTTTACCAGACGAGTCGGCCGGGCGACCGCGTCGGGCTCCCAGCGGGCCCGCCGAGGAAGGTCCGGGCTCCACAGGGCAGGGTGGTCGGTAACACCGACCCGGGGTGACCCGCGGGACAGTGCCACAGAAAGCAAACCGCCTCCCGCACGCCGGGAGGTAAGGGTGAAAGGGTGGTGTAAGAGACCACCAGCGCCCACGGCGACGTGGGCGGCTAGGTAAACCCCACCCGGAGCAAGGTCAAGAAGGAACGCTTCTCGAAGCGTTCCGCGCGCGACGTTCGAGGGCTGCCCGCCCGAGCCGCGCGGGTAGACCGCTCGAGGCCGCCGGCAACGACGGCCCTAGATGGATGGTCGCCCCTTCACACGAAGGACAGAACCCGGCCTACAGGCCGACTCGTCACTCCCACCCCTCCGCGGCCGTGACGCCCGGACGATGTCGGTCGCGATGGTTAGGGTGCCCGGCATGACGACCGAGAACCCGCCGTACCGGCTTCTCCTCACCCCCGCTGAGAAGCCGATCCGCGAGCACGTGACCAAGTTCGGTGGTGCGCCGGTGTGGGTGAACGAGCCCCAGTGGCCGCTTTCGCGGCGCCTGGAGCGGCCGATGATGTTCATCGGCCAGTTCCGGCTCCCGGGCCCGGAGCCGCGGATGGCATACCTGTTCATGACCTACGACGACATCGACTGCACCTACGAGAGCGAGGCGGGGGAGAACGCGCTGATCGTCCAGCCCGGCCGGGTGCCGCCGTTCGTCGAGGTGCGTGCTGATGTCCACGGTCCGGCCATCTGCGAATACGCTGCCGAACTCGATGTCGCCAACGCCGGCGAGCTCGACGACGTCTACCACAGCCGCATCGGCGGACTCCCGACGTGGCTGCAGGGCGAGGAACACCCCCGCGGCGCGTGGGACTTCCTGTTCCAAATCGACTCGGTCGGGCCCCTGGGCAACGACGTCAACTTCGGCGATGCAGGGGTCGGCTACGGCTTCCTCAGCCCGGACGAGGAGGAAGGCCGCTTTTTATGGCAGTGCTGCTAGCGCTCAGCCGGACCTGGCCTGGCATCTCACTATCACTGCTTCGACCAGGCCCGTTCTCTACTACGGTGGAACGCCGTGGAGATGAACCGGGTCGCCGTCGTCGGGTCCGGCGGAAGCGGCAAATCCTATGTCGCTCGCGAACTCGGCCGTTTGCTCGATGCGCCGGTCACGCACCTTGACGCGGTCTTTTACGACGACGAGTGGAACCCGCTGCCGCCGGAGAAGTTCGAGGCGGCCCAGCGGGAGCTGGTCGCAGCACCGCGCTGGGTGATCGACGGCAACTACGACTCCTCGCTGCACGTCCGGCTGGAAGCGTGCGACACCGTGGTGATGATGGACGTGCCTACCCGGGTCGCCCTGTGGGGGATTCTCTCCCGCCAGCTCCGGCACGGCGCCGGCCAGCACACCTCCGGCGTCTACAACCGTATCCACTGGGGCGTGATCACCTACGTGGCCACCTACCGTCGGCGCATGCGCCCCAAGGTGCTGGCGAAGATCCGCGAACTCGCCGCGGGCAAGCCGGTGGTGTTCCTGACCAGCCGCGCCGAGACGCGCCGCTGGCTGGAGCAGGTGGGGTAGTGAGGGCGTCGCCGTCCAAGGCGAGCGAGCAGCCTTCCCAGGGTGCTGGCGGTCGGTTCTACCGTGCCGGGTGGGCCGGTTCGGGCACGTAGGTCGGGGATGCTGGAAATCCCTCATCTACTCAGTCATGTCTCGGAGCTTTTTCGTGTAATTGCGAGGCAACCGGAAAGGCGCGAGAAGACAGGCGGCTTCTACGTGCAGGAAGGACCATTTCCTCTCCAACCGGAGGCTGCCCTAACGTCCCGATAGAGGGGCCGGCAGCTTCGCATCTCTATCAAGGTGTCTATGGCGCCCGTCTCCGCAGGCCGTCGTACGGCCTGGCGAGAGCTTGACGCCAATCTTCGCGGATCTCCTCCGCGCGCCGCCGAGCTTGCTCGGGCGAGCGAAATTCCTCAACCGGGTACGGCACACCTGCCGCCTTATGGAGGCGAGGGGAGGGAGTGTATCGGTTGAGGTAGTAGTGGATCGAGAAGGCCTTAACGCTTCCCATCATCCCGTATTCGAGTCCAATGGCGTTGCCCGGACACCAGACTATCGCGGGAACGACCACGCGCATGCTGGACCTCTTGTTCTGCGATTTGGCTGCACCGACAGCAGAATGCGACGCTATTTCCCAGTGATCGCCGCGCTTGGCCTGCAGATCTTCGATGGTCCCGTGGGTGCGGGTTGTGCCATCATTCACCGGTGCACCCCGCGTGCTGCGCGATCACTAGTGCTGCCTGATCGGGGAGGTGTGCGGGGACGACCGCGATCCAGTCACGGGGTATGTCTGCGACCGGCGCCGCCATGCGCGCCAGCTCGACCAGGTAATTACCGGAGCGCTCCCCGATGGTTACCGTGGCGACTCTCCGCCCGGCGTCCGCGTAGACGAGCAGCGCTGGCGGATAGCGGCGTTTCTCGGCGCTCGGTTCAGGTTGCCTTTCGCAGTCGATAGCAATCCGGGTAATCAGCTCAGCATGCACGCCGACTGTTTTCGCCAGGTGCTTCAAAACGCCGTCCAGTGCGGCACGCTGCCGGTCGGCTTCCGCCTCTGTGACGGGCTCGCCTAGTTCTAGTCCTTCGAGCTGTGCGGATGGGTTTCGAGAGCGCATGTCCACAAGGTAGAAAGACCGAGGCCAAGCTGTCTGTGGCACTTTCGGCGGGCCGCGCCGTGAAGTGCCACACGCCTACGGCTCTACACCCACCGCGTCCGCCAATTTCCGCATTTCCGGTGTCAGCGTGCGACGGCGGCCGACGATCGTCCGGAGCGTGTCCTGGGCATAACGCTGATTCGGCAGCCATGTGGGCGCCTCGCGTGCAAGCTGCGACAGGATATCTAGGGCTTTGTCATATTCGCGTAGCATGACATGAGCGTTGGCCACGTCCAGAAAATGCCGGTTTCGGTTATCGCTGGTGGGTCTCAACCCTGGAGGTACCTCGCGTGCGAGCCGTAGGGCCCGCTCTGGCTGATGCTCGATGATGGCGTTCTCCACCCGCTTCATCTGAACCGTGGCAGGTCCGAACGTCGTGAAGTATTCGTGGTACGAGCCGTGTTCCCGTCCCATGCGAACCGCGCCCGACAGGGCCAGCCGCATCATGTCGTCCGCCTCGTCCGGCCGGTTGTCTCGAATGGCTGCCGCACTGCCGCGCAGCAGCAGCCATCCCCAGGCGGAGAGTTCCGTGCTGGTCGCTCGTGACATGCGCGGCTCGATCTCGTCCGCCCAGTCGACGGCGCGCGAACGTGCTTCATCAAGGCGGCGCTGGCGCAGGAGGAGCCAGCACAAGGTGATGACGGCGGACGCGGCCTCCATGCGGTCGCCAGTCTCGATCGCGTCCGCTACGGCGCCTTCCAGGGCGAACTCGGCCACGTCGAACACTCGGGTCTGGGTAGCCAGGGAGCCGGCCAGTTGCAGGACCCTGGCGCGGATGGCCAGGGCTTCCGGTCCGCCGTGCTCTACAAGGGTTTGTGCTTCCTTCACCAGGACGGGCAGGATCGTGGTCAGCTCGGCGTATGCGTCGTCGTGGTACAGCCGTACCGCGCTTGCGATGGCGGACCGCAAGCCGTCTGGGGTCGGCACGTCTTCCACGTCGGCCGGGGCCGCGCCCTGTAGCGCTTGCCGTAGCGGCGCGAGGCGGTCCCCGTCCCCGCTCTGCTGTTCGGTCTCCGGCACGGGGCCGAGTAGCGCAGTAGTGGTGACGTCCAGCGCTGTGGCCCAGGCCCGAATGGTCTCGATGCGTACGCTCTTGCGTTCGCCTTGCTCTACCTTCCGGATCAGGGACAGGGCGACGCCGGACCGTGCGGCCAGCTCGCGCTGGCTGAGGCCGCGCAGCTTCCGGTAGGACTGCAAGCGCTCTCCGAGCATGTTTCCATCTTGAGGCCAAACCGCTGCCCCTGCCGTAGGTACGGCCGTACGGTTGAACGTGAACAACCCGGCGGGCACCACGGTCTCCGGCCTGCCGTCCGGATAAATTGACTCGCCGCGTCAGCGGGAATGCCGCTGTAATCCTGTCATGCGCATCGCCTCAGAAACCGTCGCTGACGGCATCCGCGAACAACTCTTCACTGTCGGAGACATCCCTGGGGTGCTTTGGACGCCCGCCGAGGGCTCCGGTCCCCGTCCGCTGGTCTTGATCGGGCACGGCGGCGGCCAGCACAAGAAGGGATGGGAGGTCGTTTCCCGGGCCTTCCCCTACGTCACCTCCTGTGGCTTCGCGGTCGCCGCGATCGACGCTCCCGGCACCGGCGACAGGCCGGAGCACCCGCAGATCCGGCGGCTCGTCGCGCTCATACAGGAACAAGAGGCCGCGGGCGAGCCCTTCTGGTCCGGCCCGGAGTGGCCCGCCCTCAACGAAGCCGTGGCGGCGCAGCTCATCCCCGACTGGCAGGCCACCCTGGACGCGCTCCAGAAACTGGACTCCGTCGGCGACAAGCAGCCCGTCGGGTACTACGGCCTGTCCCAGGCCGGTGAGATGGGCATTCGCCTGGTCGCGGCCGAACCTCGGATCACCGCTGCCGTCCTCGGCCTCATCGGAAGCGAATGGCTCATCGACACCGCAGCGCGGATCACGATCCCGGTCGAGTTCGTGCTGCAGTGGGACGACGAAGGCAATCCGCGGGACTCGGTCATGAAGCTGTTCGACGCACTCGGCTCCGCCGAGAAGACCCTGCACGCCAACCCCGGCAGCCACTTTCGAGTCCCGTCCTTCGAAATCGACAGCTCGATCCGATTTTTCGCCCGGCACCTGGGTATCCCTGGCACCGCGAGCAGCTCCTGACAGCATCGAGGCGCCAAGCCGGCTTGTGGTCCGTTGACAGTGCCATGTGCACCTCCGCCGCCAGCCGCGGTCACGCCTACGGCGGACCCGATTCACGCCAATCCGATGATCGAGTTCCGGTCACAGCACTAGATTGCTCTGCATGGTCGCCGAGGGATCTTCGAGTGCCGCGTCCGCGCGGGTCCGGCTCATGGAGCGGATCCAGGCGATCACGCCCTGGGATCGGACGGAGGAGGAGCAGGCGGCCGGCGCGCTGGCCTGGATCGCCGGCGGGGCGCCGCTGTATCGGACCAGGAAGCCCGACGTTCCCGATCCGCACCTGGTGAGCTACTTCGTGGCGCTCAACCCGAACGAGGAGTTGCTGCTGGTGGCGCACCGGAAGGCCGGGCTGTGGTTGCCCAGCGGCGGGCATGTGGAGCCGGAGGAGGATCCCTGGGACACCGTCGTCCGGGAGTGCCAGGAGGAGTTGCACACGGCGGCGGTTCCGAGTGCTGTCAGTGGTGATCGGCCGTTCTTCGCCACCTCGGCGCGGACACGGGGCGAGGGGGCGCACACTGACGTCTCGCTCTGGTACGTCCTCGACGTCGACACCGTCACCACCTACGACCGGCGGGAGTTCTCCGCGATCAGGTGGGTGGCGCCGCGGCGGCTGCTCGACGAGCCCGGCGAGCACCTTGATCCCCACATGCACCGGTTCGCCGGGAAACTCATGGAACGGCTGGGCCGATGACGACCAGGAACTCTCATTGCTCCTTCTGCGGCGCGGCTTTCGCGGGCGGGCAGCCGTGGCCGCGCACCTGTGCCGCGTGCGGGAACACCAGTTATCTCAATCCGCTGCCCGTCGCCGTGCTGGTGCTGCCGGTGGAGGGCGGACGGGTGCTGGTGGTGCGGCGGGCCGTCGAGCCGCGGCGCGGGGAGCTGGCGCTGCCGGGCGGCTTCATCGACCTGGGGGAGTCATGGCAGGAGGCGGCCGTGCGGGAGCTGCGCGAGGAGACCGGGATGGTCGTGGACGCGGGGGAGGTGCGGCTGTTCGACGTGATCAGCGCGCCCGACGGGACGCTGCTGGTGTTCGGGGTCGGGCCGCAGGTGGCCGCCGACGCGCTCCCGCCTGTGGTGGCGACCGCGGAGACGTCGGAGTGGCTGCTGATCGACGGGCCGCGGGAGCTGGCGTTCTCGCTGCACACGCGGGTGGTAGCGGCGTACTTCAGCGGAGGAGGCACCGCCTCCAGCAGCAGCGGCGAGGGCGCCGCCTCCAGCCGCGGGGCGGGCGCCGCCACCAGCAGCGGGGCGGGTGCCGCCACCAGCAGCGGGGAGGGTGCCGCCACCAGCAGCTGAGAGGGCGCCGCCTTCAACCGAGAGGGCGCCGAGCGCCCGCGGCCCTGAGTCGAGCAGCCGGCAGGGGGTTCAGGCACGGCGGGGCAGCCGGTACGTCAGGTGCGTGACGAGGGCGGTGCCCCACGGCTCGCCGACGGGTTCGAGGTCGAGGTTCTCCATCCCGGCGAGCAGCCGTTCGCCCCGCCCCAGGAAGACGGGCGCGATGTGCAGGCGCAGCTCGTCGATCAGCCCCGCCGCCAGATACTGGTTGACCGTGTGCGCCCCGCCCGCGATGGCGACCGAGCGCTCGCCCGTCGCCTCCCTCGCCCGCTCCAGAGCCGCCTCGATGCCGTCGGTGACGAAGAAGAACGTCGTCCCGCCCTTCATCGTCAGCGGCTCGCGCGGGTGGTGGGTGAGGACGAAGACCGGCGCGTGGTACGGAGGCTCCTCGCCCCACCAGCCGGTCCAGCCGAGGTCCCATGCCCCACGCCCGGGGCTGAACATGTTGCGGCCCATGATGAACGCCCCCGCGTCCGTGATGCTCGCCATGACCTCGGCGTGCGCCTCCGGCTCGTCGACCATCCAGCGGGTCAGCCGCCCGTCCTCGCCCTCGCCGAACGGGTTGCGCAGGCTCTGGTTCGGGCCGGCCGTGAAGCCGTCCAGTGACATCGCCATGTCGCAGGTGACCTTGCTCATCTCGCATTCTCCTTCGTGGTGGGGTGGTTCTCACGAAGGAGTCGGAGCAGGGGGCGGGTTCTCTACATGCCGGCCGAGGAAAAATTCCAGGCGTGCGAGGGGCGGAGACGCCGCAGGTCTCCGCCCCTCCGGCCCCTGGGAGTGAGGACCGGCTCCACGAGCGGGACACTAGCCCGCCGGACGCGCCCGGTCTGTGGAGGATTACGCAGAACGGGCCGCCCAGGCGGCGAGGATCGCCTCCTCCTTCTCCGGCGCGATGCCGTGCGTGCTCCTCTTGCCGAAGTTGCGCTCCTGCTCCGGGATCTCCCGCAGCCACGCCCACGTGTCGCGTACGGTCTCGGCCACCGGGCGGATCCGCAGCCCCGCGGCCTGAGCCCGATCGGTCGGGACGGTCCAGAAATGCGTGTTCTCGGGCGACGGCGGGCCGGGCCAGAGCGGCAGCTCCACGAACGCCCCGGCGCCCTGCTCGATCAGGAACTCGCTGTCCACCCACACGAACTCGGCGTCGGACCCGGTGGCGTCCTTGCACGCCTGCAGCCACTCCCCGTAGGTGGTCTGGCCCACCGGCCCGGTCACCACGAACCGGCCGTTGCCGCCGCGCTCGGCCTGGTCGAGCGTGAAGATCGCCAGGTCGCGGGCGTCCACGAACTGCAGCGGCTCGTCCGGCTCGCCCGGCGCGAGCACCTTGCCGCCGCGCGCGATCCTGGTGAGCCACCACGGCAGCCGGGCGACGTCTTCGTACGGCCCCAGGATGATGCCCGGCTGCACGATCAGCACGTCGCCGTCGAAGCCCTGCTCGACCGCCCGCTCGCAGCCCGCCTTCAGCACGCCGTAGTTGCCGTCCTCGGGGCCGGCGTCGGGCGCGCACGGCCAGAGCTCGGCGTCGTCGCCGGCGGGCTCGGCGGGGAACCCGGCGAGCGCCGAGATCGTCGAGATGAACGCGTAGGTGCCCGCGTGCCCGGTCAGCGCCCGCGCCGACGCGCCCACCACGCGGGGGACATAGCCGGAGGTGTCGACCACGTAGTCCCACTTGCGGCCCTCGGCCAGCCGCTCCAGGTCGGCCGGCGACTCGCGGTCGCCGCGCACGGCCTCCACCCCGGGCACGTCGGCGCCGCTGCGCCCCCTGTTGAACGTCGTGACCTCATGGCCCCGGGCCAGCGCCTCCTCCACGACGGCACGCCCCAGGAACCCCGAACCACCAATGACAAGAACCTTCATGCGCCCCATTCTTCGCCCGCGAGCACCCCGCCATCGGACATCTTCACCGAGGGCGTAGCCCGCAGCGGCGGCACCAGGTGCACCCGGGCCGTCGCGATGTCGAAGAACAACCCCACCAGCTCCAGCTTCCCGGCCCTGACCTGCTCGTCGACCTTCCGGTACGTCCGCAGGTTCTCCAGCTGCTGCTGCACGTTGACCCGGCACAGCACGTCCAGCGCCCCGGCGTGCAGCCGGTCGCCCTCCGTCTCGATGAACCTGGCCAGGCTGTGATGGCCGTGCCGCAGCCAGCGCCGCAGCCCCGGCAGGCTGCCCGCCCGTACGCCCGCGCTCAGCACCCCGGCCATCGCGCCGCACCCCGAGTGGCCGCACACGGTGATCGTGTGCACGCCCAGCACCTGGGTCGCGTACTCGATGGCGGCCACCACCGAGTCGTCGGGCGGCTCGGCGCCGCGGCGCGGCACCAGGTTGCCGATGTTGCGTACGGTGAACAGGTCGCCGGGGCCGCTCGCGGTGATCAGGCTGGGCACGATCCGGGAGTCTGCGCACGTGATGAACAGGTGCGACGGCTGCTGCCTGCGGGCCAGCTCGGTGAAGAGCGGGCGCACCAGCGGGGCCGTGCGCCGGTGGTACTCGTGCGCCCCCGCCGTGAGCTGGCAGTCCACCTGAACGGACCCGCCGTTCGAGACCACGGTGCGCCGGCCGGGGCCGCGGCGCCGCTGGTCCCACGGGAGCCACCAGCGGTCCGGCTCCACCGGCAGCGACTTCTTCGTCGGGCGGCTCCGTGCGCCGCTCGCCGTCAGCGCGTACCACTCGTCGTGCAGCTCGTCGATGTCGACCGTGCCGCCAGTCCGCTCGTGGTCCAGCCGCCAGGAGTGCAACGCGTCGAACGCGGCGTTGTCCATGAAGTCGATGTTGAGGTCGAGGTCGACCGGCGTGCCCGAGGCGATCGTCCGCAGCTCGCGGGTCAGCCGCGGCACCCCGAGGAACGTCAGCGACCCCGACACCGTCACGTGCAGCCGGCCGTCCCTGCCGTCGCGCTTGAGCACCGTCACCCAGGTCAGCCGGCGCAGCGCGAGCAGCGCGGCCAGCCCGAGCCCGGCCAGTACGCCCTCGGCCAGGCCCAGCAGGATCACGGTGACCATGGTCACGACGTACACGGGGACCTCGCCGTGACCGTGCACCTTCCTGATGTGGCCGAGGTTCACCATCTGCACGCCGATGAACACCAGCAGCGCCGCCAGCGCCTCCATCGGGATCAGCGCGATCGACCAGCCGAACCCGAGCGCGAACACCAGCACCCAGACCCCGTGCAGGATGGTCGAGCAGCGGGTACGCGCCCCCGCCACCACGTTCGCGGTGCTGCGCACGATCACCCCGGCCACCGGCAGGCCGCCGAGCGCGCCCGACACCATGTTGGCGACGCCCTGCCCGGTCAGCTCCTGGTCGAGGTCGGCGCGCCGGCCGCCGTGCCGGCCGTCCACGGCCACGCAGCACAGCAGCGACTCGCAGCCGGCCAGCAGCGCCACCAGCAGCACCGCGGCCACCACCAGGTGCCAGTCGCCCTGCGGCAGCACGGGGAACGCCCACTCGACGCCGCTGCCGGACAGGTCGACGCGGGTGACGTTCCAGTCGAACATCCACGCCGTCGCCGCCGCGGCGAGCAGCGCGGCCAGCGGCGCGGGGACGGCCCTGACCCGCCTGGGCAGCCGCGTCCACAGCGCGAGCACCCCGATCGTCACCAGGCCCACCATGACCTTGTGGCCGTGCACGTCGGCGAGCTGGCCGGGAAGCTGGATCAGGTTCGCCACCGCCGACTGCTGCGGCGAGCCGCCCAGCACCACGTGGAGCTGGGACAGGGCGATGATCACGCCCACCGCCGCCAGCATGCCGTGGATGACGGCCGGCGAGACCGCGAGCGCCGCCCTGGCCGCCTTGAGCATGCCCAGCACGAGCTGCACCGCGCCGGCCAGCAGCGTGATCATGCAGGTGGCGCGCCAGCCGTACGTCTGCACCAGGTCCACGACCACCAGCGACAGTCCCGCCGCCGGCCCGCTCACCTGCACCGACGAGCCGCCCAGCGCGCCCGCGACCACGCCGCCCACCACGGCGGCGATCAGTCCGGACGCGAGCGGGGCCCCCGAGGCCAGCGCGATGCCGAGGGAGAGGGGCACCGCCACGAGGAAGACCACCAGCGAGGCAGGCGCGTCATGACGGAGGGTGTTCAGCAGGCGACCCTGCGTGTCGCGGAACATGCAGCAAACCCTAGTCCGCGGGCTTCCGCGCTTTGGCTGCGCTTCGCGTGGGTTTTACCGAGTAATGAGGACGGCCGGCGGCCCGGTGAGATGCGCCGCGCGAGGGCGGCGCTCAACAGGTGTGTCCTTCAGCGGGATGCCGGCCGGTGTCTCAGCGGTAGTAGTCGTGCGGGTAGTCCTGCTCGCGGCGCCTGCGTCCGCCGGGGGTGGCGTCGGCGGCGTTGGGGGCCGCCTGAGGGGCGGCCGGCTGCGGCTGGGCGCCGTAGCCGGGCCACGGGACCTGTGCGCCGCCCGCGGCGGGCGGCTCGGGCCAGGCGCTGGCGGGCAGGCTGGTGATGTCGCCGGTCTCGTACGCGGGGTACGCGGACGGCGGCGAGGCCGGCGTCGGGGTCGACAGCACGTCCGGGTAGGAGCCGGACGCCGAGACCGCGCGGTTCGGCACCGTCGGGGTGCCCGCGGCGGGGGTCGGCCCGGTCACCGGGTCGGAGTCGTCGGCCACCGCCCAGCCGGGACGCACCTCGTAGGAGGCGGGGTAGGACGAGCGGGACGCGGGCTGCTCGAACGCCGGCCAGGAGCTCGCCGGGCCGGGGTAGGAGGCGGCGGCCGGAGCCGCGTCGTCGAGGATGTCGGCCACCGGCCCCGCGGGCCAGGAGCCGGACGAGGTCGGCGCGGGCGTCGTCCACGTGGTGTCGAGGGCGTCGGCCGGGGCGCCGGTGTAGGCGGCGGGGAACGGGTCGCTCGTCGGCGCGCCGTGGATGGGCGCCGGGTGCGCGATCGGGAACGAGCCGCTGGAGGTGGGCGAGGCGGCCGGGAACGAGCCGCTGGAGGTGGGCGTGGCGGCGGGGAACGAGCCGCTGGAGGTGGCGCTGTTGGAGGAGATGGCCGGGTAGGAGCCGCTGCTCGTGGCGGCGGGACCGGCGGTGGCCGGGGTCGCGGCAGGGGCCGCGGCGGCGGGGCTCGCGGCGGCGGGGCTCGCCGCGGCGCGGGAGCGGGAGCGGGAGGAGCGCGAGGAGCGGGGCGCCGGGGACGGCTCGGGCCGGGCGGCGGGCACCGGCTGCGCGCCCGCGCCGAGGATGCTCATCACGTCGGGCGTCGGGGCGGCGAAGGTCACGGTGCGCTGCTCGGCGAGCTCGGCCTGGGAGGGAGTGCGCCGGCCGGGCTCGACGAGGTCGGCGAGGTTGGCGGCAGCGGCGGCCGGGGCCGGGCGCTGCGGCAGAGGGGCCTGGATGGTGGTCGCGTCGGGGTCGACGCTCGCGGCCACGGGGCGCGGCTTGGCCTTGCGCTCGGCGCGCCGCTCGCTGGGACGTTCCGTGGAGCGGTCCTGGCGGGCGGGGCGCTCGGCGGCGCGCTGCGGCTGCCGCTCGGCGGGACGCTCACCGGGGCGTTCGGCGGGACGCTCGGAGGCGGGCTCGCCGGGGCGGCTGGCGGCCTTCCTGGCCGCCACGGTGCCGCCCGCGCCGAAGCCGCCCTGCTCGGCGTCGCTGCGGATGTTGGCCCAGAACTCCTCGTCGTCCTCGTCGTTGACGGGGTTGCCCCACTCGTCCACGCCGCGTTTGCCCCGCTGGCCCGTACGGACCGGCTTGGGCTGCTTGGGCGCGTCTATGGGGCTGAAGTCGGGGCTGAAGTTCGCCATCCGCGGCTCGTGGGACGCGAACTCGTCCGTGGAGCGCGCATGGGTCTTCTCCTCCTTCTCGGCCATCTCCTTCAGCCGTTCAGGAGGCAACGAGCTCTCTCGCCGACTCATCGAACGCATGCCCAGTGCCACGACGACGAGCACGAGGAGCACGATAGCGACCAAGCTCACGACGACCGCTGTCATTGCACCACCCTCAAAGCCATGGCCTCCCTCTGGCATCGGTGAGATCGCGCGGCCATCGACGCGATCTGCCCCCTTTGATCACCAATGCCTAACGATTGGATCTGATTGTGTCGGACCACTATGAGCGTTGTCACACCCTACGTGAAGAATTGGTACACCCTATTACCAGGGGTGTTCGCCCTATCACTCGATGTCGACCGCCGTCAGCCTGCCGCGGGCGATGGTCTGGTCCGCAATGCTCTTGAGAATCTCGGGGAGGGTGCTCCCCGCTGCCGGATCGACCTTGCCGTTCAGCGTGTAGACCGTGAAGCGGTAGCTCCCCGGGGTCCTGCATGGGGGGTCGTAACCCGTTTTCCCGCTGGTCACCTTCGCCTGACCGCTGCCCTCCGGCGGGTCCTCGGCGGCGTTGGGGCCCAGCTCGGTCGTGGTCGCCGGGATGTTGTAGAGCACCCAGTGCACGGCCGCGTCCGAGGAGGTGTGCGAGTCGACCACGATCGCGATCGACTTGGCCTCCGACAGCGGCTGACTCGACCAGCGCAGCGGGGGGCTGCCCTGACCGCCCTGGCAGGAGTATTCGCGCGGCAGCGGTTTGCCGTCGCGCAGCTCCGGGCTAGAGACGTTGATCTCCGCGATGTCCTTGGCCTGTGATCTGCCGATGAGACTGCCGCAACCCGTCAGCGCGAACGCGGCGGCCACAGCCGTCACAGTGACGGTGATGCGTCGCAGACGCGTTGCCGTGTTACACAGCCCCATGCCGGACGATGCTACGCGGCTCTCGGCGATGCGCAGACCGTTTCTCGATGGTCCGCGCCCGGTAAAGGAACCGAAACCAGCCGGAATCGCGGGATCCGCGTAGTGAAGTTCGCCACACCCGCCCCACTGGTCGCAACCCCCTGCCGGTATCGCGACATGGCCGCGAGCGGCCGGCGGCCGGCGGGTGAAGGGCAGGGGGACGGCGGGTGAAGGGTCGGGGGACGGCGGCTGCCACGTTGCGTGGGGGCGATCGCGCTCCGGGTGCGGCCTGGCGCTGGCCCTGGGCCTGGCTGGCACGAACGTGGCGCCGCCGACGTGGCCAGGCACGACAGCCTGCGGCCGGGCCGCCATCGAGCATGGCACCGGCGGCGCGGACCGGCAGGCGGACACGCCGCGCGGAACGTCGATCTTTACCGGCCCGGCGGCGTGCCTCGCCTTCCGTCCTAAGCTGGCCTTGTGACCTCTCAAGGCCCGCTACGCGACCCCGCCAACCGCGTCTCGCCCAAGGCCGTACGCCTGTGGCTGCTCCAGTCACTGGTGGCGTTCGTCCTCATGCTGGGAGGCTCGCTGCTGGTGGCGCGGCTGGTCGGCGGGTGGGGGTGGCTGCCCGACTGGCTCTCCGAGCACTCCTGGCTGCTGCCCGTCGCGGTCGTGGTGCTGGGGCTGCCGTTCCTGGCGGCCGAGCCGTTCGTACGCTACGCCGTGCACCGCTGGGAGCTCTCAGGCGACGTCGTCTACGCCAGGTCGGGGTTCCTGACCCGGGAGTGGGTCTTCGTGCCCGTGAGCCGCATCCAGACCGTCGACAAGGGGCAGGGCTGGTTCGAGCGGATGCTCGGGCTGGCCACTCTGGAGATCCGCACCGCGTCGCACGCCGGGTCGTCCACGATCCAGGGGCTGGAGTACGGGGTGGCGGCGGGGCTGGCGGAACAGCTCGCGCGGCGGGCCGAGGTGCTGAGGGACGACGCGACATGACCGAACCCCGTCCTCATCAGAGCGAGTTCGGGCCGGGGGAGCAGGGTCCGCCGGGTCCGCCTCCCGGTGGTCATCCGGTTGCGCCGCCGGTTCAGGGGCCGTACCCGCCGCCGATGCCTGTCTCCGTGCCGTTGCGGTTGAGCCCGAAGGTGCTGCTCATCGACCCGGTGCGGATGCTGCCCTCCCTTCTCCTCCCCCTGGTGGGCGTGCTGTTCGTGGGCGGGTTCTCGCCCAGGTCGTACATCTGGGCCGCCCTCGGCGTCGTCGGCACGGTGGTCTTCGCGGTCATCCGGTGGGCGACGTTCACGTACGAGCTCGTGGGCGACCGCCTGGAGACCAAGCGCGCGCTCATCAGCCGGTCGGTCCGTACGATCCCGCTGGAGCGGATCCGCGGCGTCGACGTCTCCACGCCTCCCATGCACCGGCTGCTGGGCCTGGCCGTTCTCAAGATCGACACCGGGGCGAGCGGCGGGGACGAGGAGGCCGGGCTCGACGGGGTGACGCTCACCGAGGCCGAACGCCTCAAGACCGTCCTGCTGCGCCGCACCGCGCCCGCACAACCCGCGCCTGCCGGCCCTGTGGTCCCCGCGCCCGCCGTCGCCGGGCGGACCGAGCGGGAGATCGTCAGGGTGCCGAAGCGGTGGCTGCTGTACGGTCCACTGTCCGGGGCCTACCTGCTCACGCCGTTCGCGTTCGCGGGCGGCGCGATCGGGCTGGCGTTCCAGTGGGGCGACGACCTGGGCGTGGGCCGCGACGTGGCCTGGCACGCGGGGGAGTGGCTGTGGGAGCGCCCCTACCTGCTGCTGGCCGTGGCGGTGCTGCTCGTCCTGCTGATGCCGGTGCTCGGCGGGGTCATGTACGCCGTCTTCAACTGGGACTTCGTGCTCAAGCGGCGCGACGGCTACCTGGTGGCCGAGCGCGGGCTGGTCAACCGGCGGAGCGTGTCGCTGGAGTCCGAACGGGTGCGCGGCTACGAGATCGTGGACGGGCTGGCCGAGCGGTGGGCGGGCGTCGTACGCGCCTGGGCCATCGTGACCGGACTCGGCGACTCGCGGACGCGCGGCCAGCTGCTCCCCGACGTGCCACGGCCGGTCGCGTACGCGGTCACCGGCGAGGCCGTCGGGCCGTACGACGCCGCCCTGCGCGCCCACCCGCCCGTGGCCCGCAACCGCCGCCTCTTCCGCGCGATCTTCCCCTGGGCGGTCCTGGCCCTGCTGAGCGCCATGGCGGCGGTCGCCACCGGGATCACGCTGGGGTGGATCGTGGCCGTGGTCGCGCTGCTGCTCGCCGGCGCGGGCATCCCCTTGGGGCTCGACCGGTACGCGTCACTGGGGCACGGCTACGACGGGGCGCGGCTCAGCGTACGGTCGGGGTCGCTGCGCCGGTCCCAGGCCGTGATCGAACGGCGGGCCGTGGTGGGGTGGCGGCTGCGGCAGACCTGGTTCCAGCGGCGCGCAGGGGTGCTCACCCTGATCGCCGGGGTGGGGGCCGGCACGGGCGGCTACGAGGCGATCGACGTCTCGGAGGGGCAGGGGGTGGCTTTTCCGGCGGAGGTGACGCCGGAATGGCTCACTCCGTTCCTCGGCGGCGCTGAGGACTCCTGACGCGCTCCCCGGCCTGGAGGGGCCGGGGAGTCGACCAGCGCCGCGCTGGGGCGCTGTCCTGGTGTTCCTTCGCCGGTCAGTCCTGGCGGCGGGCGCCGAACATGATCTCGTCCCAGGTCGGGACGGAGGCGCGGCGGCCCCGGGAGCCCTTGCGCGCCTGCCGGGCGGCGGGCGCGGGCGGCGGGGACGGAACCGGCACCGGCGGCTCCTCCTTGGCGTCCTTGCCCCCCGGCCGGGCGGCCGGGACCTTGGGCTCGGCGCCGGGGGCGGGCTTCGGCTTGGGCGCCGGCGGCTTCGCCTCCTCCTTGACCGCCTCCTGCTCGGCCTCGGGCTGCTGAGGCTTCGACTGCTCGTCCGCCTTCGGCTGCTCGCGCTTGGGCTGCTCGGCTGCGGGGGCCGCGTCCTCGACGACCGGCTGCTCGACAGCGGGAGCCTCGGCGTTGGGAACGGGCGGCGTGGTGGCCTGCTGCTCTGCGGCTGCGGACTCAGCGACGGCGGGCTCGGCGGTGGCGGGCTCGGCGGCTGCGGACTCAGCGACGGCGGGCTCGGCAGTAGCGGGCTCGGCAGTGGCGGACTCAGCCACGGCGGGCTCTGCGGGGGCAGGTCCTGCGGCTGCGGGCTCGGCGGTGTCGGACTGCTGGGCGGGTCCTGCGGTGGCAGTAGCGGCTGCCGTACCAGCGGCGGGATCGGTGGCCGCGGGCTCCGTGGCGGCGGGCTCCGTGGCGGCGGGCGTCTCGGCGACGGCGGTTTCGGCAGCGGCGGCCGGCTCGGCGGTGGCGGGCTTGTCGGGCTCCGCGTTCTCCGTGCTCGGCTCTGTCTCCGCAGCCGGGGCTTCCGGCGCGGCGGGCGCGGCCTGGCTCGGCGCGTCCTCAGGCTTGCTGTCGTCGCTGGTCGTCGGCTGAACGGGTGCAGCGGCGGCGCCGGCGCTCGCTTCGACGGCAGGCGAGGTCGTCGCGGCCGTGGTGGCGGCGTCGGTGAGCGAGGTTTCGGCGGCCGGCGTCGCCGCGTCGGCGGTGGCCGTCGCGCTGGGGGCCTCGACTGCGGGAGCGGTGGGCTCGACGGTGGCAGCGGCGTCCGACGCTGGCTCGGCGGAGGAGCCCGCTGTGACGCTCGCGTCGGTGGCCGGCTGCGCTTCGGCGGCCGTATCCGCAGAGGCGGGCCCTTGCGCGGCGGCGGGCGCCTCCGTAGTGGCGGCGGCATCGGTGGTGGTGGAGAGCTCGGCGGACGGGGCCACCTGAGCCGCAGGGGTCACCTGCGCGGATGCCGCCGTTGCGGTGGGCGTGGACTCCTCGCTCGGCTGGGCTGCCTCGCTCGACGCCGCGTCACCGGGCGTCGCCACGCTGGCGGACGTCGGCTCGGTGGCTGACGGCTGCTCGGTGGTGGACCGTCCCTCGCCGGCGGAAAGTTGTGTGGTGGCGGAAGGAGTCGGGTCGGCGCCTGGAGTCGCGGGGGCAGACGGAGACGCCTGCCAGGTCGGCTCGGCGGGTGCGGCCTCCTGGACCGGCGACGGGGTCACCTGACCAGGTGTGGCGCTCTCGGCGAAGGGCGGCGTCGGCTGCGGGGTGGTGCCGGTCTCGGCGGCCGGAGGCTCGTGGGTGGCCGGGGCGTCCGGCGTGGAGGCGCGGGCGGAGGGGGCGTAGATGGTGTCGTTGTCGCGGTCGGCCGGGCGGCCCGAGCTGAAGTCGGGCAGCCACGGCGAAGTCCCGCCACGGCGGGACGAGGTGTCGCCGGGGCGGGCGTGGCCGTGCTCGCGGGACGGCGAGTCGGGCCGCAGCGGGTCGCGGGCGGCCGGGGACTGCTCGCGGGTGGCGTCGTCGGTCGGCTGACGGAAGGCGGACTCGCGAGGAGGGGAGTCAGCGCGGTAAGCGGACTCGCGGGACGGCGGGTCAGCGGGGTAGGCGGACTCGCGGGAGGGCGGGTCTGCGAGGTAGGCCGACTCGCGAGAAGACGAGTCACCGCGGTAAGCGGACTCGCGGGAGGGCGGGTCAGCGGGATAGGCGGACTCGCGGGAGGGCGGGTCGGCGAGGTAAGCCGACTCGCGAGAAGACGAGTCACCGCGGTAAGCAGACTCGCGGGAGGGCGGATCAGCACGGTAGGCCGACTCGCGGGAGGAGGTCCCGGTGTCGGCGGGGCGGGAGAGGCCGGGGTTGGTGGAGCGCGGGGGCGGGTTGTAGCCGACGGCGGGCTCCTCCGGCTCTCGCCGCACCACCGAAGGGAACGGCAGCGCGTCGGAGGCGAGCGGCGGCACCGGCTGCAGCTTGGCCACGCGCGGCGCGAACGGCGTCACCGTGGTGTCCTCCACGACGGCCGGCTCCGGGTCGAAGTCGGCCGACGACAGCCGGACGGCCTCGTCGTCGTGCGGCGTCACGTGGCGCTTGCGCGGGTCGAACAGCCACTCGGCGTGGCGCGTGTGACCGTTCCAGACGTAGCCGAGCTTGACCCGCCACAGGCCGTCGTCGCGCTTGGCGGAGTCCCAGTCGATCTCGTCCGTGGGGACGCCGCGCCTGGTCAGCCGCTCGGCGACGAGGTCGCCGAGCGTGGGGCCCGGGGCGGACTCGCCCGGCATGCGTACGGCGACGCGCTGCGCCTGCTGGGCCACGTATTCCCGCTCCTGCAGGACGGGCCCCTCGAACCAGCGCACCCGCTCGACGGGGATCCCGGCGGTCGCCGCGATCTCCTCGGCGGTCTCCCCGGCGCGGATGCGAGCCTGGATCTCCTTGGGACGCAACGGACTCTCCACTTCGATCTCGTACTGGCCGAGACGGGAGAAATTGCCGCGGACGGCAGCACGGAGCCGGTCGTCCACGGGAAGAGTGAAGCGGGTTCCCCGTCCGGCCGTGGCCAGTACGAGATAGGTGCCGTCCTCACTCACCGCGACGAGTCGGAGCTCCTGCATGCGAGTCCCTTCGTCAGCGTCGCCATTCTTCCCCCGGACCCTTGAGTCTCTCGCGTGTGCCGGTTGCCTGCCAGCACCGTACCCGGCATGTCCGAACATCGCCTTCCTGGGATAGCCAAGGGGCGATGTGACGCCGGTCACATTCGTCGAATCCATCCCTCTAGAGCCTGCCGCTATGCATGAGGAGGTTAAGGGCCCTCGACGGGTTCTGGCGAATCGCGTCTCGGGCAAAGGCGCAGTTGAGCAGAGACGCGAGGATCGCCGGGTTCGCGTCGGGAGTGCGTTCCAGGAGCCGCGCGGCGGCCGCCGCGAGGTGCGGCACGGCCCCCGTGTACGCGGCCCCGCCCGGCCCGATCCGGCACCCGTCGGCGTCGGCGGCCCCCACGACGAACACGCCGGCGCCCACCAGGGAGCGCACGGCCTCGCCGAGAGCGGGTGAGCCCGCGCCGTCCACGGGCAGCGCGGCGACGGACGGTCCCCGGGCGTGTCTGCGGATCCACTCCAGCCCCGCCAGCACGTCGGCCAGCGAGCCGGGCCCGCCGCAGCCGAGCGCCCTGATCGAGGTGATGCCGGCCCCCGGCGCGGCGGCGTGCGCCCGGCCGGCGACCTGGGTGCCGTGGCCGGTGCAGTCGCGGCCGGTGCCCCCGGTGGCGTCGTAGGCCCGCCACGCCCGGTCGCCGAACTCGGCGCGTCCGGTGTCGACACCGCTGTCCACCAGGTAGATCGTGGTTCCGGCCCCGGTCGCGGGCCCGGTGAGAGGGTGGGCGGGACGCCGTACGGGCATAGGGTGGATCTGCCGGTCGGGCTCGACGGCGCGCACTCGGGGGTCGGAGCGCAGCGACGCCAGCTCGGCGGCGGTGAGATACGTGGCGAAGCCGGGCAGCGCCGCCGTGTAGTAGCGCCGCACCCGCCAGCGCACCTCGCCCACGAGGTCGCGGGCGGCGGCCCGGCCGCGCGCGACGACGATGTAGGGCCGGGTGGGCTCGGTGACGGCGGGGCGCGCGGTGAGGCCGGAGGCGGGCGTCATGGCCAGGGGTACGGCGGTCGCGGCGGCCGTCGCCGCGGCCGCGGCCAGATACACGGAGGGCAGGCCGTATCGTCGGGGCACGAGCCACGAGGGTGCCTGTCACCCATGTCACAGCAACATCGGGACACGCCGTCTCGTCTATTCACGGGACAGGTCTTTACCGAGCGCATGATGAGAGAGGACTGATCCGGGGGATGGGCGGCGGACAGCGGAACTTCGAGCTGAGTGTGCCGCAGATCCTGGGGAGCGCCCTGGCGGCGGTGACGGCCGCCGTGGCCGCCTCCTTCCTGGGCGTGGCCGGCACGGTGATCGGCGCGGCGGTCATGAGCATCGGGAGCACCGTGGGCACCGCCGTCTACACGCACTACCTGAAGCGGACAGGGGAGCGGGTACGGCTGCGCGCCGGTTCTCCCGGCCACGAGGAGGAGGCGTCCGGATCCGGCGCGGGCGGGGACACGCTGGTGATGCCCGTCGTCGAGGCCGGGGAGCCGTCGAGGAGGCTGCCGTGGGGACGGGTGGCGCTGGCCGCGGGGCTGGTGTTCGCGGTCAGCATGGGCGGCATCCTCGTCTACCAGGCGGCCGCCCATCAGACGGTGCACGAGCAGGTCACCGGCGGGACGACGCGGCACAAGCCCGCGACCCCCGACCGCCGGACGCCGTCGGGGCCCGCCGTGCGGGCGAGCGTCCCCGCCGTGCCCGTCGCCACGCCGGAGGCCGACGTCACGCGCACGTCGGCCCCGACGCCGAGCGCCACGCCGACCGTGACGACCACCGTCACCGCCACGCCCACGGCCCCGCCCGCTCCCACCGCCACCACCGGCCAGGAGCCGGCCGAGCCGCAGCCGAGCGCCACCGCTCCGCCCGAGCCGGAGCCCACCGCGGTCGACGAGGCTCCCGAGCCTGACCACCCGGAGGCCGAGGCTCAGCCGAGCACCTGGTCCAGGTAGGCGTTGCCGAACAGGCGGCCGGGGTCGAGCCGGTCGCGCAGCGCGGTGAAGTCGGCGAAACGGGGATAGACCTTGGCGAGGTAGGCCGCGTCCCGCGTGTGCAGCTTGCCCCAGTGCGGCCGGCCGTCCAGCCGCGTCATGATCTCCTCGACGCCCTCGAAGTACGCCGGGTTCGGGGTGGGCCGGTAGATGTGGCAGGCGACGTACGCCGACGCCCGCCCGTACGCCGTGGACAGCCAGGCGTCGCTCGGCGGCGTCACCCGCACCTCCACCGGGAACGTGATCTTCCAGTCCATGCGCTCGACCAGGTCGCGGGTCTCGCGCAGCGCCTGCGCCAGCCGCTCGCGCGGCACCGCGTACTCCATCTCCAGGAAGCGCACGTCGCGCCGGGCCGTGAAGACCCTGTACGAGGCGTCCACCGACTCGGAGTCCCCGAGCGCCGCCGCGCTGACGGCGTTGATGCGCGGGATCAGCCCGGGGACGCGGGCGCCGAGCGCGCAGGCGGCCCCGAACACGGTGTTCTCCAGCAGGACGTCGTCCATCCAGTGCCGCGCGGCGCTGCGCGGACGGGCCGGTCCGGGATGCCGGTTGTTGGTCTTGACCAGGCAGGCGTCGGTGTGCGGCAGCCAGAAGAAGTCGAGGTGCTCGTTGCCGGCGGTCAGCTCGTCGAGCGAGGCGAGGATGTCGCTGAGCGCCATTTTGCGCCGCCGGTTGTGCAGCAGGAACGCGGGCTCCACCCGGAGGGTGACCGAGGTCAGCACGCCGAGCGCGCCGAGCCCCACCCTGGCCGCGTCGAACAGCTCGTCCCCGGGGGCGGCGCTCGCCACCGTGCCGTCGGCGAGCACCAGCTCCAGCCCGGTCACCTGGTCGGCGAGGCCGCCGCTGTCGCGGCCGGTCCCGTGCGTGCCGGTCTGGATGGCGCCGGCGACGGTCTGCTCGGTGATGTCGCCCATGTTGGCGAGGGCGAGGCCGCGCCGGTGGAGCAGCTCGTTGAGCTCCCGGAGCGGGGTGCCGGCGAGGACGGTGACGCGGTCCTCGTCCCAGGAGACGACGCCGGTCAGGGCGTGGGGCCGCAGCATGACGCCGTCGGTGAGCGCCACGCCGGTGAAGGAGTGCCCGGTGCCGACCATGCGGACGCGCCGCCCGGAGGCGGCGGCGTCGCGCACGGCCCGTACGACGTCCGCGACGGAGGCCGGTGCCCGGACCTCGGCGGGCTCGCCGGTCTGGTTCCCCGCCCAGTTCGTGAAGACCATTGAGCAGCACCTCCGCGAGCGGGCAGGAGCCCGGGCACCTCCGACGTCAAACGTGAACGATACTCAGTTCTCCCAGCCCGCGGGAAGCGGGAAGACGTCGCCCGCCTCCAGGCCCTCGTCCTTGACGACGTCGGAGACCGTCACCAGGTGGTAGCCCTTGGCCTGCAGGCTCTTGACGATGGACGGCATGGCGTCGACCGTCTGCTTCACCCAGTCGTGCATGAGGATGATGCCGTTGGGCTTGGCCACCTCAAGGGTCTTCTTCTTGATCGCCTCGACGTTCTTGCTCGCCCAGTCCTCCGAACCGGCGGTCCAGAGGATGATCGGCATGCCGAACTCGTCCGCGATGTCGGAGACCTGCAGGTCCGCCAGCCCGTACGGGGGCCGCAGCAGCTTCGGCTCCACGCCCGCCGCCTTCTTGACGGCGTCCTGGGTCTTCTGGATCTCGTTCCTGATGGCCCCAGGTTCGAGCTTGGTGAAGTCAGGGTGGCTGTAGCTGTGGTTGCCGAGCTCGTGCCCCTCGGCGACCATGCGCTTGACGTACTGGGGGCGGCTCTTGGCGTACTGGCCCTCAAGGAAGAACGTCGCCTTGGCGTCGTACTTCTTCAGCGTGTCCAGCAGCGTGCCCGCGTACTTCCCAGGGCCGTCGTCGAAGGTCAGCGCGATGCACTTGACCTTCGCGCAGTCCACCGGAGCGGACTTCTCGGCCGGTTTGGCGGCGGCCTGCGCGGGCGCAGAGGCCATGGTGACGCAGACTGCCGCGATGGTCAGAAGTGAGGTGAGTTGTCGGGACATCAGAAAAGCTTCCATTTGTGATGGATGTTGCGAGGGATGTCCCGACGGTAGCGGATCAGCCTTCGGCGGGTGAAGCTGCCTCGGGAAGTCTCAGCAAACCCGAACCTCCGATCCCGACGACGAGCGCGAGCACGGCGGCGCCCGGCGCGACGACGTACGCGGCGGACGCGCCGGCGGCCTCGGTGAGGTGCCCGCCCGCCCAGGCCCCGATCGCCACGCCGATGCCGAGGGCCGTGGAGATCCACGCCATGCCCTCGGTGAGCAGCGCCGGCGGCGCCAGCCGTTCGACCAGCGAGAAGCCGGTGATGAGGGTCGGCGAGATGGCGAAGCCGGCCAGGAAGAGCGCGGCGGCCATGACCCACGCGTTCCCGATGAACGAGATCGGCAGCAGCCCCAGCGCGAACACCATCAGCGCCCGCACGAACCGCCCCCGCAGCGAGATCTTCCAGTGCCGTGACCCGAACCACAGCCCCGAGATCATCGACCCGCCCGCGAACGAGGCCAGCAGCAGCCCCGCGGCCCCCTTGACCCCCTGCTCCTCGGCGAAGGCCACCGTGATCAGGTCCACGGACCCGAACACCGCGCCCATCGCCACGTAGACGCACGACAGCAGCGCGATGCCGGGGATCAGGATGGGCGTGCCGCCTGCCGCGCGGACCTCGGACACCGGAGGCTGGGTGCGCCGCTGCGCCGCCAGCGTCAGGCAGCCGGACAGCATGAAGATCAGCGCGACCACCAGCCCCATGTACGGGTTGAACCGCGTGGCCAGCAGCGTGACCAGCGCGGGCCCGGTGACGAAGACCACCTCGTCCACGACGGACTCGAAGGCGAAGGCCGTGTGCAGCCGCGGCGAGCCGCCGTGGATGGCCGACCAGCGGGCCCGTACGAGCGAGCCAACCGACAGCGAGGTGCCGCCGACGACCAGACCGGACAGGTACAGGGTCCACTCGGGCAGCCCGAGGAACGCGCAGACCATGAGCGTGGTCAGCGCGAGCGCGTTGAGCACGGCGAACGGTGGGATGACGCGGCTCTGGCCGAACCGGTCCATCAGCCGTCCCGACATGGGCGCGCCGATGGCGAAGGCGAGGTTGCTGGCGGCGGCGACGCCGCCCGCGGTGGCGTACGAGCCGGTGACGCCGGAGACGAGTAAGACGACGCCGATCCCCAGCATGGACATCGGCATCCGGCCGGCGAACCCGGCCAGCACGAACGCCTTGATGCCAGGCCCGTCGAACAGCCCCCGGTAAGGCCCGACCACCCCGTTTCCCCCTTACTTGCGCCCGCCAACCTTTGCGCACCCGATGTCCGGATTGCAAATGATTTCCCCGTCGGCTGGGCTAACGTGTCCCGCGTGTCCGGTCTTCCCTCCTTCCGTGCGGTCATGCTCATGGTCATCGCGGTGGTCGTGGCCACCGTGGCGACCGGCGGCGTCATCGTCCTGCTGGACGGTGACCTGGTCAGCGGCACGCGGAAGCAATCCGCCGAGCCCGAGCCCAAACCCGTCCGCTCGCCCACGGCGGCGCCGCGCCTCGACCAGCTCGTGCCGACCACCGAGCCCGCGGGGGAGCGGCGGGAGTTCGGCGAGGGCGGCCCCGGTGTGACCGTCACCCCGCCGCGGGTGCTCGCCATCGCCGGGTCGGAGGTGCCCAAGGAGACCAGGCTCAGGCTCGGCGCGCTGAAGAACGTGGAGAAGGTGGTCGTCGTGGACGCGGGCCGGGTCAAGCTCACCGGCACCCCGCTCAACCTGCTGGCCGTGGACCCGGCCCACTTCCGCTCCTGGACGCCGCAGGCCGTCGCCGACCAGCCCGCCGTGTGGAGCGCCCTGACCAGGGGAGAGCTGGTCGCGGAGTCGGACGCGGCCCGCAGGTACGGCATGGTGCCCGGCGCGTACTACCAGGTGGACGGCGGACCCAAGCTGCGCCTCGCGGCCTCGGCGCCGCTCGGGCTCAGCGGCGTGGACGGCCTGGTCGGCGTGGACCTCGGCCGCTCGCTGGGCTTCGCGCCGGGCGTGGCGGTGCTGCTGCACGGCAAGCCCGGCAAGATCAGCGCGGCCGGAGTGCGCAAGCTGCTCGGCAAGGGCGTCCAGGTCGCCCTGCTGGACGCCGCCGCCCGCGTGCAGAAACAGCGGCCGACGGCGGCCGCCCAGCAGACCCCGCAGAGCGTGAGCGTCGGCCGTCCCGGCAGCTACCTGGAGCTCTACCGGCTCGCCGCGGCCCGCTGCCCCGGCCTGTCATGGACGGTACTGGCCGCGATCGGGCAGGTCGAGAGCGGGCACGGCCGCAACAACGGCCCGTCGAGCGCGGGCGCGCTCGGGCCGATGCAGTTCATGCCCGCGACGTGGAAGCACTACGGCGTGGACGGCGACGGCGACGGCAAGGCCGACATCTGGAGCCCGTACGACGCCGTGCCGAGCGCGGCCGGCTACCTGTGCGCCAACGGCGCGGGCAAGGGCGGCGAGAAGCTGCGCAAGGCGATCTGGTTCTACAACCACTCGTGGGACTACGTGAACAAGGTCATGGGGATCGCCGAGGCGTACGCCAGAACCTACGCCTAGGACCGGTGCCGGCGGGGCGCCGGGCAGCAGGTGAGCGGGCAGGGCACCGGCTCGGGCTCGGCCATCAGCTCGCGCACCATCCCCACGAAGCGCGGGTGCGTGCCCACGGTGGCCGCCCGCTCCAGCGGCAGGCCGCGCTCGGCGGCGACGTCCCTGGCCTCGGTGTCGAGGTCGTAGACGACCTCCATGTGGTCGGAGACGAACCCGATCGGCACCAGCACGACCGCCGGGGCGTCCGTCTTGTGCAGGAAGTCGCAGACGTCCGGCTCCAGCCACGGCACCTGCGGCGGGCCGCTGCGCGACTGCCACACGAGGTCCCACGGCTGGTCGCGGCCGAGCGCCTGGTTGACCAGCTCGGCGCTGCGGCGGATCTGGGCCTCGTACAGGCCGCCGTTCGGACCGGCGGTCTCGGCCATGGAGACCGGGATGCTGTGGGCGGTGAACACCAGGCGGGCGTCGTCGCGGCCGAGCCGCTCCAGCGCCTCGCGGGTGTGGTCGGCCATGGCGGCCACGAAGCCGGGGTGGTCGCCGAAGTGCCGCATCTTGATCAGCTCGGGGCCGCCCTCGATCGAGATGCGGCTGATGTCCTCGTAGTACTGGCGGCAGCTGGAGTAGCCGGCGAAGGCGGAGGTGGCGAGGACGGCCGCCTTGCGCACCCCGTCGTCCTTCATCTGCCGGACGGTGTCCTCGCCGAACGGGTGCCAGTTGCGGTTGCCCCAGTAGACGGGCACGTCGAGGACCGGGCGCAGCGCCTCCAGGAGCTCGCGGTTCTGCCGGTTGATCGGGCTGACCCCGCCGAAGCCCTGGTAGTGCTCGGCGACCTCCAGCAGCCGTTCGCGCGGCACGCCGCGCCCTCGCACCACGTTCTCCAGGAACGGCATCACGTCGTCGGGGCCCTCCGGGCCGCCGAACGACAGGAGCAGCAGAGCGTCGTAATCAGCCACGTGAACCAGCCTATTCGCGAGCGCCGGTGGTCCTCTCGCGAGGTAGGTTCGGTCGAGTGAGCGCATTTACTGACATACGCGACTATGTGGCCATCCCCCGGGTTCTCTCGGTCCAGCTCTCGCCCGACGGCTCCCGGCTCGTCTCCACCGTCCAGTCACTCAACCCCGACGGGAAGTCGTACGGCACCGCGCTCTGGGAGATCCCCCTCGACGGCCGGGGCGAGCCCTTCCGCCTGACCCGCTCGGCCAAGGGCGAGTCGGCCGCCGTGTTCACCGACGCCGGCGACGTCCTGTTCACCTCCGCCCGCCCCGACCCCACCGTGAAGGACACCGGTGAGGAGGTCCCGGCGCTGTGGCTGCTGCCGCGCGCGGGCGGCGAGGCCCGCCAGGTCGCCACCAGGCCCGGCGGGATCGGCGGGGTGCGCACCGCCGGCGACGTGGTCGTCTTCGTCTCCGACGTGCTCGACGGCGAGGAGGCCGGCGACGAGGAGCGGCGCAGGGCCCGCAAGGACGCGGGGATCAGCGCGATCCTGCACGAGAGCGCGGCGGTCCGCTACTGGGACCACGACCTCGGCCCCGGCCGCCCCCGCCTGTTCGCCGCCCGGCTCGGCGCCGACCGGCTGGAGGACGTGCGCGAGCTCACCCCCGACGTCGGGAACGCGCTGCGCAACGCCGCCTTCGAGCTGACGCCCGACGGCACGCGCGTGGTCACCACCTGGCGGGTGGAGCTGCCGCGCGGCGAGGTCCGTACGGACCTGGTGGTCATCGACGTGGCCACCGGCGAGCGGCGCACGCTGCTCACTGAGGAGGGCCAGGACTTCGAGGGCCCGCTCGCGATCTCCCCTGACGGCGCCCGCATCGCCTGTTCGCGCGGCCGGTTCACCTCCATGGACGTCTCGGCCAGGAGCGAGCTGTGGATCGCCGACCTCGCCACCGGCGAGGGCCGGGCGTACGCGCCCGACCTGTTCCCCTCCGGCGTCGCCTGGGCGCCCGACTCCGCCTCCGTCTACGTCGTGGCCGACCACCAGGGCCGCCGCCCGGTCTTCCACGTGCCGCTCGACGGCGAGGTCCGCAGGGTCACCGGTGACGACGCCGCGTACGCGCAGCCGGACGTCACCGCCGACGGCCGCTTCCTGTACGTCCTGCGCAGCGCCGTCAACCTGGCCCCCGGCCCGGCCAGGATCGAGCTCGCCACCGGCGAGATCACCGACCTGCCCTCGCCCGCGCCCCGCCCCGAGGTGCGCGGCACGCTCACCGAGATCACCGCCACCGCCGACGACGGCGAGACCATCCGCGGCTGGCTCGTGCTGCCCGAGGGCGCCTCCGCCGACGACCCCGCGCCGTTCCTGCTGTGGATCCACGGCGGCCCGCTGGGCTCCTGGAACGACTGGCAGTGGCGCTGGCAGTCCTGGATCATGGCCGAGCACGGTTACGCCGTGTTGCTCCCCGACCCGTGCCTGTCCACGGGTTACGGTCAGCACATGATCGATCGAGGCTGGGGCAACTGGGGCCCGCGCACCCAGGCCGACCTCGACGCGATCGTGGACGTCGCCCTGGCCAGGGACGACATCGACAGCGAGCGCATCGCCGCCATGGGCGGCTCGTTCGGCGGCTACATGGCCAACTGGCTGGCCGGGCACACCGACCGCTACCGCGCCATCGTCACCCACGCCTCGCTGTGGAACCTCGACCAGTTCGCCGGCACCACCGACGCCGCCCACTACTGGCAGCGCGAGTTCGGCGCGCCCGGCTCCGAGCGCTACGAGCAGCTGTCGCCGCACCTCTCGCTCGACAAGATCACCACCCCGATGCTCGTCATCCACGGCGACAAGGACTACCGGGTGCCGATCGGCGAGGGGCTGCGCCTGTGGTGGGACCTGCGCCGCAGCGAGGTCGACGCCAAGTTCCTGTACTTCCCCGACGAGAACCACTGGATTCTCAAGCCGGGCAACACCGTCGCCTGGTACGAGACCGTCCTCGCCTTCCTCGCCCAGCACGTGCTCGGCGAGGAGTGGAAGCGCCCGGAGTCGGTGGCCTGATGACCGACTTCCTGACGCTCGCCGAGGACATCGCCCGCGAGGCCGGCGACATGCTGCTGGCCAAACGGCCCACGATGTCCGCGGAGATCGAGACCAAGTCCAGCCCCACCGACGTGGTCACCGCCCTGGACAAGGCGTCGGAGCGGCTCATCCGCGAGCGCATCGAGGCCGCCCGCCCGGGTGACCGCATCCTCGGCGAGGAGGGCGGAGAGGCGCCGGGCGAGTCGGACGTGCGCTGGATCGTCGACCCGATCGACGGCACCGTCAACTTCCTGTACGGCCTGCCCGACTGGGCGGTGTCGATCGCCGTCGAGGTCGGCGGCCGGGTGGTGGCCGGCGTGGTCAACGTGCCGACGCGCGGCGAGGTCTTCACGGCCGCGCTGGGCGAGGGCGCCTGGCTCGGCGGCGCGCGGCTGCGCTGCAACACCGGGGTGCCGCTGCCGCAGGCGCTGGTCGCGACCGGGTTCGGCTACTCCCAGGCCGGCCGGGCCGTGCAGGGCGAGGTGGTGGCGAAGGTGCTGCCGCGGGTGCGTGACATCAGGCGGGGCGGCTCGTGCGCCATCGACCTGTGCTCGCTCGCCGCCGGAAGGGTGGACGCCTACTACGAGCGGGGCATCAACCCCTGGGACTACGGCGCCGCCGGTCTGGTGGCGACCGAGTCGGGCGCGCGGCTCGCCGGGCTCAACGGCCGGCCGGTGAGCCCCGACTTCGCGATCTGCGCGGCTCCCGGGCTGTTCGAGGAGCTGCACGACCTGCTCGCGCCGCTGGACCCCGAGCGCGGCGCCTGACCTGCGGAAACGGCTGAACACGCGGACGGCCGGAGCCGAAGCTCCGGCCGTCCGCCTACGGTCTGTCAGCCGGGCAAGGCGATGCCGTGGTCGTCCGCCAGTCGGCGGAGGTCCTCGATCTCGGCGGTGAGCGTGTCGGCGAGGTACTCGTCGCCGGCGCTGCGGGCCTCCCGGAGGCCCCTGTAAGCCTGGTCGAGGCGGTGTTCGATCGTGGTGGTGAACTCGCCCATCTCACCTACTCTCTAGGGGTTCGTGCCGCGTAGGGCGATGTACGCCCATTGCAGGTCGATGTCCTGGCAAAGGGTGTCCCGCAGGCATACCCCGCGGCGTCCCCCTCCGAAACATGAATTTCTCGGCGGTCCGCCTCACCTGTGGGTGGCCAACGCCTGAACATGCCTTACCGTGCGCTTATCGCCCCTGAGGGGACAATGAGGGGCCGGAGACGGAGAGAGGTGTTCCAGCGTGCGAGTGCTGGTGGTGGAGGACGAGCGGGTGCTCGCCGACGCGATCGCGACGGGCCTGCGCCGCGAGGCCATGGCCGTCGACGTCGCCTACGACGGCGGCGGCGCCCTCGAACGGACCTCCTACATCGACTACGACGTGATCGTCCTGGACCGGGACCTCCCGGTGGTGCACGGCGACGAGGTGTGCCGCCGGCTCGTGGAGCAGCGCTCCGCCTCGCGCATCCTCATGCTGACCGCCTCGGGCGACGTCGACGACAAGGTGGAGGGGCTCGGCCTCGGCGCCGACGACTACCTCGCCAAGCCGTTCGTCTTCATCGAGCTGGTCGCGCGGGTGCGCGCGCTCGGCCGCCGCTCCGCGCCCGCCCTGCCGCCCGTGCTGGAGCGGTCCGGAATCCGGCTCGACCCGGGCAAGCGCCTGGTGGAGCGCGAGGGCAGGGAGGTCGTGCTCACCAAGAAGGAGTTCGCGGTCCTTGAGGAGCTGATGCGCGCCGAGGGCGCCGTCGTCAGCCAGGAGGACCTGCTGGACAAGGCATGGGACGAGAACATCGACCCCTTCACCAACGTGGTCCGGGTGACCATGATGACGCTGCGGAAGAAGCTGGGCGAGCCTCAGGTGATCGAGACTGTGCCCGGGGTTGGGTACAAACTGTGACTGAAGGGCCGAAGCACCAGGCGGAGCCGACGCATCCCATGATCAGCCCGCACTCGGCACACAAGGCGACGCGGGTCCAGGAGGCCCCGCCGCCGCCGAGCGGCCCGCCGGCTTGGGACGGCCCGCCTCCTCCTGACTACCCTCCCGTCCAGCGCACGACGATGGAGTGGATGCGGGCGCTCCCCAGCAAGGTGAGCATCCGCTGGCGGCTGACGCTCACCTACGGCGCGCTCGTCTTCGTGGCCTCGGCGGTGCTGCTGTTCTCGGTCTACTCGATCGTGGCGCGGGCCATCGACACGAACTGGCCCGCGCTGAGCTGGTGGAACGCCCGCGACGAGCTGATCTGGCGCCAGTCCAGGCAGGACGCGGTCGCGGCGGCGCAGGACGCCCTGCTGCGCAGCAGCGTGATGGCGCTGGTCGGGGTGGGCATCCTGTCGCTCATCATCGGCTACTTCGTGGCCGACCGGGCGCTGCGGCCGGTGGCCAGGATGACGGCCACCGCCCGCCGGCTCTCCGAGAGCACGCTGGCCCACCAGCGCATCGCCCTGGAGGGCCCCAACGACGAGCTGAAGGAGCTGGCCGACACCTTCGACGCCATGCTCGCCCGGCTCAATGTGGCCTTCGACACCCAGCGCAGATTCGTGGCGAACGCCTCTCACGAATTGCGCACTCCTCTCACCATCAACCGGACGGTCCTGGAGATCGCCCTGTCGGATCCCGAGGCTTCGGAAGACCTCAAAGCGCTCGGGCGCACGCTTCTGGAAGTGAACGCGCGTAACGAGAAGCTCATCGAGGGACTGCTGTTGCTGGCGCGCAGCGAACGCGAACTCGCGGTGCGCAAACCGCTCGACGTACGGGACATCGCCGAGACCGCCGTGGAACAGCTCACGCCCTTCGCCGAGGAACACGGCGTAACCGTGAGCACCGAACTGGTCAGCGCGCCTACCGTCGGCGATCCCGTGCTCCTGGAGCGTTGCGTGAGCAACCTGGTGGAGAACGCGGTGAAGTACAACATTCCCCAAAACGGAAAAGTATGGGTCCGGGCGGGAATGGTGGACGACGCCGTCGTTGTTCAGGTGGCCAACACGGGACAACACGTCCCGGCGTACGAGGTGAACAGCCTGTTCGAGCCGTTCAGGAGGCTCCACGCCGACCGCGTGGACTCGGCCAAGGGAGCGGGTCTCGGGCTGTCCATCGTCCGTGCGGTGATGCAGGCTCACGGCGGAAATGTGGCCGCCGTGCCGCGAGACGGCGGAGGGCTCGTGGTGACCATTCGACTGCCGAAGGGCTGACGTGTGATGCTCCGGGACGTTCGTCCGCGTGTTGATGCACGGGGGGCGTCTCGTTCGCGCCGCACATGTGGTTGGATGTGCCGTCGAACACGGTGGAGCATGACGCCAAGGCTGTGGGTTTCGCCATATTTGGCTAACCATTGCCGTCGGCAGCACGCCCTGGCGTGTCGGGAGGTTCGTGGTCCGTTCCCCCGGGGTACCGATGGGAAATCTCCCCGGCGGAACGGGCACAAGACGGGCCTCCCGGACGTTAGAAGACGCGCGACCGAGCGCGCCGACATATTGATGAGGGGGATGGAGTAAGCACAATGGCTACCGACTACGACAGCCCGCGCAAGACAGACGACGACCTGGGGGAGGACAGCCTCCAAGAGCTCCAGGCGCGGCGCACCGACAAGTCGTCCGGCAGCATCGACATCGACGAGACCGACCTCGCCGAGTCGCTGGAGCTGCCCGGCGCCGACCTGTCGAACGAAGAACTCTCCCTGCGGGTCATCCCTCGCCAGGCCGACGAGTTCACCTGCTCGCGGTGCTTCCTGGTGCACCACCGCAGCCAGCTGGCCTCGGAGAAGAACGGTCAGCAGGTCTGCCGGGAGTGCGCCGCCTGATCGCCGTGCCTCAGGGTACGAGAGCGGGACATCGAGCCGACGAACCCTGAAGGTCACGACCATGAGGACGGAGGCATCGCGTGGCCGTACCAGAGAAAGACCGTCGAGCAGGAGACGAGATCGCCGACCCCGAAAAGGAGGTCGGCGAGCTCGTGGGCAAGCTCACCGAGCCCGGTGAGCTGGAGCCGGCCGAGCGGCGCAGGCTGCTCGGCCGACTCGCCAAGGCGTTGTCCGCGGGCGCCAAGAAGGCCAAGGAGTCCGGCGCGGGGCGTGGGCGCTGGCTGGCCGACGTGTTCCTCAACGTCGCGCCGCGCATCCCCATCCGCGACCTGCACACCCTCTCCGAGCACCACCACGGCCTGACCGGCGAGCAACTGGCCGACGACCTGATCCGCACCGCCCAGAAGGCCACGATGACGGTCGGCGCCATCGGCGGAGCGCTCGCCGCGGCCCAGTTCGCCGCACCGCCCCTCCTTCTCTCCGCGCCCGCGCAGCTCGTCGCCGAGACGATCGTCGTGGCCGCCATCGAGGTCAAACTGCTGGCCGAGCTGCACGAGGTCTACGGCGTGCGGGTGCACGGCACCGGCGCCCAGCGCGCGATCGCCTTCACGGCCGCCTGGGCCAAACAACGCGGGATCGACCCCCTCGCCCCCGCGTCCGTGTCGCTCGCCCTCGGCGCCGCCACCAAGACCGCCCTGCGCAACCGCCTCATGCGGACGCTGGGCCGGCACCTCACGACGTTCGGCCCGTTCCTCACCGGGGCCGTCGCGGGCGGCGCGCTCAACCGGATGGCGACCAAGAAGCTGGGCGAGGCCATCCGCGAGGACCTGCGCGGCAAGCTGCCGAGCGGCCCGAGCCGGGGCGAGCTGCCCACCTGACCCCCTTCCATCCCCCTTTCAGGCCCTCCTCAGGCCCTCGAACGTCATCCTCACCAGCGCGTCGGCCACGTCCGCGGCCGGCGCGTCGCGCTCGGGGCGGTGCCACTCGGCGATCGAGCTCACCGCCCCGAACAGCAGCCGCGTCACCAGCGCAGGGTCCAGGCCGGGGCGGATGGCGCCCTCCGCCGCCGCCTCCTCCACCAGGCGGCCGGCGAACGCCTCCAGCTCCGCGCGCCGCGCCAGCGCGGCCCGCTCGGTGGCGCTGTTGCCGCGTGCCCGCAGCAGCAGCGTCACGTACGGCAGCCGCTCGGTCAGCACCCGCACGCTCTGCCTGACCACCCATTCCAGCCGGTCGATGGCAGGCCCGCGGGCCGCGCGCTCGTCGGCGGCCAGCTCGGACAGCCCGTCGAGGGCCCGGTCGAGCGCCCGCGCGAGGAGCTGCTCCTTGCCGGGGACGTGGTGATAGATCGCCGACTTGGTGACGCCGAGCGCCCGCGCGAGGTCCTCCATGCTGGTGCCGTCGTAGCCGCGCTCGTTGAAGACGGCCACGGCGGCCGACAGGACGGACTCGGGGTCGTGCCCGCGCCGGCGGGGCCGGGCGGACCTGTCTGATGAAGGGGAGACGTCTAAGGCCACGGCGGGGTCTTCCTTGTTTAACTGACCGAATGTTCGGTAAACACTTCACCGTCCGGCGGATTTCTGTCAAGAGGGTGAGTGAACATGTACGAACAGCACCGTGACACCCTGGAGCAGGCGCGGGCCGCCATCGCCGGGCGCGGCCACTGGAGCGCCTACCCCGAGTCGCCGAGCCCCCGCGTCCACGGCGAGGGGGCGGCCGAGCGGGGCAGGGCGGCGTTCGAGTCCTACCTGGGCAAGCCGTTCCCGCTGGAGCAGGCGGGCGGCACCGGGTCGTGGATCGGCGCGGAGCGCTCGCCGTACGGGATCGACCTCGGGGTCACCTACCCCGAGCCCATCGCCGAGGAGCTGATCGCGGCGGCCTCGGCCGCCCTGCCCGCCTGGCGCGACGCCGGACCGGAGGCCCGCGCCCTCGTCTGCGCCGAGATCATCCAGCGGCTCCACCGGCGCAGCTTCGAGATCGCGCACGCGGTGCAGCACACCAGCGGGCAGCCGTTCGTCATGGCGTTCCAGGCCGGCGGGCCGCACGCGCAGGACCGCGCGCTGGAGGCGGTCGCGTACGGGCTGGAGGCCATGACCTCCTCGGCGGCGAGCGCCCGCTGGGAGAAGCCGGCCAAGGGAGAGTCGCTGGTCATGACCAAGCGCTTCACCGTCGTGCCCCGGGGCGTGGCCGTGGTGATCGGCTGCAACACCTTCCCCACCTGGAACGCCTACCCGGCGCTGTTCGCCTCGCTCGTCACCGGCAACCCGGTGATCGTCAAGCCGCATCCCCGGGCGATCCTGCCGCTCGCGATCACCGTGCTGGTGGCGCGCGAGGTGCTGGCCGAGGCCGGGTTCGACCCCGCGCTGGTGTCGCTGGCCGCCGAGGAGGGGCAGGGGCTGGCCACCACCCTCGCCACCCACCCCCGCGTGCGGATCGTGGACTTCACCGGCTCCACCGAGTTCGGCGACTGGCTGGAGCGCAACGCCCGCCAGGCGCTCGTGCACACCGAGAAGGCCGGGGTCAACGCCGTCGTCGTGGACTCGACCGACTCGTGGCGCGGGATGCTCGCCAACCTCGCGTTCTCGCTGTCGCTCTACAGCGGGCAGATGTGCACCGCGCCGCAGAACCTCTTCGTCCCGGCCGCCGGCGTCGAGACCGACGAGGGGCACAAGAGCTTCGAGGAGGTCGCGGAAGGGCTGGCCGCCGCCGTCGGCCGGCTGCTGGGCGACGACGCACGGGCGGTCGAGCTGACCGGCGCGATCGTCAACCCCGACGTGCTCGCCCGCGTCGAGGGGGCGGGGGAGCTGGGCGAGGTGGTGCTGGAGTCGCGGGCGATCCGGCATCCGTCGTTCCCCGACGCGGTGGTGCGCACGCCCGCGATCGTCCGGGTGCACGCCTCGGCCGACGACGCCTACGGGCGCGAGCACTTCGGGCCCGTGTCGTTCCTCATCCCCACCGGCTCCACGGGGGAGAGCCTCGACCTGCTGCGGCGCACGGTGAAGGTCCGGGGCGCGCTCACCGCCTCCGTCTACTCCACCTCGCCGAGGGTGCTCGACGACGCCGAGCGGGCCGCGCTGGACGCGGGGGTCAACCTGTCGTGCAACCTGACGGACGGCGTGTACGTCAACCAGTCGGCCGCCTTCAGCGACTACCACGG
Organism: Nonomuraea sp. B208; assembly: GCF_057536035.1. Taxonomy (NCBI): domain Bacteria; kingdom Bacillati; phylum Actinomycetota; class Actinomycetes; order Streptosporangiales; family Streptosporangiaceae; genus Nonomuraea; species Nonomuraea sp. B208. The sequence goes on from NZ_BAAJOU010000028.1 coordinate 158,256, forward strand.
CACCGGCGCCAACCCGGCCGCCACCGCCTCGCTCACCGACCCCGGCTACGTCGCCGGCCGCTTCCACGTCGTCCAGTCCCGCCACCCCGTACGCGAGGTCTGAGACGGGCTCCGGTCATGAGCGACGACGCGCAGGTCATCGTGGTCGGGGCCGGGCCCGTGGGGCTGACGGCGGCGCTGCTGCTGGCCCGGTGGGGCATCAGCGCGCTGGTGCTGGACCGGCGGCCGGGGCGGGAGGCGGCCGGGTCGCGCTCGATCTGCCAGCAGCGCGACGTGCTCGACATCTGGGCCGCCGCCGGCGCGGGGCGGATCGCCGAGGAGGGCGTGACCTGGACGACGGCCCGCACCTACTACCGCGACCGCGAGCTGCTGTCGTGCTCGTTCGACCGGGACGGGCCGCTGCCGCCGTTCGTGAACCTCTCGCAGGCCCGCACCGAGCAGATCCTGGACGAGGCCGCCGCCGCGCAGCCGCTCGTCGAGGTGCGCTGGAACCACGAGGTCACCGGGCTCACCCAGGACTCCTGCGGCGTCACCGTGCACTGCGGGCAGCGGCGGCTGCGGGCGCCGTACGCGCTGCTGTGCGCAGGGGCGCGGGCCGAACTCCTGCGGCGGGCGCTCGGCGTGCGCTTCGGCGGCGAGACGTTCGGCGACCAGTTCCTGATCTGCGACGTCAGGACCGACCTGCCGGGCTGGGAGGACGAGCGGCGCTTCTACTTCGACCCCGTCTGGAACCCCGGCCGGCAGGTGCTCATCCATCCGTGTCCCGGCGGGACGTTCAGGATCGACTGGCAGATCGCGCCCGACCACGTCCCGACGCGGGAGGACATCGCGCGGAAGATCCGGTGGATCGTCGGCGAGCGGCCGTACGAGCTGCTGTGGCACAGCACCTACCGCTTCCACCACCGGCTGGCCGACCGCATGCGCGCCGGACGGGTGCTGCTGGCGGGCGACTGTGCGCACCTGCTGGCCCCGTTCGGGGCGCGCGGCCTCAACTCCGGCGTCCCGGACGCCGAGAACGCGGCCTGGAAGCTGGCGTTCGCGCTCAACGGGTGGGCCGGGCCGGAGCTGCTGGAGTCGTACCACGCCGAGCGGCACGCGGCGGCGCGCGAGAACCTGGAGGTGACCGGCGCCACCATGCGCTTCCTCGCGCCGAGGAGCGTCGAGGAGCGGGTGCGCAGGCGGGCGGTGCTGGAGGGCGGGCCGGTGGACCAGGTGGACTCCGGCCGCTTCGCCGAGCCCTTCTGGTACGTCGACTCGCCCCTCACCACGCCGGAGCCGTCCCGCGCGTTCGCCGGCCGCCCGCCGAGGGGTGCGGCGTGCCCGCCCGCGCCGGGCGTGATCCTGCCGGACGCCGTTCTGCCGGGCGGGCGATTGCGTGAAAGCTGCCGGGATGGTTTCCTCGTACTCCTGGGTGAAATGTGTGATTCGAGTTTGTTTGTGCAGGTCTTGGGCAAGGTCACTACGGCGCCGCTCGCCGTACGCGGGCTCGCGGAGATGGACGGAACCGGCTCGCTCGCTGAGAGGCTCGGCGCCGGGCCGGACGAGGCATGGCTCATCAGGCCCGATGCGCACATCGCCGCGATCATCCCCCATGCGGGTCCGGAGTCGGTGGCGGTCGCCGTGAGCCGCGCTCTCGGCGGTTCTACCGAAACTTGACCCCACAAGAGGAGGGACTGCGTGACTGGCCGGAGTTCGTTTCTGATCGTCGCCAACCGGTTGCCGGTGGACAGGACGATCGATCCCGACGGAACGGCCTCGTGGCGCAGGAGCCCCGGCGGGCTCGTCACCGCGATCGCGCCGGTGATGCAGCGCCGTCACGGAGCCTGGGCCGGGTGGCACGGGGCACCGGACGAGAAACTGGAGCCGTTCGAGCAGGACGGCATGAACCTGATCCCCGTGGCCCTGTCGGCGGAGGAGGTGGAGCTCTACTACGAGGGCTTCTCCAACGCCACCCTGTGGCCGCTCTACCACGACGCCGTCGCGCCGCCGGTGTACCACCGCTCGATGTGGGACGCCTACCGGGCGGTCAACGAGCGGTTCGCGGTCGCCGCCGCCGAGATCGCCGAGGAGGGAGCGGTCGTCTGGGTGCAGGACTACCAGCTCCAGCTCGTGCCCTCCATGCTGCGCAAGCTCCGGCCCGACCTGCGGATCGGGTTCTTCCTGCACATCCCGTTCCCGCCGGTCGAGCTGTTCTGGCGGCTGCCGTGGCGCAAGGACCTCGTGGAGGGGCTGCTCGGCGCCGACCTGGTCGGCTTCCAGCTCCCCGGCGGGGCCTCCAACTTCCGGCGGTTGTGCCGCAGGCTGCTCGGGCTGCCGTACAAGGGGAACGAGATCTTCCTCGACGACCGCGTCGTGCGCACCCAGGCGTTCCCCATCTCGGTGGACTTCGGGCAGCTCGACTCGCTGGTGCGCGAGCCGCACATCGTGGCCCGGGCCAAGGAGATCAGGTCCGAGCTGGGCGAGCCCGAGCACGTGCTGCTCGGCGTGGACCGGCTCGACTACACCAAGGGCATCGGCCAGCGCCTGGAGGGCTTCGGCGAGCTGCTGAAGGACGGGCGGCTGCGCACCGGCGAGGCGGTGTTCGTGCAGATCGCCACCCCGAGCCGCGAACGGGTGGACGAATACCGCCGGCTGCGCGACGACATCGAGCTGCAGGTCGGGCGGATCAACGGCGAGCACGCCACGCTCGGCTACCAGCCGGTGTGGTATTTCCACCAGTCGTACAACCAGGAGGAGCTCGCCGCGCTCTACCTGGCCGCCGACGTCATGGTGGTCACCCCGCTGCGCGACGGCATGAACCTGGTGGCCAAGGAGTACATCTCCTGCCACCACGACCTCAACGGGGCGCTCGTGCTGAGCGAGTTCGCCGGGGCCGCCGACGAGCTGCGCCAGGCCTATCTGGTCAATCCGTACGACGTGGAGGACGTCAAGCGTCAGATGCTGGCCGCGATGCGGGCCACGCCGCACGAGCTGGCCCGGCGGATGCGTACGATGCGCCGCCGGGTCGCCACCTACGACGTGGACCGCTGGGCGAGTGAGTTCCTCACTGCCCTGGAGTCACCTGCCTCAGAGCCCGCCACGCGTCATAGCGCTTCCTGGCGGTCCGGTTGACCACGATCTGCGCCACGGACATGCCGACGCCCATGAGGACCGCGTAGCCGATCGCCTCGGCCAAAGTGACCTCCGGCGCATCGGTGTCGACGGGCGGCTCCTTGCCGGTCGCCTTCACCCACACGAAGGTGAGCAGCTTGCGGGCCGCCCAACCCGTGGCGAGCCCCACCAGGCCGCCGATGATCCGCCAGGCAACATCCGGCTTGTCATCCGCCATGCCGATCTCCTTCCCCATATGTAACGAACACTAGTCTGTACCGCTCGCGGTGGCCGCGAAGCCGTACCATAAGGTGGCATGACTGAACAGCGGCTACGCCATGCCTCCATGCCCGAGAAACCCTCTCTCGACGGCCTGGAGCAGGTATGGGTAGCCCGCTGGGAGGCCGACGGCACCTACCGCTTCGACCGGTCCAAGCCGCGCGAGCAGGTCTACTCCATCGACACGCCGCCGCCGACCGTGTCCGGCTCCCTGCACGTCGGTCACGTCTTCTCCTTCACCCACACCGACATCATGGCCCGCTACCAGCGGATGACCGGCAAAGAGGTCTTCTACCCGATCGGCTGGGACGACAACGGCCTGCCCACGGAGCGGCGGGTGCAGCACGTCTACGGCGTGCGCTGCGACCCTTCGCTGCCCTACGACCCGGAGTTCGTTCCACCGGAGAAGCCGGGCAAACGTGAGATCCCGATCTCCCGGCGCAACTTCGTGGAGCTGTGCCACGAGCTGACCGCCGTCGACGAGCGGGCGTTCGAGGAGGTGTGGCGGCGGGTCGGCCTGTCGGTCGACTGGTCGCTGCTCTACACGACGATCAGCGACGAGGCGCGGGCGGTCTCGCAGCGGGCGTTCCTGCGCAACCTGCGGCGCGGTGAGGCCTACCTCGCCGAGGCGCCGACGCTCTGGGACGTCACCTTCCGCACCGCCGTGGCCCAGGCCGAGCTGGAGGACCGCGAGCACCCCGGCGCGTTCCACCGCGTCTCCTTCTACGGCGAGCAGGGGCCGGTCTGGATCGAGACGACCAGGCCGGAGCTGATCCCGGCGTGCGTGGCGCTGGTCGCGCACCCCGACGACGAGCGTTACCGCGCGCTGGTCGGCACCACCGTGCTGACGCCGCTGTTCGGGGTCGAGGTGCCGGTGCTCGCGCACCACCTGGCCGAGCCGGACAAGGGCTCGGGCATCGCGATGATCTGCACCTTCGGCGACATCACCGACGTCACCTGGTGGCGGGAGCTGCGCCTGCCCACCCGGCCGATCATCGGCTGGGACGGGCGGCTGCTGCCCGAGCCGCCCGAGGGCGTGGACGCGGAGCCGTACAAAGAGCTGGCCGGCAAGACCGTGCACAGCGCCCGCGAGCGCATCGTGGAGCTGCTGCGCGCCTCCGGCGACCTCGACGGCGAGCCACGGCCGGTCAGCCGCACGGTGAAGTTCTACGAGCGCGGCGACAAGCCGCTGGAGATCGTCACCACCCGCCAGTGGTACATCCGCAACGGCGGCCGCGACGAGGAGCTGCGCGAGCGGCTGCTGCGGCGCGGCGGCGAGCTGCGCTGGCACCCGCCGCACATGAAGGTGCGCTACGACAACTGGGTCGAAGGGCTCACCGGCGACTGGCTGATCTCCCGCCAGCGCTTCTTCGGCGTGCCCTTCCCGGTCTGGTACGCACTCGACGAGGCCGGGCAGCCGGTCCACGACGCGCCCATCCTGCCCGCCGAGGACACCCTGCCGGTCGATCCGTCCAGCGACGTGCCGCCCGGCTACACGGAGGAGCAGCGCGGCGTGCCCGGCGGGTTCATGGCCGACCCCGACGTCATGGACACCTGGGCGACCTCGTCGCTGACGCCGCAGATCGCCGGGCGCTGGGAGCGCGACGACGACCTGTTCCGGCGGGTCTACCCGGCCGACCTGCGGCCCCAGTCGCACGAGATCATCCGCACCTGGCTGTTCTCGACGGTGGCCCGCTCCCACCTGGAGTCCGACCGGCTGCCGTGGAGCGACGTCGCGATCTCGGGGTGGATCCTCGACCCCGACCGCAAGAAGATGTCGAAGTCCAAGGGCAACGTGGTCACCCCGCTCGACCTGCTGGAGCAGCACGGCTCCGACGCGGTGCGCTACTGGGCGGCCGGCGGGCGCTACGGCGTCGACTTCGCCTTCGAGCCGGGGCAGCTCAAGATCGGCCGGCGGCTCGCCATCAAGATCCTCAACGCCTCCCGGTTCGTGCTCGGCCTGGCCGGCGACGGTGATGGTGACGGCGGCGGCGAGGTGAGCGAGCCGCTCGACCGGTCCATGCTGGCGGCGCTGGCGGGCGTGGTGCGCGAGGCCACCGAGGCGTTCGACGCCTACGAGCACAGCCGGGCGCTGGAAACCGTGGAGCGCTTCTTCTGGGCGTTCTGCGACGACTACCTGGAGCTGGTCAAGGCCCGCGCGTACGAGGAGGGCGGGCCGGGCGCGGCCTCGGCGCACGCGGCGCTGCGGCAGGCGCTCGACGTGCTGCTGCGGCTGTTCGCGCCGTTCCTGCCGTTCGTGACCGAGGAGGTCTGGTCGTGGTGGCGGGAGGGCTCGGTGCACCGCGCGCCGTGGCCCGTCCCTGAGCCGGGCGACGGCAACCCGGCGGTGCTGGCCGTGGCCTCCGAGGTGCTCGGGCGGGTGCGCAAGGCCAAGTCCGAGGCCAAGCTGTCGATGCGGGCCGAGGTGGCGCGGCTCACCGTGACCGGGCCCGAGGCGGAGCTGGTGCGGCAGGCGCAGGACGACCTGTGCGCAGCAGGCAACGTCGAGGAGTTCGTGCTCGGCTCCGGTGAGGAGCTCGCCGTCGAGGTCCACCTGGGCTGACTTTCGCTCGTGGCAGGAGGCTTCCGCCTCCTGCCACGACCGGTCAGTAGTCGCACACCCCCGTGGGGAAGATCTGCTCCAGCCGCGCCCGCTCCTGCGGCGTGGGCCGCCACGAGCCGTACACCCCGCGGGCGATCGCCCGGCCGACCGGCGACCGACCGGCGACCGGCTGCAGACGGCACTTTTGACGTGCTCCTCCACACGAGTGTGGAGGATTCCTGTGCTGCTTACGCAGCAGCTCGCGGCGCGGGAGCGGGCGAGACTGTGGGACAGGATGCTTGGCGCTTCACCGACCCCGACACCTCGGAGTCTCCACGCCCTGTGACCGCCCGTCCGGCGGCAGTGGTGTACCGGTGGAGCTGGTTTGCGGCGGCGTTGGTGTCGGCGTTGCCGATCCATCCGCACGCCGGGTTCTTGCACACGAACCGGGCCTGGCTCTCGCGCGAGCCCGGCACGGTGGTGTGGCAGCGGTGGCACTGGCGGCTGGTGCCGTGCGGCGGGACCTTGGCCACCAGGCCGCCCCGATCGGCGGTCTTGTAGGTCAGCAGATCCACCGTGCGGCCCCACGCCTCCCCGGCGATGGCCCGGTTCAGGCCCCGCTTGCGGGCGACGCCCCGGCCGGGTTCCTCCACGGTCCCCGCCGCCGAGGCCATCATGTTCACGATACGGAGGTCTTCCACCACGATCACGTTGAACCGCTCGGCCAGCGTCGTGGTGGTCTTGTGCTGCCAGTCGAGGGCCCGGCGCTTGGCTTTCGCGCGGAGCTTGGCGATCTGGTCGTAGGTGCGCTGCTCCCGGTTCGAGGCCGGGGCGCCCTTCGTACGGTGGGCGCGCCGGCGGGCGCTCGCGCGTTCCAGACGCAGCAGCCGGGCCTGCTCTGCGTCGGTGAGCCATGGCCCGTGCGTAAGGTGCTCCCCCGTGGACAGGGCGAGGGGGACGGCGATGCCCCGGTCCATTCCCACCTGCGGTCCTGGGTGCGGGGCCGGGACCGGGACATGCAGTTCGGTGCGGAAGACGATGTGCCAGCCGAGGGCGTCCTTGACCAGCCGCGCCCCGGTGATCCGCCCTGCGGGTGAGCCCTTGGTGACGCCGGGCAGGTCTTTGGTCCACCGGAACCGGACCCGGCCGATCTTGGGCAGGTTCACCGCGCCCTGCCTGCGGTTGATCCGGGTGATGCGCAGGTCGCGGGCCTGGGGGACATCGACGGCCATCCGCGACCGCACGCGGCCCTTGAACGTGGGCCGCCTGGCAGGATGCCCGGGGTTGAAGAAGTTCGCCCACGCCCGCCGGTAGGTCTTCAGCACCGCCTGCGCGGCCTGAGCGGGCAGGTCGTTCAGCCAGGCGATCTCCCGGCGTGCCGTACGGATCGCCTCGTCGCAGTCCTTCAGCGACGCCAGGCGGCCCTGCCGGAACGTCGTGTACTCATGCAGCAGGTTCCACAGGGCACGCGCGCAGTGCGCCTGACGGTCCAGGGCGGCGCTCTGCGCCCGGTCCAGGTCCAGCCGCGCAACATGCGCCCGAACCCGCTTCTCCCCCTCCACACCGGCGATCGTAACGTTTGTGTCGTGGCCAAACCCCTGATATACGCAGGGAAGGCACTGCGTTCACGAGCTCGGTGTCCACCTAGTGTTCGTGACCAGATACCGGCGGGACGTGTTCACCGCGCCAGCAGGGTGGTCGTCGCCAGGTCGGCAGGTCGCTCCGCGGGCATCGGCTTGTACGTGCCGTCCGTCGAGCGGTAGAGCCGGTCCGTCACGACCGGCGCGAAGCACGCCACGGCCTTCATGCCCATGACGGTGACACGCGCCCCGGCGGTTGCCCAGGCCCGATCTCCGCGACCGATCCCTGAAGCCGATCCGGAGGCGAAGGGGGCGCGCACTCGCCGCCCGGACGTGACAGTCTTGAACACGTGCTTCCCGACCGCCCCACCAAGCTCGTGCCGCCCACGCTGGCCAAGATGGCCGCCTGGTGCGTGTGCCTGATCCTCGTCGGCGTGGTCGTCTACTTCTTCGCGTTGATCATCGCCAGGCTCACGTTCGTGGCCCTGCCGGTGGCCGTCGCGCTGCTGCTGACCGCGCTGCTCTATCCGCTCACCAACAGCCTGCGCCAGGCCGGCATGCGGCCGATCTACGCCACGTGGGTCACCATGCTGGTCGCGCTGGCCGTGCTGGCCGGCACCGGCTGGCTGGTCGGCGCGCGGGCCAGCGAGGAGTTCCCCAACCTGGTCCAGCAGGTCCAGGCGACCGCGAGAGACGTCCAGGAGTGGCTGATCACCGGCCCGCTGCATCTGCAGCAGGCGCAGATCACCGCCTACGTCGACGAGGTCGCCACCATGGTCAACACCCAGCGGCAGGCGATCACGACGACCGTCCTGAGCGCGGGGGCGGTGGCCTTCGAGGTGCTGGCGTCCATCGTGCTGCTGCTGTTCGTGACGTTCTTCCTGCTGAAGGACGGCGACCGCATCTGGTCGTGGGTGCTCAAGGGCTTCGGCGGCGTCGCGCCCCGGGTCGACCGGGCCGGGCGGGCCGCGTGGACCACGCTCTCCCACTACGTGCAGGGCACGGTCGCCGTGGCCGCTGTGCACGGCGTGATCATGGGCATCGTGCTGGCCGGCATGGGCGTGCCGCTCTGGGCGCCGCTCGCGGTGCTGATCTTCTTCGCCAGCTTCATCCCGATCGTCGGCATCTTCTTCGCCGGCACCGTGGCCACGCTGGTCACGCTCGGCGCCAAGGGCCTCGTGCTCGCGCTGGTCTTCCTCGGCATCCTCATCGTCGAGCAGCAACTGGAGAACCACGTCCTGCAGCCGCTGATCGTCGGCCGGGCGCTCAACTTCCACCCGCTGGCGATCATCCTGGTGCTGGCCATCGGCGGCATCCTGGCGGGCATCGCGGGGGCCGCGGTGGCGGTGCCGGTCGCGGCCGTCATCTACCGGGCGCTGCCCGAGCTGCGGCACCAGCAGCCGGCCCTGCCGCCACCCCCATCAGCGCACGAACAGGGCGAACCGGACGGCAAGTCGGACCCCGGCCGGGCCGCCGCTCCCGAGGCGGACGAGCGGAGCGCCGACACCGAGTAACCTCGTCACCCGTGACCCGTTCCTCCCTGACCACCCCGCCGCCCGGCGCCGTGGCGCCCGCGGCGCCGCCTGGAGCCCCGCGGCCCGGCGCCGCCCTCGGCTCCCACTACGGCCGCTGCTTCGGCTGCGGCACCGAGCACCCCACCGGCCTGCACCTCAAGGCCAGGACCCCCGACGGCGCCACCGTCGAGGCCGAGTTCACGGTGGGCGAGGCGCACCAGGGCGCGCCCGGGCTGGCGCACGGCGGCGTGCTGGCCGCCGCCATGGACGAGGTCATCGGAATGTCGGTCTACCTGTTCCACAAGCCGTATGTCACGGGACGGCTGGAGACCGACTACCTTCAGCCCGTTCCCGTGGGCACGACACTCCACCTGCGTGCCTGGTGCAACGGCATCGCGGGGCGGAAGGCGTACCTTGAGGCTGAGGGGCGCATCGGCGCCCCAGACGGGCCGGTCGCCGTCCGGGCGGCGGCGCTGTTCATCGAGGTGAGCATGGAGCACTTCGCCGCGCACGGCGATCTGGCCGCCATCGCCGCCGAACACCAGGACTTCGAGGTGAATCCGTGAGCAAGGTGGAGGTTCTGATCCAGCGGCTCGACGCCGAGCTGCCGCCGCCCTCCTACGCCCATCCGGGCGACGCGGGGGCCGACCTCTACGCGGCCGAGGACGTCGAGCTGGCGCCGGGCGAGCGGGCCGTGGTCGGCACGGGGGTGGCGATCGCCCTGCCCGACGGCTACGCGGCCTTCGTGCACCCGCGCTCCGGCCTCGCGGCCCGGCACGGCGTCACCCTGGTCAACGCGCCCGGCACGGTCGACGCCGGCTACCGCGGCGAGATCAGGGTCACGCTGATCAACACCGACGCCAAGGAGCCGTTCCGGCTCCGGCGCGGCGACCGGGTGGCCCAGCTGGTGATCCAGCGGGTCGAGCGCGCCGCCTTCTACGAGGTCGAGCGGTTGCCCGGCTCGGTGCGCGGCGCCAACGGATTCGGTTCGACGGGGCGCTGACGGCCCCTTTCAGCAGCACTATCAGGGAGAGTGAGGAACGTGTTCCGACGTCGTCGTCGTGAGCAGCCGGATGCGGTGGCCGAGCAGGAGCAGGCCGCCCCCACGCGCGAGTCCGGTCCGTGGGACGCCGACGAGCCCCACCCGGACAGCGAACGCATCGACCTCGGCGGCCTCCGGCTGCCGCACAACCCCGACTTCGAGGTGCGCCTGGCCTCGGTCGGCGACCAGCATGTCGGCGTGGTCGTCATCAGCGGGGAGGACACGCTGCAGCTCCAGGCGCTGGCCGCGCCGCGCAGCTCCGGCCTGTGGGACGAGGTCAAGACCAAGATCCGCGCGCAGGCGAAGGACCTGGAGGAGCGCGAGGGCCCGTTCGGCACCGAGCTGGCCGGCGAGCTCAGGGTCGACGGCGCCAGCCGCCCGGCCCGCTACCTCGGCATCGACGGGCCGCGCTGGTTCCTGCTCGCGGTGATCTCCGGGCCCGGCGCGTACGACGAGGCCGTCGCCGGCGCGTTCGTCGACTTCGTCAAGGACGTCGTCGTGGTGCGCGGCGACGAGCCGATGGCCCGCGAGGAGCCCATCCCGCTGCGCCGGCCCAACGAGCAGGGGAGCGGCGACCAGGCGGACGAGCGCCCCGGGCTCAACCCGTTCAAGCGGGGGCCGGAGATCAGTGAGATTCGCTGAGAGCTGACATCACGTAGGCTGAGTCATCATGAGTACGGCAGAGCCCGCGAAACGCGGGGGATTGCGTGGGTTCTTCGCACGGCTGGCATCTCCCCAGTCGGAGATCGAGGCCCAAGAACTACGGGAGGACGCCGACGAGGTCGGCGCGACCCCGATCGTGTCGTGCGGCGGGCGCAGGCGCTTCTGCGTGGCCGGTACGCTACGTACCGTGACGTTGCGTCCGAGGGGCGGCGCCCCCGCGCTGGAGGCCGAGCTCTACGACGGGTCCGACGTGATCGACCTGGTCTGGCTCGGCCGCCGCAAGATCGCCGGCATCGAGCCGGGCCGCACGGTCAAGGCCGAGGGGCTGGTCAGCATGCAGGACGGCCGCAAGGTGATGTTCAATCCGCGATACGAGCTCCGGCCAGGGAGTTGATCAGGTGAGTGCTGAGGCGCAAGAGGTCGCCCACGACACGGTGGAAGCGGCGGTGCGAGCGCAGCTCGCCAAGGCGTTCGGCGGCGTGCGCGGCATCATCGAGGCGGCGGTCCCGACGATCGCCTTCACGGTGTGCTGGCTCGTCACCGAGGAGCTGAAGACGTCGCTCATCGTCAGCATCGCGCTGGCGGTGCTGCTGCTGGTGGCCAGGGTCGTGCAGCGGTCCACGCCGCAGTTCGTCATCAACAGCCTGATCGGCATCGCGATCGGGGCGTTCTTCGCCAGCCGCACCGGCGACGCGAAGGACTACTTCCTGCCCGGCATCCTGTGGAACGCCGGCTACATGGTGGGCATGCTCGTCTCCATCGTCGCCCGGTGGCCGGTGGTGGGCTTCCTCATCGGCTCGGTCACCGGCGATCCCACCGCCTGGCACAGGGACCCCGGCATCGTCCGGCTCTGCACCCGGCTCACCTGGCTGCTCATGCTGCCGTGCGCGGTCCGGGTGGCGGTGCAGGGGCCGGTCTACCTGTTCGGCGGCGGCGACGAGGCGGTGGCGGCGCTCGGCCTCGCCAAGATCATCATGGGGTGGCCGCTGCAGGTCGCGGCGCTGGCCGCGATGCTCTGGGTGCTCGGCCGCGGCCGCACCCCCATCAAGCCCCCGGCCGCGGCCTGACCCGCCGCCTGACCCCTCTGCGCGGTCAGGCGGGCAGCGGTCAGGCGGGCAGCAGCAGGCCCACGCACTCCACGTGGTGGGTCATCGGGAAGGCGTCGAACGCCCGCAGGTCCGACAGCACGTAGCCGCGCTCGGCCAGCCACTTGAGGTCGCGGGCGAAGGTGGCCGGGTCGCAGGACACATAGACGATGCGCGTGGCCTCCAGGGCGGCGACGCGCTCCACCACCTCGCGGCCGAGCCCCGCCCGCGGCGGGTCCACCACGACGAGGTCGGCGCGCTCGATCTGGAAGCGGTCGAGGGCCTCCTCCACCCGCCCGCGCTCCACCCGGGCCTGCGGCAGGTCGCGGAGGTTGGCGCGGGCGTCGCGGACGGCCGCGGCCTCGGACTCCAGTCCGAACACGGCGCCCTCGGGCCCCACCGCCTCGGCCAGGCCCGCCGCGAACAGGCCCACCCCGCAGTAGAGGTCGAGCGCCCACTCGCCGGGCTCCGGCGCCGCGTACGCCAGCACCGCGTCCAGCAGGGTCTCCGCCGCGCCCGGATGCACCTGCCAGAAGCCGCTGCCCATCACCCGGAAGCCGCGCTCGCCCACCTGCTCGTGCAGCACCCCTGAGCCGCGCCGCGGCTCGGTGCGGCCCTTGCCCTGGTCGAGCAGGATCGAGGCGGGCGCGTCGAGGTCGGGCACGGTCACGCTGCGCCGCGGCCGGGGCCTGACGACCACGGCCCGCTCGCCGCCGGACGAGGCGATCACCTCGACCCCGGCCGCCCCCGGCCAGGTGTGGGCCTCCGCGGCGACCGCCTCCACCTCGGGATGGGCGATCAGGCAGGCGTCGACCGGCTCGATGTCGTGCGAGCGGTGCCGGCGGAAGCCCAGCTCGCCGCCGGGCAGCGCGGCGAACTGCACGCGGGTGCGCCAGCCGAGGCCGTCCTCGGCGCCCGGCACCTCCTCGACCACGACCTCACGCTCGATGCCCGCCAGCCGCTGGAGCTGCTCGGCCACCACCTGCGCCTTGAGCCGCCGCTGGGCGTCCAGGGTGGCGTGCTGCCAGTCGCAGCCGCCGCAGCGGCCCGGCCCCGCGTACGGGCAGGGCGGGACCACGCGGTCGGGCGAGGGCTCCAGGATCTTCACCGCGTCGGCGCGCAGGAACTTGGCGCTCTCCTCGGTGACCTCGGCGACCACCCGCTCGCCCGGCAGCGCGTGCCGGACGAACACCACCCGTCCTTCGTGCCGCGCCACACACCAGCCGCCGTGCGCGACCGGACCCACCGTCAGCTCCAGAGTTGCCTGTTCCACATGCCACACCCTATGCCCTGACCTGGCCCACTACCCTCGGAATTGATCCACTACTGTTGGTCGTCGTGGACACGGCGCGGGTGGTGAGGCGGTGGCCTGGCTTCGGGGGAGTCCTGCTGGGCACCCTGTTCGCCTGCGCCTCGCTGACGCCTTCACTCCTGCCGCGCACCTGGATGTACCAAGGGGTGATGGCCGCGGTCACCGCCCTGATCGGCTACGCGGTCGGCGCCACGATCGGCGCGCTCGGCCGCGCGCTGATCGCCTACCGCCCGTCCGAGCGCGGGCGCCGCCTCGCCTGGCAGGCCCTGATCGGCGGCTGCGCGGCCCTGAGCGTGGTGGCGCTCTGGTACAGCTACGACTGGCAGCGCGACCTGCGCGCGCTCATGGGCGTGGACACCCGCATCACCTGGTTTCCGCCGCTCATCCTGGCCGTGGCGGTGGTGCTGTTCGCGCTGGGGCTGCTGCTCGCCCGGCTGGTACGCCTCGGCGGCCGCAAGCTCATCGGCTGGCTCGGCCGATTCGTGCCGATCTACGTGGGGCAGGCGATCGGCGTGCTGCTCGTCGCCGTCCTCGTCGCGGTGTTCGCCGACGACGTGCTGTTCTCGGCGTTCGTGGCCCGGGTGAGCGACGTGTCCTCGGTCGCCAACCAGGGCACCGATCCGGGCGTACGGCGGCCCGCGACGAGCCTCGTGTCCGGCGGCCCCGGCTCGCTCGTCCCGTGGGACACGCTCGGCAAGGAGGGGCGCACCTTCGTCGCCACCGCCCCCAGCCCCGCCCGCCTCACCGCCTTCTCCGGCCATCCGGCCACCGAGCCCATCCGCGTGTACGTCGGCCTCGAAGCCGCACCCACCCCGGAGGCCCAAGCGGCCCTCGCCGTGCGCGAGCTGGAACGCACCGGGGCCTTCCGGCGGCCGGTGCTCGCCGTGCTCGGCACCACCGGCACCGGATGGGTGGACCCCAGCATCCCCGCCGCCCTGGAGCACATGTACGACGGCCGCTCGGCCACGGTCGCCGTGCAGTACTCGTACCTGCCGAGCTGGGTGTCGTTCATGGTGGACAGGGGGCGGGCGGCCAGGGCGGGGCGGGCGCTGTTCGAGGCGGTGCGGGCCCGCTGGGCCGAGCTGCCCGCGGACGACCGGCCGAAGCTGGTGCTGGCGGGGGAGAGCCTCGGCTCGTACGCGCTGGAGAACGCCTTCCGCGACCTCGACGACCTGGCGGCCCGCACCGACGGCGCGGTCTTCGTCGGCCCGCCCAACGCCAACCCCATCTGGCACCGCGTCACGGTCGGCAGGGAGCCGGGCAGCCCGGTGTGGCGGCCGGTGTACGAGGGGGGCCGCACCGTCCGCTTCGCCCAGACGCCCGGCGATCTCGACCTCCCGCCCGGCCCCTGGGCCCGGCCGCGCGTGGTCTACCTGCAGAACGCCTCCGACCCCGTCGTCTGGTGGACGCCCGCGCTGATCCTGCGCCGGCCCGCCTGGCTGGAGGGCGAGCGGGGGCCCGGCGTGAACCCGGAGATGAACTGGTTCCCGCTGGTGACGTTCTGGCAGGTGCTGGTGGACATGACCTCGGCGCTGTCGGTGCCGCCCGGCCACGGGCACCGCTACAACGCCAACGTCGTGGACGCCTGGGCGGCCGTGGCGGCGCCGCCCGGCTGGGACGCGGCGGACAACGTACGGCTGCGGGCGCTGCTCAGCTCGTCGTGATCTCGTCGTCCTTGACCTGCCCGGGGCGGCGCACCGCGCCCGGCGCGAACGGCTCCCGCCGGCCCGTCAGCCGGTCGGAGGAGTGGAGCTGCCAGGGCACGCTGGTCACCATGATGCCCGGCTTGAACAGCAGCCGCGCCTTCAGCCGCAGCGCGCTCTGGTTGTGCAGCAGGTGCTCCCACCAGTGGCCGACGACGTACTCGGGGATGAACACCGTCACGACGTCGCGCGGCGAGCGCCGCCGCAGCGACTTGACGTAGTCGAGGACCGGCTGGGTGATCTCCCGGTAGGGCGAGTCGAGCATCTTCAGCGGCACCGGGATGCCCCGGCGCTCCCACTCCTCCTGGAGCTGGCGGGCCTCCTCGCCCTCCACGCCCACGGTGACGGCCTCCAGCGTGGACGGCCGGGTGGCGCGGGCGTAGGCCAGCGCCCGCATCGTCGGCTTGTGGATCTTCGAGACGAGCACGACCGCGTGGTTGCGGGCGGGCAGCATGGCCGGCTCGTAGTCCTCGTCGAGCTCCAGCTCGGCCGCCACGTTGTCGTAGTGGCGCCGGATGCCCTTCATCATGAGGAACAGGATCGGCATCGCGATCACCACGATCCACGCCCCGACCATGAACTTCGTCAGCAGCACGACGATGAGCACCAGCCCGGTCATGACCGCGCCGAAGAAGTTGATCACCCGGGAGCGGTGCATCTGGTGGCGGAGCCTGAGGTCCCGCTCGGTCCGCAGGAGGCGGGTCCAGTGGATGACCATGCCGGTCTGGCTGAGCGTGAACGAGACGAAGACGCCGACGATGTAGAGGTTGAGCAGGCGGCTGACGTCGGCGTTGAACCCCCACAGCAGCAGGCACGCGCCCGCCGCGAGGAGGATGATGCCGTTGGAGAAGGCCAGGCGGTCGCCCCGGGTGTGGAGCTGGCGCGGCAGGTAGCGGTCCTGGGCCAGGATCGAGCCCAGCACCGGGAAGCCGTTGAAGGCCGTGTTGGCCGCCAGGAACAGGATGAGCGCGGTCACCGCCGAGATCAGCACGAACATCAGCGACCCGCCGCCGAACACCGCGTCCGCCACCTGCGAGATGATCGGCTGCTGGTAGTAGCCGGGGCCGACCGGCGTGCCGTCCTGCCGGATCAGGTCCTCGGCCACCACGGACGGCTCGGCCACCTTCACGCCCGAGGCCAGGCCGAGCGCGATGATGCCGCCGAACATCGTGATGGCCACGAGGCCCATCATGAGCAGCGTCGTGGCCGCGTTCTTGCTCTTGGGCTTGCGGAAGGCGGGCACGCCGTTGCTGATGGCCTCGACGCCGGTGAGGGCCGCGCAGCCGGTGGAGAACGCCCGCAGGACGAGGAAGGCCGCGGCGAAGGCCGTCAGATTGGTCTGCTCGGGGCGTACGGTGAAGCCCGCGCTCGGGGCGTGCAGCTCGTCGCCGAGCACCAGCAGCCGGAACCCGCCCACGATGATCAGCCCCAGCACGCCGATCATGAACGCGTACGTGGGGATGGCGAAGGCGACCCCGGACTCGCGGATGCCGCGCAGGTTGATCACGGTGAGCAGGACGACGATGGCGATGGCGACGGCCGGCTTGTGCTGGCCCACGATCGGGATGGTGGCGCCCACGTAGTCGACGCCGTTGGCGACGGAGACCGCGACGGTCAGCACGTAGTCGACCAGCAGCGCGCTGGCCACCGTGAGACCGGCGTTCTTGCCGAGGTTGGTGGTCGCCACCTCGTAGTCGCCGCCCCCGCTGGGATAGGCGTGCACGTTCTGCCGGTAGGAGGCGACCACTGTGAGCATCACCACGACGACGGCGGCGGCGATCCACGGGCTGTAGGCGTAGAAGGAGACGCCGGCCAGCGACAGGATGACCAGGATCTCCTGCGGCGCGTAGGCCACGGAGGAGAGCGCGTCACTGGCGAAGACCGGCAGAGCAACGCGTTTGGGGAGCAATTGCTCGTGGAGCTGCCCGCTGCGCAGGGCGCGCCCCACGAGCAAGCGTTTGACAAGATCCGTTACCTTCGCCACGTAACGAGATGCTAGCCCCAGACGTACGGCTTAAACGAGGCACTCCCCCCTAGCGCCATACTGGAGGCTGAGCAACCGCCGGCCGCGAACATGCGGGGGAACATGCATATTGTGATCATGGGGTGTGGCCGTGTGGGATCGACCCTCGCGCACATCCTCGAGGACAACGGCCACTCCGTCGCCATCATCGACCGCGACCCGCAGGCGTTCCGGCGGCTGCGGGCCGGGTTCCGGGGCCGCCGGGTGACCGGGGTCGGTTTCGATCGCGACGTGCTCACCGACGCCGGCGTCGAGTCGGCGGCGGCGTTCGTGGCCGTCTCCAGCGGCGACAACTCCAACATCATCTCCGCCCGGGTGGCCCGCGAGACGTTCGGCGTCGACAACGTCGTGGCGCGCATCTACGATCCCCGCCGGGCCGAGGTCTACCAGCGCCTGGGCATCCCCACGGTGGCCACCGTCCGCTGGACCGCCGACCAGATCATGCGCCGCATCCTGCCGGAGGGCGCCGAGCCGCTGTGGCGCGACCCCACGGGCACCGTCGTGCTCGCCGAGGTGGCGGTCAACCCCTCCTGGATCGGCACCCGCGTCATCGACGTGGAGAGGCGCGTCGGCGCCCGCGCCGCGTTCGTCAACCGCATGGGCGAGGCCCTCACCGTCACCAAGGACCTGGTGGTGCAGGAGGGCGACGTGCTGCACGTCATCGCCGCCGAGAACGACATGGACCGGATCAACAAGGCGCTCGCCGGGGCGCCGGAAGAGGATGACTGATGCGCGTCGCCATCGCCGGAGCGGGCGCGGTCGGGCGTTCCATTGCCGCGGAGCTGCTGGAGAACGGCCACGAGGTCCTGCTCATCGACGTCGACCCCCGCGCCATCAAGATCGACAGCGTGCCGCGGGCCGAATGGCTGCTCGCCGACGCCTGCGAGATCGCCTCACTCGACGAGGCGGGGCTCAACAACTGCAACGTCGTGGTCGCCTCCTCCGGCGACGACAAGGTCAACCTCGTGGTGTCGCTGCTGGCCAAGACCGAGTACGGCGTGCCGCGCGTGGTGGCCCGCATCAACCACCCCAACAACGAGTGGCTGTTCAACGAGTCGTGGGGCGTGGACGTCGCCGTCTCCACCCCGCGCCTGCTGAGCGCCCTGGTGGAGGAGGCCGTGAGCGTCGGCGACCTGGTGCGGCTCATGACGTTCCGCCAGGGCCAGGCCAACCTCGTCGAGCTCACCCTGGCCGAGGACGCCCCCGTCGTCGGCCAGCGGGCCGGCGCGGTGCCGTGGCCGAACGACTCCGCGCTGGTCGCGATCCTGCGCGAGGGGCGGGTGCTGGTGCCGTCGGCGGACGACCCGCTGGAGGCGGGCGACGAGCTGCTCTTCGTGGCCAACCAGGAGGTCGAGCAGGAGCTGGCTCACCTGCTCTCCCAGCACTGACCCCCGCTCCTGGCGGGCCGGGGTCAGAGCCAGCCCATGCGCTGGGCCGTACGGAT
This sequence comes from Nonomuraea sp. B208, assembly GCF_057536035.1. Classification (NCBI taxonomy): domain Bacteria; kingdom Bacillati; phylum Actinomycetota; class Actinomycetes; order Streptosporangiales; family Streptosporangiaceae; genus Nonomuraea; species Nonomuraea sp. B208. The sequence continues at coordinate 176,533 of NZ_BAAJOU010000028.1, forward strand.
GGCCTCCAGCCGGTTCTGGGCGTTGAGCTTGGTCATCGCGCTCGACAGGTAGTTGCGCACGGTGCCCTCGGTCAGGTGCAGCTCGCCCGCGATCCTGGAGATCGTCGCGCCGTCGCCGGCCAGCCGCAGCGCGTCGCGCTCGCGGTCGGTCAGCGGGCTGTCGCCGGCCGCCATGGCCGCCGCGGCCAGCTCGGCGTCGAGGTAGCGCCCGCCGCCCTGGACCTTGCGGATCGCCATGGCGAGCTCCTCGGCGGAGGCGTCCTTGCCGAGGAAGCCGCCCACGCCCGCGGCCATGGCCCGGCGCAGGTAGCCGGGCCGGCCCAGGCTGGTCAGTATGACGATCTTGCAATGGGCGCTGATCTGCTCGGCCGCGCTCAGGCCGTCCATGCCGGGCATCTCGATGTCCAGCACGGCCACGTCGGGCCGGTGCTCGGACACGGCGGCGACGACCTCGTCACCCCGGCCGACCTGGGCGACCACCTGGATGCCCTCCTCCAGGTCCAGCAGGGCCGCGATGGCGCCGCGGACGAGGTGCTCGTCGTCGGCGAGCAGCACGCGGATGGTCATGGTCTCTCCCCCCGTCTCACGCGGGCACCGCCGCCCGCAGCAGGTAACGGCCCTCGGGCGTGGGCGCCGCCTCCAGGCTGCCGCCCGCCGCGCGCACCCGTTCGGCCAGTCCGGCCAGGCCGTTGGGCGCGTGCGGGCCCACCGGGCCGCTCACCCCGTCGTTGGACATCTCCAGCACGCCGTCCTCGATCCTGATCTCGCAGCGCTCGGCCCGGCTGTGCTTGAGCACGTTGGTGGTGCCCTCGCGGACGACCGTGGCCAGCAGCGTGCGGCTCTCGGGGGACAGCGTCGCCGTGTCGGCGCGTACGGCGCAGCGCACGCCCGCGGCCTCCAGCACCGCCCGTACGCTGGCGAGGACCTCGTCGAGGTCGACGGCGCGGTAGTTCTGGACGACCGCGCGCACCTCGCGCAGCGAGCGCCGGGCCAGGTCGCGCACCTCGAACATCTCGGCCGCGGCCGCCTCCGGATCGACGCGCAGCCGCTCCTCGGCGTGCCCGGCGCGGGCGGCCACGTCGGTGAGGCTCTGGCCGAGCAGGTCGTTGAGGTCACGGGCGAAGCGCAGCCGCTCCTCCGAGACCGCGAGCCTGGCCAGCGCCTCCTCGCCCTCGTGCGCCTCGTGGGCCAGCCGCCACAGCCGCAGGTTCGCCCACGTCGCGACGACCGCGAGCGCCGTCAGGAACGTCATCACCAGCACCAGCGCCAGCATGTCCGCGAACCTCGCCCCGGTCAGCACCCCGATCAGGGCGAGGATCACGATCGAGCCGGTCGAGACGACGGCGATCGTGCGCCTGCGGACGAACGGCGTCAGCGCTCCCAGCCAGGGCGGGAGCGCCCACACCACGGCCACGACGGCCAGCAGCAGCGCGAGCGCCCCGGTCACGGCCAGCAGCTTCGTGGGCCGAGGCCCGCCGCGCACCGCCACCCGGAACGGCCGCGTGCACAGCGCGGTGAAGATCACCAGCAGGACGGCGGCGCCGCCCGCCACGGCGGCGGGCAGGCCCATCTGCCACTGGACGTAGAGCGGGTAGAGGCCGATCAGGCCGAGCAGCGTCACGATGTCGGTGGAGTAGACGATCACCCAGCGGACCTTGTCGAGCTTGGTCGCGCCGCGCACCCGCCGCAACGGCCCCACCCGCCGCCCGTCCCCTGCGGCCGCACCCGCCTCCGGGATCACCGGGCCGGGCTGCGGATCTGCCGGGCCGGACTTCGGGTCTGTGGGGGCGGGCTTCGGGCCTGTCAGGCTGGGCTTCGGGTCTGTGGGGGCGGGCTTCGGGCCTGTCAGGCTGGGCTTCGGGTCTGTGGGGCCGGGCTTCGGGTCTGCCGGGCCGGCCTTTGAAGTCGGTGTCATGCCGGCACCGTCTCCCGGGCCGGCAGCTCGCCCACGACCGGCACGGTCGCGCGCAGCAGGAACTCGCCCGTCGCCGTGGGCGCGGCCGACAGGGTGCCGCCCGCGGCGACCAGCCGCTCGGCCAGCCCGCGCAGGCCGCTGCCCGGCGGCGGCGCCGCGCCCCGCGCCACCCCGTCGTTGCGCATCTCCAGCAGACCGCCGTCGATCGTGATGGCGCAGCGTGTGGCCCTGCTGTGCTTGAGCACGTTGGTGCCGCCCTCGCGCACCACCCACGCGAGCAGCGCCCGCGCGGCCGGTCCGAGCCCGTCGGCACGTACGTGGACGACGCAGCGCGTGCCGGACGCCTCCAGCGCCGCCCGCACCCCGGCCACCTCCTGGTCGAGGTCGAGGTGCTGGTAGCCGTGCACGGCCTGCTGGACCTCGGCCAGCGAGTCGCCGGCCAGCTCACGGACCTCGGTCATCTCCGTCAGCGCCCGCCCGGCGTCCTTGGTGGCGAGCTTGGCGGCCAGCTCGCTCTTGAGGGTGATCACCGCCAGGCTGTGGCCGAGCAGGTCGTGCAGGTCGCGGGCGAAGCGCAGCCGTTCCTCGGCGACCGCCAGCCGGGCCCGCGCCTCGCGGGCGTTGGAGGCGTCCCTGATGATCCACCAGAGCCAGCGCCACAGGAGCATGGCCGGGATCATGAAGGCGAAGTTGATCGTCAGGCTGATCAGCACGCCGGGCCAGCTCTGCCCGTGCACGAGCGCGCCGTGGACGGTGAGCAGCCCGGCAACCGCCGCCGACAGGCAGGCGATCGCCCGGGGCGACAGGTAGAGCGCGGCCGCGGCGAGCCATAATGTGCCCACCTCGATCCACGGCGAGGAGTTGTCGTAAGCGGGCGGGCGTAGCAGCGTCGCGGTCAGCGCGAACACCCCCGCGAGCGCCAGCTTCCAGGTGGGGCGCGGCCGGTGGTCGAAGGCCTCCCTGAGGAGGACGGGGAACAGCGCGCACAACCCGAGCTGACAGACGACGGTGGCCGCGGCGTGGAGGGGCGAGATCGCGCCCGCCATGCTCCGGCCGACGGTGAACGCCACGGTGATGACGGCGATCAGCGCCACGACGCCGTCCATCCAGTAGATCAGGATCTTCCTGGCCGTCTCAGGACGAGCCGCCATCGCCCCCTCCCCACTCGCCTGGATATGTTGACGGTAAGGGAATCCTATAGTCAGGGTACGGATCCGCGCAGAACGGTCGCGGCCCCCTCATCGGGATCGGCCCCGCGCAGGGACAGCCAGGCGAGACCGTGGCGTACGGCGTAATCGGAGAGGGTACGGGCGTCCTGCTCGCTCAGCTCGGACCCGTCGGCGAGCACCAGCGTCAGCGCGACGCGCCGCCAGGCGTCCTCCTCGTCCGGCAGCGACTGGGCGCGGGCGATCTGCGCCTCGGCCAGCCGTACGGCGTCGGCAAGCCGGGACAGCCGGCCGGAGGGGGCCGTGCGCGGCTCCAGCCCGGCCAGCAGGTTGACGGTGCCGACCTCGGCCCCGGCCCGGTGGGTGGCCCGCAGCGCCGCCACGCAGGACGCCCCCAGCCCGGACGCCGTGAGCGGCGCGGTGAAGCTGATCTGGAGCTCCCGCTCCCGCTGGAGGACCCGGAGCGCGCGGGCCCGGCGCGCCGCCGTCGCGGCGCTCTCGCCCTCGGCGGGCAGCTCGAAGTCGACGGCGGAGACGTCGAAGGCGCCCACCACCCGCCGGTAGGCCGCGGCGAGCGCGCGCGGCTCGGTGCAGCGGGCAGCCGGGTCGGCGCCGCCCGCGCCCCCGCTCCCGTCTCCGCCCCCGCTCCCGTCTCCGCCCCCGCTCCCGTCTCCGCCTCCGCTCCCGCCGCCGAACGACGGCGCGGCGTCGCCGCCGAGCGCCCTGAGCCGCCCGATCCTGTTGGCCACCTGGTTGACGCCGGGGTCGATGAGCGTGCCGCCCGCGCTCGCCCAGGCAGGGGAGCAGCCGTCGGCGCCGCCCGCGACGAGGTGGCCGAGCAGGTAGTGGAGCACGCCGGTGCGCAGGGCCGTGGCCGGCAGGTCGAACGCGGGGTCGGCGGCGGTGTCGACGTACCCCACGAAGCCGGGACCCACGGTGGCGGGCCCCACGAGGCCGGGCCGCATGAAGCCGGGCGGCGGCGCCTCGGCCACCGCGGCCGAGAGCGCGGGCGTGTGCAGGCCGAGGGGCGCGGCACGGGAGGCGGGCGGCGCGGGCGGCGAGGACGTGGCGACGGCGCTCGCGGGCGGCAGCAGCCGGACCGCGACGACGGTGGCGGCCACGAGCGCGAGCCCGGCGAGGACGGCGAGAGGACGGGGGAGCAGGCCCGGCTCCCTCTGGTGCCGCGGCATAGAGCACTCCCCGTGTTCGATCAGCTACCTAGGGCGCTGGGTTGAACGCTAGCAAGCCGGGCGACGCGACGTGACCCCTTTCCGGTTCGCGTCCGTTGTGCGCTGATAATGGCTGACATGAAGCTGCGGATCTTCACTGAGCCCCAGCAGGGCGCCACCTATGACGACCTGCTCACCGTCGCCCAGACCGCCGAGCGGCTGGGCTTCGACGCGTTCTTCCGGTCCGACCATTATCAGCGCATCGGCGCGGGCGACCCCGGCGTCGGCTCGACCGACGCGTGGGTCACACTGGCGGGCCTGGCGAGGGAGACCTCGGCCATCAGGCTGGGCACGCTGGTGTCGCCGGCCACGTTCCGGCTGCCCGGGCCGCTGGCGATCAGCGTGGCCCAGGTCGACCAGATGAGCGGCGGCCGGGTGGAGCTGGGCCTCGGCACCGGCTGGTTCGACGCCGAGCACACCTCGTACGGCATCCCGTTCCCGCCCGCCGGCGAGCGCTTCGGCCGTTTCGAGGAGCAGTTGGAGATCATCACCGGCCTGTGGACGGCGGAGAAGAGCTACTCCTTCGAGGGCAGCTACTACCGGCTGGCCGACTCGCCCGCGCTGCCCAAGCCGGCGCAGCGGCCCCGGCCGCCGATCATCATCGGCGGGGTCGGCGCCAAGCGCACGCCGCGCCTCGCGGCGACGTACGCCGACGAGTACAACGTGCCGTTCCGCTCGCTGTCCGACACCGGGGCGGCGTACGACCGGGTGCGCCGGGCGTGCGAGGAGACCGGGCGCGAGGTCGTGCTGTCGGCCGCGCAGACCACGGTGGTCGGCGCGGACCGGGCGGAGATCGAGCGGCGCGCGGCGGCCATCGGCGAGGACGCGGACAAGCTGCGCGAGAACGGCCTGTGCGGCACGCCGGCCGAGGTCGTCGAGCGGATCGGGCAGTTCGGCGCGCTCGGCGCCGAGCGGTTCTACCTACAGGTCCTCGACCTCGGCGACCTGGAGCACCTGGAGCTGATCGCGGCCGAGGTGCTGCCGCACGTGTAGGTAAACGGATGGCGGGTTTTCGCGGCGTTCCTGCACACTTGGGAGGGTGCTGCTGACGATCACGAACACCGCGAGGCCCGCCACCGACCTGGGTTTCCTCCTGCACAAGCATCCTGAGCGCGTGCAGGAGTTCCGCCAGTCGTCCGGCACGGCCACCGTGTTCTACCCGGAGGCGGGCGAGGAGCGCTGCACGGCGGCGCTGCTGCTGGAGATCGACCCGGTCGCGCTGGCCAGGGCGCGCGGCAAGGGCTCGCCCGACTTCAGCCTGTCGCAGTACGTCAACGACCGCCCCTACGCGGCCTCCTCGCTGCTCGCGGTGGCGCTCGGCGAGGTGTTCCGCACCGCGCGGGCGGGTCGGTGCGCGGCCCGGCCCGAGCTGCCGGGCAGGGCGCTGCCGCTGGAGCTGACGCTGCCCGCGCTGCCCTGCCGTGGCGGGCCCGACCTGGCCCGGCGGCTGTTCGAGCCGCTGGGGTGGGAGGTCGAGGCGCGGGTGCTGCCGCTCGACGAGGGTTTCCCCGAGTGGGGTGAGTCCCGTTACGTCCGTCTCGCGCTGCGCGGCACGGTGCGGGTCGCCGACGCGCTCAACCACCTGTACGTGCTGCTGCCGGTGCTCGACGACGGCAAGCACTACTGGATCGCCCCCGACGAGGTGGACAAGCTGATCCGGGCGGGGGAGGGCTGGCTGCGCGGGCATCCGGAGCGGGGCCTGATCACCCGCCGCTACCTGGGACGGCGGTGGTCGCTGGCGCGTACGGCGCTGACCCGGCTCGCCGAGCTGGGCGACGAGACCGAGGAGCACCTGGAGCCGGCGCTCGCCGAGGACGCCCCGCCCGAGGCGACCGCCGCCGACGAGGCCGCCGCCGCCGAGGCCGAGGCCGCGGCGAGCGAGGCGGCCGAGGCCCCGGAGGCCGCGGAGGCGCGGAACGAGGCCGCGGGGGCCGGCGAGGCCGGCGAGCCGGGTGCGGTCGGCGGCGAGAAGGCCGGAGCGCCGGAGGTCAAGGGCGGGTCGCTGAGTGTGCGGCGGCGGGAGGCGGTGCTGGGCAAGCTGACCGAGCTCGGCGCGGCCAGCGTCATCGACCTGGGCTGCGGCCAGGGAGAGCTGGTCGCCGCGCTGCTGTCGCGCCCGGCGTTCGCGCGGGTCGCCGGCATGGACGTCTCCCCGCTGGCCCTCACCATCGCCGCCCGCCGCCTGCGCCTCGACCGCATGCCCGAGGCCAAGCGGGCCCGCCTCACCCTCTTCCAGGGCGCGCTCACCTACACCGACAAGCGCCTGTCCGGCTACGACGCCGCGGTGCTCATGGAGGTGATCGAGCACGTGGACCCGCCCCGCCTGGCGGCGCTGGAGCGTGTCGTGTTCGGCCACGCCCGCCCCCGGCACGTCGTCGTCACCACGCCCAACGTCGAGTACAACGTCCGCTACGAGTTCCTGACCGGCCTGCGCCACCCCGACCACCGCTTCGAGTGGACCCGCGCCGAGTTCGCCGCCTGGGCCCGCCGGGTGGCGGCCGAGCACGGCTACGCGGTGGCGTTCGAGCCGGTCGGCGACGACGACCCGGAGGTCGGCCCGCCGACCCAGATGGGAGTGTTCACCCGTGATCAGCGTTCCTGAGCTGTCGCTCGTGGTGCTCGTCGGGGTATCCGGCAGCGGCAAGTCGACGTTCGCGCGCCGGCACTTCAAGCCGACGCAGGTGATCTCCTCCGACTTCTGCCGCGGCCTGGTCGCCGACGACGAGAACGACCAGACGGCCACCCCGGCGGCGTTCGACCTGCTGCACCACATCGTGGGCGTGCGGCTGGCCCGCGGGCTGCTCACCGTCGTGGACGCCACCAACGTCCAGCAGGCCGCCCGCGAGAGCCTCGTCGCGCTGGCCAGGAGGCACCACGTGCTGGCCGACGCGATCGTCCTGGACGTGCCTGAGCAGGTGGCCATCGCGCGCAACGCCGCCCGCCCCGACCGCGACTTCGGCCCCGGCGTGGTGGTCCGCCAGCGCAAGGACCTGCGCCGCTCGATGGGCAGGATCGCCCGCGAGGGGTTCAGGAAGGTGCACGTGCTGCGCGGCCCCGAGGAGATCGACGCGGCGGTCATCGGCTACGAGAAGGCGTGGTCCGACCTCACCCACCTCACCGGGCCGTTCGACGTCATCGGCGACGTGCACGGCTGCCGGGCCGAGCTGGAGGCGCTGCTGGCCCGGCTGGGCTGGCAGGGCGTGCGGCATCCCGAGGGCCGTACGGCGGTGTTCGTCGGCGACCTCGTGGACCGCGGCCCGGACACGCCGGGCGTGCTGCGCCTGGTCATGGACATGGTCGAGGCCGGCACGGCGATCTGCGTGGCCGGCAACCACGAGCACAAGCTGGTGCGCGCGCTCGACGGCCGCAAGGTCAGGATCGCCCACGGCCTGCAGGAGTCGCTGGACCAGCTCGCCGCGCAGCCGCCGGAGTTCGTGGCGCGGGCGAAGGCGTTCATGGACGGCCTGCTCAGCCACTACCGGCTGGACGGCGGCCGGCTCGTGGTCGCGCACGCCGGGCTGAAGGAGTCCTACCACGGGCGGGCCTCCAAGCGGGTGCGCGAGTTCGCCCTGTACGGCGAGACGACCGGCGAGACCGACGAGTACGGCCTGCCCGTCCGCCTGCCGTGGGCCGAGGACTACCGCGGCCGCGCCATGGTCGTCTACGGGCACACGCCCACGACGCGGCCCGAGTGGGTCAACAACACGATCTGCCTCGACACCGGCTGCGTCTTCGGCGGCCACCTGACGGCGCTGCGCTACCCGGAGCGGGAGCTCGTCCAGGTCCCGGCGGAGAAGGTGTGGTACGAGCCGGTCAAGCCGCTCGGCACCGGACTCGGCCGCGACCCCGGCACGCTGGACATCGGCGACGTGACCGGCACCCGGCACGTCGAGACCCGGCACGGCGGCCGGATCAAGATCGGCGAGGCGAACGCGGCCGCCGCACTGGAGGTCATGAGCCGTTTCGCGGTCGATCCGCGCTGGCTGGTCTACCTGCCGCCGACGATGGCGCCGCCGGAGACCTCCCGCCTGGACGGCTACCTGGAGCACCCGCACGAGGCGTTCGAGGAGCTGGCCGCGGCCGGCGTGCGCGAGGTCGTGTGCGAGGAGAAGCACATGGGCTCGCGGGCGGTGGCGGTGCTGGCGCGTACGCCGGAGGCCGCCGAGGCCCGTTTCGGCGTGCGCGACGGCACGTGCGGCGCGGTCTACACCCGGACCGGGCGGCCGTTCTTCGCCGACACCGGCCCGCTGACCGAGCGGCTGCGGGCGGCCTGCGCGCCGCTGTGGGACGAGCTCGGCTCCGACTGGGTGGTGCTCGACTGCGAGCTGCTGCCCTGGTCGGCGAAGGCGGGCGAGCTGATCAGACGCCAGTACGCCTCGGTGGGCGCGGCCGCCCGCGCGGCCCTGCCGGAGGCGGTCGCGGCACTGGAAGCGGCGGCCGGGCGCGGACTGGATGTGGGCGAGCTGTTGACCCGCACCCGGCGCCGCTACTCCAACGCTGCCCTGTTCCGCGAGGCGTATGCGCGCTACTGCTGGCCGGTGGACGGCCTGGAGGGGGTCAAGGTGGCCCCGTTCCAGATCCTGGCCTGCGAGGGGCGGGCCACGGCGCTGGAGCCGCACGCCTGGCACCTGGCCACGCTCGGCGGGCTGGACGCGCCGCTGATCGCCCCGACCCGGCACGTGTTCGCCGACCTCGGCTCGCCCGCGTCGCGGGCGGCGGCCACCGAGTGGTGGGAGTCGCTGACGGCGGCCGGCGGCGAGGGCATGGTGGTCAAGCCCGCGGTCCACACGCCGGGCCGGGTGCAGCCGGGGATCAAGGTGCGCGGGCGCGAGTACCTGCGGATCATCTACGGCCCCGACTACACCGAGTCGCTGGACGTGCTGCGCAGGCGTTTCCTCGGCAAGAAGCGCTCGCTCGCCCTCCGCGAGCACGCGCTCGGCCTGGAGGCGCTGTCGCGGCTGGCGGACGGCGAGGCGGCCTGGCGGGTGCACGAGCCGGTCTTCGCGGTGCTGGCGCTGGAGTCCGAGCCGGTGGACCCGCGCCTCTAAAGGTTGGGTAAGGGGTCCGCTAGGTCCCTGACGTGCGGGTATGCCCCGGTGACGGGGAAAGGACCTGCATGGCCACTCAGCACACGCATCAGGAGCATCTGAGCTACGTCGTGTTCATCACGGCGGCCGCCGCCATCGGCGGGTTCCTGTTCGGCTATGACAGCTCCGTCATCAACGGCGCGGTCGTCGGGATCCAGCGGCACTTCCAGGTGGGTCCTGTGCAGACGGGCGTCGTGGTGGCGATCGCGCTGCTGGGCTCCGCCGTCGGCGCCTGGTTCGGCGGCAACCTGGCCGACCGGTGGGGCCGTACGCGGTCGATGCAGGTGGCGGCGCTGCTGTTCGCGGTCAGCTCGATCGGGCAGATGCTGCCGTTCGCCATCTGGGACCTCGCGTTGTGGCGGGTGATCGCGGGCTTCGCCATCGGCATGGCGTCGGTGCTCGGACCGGCGTACATCGCCGAGGTCGCGCCGCCCGCCTACCGGGGGCGGCTCGGCTCGTTCCAGCAGCTCGCCATCGTGCTCGGCATCGCCGTCTCGCAGCTCGTCAACTACGTGATCGCGCGGCTGGCGGGCGGCGCGGTCAACAACCACCTGTGGGTGCTGCAGGCGTGGCAGTGGATGCTGGGCGCGTGCGCGGTCCCGGCGCTGCTCTACCTGATGTTCGCGCTGGTCATCCCCGAGTCGCCGCGCTACCTGATCATGGCGGGCAAGTCGCGGCGGGCGCGGGAGGTGCTGGCCGAGGTCGAGGGCGAGGACACCGACCTCGACGCGCGCATCGCCGAGATCCAGCACGTGGTGCGCACCCAGCGGGTGCCGGGGCTGCGCGACCTGCGCGGGCCCGCGCTCGGGCTGCTGCCGATCGTGTGGGCCGGCATCGTCCTGTCGGCCTTCCAGCAGCTCGTCGGCATCAACGTGATCTTCTACTACTCGTCGGTGCTGTGGCAGTCGGTGGGCATCAACCAGAGCGACTCGCTGCTGATCAGCTTCTCCAGCTCGATCATCAACATCATCGGCACGTTCATCGCGATCTCGCTCGTGGACAGGATCGGGCGGCGTCCGCTGCTGCTGATCGGCTCGGCCGGCATGGCGCTCTCGCTGGCCACGGCGGCGTGGGCGTTCAGCGCCCCCCGCGTGAACAGGGGCGGCGTGGTCGCGCTGCCCGATCCGCAGGGGCCGATCGCGCTCGTGGCGGCCAACCTGTTCGTGCTGTTCTTCGCCCTGTCCTGGGGTGTGGTGGTCTGGGTGCTGCTGGGGGAGATGTTCCCCAACCGGATCCGGGCCGCCGCGCTCGGCGTCGCCGCCGCGGCGCAGTGGCTGGCCAACTGGGCGGTCACGGTGTCGTTCCCGGCGCTCGCGGCCTGGAACCTGCCGGTCACCTATGCGGCGTACGCGGTCTTCGCGGCGCTGTCGTTCGTCTTCGTGCTCCGGCGGATCAAGGAGACGAAGGGCCGCAAGCTGGAGGAGATGGGCTAGCCCCGTTTCCGTACGTGCCGCCAGCACGTGCTGCACGGGCACCCACCGCTGTGTGGCGGGATGTCAGCGGCGGGTCAGGCGCTCGTAGCAGTCGTAGTTGCGCTGGGCCGCGATCTTGCCGTCGCGGAACTCGAGGAATGTTCCGATGTGCGCCCGCAGGGTGTGGCCGGCCGGCAGGTCGCCCAGCGGTACGGCGAGTGTGCCGGTCCAGAGCACCTCGAGGGCGACCTGGTCGCCGGCCGCGACCGCGTTCAGCACCTGGAAGCGCTGCTCTTTGATGGTCGTGCGGCCGCGTTCGGCCGCCGCGCGCAGGCCGCCGAGGTCGCGTACGGCCCCGTCGGGGAAGAGCGCATTGGGCAGCTCGCGCTGCACGACGTCCTCGTGGAAGTACGGCTCGGGACTCTCGCCTCGGGACACCGCCTCGTGGTAACGAACGGCGAGGTCCACGTTGGCGTGCTGCTGGAGGTCGGTCATATTCACAACCATAGTTGTACAACCAAGGTTGTCAACTGCAGAATGTCTTCATGCAGCCTGTACGACCCGGCGACCTGGACACCGGGACGCTCGCCCTCTTCGTCGGATTCGCGGCCGCCTCCGTCGTGCAGGAGAGCCTGGCGGAGCAGGGCTTCTCCGGCCTGCGGTTCGCACACGGATACGTCTTCCAGCATCTTGTCGGCGACGCCGGTCCCACAGTGGGCGACCTGGCCCCGAAGCTGGGCGTGACGCAGCAGGCGGCATCCAAGACCGTGGCCGAGCTCGAACGCCTCGGCTACGTGGAGCGCCTGGCTGACCCGCGCGACGCCCGCATCCGCCGCGTGCACCTGACCGGGCGAGGCCGCGAGGCGGTGGCGATCGCCCGGCGGGCCCGCGAGGCGCTGGAGTCGCGGCTGGCCGAACGCGGCGGGAAGCGGCGGTTGGAGGAGTGCCGCGCGCTGCTCGCGGACCTGCTGGACGAGCTGGGCGGGGCGCCGGCCGTACGCCATCGCGAGGTCCGGCCGCCCCGCTAGCCCTCTGTGAGGGATCTTCAGCGGCTAGCCCCTAACGGGGGGACCGCCGTCCTGGGGCGCCGTTGACGGGCGCGCGGCCGGCCACCGGAAATTTCGGGCTAAGGTGTGGCGTGCTCGACGACGTCCTCGGTCCCTCGCTCGACGTGTTGTTCTGCGGCATCAACCCCGGCCTCATGTCCGCCGCCACCGGTCACCACTTCGCCCGTCCCGGCAACCGGTTCTGGCCCGCGCTGCACCTCTCTGGGTTCACGCCCCGCCTGCTCGCGCCCGCCGAGCAGCACCTGCTGCCCGAGTACGGGCTCGGCATCACCAACCTCGCCCCCCGCGCCAGCGCCAAGGCGTCGGAGCTGACGAGGGAGGAGCTGGTCGAGGGCGGGGCCGCGCTGGCGGCGAAGGTGGCCGGGCTGGCCCCGAAGGCGCTCGCGGTGCTGGGCGTGTCGGCCTACCGCACCGCCTTCCTGCGGCCCAAGGCGCGGATCGGGCCGCAGGAGGAGACGGTGGGCGGGGCCAGGGTGTGGGTGCTGCCCAATCCGAGCGGGCTCAACGCCCATTGGACCCTGGCCGGGATCGCGGACGAGATGCGCCGCCTGCGATCCTCGCTCACCTAGTGCCTAGCGGGCGGCGAAGTCCTGCGTCCAGTAGATGCGGCCCTGGGCGTTCTTGGCGGCGCCGACCCCGATGAGGTTGTAGCGGCAGTTGAGGATGTTGGCCCTGTGTCCGGAGCTGTTCATCCACGACTGCATGACGGAGGCGGGCGAGGACTGGCCGAAGGCGATGTTCTCGGCCCAGGCGGAGCCGCCGGTGAACCCGGCCGCGCGGATGCGGTCGGTGAAGCTCCTGCCGTCCTTCGAGGTGTGGCTGAAGTAGTCCTGCTTCGCCATGTCGTCGGAGTGGCCGAAGGCCGCGGCGCGTAGTTGCGCGTTGTGCGTCAGGGCGCCGCAGCCGGCCTTGGCGCGCTCGGCGTTGACCAGCCTGACGACCTCGTTCTCCTCCGCGGTGCCCACGGCGCCGCCGGTCGGGCCGGTCGTCGGGCCGGTCGTCGGGGAGGTCGAGGTGGTCGGCCTGCTGGTCGGCGTCGCGGTGGGCGAGCCGCTGGGGGAGCTCGTGGGCGTCGGGGTGGGCGTGGCCGAGCCCGGGTCGCAGGTGAGCCGGACCGCCCGCGACTTGACCGGGCGGCCGCGGTAGTCGGTGGCGGTCGCGTAGTACGTGCCCGGCCGGCAGTCCACGGCCAGGCTGACGCGGCCGTTCCTGGTGGCGCCGCTCTTGATGACCGGGTCCTTGCCGGGGACGGCCCGCAGGATGCGGACGCGTACGAGCGAGGGGGAGAAGCAGCCGCGGCGGGCGGCCGACGAGACGATCTTCAGGGCGTTCCCGCTGAGCCTGGGCTTGGTGACGGTCACCCGGCAGGCCGCCTGCGATGCGGTCGCGGCCTCGGCCGCGGTGATCGGCGCGCACAGGGCGGCGACGCTCACCAGGCCGGCAAGGACCCCAAGGGGTCTACGCATAGGGGGGTTCCTCCAGTTGCGATGGACGCTGGATCGCAAGGCATTCTGTCGGGGCCGCAACCCATTTGTCTCCCATTTCGCAACATTTCTGTGATGTCGCAGGTAAACCAAAGCGTCTCCTGGTGCGTCAGAGGCGGCATTCGCCCCCCTCGGCATGTGGTGGGCGCTTCCGCTCCCTGCCCCGTTCCGGCCGCCCGAAATCCGGTCACCGAACCGGTTAGGTGACCGTTGAGAGCGCTCCCGGCGCTGATGTCTCGAAACCGTCACGGCTATTGACGGGAGCGACACCAGGAATTTACGTTCGCGGTACTTATCCGGTTCAGCAAACCTCAGCGCTCGCGGCGGGAGCCCGTTCGGCATCAGCCTTGGGAGCGCTCCCACAGGTACGTGCTCGTAGGAACCTTCGCGCCCCCACGCGAAGGAAGGAGAGAAGCGATGCGTCACCGGCCCAGGAAGATCATCCCGCTCCTCGCGGCGGTCCTGCTCGCCGCCACGGCCTGCAGCGGCGGCCCCTCCACCCCGACCGGCCCCGCCCCCAGCCAGGGCCAGAGCCAGGGAGCACCGGCCAACGCCGACCCGAACCAGCTCCCGCGTGGCGAGACCCTCTACACCACCGGCACCCAGTGGGGCCCGCCGGCCAACTTCAACCCGATCAGGGAGTGGGACTCGGCCGTCGGCACCAAGGGCCTGGTGTACGAGTCGCTGTTCCACTACGACACCACCGCCGCCAAGCTCACCCCCTGGCTGGCCGAGAGCGGCTCGTGGACGGACGACACCACCTACGAGATCAAGCTGCGCCCCGGCATCAAGTGGTCCGACGGGCAGCCGTTCACGGCCAAGGACGTCGTCTTCTCCTTCGAGCTCGGCAAGATGGAGACGATCCCGTACCACAACCTGTGGAACTGGCTGCAGAAGGCGGAGGCGGTCGACGACCAGACCGCGCGCTTCACCTTCTCCACGGCCAACTACCAGGAGTGGGACTTCATGCTCTACACGCGCACGATGGTCCCCGAGCACATCTGGAAGGACCGCTCCGAGAAGGAGGTCCTGGACGGGATCAACGAGAACCCGGTCGGCACGGGCGCGTACAAGTTCCTGAGCAAGGACCAGGACCGCGTGACGCTGCAGCGCCGCGACGACTGGTGGGGCAAGACCGCGCTCAACATGGAGCCCAAGCCCCGCTACATCGTCGACATCGCCACCCCGAGCAACGAGGTCGCGATGGGCCTGCTGCTGCAGAAGGGCCTCGACCTCAGCAACAACTTCCTGCCCGGCGTGGCCAACCTGGTCCAGGGCAACTTCGGGCTGACCACCTACTACAACGAGCCGCCGTACATGCTGTCGGCCAACACCGCCTGGCTGGTGCCCAACACCACCAAGAAGCCGATGGACGACCCCGCCTTCCGCAAGGCCCTCGCCTCCTCGATCGACGTCAAGAAGATCGTCGAAGGCGTCTACGGCAACCTCGTCAAGGCCGCCAGCCCGACCGGCCTGCTGCCGCAGTGGGACAAGTACGTCGACCAGGACGTGGTCGCGAAGTCCGGCTTCACCTTCGACGCCGCCAAGGCCAAGAAGCTGCTGGCCGACGCCGGCTACAAGGACGGCGACGGCGACGGGTACGTCGAGAACAAGGACGGCTCCAAGATCAGCCTGTCCCTCATCGTCCCGTCCGGCTGGACCGACTGGATGGAGTCGGCCCGCTCGATCGCCGCCAGCGCCAAGGCCGCCGGCATCCAGGTCACGCCCGACTTCCCCGACTTCAACGCCCTGGTGGAGAAGCGCACCAAGGGCGACTTCGACCTGGTGATCAACAACGAGCGGCAGCTGTCGAACTCGCCGTACACGTACTACGAGTACCTGTTCCAGCTGCCGATCCAGAAGCAGCAGAACACGGTGAACTTCGGCCGCTACGAGAACAAGAAGGCCTGGGACCTCGTCCAGCAGCTCGACCAGGTCAAGACCGACGACACCGCCGGCATGCAGAAGATCATCTCCCAGCTCCAGCAGATCCACCTGGACGACCTGCCGGTTATCCCTCTCTGGTACAACGGCCTCTGGGCGCAGTCCAGCACCTCGGTGTGGAAGAACTGGCCGGCCGCGGCCGGGAGCGCGCCGAAGACCCCCGCCGTGATGTGGCGCAACTGGCTGGAGCTGGGCGGGTTCGAGACCCTCACCCAGATCCAGCCCGCCGCCTCCTAGCCGGACCCTCGAAGCCCCCGCTCCCCGGCGCCGGGGAGCGGGGCCCTCACGGAGACAGATCACGTGCGTCGATACTTCGGCAGGAAACTGCTCATCTACGGGCTGACGTTCTTCGTCGCCGTCACGGTCAACTGGATGATCCCGCGCTTCATGCCCGGCGACCCGGTCGCCAGCATGGTCGCGCGGGCCAACGTCACCAAGCCCGAGGCCGTCGAGGCGATGCGGGCCTACTACAACAACCTCTTCGGCCTGGACCAGCCGCTGCTCACCCAGTACGCCAACTTCTGGGGCGCGCTGCTGCGCGGCGACTTCGGCACCAGCATCTGGCTGTTCCCGACCCCGGTGAGCCAGGTGATCGGCGGCGCGGTGCCGTACACGCTGGCGCTGGTCGTCCCGTCGGTGCTGCTGAGCTGGGTCGTCGGCAACCAGTTCGGCGCGTACGCGGCCCGCCGCAAGCTGCTCGACAACACCGTCCTGCCGGTCGGCTACGTGCTGACGGCGATGCCGTACATGTGGCTGGCGGTGCTGCTGGCCTGGTCGCTCGGCGTGATCGCCGGGCTGTTCCCGGTGGCCGGCGGCTACAGCTTCTCCATGCGCCCCAACCTGTCGTGGACGTTCTTCCTCGACCTGCTGCACCACTGGACGCTGCCGTTCCTGTCGCTGTTCCTGGTGGCGCTCGGCGGCTGGGCGATCGGCATGCGGAACATGATCATCTATGAGCTGGAGTCGGACTACTCGACCTACCTGTCGGCGCTCGGCGCGCCCGCCCGGCTCATCCGCAGGTACGCCTTCCGCAACGCCGTCCTGCCCCAGATCACCGGCCTGGCCCTGCAGCTCGGCGTGCTCGTGGCCGGCGCGCTGGTCACCGAGATCGTCTTCGCCTACCCGGGCCTCGGCAGTCTCATTCTCAAGGCCATCCAGAACAAGGACTTCTTCCTCCTCCAGGGGGCGTTCCTGTTCATCGTGCTCGGCGTGCTGATCGCCAACTTCATCATCGACATCGTCTACGTCGTGGTCGATCCTCGGACCAGGGCGGGAATGGCGGGTGCGCAGGCATGACGACGATCCAGGAAGCCGTGCCGCGCGAGCGGGCCGCAGTCCGGCGCGAGGCGCTCTACTTCGCGGTGCGCAACGGCAAGCTCATGACCGGCCTGACGATCGTCCTGGCGCTGCTCCTGCTGGGACTGGTCGGGCCGCTGTTCGTGGCCGCCGCGCCCAACGAGTACAGCGTCCAGGCGATGAGCCCGCCCACCGGCGAGCACTGGTTCGGCACCACCACCTTCGGCCAGGACATCTTCGCCCAGTTCGTCCACGGCCTGCGGGCCACCTTCGCCGTCGGCGTGGTCGGCGGCGGCATCGCCGCGGTCATCGGGATGGTCGTCGGCTTCGTGGCCGGCTACGTCGGCGGCCTGGTGGACGAGGTGCTCAACATGCTGACCAACATCATCCTGGTCATCCCCAGCCTGGCCGTGCTGCTGATCGTCAACGCCTACCTGGGCATCCGCAGCGTGGCCGTGCAGGGCCTGTTCATCGGGCTGACGCAGTGGCCGTGGGCGGCGCGGGCGATCCGGGCGCAGACGTTCTCGCTGCGCACCCGCGAGTTCGTGGACCTGGCCAGGATGAGCGGGTCGGGCACCGGGCGCATCATCGCCAGGGAGATCGCCCCGAACATGAGCTCCTACCTGTTCATGACGTTCATCCTGCTGTTCGGCGGCTCGGTGCTCATCGCCTCCTCGCTGGACTTCATCGGCCTCGGCCCCACCGAGGGCGTCTCACTGGGCCTGATGCTGCAGAACGCCAACCAGTGGAGCGCGCTCCAGCTCGGCATGTGGTGGTGGTTCGTGCCGCCGGGCGCCGCCATCACCGCCATCGTCGGCGCCCTGTACGTCGCCAACGTCGGCCTCGACGAGGTCTTCAACCCGAAGTTGAGGGAGACATGAGTCTTCAGGTCAGCGAGCTGAGGGTCCACTACCGGACGCTCAGGGGCGACGTGCGCGCGCTCGACGGCATGTCCTTCGAGCTCGGCGACGGCGAGATCCTCGGCCTGGTCGGCGAGTCCGGCTGCGGCAAGAGCACCCTGGGGAAGTCCCTCATCCGCATGGACGGCCGCATGCGGCACGTCGGCGGCCGGGTCGTGCTCGACGGGCGCGAGCTGCCGATCGCCGACGACCGGGCGATGAACGGCTTCCGCTTCAAGGAGGTCTCCCTCATCCCGCAGTACGCGATGAGCGCGCTCAACCCCACCCGCAAGATCCGCAAGATGGTCGGCGAGCTGCTGCGCTCGCGCGGCGTCACGCTCGACGCCGCCGAGCTGGAGCGGCGCATGGACCAGGTCGGGCTGCCGCGCGAGGTGCTCGACCGCTACCCGATCGAGCTGTCCGGCGGCATGAAGCAGCGCATGGTCATGGTCATCTCGACGCTGCTCGACCCGTCGCTGCTCATCGCCGACGAGGTCACCTCCGCGCTCGACGTCTCCACCCAGAAGGCCGTCGCCCGCGCGCTGCTCGGCTTCCGCGACAGCGGCTACGTCAAGAGCATGATCTTCGTCACCCACGACATCGCGCTCACCCACCACATCGCCGACACGATCATGGTGATGTACGCGGGCCGCCTCGCCGAGAAGGCCCCCGCCGACGCGCTCGTCAAGGCGCCCAGGCACCCGTACACCAGGCTCCTCGTCGACTCGCTGCCCGAGGTCGGCGTCCGCTACGCCGAGCGGCGGCTGGAGGGCATCGCCGGCAGCCCGCCGTCGCTGCTCGACCCGCCCGCCGGCTGCCGTTTCCGCGCCCGCTGCCCGCTCGCCGGGGACGAGTGCGCCGAGGAGCCGCCCGTGGCCGAGGTCGCGCCCGGCCACCACGTCGCCTGCTGGAAGGCATGATGCTGAGACTCGACCACGTCACCAAGGTGTTCAGGATCGGCGCCTTCGGCGGCCGTACCGTCACCGCCGTCAGGGACGTCAGCTTCGACGTCGCGCCCGGCGAGGTCGTCTCCCTCATCGGGGAGAGCGGCAGCGGCAAGAGCACGCTCGGCCGCCTGATCCTCGGGCTCAGCAAGGCCACCAGCGGCACGATCACCTTCGACGGGCGGCCGGCGCGGGCGGGCAAGGACTACTACCGCGACGTCCAGGGCATCTTCCAGGACCCGTTCAGCTCGTTCAACCCGGTGTTCAAGGCCGACCGGGTGTTCGCGATGATCAAGGAGTCGTACCATCCCGGCGTGCCCGAGGGGGAGTGGGCCGAGCGGGTCCGCGCGGCGCTGCGCGACGTGCGGCTCAACCCCGACCAGGTGCTCGGCAAGTTCCCCCACCAGCTCAGCGGCGGCCAGCTCCAGCGCCTGCTCATCGCCCGCGCGCTGCTGCTGGAGATCCGCCTGCTGGTGGCCGACGAGATCACCAGCATGCTCGACGCCTCCACCCGCATCGACGTGCTCAACCTCCTGGCCGAGCTGAAGACGCGCGGCCTCGGCGTGCTCTACATCACGCACGACCTGTCGCTCGGCAACTACCTGGCCGAGCGGACGATCGTGCTGCGCGAGGGCGCGGTCGTGGAGATGGGCCCGACCGGCGAGGTCTTCGGCGACCCGCTCCATGCCTACACGCGCGAGCTGCTGTCGGCGGTGCCGCGCCTGCACGAGGATTGGGCCGACGCCGAGGACACGGGCACCTGCCTCTACCACGAGCGCGGGGCCTCCGGCGGCCTGCTGGAGGCCGCTCCGGGCCACTTCGTCGCGTGCGCCCGGTCGAAGACCTGTTAAGGAGATCTCCTTGAACCACCGTCCGCTGCACGACGGCTGGACCCTGTCGTCGCGGGACGCCGCGGATCTCATCACCGGGGTCCCGGCCACCGTGCCCGGCTGCGTGCACACCGACCTGCTCGCCGCCGGGCTCATCGACGACCCCTACCTCGACGACAACGAGCGGCGGCTGGCCTGGATCGGCCGCAGGGACTGGACCTACCGCACCACGTTCGCCTGGTCGCCGGACGAGCACGAGCGTACGGACCTCGTGTGCCGCGGGCTCGACACGGTCGCCGAGATCACGCTCAACGGGGTCCGCGTCGGCGGCACCGCCAACCAGCACCGCTCCTACCGGTTCCCCGTCCGCCACCTGCTGCGCCACGGGGCCAACGAGCTGACGGTCACCTTCCGCTCCGCCTACGCCTACGCGGAGGAGCAGCGGGCGGCGCTCGGGGAGCGGCCGGGCGCCTACGACGAGCCGTACGCGTTCATCCGCAAGATGGCCTGCAACTTCGGCTGGGACTGGGGCCCCACGCTGGTCACGGCCGGCATCTGGCGGCCGATCGGGCTGGAGAGCTGGAGCGGCGCCCGGCTGGCCGAGGTGCGCCCCCTGGCCGACGCCGACGGGACGGTGCGGGTGCACGTCCGGGTCGAGCGCACCGCCGAGGGGCCGCTCACGCTGTCGGCCGAGGTCGCCGGAGTCACCGCCGAGCGGCGCATCGACGGCCGCTCGGCCGTGCTCGCGCTCAAGGTGCCCCGCCCCGACCTGTGGTGGCCGCGCGGCCACGGCGACCAGCCGCTCTACGACCTGACGGTACGGCTCGGCGAGGACGAGTGGCACGGCAGGATCGGCTTCCGCTCGGTGGAGCTGGAACGGGAGGCGTTCCGGTTCAAGATCAACGGCAGCCCCGTCTACGTCAGGGGCGTCAACTGGATCCCCGACGACTGCTTCCCGTCCCGCGTGACGAGGGAGCGGCTGGCCGAGCGGTTCGGGCAGGCCCTCGACGCCGGCGTCAACCTGCTACGGGTCTGGGGCGGCGGCCTGTACGAGAGCGACGACTTCTACGACCTCGCCGACGAGCTCGGCCTGATGGTCTGGCAGGACTTCCCGTTCGCCTGCTCCGCCTACCCCGAGGAGGAGCCGTTCCGGTCCGAGGTCGCCGCCGAGGCCCGCGAGAACGTCACCCGCCTGGCCCCGCACCCCAGCCTGGTGCTGTGGTGCGGCAACAACGAGAACCTGGAGGGCCACGCCGACTGGGGCTGGCGCGACAAGCTCCAGGGGCGGAGCTGGGGCGCGGGCTTCTACCACGACCTGCTGCCCGGCATCATGGCCGAGCTGGACCCGACGCGGCCGTACTGGCCGGGCAGCCCCTACTCGGGCGCGCCCGCCCTGCCGCCGAACGACCCCGCCCGCGGCACCGTCCACATCTGGGACGTCTGGAACCGCGAGGACTACACCCGGTACGCCGCCTACCGGCCGCGTTTCGTCGCCGAGTTCGGCTTCCAGGGGCCGCCTACGTACGCGACCCTGCGCCGGGCCTCCTCCGACGAGCCGCTGACCCCGCGCTCCTCGCACCAGAAGGCCGTGGACGGCCAGGAGAAGCTGCTGCGCGGGCTCGGCGGGCACCTGCCGCGGCCGGGCACGTTCGACGAATGGCACTACCTGACCCAGCTCAACCAGGCGCGGGCGGTGGCGTTCGGCGTGGAGCGCTTCCGCGCGCTCATGCCGCACACCATGGGCACGATCGTCTGGCAGCTCAACGACTGCTGGCCGGTGACGTCGTGGGCGGCGGTGGACGGCGACGGGCGGCGCAAGCCGCTCTGGCACGCGCTGCGCCGCGCCTACGCCGACCGGCTGATCACCGTGCTGGACGGCGAGCTGGCCGTGGTCAACGACGCCCCGCAGGCGTGGTCGGGCGAGCTGGAGCTGGTCCGGCGCCGGCTGACCGGCGAGCCGCTGGCCAAGGAGGTCGTCGCCGTGCACGTGGCGCCGCGCGCGGTGACCAGGGTGGCGCTGCCGCCGTCGGTGGCCGCGGCCGACGACGCGGCGCGCGAGCTGCTGTCGGCCCGGCTCGGCTCGGTCCGCCTGGTGCGCTTCTACGCCGAGGACCCGGCCGTCGCGTTCCCCCCGGCGGTCTGGGACGCCGACGCCGCGCCCGCGCAGGACGGCTACCGGGTGACCGTCACCGCCCGCACCGTGCTGCGCGAGCTGGCGCTCTTCCCCGACCGGCTGGACCCGGCCGCGGGCGTGGACGACCAGCTCGTCACGCTGCTGCCCGGCGAGAGCGCGGTCTTCCACGTCACCACGGCGAAGGCGCTGGACGCCGCCGCGCTGACCGGCTTCCCGGTGCTGCGGTGCGTCAACGAGCCGGGCGGCGCGCTGTTCAGACCCTGAACTCCTCGGTGCGGTGCCCGTAGCCGGGCACCGCGGCCCGCATCGCGTCGGTGACGGCGGGCGGCGGCAGCGGCGCGATCTCGCGCTCGTGGAAGGCGAGCACGTCCTCGCCGGCGGCGAAGAGCGCGCGCACCGCCGCCAGGCAGGGGCCCACGACGCGGGCGTCGGTGATCCGGCGGCCGCCGCGGCAGCCGCCGTACTCGTCGTAGAGCACCTCGTACATGAGGGACGGGCCGAAGACGACCAGCTCCGGCAGCGGGTCGAGGTGCGCGACCCGCGCGGCCGGCAGCACCCGGCACGGCGATCCCGCGCGCGCCCGCACGGCCAGCACGTGCATCTCCCACTGCAGGTACGCCGTGACGGGGAACTCCGCCACCCGCACCCGCCTGACCGGCACCCGGCTCATGAAGTAGCGGCGCAGCGGGCCCGCCATCTCCGCGACCAGGGCGAGGGAGCCCGCCCAGTCGCCGTCCATCATGGCCCGCCAGCTCGCGACGTCCGGCTCGTAGAAGGTCTGCGCCCGCTCCAGCTTCCACATCGGCTCGGCGGTCACGGCGTGGTCGCGGTCGAAGGCGGCGTGGTAGCCCTCCGCGTCGAGGACCAGGGCGTCGGCGTGCGCCACGGCGGCGAACGGGTTGCCCACGAGGTCCTGGGCCGGATCATGACCCGGGTGGTCGACCGTGTTCGACGCGCCGTGCTCGGTCATGCGGCTCCCTCCGTCGGCTGAAAACCCGCCCAGATCATCAATGGCGTCCCTGACAGGGTCAAGGCCCAAAAACGAT
This sequence comes from Nonomuraea sp. B208, assembly GCF_057536035.1. Lineage (NCBI taxonomy): Bacteria > Bacillati > Actinomycetota > Actinomycetes > Streptosporangiales > Streptosporangiaceae > Nonomuraea > Nonomuraea sp. B208. The sequence goes on from NZ_BAAJOU010000028.1 coordinate 198,986, forward strand.
CCGCGCGGGCTCGCTCAGCCGCGGTGGTGCGCGCGCCGGCGGACCAGGCTGAAGAGCATGGCCACCAGCCACACGCCGAACAGCACCTTGAGGACGCCGAAGCCGCCCACCGCGAAACCGATGATCATGAGCACGAAGAGCAGCCCGACGAAGGGGTGCGGTCCGTGGTGCCGGTGGTGACGCGCCGGGCCGTGCTTCCACTGGTGGCGCATCTCCCTGCGGGCCTGGCGCATGTCGTGGTGCATCTGGTGCATCTGGTGGCGATGGGCGCGCATCGCCTCGTGCCAGTCGCCGCCCATGCCGGGAAGCGGGGGAGGCTCCAGGAATCCCGGCACCCGGGAGCGGGCCGCGGGCTGGGAGCCGGGCAGGTCGGCCGTGACCCGGGCGAGGTCACGGGCGGTCTTGGCGGCCAGCGCGTGGTCCAGCCGCTCGTCGAGTTCTTCGCGGGTCAGGCGGCCCTCGGCGAAGTGCTCGCGCAGGGCGGCCATCGTCTGCTCGCGCTCGGCGTCGCCGATGCGGAGGTCGTTCGGGTCCATGCCTGGCTCCTCGCTCCGTGGGCCTCGCAGGGTCACTCGTCGCCCGGGTCGCCGTCGGCCAGAATCTGGTAGAGCTTGCGCCGGGTCTCCACCAAAGTCTTACGCGCTTCGCGGATTTGTGCGTCGTTCCCGGTCTGGAGAATCTGCATCATCGCGAAGGCCGACTGGCGGCCGATCTGCCACAGCTCGGTGACGTTGTCGTCGACGTCGGGGCGCATCTCGTCCCACGGGGTGCGGACCTCGTCGGGGTGCGCCTCGATGTAGGCGCGGCCCTCGTCGGTGAGACGGAAGCTCTTGCGGCCCTCGCTCTCCTCGGAGATCACCAGCCCCTCGTCGGTGAGCTGCTGGAGCGCCGGGTAGACGGCGCCGGGGCTGGGCTTCCAGCCGCCCTCGCTGCGCTCGGCGATCTCCTGGATGATCTGGTAGCCGTTGCGCGGCTCCTCCGCGAGCAGGGCCAGGATGGCGGCGCGGACGTCGCCGCGCTTGGCCTTGCGGCCCCGGCCGCCCCAGCCGCGGTGGCCGCCGAACGGCCCGCCGGGCCCGAACGGCCCGCCGCCGCCGAACGGCCCTCCGCCGAACGGGCCCCCCGGCCCGAACGGCCCACCGGGTCCGAACGGCCCACCGGGCCCGCCTCTCCTGCCGCGCTCCCGGTGCTCATGCCGGTGCTCGTGCCTGTGGTGCCGGTGGCCGCCCATCTCCTCGAAGGCCTCGGCCAAGGACTTGAACGCCTCGCGGGCGGCTCGCTTGTACTCGTGCGCGCCGGGCCAGGGACCGGGCGCTGCCTGTGCGGAACTCATAGGTTTCCCCCTATATCGTGATTCGCTCTCGATGCATCAACGATATATCGCTACTGTGTCGCCAGCAAGCCCCCTGTCAACGTGAGCCAGATCACGAAAAAGTTGCGAAATCAGGGAACAGGATCGGGGATGGAGCCGTTGAACAGAGCAGACGAGGTCGTTCCGCGTCGGCAGGGCTGGGGGGTGCTGTCGCCGTGGAGACGACCTCGTCTGCGTTCTCATGGCCCGCGCTCCGCGCGGGCTGGCTCGGTCGCTCAGACCCGTCGCCTTCCCTCGTCGCTCCGGTCGCTTCGCTCCCTGCGCTCCTCAGTCCAGGCGACGGCGCTCCCTCGCAACCCCCGAACGCGCAGCGTCCTCAATCCCGAACGCGCGCAGCGCCCGCAATCCCCAACGCGCAGCGTGGGAAGTTTCCGGAACACGGCGACCGAGCCGCCCGCGCGAAGCGCGGGCAATAAGCAGGTACGCTCCCGATCATGATGGGGCATACGCATGCGATGACCGGGGCCATCGCCTGGCTGGGGCTGGCGCCACCACTGGCCGCCCTGCCGCTGCTGACCGAATCCTCCCGCTTCATCGAAACCGGCATCATGGTCGGCGCGCTCGGACCCGCCGAGCTGATCGCCGGCGCCATCATCTGCGCGGGCGCGGCGATGCTGCCCGACCTCGACCATCCCAGCGCCACGATCGCCCAGACCTTCGGGCCGGTCACCTGGTTGCTGAGCAAGGGCGTGTCCTGGCTGGCCGGCGGCCACCGGGGGGCCACCCACTCGCTGGCCTTCGCGGTCGCGCTCGGGTTAGGCACGCACTGGCTGGCCAACACCTATCCCATCGGCCGCGACATCATGGTCGTGCTGCTCATCGGCCTGGCGCTGCGCGCGATCGGCGTCGGCATCCCGGGCAACAAGCTGGGCTCGGCGATGGTCAACATCGGCATGACCGCCGGGCTCTACGCCGTCTTCCTCTCCCTCGGCGTGGGCTACGCCTGGCTCGGCCTCGCGGTCGGCGTCGGCTGTCTGATCCATGTCGTCGGCGACTGCATGACCGAGCGCGGCTGCCCGGTGTTATGGCCGCTCGGGGTGAAGTTCGTGCTGCCGTGGAAGATCGGCATCAAGACCGGCAAGAAGTTCGAGCAGAAGATCCTGGCCCCGCTCCTGTCGGTGGCGATCATCGGCCTGCTCTTCTGGCGCCTCGCGCCGGTTTAACTTGATGTCGAGATATCCTAGTAATATCTTGACGTCGAGACATCCGCCTCCGGCCGTGGAGTTAGGCGTACCTAACGTACGAGTGGTTCCGGCTGTGCGGCAGGATTTGAGTGAACACCGGTCTGATGAGGAGGCGAATCACCGTGTCCGCGAACAGCTTCGGCGCCCGTGACACGCTGCGCGTCGGCGACGCGTCATATGAGATTTTCCGGCTGGATGCCGTCGAGGGCGCCGCACGCCTCCCGTACAGCCTGAAGATCCTCCTGGAGAACCTCCTGCGCACGGAGGACGGCGCGAACATCACCGCCGACCACATCCGCGCGCTGGGCTCCTGGGACCCCAACGCCGCGCCCAGTGTCGAGATCCAGTTCACCCCGGCGCGCGTCATCATGCAGGACTTCACCGGCGTGCCCTGCGTCGTCGACCTCGCCACCATGCGCGAGGCCGTCCGCGACCTCGGCGGCGACCCGGCCCGCATCAACCCGCTCGCCCCGGCCGAGATGGTCATCGACCACTCCGTGATCGTCGACTACTTCGGCCACCCCGACGCCTTCCAGCGCAACGTCGAGCGCGAGTACGAGCGCAACCGCGAGCGCTACCAGTTCCTGCGCTGGGGCCAGACCGCCTTCGACGAGTTCAAGGTCGTCCCGCCCGGCACCGGCATCGTCCACCAGGTCAACATCGAGCACCTGGCCAGGGTCGTCATGATCCGCGACGGCAAGGCCTACCCCGACACCTGCGTCGGCACCGACTCCCACACCACGATGGAGAACGGCATCGGCGTGCTCGGCTGGGGCGTCGGCGGCATCGAGGCCGAGGCCGCGATGCTCGGCCAGCCGATCTCCATGCTCATCCCGCGCGTGGTCGGCTTCAAGCTCAACGGCAAGCTGCCCGCCGGCGCCACCGCCACCGACCTGGTGCTGACCATCACCGAGATGCTGCGCAAGCACGGCGTGGTCGGCAAGTTCGTGGAGTTCTACGGCGAGGGCGTCTCCTCGGTGCCGCTGGCCGACCGGGCCACCATCGGCAACATGAGCCCCGAGTTCGGCTCCACCTGCGCGATCTTCCCGATCGACGGCCAGACCGTCGACTACCTGCGCCTGACCGGCCGCACCGAGGAGCAGATCGCCCTCGTCGAGACCTACGCCAAGGCCCAGGGCCTGTGGCTCGACCCGTCGGCGCCCGAGCCGGTGTTCTCCGAATACATCGAGCTCGACCTCGGCACGGTCGTCCCGTCCATCGCCGGCCCCAAGCGCCCGCAGGACCGCATCGCGCTGTCCGACGCGAAGCACGCCTGGCGCCGCGACGTCGAGAACTACGTGAGCGACGGCGTGGACGAGGCCGTCGAGGAGAGCTTCCCGGCCTCCGACGCGCCCGCCTCCAACGCCACCGCCAACGGCGGCCGGCCGCACAAGCCGGTGCCCGTCACGCTGGCCGACGGCACGTCGTTCGAGATCGACCACGGCATCGTCTCGATCGCCGCGATCACCTCGTGCACCAACACCTCCAACCCGTACGTCATGCTCGGCGCGGCCCTGCTCGCCCGCAACGCCGTCGACAAGGGCCTCACCCGCAAGCCGTGGGTCAAGACCTCGCTCGCGCCGGGCTCCCAGGTCGTCACCGGCTACTTCGAGCGCTCGGGCCTCCAGCCCTACCTCGACAAGATCGGCTTCAACCTGGTCGGCTACGGCTGCACCACCTGCATCGGCAACTCGGGGCCGCTGCTGCCGGAGATCTCCGAGGCCATCCAGGCCAACGACCTCGCGGTCACCGCCGTGCTGTCCGGCAACCGCAACTTCGAGGGCCGGATCAACCCCGACGTCAAGATGAACTACCTGGCCTCGCCGCCGCTCGTGGTGGCGTACGCGCTGGCCGGCACCATGGACCTCGACCTCGACACCGAGCCGCTCGGCGTCGGCAGCGACGGGCAGCCGGTCTACCTGCGCGACATCTGGCCCTCCCCGGAGGAGGTCGCCGAGGTCGTCCACTCCTCGATCGGCCGCGAGATGTTCGAGCGCGACTACGCCGACGTCTTCAAGGGCGACGACCACTGGCGCTCGCTGCCGATCCCGACCGGCGACACCTTCGAGTGGGACCCCGACTCCACCTACGTCCGCAAGGCCCCCTACTTCGACGGCATGCCGGAGAAGCCGGAGCCCGTGACGGACATCAGCGGCGCCCGCGTCCTGGTCAAGGTCGGCGACTCGGTCACCACCGACCACATCTCGCCGGCCGGCTCGATCAAGGTCGGCACCCCGGCCGCGCAATACCTGCAGGCCAACGGGGTCGAGGTCAAGGACTTCAACTCCTACGGCTCGCGGCGCGGCAACCACGAGGTGATGATCCGCGGCACGTTCGCCAACATCCGCCTGCGCAACCAGATCGCGCCGGGCACCGAGGGCGGCTACACCCGCGACTTCACCCAGCCCGACGGCCCGGTGTCGTTCATCTACGACGCCTCGGTCAACTACGCCGCCGCGGGCACGCCGCTGGTGGTGCTGGCCGGCAAGGAATACGGCTCCGGCTCCTCGCGCGACTGGGCGGCCAAGGGCACGGCGCTGCTGGGCGTCCGCGCGGTCATCGCCGAGTCCTACGAGCGCATCCACCGCTCCAACCTCATCGGCATGGGCGTGCTGCCGCTGCAGTTCCCGGAGGGCGCCACGGCGGCGTCGCTGGGCCTGACCGGCGAGGAGACGTTCGACATCACCGGCGTCGAGGAGCTCAACAAGGGCGGCATCCCGCAGACCGTGCACGTCAGGGCCGGCGACGTCGAGTTCGACGCGGTCGTCCGCATCGACACGCCGGGCGAGGCCGACTACTACCGGCACGGTGGCATCATGCAGTACGTCCTGCGCTCGCTGCTGGCCAAGTGATCTTCCTGGTCGCCGCCCGGTCATGAGCCGGGCGGGGGCCGGGGGTTGGGGCGTGATCCTCACGCGCCCCGCATCGGGGGAACCACCCGAACCGACGAGGCCGTCCGGCGGAACACCCTCCGCCGGGCGGCCTTCGCCGTTCCCCCCTTCGCCGTTCCCCCTTCGCCGTTCCCCCTTAGCCGTTCCCCGCTTACGCGACGCGCCCGGCCGGCGCGGACCAGGTGTCGCAAACGGCGGGGGAGAGCGACTGGCGGCCGCGCTCCAGCCAGCGGGCCCGGTTGACGCCCTTGCCGTGGCTGCGGACGCCGTCGAAGTCGTCGCCGCTCGCCCTGATGGTCTCCACCAGGGCGGCCCAGTCCTGCCCGGAGCGCCCCAGCGAGCCCTGCACGCTGCCCAGGAACACTCCCGCGAGGCAGTCGGCCTGCAACTCGTAGCGGCGCCGCGCCGCGCTCTCACGCGTCCTGGGGAGGCCGACGCCCATGAGGCGCTGCACGTGGTGGCCGTACTCGTGGGCGGCGACCTTGAGCGGATAGAGGTCCGTACGGTTCTCGATCCAGGGCCCGGTGAGCGGGAAGACGAGCGTGCGCCGCTCCACGCAGTAGAACGCCGCCGCCTGCGCCGGCCAGTCCCCGCCGCAGATCCGGTCGGCGGGCTCGTCGAAGTACCGCACCACGGGCCTCGCGAACGTCCGCCCCGCCTTCGCGAAGTACGCCCGCCACGAGGCGTCCAGGCAGCCCACGACCGTCCTCAGGTACTCCCTGGCACGCGGGATCCCGCCCGTGCTGAGCGCCGGCTCGGGACAGGACACGGCCGGGAGCCGGCCCGCCTTCGCGGGGAACGCGGGCGCGGCCGTCAGGGTCGCGGTGAGGGCGAGCGCGATCGGAAGAGCGAACACGACCGGCAGCATAGCCAGACGCGCGTGCGACGCACTGGCAACGGGACGTCAGCCGGTCCACGGCAACGACGAACGGCCCGGCGATCACATGACGCTGTCGCACCCCTTCAGCCCCACCAGGTAACGCGCCAACTCTCCAGTCGTGACGCGCTCCTCCCCTATGGGAGGAGGCCCTTCCCCCGCTTTCACGTCCATGTAGGGAGAGAGCGTCGGCGTGATCGTAGGGGTGGGCCGGTGCACCGGCGCCGGCGCGGCTTCGGCGATCCAGGCATCAACCAGCCTGTCCGTGTACGAGGTCGACATCAGGCAGGACACCCCGACCGGCGCTGCTGCCGGAACCGTCGCGACCATGACCAGACCCATGCCGACCAAGACGGCGAAACGCCACCCCACTGCTGCCTCCTGATCGTGTCGACCGGCGCCCCAGCATGCCCTATCTGGATCACGACCAGGACAAGCCCGGTGCCCTGAGGCTCACACGGTGGATCCAGGCCCGCCGCGCAGGCGTCGCACGAGGTCGTCGGCGGCCTCCGGCCATTGCGGGTAGTCGAACGTGAAGCCCGCTTCGAGCAGGCGGCCGGGGACGACGCGGCGACTTTTCAACAGGAGTTCGGTATCCGAGCGCAGCGCGAACGCGCCGAGCTCGGCCATCCACTTCGTTGCGGGCAGGCCCACCGGAACACCCCACGCGGCGCGCAGCACGCGCATGAACGTGCGTTGCGGTAATGGGACAGGAGCGGCGAGGTTCACCGGTCCGGCGAGGTCGTCCCGGTCGGCCAGGAACTCGACGGCGCGGACGAAGTCGCGGTCATGGATCCAGGACACGTATTGCGCACCGCCGGCGACCGGGCCGCCAAGTCCAAGGCGCACGAGCCGCAGCAAGACCTCGAAGACGCCGCCACGGTCGGGGCTCATCACCATGGCAGCGCGCATGCTGACCTTGCGCGTGTGGGGGGTCTCGGCTTGTTCCTGCGCCCGCTCCCACGCTTTCGCGATCTCAACGCTGTAGGCCCAGTAGCCCGGCACGCCCGGTTCGGCGCCGCCCAGCACGCCGGTCACCTCGTCGTTGGGGGCGTCGAAGCGGTGGGCGTAAACGGTGGCAGTGCTCATCTGGAGCCAGACCTTGGGAGGCCGTACGGCGGCCGCGACAGCCTCGCCCACCACCCGGGTGGAATGCACCCGCGAATCCATCATGGCCCGCAGATTGTCAGGCGTGTAGCGACAGTTGACGCTGCGTCCGGCCAGGTTGATCACTACGTCGCTGCCGTCGATCTCCTTCGCCCATGGGCCGAGTGTCTCGGCATCCCAGCGGACGTCGCGATCGTGCACCGGCCGCCTGGTCAGGATCACGACGTCATGGCCCGCAGCGGTCAGTGCGCGACTCAGGATGGTGCCTACCTGCCCGGTCCCCCCAGGTATCACGATCTTCATCCGGCTTCCCCCAAGGTGAGTAGGGCAAGCCTAGCGCGGCTGGCTGAACACGTTCAAAAGCGGCTCATGCCGCCACAGGAGAACCATCAGGCCCATGACACACCGGGCTCCCAGATCTGCCGGCCTCGACGCCCAGGAGTCCGGGAGGTTGAGGCTGCGTTTCTGGATTGTTACCGGAAACAACAAACTCCCGGCCCGGACCCCCTTCCAAAGCAGGCCGTCCCGGAATACGTTGCCGCAAACAACATTCATCCGGGCCCCTCCGGAAGAAAGGACCCTGCACCATGCGCAAGGGGATCCTCAGCCTGACCGCCGCGGCAGCCGCGCTCGCCCTCGGTCTCACCGCCTGCGGGGGCGACGGCGGTCAGACCAGCACGTCGACCACCTCCGAGTCGGCCACGGCGGCGGCCAAGGCCGGCAAGATCGGCGTCATCCTGCCGGACAGCAAGTCCTCGGCCCGGTGGGAGACGGCGGACCGCAAGTACCTCGAAGAGGCGTTCAAGGCCGCCGGCGTCGAGTACGACATCCAGAACGCCCAGAACGACAAGACGGCGTTCCAGACCATCGCCGACCAGATGATCACGAACGGCGCCACCGTTCTCATGATCGTCAACCTGGACAGCGGCAGCGGCAAGGCCGTCATCGAGAAGGCCAAGTCGCAGGGCGTCGCCGTGATCGACTACGACCGGCTCACGCTCGGCGGCGGCGCCGCCTACTACGTCAGCTTCGACAACACCAAGGTCGGCACCCTCCAGGGTGAGGGCCTGTCGAAGTGCCTGACGGACAAGAAGGCGGACAAGCCGATCGTCGCCTACCTCAACGGCTCTCCCACCGACAACAACGCCACGCTGTTCAAGCAGGGCTACGACGGTGTGCTCAAGCCGAAGTTCGACTCCGGCGACTACGTCAAGGGCCCCGAGGAGTCGGTGCCCGAGTGGGACAACACCAAGGCCGGCACGCTCTTCGAGCAGATGCTGACCGAGCAGCCGAAGATCGCCGGCGTCCTGGCCGCCAACGACGGTCTCGGCAACGCCGCCATCACCATCCTCAAGAAGAACGGCCTCAACGGGAAGGTCCCGGTCACCGGCCAGGACGCGACCGTCCAGGGCCTGCAGAACATCCTCGCCGGCGACCAGTGCATGACCGTCTACAAGGCGGTCAAGAAGGAGGCCGACGCCGGGGCCAAGCTGGCGGTGGCGCTGGCCAAGGGCGAGAAGCCCACGGCGAGCTCCAGCGTCAAGGACCCGGAGAGCGGGCAGGACGTCCCCGCCGAGCTCATGGAGCCGCAGGCCATCTACCTCGACAACGTCAAGGACGTGGTGGCCGACGGTTACGTGACCAAGGAGGAACTGTGCACCGGTGACTTCGCCGCGAAGTGCACCGAGGCCGGAATTCAGTAGAACCGAGAGGGGTACGGCCCGCGTCACCGGCGCGGGGCCGTACCCTCCCCTCTAGGGAGCCCCATGACCCCCCTCCTTGAAGTGCGCGGGATCGACAAGAGCTTCGGTCCGGTCAAAGTCCTGCACAACGTCGAGTTCTCCGCCTACCCCGGCGAGGTCACCGCACTGGTCGGCGACAACGGGGCGGGCAAGTCCACCCTGGTCAAGTGCATCGGCGGCATCTATCCGATCGACGGCGGCACGATCTCCTTCGACGGCAAGCCGGTGCAGATCCACACCCCGCGCGACGCCGGCGAGCTGGGCATCGAGATCGTCTACCAGGACCTGGCCCTGTGCGACAACCTGGACATCGTCCAGAACATGTTCCTCGGCCGGGAGCGCAAGAGCGGGCTCCTGCTCGACGAGGACTCCATGGAGGAGCTCGCCGAGAAGACCCTCAGCAGCCTGTCGGTGCGCACCGTGAAGTCCATCAGGCAGCAGGTCTCCAGCCTGTCCGGCGGGCAGCGGCAGACCGTCGCCATCGCCAAGGCCGTGCTGTGGAACAGCAAGGTCGTCATCCTCGACGAGCCCACCGCCGCCCTGGGCGTGGCCCAGACCGCGCAGGTGCTCGAACTGGTCCGCAGGCTGGCCGACACCGGCCTCGCCGTCGTCCTCATCTCGCACAACATGAACGACGTGTTCGCCGTCTCCGACCGGATCGCGGCGCTCTACCTCGGCAGGATGGCCGCCCAGGTCAAGACCTCCGACGTGACGCACGCGCAGGTCGTCGAACTGATCACCGCCGGCCGCAGCGGGGAACTCGGTCTCAAGAACGGGGTCACCCCATGAGCAAGGTCAAGGAACTGCCCGGCGAGGCCATCGTCGCCGCGACGCAGGCCCCGTCCATCGGCAACAGCTTCCGCGCGTACGTCCAGCGGGTGCGCGGCGGCGACATGGGGTCACTGCCCGCCGTCCTCGGCCTGGTGGTGCTCTGCGCGGTGTTCGCGATCGCCCGCCCCTCGTTCGTCACCGCGATCAACTTCGCCAACCTCTTCACCCAGGGCGCCGCGATCACGCTCATCGCGATGGGCCTGGTGTTCGTGCTGCTGCTCGGCGAGATCGACCTGTCCGCCGGGTACGCGAGCGGTGTCTGCGCGGCCGTGCTCGCCGTCACCCTCGCCAGCCTGGGCCTGCCCTGGTACGTGTGCGCGCTGGCCGCCATCCTCACCGGCGTCGTCATCGGCGTCGTGCTCGGCGCGCTGGTGGCCAAGGTCGGCATCCCGTCGTTCGTGGTGACGCTGGCAGCCTTCCTCGCCTTCCAGGGCCTGGTCCTGGTGCTGGTCAAGGAGGGCACGAACATCTCGGTCCGCGACCCGGTGATCCTCGCCATCGCGAACAAGAACCTGGAGCCGTGGCTCGGCTGGGCGCTCTACGCCGTCTGCGTGGGCGCCTTCGCGGCCATCCAGCTCGTCCGGGCCGCCCGGCGCACCAAGCGCGGCCTCACCGCCGACCCGCTGTCGCTCATCGCCTTCCGCGTGGGGGCGCTGGCGGTGCTGGCCGGCGCCGCGGTGTTCGTGCTCAACCTGGAGCGCAGCCGCAACCCGGCGCTGGTCTCGCTCACCGGCGTGCCGATCGTGGTGCCGATCATCCTCGTGCTGCTGGTCGTGTGGACGGTCATCCTGCGCCGCACGTCGTTCGGCCGCCACCTGTACGCGGTCGGCGGCAACACCGAGGCCGCCCGCCGGGCCGGCATCCCGGTCGACCGGCTCAAGATCAGCGCGTTCGTGATCTGCTCGGCGATGGCCGCCGTCGGCGGCATCGTGGCCGCCTCCCGCGCCAGCTCCGTCGACCCCAACACGGGCGGCAGCTCGGTCCTGCTGTACGCGGTCGGCGCTGCGGTCATCGGCGGCACGAGCCTGTTCGGCGGCAAGGGCCGGGTGCTCGACGCCGTGCTCGGCGGCGCCGTGGTGGCCGTCATCGAGAACGGCATGGGCCTCATGGGCTACGGGGCCAGCGTCAAGTATCTGGTCACCGGGTGCGTGCTGCTCCTCGCCGCGGGCGTCGACGCCCTGGCGCGCAGGCGGGCGGCTGCCGCTGGTCTAAGGTGATCAGCGACCCGCAGCCTCTCAAGGAACCCCAGATCATGCGTGCCGGCCCCTCGCAGGAGGACATCAGGCGCCACAACCTCGGCGCGCTCCTTCGCCACGTCCACCTGGGCGGGCCGACCTCGCGTGCCGAGCTCACCGCCAAGATGGGGCTCAACCGCAGCACGATCATGGCGCTGACCTCCGACCTCACGGCTGCGGGGCTCGTACGCGAGGAGCTGCCCCGCGAGACCGGCCGGGCCGGCCGCCCCTCGCTGGTGGTCCGGCCGGAGTCGTCGCGGGTCTACGTGTTCGCCTTCGACGTGGGGCCCGACCGGCTCGCGGTCGCGCGCGTGGGGCTGGGCGGGGTCATACTCGACCGGCGCGAGGCCGTACGCCGCCGTGAGGTGTTCGAGCTGGACGAGCTGACCGGCGCGCTCGCCGGCTTCGCCCGGCAGATGCGCCGCAAGACCAGGGCCGACACCGTCTGCGTGGGCGCGGCGGCGGCCGTGTCCGGCGGCGTGCGCAAGGCCGACGGCGTGGTCACCTTCGGCCCCAACCTCAAGGCGGAGGAGGTGCCGTTCGGCGAGGAGCTGGGCCGCAAGCTCGGCCTGGGCCTGCCGGTCAGCGTCGGCAACGACGCCAACCTGGCCGCGCTCGCCGAGCACAGCCGCGGCGTCGGCGTCGCCGTCAGGGACCTCATCTACCTGCACGGCGACGTGGGCATCGGCGGCGGCATCATCGCCGGCGGCCAGTTGCTCGGCGGCCACGACGGCTACGGCGGCGAGGTCGGCCACATGGTCGTCAACCCGGGCGGCCGGGCCTGCGGCTGCGGCTCGCACGGCTGCCTGGAGGCCGAGGTGGGGGAGCGCGCCCTGCTGGAGGCGGCCGGCCGCTTCGGCGCCGGGCAGCAGGGCCGCGATGCGGTCCGGGCCGTGGTCGAGGCGGCCGACCGCGGCGACATCGTCGCCCAGGAGGCGCTGAGCCGCACCGGCGAATGGCTCGGCCTCGGCGTCGCCAACCTCGTCAACATCTTCAACCCCGAGATGGTGATCTTCGGCGGCATGCTGCGTGAGGTCTATCTCGGCTCGGCCGCGCAGGTGCGCACGCAGCTCACCCTGCACGCCATGGCCGCGCAGCGCGAGCAGGTGCGGCTGCGCACCTCCGCGCTCGGCGACTCCGCCACCCTGGTCGGCGCGGCGGAGCTGGCCTTCGCGCACGTGCTCGCCGACCCCCTGGAGGTCCTGGCCCGCGCGAACGGCTAGCCGGCCGGGTCAGCCCACTTTCGCCCGCGCCGCCGTCCAGGTGTTGCAGAAGCCGGTGGCCCCGCCCTTGTAGCCGCGGTCCTGCCAGAACGCCAGGTTGCGCGGCTTGCCGTGCACCTCGCTCTCCTCCGCCTGCCGTACCGCGTCGAGCCAGTCGTCCCACGCGATGCCCGGCCCGATCGACTTCAGCGCGGCGCTGTAGAAGACGCCGGCGTAGCACTCGGCCTGCATCTCCAGCCGGTGGCTCAGCACCGTGCGGGCCCGCTCCGAGGCCGGCAGGTACAGCGCCTCGTGCGCCTTCAGCACCCCGGTGAGCTGCTGGACGTGGTGGCCCCACTCGTGGGCGACCGAGTGGGCGACGTTCATCCTGAACGGGTCGCGCAGGTCGTGCCGGGTGATGCGGATGACGATCGCCCGCTGCTCCGGGCAGTAGTGCGCGCCCGCGCCCGAGACGCGCCCGCAGACCGAGTCCGCGCCGGAGGTGATCGTCACCTCGGGCGAGCTGTACGGCAGCCCGGCCGCCGCGAACCGCTCCGCCCAGAAGCGGTCCGCGCACGCCGCCATGGCCCGGTGGAAGGCGCGCAGCGAGCCCGCCGACCCCGCCTTGATCGCGGGCACCGCGCATCTCATGCGTGGCAGGTCTCCGCCCATGACGTGGGACAGCGACTCCTGCCCGGTGCGCGGCGCGGCCGACGCGGGCTCACCCGCGACCACGGACACGGTGATGAACACCGCCACCGGCACGAGAACAGTGCGCACGATGGCGGATCATAGATCAATATGTCCCTTTTTGTTAGGACACCTTGGACTTAGGGGCCTTCCACGTGTTGCAGGCGCTCGCCGACTCGTTGGCGAAGCCGCGCTCCAGCCAGTAGCCGACGTTGGCGCCGCCGCCGTGGGTCTCCTCGCCGGGCGCCTTCAGCCCGAAGACCGACAGGAAGGAGCCGCTGCCGTTGTTCCTGACGAGGTAGTACCAGTCGTCGTGGGAGCGGTCGAGCGAGTGCCACACGTCGCCGATGAACGCCGCGCCCAGGCACTCGGCCTGCAGCTCGTAGCGGCGGCTCTCGTCGAGGACGCGCCGGGTGTTCTTGCCGGTGTACTCCGTGCCGGCGTCGAGCATGCCGGTGAGCTGCTGGACGTGGTGGCCGTACTCGTGCGCGAGCACCGCCATGAGCACCAGGTTGTCCGGCTGGCGCAGGAAGCCCGGGGAGACCAGATAAGTGATCTTGTTGTTGCGCGTGCAGTAGAGGGCCTGCGCGCCCTCGGGGAAGGCGCCGCAGCCCGTTTTCGCGCCCACCTTCGTGATGACCTGGAACGACGGCTTGCTGAACGTGAAGCCGGCCTTCCTGATCTTCGGCGCCCAGGCCTCGTTGAGGCAGCCGAGTACGCCGGTGAGGTATTTCTTGACGTCCTGCAGGTCGCCGGGCGCGGCCTGCTCCTCCTTGCACGTCCCGAGGTCGAGCTCACCGGTCTTGTAGACCGGGTTGGCGGTCAGCGCCGGCTTGAACGCCGGAGCGGCCTCCGCGTGAGCCGTGCCGCCTAACAGCACGCTGGTCAGGACGCCCGCCAGGAGCGCCGATCGAGGGATACGCATGGGACGGCACCCTAGTGAAGAGGGAGCCCCAGGTAAAGAACGATCAGGTGACGTTGCGGGCCGCCGAGGCCCAGGTGTTGCAGGCGGCGGGGGTGCCCCGGTTGAAGCCCCTGGTCATCCACGCGGCCTGTGTCGGCCCCTTGCCGTGGTCGTTCTGCGGCCAGCCCTTCGCGCCGTTCTTGCGGAACCAGTCCACGGTGTACGACCAGTCCGCGTCCGTCACCAGCGAGGTGCCCTTCATCGTGCTCATGAAGATCGCCGAGAAGCACTCGGCCTGGAGCTCGGACCGGCGCGACAGCAGCAGCCGGCCGGCCTTGCCCGCGCTCGACCGCGCCGTCCAGTAGTAGCTCCAGATGCCGGAGATCTGCTGCACGTGGTGGCCGTACTCGTGGGCGATCAGCCGGGTGATGCCGAGCGGGAACGGGTTGCGGAGCTGGTCGCGGCTGATCATCAGGTACATGGTGCGGTCGGTGGAGCAGTAGACCCCGTCCGCGCCGGCGTTCCAGGCCCCGCAGGGCGTGCGCACCTTGCCGGTGATGATGCGCAGCTTCGGCTTGCTGAAGGGCATGTCCGCCTTGGCGAACTGGGCGGCCCACGCCTTGTTCAGGCACGCCGTCACCCGCAGCAGGAAGCGCCGGTAGGCCGTCATGCTGCCCGCGGGCAGCTCTCCCGGCGAGCAGTTCACGTCCGTCAGCCGGCCGGTCCGGTAGAGCGGGCTGTCCGTGGCGAGGCGCCTGCCGGGCAGCGGCACCTTCTTGGTCTCGGCGCCGTTGACGGGAGGGGAGACGATCTGCTGCGCCTCGTTCACGGGCCTGGCCGAGGTCGTGGCGGAGTCGGCGAGTACGAACACCAGACCGGCCGCGGCGAGCACCAGCGCCAGCAGGGCAGCAACGATCGCCACGATCTTGCCAGTTTGTGCGGAGTTCATAGGTACCGAAAGACTAGGTCAAGATCGGACATATGTGGGTGGAATTGACTCGATGGAGTCAGTGAGGCCTCGGCGAACTAGACTCAGGGCGTCGGCTGACAAAAGCAGAGGGGAGTCGAATCCGTGAGCGGGTTGCTGGGTTCGATCGCAGGACCGCAAGACGTCAAACGGCTCGCCGCCGAGGAGCTGCCGCGGCTCGCGGGGGAGATCCGTGACCTGCTGGTCGACTCGTGCGCCCGGTTCGGCGGCCACCTCGGCCCCAACCTCGGCGTGGTGGAGCTCACCATCGCGCTGCACCGCGTGTTCGACTCCCCGCGCGACCCCATCATCTGGGACACCGGCCACCAGTCCTACGTGCACAAGGTGCTCACCGGCAGGGCCGCCGGCTTCGACGCGCTCAAGCAGGAGGGCGGCCTGTCCGGCTATCCGAGCCAGGCCGAGTCCGAGCACGACTTCGTCGAGAACTCCCACGCCTCCACCGCGCTGTCCTACGCCGACGGCCTGGCCAAGGCGTTCAAGCTGCGCGGCGAGCGCGACCGCACGGCGGTCGCGGTGATCGGCGACGGCGCGCTGACCGGCGGCATGGCCTGGGAGGCGCTCAACAACATCGCCGCCGTCAAGGACCTGCCGGTCGTCATCGTGGTCAACGACAACGGCCGCTCCTACTCCCCGACGATCGGCGGCCTCGCCTCCCACCTGTCCTCGCTGCGGGTCAACCGCCGCTACGAGGACTTCCTCGGCTACGTCAAGGACAAGATCGGGAACGTTCCCGTGCTCTACGACGCCCTGCACGGCGTGAAGAAGGGCGTCAAGGACGTCCTCGCGCCGCAGGCCATGTTCGAGGACCTCGGGCTCAAATACGTCGGCCCCATCGACGGCCACGACGAGCAGGCCATGGAGGCGGCCCTGCGCAAGGCGCGCGGCTTCCGCGGGCCGGTCATCGTGCACGCGCTCACCCAGAAGGGCCGCGGCTACAGCCCCGCCGAGAACCACGACGAGGACCAGTTCCACTCCCCGGGCGCCTTCGACCGGGCCACCGGCGCGGAGAAGCCCAAGGGCCGCATCTGGACCAACGTCTTCAGCGAGGAGCTGGTCCGGCTCGGCAAAGAGCGCGAGGACCTCGTCGCCATCACCGCCGCGATGCTCCACCCGACCGGGCTCAACGCCTTCGCCGAGCACTTCCCCGAGCGCATCTACGACGTCGGCATCGCCGAGCAGCACGCGCTGACCAGCGCCGCCGGGCTCGCCCTCGGCGGCCTGCACCCGGTCGTGGCCGTCTACGCCACGTTCCTCAACCGGGCCTTCGACCAGCTCCTCATGGACGTCGCGCTGCACCGCCTGCCGGTCACCGTCGTGCTCGACCGGGCGGGCGTCACCGGCGACGACGGCGCCAGCCACAACGGCATGTGGGACCTGTCCATCCTCCAGGTCGTGCCCGGCCTGCGCGTCGCGGTGCCGCGCGACGGCGACCGCCTGGCCGAGCTGCTGCGCGAGGCCGTCGAGGTCACCGAGGGCCCCACCGTGCTGCGCTTCCCCAAGGGCCCGGTGGCCGAGCCCGTCGAGGCGGTCGGCAAGCTCGGCGAGATGGACGTGCTGCTGACCCCGGCGGCGGAGCCCGACGTGCTGCTGGTCGGCGTGGGCCCGATGGCCCAGGTCTGCCTCGACGCCGCCAGGCTGCTCGACGCGCAGGGCATCGCGGCCACCGTCGTGGACCCGCGCTGGGTCAAGCCGCTGGACGAGGCGCTGGCGCCGGCCGCCGCCGTGCACAAGCTGGTCGCCGTCGTCGAGGACAACGGCCGCGTGGGGGGCGTGGGCGATGCCGTGGCCCGCCTGCTGCGCGACGCGGACGTCGATGTGCCCGTACGCACCTTCGGCATCCCGCAGGAGTTCCTCGACCACGCGAAGCGGGCGGCGATCCTCGGCCGCGTCGGCCTGACCGGCCAGGATCTCGCCCGCCGGATCACCGAGGCCGTCGCCAAGCGGACCTCTTCCGCCGCGGAGGCCGTGCGCCCCTGAGGGCCCGGCCGCCGTACGCACCACGCGAGGGAATGACCGCCTGGGGTGTGGGAAGGATCAACGGCCGTGAACATCTTTCGCACGAAGAGCGTCGAGCAGTCGATCCGCGACACGGAGGATCCGGAGCATCAGCTGCGCAAGCGCCTGACCGCGCTGGATCTCACGGTCTTCGGCATCGGTGTGATCATCGGTACCGGGATCTTCGTGCTCACGGGTCAGGTGGCCAAGGACACGGCGGGGCCGGCGGTGGCGCTGTCGTTCGTCGTGGCGGGCGTGGTGTGCGGCCTGGCGGCCCTCTGCTACGCCGAGTTCGCCTCCACGATCCCGGTCGCCGGGTCGGCCTACACCTTCGCCTTCGCCACCCTCGGCGAGTTCCCCGCGTGGGTGATCGGCTGGGACCTGATCCTGGAGCTGGCGCTGGCCGCGGCGGTGGTCGCGGTCGGCTGGTCGGGTTACTTCGCGTCGATGCTGGAGTCCATCGGCCTCCCGCTGCCGGCCGCGATCGCTGGCGAAACCGCCGTGGTCAACCTGCCGGCGGTGATCATCGTCGCGATCCTCACGGCGGTGCTGGTGGCCGGGATCAAGCTGTCGTCCCGGGTCAACCTGATCCTGGTGATCACCAAGGTCGCCGTGGTGCTGGTGGTGATCGTGGCGGGGCTGTTCTTCGTCAAGGCGGCCAACTACACGCCGTTCATCCCCGAGGCGGTGAGCACGGCGCGCGTGGAGGGCGTTAAGGCGCCGCTGTTCCAGGTGCTGTTCGGGATCACGCCGGTGGCCTTCGGGGTGCTTGGCATCTTCTCGGCGGCGGCGATCGTGTTCTTCGCCTTCATCGGCTTCGACGTCGTGGCGACGGCCGCCGAGGAGACCATCACGCCGCAGCGGGACGTGCCGCGCGGCATCTTCGGCTCGCTGGCCATCTGCACGGTCCTCTACGTCGCCGTCTCCCTCGTGGTCGTCGGCATGCAGAACTACACCCAGCTGAGCACCGCGGCGCCGCTCTCCGACGCCTTCATCTCCGTCGGCCAGGACTGGCTGGCCACCATCATCAGCCTGGGCGCGCTGGCCGGTCTCACCACCGTCGTCCTGGTGCTGCTGCTGGGCCAGACGCGGGTGTTGTTCGCGATGTCGCGCGACGGGCTGGTGCCGCGCTCGCTGGCCCGGGTGCACCCCCGCTTCGGCACGCCCGCCAGGCTGACGCTCGTCATCGGCGTGGTGACGATGGCGCTGGCCGGGTTCGTCTCGTTCGGTGAGCTGGCCGAGCTGGTCAACATCGGCACGCTGTTCGCGTTCGTGGTGGTCTCGATCGGCGTGGTGGTGCTCCGGCGCACCCGTCCCGACCTGCCGCGGTCCTTCCGCGTCCCGCTGGTGCCGCTGCTGCCGATCCTGTCCGTGCTGGCCTGCCTCTACCTGATGCTCAACCTGCCGGTGGAGACCTGGCTGCGGTTCGTCATCTGGATGGCGCTCGGCGTGCTCGTCTACTTCGGCTACAGCTACCGGCACAGCAGGACCGGGGGCGCGGGCACCCGCCGCTGAGACGCGAAGAGGGGCGGACCGAGCCCAGTCCGCCCCTCCCGCCCACAGGTCAGGACAGCAGCGCCCCGCCCGCGGCCTTCATCACGCAGGCGTTGCGGTAGCCCTTGCTCCACTCCACCGGCTTGCCGCCCCAGGTGCCCTTGATGACCACCGCGTACGGCTGGACCTCAGCGCCGCAGGTGTTGCTCTTCGGGACGTGCATCGTGCTGAGGTCGCCCTTGTACTTGCGCAGCACGTCGCAGGCCGCCTTGGCGTGCGGGTGCGTGCCGCCGTCGGGGTTGCAGCGAAGGGTGACCCCTCTGGTGGGGGAGCCCTTCACCGCGACGGCGATCTTGAGCTTGCCCTTGGCGGGGCGGGGCGCCTGTGCGAGGGCGGGGGACGCGCACGCCAGGAACGCCGCGCACAGGGCCATCGTGCCGATTGCTCGCTTCATGATTACTCTCCGTTCGTCGTGCGGGACGTAACGCTACGGCGGCGAAGGTCATGAAATGCGGAGGCCCGGACCGGGCCTCCGTAAAGAACGTCGGCAGGATCAGGCCGGTACGGAGGCCACACCGGGAGGAAGGAAGCGCGGCTGGGCGATGCCGGTCCTGTCCAGATAAGGCGTGATGCCACCCAGATGGAACGGCCAGCCCGCGCCGAGGATCATGCACAGGTCGATGTCCTGCGGCGCGGCCACCACGCCCTCGTCGAGCATGATCCGGATCTCCCCGGCGAGCGCCTTGAGCACCCGCTCGCGGACCTCCTCGGCCGTCGAGGGCCGGTCGCCGCCCGCGAAGAAGGCCACGGCCTCCGGGTCGAGGGTGAAGTCCGGCAGGTAGACGCCCGGCTTGCCGGCGGCCACGAGCTTGGCCAGGTTCGCCGAGACGCCGAAGCGGTCGGGGAAGGCCTCGTGCAGCGTCTCGGCCACGTGCAGGCCGACGGCCGGGCCGACGAGCTGCAGCAGCGCGAACGGCGTCATCGGCAGCCCGAGCCCGTCCAGCGCGTGCTCGGCGACCTCCAGCGGCGTGCCCTCGTCCACGGCCGCGACGACCTCGCCCATGAAGCAGGTCAGCAGCCGGTTGACCACGAACGCCGGGGCGTCCTTGACCAGCACGGACGACTTCTTCAGCGTCCTGCCGACGGCGAAGGCCGTGGCGAGCGTGGCGTCGTCGGTCGCGGCGCCCCTGATGATCTCCAGCAGCGGCATGACCGCGACCGGGTTGAAGAAGTGGAAGCCGACCAGGCGCTCCGGGTGCGCGAGATCGGCGCCCATCTCGGTCAGCGACAGCGAGGAGGTGTTGGTGGCGAGCACGCACTCGGCCGGCACCACGGCCTCGACCTCGGCGAACACCTGCTTCTTGACCGCCAGGTCCTCGAAGACGGCCTCGATGACGAAGTCGGCGTCGGCGAAGGCGTCCTTGGTCAGCGAGCCGGTGACCAGCGACTTCAGCCGGTTGGCCTGGTCGGCGGAGATGCGGCCCTTGGCCAGCAGCTTGTCGGCCTCGGCGTGGACGTAGCCGACGCCCTTGTCGAGGCGGGCCTGGTCGAGGTCGGTGAGGACGACCGGCACCTCCAGGCGGCGGGCGAACAGCAGCGCCATCTGCGAGGCCATCAGCCCCGCGCCCACCACGCCGACCTTGGTGACCTTGCGGGCCAGCGCCTTGTCCGGCGCGCCCGCCGGCCGCTTGGCCCGGCGCTGCACCAGGTCGAACGCGTACAGCCCGGCCCGCAGCTCGTCGCCCGTCAGCAGGTCGGCCAGCGCCTCGTCCTCGGCGGCGAAGCCCTCGTCCCGCGAGGCGGTCTCGGCTTTGGCGATGAGGTCGAGCGCCCGGTAGGGGGCGGGGGAGGCGCCGCGCAGCTTCATGTCCACGAGGAAGCGCGCGTCGGCGACCGCCTTCTCCCAGCCGTCGTGGGCGGCGCGCTCGACCGTCACCTCGCCCTTGAGCACCCGGGACGCCCAGCGCAGCGACTCCTCCAGGAAGTCGGCCGGCTCGAACATGGCGTCGGCGATCCCGAGCGCGAAGGCGTCGGCGCCCTTGGTCACGCGGTTCTGGGCGAGCGGGTTCTCGATGATCAGCTTGATCGCGGCGGCCGGGCCGACGAGACGCGGCAGGAGCTGCGTGCCGCCCCAGCCCGGCACCAGGCCGAGGAAGCACTCCGGCAGCGCCACGGCGGGTACGCCGGAGGAGATCGTCCGGTACGTGCAGTGCAGGGCGATCTCCAGGCCGCCGCCCATGGCCGCGCCGTTGACGAACGCGAACGACGGGACGTCCAGCTCGCCCAGCCGCCGGAAGACGTGGTGGCCGAGCGCGCCGATCGCGAGGGCCTCCTCGCGGGTGCGCAGCGCCGCCGCGCCCTTGAGGTCGGCGCCGACGGCGAAGATGAACGGCTTGCCGGTCACGCCGACGGCCGCGAGGTCGGTGCGTCCGGCGATCTCCGTCAGCGCCTCGTCCAGCGCGAACAGTCCGAGCGGGCCGAAGGTGTTGGGCTTGGTGTGGTCGAAGCCGTTGTCCAGGGTGATCAGCGCCATCGTGCCCGCGCCGCCGGGCAGCTGCACGTCGCGGACCAGCGCCTTG
The DNA here is from genome assembly GCF_057536035.1 of Nonomuraea sp. B208. NCBI lineage: Bacteria > Bacillati > Actinomycetota > Actinomycetes > Streptosporangiales > Streptosporangiaceae > Nonomuraea > Nonomuraea sp. B208. The sequence goes on from NZ_BAAJOU010000028.1 coordinate 220,077, forward strand.
GTGACGACCTCGTCGGGGTTGCGCTCGCCCAGCAGCGCCCGCCAGTTCTCGATCGTGCTCATGCCAGGTTCTCCCAGATCACAGTGCCGCCCATGCCCATGCCGACGCACATGGTGGTGATGCCGTAGCGCACGTCGGGACGCTCGCCGAACTGCCGGGCGAGCTGCGTCATCAGCCGCACGCCCGAGGAGGCGAGCGGGTGGCCGTAGGCGATCGCGCCGCCGTACGGGTTGACGCGGGGGTCGTCGTCGGCGATGCCGAAGTGGTCGAGGAAGGCCAGGACCTGCACGGCGAACGCCTCGTTGATCTCGAACAGCCCGATGTCGGAGATGTCGAGCCCGGCCAGGCGCAGCGCCCGCTCCGTGGACGGGATCGGGCCGACGCCCATCACCTCGGGGTCCACGCCCGCGAACGCGTACGACACCAGCCGCATCCGCGGCCCGAGCCCCAGCTCCTCGGCTACCTCGCGGGCCGCCACGACGCAGCCGGTGGCGCCGTCGTTGATGCCGGAGGAGTTGCCCGCCGTGACGTGGCCGTGCGGCCGGAACGGCGTCTTGAGCGCGCTCAGGCCCTCCATGGTGGTGCCGGGGCGCGGCGCCTCGTCCTCGACGGCGAGCCCCCAGCCCTTCTCCGCGGTCCTGATGGCCGTGGGGACGAGATCGGGCTGGATCCGGCCGTCGGCGTACGCCTTGGCCGCCTTCTCCTGCGACAGCACCGCGTACGCGTCCGCGCGCTCCTTGCTGATCGCCGGGTAGCGGTCGTGCAGGTTCTCGGCGGTCATGCCCATGACGAGCGCGCTCGGGTCGACCAGCTTCTCGGACAGGAAGCGCGGGTTGGGGTCGACGCCCTCGCCCATCGGGTGACGGCCCATGTGCTCGACGCCGCCCGCGATCGCCACGTCGTACGCGCCGAACGCGATGCCGCCCGCGACCGTGGTGACGGCGGTCATCGCGCCCGCGCACATGCGGTCGATGGCGTAGCCCGGCACGGTCTTCGGCAGCCCGGCCAGGACCGCGGCCGAGCGGCCGATGGTCAGGCCCTGGTCGCCGATCTGGGTGGTCGCGGCGATGGCGACCTCGTCCACGCGCTCGGGCGGAAGGTTGGGGTTGCGCCGCATGAGCTCGCGGATGACCCGGACGACCAGGTCGTCCGCACGGGTCTCCGCGTACAGCCCCTTCGGCCCTGACCGGCCGAAAGGCGTGCGCACGCCGTCGACGAACACGACGTCACGAGAGGAAGGCACGGATTCGCTCCTCGTTCTGGATGGGATTCCGTGCCTATGCTACTCGTCAGTAACTACTCCGCAGACGAGGGCGGCCGTGAGCAGCGTGTAGACCCATCCCGTCGCGGGCTCCCAGAGATGGGCGCGGGCCCCGACCAGGGCGGCGACCGCCAGGGTCGCGCCGGTCCAGAGCGCCGCGCCCGTCCGCGGACGCGCGCCGGGGCCCGGGTCCCACGGGTCGCCAGGTGACCCTCCCGGGCGCGGGGCGCGCGCCGGCATCCCCGTGGAGTCACGTGCCCACCACAGGAGGAACGACACCCCCGCGGCCAGGCCGATCATCACCGACGCCTCGACCGTCCAGGTCAGCACGGTCGCCGCGGATTCGTACCCGGCCCGGCGCAGCAGTTGGGGCAGGCTGCCGCCCAGCAGCAGCGTGACCGCCCAGCCGGCGGCGACGGCCAGCCGGGTGAGCGGCTTGGCCCGGCCCGAGCGGGACACGGCGTACAGCTCGCGCTCCCTGCGGCGGACCCGGCGGGCGCGCAGGCCCCACATGCACTGGGTGATCCCGAGCGCGGGCAGGGCGGCGGCGAAGATCGCCAGGGAGACCACGGCGAGGGCCGGCGCGTGCTCCCGCGCGGACCGGTCGGCGAGCACCTGGGCGGCGGCCAGCAGGGCCAGGGAGGCGACGAGCGCGATGCAGGCGCGGTGGCGGGCGGCCCGGGCCCCGGCCCGCAGCGCGGCAAGCTCCGTGGCCCCGGGAGGCGGCGGTATCTCGGTCAGCAGCATGAACGCCATGATGACGGCAGTGCGCGCGACCTCGCGGGAGTACGCGCGGTTCGGATGGAGCCCTTGCCTGCCGCTGGACGAAGGTGAGCGACGAAGTTGTGCGGCGAAGGTGAGCGGCGAAGGTGAGCAAGGAGTGGCGGGCGGGCCATAGCCTGCGGGGCCCGCGGAGGGCGAACTGTCGTGAGGGGCCGGCGTCACGGGGCCTTCGGGGGCCGTGGAGAGTCAAGAAGCGGAGATTTGTCGTCGTGGCTGCTTGTTTGTGACTAAGCTGCGCGATCATGGCGCAAGGGATGGACCGTGTGAGAGCAAGACCTGGCAATACGGTTGCGGGTTCCCAAGTCGCCCCGGGTTCGCGGCGGTCACGGAACGACGAGCCGCGCCCCCGGCGCAAGTCCCTCACGCCGCTGGGGTGGGTGAGCGTAGGGCTGACCGGGGTGCTGGTGGCGGGGACGCTGGGCGGCTACGCCTACTACCGCAGCATTCTCGCCGGCCTCGAGCAGGAGGACATCGTGGTCGACGCGACCCGGCCTCCCGAGACCGGCGCGCTCAACGTGCTGCTCGTCGGCTCCGACTCGCGCGAGGGCGACAACAAGAAGTACGGCCCCAAGTCGCAGGGCCTGGGCGAGCGCACCGACACGATCATGCTGCTGCACATCTCCCCCAACCGGGACAAGGCCACCATGATCAGCTTCCCGCGTGACTCGATGGTGCAGGTGCCCCAGTGCACGGGCCACAACGGCACCGTGATCGGGCCCGGCATCCGGCAGATCAACGCCGCCTTCAACGACGGCGGCATCAACTGCACGATCAAGACGCTGGAGTCGCTCACCAACATCAAGATCAACCACTTCGTGAAGGTCGACTTCACCGGCTTCAAGGGCATCATCGACGCGCTCGGCGGCATCGAGATCTGCCTGCCCAAGCCGGTCAACGACCCCAAGGCGAAGCTGGTGCTCGGCGCGGGCAAGCACGTGGTGAGCGGCGAGCAGGCCCTCGGGTACGTACGCACCCGCTACGCGCTCGGCGACGGCAGCGACCTCAGCCGCATCCAGCGCCAGCAGGTCTTCCTCACCAAGGTGCTGGCCAAGGTCACCGACGGCGGCCTGCTCACCAACCCGATCAAGCTCAACAGCTTCCTCCACTCGGCCGCGGCCGCCGTCACCGTGGACAGCGGGCTGACGCCGGACCGGATGCTGGAGATCGCCAACAGCGTCAAGGGGCTGACGGCCAAGGAGCTCAAGGGCATCACGGTGCCGGTGGAGGCGTACCCGCCGGACAAGAACCGGGTGCAGTTCAGCGAGCCGGCCGCGCGCAACTTCTTCGAGGCCGTGCGCAACGACGTCGAGGTCACCGCCACGCCCACGCCCGGCAAGGCGGCCACGCCGAAGATCGAGCACGGCCAGGTGCGGGTGCAGGTGCTCAACGGCACCGGCGAGCAGGGCAAGGCCCTGCAGGTGGCCGAGGAGCTGGCCGCGCAGGGGTTCGCGGTCATCCAGGTCGGCAACGCGCCCACCACCCCGACCACCTCCATCCGCTACGCCAAGAAGGACGCCCAGGACGGGCCGGCGTACGCCGACGCGGTGGCCGCCCGGCTGTCGAAGGACAAGCGGACGCCGGTGGCGGGCAAGGTCGCGCCGGTGAAGACCGACGTCTACCAGTCGAAGGTGCCTGCGCCGAAGGGCGGGCCGGTCGTGCAGCTCGTCATCGGGGCCGACTGGCCGGGGGTGCGGGTGTTGTCGGCGATCCCTGACTCGCTCAAGGACAAGGTCGTCGACGTCAACACCAACCCCTGCAAGTAGGGCGGGTCCGCGTCCCTTCTGTCCTGCACGGGAGTGACGCATGTTACTTAGAGTGATTTTAGCGAAACAGGTGGAATTTCCGGACAAGTCGGGTTCGACTCTGCTAAGAAAGGGCGCGGTCACAATACGTACTTAGAGAGGTTCCATCGTGGTGCGCGACGAGAACGACAGGCCATACGAGGACGGCCAGGGGAGGCCGGTCAACCCGGACCTGACGGGCGACGTGCTGTCCCCACGGTGGAGCACGGACGACACCGACGAGCAGCCCGCCATCCAGGTCACGCCGGCCGGTGAGGCCTACATCCTGCCGCCCGAGGCCGGCCGCGACGTGCTCGACGATCTCCCGCAGGACACCCTCTCCTCCGCCGGTCAGGGGCAGGGCGTCGAGCCGGCGTACCTGCCGCTCGACCGCGCCTACGACGGCCCGTCCGACGACGACCGGCCCGCGAGCGCGTACGACGGCGACGTCCGCGAGGGCGACGTCCACGACGAGGGCTCGTACGGCAACGGCTCCTACGACGAGAACGCGTACGACGAGGGCTCGCGCGACAGCGGGCCCCACGAGACCCGCGCCTACGACGGCGCCGGCTCCTACGACACCGGCTCCTACGACGGCGGCTCCTACAGCGGCGACTCCTACAACGCCGGCTCCTACGACGACGGGCTCGACGACGAGCGGCCCCGGCGCGGCTTCCTCGGCTCCGGCTGGACCGACGACTCCGAGGACGCCGGCCGCTCCGGCCGCTCCGAGCGTGAGGGGCGTGAGGGGCGCGGCCGTACCCGGATGCTGGTGCTGGCCGCCGTCGCGGTGGTGGTGGTCGGCGTGGGGGCGGGCTTCGCGCTCACCGGAGGCTCCGACGACCCGTGCGCCGACGGCCGGTGCGCGAGCGCGGGCCAGGTGAGCACGCCCCTCGACTCCGCCGCCGCCGACGACGAGGCCGAGGAGGAGACCGCCGAGCCCGCCGAGGAGGAGACCACCGAGCCGGCCGAGACCCCGACGGCGGACGCGTCCCCGACCACCACGCAGGCGCGGCCGACCCGCGAGCCGGCCGCCCGGCCCACGGCCACCCGGAGCGAGGAGCCGGAGGCGCGGCCGAGCGCGCGCCCGTCCCGTTCGCAGGAGCCCGAGACGCGGGACGCCGACGACCAGGCCGGGACGGTCCGCGACTCGCAGACGGAGCAGCAGCAGCGTACGCAGTCCGAGCAGCGCACGGAGGCGGAGGAGAAGCCGACCGAGGAGCCCACCACCCAGGAGCCCGCGCCCACGCCGGCCCAGGAGGAGCGTAAGGGCCTGTTCGACTACCTCTTCCCCTGGGCCTGAGCCTCCGGTCAGGGAAACGGCCCCGGCCGTGGTGTCGCCCAGGGCCGGAGCCGTGCGAGGATGCGGATCACGGTGCTGTTCGGGCACAATGGAAACCGCTTTCCTAGGGGGAGGTCTCGTGGTCACGCTTGAGGACGTCGCCAAGCAGGCGGGCGTCTCGCTGGCGACCGCCTCGCGGGTGCTCAACGGCAGCACCCGCCAGGTGGGCGCGGCCCTGCGGGCCCGCGTCGAGCAGGCCGCCGACGAGCTGGGCTACCGCGCCAACATCGCGGCCCAGACGCTGGCCAGGGGAGCAGGAAACGTCATCGGCATCGTCGTGCACGACCTGACCGACCCCTACTTCGCCGCTCTCGCCGACGGCGCGATGCGGGCCGCGGCCACCCAGGGCCTGCTGGTCATGGTGGGCACCACGCACCGCGACCCCGAGCAGGAGATCGCCTACGTCGCCACGCTGAGCGCCCAGCGCGTCCGCGCGGTGCTGCTGGTCGGCTCCCGCGTGGCCGACGCCCAGGTCACCGGGCGGCTCCGCGACGAGCTGGCCCGCTACCGGGCGGGCGGCGGCCGGGCCGCCTGCGTCGGCCAGGACCTCCTCGGCGTCGACACCGTCGCGCCGGCCAACCGCGCGGGCGCGGCGGAGCTGGCGCGGGCGCTCGCCGGGCTCGGTCACACCCGCTTCGCGGTGCTGGCCGGGCCGCCGCACCTGGTGACGGCGGCCGACCGGTGCGCGGGCTTCGCAGGGGCGCTGGAGGAGCTGGGGCTGCCCGCGCCGCAGATCGTCCCCGGGCCGTTCGACCGCGACGGCGGCCACGAGGCCGCGCGGCGCGTCGATCCGGACGTCACGTGCGTGTTCGCGGTCAACGACGTCATGGCCGTGGGGGCGCTGGCCGCCTACCGCGAGGCCGGGGTGCGGGTGCCTGAGGACGTGTCGGTGGCCGGGTTCGACGACATCGTCACGCTGCGTGATCACGTTCCTGCGCTGACGACCGTACGCCTCCCGCTCAAGGACATGGGGGCGCGGGCGCTGGAGCTGGCGCTCGCCGAGGACGTCGCCCCGGTGGTCGAGCAGGTCGCCGGCGAGGTCGTGCTGCGCGAGAGCGTACGGAGGCTCGGTTGACGCGGGCGAGCGGGAGGCCCTGGTGAGGACGCTGTGAGGCTGGCGGTCAGCACGCTGGGGATGCCCGGCGAAGGTCTCGGCCGGGCCGTGGAGCTGGCGGCGCGGCACGGGTGCGAGGGGCTGGAGCTGCGCCTGCATCCGGACACCGGGGTGCACGCCGGGCTGGACGCGGCGGAGCGGCGCGCGGTGCGGTCGAGGGTGGCGGACGCGGGCCTGGAGATCGCCGCCTTAGCTGGATATGTCAGGATCTGCGAGCCGGGGCCGGACGAGCCGGTCACCGATGCCCTCCTCGCCGACCTGCGCCTGGCCGCCGACCTGGGCGCGCCCGGGGTCCGGGTGTTCCCGCGCGGCGCGGACCCGGCGATCGGCGCGCGCCGGCTGAGGGCGGTCGCCGAGAGCGCCGCGGGGCTCGGCGTCCGGGTGCTGGTCGAGACGCACGACGCGATGGCGACCTGCGCGGCCGTGGCAGGGCTGCTCGACGCGGCCGATCGCCCCGGCGTCACGGGCGCGATCTGGGACCTGCTGCATCCCTGGAGGCACGGCGAGCCGCCGGCCGAGTCGCTGGCCGCGCTCGGGCCGCACCTCGCGTACGTGCAGATCAAGGACGCGGTCTCGGCCGAGGACACCACGCCGGTCCCCCTGGGGACGGGCTCGGTGCCGCTGGAGGAGGCGGGCGCCCTGCTGCGCGCGGCCGGCTACGCCGGCTGGGCGTCGCTGGAGTGGGAGCGGACGTGGTATCCGCACGTCGCGCCGGTCGAGGAGATCCTGCCGGGCGCGGCGGCCTGGGTGCGGCGCTTCGCGGGGTGAACCGACCGGATTGTGCCGCTTAGATAGCGGTATGTCCGCATCTAACTTGGCAAGATCCAGCACGGCGAGGAACAAGGTCCTCGTGGTCGGCATGGACGGGCTCCGCTTCGACCTGCTCGCCGCCTCGGGCGCGCCGGTCCTGACCGCGCTGATGTCCGCCGGCGCGTACGGCACCAGCATGCTCCCCTACGGCGAGGCCGGCGCGCCGCACACCGAGTCGATCGGCGAGGTCGTGCCGAAGAGCCCCGAGCCGGGCGACGACGGCAGCGCCGCGGCCCGGGCGATCCGCTCGCGTACCGACTCGGGCCCCGGCTGGTCGTCCATCGCGACCGGGGTGTGGCCGGACAAGCACGGCGTCGTGGACAACGCCTTCACCGACCCCCGATTCCTGAAATTTCCGGACTTCCTGACGCGGGCGAAGAATGCCCGCCCCGACCTGGTGACCTCGGCGTTCTTCTCCTGGGCCGCGCTCGCCGAGCACGGAGCCTTCGGCCCGGCCATCGACCACCGCTTCGTCCTGGACGGCTACACCTGCGAGGGCGGCTGGAGCGCGGCCGACGAGCGGGTGACCGCCGAGGCGGAGCGCCACCTCGGCGAGGACGACCCCGACGCGGTCTTCGTCTACCTCGGCGACACCGACGAGGTCGCCCACGAGCTCGGCCCCCACTGCCTCGAGTACGCCGTCGCGCTCCGGACCCAGGACGCGTACCTGGGCCGCCTGCTCGACGCCGTACGCGCCCGGCCGGCATACCGGGAGGAGCGCTGGACCGTCCTCGTCACCACCGACCACGGCCACGTGGACGAGGGCGGCCACGGCGGCGTCTCGGACGAGGAGCGCACGGTCTTCGTCATCGCCCACCACCTCGGCAAGGACCTCGGCGGGCGGCGGCTCGCCGCTCCGCGCCTGGTGGACGTGGGCCCGACGGCCCTGGCCGCGCTGGGCGTGCCGATCGAGCCGGACTGGGACCTGGACGGCGCGCCCCTGGAGCCGTGATCGATTTTCATCGGGTGTTGAATTTCTGCCCGGCAGGCGTGACACTGGTGACACGACGCTGAACGGCAGGGGTGCGCGCGATGAACACGGCACTGGACTTCTCCGAGATCGACGGCGGCATGCTCGCCGAGGTCGGCGGCAAGGCCGCGAACCTCGGCGAGCTCACCCGCGCGGGGCTGCCCGTCCCGCTCGGCTGGGTGCTGACCACCGACGCCTACGGCCTGGCCGCCACCGGCCTCGATCTCACGCCGGACGGCACGCTCGCCGAGCGCGCCCGGCGGCACCTGCTGGAGGCCCCCGTCCCCGACGCCGTCCACGAGACGATCGTCAAGCACTACGCGGCGCTCGGCCCCGACGTGGCGGTGGCCGTGCGCTCGTCGGCCACCGCCGAGGACCTGCCGTTCGCCAGCTTCGCCGGGCAGCAGGACACCTATCTCAACGTCGTCGGTGCCGAGGCCGTGGTCGAGGCCGTACGCCGCTGCTGGGCCTCGCTCTGGACCGACCGGGCGGTGGCCTACCGCGAGGCCAACGGCATCGACCACGCCGCCGTCCGCCTCGCCGTGGTCGTCCAGGTCATGGTGGACGCGCGGGTGGCGGGCGTGATGTTCACCGCGAACCCGGTCACCGGGCGGCGGCGCGAGACCGTCATCGACGCCAGCCCCGGGCTCGGCGAGGCCGTCGTGTCCGGCGCGGTCAACCCCGACCGCTTCGTGGCGTACGACGGCGACATCCTGGAGCGCCGGGCCGGCGACAAGCGCGTGGTCATCCGCCCGCTGCCCGGCGGCGGCACCGAACGCGTCGAAGTCGCTCACGACGGACCCCACGTTGAACTCTGCCTCACCGACGCCGAGGTGCTGCGCCTGGCCGCGCTGGGCCGCCGCGTCGAGGACCACTACGGCGCCCCCCAGGACACCGAGTGGGCCGTCGGCGCCGACGGCGAGATCTGGCTCACCCAGGCCAGGCCGATCACCACGCTCTACCCGCTGCCCGAGCCGGCCCGGCCCGGCCTGCGCGTCTACTTCTCGCTCAACGTCGTCCAGGGCGTCATGGGCCCGCTCACCCCGATGGGCCTGGCGGCGTTCCGGCTGATCGGCGGGGGAGCGGCGGGCATCGTCGGCCACGGCCCCGCCGACCCGCTCGACGGCCCGGCCTTCATGTCCGTCTCCGGGCAGCGCCTCTGGCTCGACCTCACGGCCGCGCTGCGCAGCCGCCCCGGCCGGGCCGTCCTGCCGCGCGCCCTCACCCTCGGCGAGGCCCGCGGCGTCGCCCTCGTGCGACGGCTGTTCGACGATCCGCGCCTGGAGCTCGCCCGCTCCTCGCGCCGCCCGTTCCTGCGCGGCCTGGCCCGCTTCGCCCGGCGCGTCCACCTGCCGTCGCGGGTGTTCCTGGCGCTCACCGCGCCGGAACGCGCGCTCGGCTACACCCGGCGGGTCGGCGAGGTGCTCGACCGGCGGCTGCGGGTGCCCGCCACCGCCACGCCCGCGCAACGCCTGGACCACGCCGAGCGGCTGCTGGCCGCCACGTTCCCGTCGATCGTCTCGGTGATGCCGATCGTGCTCACGGGCTACGGCCTGTTCGCGCTGGCCGGCCGGCTCTCCGGCCTGCCGCTGGGCGAGATGCAGGACGTGCTGCGCGGCCTCCCGCACAACCCCACCACCGAGATGGACCTGAAGCTGTGGGAGCTGGCCACCCGCGTCGAGCCGGAGCCGTTCGCCGAGCTGACGGTCGCCGAGCTGGTGCGCCGCTACGAGGCCGGCGAGCTGCCGCCGGTCGCGCAGCGCGGCGTCGCCGCGTTCCTCGCCGAGTACGGCCACCGCGGCGTCGCCGAGATCGACCTCGGCGTGCCCCGCTGGTCGGAGGAGCCCGCCCACATCCTCGGCGCGCTGGCCAACTACCTGCGCATGGACGCCGGCTCCGACCTCGCGCCCGCCGCGCTGTTCGCCAAGGGCGAGGCCCAGGCGCGGGCGGCCGCCGCCCGCGTGACCGCCGCGGCCCGCGCCAGGGGCCGGTGGCGGGGCCCGGTGACGCGGTTCGCGCTGCGGCGCACCCGTGCCTACGCCGGGCTGCGCGAGCTGCCCAAGTTCTACCTCGTCAAGGCGCTGTCCGGGGTGCGGCACAGCCTGCTCACCGTCGGGGAGCACCTGACCGGGCTGGGCGTGCTGGACGCCCCCGGCGACGTGTTCTTCCTCGACCTGCGCGAGACCAGGGCCGCGCTGGCCGGCGGCGACCTGCGGGAGCTGGTGGCGCGGCGCAGAGCGGAGCACGAGCGGGAGTCGCGCCGCCGGCACGTGCCCCGGATGCTGCTGTCCGACGGCACCGAGCCCGAGGCCCTGGCCTCCCCGGCGGCCGAGGGCGCGCTGGTCGGCACCGCGGCCTCGGCCGGCACGGTCACCGGCCGCGCCCGCGTCGTGCTCGACCCCGTCGGCGCGCACCTGGAGCCGGGCGAGATCCTGGTCTGCCCGTCCACCGACCCGGGCTGGACGCCGCTGTTCCTGACCGCGGGCGGGCTGGTCATGGAGATGGGCGGGGCCATGTCGCACGGCGCGGTGGTGGCCCGCGAGTACGGCATCCCGGCCGTCGTCGGCGTCGCCGACGCCACGCACCGCATCACGACCGGACAGGAGATCGAACTCGACGGCGCGGCCGGCACGGTCACGCCGTCGTCACCGGATCAGGCCCGTACGACCTCCGCGTAGCGGGCCTTCATGGTGGCCAGCACCTCGTCGGGGTCGGCGGCCCAGACGTCGGCGTTGAAGATCTCCACCTCGACGTCGCCGGTGTAGCCGGCGTCCAGGACCGCGCGGGTGATCGGCGGGAAGTCGATCACCCCGTCGCCCATCATGCCCCGTCCGAGCAGCACGTCCGCCGGCAGCGGATGCAGGTAGTCGCACACCTGGTAGCTCGCGATCCGGCGGCCGGCCCGCGCCACGTCGGCGAACAGGCGCGGGTCCCACCACACGTGGAAGGTGTCCACGACCACGCCGACCTGCTCCTCCGGGTAGGCCAGGGCCAGGTCGAGCGCCTGGCCCAGCGTGGACAGCACCGCCCGGTCGGGGCAGTAGATCGGGTGCAGCGGCTCCAGGGCGAGCTTGACGCCCCGCTCCCCGGCGTACGGCGCCAGCTCGGCCAGCGCCTCGGCCACCCGCTCCCGCGCGCCCGCCAGGTCCCGCCCGGACGTCTCGGTCAGCGGCTCGCCCGGCCTGATCCCGGGCAGGCCGCCGACCACCAGCACCAGGCAGGCCGCCTCCAGCTCGGCCGCCTCGTCGATGGCCCGCCGGTTGTCGGCCAGCGCGGCGGCGAACGCCTCGCCGCCCGTCGTCAGGAAGCCGCCCCTGCACAGGGACGACACCCGCAGGCCGGCGTCACGTACCAGCTTGGCGCTGGCCGCGAGGCCCTGCTCGGCCACCTTCTCCCGCCACAGCCCGATCGCCTCCAGGCCGTGCCGCGCGCAGCCGTCCACGGCCTCGGCCACGGACCAGCGCCGCGTCGTCCACTGGTTGAGTGACAGGCTCACCGGCCGTTCACCGCCAGCAGCGCCGACATGCGGCGCACCGCGAGCTCCGGATCGGCCAGCAGCCCCGCCTGGTCGGCCAGGCGGAACACCTCGGCCAGGTGGAGCAGCGAGCGGGCCGACTGCGCGCCGTTGACCATGGCGAAGGCGTCCTGGTGGCCGTTCAGCCAGGACAGGAAGACGATGCCGGTCTTGTAGTGGTAGGTCGGCGACTCGAAGATCTTGCGCGACAGCGGGACCGTCGGGGCCAGGATCTCCTCGTAGCGGGCTCTGGCCGCCTCGTCGCCCGCCTCGGCGGCGTCCAGCTCGCGCAGCGCGGCCGCCGCCGCGGGGGCGATGGCGTCGAAGATGCCGAGCAGCGCGTGCGAGCCGCCGGCGATCAGCGACGGATAGTTGAAGTCGTCGCCGGTGTAGAGCCGCACGCCGTCGGGGAGCGCGGCGCGCAGCCGCACCTCGTGCTCCTCGTCCAGCAGCGACACCTTCACGCCGTCCACCATGGCGGCGTGGGCGTGCACCAGCTCCAGGAACGACTCCGTCGCCGCCGCCACGTCCCGCGAGCCCCAGTAGCCGGCCAGCTGCGGGTCGAACATCTCGCCCAGCCAGTGCAGGATCACCGGGCGCTCGGCCAGGCCGAAGAGCTTGCCGTACACCTGGTGGTAGTCGCGGGGGCCGGTGGCGACCCTGGCGAGCTGGCGGGAGGCCATGACGATCACGCCCGCGCCCGCCGACTGGACCGTCTCGATCTGCTCGGCGTAGGCGGCGGTGATCGCGTCCAGGTCGGCGGCGTCCGGCGCGTGGTCGGTGCCCGCGCCGCACGACACCAGCGTGGCCGGGTCGCCGAGCGTCCGCGCCTCGGCGGCGGTGCGCCGGATCAGCTCGGCGGTCGCCGCCCAGTCCAGGCCCATGTTGCGCTGCGCGGTGTCCATCGCGTCGGCGATGCGCAGGCCGTGCGCCCACAGGTGGTGGCGGAAGCGGAGGGTGGCGTCCCAGTCCACGGCGGCGGGGGAGCCCGGCGTGTTGTCGCCGAGCGGGTCGGCCACCACGTGGGCGGCGGCGTAGGCGACGCGGCTCGCGGCCGGCGCGGCCGACACCGCCCAGTCCGTACGCTCCCGCACCGGGTACGGGCCGTGCCCCGGCAGGTCGATCCTCACAGCTGCGGCACCTCGATCCTGCGGCCCTCGGCCGACGAGCGCAGCCCCAGCTCGGCGAGCTGGACGCCCCGCGCGCCGGAGGCGAAGTCGTTGGGGAAGGGCGCGTCCTCCAGCACGTGCCGGACGAACGCCTCCCACTGGATCTTGAACCCGTTGTCGAACTCCCCGTTGTCCGGCACCTCCTGCCAGTCGTCGCGGAAGCGCGCGGTGACCGGCAGGTCGGGGTTCCAGACCGGCTTCGGCGTGGCCGAGCGGTGCTGGACGCGGCAGTTGCGCAGGCCCGCGACGGCGCTGCCGTGCGTGCCGTCCACCTGGAACTCCACCAGCTCGTCGCGGTTCACGCGGACCGCCCAGGACGAGTTGATCTGCGCGACGATGCCGCCTTCGAGCTCGAACACGCCGTACGCGGCGTCGTCCGCGGTGGCCTGGTAGGTGGCGCCCTGCTCGTCCACCCGGGACGGGATGTGCGTCACGGCGCGGGCGTAGACCGACTCGACCCGGCCGAACAGGTTCTCCAGCACGTAGTGCCAGTGCGGGAACATGTCGAGCACGATGCCGCCGCCGTCCTCGGCGCGGTAGTTCCAGGACGGGCGCTGGGCCTCCTGCCAGTCGCCCTCGAACACCCAGTAGCCGAACTCGCCGCGCACCGACAGGATCCGGCCGAAGAAGCCGCCGTCGATCAGCCGCTTCAGCTTCAGCAGGCCGGGCAGGAACAGCTTGTCCTGCACCACGCCGTTCTTGACGCCCTTGGCGGCAGCGGCCTCGGCCAGCGCGACCGCCTCCTGCGCCGACTCGGCCGTGGGCTTCTCGGCGTAGATGTGCTTGCCCGCCTCGATGGCCTTCAGCACGGCCTTCACGCGGGCGCTGGTCACCTGGGCGTCGAAGTAGATCAGGTTGTCGTCGTCGGCGAGCGCGGCGTCGAGGTCGGTGGTGTGGTCGGGGATCGCGTGCCTGGCCGCGATGTCCGCGAGCTTGCCGGCGCTCCTGCCGACGAGGACGGGCCGCAGCTTCACCCGCTCGCCGTCCGAGAGCGTCACGCCGCCCTGCTCGTTGATGGCCAGGACGGAACGGACCAGGTGCTGGCGGTAGCCCATCCGTCCGGTGACGCCGTTCATCACGACGCCGATGGTGCGCACGCTCATAGGGATCCCTTCAAGGACAAAACGGGGAAAGCGCTTTCCCGAACGGTACGGCTGCGCGCCCGAACGCGTCAAGTCCCCTCACTACGCCTGGACGGATCTCCAGGACTCTACGGTCGCCTCGGCGATGAGCTCGATGCGGTGTCCGTACGCCTGATGCCCGTCGAACACGAAGCTGCCGTCCCTGACCGGCAACCCGCAGAACGAGGCCCGGAAGCGCCCGGGGGGCCCGCCTGGCGGCAGCGGCTCGTACGCCGCGAGCGGGCTCGTGTCGTAGCCCGCCCGCGCCCGGTGGTTGTTCCTGGCCACCTGATGAGCCGCCACGCGAAGCAGCGCGTCAAGCCCTTTGTCCAGGTAGAGCTGCAACTGGCGGAACTGCCCGTCGAGGTACTTCTCGTGCGCTCCGGAGGGATGCTGCAGGAGATAGGCGCAGACCACGGGCGCGTGCCACCTGTACATCCGAGGATCGGCCTGCTCTTCGGAGAGGATCGCGTGGTAATAGTCCACGCACGCGCCCAGCGGGCCGGCGACCGCGCCGCAGTCGCACTCGGGGCTTCCTGCCATGATCCGCAACCTAGGCGGCGGGTGACAGCCTTGTCGACGGAATTTCGGCATCCCCTGACTGCCGCCGTAGCGGGAGCGGTCTCATGATGACGAGACCGCTCCCGGGCGAAGCGTCAGAGCTCACCCCGGATCTGCAACCGGGACAAGGCCTTGGCGATGGGGTGGGCCGTGAGGGTGATCTGCCACTCCCGCGCGCCCAGGGCGCGCAGCCGGTCGGCCACGGTCTCGTCGTCGAGATCGTCGGGAGGCTCCCAGGTGAGCCGGCGCACCGCGTCCGGCTGCAACAGGTTCTCGGTCGGCATGTGGTGCTCGTCGGCCAGCGCCGCGATGACGGCCCGCGCCGCGGCCAGGCGCTTGGCGGCGGCCGGGTCGCGGTCGGCCCAGCGGTTGGGCGGCGGCGGCCCGTCGCCCGGCGTGCTGGGGGCGGGGAGCTGGCTGTCGGGCAGGTTGCGGGCGCGGTGGACGGCGGCCAGCCAGTCGCTCATGTGCCGCCGGGCGCTGCGCCCGGTGAAGGCGGAGATCTCGGTCAGCGCCTTCTTGGTGCGCGGCCCTTCGAGCGCCGCCGTGACGATGGCCGCGTCGGGCAGCACCCGGCCCGGCGCGAGGTCGGCCTCGCGGGCGATGCGGTCGCGCATGAGCCACAGCTCGCGCACGATGGCGAGGGCTCGCACGTTGCGTACCTTGTGGATGCCCGAGGTGCGCCGCCACGGGTCGGAGCGCGGCACGGGCGGCGGCGTGCCGAGCACGGCGGCGAACTCCTCGCGCGCCCACTCCAGCTTCCCGCTCTCGGCGAGCTGCGCGTGGAGGACGTCACGGAGCTCGACCAGCACCTCGACGTCGAGCGCCGCGTAGCGCAGCCAGTCTTCCGGCAGCGGCCTGGTGGACCAGTCGGCGGCCGAGTGGCCCTTCTCCAGCCGCAGCCCGAGCACGGTCTCCACCATCGTGCCGAGCCCCACCCGCTCGTAGCCGAGCAGCCGCCCGGCGAGCTCGGTGTCGAACATCTCCCGGGGCCGGAAGCCCACCTCCAGCAGGCACGGCAGGTCCTGCGACGCGGCGTGCAGCACGATCTCCGCCTCGGCCACGGCGGCGTCCAGCGCGGACAGGTCGGGGCAGGCGATCGGGTCGATCAACGCGGTGCCCGACCCCGCCCGGCGGAGCTGCACGAGGTAGGCGCGGTTGCCGTAGCGGTAGCCCGAGGCGCGTTCGGCGTCCACGGCGACGGGCCCTTCGCCCGCGGCGAAACGCTCGACCATCCTCGCCAGGCCGTCCGCGTCGGCGATCACCGGCGGGATGCCCTCGCGGGGTTCGAGCAGCGGCTCGACGGTTCGTTCTTCTGTCATGAGTTCACCGACCTCATGACGCTCGTGCGGTGTCGACTGGTGCCCTCACTTCGTACGGTCACTCTCCGGATCATCACGTCGCCGGGGCAGCGCGGCCACGTCCGGCGGGAGCGGCGGGATGCCCGCGGCCAGGCACATCAGGTCGCACCAGGCGGCGACATGGCCGGACAGATCCTCCTGTGCGGGAGACCAGGAGGCTCTCAGCTCCAGCTCGGTCGTGACCGGATCCTCGGCCTTGTTGCCGAACCCCTCGGACACGGCTCTAGTCACGGTACCGCCGGCGGCCGAGTAGTCGGCCTGATGGGACTCCAGAGTCTCGGTGAGCCAGCTCCACACGACCGGCCCGAGCAGCGGGTCGGAGGTGATCTCCGGCTCCATGTCGGCCCTGACGTAGGCCACCAGCCGGAACGGCCCCTCCCAGCCGCGCTGTCCGTCGGGGTCGTAGAGGAGGATCAGCCGGCCGACGGCGAGCTCGTCGTCGTCGCGGTAGACGGACGCGCCGATGGCGGCCGAGTAGGGGGCCAGACGCTGGGGCGCGGGCAGGTCCTCCAGCTCGATCTCCGGCCGCACCTCGGACAGCCGGAGGCTCTGGGCCGCGCGGAGGAACGTGGCCGGAGGCGGTGGCTGGTCACCGAGTGGCATAGCCGAAGCGTAGGTCGATGTCGGGCGGAAGGGGACCACGGGGGTGCGCATCCTTGGTGATCAAGCCAAAGCCGTAACAAGCTGGCGAACCGGTCGGGCGGTCTCGGCGGAGCCGAGGACGATCGCGTGGCCGCAGCCGGAGCAGGCCCACTCGGGGCACTCGCCCGGCTCGTGCCCGTCCGGGCACGGGGGCTGCTCGAAGGGCCGATCGCCACCGCAGGAAGCGCAGCGCTCACTACGGCGCTCTGGGGAACTCCACAACGCGGACATCGCAACGGGGCCTTTCTTCGGGTCGTGGCTCCGACGTTGGCACGAGCCGCTGACAATTCCCCGCAACGCGCTCGGCGTGTCCCGAAAGTGGTCGCTGAATCGGTGCCGCGCGGTGGGTTGGCGAACATTTGACGCAGCCGGGACCGGCTCTCTGCCCGGCCGTGGGGTGTGCTCGACCCGCGCGGGACGCCGATGTCGAGCAGACCGGTAAACCTTCATCTTGCTATCTGATCATGATTTTGGGTGTCCAATGCATCTTTTTCCGACACCGCGCGTCTCCCAGCACCGATGGCGGGACCGGCGCCCGGACATGGCACCCTTGATGGGTGAATCTCGCCGACTCCGCGTTCCTGCGTGCCTGCCGCCGCCAGCCCGTTCCGCACACCCCGGTCTGGTACATGCGCCAGGCGGGGCGCTCGCTGCCGGAATACCTCAAGGTGCGTGAGGGCGTCCCCATGCTCACCGCGTGCGCGACCCCCGAGCTGATCGTCGAGATCACCATGCAGCCGGTCCGCCGCTACGGCGTCGACGCGGCCATCTACTTCAGCGACATCGTGGTGCCGCTCAAGGCCATCGGCATCGACCTCGACATCAAGCCGGGGGTCGGGCCGGTCGTGGCCGACCCGATCCGCGACGCCAAGGGGCTCGCGGCGCTGCGGCCGCTGGAGCCGGACGACGTGCCGTTCGTGACCGAGTCGATCCGGGCGCTCACCGGCGAGCTGGGCGGCACGCCGCTGATCGGGTTCGCGGGAGCGCCGTTCACGCTCGGGTCCTATCTGATCGAGGGCGGCCCGTCGAAGAACCACGACCGCACCAAGGCCATGATGTACGGCGCCCCCGAGCTCTGGCACGACCTCATGGAACGGCTGTCCGGCATCGTCCTGGAGCACCTGCGCATCCAGGTGGCGGCCGGCGCCTCGGCCGTGCAGCTCTTCGACTCCTGGGTCGGCGCGGTGGCCCCCGCCGACTACCGCGAGTTCATCCTGCCGCACACCCGGCGCATCTTCGAGGGCCTCACGGACGTCCCGCGCATCCACTTCGGCGTCGGCACCGGCGAGCTGCTCGGCCTGCTCGGCGAGGCGGGCGCCGACGTCGTGGGCGTCGACTGGCGGGTGCCGCTCGACGAGGCGGCCCGCCGCGTGGGGCCGGGCAAGGCGCTGCAGGGCAACCTCGACCCGGCCGTGCTGCTCGCCCCGAGGGAGGTCGTCGAGCGCAAGGCGCGCGAGGTGCTGCGGCAGGGGCGCGCCGCCGAGGGGCACGTGTTCAACCTCGGCCACGGCGTCCTGCCCTCGACCGACCCCGACCAGCTCAAGCGCCTCACCGACCTGGTCCACGAGCACTCCGCCTGACCCAGGCCACCGGGCCCGGGGTCCGGGGGTCATGCGGCCT
Organism: Nonomuraea sp. B208; assembly: GCF_057536035.1. NCBI lineage: Bacteria > Bacillati > Actinomycetota > Actinomycetes > Streptosporangiales > Streptosporangiaceae > Nonomuraea > Nonomuraea sp. B208. Next base: position 238,126 of record NZ_BAAJOU010000028.1, read on the forward strand.
CGGGATCGGGTCACGCGGTCCCTGGGTCCGGGGTCATGCGGCCTCGGGATCGGGTCACGCGGTCCCTGGGTCCGGGGTCATGCGGCCTGGGGACGGGTCACGCGGTCCCGGGGTCCGGGTCGGCCGGGCGGGAGGGCGGGGCGGCGGGCACGCGGCCCTGGCCGGCGCGGCGGGCGCGGTCCCGGCGCACCAGATAGACCAGCAGCGCCACCAGCGGCAGCGAGACCAGCAGCCACGGCAGCACCGCGCCGAGCAGCGTCAGCAGCACCACCAGGCTGGAGAGCAGCGCCTTCCAGCCGCTCTTCAGCCCGGCGAGGAACCCGTCGGACTCCTCCTCGGGCTGCGCCGCCTCGGCCACCGGCCCGAGCAGCCGCAGCGTGAGCGTCGCCATCGCGACCTGCGTGGCCAGCTCCTTCTGCTGCGCCTGCAACGACTCCAGATCCGCCTGACGGGAGGCGATCTCGCGCTCGACGTCCAGCACCTGGCCGATCGTGTCGGCCCGCTTGAGCAGCGTACGCAGCGACTCCAGCGACCGCTCGGCCGACTTGAGCCGGCTCTCGACGTCGGCGACCTGGAGCGTGACGTCCTGGGTGGACTGCTTCATGGAGACCTGGGTGCCGAGCTCCTTGCCGAGCCGGCCGAGCGCGGCGTTGTAGCCGGTCGGCGGGATCTTGAACTCCAGCGTCGCGGTCTCCCGCGCCTTGCTGGCCGAGCTGCTCTGCTCGCTGGACAGGTAGCCGCCGGCCGCGGTGACGATCTGCTTGGCCTGCTCGACGGCGTCGCTGACCTGCTTGACCCGGACGGTCATGCTGCCGGTGTAGATGACCTGGCGGTCCTGCCTGGTCACCTTGACGTCGGACACCAGGCCCGCCTGATCGGTCTTGGCGACGCCCCGGGCCGCCTTGGACGCCGTGGGCACCGGCCGGGCCTCCGCGTTCATGTCCTGTGCGACGGCAGGGGCGGACGCGCTCTGGACCGTGGCGCCGCCCCCGCCGCAGCCCGCCAGGAGCAGAACGGCTGCCGCGAGCGATGACGTGATGCCGTACCGGATTCTCCTCATGCCTTGAAGACGGATCGGCGGGCGGATCGGTTTGATGGCATGAATCACGGTCCGGTCACGCGCCCCGCGCAGGTGGGCGGCCCGCCGAGGCGGTAGCGTCAGGAGGCGTGGAAGGGAATCGGGCGCACGTCGTCGTGATCGGCGGAGGGATCTCCGGCCTCGCCGCCGCGTGGTACCTCCGTCAGGGCGCGGACGAACGGGTCAAGGTCACCGTGCTGGAGTCGAGCCCGCGCATCGGCGGCAAGCTGCACGCCTCCGAGGTCGCCGGGGTGAGCGTGGACGCCGGCGCGGAGGCCATGCTGGCCCGCCGCCCGGAGGGCCCAGAGCTGGCGAGGGCGGTGGGCCTCGGCGACGAGCTGGTCTTCCCCGGCACCACCGGCTCGGCCATCTACTCCAGGGGCGCCCTGCACGCCATGCCGAAGGGCCAGGTCATGGGCGTGCCCGCCGACCTGACCGAGCTGGCGAAGTCCGGCATCATCTCGCCCGCCGGGCTGCTGCGCGTGCCGCTCGACCAGATCCTGCCCGCGACGCTCGTCCGCACCGACGTGTCCGTGGCCGCCTACATCCGCGCCAGGATGGGCGCCGAGATCGTCGACCGGCTGGTCGAGCCGCTGCTCGGCGGCGTCTACGCGGGCCGCGCCGACCTGCTCTCGCTGGAGGCCACGATGCCCCGCGTGGCGGCCGTGGCCCGCGCCGAGCGCTCGCTGCTGTCGGCCGCCCGCCACCTGGTCGAGGAGACCCCCAAGAACGCCGGGCCCGTCTTCACGACGCTGCGCGGCGGCGTCGGCACGCTGCCCGAGGCGGTCGCCAAGGCGTCGGGGGCCGACGTCAGGACCGGCGTCACCGTACGCGAACTGCGCCGCGCCGGTCAGGGCTGGCGCCTGGTGACCGGGCCGGTGCCGAGGCCCGAGACCGTCGAGGCCGACGCCGTGATCGTCGCCGCGCCTGGCCCCGCCGCCGCCCGCCTGCTCCAGGACGAGGTGCCGAAGGCCGCGGCCGAGCTGGCCAGGATCGAGTACGCCAGCATGGCCGTCGTCACGCTCGCCTACCCGCTGTCGGCGTTCCCGCAGCCGCCCGCCCGCAGCGGCTACCTCGTGCCCCCCGTCGAGCGCCGCCCGGTCAAGGCGGTGACGTTCAGCTCCGTGAAGTGGCCCCACCTGGCCAGGGACCTGGTGATCCTGCGCTGCTCGATCGGCCGCCTGGGCGAGGAGCACCTGCTCCAGCGCGAGGACGCCGAGCTGGTGTCGCTCGCCATCGCCGAGATGGCCGAGGTGATGGGCGCGCGCGGCCTGCCGGTCGACAGCCGGGTCACCCGCTGGGGAGGCGGGCTTCCCCAGTACAACGTGGGCCACCTCGACCGGGTGGCCCGCGTGCGCGCGGCGGTCGCGGTCGAGCCGGGGCTCGCCGTGTGCGGCGCGGCCTACGACGGCATCGGCATCCCGGCCTGCATCGGCACCGCCCGTACGGCGGCCGCCCGGATCTTGGAAGAGCTGTCCCAGCGAGGAGAAGAGTGACGATGACAGAAGGAGCTCCGCGGCCGAAGGCCCGCGATCTCAACCAGGTGATCCGCTACACCATGTGGTCGGTCTTCCAGGCGACCGAGCCGTGCCCCGCCGACCGCGACGGCCTGGCGGGCGAGGTCGAGGAGCTGCTGGAGCAGGCCGCGGGCAAGGACGTCGTGACCAGGGGGGTCTACGACGTGTCCGGGCTGCGGGCCGACGCCGACTTCATGTTCTGGTGGCACGCGCCGACGCCGGAGGACCTGCAGGACGTCTACTCCCGCTTCCGCCGCACGGCGCTCGGCCGGCACAGCAGGCCCGTCTGGTCGGCCATGGCGCTGCACCGGCCGGCCGAGTTCAACAAGTCGCACATCCCGGCCTTCCTCGCCGAGGAGGAGCCGCGCGCCTACGTGAGCGTCTACCCGTTCGTCCGCTCCTACGAGTGGTACCTCCTGGAGGACTCCGAGCGGCGGGCGATGCTGGCCGAGCACGGCCGGATGGCGCGCGACTACCCCGACGTGCGGGCCAACACAGTCTCCTGCTTCTCGCTCAATGACTACGAGTGGATGCTCGCCTTCGAGGCCGACGAGCTGCACCGCATCGTCGACCTCATGCGTACGCTGCGCGGCGCCGCGGCCCGGCGTCACACCCGGGTCGAGATCCCGTTCTACACCGGCGCCCGCAAGCCGGTGCGCGAGCTGGTCGAAGCCCTGCCGTAACGGGTTCTACTCGGTCAGGGCGGCGCGCAGGCGCCACGCGCCGAGCGCGAGGAGCGCCGCCGCGTAGCCGGTCAGCACGCCGAGCTGCGGCAGGACGCCGGTCAGGCCGGCGTCCCCGCGCAGCAGCCCGGCGAAGCCGTCCAGGGCCCAGGCGTGCGGGGTGACGTGCGCGAGCAGGCGCATGGGCGCGGGGAAGAACTCCAGCGGCGCCATCGCGCCGCCGATCGCGGCCAGGCCCAGGCCGAGCAGCAGGCCCAGCGCGCTCGCCTGCTGCTCGGTGCGCGCCGCCGCCCCGAGCAGCATCGCGGCCCCGCCGCTCACCAGCGCGAACGCCACCAGCAGCAGGGCCGCGCCCGCCGGGTCACCCCAGCGCACCCCGAACAGCAGCGCCGACCCGGCCATGATGACCAGGCCCTGGAGCAGGGCCACGCCCACCCGGCCCGCGGCCTCGCCGAGCAGGATGACGCCGACCGGCACCGGGGCCGCGTACATCCGGCGCGAGATCCCGAGCCGGCGCGTCTCGATGACCGCCGGGGCGGCGTTCAGCGAGGTCAGGAACATGAACAGGAGCAGCTGCGAGGTCGCGGCGACGTCGTAGCCGCCCGGAGGGGACGGGCCGGCCGCCCCGGCGGCGCTCACGGCGACCGTGACGCCGGGCGCGGGAGCGGCCTCCGCCCTCGCCACCAGCTCGTCGAAGCCGCCGGACAGGCCGGCGCTCCGCGCGTACGCGGCGGCCCGCGCCGGCATCGTCACCCGCGTGACCACGGCGTTCAGCGCGACGCCGAGCCGGCGGGCCGTGGGCTCGTCCCGGCCGATGAACGCCAGCGTGACGGGGGTGTAGGAGCGCAGGGCGCGGTCGTACCCGGCCGGGACGATCAGCGCGCCGGCCAGCCTGCCGCGCTCGACCGCGTCGCGGGCCTCGGCGTCGCCGCTCACCGGCACGACGCGGTGGCCGGCCGTCTCCAGTGCCCGTACCAGCTCGGCCGCCCGGGGGCCGCCGTCGGCGTTCACGACGCCGAGCGGGGGACGGAAGCCGGAGCCGAACGACAGCCCCAACACCATGATCAGCACGATCGGGAAGATGACGACGAAGAAGACGTTCGTCCGGTCGCGGAAGAGCCGGACCAGGTTCGCCCAGGCGATCGCCCCGGCGGCGCGCGCGCTCGTCATGGCCGCAGCATCCTTCCCACCCGGAGGAGCGCGAGGCCGGTCGTGACCGCCGCGAAGGCGAGCAGCGCCAGCGTCGGCCCCGGCGCGACCGCCGGCGCGTGCTCCCCGTGCAGGTCGGCGAGGCCCTGCAGGAACCAGCGGTGCGGGGTGAGCAGGCTGAGCGCGGCGAAGGCGTCGCCGAGCTGCTGGACGGGCACGAACACGCCGCCGAGCACCCCGAACAGCACCGCGACGACGCTCTGCAGGTTGCCCGCCTGCTCGGCGGTCCTCGCCACCGTCGCCACCAGCGCCATGACCCCGGTCGCGGCCAGCACGCCCGCCACGACGAGCAGCCCCACGCCCAGCGGATGGCCCCAGCGCGCGCCCAGGAGCAGCGCGGCGGCGCTCATGAGGACGGCCGTGGCGGCGACGCCGGCGACGAACCCCGTCAGCAGTTTCGCCAGCGCGATCGCGGCCCGAGGGACCGGCGCGGCCAGCAGCCGGGCCAGGGTGCCGTCGCGGCGCTCGTCCAGGATCGAGCTGAAGCCGAACTGCACGGTGAAGAAGAGGAAGAACACCGCCATCCCGGCCGCGAACCCCTCCGCGAGCGAGAGCTGCCGCCGCTCCGCCCCCAGGTCCTCGACGGTGACCGGGCGGGGGACCAGCGTCGCCCCCTCGAACGTCCCGCCGTCCACGACCGCGAGGGTCACCTGCACGTAGCGGACCTCGGCGGCGAAGGACTCGGCGATCGCGCGGGCCACGTACGCGCCCTGGCCGGAGTCGCCGATGATCTGGAGGGTGGTGGGCCGGCCGCCGGTCACCGCGTCGCTGAACCCGGGCGGGACGACGTAGGCGGCGTCCGCCTCGCCCCGCTCCACCGCCGCGCGCGCCTCCCGCTCGTCCGCGACCGGGCGCAGCCTGATGACGCCGTTCCGCTCCAGGGGGCGCAGCGCCTGCTCGGCGAACGCGGTGACGACCGGCCCGCCGTCCCGGTCGGCCAGCGCGAGCGTCGGCGCCGGCTGGGCGTCGACGCCCCTGAACACCAGGCTGAACACGGCCGCCAGGGCGAACGGCACCACCAGCGCGAGCAGGAACAGCGAGCGGTCGCGTACCCGCTGGCGCAGGTCCTTGGCCATGACGAGGAGGGTCGCGCGCATGTCAGTCCCGCAGCGCCTTGCCGGTGAGGTGCAGGAACACCGACTCCAGGTTCGGCTCGTGCACCTCGGCCGCGCGTACGGTCACGCCCGCCTCCGTGGCCGCGCCGAGCACCCGGGGCAGCGCCCGGCCGGCGTCCTCGACCATCACCTCGACACGGCCCTCGTGCCCGGTGGCCGCGCGCACCTCGGGCAGCGCCAGCAGCGCCGGCACCACCCGCGGTCCCTCGACCGTCAGCGTGATCCGGTCCAGCTCGCCCACCAGGCCGACCAGCTCCCTGCGGGTGCCCTCGGCCCTGATCCGGCCGAGGTCGAGGATGCCGATGCGGTCGCAGAGGCGTTCGGCCTCCTCCATGTAGTGGGTCGTGTAGAGGATCGCGGTGCCCTCGCCGGCGAGCGCGGCGACGCTCTCCAGGATGGCGTTGCGGCTCTGCGGGTCCACGCCCGCGGTGGGCTCGTCCAGGATCAGCAGGGGCGGGCGGTGCAGGAGGCCGACACCGATGTTGAGCCGCCGCTTCATGCCGCCCGAGAACTCCTTGACGGCGTCCTTCGCCCGGTCGGTGAGTCCGACGACGGCCAGCACCTCATCGATGCGGCGGCGGGCCTCGGCGCGGCCCAGGCCGTGCAGGCGGGCGAAGAAGCGCAGGTTCTCGCGGGCGGTGAGGTCGGGGTAGAGGGCGAGCTCCTGGGGGACGTAGCCGATGCGGCGCTTGCCCCAGGTGCTCGACGGGCTGTGCGGACGGCCGCAGACCAGCACCTCGCCGCCGTCGCGGCCGAGGATCCCGGCGATCATCGAGATCGTGGTCGTCTTGCCGGCGCCGTTGGGGCCCAGCAGGCCGTACGTCTCGCCGGCGGCGATGGCGAAGCTGACGTCGGCGACCGCCACGAGATCGCCGAACGTCTTGCGTAACTCATGACATTTCAGGATCTCGTCCTGGGCCACAACCGTAGTGTGATCGTAGGCGTCCTACACCGGCAAGCCCCGACCGACCGGGGCCCACGGGGGTGAGGAGGCCGCCATGCGTCCACCTGGCAAGCCCCGCCACACGCCGGACCCGGATCCGGCACGGCGGGAAGAGGCCCCGCGGCCGGGGAGCCGCAGGCAAGCGAGCGGACGACACGCGGCCCAGCGCCCGCGGCGCCTGTGGGGGCACGGGCCGTGGTGGCGCAGACTGCGGCGGCGCGGGTCGAGGGGGCGCGATGCGCGGAATGATGCGGCCCGTCAGGCCTCTGCGCGCCCGGCTCTTGCGCGTGCGGCTTCTGGGCGTTCAGTGGTCGCGATGGTCGTGGGGGCGCTCGTGCTGGCCGGGGGAGTGGCGGGGGCGCTCGCCGGCGGGGTGTTCGGCGGCGCGTTGGCAGGCGGCGGGACGAGCGGCCCAGGACTCGCCGCGCTGCCGGGCGGGACGCGGTCGGACGGTCCGGCGTCATCCGGGCGAGCGGACGGTACAGGGCCGCGAGCGGGCGTTCCGTCCGCGGCGAGCGACGCGGCCCGGCCGGCGGCCCCGGGAGGTCCGGGCTCGTCCGCCACGTCCGGGAGAACTACGGCCCCGGGCTCGTCGGCCGCCTCCCGGGGGACCGCCGCTCCCAGACAGACCACCTCTGCGGCGGACGCGCTCAACGGCGGAGCCGCCACGACCGCGCCGGTCCCGGGCACCGGCACCACCGGCCCGGCCGCGATCCCCGGCGCCACCCCACCCCAGGACGAGGGCTTGCTCGCCATCCCCGGTACGGACACGGCCGACGACAACCGCACCGACGGCTACAACGTGGACGGCTACAACATCGACGGCTACCGGGCCGACGACTACCGCACCGACGGCTACCGGGCCGACGGCCCGTCCTCGCACACCGACCACCGCGCGATGGACTACTTCCGCGCGCACTGGGCCCCCGCCGACAAGGCACAGAGCCGCGTCACGGACATCCGCTCCGTCGGCGGATATTTACGCATCTACACAAACTTGCCGGAGTCCGCGCGCAACTCCCGCACCGCCGTCGTCCTGTGCGAACGCGGCATGGACTACCTGCGCGCCGCCGGAGCGACCCGCCGCGTGGTGTTCGTACACGCGCGCCTGGGCGGCAACGGCAACCCCGTGCTCGCCAACATCATCGGCCCCTCTGACCGCAGCTGCACCCTCACCCACCCCGCCCCGGAATGAGGGCTCAACGCACCCGTACGCGCGTCTTCGAGCACACCTCGCACCGCTGGGTGACGACCCGGCCGATGGTCTCGATCGTCACCCACCGGTGGCGGAGATGGATGAACCGCACGCGGGGAGGCTTACCCGTGGCCCAAGATTGGTACGCGGAGTCGCTGAGTGATCACGCCTTGGGTTCGAGGCGCAGCGACACCGAGTTGATGCAGTAGCGATCGTCGGTGGGCGTGGGGTAGCCCTCGCCGTGGAAGACGTGCCCCAGGTGCGAGTCGCACCTCTCGCAGCGCACCTCGGTGCGCACCATGCCGAGGCTGCGGTCCTCGATCAGCTTCACCGCGTCCGACTCCGAGGGGGCGTAGAAGCTCGGCCACCCGCAGTGCGACTCGAACTTCGTGTCGGAGCGGAACAACTCGGCGCCGCAGGCGCGGCACGAGTAGACGCCTTCGACCTTGGTGTCGACGTACTCCCCCGTGAACGGGCGCTCGGTCCCGGCCTCCCTGAGGACGTGGTACTCCTCCGGGGAGAGCTGCGACCGCCATTCGGCCTCGCTCTTGACGACCTTTTCCATACCCCCAGAGTACGAGACGGCCGAAGTGCGAGATCCGGCAAAAAGAGATCTCCGCAGGGTGAAGCATCCATTCTGGGGAGAATTCGCGTCTTTGTCGGTAAGGGGGTGTCATCGCCTCCTGCGAAGGGGTGAGATCGTCCGCGGACCCGATGAGCGGCACAGCCCACGCCCGTGCTGGCGCCGCTGAAGGGGTCGGAACGGCCGGCCGGGTGGCGCGCCAGCGCCCGGAACGGCGGTGGACGATCTGCAGGCCCGCCCTGTCGAGCCCTCGGTCCCGCCACCGAGAAGTGCTCCGGGGCGGGCCCACCCTGCTCGCGACCGGCCTGCCACCCGGTTTCTGTCGGAGAAGGGCTGTAGGTTCCTGGGCATGGCATCGCCGTTCATCGAGCTAGAGGTGGGGGAGCGCACCGTCAAGGTGACCAACCCCGACAAGGTCTACTTCCCGCAGCTCGGCGCCACGAAGCGCGAGCTGGTGGAGTATTACGTCAGCGTCGGTGAGGGCGCGCTGCGGGCGCTGCGCGACCGCCCGACCAACATCAAGCGCCACCCCGACGGCGTGCAGACCGACGCTATCTACCAGAAACGCATGCCGCCCAAGCACCCCGACTGGCTCCAGTCGGTCACGGTCACCTTCCCGAGCGGACGCACGGCGCAGTCCCTGCGCGTCACCGAGGTGGCCGCCCTGGCCTACTGCGCCAATCTCGGCACCATCGACTTCCACCCCTGGCAGGTGCGCGCCGCCGACGTCGAGCACCCCGACGAGCTGCGCATCGACCTCGACCCGCAGCCCGGCCTCGACTTCGACGCCGCGCGCCGGGCCGCCTTCCTGACCAGGGAGGTTCTCGGCGAGCTGGGCATGACCGGCTTCGTGAAGACCTCCGGCAACCGCGGCGCGCACATCGCCGTACGCATCGAGCCGAGATGGGACTTCATCCAGGTCCGTCACGCCGGCATCGCCCTGGCCAGGGCGGTCGAGGAGCGTGATCCTGGCCTGGTCACCACCGCCTGGTGGAAGGAGGAGCGCGGGGAGCGCGTCTTCATCGACTTCAACCAGAACGCCCGCGACCGCACCGTGGTCAGCGCCTACTCCGTGCGGGCCCAGCCGCACGCGCCCGTCTCCACCCCGCTGACCTGGGACGAGCTGGCCGACGCCGACCCGCGCGACTTCGACATCCGCACCGTGCCCGCCCGCTTCGCCGAGCTGGGCGACGTGCACGCGGCCATCGACGACCACGCCTACTCGATCGAGCCGCTGCTGGAGCTCTACGCCAAGGACGATCGCGGCGACATGCCCTATCCGCCCAACTATCCGAAGATGCCGGGCGAGCCGATGCGCGTGCAGCCCAGCCGCGCCCGCCACCCGGAAGCCTGACGCCGCCGCCGGTTGCCCGGGAGGCACCGGGGTGCCGGGACATGCCGGTGACGAATCGGCGGCGGGTCGATCCATGCCGGGCCAGGTGGCGAATCAGGTTGATGTGTGGCGGTCAGTGGCGGGCGATCTGGTGCGGGGCCAGTTCCCGTGTTTCGCCCCGTTCCAGATAGACCACCCGGTCGCCCAGGCCCGCCTGCTCCACGTGGTGCCGGAAGTCGTCCAGCGGCGAGGTGAAGACGGTGTAGTCGTCGTAGTGGATCGGCACGACCGTACGCGGATCGAGCAGGTCCACCCACGAGGCGCCCTGGCTGCCGTCCATCGTGACGAGCAGGGTCCCGAGCAGCTTGGTCCCGCCCAGGTGGACGAGTGCCACGTCGATCTCCGGGAAGCGGCGCGGGATCGCGTCGAGCCGGCGGTCGAGCAGCGTGTCGCCGCTGATGTGCAGGCGCAGCTCCACCCGTTCATCGCGGTCACGGAACTCCAGCATGGTCCCGATGACCGGCGGCAGCAGCCGCTCCAGCGGCCCCGGCGCGTGCTTCGCCGGCAGCGCCGTGATGGTGACGCTACCCTGGGCGTTCCGCAGCTCGTGCTGCTGCCACTGCCGCAGGCCGACGCTCTGGCCGAAGCCCCGGCGGCGGAGCTTGCCGGCCGCGGAGAGCGTGGTCACGATGGGCGTGTCGCGGTCCAGGCCCCTGCGGGTGACCCGGTCCCAGTGGTCGCCGTGCATGTGCGAGAGCACGACCGCGTCCAGGGTCGGCAGGTCCTCGATCTCCAGGGCGGGGTCCGTACGGCGGCGCGAGACCAGGCCGTGGCCCAGGTAGGCGCGCTGTCCGCGGTGCAGGAAGTTGGGATCCGTCAGCAGCGTGAAGCCGTTGTAGCGGATCAGCGTCGTCGCGTTCCCGATGAACTGGATGCTCCCCTTCACGGCGGCGCTCACTCCGGGTGCGGAGACTGCTGTCCGGGGGGCACGCCGCCGCCCTTGCCGCCGCCTTTGCCGCCCTTGTCGGTGCCGTGCGGCCGCGCCGAGCGCTTCCCGCCGCTCCTCGTCTCGGGGATGGCGTTCGCGGACTTGGACTCGGTGGCAGATTTGCCTGATCTGCGTAGTTCGGGCTGCTGTGGGTTACTCATGGTGTTTCGTCCTCACTTGTACGGCTTGTCCGAGGTCCCCTGCCACCTCGGTCGAGAGCCAAACACCGCGAACAGAACGTACCGGCCTGTTTCACTTCGGTCACATAACTTGACGCTCGGTCCAATAGTTCGCAAGGCTCGCTAGAGCATCGGGGGCGACAGCCGACTCTTCGGGAGCCTTCCATGGCAAGAGCGCGACGTCTCGCGGCCGCGGGAGCGGTGACGGCTTTAGTGGTGGCGGGAGTGAGCCTCGCCGCCTCCGCCTCCGCCTCCGCCGTCATCCGCACCGATCCCCAGGTGCCGGGAACGGGATCCGCCTGCGTCCTACCGCCGCCGCTCCGCTGCGACGCGCCCGCCGACAGCTCGTGGACCGGAGGCGACCCCGGGCCGCCCGCCTCCCGGCCGAGCGGCGGGGACGACTCGTGGTCGGGCTCCGGCGACTCCTGGTCGGGCCGGGGCGACTCCTGGTCGCCGGTCCCCGACGACCCCCGGTCCGACGCCCCGGCCCCCGGCGACACCTGGTCCAGCGTCCCGACCCCAGGCGACACCTGGTCCGGGGGCCCCGCCCCGCAGGACTCCTGGTCCTCGGCGCCCACCCCGCAGCCGTCGGACGCGCCCTGGCGGCCGGCCCGCGAACGCGAGCACCGGGTCCCCCGCGGCCACCCCGAGACGGGCGGCGGCGGGCTCGTCCATGACGGGCCGGTGTGGGCGCTCGCGGTCGGCGGATTCGCCCTGATCACGGGCGCGGGCCTGACCGGCGTCGCGGTACGCCGCCGCCGGGATGCCGACTGACCCTGCGCCCCCCGCGCGAACGGCCGGCAGGGGCGGGCAGTGGGGGATCTGGGCGCTGACGGCCGTGGTCACGGTGGCGGGGCTGGCGCTGATCGCGTACGGGCTGCGCGGCATGACAGGGGACGGCGGCGAGCCGGCCCCATCGGCGGGAACGACGGCGGGGACGACGGCGCGGCAGGCGCCGCCCGGCGCCGCGCCCGTGACCGGCCCCCTGCCCGTCGGCGTGGTCGCCCGGCCGATGAAGGCCGCCCGCCCCACCGCCGTCTACATCCCGTCCGTCGGCGTGGCGGCCCCCCTGATGGAGCTGGGCCTGGACGCCGGCGGCGCGATCCAGAACCCGCCGCTCGACCATCCGAACCTGGCCGGCTGGTACCGCTACGCCCCCGTCCCCGGCCAGCGCGGCGCCGCCGTCATCACCGGCCACCTCGACACGAGGAGCGGCCCCGCCGTCTTCGCCCGCCTCAAGGACGTCAGACGCGGCGACCAGGTGCAGGTGCTGCGCGCCGACCGCTCGGTGGCCGTCTTCGTCGTCGACCGGGTCGAGCACGCGCCGAAGTCCGGCTTCCCCGCGCGGAAGGTCTACGGCAAGCTCTCCTACCCGGGCCTGCGGCTGGTGACCTGCGGCGGGACGTTCGACCGGCGGGCGCACAGCTACCGGGACAACACGATCGTGTACGCCCACCTCGCGGCCCCGTACTATCCCGGAGCCGGGAGCTGACCGGTCACGGGTCGCGGGGCAGCCCGAGCGCCCGTTCGGCGATGATGTTGAGCTGCACCTCGGTGGTCCCGCCGCCGATCGTGAACGCCCGGGTCGTCAGGATCATGCGGCTCCAGTAGGGGTCGTCCGGGGCGAGCGACCAGCAGAACTCGGAGATCGCCTGCGAGTGCCGCATGCCGAGCAGCTTCCGTACGCTCGCGGCGGCCCCCGCGTCGCCCCCCGACAGCTTCGACAGCGTCACCCGCAGCCCGAGGGCCGAGATGGCCTGCCCCTCCGCCCACAGCCGGCCCGCCTGCTCGCGCCGCGCCTGCCCCAGCGCGGGCAGCCGGGCGATGAGATCGGCCATGTCGGTGTGCTGCGATCCGGGCCCCCAGGAGTCGCCGAGCGCGACCCGTTCGTGGGAGAGGGTGTCCCTGGCGACCCGCCAGCCCTGGTCCACCTCGCCGACGACCAGGTCGTCCGGGACGAAGACGTCGTCGAGGAACACCTCGTTGAAGATCTCGTCGCCGTTGATCTCCTTGAGCGGCCGTACGGTGACGCCGGGGGAGGACATGTCCACCAGGAAGTACGTGATGCCGTCGTGCTTCGGCCGGTCGGGCGAGGTGCGGGCCAGGCAGATGCCCCAGTGGGCGTACTGGGCGAGCGAGGTCCAGATCTTCTGCCCGGTGAGCGCCCAGCCGCCCTCCACGCGCACGGCCCTGGTCGTCAGGCCCGCCAGGTCCGAGCCCGCGCCGGGCTCGCTGAAGAGCTGGCACCACACGATCTCGCGGGTGAAGGTCTTCGGCAGGAAACGTTCCCGCTGCTCAGGGGTGCCGTACGCGACGATGGACGGCGCCGCCCAGGCGCCGATGCCGAGGTTCGGCCGCTTGAGTCCGCGGAACTCCTGATGGATGATCACCTGCTCCAGCGGCGACGCGCCCCGGCCCCACGGTTTCGGCAGGTGCGGCATGATCCATCCCTCCCGGGCGAACCTCGCCTTCCTGGCCTCCGGCTCCTCGGCGCGCAGCGACTCCGCCTCGGCCCGGACGGCGTCCCTGACGGCGGCGGCCTCCTCGGGCAGGTCCGGCTCCATCGCCCGCCGTACGCCGGCCACCGCCAGCCCGGTCACCTCCTCCGCCCACGGGCCGGGGTCGCCGGCGAGCATGCGGTCGGACAGCGCCCGGCGGTAGTAGCGGTGGGCGTCGTGCTCGAAGGTGTAGCCGATGCCGCCGAGCACCTGGATGGCGTCGGCGGCGCACCGTACGCCGGCGTCCGGCCCCAGCACGCCCGCGACGGCCACGGCCAGGCGGGTCTCGTCGTCGAGGGTGGGCCCGTCCAGGGCGCGGGCGGCGTCCCAGACGGCGGCGCGGGCCTGCTCCAGGGCCACGAGGGCGGCGGCCACCCGGTGCTTGACGGCCTGGAACTGGCCGATCGGGCGGCCGAACTGCTCGCGGACCTTGGCGTACTCGGCGGCCGTCGCGACCGCCCAGGCGGCGACCCCGCAGGCGTCCGCGCCCAGCAGGACGGCGGCGATCTCCCGTACGGGGGCGTCGCGCAGCACCGCCTCCGCCGCGGGGGGCCGCTCCAGGGTCACGGTGCAGAGGCTCCGGTCGAGGTCGACGCCGTCGGCGGGGGTGACGGTGACGGCGTCCCGCCCCAGCAGCGCCCAGGACCCGTCACCGACCGGCACGAGGAAATGGCCGGCGTCGGCCGCCCCGAGCGCGAGCACGGAAAGGCCCCCGCCGGCCGGGCGGAGGGCGACGGCGGCGGTTCTCGACCCGTCCGCCAGGGCGGCCACGACGTCGTCGTGGCCGCCGCTCCGCGCGAGGACGGCCGACGCCACGACGCTCGCCAGGTACGGCCCGCCGGCCCGCCGCTCGGACAGCGCCTCCAGGGCGACGCACAGCTCCAGCAGCCCGTACCCCTGCCCGCCGCAACGCTCCGGCAGGTGCAGCCCCAGGAGCCCCTGCGCGGCCAGTGCCGGGTGATCGGCGCCGCGCCCGGCGAGCCCGCGCACGGACGCGGCCAGCGCCCGGTGTTCCTCACTCAACCCGATACTCATGGCACCGAACCTAGAACATTGTTCGGTGTACCTCCAGTCCAGGAAAAATGGTTGGCCCCCCGCCACCCGTCCCGGCTACAGTCCGAATCGTCAGCATCGGATCGAGGAGAAAGCCGGGCAGGCGACCCCGCCGCCCCTGGAGGGAGTGCGTTTATGACCGTCACGCTGCGGCGTGCGCCTCGACGTGCCGCCGGCCCCTCCTGCCGCTGACCCGCGTTCACCCGCACCGACCGGCCGGAGGACGACAGCCCACGGCACCGGCGTGCCCGCGCGTCCATACGCGCGACGGCCCGCCAGGCGCACCCTTGCCGCATTCGTCGACGCTCATCGTTCTTCTTCCGGCAAGGAGCAACCCGCGTTGTCCAGCAACGGCAAACCACGATCCACCATTTCCACCGACACGTTCGCCTGCGTGCGCTGCGGCCTCACCGTGACCGCCGCCGCGCCCGACGGCGCCCGCCGCAACCACTGCCCGAGCTGCCTGCACTCGCTGCACGTGCTCGACCGGGTGGAGGGCGGCCCGTCCGAGTGCCGCTCGCGCATGATCCCGATCTCGATCGCGGTCCTGCGCACCGGCGACTGGATGCTCATCCACCGCTGCACCCGCTGCGGCGAGCTGACGTCCAACCCCATCTGCGGGGACGACAACCAGCTCATCCTCATGCGCATGGCGGTACGCCCGCTCGCGCAGCCGCCGTTCCCGCTTGAGGCGTTCGGTGATCTGTGACATGCCCAGGAGGAACCCTGGCCGTGGCGAACGGCCGCAACGGCGCAAGATCGCGGTCCGGCACGGCGAGCGCGGCGACGCGTTCCGCTGTGTCGGCTGCCGGCTGGACGTGCCCATGTCCGCGCCCGGCACCGCGCACCGCAACCACTGCCCGCACTGCCTGACCAGCCTGCACGTCGATCGCCGGGTGCCCGGGGACCGCCGGGCGGGCTGCCGGGGCCGGATGGCGGCGTTCAGCGTCACCGTCCGGCCGGACGGCGAGTGGCTGATCATCCATCACTGCCAGTCGTGCGACGAGCTCAGCGCGAACCGCATCGCCGGCGACGACAACGCGCTGGCGCTGCTCCGGATCGCCATGCGCCCGCTGTCCGCGGGCGGCCGGCTCCCGGCCTCGGCGCTGCTCGCGATCTGAGGACACCCGTAGAGCACAGCGAAGCCCCCGGCGAACGGGAGGGCCACCACAACCACGCCCGTCGATGCCGGGGGCTTCGCTGCTTTTCTATCGTGTCCGCCGCCCGCCGCGAGGCTCAATCGCCGAATTCGAGGTGCAGCGCCCGGGTGAAGTCGGCAACGGCCTCCTCGTGGCGGTCCAGCTCCTGGAGGATCTCGCCCCGCACCCGGTAGGCCCAGACGTACTCGTCGTCCAGTTCGAGGGCCCGGTCCAGGTCGTGCAGGGCCGCCTCGTTGTCGCCCAGCTCGCTCAGCACCGCGCCCCTGCTGCCCAGCGCCCGGTCGTTGTTCGGGTCCAGCTCCAGGGCGCGGTTGAGGTCCTCCAGGGCCTCCTCGTAGCGGTCGATCATGCGCAGGGCCTCGCCGCGCCTGCTGAGGGCGCGTACGTGGCCGGGGTCGATGGCGAGGGCCTTGGCGTAGTCGTCGATGGCCTCGGGGTAGAGGTTGAGCCGCTGGTAGAGGTCGCCGCGGGCCACCCACGGGTACGGCTGCTCGCCGTTGATCCTGATGATCTTGGCGTGCTCGTCCAGGGCCTCGTCGAGCCGGTTGAGGTCCACCAGCGCGTCCGCCTTCGCCTCCAGGATCCACAGCGAGTCGGGCGTCAGGGTGAGGGCGTGCTCGAAGTCGGCCATGGCCTCCTCCAGGCGGTCCATCGCCGCGTACGTCTGCCCCCGTGAGCCCAGCGCGTACGCGCTGTCGGGCTCCAGCTTCAACGACTCGTCGAAGTCCGTCAGCGCGGCGTCGTACCGCTCGATCATCCGGTGGCTCTCGCCGCGCAGCCGCCAGGCGCGGGCGTTGTCGGGCACCAGGGCGATCGACTCGGTGAGGTCCGCGATCGCGGCCTCGTACCGCGACAGGGCGATGTACGACTCGGCGCGGCTGCGCAGCACCGACGCCCGCGACTGAGCCGCCGCCTCGGGCATTCCGGGCTCGGCCCGGTCCTTGATCCCCTCGCTCATGACGCGGAACTCTATCCACTAGATCTGGATAATGGCCGCCTTTTCCCGGGTGAACTCCAGGACCGAATCGTGGCCGTACCCGCTGTCCTTGACGCCGCCGAACGGCAGGCCGGGCGGCATCTGCCGGTAGGTGTTCACCCAGACCGTCCCACTCCGCAGATCCCGGACGAACCGGTGCGCCCGCCCCAGGTCGCGGGTCCAGACGCCGGCCGCGAGCCCGTACGGCGAGTCGTCGGCGATCTCCAGCGCCTCCTCGTCGCTGTCGAACGGCAGCGCCACCGCCACCGGCCCGAAGATCTCCTCCTGGCACACCCGCAGCGCGTTGTCCTCGGTCGCGAACAGCGTCGGCTCCACCCAGTAGCCGCCCGGCAGCTCCGGCACCACCTCCGCGCCGCTCCGCCCGCCGAACACCAGCCGGGCGCCCTCCTTCGCGGCCAGCTCCAGGTACGAGGTCACCCGCTCGAACTGCCCGGCCGACACGATCGGCCCCATCGTGGTCCGCAGGTCCTGGGGGTCGCCCAGCACCAGCCCCGCGCAGGCGTCCCTGATCCGGCCGAGCATCTCGTCCCAGATCGAGCGGTGGATGAGGATGCGCGAGCCGGCGACGCACACCTGCCCGGCGTTGCCCGTGTAGATCGAGTCGACGGTGACGCCCCGGGTGGCGGCGTCGAGGTCGGCGTCGGGGAAGACGATGTTGGGCGACTTGCCGCCCAGCTCGAACGTCATCGGCTTCAGCGCGTCCGCCGACGCGCGGGTGATCGCCCGGCCGGTCTCCGTGGAGCCGGTAAGGCTGATCTTGGCGACGTCGCGGTGGCGTACGAGGGCGTCGCCCACCTCCTCGCCGAGCCCGCCGACGATGTTGAGCACGCCGGGCGGGAACACCTCGGCCAGCAGCTCGCCCAGCCGCAGCACCGACGCGCTCGCCTGCTCGGCGGGCTTGACGACCACGGTGTTGCCGGCCGCCAGCGCGTACGCGGCCTTGGCGGAGAAGGTCGAGACGGGGGAGTTCCACGGGATGATGCAGACCACGACCCCGTACGGCTCGCGCCGGGTCAGGCCGAGCGTGTCCGGCCCCAGGATGACGGTGTCGCCGGTGACCGCGTCCAGGCACTGCCCGGCCGCGAGCTGCCACAGGAACGCCATCCCCGGCAGGTCCCTCCTCAGCGTGTCGCGCAGGATGCGGCCGTTGTCGCGGGTCTCCAGCCGGGCCAGCTCCTCCGCGTGCCGGCCGAAGATCTCCGACACCTTGCGCAGGTGGTGGGCGCGGGCCAGGGCGGGCAGCGCCGCCCAGGCGGGGAAGGCCGAGGCGGCCGCGGCCACGGCCGCCTCGGCCTCCGCCGGGCCGCCGGCCGGGACGCGCGCCCACGCCTCGCCGGTGCTCGGGTCGACCGACTCCATCGTGCGGGACGCGGCGACCAGCTCGCCGCCGATGAGATGACGATAGTCAGGCACGCGACCAAGCATATGCTTGCTTGACAGAAGGGGCCAGGCGAGGCGGGGCCGGGGGCGTTCTAGGATCGGGGTATGCAACTGGCCCCCGGAGTGCACGTCGCCGTCACCGACCGGCACGGGGGCGTCAGCGCCCCGCCCTACGGCTCGCGCAACCTCGGCGGCATGGTCGGCGACGACCCGGCCGCCGTGCGCGCCAACCGCGCCGGTGTCGCGGCCGAGCTGGGCGTGCGGGCCGTGGTCTACATGCGCCAGGTCCACAGTGCCGACGTCGCGTACGTGAGCGAGCCCTTCGGCGACGACCCGCCGCCGCTCGACGGCGTGTTCACCACCGAGCCCCGGCTGGCGCTGGCCTCGCTCGGCGCCGACTGCCCGGCGGTGCTGGTGGCCGACCCGGTCGCGCGCATGGTGGGCGCCGCGCACTCCGGCCGCCCCGGCACCGAGGCGGGCATCGCGACGGCGCTGGTGACGGCGATGGCCGCGAAGGGCGCCGAGCCGGGCCGGATGGTCGCGCTGATCGGCCCCGGCGCGTGCGGCCGCTGCTACGAGGTGCCCGCCGAGCTGCGCGAGCGCGTGGCCGCGAAGGTGCCGGAGACGTGGTCCACGACGTCGTGGCAGACGCCGGCGCTCGACCTGCGGGCCGGCATCGAGGCCCAGCTCAGGGCGGCCGGGCTGGCGGAGATCCGGCACGACGCGCGCTGCACCATCGAGTCGAAGGAGCTCTACTCCCACCGCCGCGAGCAGCCGGGCGGCCGGTTCGCGGGCCTCGTCTGGCTCGACTGACGCCCGCGGCCGGCGGCGCTCAGTCCTTGCCCCGGCCGTTGTTGAAGACCACGTTCACGATGATGATGCCGACCCAGACGGGTATGAGGAGGAATCTCTGCCCCTCGCCCACGAGCGCCAGCGTCAGCGTGGCGACCGTGCCCAGGGACAGGGAGACGATGGCCAGGGCGAGCCGCTGCCCGTCGTTCGACCGGCGCTGGGCCGACGCCTTCGGGCCGGCCTGGGCCAGGCGCTCGTCCACCCGCCGGTCGACCTCCTTGCCCATCTTGTCGAGGAACGACTCCACGATGGCGTCCTCGAAGTCGGGCCCTAAGTCACGGCGAGCCGAGACAGCGGCCTTCAACTCATCCCCAGTGCTCATGCCTAGACACTATTGGGGCATTCCGCTCAGTGGGCAAGGATGTCATCGAGGTTGTAACTGACCGGACGCTCCAGCTGCTCGTACGTGCACGACTCCGGCGTGCGGTCCGGCCGCCACCGGCGGAAATGGGCCGTGTGCCGGAACCGGTCGCCCTCCATCTGGTCGTAGGCGACCTCCATCACCCGCTCCGGCCGCAGCGGGATGAACGACAGGTCCTTCTTGGCGTTCCACCGCGACACCGCGCCCGGCACCCGCTGGCCGCCCCTCGACGGCCCGGCGGCCGGCTGCCCCACGTTGGCCTGCGCCGCCTCGGCCCAGTGCCCCCACGGGTGCTCGCCGAGGTCGGCGATGAGCGGCCGCAGCTCCTCCACCAGCTCGGCCCGGCGCGCCATCGGGAACGACGCCGCCACCCCGACGTGATGCAGCTTGCCGTCGTCGCCGTAGAGGCCGAGCAGCAGCGAGCCGACGATCGGCCCCGACTTGTGCTCGCGGTAGCCGCACACCACGACGTCGGCCGTGCGCTCGTGCTTGACCTTGAACATGGTGCGCTTGTCCGGGACGTACGGCTGGTCGCCGGGCTTGACGATGATGCCGTCGAGCCCCGCCCCCTCGAACGTCTCGAACCACTCGTCCGCCTGCCGGTCGTCGGTCGTCACCGGCGTCAGCCGGATCGAGCCGCCGTCCTTGGTGAACAGCTCGGTCAGCCGGGCCCGGCGCTCGGCGAACGGCGCCTCCATCAGCGACTCCTCGCCGATGGCCAGCAGGTCGAAGGCGATGAACTGGGCGGGCGTCTCCTCCGACAGCAGCTTCACCCGCGACTTGGCCGGATGGATGCGCTGCTGCAGCGCGTCGAAGTCGAGCTGCGAGCCTCTGGGCAGCACGATCTCGCCGTCGATCACCACCTTGTCGGGCAGCTCGGCCTTCGCCGCCTCGACGATCTCCGGGAAGTAGCGGGTGAACGGCCGCTCCTTGCGGCTGCCGAGGTAGACCTCGTCGCCGTCGCGGAAGATGATGCAGCGGAAGCCGTCCCACTTGGGCTCGTAGAAGAGGTTGCCGTCCTGCCTGGGCATGGCCTTGACCGGTTTGGCCAGCATGGGCGGCACCGGCGGGCGTACGACCAGGTTGGGCACCGGCTCCGGCTCGGGCTCCTCGGCCGGCGCCGCGTTGACTGTCGGGTCCGTGGTCATGCGTGATCTTCCTTCCCCGTGACGTATCTGCAGAAGAGGGCCCCCTCCTCCTCCAGCACCTGGACCAGGTCCAGGCCGACCAGCGCGGCCTCGCCGTTCTGGATGCGCGCCGCGTCGCCGCCGACCAGCAGCGGGCTGATCGTCAGGCACAGCTCGTCGACCAGCCCGGCGGCCGAGAGCTGGGCGTTGACGAGAGGACCGCCCTCGCACAGGATGCGGCCGAGACCGCGCTCGTGCAGCCGCGCCACGCCCTCGTGCAGGTCGACGCTCTCGTCGCCGGCCACGATGACGTCGCAGCCCTTGGCCAGCTCGGCCCGCCGCTCGCGCGGCGCGGCCTCGCAGGTGATGACGAGGGTGCGGCTGGGCGCGCCGGTGAACAGCGGGTGGCGTGGGTCGAGGTCGAGGGTGCGGGAGACGACCGCGATCGGGGGCACGTCGGGCCGGCCCGCGCGGATCTCCGCCCAGGAGGCGCGCGGCTCGATCGGGCGGTAGCCCTCGGTGCGCACGGTCGCCGCGCCCGCCATGACGACGTCGGCGAGGCCGCGCAGGACCTGGAAGACGCGCTTGTCGCCACGGGTGGACAGGCCGCCGGAGCGGCCCTTGAGCCAGGCGGCGCCGTCGGCGCTGGAGACCATGTTGAGCCGCAGCCACGGCCGGCCCTCGGGATAGGCGTACGCCTGGGCGATGTCCGGATTGTCGTAAATGTCGGGAAGGATGCGCCGCACCCCTCTACCTTGGCACACGCCACCGACAACCGGCCCGGGGGCGTCCGCCGGTCTCGGTCATATCGCACCTTTGTGTATCGGAAGACATAACGCCGACGCTCTGCTTAACGTGACGATTAACGTCAAGTGACGTCAAGGCAGGCATGGGACGACAGGGGGAGAGGGCCCATGGGTCTGATCACCGCCGGAACGTGGACGATCGCCGCGCTCGCCGGGGCGTACCTGCTGCGCCGCTGGCTGGCGGGCGGCGGAGGCCGCCGGGCCAAGGTCACCCGCTTCCCGCTGGCGCTGATCCTCTCCCACCCCGCGCTCGCGGTGTCGGCGATGGCGTGCTGGGCCGCCGCGCTGGCCACCGGCAGCCGGACCCTCGCCTGGCTGGCCACGGCCGGGCTGGCGGCGACGGCGCTGCTGGGGTTCGTGATGTTCACCAGGTGGCTCGGCAGCGGGAGGCACGGGGACGCCGTGTCCGGGCTGCCCGTGCTGGCGGTGGCGCTGCACGGTCTCGCGGGGGTGACCGTGTTCGCGCTGGTGTTCCTCACGGCCAGCGCCGCCCGCGTCTTCTGACGGCCCCTCGCTACTGGGTCTCGCGGGGACGGCGGAGCACCTGGAGCGAGCGCGAGGTGACCGTCACCACGCCTCCCGCCGGCTGCCACGGCTCGGCGACGAGGTCCTCGATCGAGTCGTGGGCGGTGTCGAGCACCGGCAGCCAGCCGTCGCCGCACTCCGGCCCCGGCAGCGTGAACGGCATGTTCTCGTGGTGGGCGTTGATCAGCAGCAGGAACGAGTCGTCCACGATGCGCTCGCCCCGCGGCCCCGGCTCGGTGATCGCCTCGCCGTTGAGATAGACCATGAGCGACTTGGCGTAGCCGATGTGCCAGTCGCCGGCCGTCATCTCGGAGCCGCCCGGCGTGAGCCACACCAGGTCGCGGTCGCCGTTGTCGGGATGGCGGCCGTGGAAGAAGCGGCGGCGCTGGAAGACCGGGTGCTCGCGGCGCAGCTTCGCCAGCGCGCGGACGAACTCCAGCAGGTCGGACTCGGTGCGCACCCTCGACCAGTCGACCCAGGCCAGCTCGTTGTCCTGGCAGTAGGCGTTGTTGTTGCCGTGCTGGGTGCGGCCGATCTCGTCGCCGTGGGAGAGCATCGGCACGCCCTGCGACAGGAACAGCGTGGCCAGGAAGTTGCGGCGCTGGCGGCGGCGCAGCGCCATGATCTCCGGGTCCTCGACCGGGCCCTCGGCGCCGCAGTTCCAGGAGCGGTTGTCGTTGGTGCCGTCGCGGTTGTCCTCGCCGTTGTCCTCGTTGTGCTTGTGGTCGTAGGAGACCAGGTCGCTCAGCGTGAACCCGTCGTGGCAGGTGACGAAGTTGATGGAGGCGACCGGGCGGCGGCCGGAGGACTCGTAGAGATCGGCCGAGCCGGTCAGCCGGGAGGCGAACTCGGGCAGCGCCGAGTGCGTCCCCCGCCAGAAATCGCGCACGATGTCGCGATATTTGCCGTTCCATTCCGTCCACAGCGGCGGGAAGTTGCCCACCTGGTAGCCGCCCGGCCCGACGTCCCACGGCTCGGCGATCAGCTTGACCTGCGAGATCACCGGGTCCTGCTGGATGAGGTCGAAGAACGCGCTCAGCCGGTCGACGTCGTGCAGCTCGCGGGCCAGCGCCGAGGCCAGGTCGAAGCGGAACCCGTCGACGTGCATCTCGAGCACCCAGTAGCGCAGCGAGTCCATGATGAGCTGCAGGGCGTGCGGGGAACGCACGTTGAGCGAGTTGCCGCACCCGGTGTAGTCGAGGTAGTAGCGCCGGTCGCCGTCGTGCAGGCGGTAGTAGGCGGCGTTGTCGATGCCGCGGAAGCCCAGCGTCGGGCCCATGTGGTCGCCCTCGGCGGTGTGGTTGTAGACCACGTCGAGAATGACCTCGATGCCCGCCTCGTGCAGCGCCCGCACCATGGCCTTGAACTCCAGCACCTGCTGCCCCCGGGTGCCGCTGCTGGAGTAGCGGCCGTGCGGGGCGAGGTAGGCGATGGTGTTGTAGCCCCAGTAGTTGGTGAGCCCGCGGGCGACCAGGAAGTGCTCGGGCACGTAGTGGTGCACCGGCATCAGCTCGACCGCCGTGACCCCCAGCGACAGCAGGTGGTCGATGATCGCCGGATGGCCCATCCCGGCGTAGGTGCCCCGCAGCTCGGGCGGCACGTCGGGATGGCGCATCGTCAGCCCGCGCACGTGCGCCTCGTAGATCACCGTCTGGTGGTAGGGGACGCCCGGCGACCGGTCGTTGCCCCACTCGAAGAACGGGTTGATCACCACGTTCTTCGGCATGTAGGGGGCGCTGTCCTCGGTGTTGCGCCGCCCGGGATCGGTGAAGTAGTAGGGGAACAGCGCCTGGTTCCAGGTCAGCTCGCCGTCGATGGCCTTGGCGTAGGGATCGAGCAGCAGCTTGCTCGGGTTGCACCGGTGCCCGTGCTGAGGGGCGTAGGGGCCGTGGACGCGGTAGCCGTACCGCTGGCCCGGCTGGATGCCCGGCAGGTAGCCATGCCAGACGAACCCGTCGACCTCAGGGAGCTCCACCCGGTCCTCGGAGCCGTCATCGTGAAAGAGGCAAAGCTCGACCCGCTCGGCGACCTCTGAGAACACCGCAAAGCTCGTGCCAACGCCGTCCCAGGTAGCGCCGAGTGGATAGGGCTGCCCCGGCCAGACCTCGCGCATGTGGCCCAATTGTCGCATGGGAAGCCGGTTTTGGTCTCTCAATGTGCGGATGCCCTCACCTGCACGGCGCCGGAAGGATACCGGCGCCGTGGATGACGTTTCAGAGCAGCTCGGCCTTGAGCGTGATCGTGGTGCCGGCCAGCGCCTTGCTCACCGGGCAGTTGGCCTTGGCCGTCTCGGCGGCCTGCTGGAACTGCTCGGCCGTGATGCCGGGGACCTGCCCCTGCACGCTCAGCACGATGCCGGTGATGCCCTCGCCGGGCTGGAAGGTGACGTCCGCGCTGGTCCGCAGCGACTCCGGCGGCGTGCCCGCGCCGGCCAGGCCGTGCGAGAGCGCCATCGAGAAGCAGGACGAGTGGGCCGCCGCGATCAGCTCCTCGGGAGAGGTCTTGCCGTTGGCCGCCTCGGCCCTCGACGGCCACGAGACCTCGAACGTGCCGACGCCCGAGGTGTCGAGCGAGACGGTGCCCGACCCGTCGAGCAGTGCGCCCTTCCACTGCGTGGTCGCGGTGCGGGTGGTGGCCATTGACGTGCTCCCTCCTGTACGGACTTCCGACCCTACCCTGTCAGGAACCCTGCCCCCGGGAGCGGCGAATCCGGCGAGGCACTCATCCGGCTCTACTTTTGCGGCGAATAATGACATGCTCGGGTCGCGGCGCACCTGCCGCCTGGGTCCGGATACAACGGGAGCGTGGTGCCAGTGGAGGCACCGTACGACGACCGCCTGTTGCACCAGCGGGTGGTCGGCGGCGACGAGTCCGCGCTGGGCGAGGTCTACGATCGGCTCTCCCCGCTGATCTTCGGCCTGTCCCTGCGGGTCACCAGGGACCGGGTGATCGCCGAGGACATCACGCAGGAGGTGTTCCTCGTCTTCTGGGAGCGGCCGCTCGCCTACGACCCCGACCGCGGCACGCTGCGCGCCTGGCTGGCGACCATCGCCCACCGGCGGGCGGTGGACCACGTGCGCGCCGAGGAGCGGCGGCGGGTCTCGGCGCTCGGCCCCCGGCTCTTCGAACGCGAGCCGGCCCGGCTGGAGGACGGCGTGCTCGCCGCCGACGAGGCCGACCGCGTCCGCCAGGCGGTGACCGAGCTGCCCGACGGCTTACGCCAGGCGGTCGAGCTGGCCTATTACGGCGGCCGGACGTACCGGCAGGTCGGGGAGGAACTGGGCGTGCCCGAGGGCACGGCCAAATCGCGCATCCGGCTGGCACTCAGGCGGCTGGCGGACGCGCTGGCGGAGGAAGAGGTGTGATGGACCCCGTCGAGCGTCTCTACCTGGACGCGCTGATGGAGGAGCCGGCGGTGCCGGCCCACTCACTGCGGCCCCAGCTCCTGGCCGGGGCCCGGGCCCGGCGCAGGCCCGCGGCCGCCACGGCCTCGTGGGCGGCCCCGTACGCGGGCCGGGTGGCCGCCATGGACGCCCTGCTCGCCACGGCAGGGGACGACGACTGGGCGCGCGTCGTCGTCGAAGGATGGACGCTCCAGGAGCTCGTCGCGCACCTGGCCGCGAAGGACGGGCTGCTGGCCGCCTCCGTGGGCGCCCCCGTCCTCGGCCCGCCGCTGCGGGCGCTCGACGCGATGGGACGCACCGGCGACGTGCAGGCGTACGAGCGGGCGCGCAGCCCCGAGCAGACGCGGCGCGACTGGCGGGCGCAGGCCGACGCCCTCTGCCGGCACCTCGCCGGGCTGCCGGAGACCGCCCCCGCCACCCTGGACGGGCTGGAGGTGCCGGTGCGCGACCACGTGCTCGGGCGCGGCCTGGAGACGTGGATCCACGCCGACGACGCGGCCCGCGCGGCCGGCGTCCGGCTGCCCGACCCGATCCCCGAGCACATCCGGCCGACCGCCGACCTGTGCGCCCGGCTGCTGCCCTGGACGATGCTCTTCGCGGGGCTGGACGGCTCGGGCCGTACGCTGCGGCTCACGCTGACCGGGGCCGGCGGGGGCGAGTGGCTGCTGCCCCTGGGCGTCGAGGAGACCACGCCGGGCGAGCCCGACGCGCACCTGACGGCGGACGTCCGCGCCTTCTGCTTCCTGCTCGGCGGCCGCGGCGATCCCGCCACGTTCCCCGCGACGGTCACCGGCGACCGCGCCCTCGCCGCCGACGTCCTCCGCACCGCCCCCACGCTCTCCGGTCCCTGACCGGGAGGGTGAGCCGCCGCCTCGCTGGGTACATCTGCACCCCGCGCACGTTCGGGCTCGGGGCGCATGACGAGAGGGGGCTCATCGTGGCGAGCGACGTGACAGGGCTTACGGACCTGCTGTACGAGTTCGGTCTGCTCAAGCGCTACAAGCGCACGGGATGGCTGGTCGCGGGCGTACGCGACCCGGAGAGCGTGGCCGACCACTCCTTCCGCACGGCGGTCATCGCGGCCGTGATCGCCAGGCTGGAGGGCGGCGACCCGCAGCGGGCGGCGTTCATGGCGCTGTTCCACGACTCGCAGGAGACGCGCGTCACCGACATCCCCTACCTCGGCAAGCGCTATCTCAAGGCGGCCTCCAACGAGGAGGTCACCGCCGACCAGACGCGTGACGTCGCCGGGCCGGTGGCCGACATGGTGCGCGACGCGGTCGCCGAGTACGAGGAGAAGACCAGCATCGAGGCCGTCTGCGCGCGCGACGCCGACAAGCTGGAATGCCTCCTCCAGGCCGTCGAGTACCGCGAGCAGGGCAACCACAACACGCAAGGGTGGATCGACAGCTCGCTGGCCGCGATCACGACCACCACCGGCAAGCGGCTGGCGGAGGAGGCGCTGAGCACGGGCACCCTCGACTGGGTGGTGCGCGTGCTCAACGGCGGCGGCGTCCCGTGACCGTCTCCGGCGGCGCCGGTCAGGCCAGGGGCTGGGTGACGAGGTCGCGCGCGTACTCGTCGTCGCTCTCGGCGAGCACCCGCGCGGTGCCCTGGGCGGCGCGGTCGTCGCCGCGCACGGCGAGCCCGCGCGTGGCCTCGGCCACCGTACGCAGGTCGGCGTCGCCCAGCCGGGCCGCCAGCGCCTCGCGGATGCGCGGCGTGTCGGCGTCGAGCCCGGCCAGCCCGGACGTCGCCCAGTCGCGCACCTCGGCGTCGTCGTCCTCGCTCATCTCGATCAGCAGGGCCAGCCCCTCCTCGTGGTCCGGGGGCAGCACGTCGGCCAGCGCGATCGGGTCGGTCATCGTGCGCTTGTGCTCCGGGCGGCCGATGATGTCGAGCACCGCGGGCAGCGCCCGCGGGTCGCCCTGGTGGCCGAGCGCGGCCAGCACCGAGCGCAGCACCTGCCCGTTGCCCTCCGTGGTGACCATCTTGAGCAGCAGCGGCAGCGTACGCTCCAGGTAGGGCTTCTCGCCGTCGGCGAAGCCGAACTGCGCGATCGCGTCCACGCCGAACTCGCGCTCCCTCGCGTCCTCGCTCACGCACAGCCGGGCCAGCGCCTCGTAGGTGTCGTCGTCGGCCCGCTTGGCCAGCGTGTCGGCCACGATCCACCAGGTCTCGGCGTCCTCGTCGACGTCGCGGTGCGCCAGCGCCCGCGCCACCAGCCGCTCGACCGGCGTCTCGACGCCCGCGGCGTCCTCCAGCAGGGTCGCGATCGCGGCGTGGCCGCGCTGCGCCTGGACCTGCTCGCTCTGCTCGCCGTCGGGGGAGCGGCCGGCCACGGTGACCAGCTCGGTGCCGTCCTTGGCGTACTGGCGGGCCACGACGTACTCCCAGCCGTCCTGCTCGATCTGGTCGAGCAGCGCGCTCTCCAGGTGCACGCCCACCCAGTCGGCGGCGATGTCCAGCGGCGTGTCGCCGTCGCCGTCGTACTTGCCGGCGTCCGCGCCAGCCTCCAGCAGCACCTGCGTCACGCCGAGCGCGCCGCGCCTGGCGGCCAGGGTGAGCGGGGTGTCGCCGTCGTCGTTGGTCGCGTCGACGTCGGCCCCCGCCTCGACCAGCAGCCGGGCGACGGCGGCCTGGCCGTTGGCGGCCGCCCAGAGCAGCGCCGTCCAGCCGCCGGCCTCCCGCCCGTTCACCTCGGCCCCGGCGGCGAGCAGCGTCTCGGCGACCTCCTCGCGGTCCCATGCGGCGGCCGCGCAGAGCGGCAGGCCCTCCTCCTCGCCCTCGCTGGGCCTGTTGGGGTCGGCGCCGGCGGCGAGCAGCTTGGCCACCGTGTCGGTCTCGCCGTTCAACGCCGCGCGGTAGAGCTGTTCCTCATGCATGACACGGACCCTA
The DNA here is from genome assembly GCF_057536035.1 of Nonomuraea sp. B208. Taxonomy (NCBI): domain Bacteria; kingdom Bacillati; phylum Actinomycetota; class Actinomycetes; order Streptosporangiales; family Streptosporangiaceae; genus Nonomuraea; species Nonomuraea sp. B208. Next base: position 266,010 of record NZ_BAAJOU010000028.1, read on the forward strand.
GCCTGGTGAGGCCGCGCACCGGGCCAAGCAGCGACAGGTCCCCGGCGCGGAGGCGTGCATCCTTCGGCGGGCGGCAACTCCTCCTGGGGGAGGAGTCAGCCGCCGGCGAAACGCGATATGTTGCGAGTATGACCGATCCTGGTGGGGTCCGCGCGTCCGACGCCGAGCGCGAGGCCGTCGTCGAACAACTCCGCGTCGCCTCGGTGGAGGGCAGGCTCACGCTGGTCGAGCTGACCGACCGCACGGATGCCGCCTACTCCGCCACCACGCATGCCGAGCTCGCGCTGCTCACCCAGGACCTCCCGGCCGGCGGCGCCGTGCCCGCGCCTTCGCCCGGGTCCGGGCGGCCGGAGCGCAAGCGGCGGTGGTTCGTCGGGGTGATGGGCGACACCAAGCGGCGCGGCTCGTGGCGCGTCGACCAGGAGCTCGGCGCGGTCGCCGTGATGGGCGACGTGCTGCTCGACCTGCGCGAGGCCGAGGTGCGCACGGACATGGTCGAGATCACGGCCGTCTCCGTCATGGGCGACGTGAAGATCATCGTCCCTGACGGCGTCCACGTCGACCTCGACGGCATGGCGATCATGGGCGACAAGAAGATCGACGTGCTGGAGGCCGCGCCCGGCATGAACGTCCCCGTGGTGCGGGTGCACGCCTACGCCGTGATGGGCGACGTCAAGGTGGTCGGCGACTCGCGGGCCAAGCCGCTGCGGCGCGGGTTCGCCGCCTGGCGCGAGCACTGGCGGCAGCTGCACGGCGACGACTGGCGCGAGCTCGGCCGCCAGCTCCGGCACGAGGGCCGCGAGCTGCGCCGCCAGCTCGGCGGCGAGCACGACGGCATGGGGCGTGACGGCATGGGGCGCGGCTACTGACACACCCCAAGAGCGGGGGTCAGCCGACCAGGGACACCGGGTCGCGCTGCGCGCCCTCGTACCGCTCCAGCAGCACGTCCACCAGCTCGGGCGCGGCGCCGAGCACGTCGGCCACCACGGTGGCGCCCGCCTCCAGCGCCTCCCGCCGCACCTTGTCGGCGAAGTAGCCGGGCGCCAGCAGATACGGCGCCACCACCACGCGGGGCGCGCCCGCCCGCACCAGCTCCGCCACGGCCTGCGCGGGCGTGGGCCCGGCGGCCGAGGCGTACGCGGCCCGGACCGTCCACCATCCGCCGCGCCGCCACTCGCGCGCCATGCGCGAGACGACCGCGTTCGCGCGCGCGTCGCTGGACCCGGCCGACACCAGCACCACGGCGGTGTCCGGGTCGCCGGGCCGCACGCCCGCCTCGGCCAGCCGCCGCTCCAGCGCGGCCCGCAGCAGCGGGTGCGGCCCGAGCGTCGTCCCGTAGTGGACGCGCAGCCGGGGCTGGTGCGCCCGCGCCTCGTTCAGCGCCGCCGGCAGGTCCACCCGGCTGTGGTAGGCCTCGGTGAGCAGCAGCGGCAGCACCACGGCCTCCTCCAGGCCGTGCAGGGCCTGCCCGAGCGTCGGCGCGCAGTGGTCGAGGTACGCCACCCGCACGTCCAGCGGCACCTGGTCGAGCAGCGCGGCCACGGTGGCGGCGGCACGCGGGTCACGCGACCCGTGCGCCACCGCCACCAGTGGCACGCGACCGGGGGCCGTCCCGCCTGCCAACGGGACGAGACCCCTTCCGGGGATCACAGGTGAATGCCGCATTCGACCTTCCCCAGGCCCGCCCAGCGCCCGCTGCGCGGATCCTCCCCCTCGGCGACCTGCCGCGTGCAGGGCGCGCACCCGATCGAGGGGTAGTTGTCGTAGTGCAACGGGTTGATGAGCACCCCGTTGTCGGCGATGTAGTTGTCGACGTCCTCCTGCGTCCAGGCGGCGATCGGGTTGACCTTCACCATCTGGCGCTTGGCGTCCCACTCGACGACCCGAGCGTCCTTGCGGGCCGGCGACTCGTCCCGCCGGATGCCGGAGATCCACGCGAGGTACGGCTCAAGCGCCCGGTTCAGCGGCTCCACCTTGCGCAGGTAGCAGCACAGGTCGGGGTTGCGCCCGAACAGCCGCGGCCCGAGGTCGCGGTCCTGCTCGGCCACCGTGCGCGACGGCTTCACGTCGATCACGTTGACGTCGTAGACCTGGCGCACCGCGTCCCGCGTGCCGACGGTCTCGGCGAAGTGGTAGCCCGTGTCGATGAACAGCACGTCCACGCCCGGCTTCACCCTGCTCACCAGGTCGATCAGCAGCGCGTCGCTCATCGAGGAGGTCAGGCAGAGCCGGTCGCCGAACGTGGCGGCCGCCCAGCGGATGATCTCCCTGGCGGTGGCGCCCTCCAGGAACGTGGCGGCGGACTCGACGATGTCCTGCAGGTCGAGCGTGCCGCGCTGATCTCTTAAACCGACCTCGATGTCCACCAGCGTCATCTCGTCACTCCGATCCCCAGGAACTTCAGCTTGAAAGCGCGGGCGCAGGACCGGCAGTACCAGCCGCCGTCGCCCTCGTAGGGCTCCAGGTCCTCGTCACCGCAGTACGGGCAGTGGAAGGGAACCGCGCGCTCGCTCATCGCAGGTCCGCCTCGTCGGCCCGCTGCACCCAGTCGGCGAACGACTCGCCCTCCTTGCGCTGGGCGTCGAAGTTCTTCACCACCCGCTCGACGTAGTCGGGCAGGGCCTTGGCGGTGGTCTTCAGCCCGCGCACCTTGCGGCCGAAGCCGGCGTTGACGCCGAGCGAGCCGCCCAGGTGGATCTGGTAGCCCTCGACCTGGTCGCCGTTCTCGTCCACGACGAGCTGGCCCTTCAGCCCGATGTCGGCGACCTGGATGCGGGCGCAGGAGTTGGGGCAGCCGTTGACGTTGATGGTCAGCGGCTCGGCGAACTCGGGCAGCCGGCGCTCCAGCTCGTCGATGAGCTGCGCCGCGGTGGCCTTGGTCTCGACGATGGCCAGCTTGCAGTACTCGATGCCGGTGCACGCCATCGTCTGGCGGCGGAAAGTCGAGGGACGCACCTGAAGGTCGTTGGCCTCCAGCTCGGCCACGATCGAGTCGACCTGGTCCGGCGCGACGTCGAGGATGACCATCTTCTGCTCGACCGTCGTGCGCACCCGGCAGGAGCCGTGCCGCTCGGCGATGTCGGCGATCTTGTGCAGCGCGTCGCCGTCCAGCCGGCCCACCTTGGGGGCGAAGCCGACGTAGAAGTTGCCGTCCTTCTGCGGGAAGACGCCCACGTGGTCGCGGCGGCTGCCGCGCGGCTGCTCGGGGGCGGGCCCGTCGGGCAGCGGCGCCTTCAGGTATTCGGTCTCCAGGATCTCGCGGAACTTCTCCACGCCCCAGTCGTTGACCAGGAACTTGATCCGCGCCCGGTGCCGCAGCCGGCGGTAGCCGTAGTCGCGGAAGATGCCGACCACGCCCTCGTGCACGTCGGCCGCCTGCTCGGGCCGGACGAACACGCCGAGGCGCTTGCCGAGCATCGGGTTGGTGGACAGGCCGCCGCCCACCCACAGGTCGTAGCCGGCCTCGCCGTGCTCGTTGACGACGCCGACGAAGGCCACGTCGTTGATCTCGTGCACCGTGCAGTGCGCCGGGCAGCCGCTCAGCGCGGTCTTGAACTTGCGCGGCAGGTTCGAGTAGGCGGGGTTGCCGACCACCCGGTCCTGGATCTCGCGGATCTGCTCGCTCGCGTCCAGCACCTCGTCCACGTCGATGCCGGCCAGCGGGCAGCCCAGGATCACGCGCGGCGTGTCACCGCACGCCTCCGTCGTCGACAGGCCGACGGCCTCCAGACGCTCCCAGATGTCCGGCACCGACTCGATCTCCACCCAGTGGAGCTGGATGTTCTGGCGGTCGGTCAGGTCGGCGGTGCCGCGGCCGTACTCGTTGGAGATGTCGGCGATCGCGCGGAGCTGGGCCAGGTCGAGCTGGCCGCCGTCGATGCGCACCCGCAGCATGAAGTAGCGGTCGTCGAGCTCCTCCGGCTCCAGCACCGCGGTCTTGCCGCCGTCGATGCCGGGCCTGCGCTGGGTGTAGAGGCCGTACCAGCGCATCCGGCCGCGCAGGTCGGCCGGGTCGATCGAGTCGAACCCGCGCTTGGAGTAGACGTCGATGATGCGCTGGCGGACGTTGAGCCCGTCGTCGTTCTTCTTGTTCTCCTCGTTCTTGTTCAGCGGCTCCCGGTAGCCGAGAGCCCACTGGCCCTCGCCACGCGGGCGCTTGTGATGCCGGCTTGCGGGTGTGCGGCTGGCAGGGGTGCTCATTGCGCGTCCTTCGATTCATGGGCGCGCGCAAGGGCCCTACCTGGCCTCGTCATCGAGGGGCAGGGAGTTCCAGGAGGGTCGCGACGCGCTCAGCGGCAGAGAAAAAGCGGAGTTAGCGGGCGTCGCAACAGATGGCACTGCGGACACGCTGGAGGTCGACGTGGCGTCGACCGACGAGCATGGGGTCCGCTGGCATGCCTTCGACGATACCTTGGGGGTCCGGGATGTCCAAGACCGGGTCCAGAGTGTGGGACTGTCCGAGTTGAGGGCCGGTTCTCCGGGCTATCCCTGGCGCGGCCAGTCGAGCTCGGACTCCACCGGCCGCTCGGGGCTCTGGTGCTGGCAGTCGCACCAGGAGCCGCCGCGGCAGTCCTCGTGGCGCTTGTCCTTGCAGCTCTCGCAGATCACACCTCCGATTATTCTCCCCGAACGTTGTTCGGGTTAGGCTGGCGCGCGTGGACCTCATGGCCGAGTTGCTGGACGACCTGCGCGCCGAGACCGCGTCACTGGAACGGCTGCTGGAGCCGCTGCGGGACGCCGACTGGGAGCTGCCCACGCCCGCCGCGGGCTGGGCCGTCCGCGACCAGGTGAGCCATCTGGCCTGGTTCGACGAGGCCGCCACCCGGGCCGTCACCGACCCCGACGGCTTCACGGCCGGCCTGCCCGCCGTCACCTCCGTGGACGACCTCGCCCGCCAGGCGCGCGGCATGCCGCCGGACGAGCTGCGCGAGTGGTTCCGCGCCGCGCGCGGGCGTAGCATGGAGGTCTTCGCCGGGCTGGACGCCCGCGACCGGGTGCCCTGGTTCGGGCCTCCCATGTCGGCCGCCTCCTTCGTCACCGCGCGCCTGATGGAGACCTGGGCGCACGGCCAGGACGTGGCCGACGCGCTCGGCGTCGTCAGGGAGCCCACGGACCGGCTCAGGCACGTCGCCACGATCGGCTACCGCGCCCGCCCGTACGGCTTCGCGGTGCGCGGCCTGCCCCAGCCGGCCGAGCCGGTGCGCGTGGAGCTCGTCATGCCCGGCGGCGACGTCTGGACGGCCGGCCCCGCGGACGCCGCGAGCGTCGTACGCGGCTCCATGCTCGACTTCTGCCTCGTCGTCACCCAGCGCATCCACCTCTCGGACACCGGCCTGGAGGTCGTCGGCGAGCCGGCGCGGGCCTGGATGGAGACCGCCCAGGCGTTCGCGGGCCCGCCGGGGGAGGGACGGCCGCCGCGCTCCTCGTGACGGGGTGCTCCTCAGGGTGCGATCAGGGTGGTTCCCCGATGCCGGTGGCCGCCCGGCGGGTGACATGCTGAAGTCATGCGCACTCTGCTGAACGTCATCTGGCTGGTGTTCGCGGGGATCTGGCTGGCGATCGGTTACGCGCTGGCGGGGATCATCTGCTGCATCCTGATCGTCACCATCCCGTTCGGCATCGCCTCGTTCCGGATCGCGGCGTACGCGCTCTGGCCGTTCGGCCGCACCGTCGTGCGCGATCCGGACGCCGGGGTGTTCTCGTTGATCGGCAACATCATCTGGTTCGTGGTGGCCGGCGTCTGGCTCGCCATCGGGCACGTCGTCACCTCGATCCCGCTGTTCCTCTCCATCATCGGCATCCCGATGGGCGTGGCGAACCTCAAGCTGGTGCCCGTCTCCCTCCTTCCGCTGGGAGCCCGCATCGTGGACCTCGACTAGGGCAGGGGCCAGGGACGTAAGCTGTCCCGAAGAACCACTGCGAACGTTGGGTGCCATGACGTCCACCGATGCGCCTCCCCGGCTGAAGAAGCGGCCGAAAAAGGGGTTGGTCAGGCATGCCAGGGCCAGGCTGAGCTGGGTGCTCGACACCCACGCGTGGGCGATCGTCCGGGCCTCGACCAACGCCGGGGTCGCCTACCGGGTGACGGGGCTGGCGGGGGAGGCGGCGTTCTTCGCGTTGCTGTCGCTGCCGCCGTTCGTGCTCGGCCTGATCGGGGTGCTCGGCAAGATCGGCACCTGGGTGGGCGGCGGCGTGGTCGACGAGGTCAAGACCTGGGTGATCCAGCAGGCCGGCCTGCTGTTCACCCAGGAGGCCGTCACCAAGGTCGTCAACCCGCTGATCACCGACGTGCTCAGCGACAACGCGAGCAAGGTGTCCATCATCTCGCTGGGCTTCCTGCTGTCGCTGTGGTCCGGCTCGCGGGCGCTCTACGTCTACGTGGACCTCATCTCCGTCGCCTACGGCCTCGGCGAGGAGCGCGGCATCATCCGCACCCGGCTCATGTCCTTCGGCCTCTACGTCGTGGGCCTGGTCATCGCGATCATCATCATGCCGATCCTGGTCGTCGGCCCGACGCTGCTCAAGGACGCGCTCCCCGCGCAGTACGGCGTCATGATCGACATCCTCTACTGGCCCGTCGTCACCATCGGGTCGGTGCTCTTCCTGACCGTCCTCTACCACGTCAGCGTCCCGGTGCGCACCCGGTGGTTCCGCGAGCTGCCCGGCGCGATCCTCGCCCTGTTCCTCTGGATCGTCTGCGCCGCCGTGCTGCGCGCCGTGCTGGCCGCCTGGTTCTCGCCCGTCTCCGTGTACGGCTCCCTGGCCGCCCCCATCGCGGTGCTGCTGTGGCTCTACATCACGGCCCTCGCCGTGCTCATCGGGGCGATTCTCAACGCCGAGGTCGATCGGCTGTGGCCGGGAGAAAGCCGTACCAAATAGCGGGGATCTTCGCGATAATCCCCCCGATGGACGTCATGCGGCAGCAGGTCGGGCCCTTCCGCGTGCTCAGCAAGCTGGGCGAGGGCGGCATGGGCGTGGTGCACCTGGCGGAGGACGCGTCCGGGCGGCGCGTCGCGCTCAAGACCATGCGGCCCGAGCTGGCCGCCCGCGAGGAGTTCCGCCGCAGGTTCGGCAAGGAGGCCGAGGCGGCGAGGAGGGTCGCCAGGTTCTGCACCGCGCCCGTGCTGGACGCCGGGTTCGACGGCGGCGTCGCCTACCTCGCCACCGAGTACGTCGAGGGCCCCGACCTCGCCTCCGTGGTCCGCCAGGCGCCGCTGACCGGCGCGAACCTGGAGGCGCTCGCCATCGGCGTGGCCACCGCGCTCACCGCCATCCACCAGGCGGGCGTCGTGCACCGCGATCTCAAGCCGTCGAACGTGCTGCTCAGCCCGGTCGGGCCCCGGGTCATCGACTTCGGCATCGCCCAGCTCGCCGACACCTCCGGGCACGCGCCCGCGACCCTGGCCCAGGGGATGGGGACGCCCGCGTACATGTCGCCCGAGCAGGCGAGAGGCGAGCAGGCCACCCCCGCGAGCGACGTCTTCTCCTGGGGCTCGCTGGTCGCGTACGCGGGCACCGGCCGGCCGCCGTTCGGCACCGGCGGGGTGGCGGAGGTCGTCTACCGGGTGATCCACCACGCCCCCGCGCTCGACGGGCTGGACGAGCGCGTCCGGCCGCTCGTGGAGCGGGCGCTGGACAAGGACCCGGCCAGGCGGCCGAGCGCCCAGCAGCTCATGGACCTGCTCATGGGGCGCTCCGCGGTGCCGGTGGACGCCGCCACCAGGGCGGTCTCCGAGACCTGGACGCCCGTCGTCGCCCCGCCCACCCGGCAGGACCCGCCACCCCCTCCGGCCGGGCGGCGCCTGCTGCCGACCGTCCTGGTCGGCCTCGCCGCCGCCGCGCTCGGCGTGGCCGCCACGCTCGCGGTGCTCCGCCCCTGGGAGGCGCGGGGAGGCGGGTCCGGCGAGCCCACCGTCGCGGCCACCCTCGACGCCGCGGGCAGCAGGCTCAGCGTCCGGATCGACGCGCTGACCCGGAAGGGCGGCACGGTCCGCCTGCAGTGGACGGTCACCAACGTCGGCAACGGCAACGCGCCCCTCTACAACCAGTTCGGCAACGGCGCGCTCGACTTCTCCGTCTCGGCGGTCAACCTCATCCCGCCCGGCGTCGCGGAACCGATCCGCCCCGCCGTCAAGAACGGCTCCTGCCAGTGCACCGACATGGCCGCCGCGCCGTTCGGCGGCGGCGATCAGATGCGCATGTACGCGATCTTCGAGAACGTCCCCCAGGACGTGGAGACGGTCGACGTCGACCTCAGGGTGCTCGGCGTCCTGCGCGACGTGCCGATCACCCCGGCCTGACCGTACGAGCGGGGCGGATGCGCTGATCGGAGCGGGGAAAGCCCACCGCCGCATCCGCTATCGTCTACAGCGAGACGCGACTGGCGCATTGGGTGGGATCGACCACCAGGGAGCGAAAGGAGCGGAGGCCGGGCGCCTGGGTCTTCGCAGTCGTCAACGATGACAGGGGAGTCATGGGTTCTCTCGCTAGCGTCGACCCGCAGATCGCCGACCTCATCAAGGCCGAGGAGCGCCGCCAGGCCGACACGGTCAAGCTGATCGCCTCGGAGAACTACGTCTCCAAGGCCGTGCTGGAGGCCACCGGCACCGTCCTGACCAACAAATACTCCGAGGGCTACGCCGGCAAGCGCTACTACGAGGGTCAGCAGGTCATCGACCAGATCGAGACGCTGGCCATCGAGCGTGCCAAGTCGCTGTTCGGGGTCAACCACGCCAACGTCCAGCCCTACTCGGGCTCGCCCGCCAACCTCGCCATCTACCTGGCGTTCCTGCAGCCGGGCGACACCGTGATGGGCATGGGCCTGCCCTTCGGCGGCCACCTCACCCACGGCTGGTCGGTCTCGGCCACCGGCAAGTGGTTCAACTCCGTCCGCTACGGCGTGCGCAAGGACACCGGCCGCGTCGACCTCGACGAGGTCCGCGAGCTCGCCCTGGAGCACCGGCCCAAGGTCATCTTCTGCGGCGGCACCGCCATCCCGCGCACCATCGACTTCGAGGGCTTCGCGGCCATCGCCCGCGAGGTCGGTGCCGTGCTGGCGGCCGACATCGCGCACATCGCCGGCCTCGTCGCGGGCGGCGCCCACCCCTCCCCGGTGGGCCACGCCGACGTGATCTCCACCACCACCCACAAGACGCTGCGCGGCCCGCGCGGCGCCATGCTCATGGCGACCAGCGACGAGCACGCCACGGCGCTCAACAAGGCCGTCTTCCCCGGCCTCCAGGGCGGCCCGCACAACCACACCACCGCCGCCATCGCCGTCGCGCTGCACGAGGCCGCCCAGCCGGCCTTCCGCGACTACGCCCACCAGATCGTCGCCAACGCCAAGGCGCTGGCCGAGGAGCTGGCGAGCCGCGGGTTCGACCTCGTCTCCGGCGGCACCGACAACCACCTCATCCTGCTCGACCTCACGCCCAAGGGCATCGGCGGCAAGCCGGCCGCCCAGGCGCTCGACCGGGCCGGGCTGGAGACCAACTACAACACGGTGCCGTTCGACCCGCGCAAGCCGTTCGACCCGTCGGGCATCCGCATCGGCACGCCTTCGGTCACCTCGCGCGGCATGGGCGAGGCCGAGATGCGGCAGATCGGCGCCTGGATCGACGAGGTCGTCACCGCCCTCGCCAAGGGCGACGCCGAGGACGTCATCGCCCGCGTCCACCGCGAGGTCAGCGAGCTCACCTCGCAGTTCCCGGCCCCCGGCCTGTAGGCCAAGAGCGCGCGAACGCCCCGCCGCACGGGCTCCGTGTGCGGCGGGGCGCCCGGCGCGAGCGGAGCAGGCCGGATCGCCCCGCTCGCGGTGGCCGCGCGGTGCTCCGGGGAGCGCCGCACGGCCGGGGACGGCCGGCGGGGGACGGGACCGAGTCGCCTCCCGCCGGGCCTCAGCTCAGGAAGACGTAGTCGGCGCCGTACGGCGCCCTGGCCTCCGTCCCGGGCTCGCAGGGCCCCGCCGGGGCCGTGCCGCCCGTGGTGTTGACCCGCAGGATCTGCGCGACCCGCGCGAGCAGGCCGTCGGCCGCGCCCGCCTGGGCGGCGTCCAGCACGAGCTCGGGGATCACGCCGTCGCCGTTCGGCGTCCGGGTGACGACCGAGCCGCGCACCGCGCTGCCGTCGGGCGCGACCCACTGCGGCGGGCCGCTGCCCGGGGTCACGTACGTGTGCTCGATGCCTCGGCGCAGCGTGGCCGCCACGCCGAGCTGGGCGAAGGCGTACGCGCCCGACGGCTGCCGCGCGCAGGTGTAGATCTGCTCGCCGCGCAGCACCGGCGCCGTGAGGGCGCGCGGGTGCGTGACCGGCCCGCCGCCGAGCCGCGCGCGCACCGGCGGACCCGGCGTCCGCAGCACCGCGTCCCAGCGGGCGGGGGCGGCGGCGATCCGCCGCAGGACCTCGGGCGGGACCGGCGTCACCCCCGAGACGCCGGTCACGTTCTGCGGCAGGGCGCCCGCGAACAGGCTCACCGAGGCCGGTCTGGTGACGCCCTCGCGCGCCACCAGACCGCCGGTCACCGGCGTGGGGGCGCCGGACCAGGACGCGGCGTACGCGAGGGCCGCGCCCGAGGGCCGCAGCCACCAGGTCGCCCGTCCCTGCGGGGTCGTCGCCGCGGCGAGGGTGGCCTGGTCGGGGCCGTTGAGCACGCCGTTCAGGTCGACGGGGCGCGACAGGCGGTGCAGGCGGCCGCGGACCGAGCCCCGGGCGTCGCGGACGCCGGCGTGGAAGGCGGCCGGGTCGGCGAGCAGCGCGGCCACCAGGTCGGGGGCGGCCCGGACCGTGCCGGTCACGCCGCGTACGGACGCGGGCAGCGGCCCGGTCAGCAGCCGCAGCCGCTCCTCGCCGGGCACGCCCTTCCCGCCCGCGGCCACCCGGACGTCCACCGGTGTGTCCAGCCGCTCCCAGCGGGCGGCGAAGGCGATCTCGTCCCCGCTGATCCGCAGCACCACCGTGGCCTGCCCGTCGGGGTCGCCGGGGAGGCCCGTCTCGTTCGCGCCCCGCAGCCCCGCCGCGAGGTAGACCGGGCCGTCGTCCGCCGAGGCGGGCGCGGGCGCGGCCAGCAGCGCGGCGGCCAGCATCAGGCAGGAAACGGCTGATCTTCGTACCGACATGGACAACCCCCGCGTTCAGACCCGGACGGTCAGCAGCCGCTTGCCCGTCGAGGTCACCACCTCGAAGTGGTCGATCTCCTTCAGCGGCGTGGCGCTGCCGCCGTGCATGTAGAGCGGATCGGGCGAGCCCGGCACGCCGTACCCGGCGGTGGGCACGGCCCAGCCGGTCATCACCCGCCGCTCGCCCGCCCGGCCGACCGAGACCAGCTCGCACTGGAGCGGCCCTTTGACGCCGGCCAGCCTGAGCGCGGCGTGCGTGCCCCAGCCCTTGGACTCCACCACGAGCCCGCCGGTGACGCCGTCCACGCCCTTGCCCTCGATGGGCCGCCCGTCGGCGTAGAACTGCTCGGCCGGCCCCATGTGGCTCGCGTGACCCGAGTGGTCCCGCGCGAGCTGGGCGGTGCTGCCCCCGGCGAGCTGCGTGCCGACGGTCAGCCCGCCGGCCACCAGCGTGACCGCGGCGGCCATCCCGATGATGAACGTCCCCCTGCGGGTCCGCCGGTCGGCGGCCCGTTTGCGGCGCATCAGGTCGATGGCCGGGCCGGGCGCGGAGTCGTCGCCGGGCGGGAACAGGTCCCGCACGGGAGCGAGGCCGTCCAGCGCGCCGGCGACCCCCGCCAGGTCGGAGAGCTCGGCCCGGCAGCCGCCGCAGTGCAGCAGATGGGTCTCGAACGCCGCTTTGTCCTCCTCTTCGAGCAGGCCGAGCGCGTACGCGCCCACGTCCGTGTGCTCGACTCCCGCCGTCATGCCGTCACCCCCCTCTCCTCCAGCGCGATCCGCAGCGCGCGCACGGCGTAGTACACGCGGGACTTGACCGTGCCCACCGGGATGCCGAGCGCCGCGGCGGCGTCGTTCACCGACCGGTCCCGCAGGATCGTCTCGTTGAGGATCTCGCGGTGGGCCGGGGACAGCGCCTTCAGCGCCTCTGTCACGACCACCTGGTGCAGCAGTCCCTCCATCTCGTCCGGCACGGGCATGCTCTCCAGCGGCCCGTCGCCCGACTCCCGCGGGCGCGCGTCCCTGCGGCGCCGGTCGTCGATCACGATCCGCCTGGCCACCGTGGCGAGCCAGGGCATCAGCGAGACCGCGTCGGGGTCGAGCCGCTCGGCGCTGCGCCAGGCCCGGATCATGGTTTCCTGCACCACGTCCTCCGCCCATTGCCGATCGCCCGCCGTCAGCCGGATCACGAAGCCCATCAGCGGGCCGTGATACTCCCGGTAGAGCGCGGACACGGCCACCTCGTCGTCGGGCACCTCGTGCTCCGGTCGCACGCGCCGCATCCAGTGGTGTGCGCGCGGCTTGCCCTGCGCGGTGGCTCCGTCGGCCGAGGGCGGGGGGTACGTGCTCGTTCGCATGTGCTCCCCTTTCTCGTGTCCGTCGCGAGGAGGTACGGGGAGCCGGCCTGGGGCGGTTCAACGACACGCCAGACCAAAAAGGTTTGCCTACCGGAAGGGGGATGCGTAGAGTCGTCCCGTTCCAACGATCGAGGAGGTGAGGACCATGCGGGTCGTCCTGTTCCGCGTTCCGTCAGTCCACCTCCGGGCGCGCGGCTAGACGCCGCCCCGGCTCTTCTCTTCCTTCTCGATCAAAGGTTTCCACTCCAGTGTCTTCTTTTGACCTTTCCCTGCTCGGCTGGACCGACTCGCGTGCCGCCGAGCTGCCCGACGGCACCGTTCCCGCCCGCGTGGCCCGGGTCGACCGCGGCGCCGCCGAGGTGATCGCTGCCGACGGCCAGCACCACGTCCGCTACTCCGCGCCCGTACGCCGGGCCTCGGCCGCCGACCCGGTCGCGCTGCCCTGCGTCGGCGACTGGGCGGCGCTGCGGCTGCTGCCCGAGGGCCGCTACGAGCTCGACGCGGTGCTGCCGCGCAGCACCGCGTTCGTCCGTGGCGGCGTGAGCCGCGACTCGGTCGGCGGCCTGTCCGGCGACGGCCAGGGCCAGGTGCTCGCCGCCAACGTGGACGTGGTCTTCGTCGCCGAGCCGTCCATGCACTCCACCGACTTCGCCGACCTCGGCCGCATCGAGCGGCTGGTCGCGCTCGCCTGGGAGTCCGGCGGCACGCCGGTCGTGCTCGTCACCAAGTCCGACCTGTTCGACGACGGCCTCGACGACCTGCTCGCCGACGTCCGCACGGCCGCGCCCGGCGTGGACGTGCACGCCGTCTCGTCGCTGCGCGGCGAGGGGGTCGAGCTGGTCGGCTCCTACCTCGGCGGCTCCCGCACGGCGGTCATCCTCGGCCCGTCCGGGGCAGGCAAGTCCACCCTGGTCAACGCGCTGGCCGGCGCGGAGGTCATGGAGACCCAGCAGGTACGCGCCGCCGACGGCCGCGGTCGGCACACCACCGTGCACCGGGAGCTGATCCCGCTGACCGGCGGCGGCATCGTCATCGACACGCCGGGCATCCGCAGGATCGGCCTGTACGACATGAACCAGGGCGTCGACCTCGTCTTCTCCGACATCGAGGAGCTGGCGGAGCGGTGCAGGTTCGGCGACTGCGGGCACGACGGCGAGCCGGGCTGCGCGGTGGTGGCCGCCCTGGAGCGCGGCGAGCTGCCGGAGCGGCGTCTGGAGAGCTGGCGCAAGCTGCAGCGGGAGGCGGCCTGGATGGCGTCCAGGACGGACGCGCGGTTGCGCAAGGAGCAGCAGAACAAGTGGAAGATCATCACGAAGGAGATGCGCCGCTCGGGCCGTAACCGGCCCTGAGGCCGCACGCCCCGTCGCCCTCCGGCCCTGACCAGGGCCGGAGGGGCGAGGGACGGGGGCTGGTGGGTAGGCAGAGAGCATGGAGCTCTTCGCGGACCGGGCCGAGGCCGGCAGGCGCCTGGCCGAGCGGCTGCTGGACGTCCACGATCCCGTGGTGCTGGCGCTGCCGCGCGGCGGCGTGGCGGTGGCGGCGCCCATCGCGCGCCGGCTCGGCGTGCCCCTGGACGTGCTCGTGACCAGGAAGATCGGCTATCCGCGGCAGCCCGAGCTGGGCGTCGGCGCCGTCGCCGAGGGCGGCGAGCCGGTGTTCGACCGGACCTTGCTGCGCCGCCTCGGCATGACGCCGGAGTCGGTCGCGGACGTGGTGGAGCAGGAGCGGCGCGAGCTGGCCCGCCGGGTGCGCGTCTACCGGGGCGACCGGCCGCTGCCCGCGCTGGCGGGCCGCGAGGTGATCGTCGTGGACGACGGCCTGGCCACGGGCGGCACGGCGCGGGCGGCGCTGCGGGCGGTGGCCGCGGCCGGGCCCGCGAGGGTGACGCTGGCGGTGCCGGTGGGGGCGCTCGGCACGGTGGAGTCGCTGCGCCACGAGGCCGACGAGGTGGTGGTGCTGCTCACGCCGGTGGACTTCCGCGCGGTCGGCCAGTGGTACGTGCACTTCGAGCAGCTCAGCGACGCCGACGTGCTGGACCTGCTGGGACAGGTCTGAGCAGAGCCTTCGCTCAGTTGGCGAGCACGGCCCAGACGCACTTGCGGCTGGCGCCGGTCGTGAGCCAGCCCCAGCCGCTGCAGAGGGCGTCGACCAGCCGCAGGCCCCGCCCGTACTCGGAGAACACGTCGGGCGTGGCGGCCACCGGCACGGTGCGGCTGTGGTCGGTCACGACGCAGGCGAGCTCGGGGCCGTGGGTCAGCAGCCGGAGCTGGGCGGCGCCGCCGCCGTGCCGGATCGCGTTGGTCACGAGCTCGGAGACCACGAGCTGGCACTCGAAGGCGATGTCGCCGACGCCCCACGTGCCCAGCGTCCGGTCCACGAAGCGGCGGGCGGTGGCGACGCAGGCGGGCTCCAGCGCCGTCCGTTCCTGAAAGGGGAAGACGGCGTCACACTCACCGGCGAGGCCGTCCACCAAGATGGAGAACAGCCAGCCAGGAGGCCGGGAACCGATGGCGGCTTGCGGCCGAGCGTCGAAAGTCGTCATTCTGGCCCCCGAAGCGCGGTCTGGTGATCCAATGCCCATCTTTACGGGGAGCGCTTACCAATGCAAGACTTTTCGTAGTTTACGGATGCGAATCGCATCTGCACGTGCAGATGATCTAGGAGCGGTACGGTGAGCGCAGAGAGCGCGGAGGGGAAGCTTCTCAGCTATGCGCCGGGGAGCCCGACGGTGCTGCGGATCCTCCTCGGAACCCAGCTTCGCCGGCTCCGTACGGAGAAGGGTATCTCGCGGGAGGACGCCGGATACTCGATTCGCGCTTCTCACGCCAAGATCAGCCGGCTGGAGCTCGGTCAGGTGAGCTTCAAGCAGCGTGACGTGGCCGACCTGCTCACCCTGTACGGCGTCACCGACCCCGGCGAGCGCCAGCAGCTCCTCGACCTGGCCAAGCAGGCCAACGCCCCGGGCTGGTGGCACAAGTACGGCGACGTGCTGCCCACGTGGTTCGAGGTCTACATCGGCCTGGAGGGCGCCGCGTCGAGCATCCGCACCTACGAGAACCAGTTCGTCCCCGGACTGCTGCAGACGGCCGGCTACGCGCGGGCGGTCATCGAGCTCGCCCACGAGAAGGCGACGAGGTCCGAGCTGGACCGCCGGGTCGCGCTGCGCACCATGCGGCAGCGGCGGCTGGAGAGCGGCCTCACCCTGTGGGCCGTCATCGACGAGGCGGTGGTGCGGCGCACGCTCGGCGGGCCCGACATCATGCGGGCCCAGATCGCGCACCTGCTGGACGTCACGGCCGAGCGCAACATCACCGTCCAGGTCATGCCGTTCGACCGGGGCGGGCACGCGGCGGCGGGCGGGCCGTTCAGCATCCTGCGCTTCCCGGAGCGCGAGCTGCCCGACGTGGTCTACATGGAACAGCTCACCAGCGCCCTCTATCTGGACAAACCTGCCGACTCCGACCACTACATGGAGGTCATGGACCGGCTCAGCGTCCAGGCGGAGACGCCCAGGGAGACGCGCCGCTTCCTGGAACGTCTCATTTCATGACCTGCTGATATCCCTGTGATCCACTCCATACCGGATTTTTGGTCGTCCGGTATATGGAGGTCTTCGTGCTGCCGTATTGTCCTTTCGCAAACGCGGATGCACGTGCATCCGTAAGATCGCGAGGAGCCGCCCCCATGCACGAGTTCCGGAACGGAACCCCCGCCGGCCGCCTTCCCGTCGTCTGGCGCAAGAGCAAGCGGAGCAACCCCAACGGCAACTGCGTCGAGGTGGCGACCCTGCCCAACGGGGAGATCGCCATGCGCAACTCGCGCTTCCCCGAAGGGCCGGCCCTGGTCTACACCCCCGCGGAGATCGCCGCGTTCGTGCTCGGGGCCAAGGACGGGGAGTTCGACGACCTCATCGTGTGAGGCCGGGCTCATCGTGTGAGGCCGGGGCCGCCGGTCAGTCCCGGGGCGCGCTGTACCAGCGCCATTCCGTGCGGCGCGGGCGCCCCGGGAGCTCGGCGCGTCCCGTCGCCCACAGCAGTGCCGGCCACGGCTCGACGTCCTCGGGGGCGTCGGGGAAGAGCCGGGCGAGCACCCGCGCGCACACCTCCGCGGGTGGTTCCCACGTCAGGCCGAGCCCCTCGGCCAGGTCGTACGTGTGCACGAGCGTCTCCACGAGCCCCATCGCGGCGAAGCCCTCGGGATCGGCGTCACCGAACCCGTGATGGGCGAGCACGTCCGGCGGCGCGGTGCGCACCATCGCGGCCAGCAGCGCGCCGCACGCCTCCACCACCTGCAGCAGCCCTTCCGGCCCGGCCTCGGGCTGCGTGCGGATGGTCTCCACGGGCGCGCCCTCCCGGCGGGCGTTCACCGCGAAGGGGACATAGCCATCCAGCGGCGGACGTCGCGGGCCGAGCTGCGCCGCGTAGGCGAACAGGTCGTCGGCCAGGTGGTCGGCGGTCTCGCGGCACGTCCACTCCAGCGAGCCCGCCCTGCGCTCCCACGCGCCCGCGGGCGCGCCGGCGAGCAGGTCGACGGCCAGGTGGACGACCCGCAGCAGGTCGTCGGCCGTCACCGGAGTCCGCTTCGTCCGTGCCATGCCGGGCACTCTAACGCGCGCGGCCGGTGCCCCCCGATCAGGGGTCACCTTCGTCGAAGGCGGAAAACGAGAGGAACCCGATCGCCCGGCGGCTAGTGGGGGCCGCCGTGCGTCGGGTTCCTCGTGGTTCGTGTGCGCCTGATCAGGCAGTTGTCCCGACCGGGTTCGCCAGAGCCTGGTCGTGGGACGCCAGGCTCCGGTTCATCGGAACAACTGCGTGATCACGCGATGATGGCGTTGCTGCCGGGTGAGGTGTCAGGCCGCGGAGATGCCGGCGCTGGCCGCGCGGCGCATGCGACGGCGACGCTCGCTGGCGCGCTCGTCCTCGTTGAGACCGCCCCACGTGCCGTACTTCTCCGGCCGGGACAGCGCGTAGTCAAGGCACTCGTTGCGGACGGGGCACTGGGCGCAGATCGCCTTGGCCTTCCGCTCACGTACGTCACGCTCGGGCTGCCGCTCTCCGTCGGGGCCGAAGAAGAGCACGAGGTCCTCACCCCGGCACGCGGCATCATCCTGCCAACCCCAGCTGGGGCGCGGGCGGGCGAGCTGCCGACGTACCTGAGACATGAGAAAACCACCTTCGTGAGAGGTATTTCGGTAATTGAGCCGCATTGGACGCTTTTGGCGTCACTGTTCCAACGCAAGGAGGAGCCGTGATGTTCCCTGATCAGGCGAGGGCGGGCGTGGCGTACCGCACAGGCGTGAGCCTGTCCAGCGAAACCAGCCGGTAGGTCATGATCGTCTCGGCGCAAGCCGTACCACACGGCGTCGTGAACGCCGATGGCTCAACCACAACCTGGAACCGTACGTCGCCGTGCCGCTTCGTGCGCACCCGCACGATGGCTTCGGTGACGTCGCCGTCCGTCCTGGAGGATTCCACGGCCACCGCGCCGACGGAGCACTCTCCCGTATGGGCTCGGGCGAAGTGCTCGACGGCTTGCAATGGCTCAGGGATGCCTGCGCGTCCCCGGTAGCGGTCGAGGATGACCTCGCCCGACCGGTACGCGTTAGCCGCTGCCAGTGCAGCAGCCTGAGACATGCTGCCGTAGAAAATTCCGTGTGGCAAGCACACGAGGTTGGCGGCGTAGCGATCGCCGCCAACGTGTGACGTTTCCCATACTCTGTCCGGCAGGTTTTCGGCCAGGGACCGAGCGAGGGGTAGTCCAATGCGGGCGCAGCACACATTGCGCTTGGCGTGCGTGCAGACCAGAAATACCGGCTCGTCTTCCAGTATGCAGGACCCTGGGACCACTCCGGCCACCAGCGCGTCCAGGTCAAGATCTTCGGGACCTGCGACGATGCCGCTCGCGAGCCAGGGACGCTCTCCTGCCGCGTACGCGAGTAGCACACGGATCCCCTGCTCCCGCGGGCGGGTCCGGCGGCCTGGACGGCGGATCAGCTGGGGCCTGATACCGCGTTCGAGCGCCCTGCGGACCAGTTCTGAGATTTCTTCAGGAAGTTCGAAGCTTTCCAGGTGGGAGGGCCAGGGGCCGGGATACTCGACGAGCAGCCACAGCCGGGCGCCCACGGTGGCGCTGGCGAGAGTCGGCACCTCCCCGCTGTGGCACCCGAGCGGATGGTCGCAGCCCTTCCCCAACGCCGGTCCTCCTCGTTCGCCTGTGAATTAGGTAAGACTAACCTAACGGATCGGCGACATCAGAGGTGGGGGATTCGCGCCAGCACGTCACGTGTCGCGGGCAGAGCGCGCTCCCTGTCCTCTTTGACCAGGCCGATCCTGGTCCGGCGATCCAGCAGGTCGCTCGCGTCGAGCGCGCCCTCGTGCCGGACGGACCACAGGAGCTCGCCCACGGTGATGCCGAGGCCGACCTCCTCCGGGTGCGCCCGTACGAGCTCGTGGACGGCGGCCGCCTCGCCGCCGTAGCGCTCGATCAGCCGGGCGGGGACGCCGTCGGCCGCGAGGGGCTGCGCGCCCACGAGCGGGATGCGCCGGGTGCTGCTCCGTCCTGCCCGCAGGTTTCCGCACGTAACCGCACGATCAACCGCGTCCTCCGCCATGCGGCGGTATGTGGTGAGTTTTCCGCCGACGACGGTGACGAGGCCGCCTTCCGACAGCACCGCGTGCCGCCGGGAGAGGTCGGCCGTGCGCCCGTCCGCCGCGTCGTCCCCGGCTCCGCCGGCCGCCAGGAGCGGCCTCAGGCCCGCGTACGCGCCCGCGACCGCCTCTCTGGCCACCCGAGTCCCGAGAACCCCGTTCAGCACCTCCAGGAGCGCTGTGACGTCCTCCTCGGGGGCCTCGGGCACGTCGGGCACCGGCCCGTCCACGGGCTCGTCGGTGAGGCCGACGTACACGCGGCCGTCGTGCTGGGGGAGCACCAGGGCGAACCGGTTGGTCTCGCCCGGAAGGGGCAGATGCACGCCGGCGATCAGGCCGGGCAGCGTCCCCGGCCGCAGCACGAGGTGCGTGCCACGGGACGGGCGCAGCCGTACGCGGGGGTCCAGGGTCCCGGCCCACACGCCGGTGGCGTTGATCACCGTGCGGGCGCGGAGCTCGAACTCCTCGCCGGTCAGCTCGTCGCGCACGGCGACGGTCATCGCACCGGCCGAGCCGGTGAGGTGCAGGGCACGGCAGCGGGTCAGCACGCGGGCTCCGCGCGCGGCGGCGGTCCTCGCGATCGCGACCACCAGGCGGGCGTCGTCGAGCAGCCGGCCGTCCCAGGACAGCAGCGCGCCCCGCAGGCTCCCCGCGGGGGCGACAGGGACGAGCGTGTGGGCCCGCGCCGCGTCCAGCCGGGACGGGCCGGGCAGCAGGCGGCGCGGGGTGCGGGCGGCGGCCCGCAGCGCGTCGCCGAGCCGGTAGCCGGACATCACCAGCGCGGCCTGCTTCCGTGACACGGCGGGGGTCAGCGGCAGCGCGTACGGATGCGCCCTGACCAGGTGCGGAGCCGTCCTGCGCAGCAGGATCCCGCGCTCGACGGCGCTCTCGTGCGCCACGCCCACCTGGCCCTTCGCCAGGTAGCGCAGCCCGCCGTGGATCAACTTGGAGCTCCACCGTGAGGTGCCGAACGCCAGGTCGTGCGCGTCGATCGCGGCCACGCGCAGGCCGCGCGCGGCGGCGTCCAGCGCGGCTCCCGCGCCGGTCGCGCCCAGCCCGACCACCAGCACGTCGAGCCGTTCCTCGGCGACCCTGCGCAGCTCACGGGCGCGGCGGGCGGCGTTGAGCGAACTGTCCAAGATAGGCCTCCAGCAGGGCGGCGAGCTCGGCGTCGAGCTCGTCCATGGTGACGGGGTCGAGCATGGTGGGCGCCGACAGCAGGAACGACTGGGCCACCAGCAGCACGGCCCGCGCCCTGGCCGGGTCGCCGACGGCGGGCTCCAGCAGCTCCAGCACGGCCTCGTGGGTGGCGCCGCGCCGGTCGAGCAGGTAGGGGAGCAGCAGGTCGGGGTCCGCCTCGACGATCTTGCGCCAGAGGGGGTGGGCGCGCAGGCTCCGTACGCCCGCGACGACCGCCGGGACCGGGTCGCCGAGGTCGAGCCCGGACAGCACCCGCACCCACTCCCGCGTCATGAGGTCGGCGACCAGGGTGCGCACGTCGGGCCAGCGGCGGTAGAGCGTCATCCGGGACACGCCGGCCCGCCGCGCCACGTCCGTGAGCGTCGTCCTGCGGACTCCGTAGGCCAGCACACAGTCGCGGGCCGCGTCCAGAACGCCGTCATTGTGACGAATAGCCGTCATGTGTCACAGTGTACGCATGACCCGAGAACCGATGCTGTGGTGCGGCTGGGGCGACCCCGCCAAGGCCCGCGAGCTGCCCGAACAGGTACGCGGGCTGCTGCGCGACCTCCTGGGCGTGCGGGCCCCCGACGCGCCGGCCGCCGCCCTGGAGTCGGTACGCCTGCCGCCGGTCGCCCTCACCCCGGCCCAGCTGGAGGCGCTGGCCGGGGTCGTCGGGGCGGAGCACGTACGGACCGGGCACGAGGAGCGGGTCCGCCACACACGCGGCAAGTCCACGCCCGACCTGCTGCGCATCCGGGCCGGCGACGGCTCCGACGCGCCCGACGCCGTGGTGCTGCCCGGCTCGCACGAGGAGGTCGCCGCCCTGCTCGCCCTCTGCGCCCGCGAGCGCGTCGCGGTCGTGCCCTTCGGCGGCGGCACCTCTGTGGTGGGCGGGCTCGCCGCGAGCGCCCGCGACGGCTTCGCCGGCGTGATCGCGCTCGACCTGGCGCGGCTCGACCGGCTGCGCTCGGTGGACGCCGAGTCGATGACCGCCGAGTTCGAGCCGGGCGTGCGCGCCCCCGACGCCGAGCGGCTGCTCGCCGCGCACGGGCTGACCCTCGGCCACTTCCCCCAGTCCTTCGAGTACGCCACGCTCGGCGGCTTCGCCGCGGCCCGCTCCAGCGGCCAGGCCTCCGCCGGCTACGGCCGCTTCGACGACATGGTGGTCGGCCTCACCCTGGCCACGCCCTCCGGCACGCTCGAACTCGGCCGCGCGCCCAAGTCGGCGGCCGGACCCGACCTGCGCCAGCTCGTGCTCGGCTCGGAAGGCGCGTTCGGCGTCATCACCGCGCTGCGGCTGCGCGTGCGCAAAGCCCCCGCCGAGCGGGTCTACGAGGGCTGGCGCTTCCCGGACTGGACGGCCGGGTCGGCGGCCGTGCGCGCGCTCGCCCAGGAGGGACCGACGCCCGCCGTGCTGCGGCTGTCGGACGAGACCGAGACGATGATCGGGCTGGCCAAGCCGGACGCGATCGGCTCGGGCGGCTCGGGCGGGTGCCTGCTGGTCGCGGGCTACGAGGGCGCGTCGGTGTCCGCGCGGCGGGAGGCCGCGGGGGCCGTGCTGGCCCGGCTCGGCGGCGAGCCGCTGGGGGAGGAGCCCGGGCGGGCGTGGGAGCACGGGCGCTTCTCCGCGCCGTACCTGCGGGACTCGCTGCTCGCCGCCGGGGCCACCGTCGAGACGCTGGAGACCGCCGGGTTCTGGGCGGACCTGCCACGGCTCTACGACGCGGTCCGGCTCGCGCTGCTCGGCGCGCTCGGCTCGCCGCTGGTGATGTGCCACATCTCGCACGTGTACGAGACCGGCGCCTCCCTCTACTTCACCGTCGTCACTCCCCAGGACGGCGACCCGGTGGCGCAGTGGGAGCGGGCCAAGACCGAGGTGAACGCGGCCATCGTGGCCGCCGGCGGCACGATCTCCCACCACCACGGGGTCGGCCGCGACCACCGCGACGCCTACGCCGCCGAGATCGGGCCGCTGGGCGTCGCCGTCCTCCAGGCGGTCAAGGCCCGCCTCGACCCCGCCGGGATACTCAACCCGGGCGCGCTGGTAGCCGGCCCGTAGGCCCTCAGCCCGCAGGCGTCAGTCCGGCGGAGGCCGTCAGCCCGGCGGAGGCCGTCAGCCCGGCGGAGGCCGCCAGTTCGGCGGAGGCCGTCAGCCCGGCGGCCGGTTGTCGCGGTCGGCCTCCTCCAGGGTCGCGGCGGCCTCGCTGAAGCGGTTGAGCGCCTCCTCGACGCTCGCCAGGTGGCGCAGCGCCTGCACCAGGGGGGCGCCGCCGCGTTCGCGCGTGAGCGCCACCGCCTCCTGGGCGAGCGGGAGGGCTTCGACGGCCTGGTGCCGGTCAAGCAGCATCAGGGCCGCCGTCCAGAGGCAGCGGGCGAGCAGCGCGTCGTGCTCGCCGGGGAACCTGCGCCGGAGGACCCTGCACTTGGCGATCGCCTCGCTCATGACGTTCAGTGCCGCCCTGCCCCACTTCGGGCGGGTGGCGGCGAGGGCGAGCAGGCCCTCGATCTCGGCCGTCTCCGCGGTTCCCCTCCGGGTCGCGTCGTCCGGGCCGTTACGCGTCATGGGAGCCTCCCCTCGGTGGTCCCAACCGCTTGCTTGGGGGGTGAGGGTACACCATTGTGAACCTTCTGTGTTCTTCACGGCACAGAGCGTCCATGATGCGTGAAGGGTGGAGTGAGGTAAAGATGTGGTCATGGTGGAAGCGGCGGCCGAGCGTGGAAAAAGGCTCTCTTCGCGGGAGTCTGAGGAAGGAGCGGGATGGGCCTGCTCGCAGATGGGCACATTCGCGGCGTTAAGACCGGATGACCGGGGTTTCACCTGGCTCAACGCGAGAACATTGTGGCGCTCGCGCAACGAGATCCTGGCGGGGCTGTTCGGGGATCCGTCGGGCGAGGTGCGGGCGCGGTGGGTGGCGGAACAGGAAGTTCGCGGGGTCGATCCGGAATTTCGCATCAGGCCGCCAGTAAAGGGAAATTTCGATTTCCTCCTGCTGGGTGACACCGGCGAGGGCGACGCCTCCCAGTACGCCGTCGTCCCCCCGATGCTGAAAGTGGGCGCCGGCACCGCTTTCGCCGTCATCGCCAGCGACGTGATCTATCCGACCGGATCCGGCAACGAGTACGGCCCCAAATTCTTCCGCCCGTACAAGGACTACGACGCCCCCATCTACGCGATCCCCGGCAACCACGACTGGTACGACGGCCTCGGCGGCTTCATGCGCGTCTTCTGCGATGCGCCGGCCCTCAAGCCCGAGCCGGACCGCGGCCTGCGCGGGCTGCTCTGGCGCAAGCCGGAGACCATCGACGAGGCCCTGCTGAAGGAGTCCCGCGCGCTGCGCGGCCGGCCGTCCCAGCAGGGAGCCCAGCCGGGGCCCTACTGGGCGATCGAGACCGACAGCCTGCTCATCGTCGGCGTGGACACCGGCATCAAGAACGTCATCGACGAGGGCCAGACCGCCTGGCTGCGCCGGGTCTCGCTCGACCCGCGCCCCAAGATCCTGGTGACCGGAAAGCCGATCTACGTCAACAACGCGTACAAACCGTCGGCGCTGGAGGGCGGCGGCACGATCGACGACATCGTGCGCGACCCGGCCCACCGCTACGTCGCGGCCATCGGCGGCGACGTGCACAACTACCAGCGCTACCCGGTCCGCGTGGGCGACCGGGTCATCCAGTACGTCGTCTCCGGCGGCGGCGGCGCGTTCATGCACGCCACGCACACCATCGACCGGGTCGACGTGGCCGGGGTGGCCGAGGACGACTTCAAGTGCTACCCGCTGCGCGGCGACTCGCTGTCGTACTACAGCCACCTCTACGCCCGCAGGCTCCGGATGAGGTGGCTCTACCTGCGGCCGCGGGAGGCCGTGTGCATCTCGGCGGAGCGCATCGGCAACGAGCCGCCCCGCACGCCCGAGGGTCCGGTCCAGGTCACCCGCCGGATGCGGTGGGCGGCGCGGCTGCTCGGCGCCTGGCCGTGGCCGCTGCGGCTGCCCGTGGGCAAGACCAACCACCGCTTCCTGTCGGAGCTGTCCGACTGGGACGCGCCGCCGTTCTTCAAGCACTTCCTGCACGCCTCGGTGACGCCGCAGGAGCTGACGCTGCGGTGCTTCGCCGTCACCGGCTGCCTCGACCAGGAGCTGGAGCCGCCCGTCGAGGACGAGGTGCGCATCAGTCTGTCGTAGCCGTTTGGCACCCTTGAGCACGTGTACGTGGTGGTCGCCGGAGAGACGGTGCTCCCGGTCGGGGGCGAGGTGAGCCGTCCCGCCGACCTGGCCGCGGCCGTGCGGGAGATCGAGGCGGCCGAGCGGCCCCGGTGGGTGTGGGCCGACACGCGCGAGACCTATCCGGCGCTGCTGGAGTCAGGGGTGCGGGTCGGCCGCTGCCACGACCTCGCGCTCACCGAGGGCCTGCTGCTGGCGTACGAGGGCCGCCACGGCGAGAGCCGCACGGCGCGGGCCGCCCACGCGCGGCTGCGCGGGCTGCCCGTGCCGGAGGAGGCGCCGAGCCCGCCGGGCACGCTGTTCGCGCCCGAGCCGATGGCGGCGGAGGCGGTGGCCGAGGTGCTGGCCGACCAGCTCCGGCGCGTCGCGGCGCTGCCCGAGCCGGGCAGGTTCCGGCTGCTGGTGGCCGCCGAGTCCGCGGGCGCGCTGGTCGCCGCCGAGATGACGCATGAGGGCATGCCGTGGCGCAAGGACCTGCACGACGAGCTGCTGACCGGCCTGCTCGGGCCGCGTCCCGTGCACGGCATGCGGCCGGCCAGGCTGCAGGCGCTGGCCGACGAGGTGGCCGCGGCGTTCGGCCGCCCGGTCAACCCCGACTCGGTGCGCCAGCTCGTCAAGGCGTTCAAGGACGCGGGGGTCGAGCTCAAGAGCACCCGGTCGTGGGAGCTCAAACGGGTCGAGCATCCCGCCGTGGCGCCGCTGCTGGCCTACAAGGAGCTGGCCAGGCTGTTCAGCGCGCACGGGTGGGCGTGGGCCGACCAGTGGGTGCGCGGCGGGCGGTTCCGCCCCGAATACGTCGTGGGCGGCGTGGTCTCCGGGCGGTGGGCCACCAGCGGCGGCGGCGCGCTGCAGATCCCCAAGGTCATGCGCCGCGTGGTGGTGGCCGACGAGGGCTGGACGCTGGTCGTGGCCGACGCCGCCCAGCTCGAACCCCGGGTGCTCGCCGCCATGGCCGGTGACGTCGGGCTGGCGAGGGCGGCCGGCGAGATCGACCTCTACTCGGCGCTCGCCACGTCCTTCGGCGGGCAGCGCGACCACGCGAAGATCGCCATGCTGTCGGCGATGTACGGCGGCACCAGCGGCGACGCCTCCAAGCTGCTGCCCGTGATGCGGCAGCGCTTCCCGAAGGCCTACCAGTTCGTGGAGGACGCCGCCAAGGCGGGGGAGGAGGGCCGGCTGGTGCGCTCGTGGCTGGGCCGCACCAGCCCGCCGCCGTCGGCGCGCTGGCGCGAGCTCGTGTCGGGGCCCGAGGGCGGGCGCGCGGCCCGCGACCGGGGCCGCTTCACCCGCAACTTCGTGGTGCAGGGCACCGCGGCGGAGTGGGCGCTCGCGCTGCTCGCGGTGCTGCGGGGGCTGCTGCCCGAGCCAGCCAGGCTGGTGTTCTTCCAGCACGACGAGGTGATGGTGCACTGCCCGCGCGAGCAGGCCGACGAGGCGGTCGCGGCGGTGCAGGCGGCCGCGGCCGAGGCCACCCGCCTGCTGTTCGGCGACACCCCGGTCCGCTTCCCGATGGAGGCGGTGGCCGTCACCTGCTACGGCGATGCCAAATGAGCCTTACGGCGACGCGAAGTGATCCCGGTCATGGCCGGGAGCGCACCGCGAGGAGCCAGAGCCCGGCGAGGGCGACCATGACGCCGACGGCCAGCCCCAGGGCGCCGTAGGACAGCACGCCGACGATCGCGCCCGCGACGATCGTGCCGGTCGCGCCGCAGACATTCATGATCAGGTCGGACAGCCCCTGGACGGAGGGGCGGCGCTCGATCGGCACCGACTCGGTGACCAGCGCCGAGCCGGCGACCAGCCCGCACGACCAGCCGAGGCCGAGCAGGAACAGCGCCGCCGTCACCTGCCCGACCCGGTGCCCGGCGGTGCCGGCGAGCGCGGCGGCGGTCACCAGCAGCGCCGAGCCGAGCAGCAGCACGGGCACCTTGCCCGCCTTGTCCGCCAGCCAGCCGACGAGCGGCGAGAGCATGTACATCCCGGCGATGTGCAGGCTGATCACCAGGCCGATGACGTCCAGCGTGGAGCCGTCGTGGTGGAGCTTGACCGGGGTCATCGACATGACCGACACCATGGCCGTGTGGCTCACCGCGATCATGACCAGGGCGCGGCGGGCGGCCGGGGTGGTGCGCAGGGTGTCCCAGGCGGTGCGGATCGTCCGGTTCCCGGCGGGTCCGTCCTCGGCCGTGCCGTCCAGGCGGCGGGCCAGCCGGAGCGGGTCGGGGCGCAGCAGGCCCAGGATGATGATCATCGCCAGGGTGAAGGCGAGCGCCGCGAACGCGAACGGGCCCGCCTTGTGCACCAGCCCCAGCTGGGTGCCGATCAGGTCGGCGGGCTCGGCCAGGTTGGGGCCGGCCACGGAGCCGATGGTCGCGGCCCAGACGACCAGCGACAGGTGCCGGGCCGAGCGGCCCTTCGGCGACAGGTCGGTGGCCGAGTAGCGCGCCGCCAGGCCGCCCGCGCTGCCGCCGCCCACCAGCACCAGCCCGGCGAGGAGCAGCGGCCAGGTGCGCAGGCTGATGGCGGCCACCGAGATCACGCTGCCGGCGAGTGCGGCCGCGTACGCGAGGGTGAGCCCCGCGCGGCGCCCGCCCCTGCCGGAGGCCTTGGCGGTGGGCAGGGCCAGCAGCGCCGCGCCGAGCGTGGTCGCGGTCCCCGCGAAGCCGCTGATCACCGTGGACCCCGACAGCTCGTCCACGACGACCGAGCTGAGCGCGAGCCCGACCGCGACCCCCACGCCGCCCATGATCTGGGCCGCCGACAGCACGCCCAAGGTGCGGCGTTGGATGCTCTGGATCCGGTCAGGCGAGGATTGGGTGGGTTTGGTGGGGGCGCTGGTCACGTGTGAAGTCTCGCATGTACCTCAACAACACCCCAAAGAAGGGCAGCAACCCTTTTCCGCCCGGGAAGACCTTTTTCTGCGATATTTCAGGAAAACGGGAGCATTCAGAGGACGGTGACGGCGTCGCCCACCTTGATCCTGCCGGTCGTGTCCGGGATCAGGTTGATGCCGAACCAGACCTTGCCGTCCCACTTGCGGTGCCGGGACAGCGTGCGGATGGGCTCCTTGCCCTTCGCGTGGGTCTCCGGGTCGATGGTCGTGAGCACGCAGCGGTCGCAGCCCTTGGTGACCCGGAAGGCCACGTCGCCGATCCTGAGCCGCTTCCACTCGTCCTCGGCGAAGGCCGTCGCGCCGTCCACGACCACGCTCGGCCGGAAGCGGCGCATGGACAGGGGCGCGGGCGGCTCCTCGCCGCGCTCCAGCGCGCCCTCCGCGACCCACTCGTCGAGCCGCGCCAGCGAGGCGGTCGTGGTGAGCAGCAGCGGGGCGCCGTCGGCCAGGCTCACGCTGTCGCCCGGCCTCCCGTACGGCGGGTCGATGCGGCGGCGCGTGGGGTCGTCGAGCCACTTGAGCCGGACCGGCCGCCCGGCCAGCTCCGACAGCCAGCGCGCGGCCGCGTCGCCGCAGTCGGTCAGCTCCACCGGGGTGCCCCACACGTCCACGGTGGACAGCGTGCCATCCGGGACCACGGGGAACGGATCGGCGTGCGGCCCGGTCAGGGTGAGCCGGTCGCCGTCGAGCCGGGCCACGCAGGACAGCAGCCGGGGCTCGTCGCGGGCGGTGAGCATGTCTCCACGCTCGTCGATGATGAGGTAGCGGCGGTCGCCCGCCAGGCCCCAGGGCTGCACCTCGGCCTCGGTGAGGTCGTGCCCGGCAGTCGATTTGATGGGATATCGGTGGATGCTGGCCAGCCTCATATCGCTGACCGTACCGCACCGGGCACGGCCCGGTCCTGGGTCGCGGAAGCCTCTCCGCGGGACAGGCGCGCCGCCAGCGCGACCGCGGCGAGGGCCGCGAGACCGATCGCCGCGCCGAGCCACGAGACCGACGGGTAGCCGAGGCCCGCGTCGATGACCAGGCCGCCCAGCCAGGGGCCTATCGTGATGCCGGCGTTGAAGGCGGCGACGTTGCCCGCGGCGGCGAGCGTCGGCGCGCCCTCCGCCAGCGCGAAGGCGCGGGTGTTGAGCGCCGGGTTGGTGGCGAAGCCGAACCCGCCGAGCAGGACCACCAGCACGACGGCGAGCACCGGCGCCGGGGCGGCCAGGGCCAGCGCCGCCGAGACGACGACCACGCCCGCGACGCCGACGAACAGGGTCGGGAACGGCCGGGCGTCGGCGGTCCTGCCGCCGGCCGTGATGCCGGCGAGCGCCCCGAGTCCGTATCCGGCCAGCACGGCGGGCACCCAGGCGGGGGCCAGCCCGGTGGTGACGGTGAGCAGCGCGCTCAGGTAGCTGAAGGTGGCCAGCAGCGCGGCGGTGGCGAGCGCGGTGGTGCCGTACGCGAGCCAGAGCCGGGGGTTGACCAGCGCGCGCAGCTCCGCCCCGACCCGCGGCGCCGAGTCGCCGCGCCCGCCGCCGCCCGGGATGGTGGCGAGCACGCCCACGCCCGCGAGCAGCGTCATCGCGGCCACCGCCCAGAACGCCGCCCGCCAGCCGAGATGCTGCCCCAGCACGGTGCCCAGGGACAGCCCGAGCACGGTCGCGACGGTCAGCCCGCCCGCGAGCACGCTCATCGCCCGGCCACGGGCCCCGGCGGGCACGAGGCCGATGACGGTGCCCGCCGCCACGGCCCAGAACCCGGCGTACACGAACGCGCCGGCCACCCTGGTGACGAAGAGCGTGGCGTAGTCGCTGGTCAGCGCGCCGACCACGTGGGAGAGCGCGAAGATCACCAGGAACGTCAGCAACGCCGTACGCCGGGGCCAGCGCAGCGTCACCACGGCCAGCACCGGGGCGCCCACCAGCATCCCCATCGCGAACGCCGAGATCAGCAGCCCGGCCCGCGGCACGGACACCCCGAGGTCGGCGGCCAGCTCGGGCAGCAGCCCGGCCAGCATCAGCTCCGAGGTGCCCTGCGCGAAGATCGACAGGCCCAGTACGTAAACCGCCAAGGGCACGGCGGTCTCCCTTCTTTTAGATCGGTCAGTCCAAAATTCGGGCACGAAAAAATCAGAGCACGCCCAGCGCGGTGCGCACGACGGACTCCAGCGCCGCCCGGTCGGCCCCGCCGCGCCCCAGCACGCGCAGCCCGGAGACGGTGGCGGTCACGAACCTGGCGAGCTCCAGCGGGTCCTTGTCCGGCGCGAGCTCGCCCCGCGCCCTGGCGTGCTCGAACGCCGCGCGCATGATCCCCACCCGCAGCTCGGTGTCGCGCCGCAGCATCTCGGCGACCTCCGCGTCGCGCGGCCCCAGCTCGATCATCGAGTTGACCACGAGGCAGCCGTCCGGGTCGTCGGGGTCGGGCGCGACCGCCCAGCCCAGCACCGTGGCCACCTTCTCCCTGATCGGCAGCTCGCCGTCCATCAGCTCGATGAGCGCGGCGTCGCGCTGGTCCATGTAGCGGCGCAGCGCCCTGCGGAACAGGTCGTGCTTGCCGGCGAAGGCGTTGTAGACGCTGCTGCGCCCGAGCCCGGTGGCCGCGCAGAGGTCCTGCGTCGAGGTGGCCTCGTAACCCGCCCGCCAGAACGCGCGCATCGCCGCCTCGACGGCGGCCTCCTCGTCGAACGTCCTCGGTCGTGCCATGGCGGCCACGCTAGCACGTTCTGGAACGGTCAGTGCAAAACGGGGGTCAGGTGGTCTGGCGGAAGGTGTTGAGGAACACCTTGCGCATGTCGGCCTGCTCGTCCCACTTCAGCTCGGGCACGTCGAAGGTGATCGTGAAGGCGGTGGTGTCGTCCACGGTGACGTACCGGGTCAGCGCGTGCATGGGGACGCCGGCCGCGGTCGTGTACGTGTACTCCCAGTCGGCCGCCTTCCAGCCCCGGTAGTTCACGCCCTGGAGCTGCACCTGGATGTAGCTCTCCTTCCCGCCCTCGGACTCCCGGTGGCTCAGCTCCGCCAGGCCGCCGTCAGCCTCCGGGCTCGCGTCCTCGACCACCGCGCGCAGACCGGAGTCCTTGGGCCCGGTGAACGTCGCCACGCCGCCCGCCGCCGCCAGCTTCCAGCCCTCGGGCACCGCGACCGTGAACCCGGCCGCGGTCTGCTCCCGGTAGCCGTCGGGCGCCGCCGACGGCTCGCTCTGCAGGGTGCGGGCGGTGGCCGTGGCCGCGGGCTGCCCGGCCACCGGCGTGGGGGAGCCGCCGCTCGACAGGCCGAGTACGGCCGCGACGATGGCGCCGCCCACCACCACCAGGGAGCCGGCGATCGTGAGCGGCGTGGGCCGGCCGTCGCGCATCCACAGGCCGTCGTCGTCCTCGGTCCGCCGCCGGCTCCTGCCCGTGCGCGGCGCGGCGGAGGGCAGCCGGGTCAGGCGGCCGGGACGCAGGTCGTCGGTCAGGCCGCGCGAGTGCTCGCGCAGGTCGTCGGGGGAGGCCAGCGGCCACGGGGTGTCCGCCGGGCCGGCGGAGCGGCTGTCCGTGGTCAGCGGCAGGATCGGGCGCGGATGCGGGCCGGACCCGCCGATCAGGTCGTCGTCCGGTTCCCTGTTGAGCCCAGGGGACAGGCCGGGGGGCGGCCCGCCGGGGTAGGCGGGGTCGCCGAAGCCCTGCGGGCGCGGGATCTGGTCGGTGCGGTGGCTGCCGGACGGCGAGCCCAGCCCGTCGTACGGCATCGCGTGCCCGCCCGACGGGCTGGTGAGCGGGTCGTACGGGATCCGTACCGGCCCCGAGGGCGTCTCCACGATCCGCGAGGGCATCGGCCCCGACGGCGGGTCCAGCGGCGGCAGCAGGTCGGCGGGCACCGGCTCCACCGGGCTCGGCAGCGGCTCGGGCGTGCGCGGCCGGACCGAGCCGTGCGCCCGCAGCACCGCCTCCAGCATCTCGACGACCTGCGGGGCGGTCAGCCGCTCCTCGGGGTTCTTGCGCAGCAGGCCCTCGATCACCGGCATGAGCGAGCCGGCGCGCTGCGGCGTGATCGGGGGCTGGGTGAGCACCTGGCCGAGCACCGCGACCGGGTCAGGACCCTCGTACGGCGGCCGCCCCTCGACGGCGGCGTACAGGGTGGCGCCGAACGACCACAGGTCGGCCGCCTGCGTGATCGTCTGCCCCGACAGCCGCTCCGGCGGGATGTACGCCGGCGACCCCATGAGCAGCCCGGTCTGGGTGATCGTCACGTCGCCCTCGATGGCCGCGATGCCGAAGTCGGTCAGCACGACGCGGTCGGAGGTCAGCAGCACGTTGCCGGGCTTGATGTCGCGGTGCAGGATGCCGGCGGCGTGCGCGTGCATGAGCGCGTCGAGCACCCGGATGGCGATCTCGGCCGCCTGGATCACCGGCAGCGGCCCGCTCTGGCGCACCGCCTGCTCCAGCGACCACGCGCGGACCAGCTCCATGACGATCCAGGGCCGCCCGTCCTCCTCGACCACGTCGTGGACGGTCACGATGCCGGGGTGCTGCAGCCGGGCGGCCGACCTCGCCTCGCGCAGCATCCGCCGGTGCGCGAGCTCCTTGCCCGCCTGGTCGAGCCCGTAGGGCAGCATGAGCTCCTTGACCGCCACGTCCCGGTCGAGCAGCACGTCGTGGGCGTGCCACACCATGCCCATGCCGCCCCTGCCGACCGGGGACATCAGGCGGTAGCGCCGGCCGACCAGCCGGCCCTGGCCCTGGGCGGCGCCGCTCACGGCGTCCCCTGCCTGGCCGGATCCGCCGAGCAAGCGGTCGGCTGCCATGATCCCGCCCCCATCTCCCTCATCCGTCACGTGCGTTCATCACGCTACTTGCAGATTATGAGGTTCGTTACGATAACGGCGGCGAATGCGCAAGGGAAGCTGATACGTCGTTACAACGCCCTTGACGTGCAGATATGGCGAATTTCAAGAAATTGGATCATTTACCGCTGCGGCCAATGCCAGCAAAGCGGCCACGAACGCCTGTGCGGGTGGTTCGACCAGACCCGCCCCGACCTGCCCGGTTCCCGCCACGCGGCCCGCGATACCGGTGTTGACCACCGGCAGCACGCCCGTCCTGGCCACCAGGGCCACGTCGACGCCGACCGGCGTGCCGCGGAAGCCGAGCCCGGGAATCTGGTACGCCGGATGTTCGGCGAGCGTGATCTCGTACATCGAGCGGGTGGCCCGTACCGCGTCGGCCACCTCGCCGCCCACGAAACGCACGATCGCGGGCGCGGCCGCCATCGCGAAACCGCCGAGGCCCGCGGTTTCGGTGATCGTGGAATCGCCGATGTCGGGATTGGCGTCGTCGGGGCCGTACGAGCCGAGGTAGAGCCCGTCGGGCACCCCCGCCGGGCCGGTGAACCAGCGCCCGCCGAGCCCCGACACCTGCACCCCGAACTCGGTGCCGTTGCGGGCCATCGCCACGACCATGGACGAGCCGGGCACGTCGCGGGCGGCGTCCGTGGCGGCCTTGGCCGCGGCCATGCCCGCGTTGAGGAAGAAGTGGTCGTTGCCGCCCATGAAGCGCAGCACCTCCGCCGCCCGCCCCGGCGCGGCCTCGACCACGGCCGGGGCCAGCTCGCGCAGCAGCAGCGAGGTGGCCGCGCGGTTGCGGTTGTGCAGCTCGTCGCCCATCTGCAGCGCCTGCGCGACGAGCGCGCGCAGGTCGAGCGGCCCGGTCGCGGCCAGCGCCGCGGCGAGCACGGGGCCGAGCACCTCGTCCATCCAGCGCAGCCGCTCCAGCACCTCGGGGCCGTACGCGCCGTACCGCAGGACCTTGCCCAGGCCCTCGTTCAGCGAGCAGTACGCGAGGCCGCCGTGCTCCTCGTCGCGCACCTCGAACATCCACATCGACGGGCTCACCACGCCCGCCATCGGCCCCACCGCGCCGTGCTCGTGGCAGGGCCGCAGCGCCGCCTCGCCGGCGGCCAGCCCGCGCTCCGCGTCGCGCTCGTCGCCCGCCCGGCCCTCCAGCAGCATCGCGCCGATGAGCGCGCCGCGCAGCGGCCCGGACGCCCGCTCCCAGGTGATCGGCGGCCCCGCGTGCAGGAATGCGCCGCCCGCCAGCGCCTCGCCCAGCACCTCCGAGGCACGCCGGACGCCCACCAGATGCGGCCTGGCGGTGGTCAGGCGGCGGGCGGCCAGCTCGTTCGCGGCCTGCCTGCGCGGGTCGGACAGGACCCTGACCAGCGCCTCGGCGGTGCCCGGCAGCGGCGGGCGCCAGTCCACGGGCGTGGTGGCCACGGCCTGCGCGGCCAGGGACTCGTCGAGCAGACCGGCCCCGGTCGTGACCACGCGGGACGGGGGGGACAGGAAGGTCATAGGAGGCTCCTGGCATGCCGGGCGGCCTGGGCGTTCGAGAGGTAGACGGCCGCCCCCGCCTCCCGCAGGGCCGCGGCCTGGCGGTGCAGGTCCTGCGGGTCGCCCTGGGTGCCGACGAGCGCCACGACCACGGTGGCCGGTGTGCGGGCGATGGCGGGCGCGAGCGTCACGGCGGGGTCGGGGTCGGCCGCGTGGCCGAGGACGACGTCCATGAGCACCACGTCCGTCTCCGCCGCCCGCGCCAGCGCCTCCACGCGCAACGCCGGGTCGATCATCGGGTGCGCGCGGCCCCGCGTGTAGGCGTCGTCGCCGTAGTCCACGAAGTCGCCCTGCCCGGCGACCAGCGCGGCCTCCGTGCTCAGCGTCCCGCCGGAGTAGAGGCCCTTGAGCGCCTTGCGCGCGCCGCCACGCACCGGGCCTGGCCAGGACGGCCACTCCGGCACCGGCCGGCCGAGCGCCCGCAGCGCCGCCTCGGCCGTGTCGGTCAGGTCGGTGGCGTCCCGCCCGAGCAGCGCGCTGATCACCGGGGTGCGCAGCCCCGCCACGGCCTCCGCCACCGCCCCCGCCACCTCGGGCGCGGGCGGCTTCGAGATCAGCACGATCAGCTCGGTGGCCGGGTCGTCGTCCAGCAGGCGCAGCGCGCGCAGCGTGGACAGGCCGCCGACCTCGGCCGACAGGTCCCTGCCTCCCACGCCCAGGATGTGGCTGACCCCCGCCCCCGCCCAGTCGAGCAGCGAGGTGACCTGCTGCGCGCCGGTGCCGGAGGCCGCCACCACGCCGACGGGCCCCGGCGCGAGCACGTTCGCGAACCCGAGCCCCACCCCGCCGATCGAGGCGGTGCCGCAGTCGGGGCCCATGACCAGGACGTCCCGCTCCTCGGCCAGCTCCTTCAGCCGCCGTTCCAGCGCGACCGGCACGCCGTCACTGAAGATCATGACGGGTAGCCCGGCCGCCACCGCGTCGTACGCCTCGCAGAACGCGTGCTCGCCCGGCACCGAGACCAGCGCCAGCCCGGTGGGCTCGCGGCGGATCGCCGACCCGGTCGTCAGCGGCGGCTGCCCGTCCGCCCCCGCCTCGCCGGGCCGTTCGAGCTCGCCGAGCCGCCGGTCCGCCTCCGCCACGGCCGCGCCGGGGTCGTCGGCCCGTACGGCGATCAGCAGGTCGCCAGGACCGGCCGGCGGCACGGTGAAGCCGAGGTCGCCGAGCACCGCCACGTTCAGCTCCGTCGCCATGGCGACCATGGCCGTCTCGACGCCCGGCGTCGCCGACAGCGCCCTGCTCACCCGCATGAGCCGTACCGAGTCGTGATAGGCGCCCTTGCGGACGAGGACGACCTCCCCGCTCACGGGCGCCCGCCGAGTGAGAGCACCGCGTCCACGCCGATCGCGATCCCCTGCGCGAGGTCGGCCCCCGAGGTGTGGCCGACCCGGCGCAGCCGCCGCAGCGCCGGTTCGAGCGGCTGCGCGCCGGCGACGCCGCGCAGCACCGCCGTCACCTCCGGGCTCGCCTCGCCACGGGCCGCGCAGTGCAGGAGCGTGGCCGACAGGGGAGTGGTACGGGTGCGCGCGTCGAACGTCACGGTCGCCGCCAGCCAGCCGGCCAGCCACACCGCCCGCTCCGTCCCCGTCGCCGTCCCGAGGTGCCGGAGCGTCACCAGCAGCCCGGCCAGCACGTCGTCGCCGCTCGGCGTGAGCCCGGGACCGAGCCCGACCAGTTGCTCGGCCGCCGTCGCCATGCCCAGCAGCCAGCCGCGCCCGCAGGCCGCCGCGAGCGCGGCGACCGCGCCGTTGCCCGGCAGCCCGGGAGCGGGCTCCGCCGGCCGGACGAGGACCGTGGCGGCCCCCTCCAGGCCCGCCAGGTCCACCTGCCCCAGCGGCGGCGCGGGGTCCCACCAGCGCCGGACGCGCAGGCTCAGCGGCCCGAGGTCCACGCCCCGGTCGCCCACCCACGCCTCCTCGCCCACCTCGACCCTGGGCAGTCCGCCCGCCAGCAGCACGGAGTTGGGGAGCCGGACCGCCTCGCCGGTGATGACCGCGATCACCGTCGGCTCCAGCTCCGTCCGCACCTCCAGGTAGACCCCGGCGGGGAACGCCGCGAGCACCCGGGCGGGCCGCCGCGACGCCTCCAGGAGCGGACGGACCGCGGTGCTGGCCGCTCCCGGGACGTGAGCCGAGGCACGGACG
The DNA here is from genome assembly GCF_057536035.1 of Nonomuraea sp. B208. Lineage (NCBI taxonomy): Bacteria > Bacillati > Actinomycetota > Actinomycetes > Streptosporangiales > Streptosporangiaceae > Nonomuraea > Nonomuraea sp. B208. The sequence goes on from NZ_BAAJOU010000028.1 coordinate 301,922, forward strand.
CGGGTGCGCCGCGCGGACGTGCTGACATGGACACCGACGGGCAACGGACCTCCCTGACCGACCTTGGACCTGACCGTAGAACGGCCGGCGAACCCTCCGTACGGAGAAATTTGCCAACAGTGCGCGGGAAGGTTGGCTCTTCCTGACAGACCGTTCCGGGGGTCACAATCTCCCCATGGAGCCCCCAGTCCGTCTCGCCAGCACCGGCACCATCATTCACGGTGTCTCCGTCGGGGAGGTGCTGGGCGTGTCGACCCTCGCGGAGGCCAGGCTCATCGCGGGCGAGAGCGGGCTCGGCCGTATCGTGCAGCGGCTCAACGTCATGGAGGTCCCCGACATCCTGGCCTGGGTCAAGCCGCACGAGCTGCTGCTCACCACCGGCTACCCGCTGCGCAACACCCCGCAGTCGCTCGGCCGGCTGGTCGCCGACCTCGACGAGCGCGGCCTCGCCGCCCTCGCGATCAAGCTCGGCAGGTATGTCGACGAGCTGCCCGGCGACATGGTGGAGCAGGCCGACCGGCTCGGCTTCCCGCTCATCCTGCTGCCCAACGACGTGGGTTTCGACGACATCCTCAACCAGGTGCTCACCGACATTCTCAACCGGCAGGCCGCCGTGCTGGCCCGCGCCGAGGAGGCGCACCGCGCGCTGGTGCAGGTCGTGCTGGCGGGCGGCGGGCTGGGCGAGGTGGCCGCCGAGGTGGCGCAGCTCCTCGACGTGTCGGTGGCGGTCGTGGACGGCGCCGGCGCCGTGCTGGCCACCGCCGGTCCGGCCGAGCACGTGGCCGCGCTGCGCGAGTCGATCTCCCGAGAGGGGCCGCCCACCACGGCCGCCCGCGCGCCCGCGAGGGCCGGGGGACGCGGCAGGGAGTTCGCCTCGGTGCCCGTGCTGGCCGGCGGGCACCACCACGGCCGCATCGTCGCCTACAGCGCCTCGACCGCGATCAGGGACAGCGACGTCGGCATCCTGGAGCGGGCCGCCACCGTGGCCGCGCTCGTCGTCACCCGCCAGGAGGCGGTCAACGCCGTCGAGAGCAAATACCGCGCCGACTTCCTGCGCGACGTGCTCACCGGCCGGGCCGGCACGGCCGAACGGGTCAACGGCCGCGCGCGGGCGTTCGGATGGGACCTGTCGCGGCCGGTGACCGTGCTCGTGGCCGAGCTCGACCCCGACGGCGACGAGCGCAGCGCCCAGGACCGGCTGGTCGCCTGCTGGACGGCGGCCGTCAGGCGGCACGACCCGCGCGGCGCGGTGGCCGGGTTCTCGCACGAGGTGGTGGCGGTGATCGACGCCGGGCTCGACGCGGCGCGGGTGGCCAAGGACGCCGCCGCGGCCTTCGCCGACCTGCCGCCCGCGACGTTCTCCACCGGCACCTCCCGGCCGAGCCCGGGAGCGGACGCGCTGCCCGAGGCGTACGCGCAGGCGCTCAAGGCGGCCCGCGTCGGCCGCCAGCTCCACGGGCCCGGCGCGGTCGCCCACTTCGACCAGCTCGGCGTCTACCGGCTGCTGTCGCTGGTCAACGACACCGACGAGCTGCACGCGTTCGTCCGCGAGACGCTCGGCCCGCTGGCCACCGACGACGACGCCGAGAACGCCGACCTCCGCCGCACCCTCCACGTGCTGCTGGAGACCAACCTCAACGTGGCCGAGACCGCGCGCCGGCTGCACTTCCACTACAACACGCTGCGCTACCGCATCGGCAAGCTGGAGCGGATGCTCGGCAACTTCACCGACGACCCGCACCTGCGGCTCAACCTGACGCTGGCCCTGCACGTCCTGCGCATGAGAGGTATCTAGGCTTGTCCCCGTGGACCTCGACTTCGAACTGCGCTCCGATTTCATCCCGCTCTGCGACCTGCTGAAGTACTGCGGCGTCACCGAGACCGGCGGCATGGCCAAGCACCTCATCGCTGAGGGCCTGGTCCTCGTGGACGGGGAGGTGGAGCTGCGCAAGACCGCCAAGATCCGGGCCGGCCAGGTCGTGAGCGGCGACGGTTTCTCCATTCACGTCGCCTGAATCGGCATGTGCGCGAGGTTCCCCCTGGTGGGCCGGGCAGATTTGGCAGATCATGCCCGTGTAGGACTACCGGGGCGGGCCTAATGTGCCCGCAACGGTAAACGGGTCGCCGGCAAGGCCCAGCGCAAAAGGGGCGCTCATGGTTTGGGGATGGACCAGACACGGTGACGGCAAGCATCTGGCGCCCGGCGAGGTGGTCAGGCCCGACGAGCGGCTGAGCTGGCCCAGGATGGTCGGGTTCGGCGCGCAGCACGTGATCGCGATGTTCGGCGCGACGTTCGTCTTCCCCCTCGTCATGGGGCTGGACCCCAACGTCGCGGTGATGATGTCGGGCGTGGCGACGATCCTGTTCCTGCTGATCGTCAAGGGCAGGGTGCCCAGCTACCTCGGCACCAGCGCCTCGTTCGTGGGCGGCGTGCTCGCCATCCGCGCGGTCGCCGGCGGCGACACGGCGGGCGCGGACGCCGTCGTGACCGGCGCGATCCTGGTCGTCGGCTTCGTGCTGGCGCTCATCGGGGTCGCCATCCACTTCCTCGGCGTGCAGATCATCCACCGGGTGTTCCCGCCCGTCGTCACCGGCGCGGTGGTCATGCTCATCGGGTTCGGGCTCGCCTACGTGGTGGCCGACGTCTACTGGCCGCAGGACCACTGGGTGGCGCTGCTCACGATGCTCATCACGTTCGTGGTGATCGTGGCCTTCAAGGGCTTCATCGGGCGGATCGGGGTGCTGGTCGGGCTGGTCTCGGGGTTCGTGCTGTCGTGGGTGCTGGACCGCCTGGCCGGGCCGGTCACCTCCGTGCTGCCCGGCGCCAACCTGCGCGACGCGGCCGGCAACGCGTGCGCCCCCGAGGGCCCGTACTGCCTGGCAACGGCCTTCCCGCACGACCGGGTGAGCTTCGACAGCGTCGCCAAGGCCGACTGGTTCGGGCTGCCGAGCTTCCACGGGCCGGACTTCCGCTTCTCGGCGGTGCTGCTGGTGCTGCCCGCGGTCATCGCGCTCGTCGCGGAGAACGTCGGGCACGTCAAGGCCGTCGGCGAGATGACCGGGACGGACGTCGACCCCTACGTCGGGCGCGCGGTCGCCGCCGACGGCGTCGCCACCGTGGTCGCCAGCGCGGTCGGCGGCTCGCCCACCACCACCTACGCCGAGAACATCGGCGTCATGGCCGCCACCAAGGTCTACTCGACCGCCGCCTACTACATCGCCGCCGTGATCGCGATCCTGTTCGGGCTGTGCCCCAAGTTCGGGCAGCTCGTCGCGGCCACGCCGGGCGGCGTGCTCGGCGGCGTCACCGTCATCCTCTACGGCATGATCGGCCTGCTCGGCGCGAAGATCTGGATCGAGAACCGGGTGGACTTCGCCGACCCCGTCAACATGGTGCCGACCGGCGCCGGCATCATCCTCGCCATCGGCCCGGTCAGCCACTTCGTGGGCGGCGACCTCACCCTGGAGGGCATCGCGCTCGGCACCATCGTCGTGCTCGGCGGCTACCACCTGCTGCGGGCCATCGCCGGACGGCCGCTCCAACCGGCCACGCCGGCGGGGAACGAGGCCGGGTGAAGCCGCCGCCGTTCGACTACCACGCACCGCGCGACCTCGCCGCGGCGCTCCGCACCCTTGCGGAGGTCGGGGCGGAGGGCAAGGTGCTGGCCGGCGGGCAGAGCCTCATCCCCATGCTCAACATGCGCCTGGTCGCGCCCGCGCACCTCGTGGACGTCAACCGGGTGGCCGGGCTCGGCGGCATCGGGCGCGAGCCCGGCGGCGTACGCGTCGGGGCGCTGGCCCGGCACGCCGAGGCCGAGCGCTCCGGCGCGCACCCGCTGCTCACCCGGGCGCTCAAACTGGTCGCCCACCCGGTGATCCGCAACCGCGGCACCGTGGTGGGCAGCCTCGTCCACGCCGACCCGGCCGCCGAGCTGCCCGCCGTGCTGGCGGTGCTCGGCGGGTCCGTACGGGTGGCCCGCCGGCACGACGGGGCCGTGGTGCAGCGCGACATCCCGGCCGCCGCCTTCTTCACCGGCCCCATGGAGTCGGCGGTGCTGCCGGGCGAGCTGGCCGTGTCGGCCTGGTTCCCCGACCTCGCGCCGGGCGCGGGATGCGCCTTCGCCGAGGTGTCCCGCCGGCACGGCGACTACGCGCTCGCCGGGGCGTGCGCCGTCGTGAGCCCGGGCGGCGCCGCCCGGGTGGCCTGCGTCGGCGTCGGCGCCGTCCCCGTCGTGGTGGACGTGAGCGCCCTCGCCCCCGACTGGGCGGCGGCGGCGCGTGCCGTGCGGGAGGAGACCGAACCCGACGACGACATCCACGCCACGGCCGCCTACCGCCGCCACCTCGTGGGCGTGCTGGCCGAGCGGGCCCTGCGCGAGGCCGCACAGGAGGCGGAGACCCTTGGAGCATGAGATCACGCTCGTGGTGAACGGCGCCGCCCGGCGGGTGAGCGTCCCGGCCAGGCGGCTGCTGTCCGACTGCCTGCGCCACGACCTCGGGCTGACCGGCACCCACGTCGGCTGCGAGCACGGCGTCTGCGGCTGCTGCACGGTGCTGCTCGACGGCGAGCCGGTGCGCTCGTGCCTGACGTTCGCCGTCACCGTGGACGGCCGCGAGATCACCACCGTCGAGGGGCTGGCCGGGCCGGGCGGGCTGTCGCCGGTGCAGCGGGCCTTCGCCGAGTGCCACGGCCTGCAGTGCGGCTTCTGCACCCCCGGCTTCCTGTGCACGGTGACCGCGTTCCTGGAGGCGAACCCCGCCCCCACCGAGGAGGAGGTGCTGGAGGGCATCTCCGGCAACCTGTGCCGCTGCACCGGCTACCAGAACATCGTCAAGGCCGTCCACCGGGCCGCCGAGCTGATGGCGGAGGAAGCATGACGACGAAGCTGTTCGGGGAGCCGGTCCAGCGGCGCGAGGACCCCCGGCTGCTGACCGGGGGCGGCCGCTACCTCGACGACCTCGGCCCCGACGCGCTCGCCGCCGCGTTCGTCCGCGCCCCGCACGCGCACGCCCGCATCCGCGACATCGACGTCGGCCCGGCGCTCGACGTCGAGGGCCTGGTCGCCGTCTACACGTGGGAGGACCTGCCCGAACGGGTCGGCCGGCCGCTGCCGCTGCTCATCCCGCACCCGGCGCTCACCCACGGCCGGACCGCGTACCCGCTGGCCAGGGACGTCGTCAGGCACGTGGGCGAGCCGGTGGTCATGGTGGTGGCCGCCGACCGCTACGCCGCCGAGGACGCCTGCGCGCTCATCGAGGTCGACTACGAGGTGCTGAAGCCGGTCGTCGGCCTGGAGGAGGCCGTGCAGGGGGCGGCGCTCGTCCACGAGGACGTGCCCGGCAACGTCGGCGCGCACCTGGTCCAGGAGGTGCCCGGCGCGGACGGGCGCGGCGCCCGCGAGGCCATCGAGACCGCGCCGCACACGCTCGCCTTCCGGCTCGACATCGAGCGCAGCGCCAGCATGCCGCTGGAGGGCCGGGGCGTCCACGCCCGCTGGGACGGCCGCGACCTGCGCGTCCACTCCAGCACCCAGACCTCCACCAGCGTGCGCATGGCGGTCGCCGCCGCGCTCGGCCTGCCGCTGCCGCAGGTCGAGGTCATCGCGCCGGACGTCGGCGGCGGCTTCGGCGTCAAGATCGTGCACCCGTGGCCGGAGGAGATCCTGGTGCCGTGGGCGGCCATGACGCTCGGCCGCGAGGTCAAGTGGACCGAGGACCGCAGGGAGCACTTCATCTCCTCGGCACACGAACGCGGGCAGGTGCAGTACGTGCGCGTCGGGTTCGACGACGACGGGCGCGTGCTCGGGCTGGACGTGACGATCCTGCACGACCACGGCGCCTACACCCCCTACGGGATCATCGTCCCGATCGTCACCTCGACGCAGCTGCTCGGCCCTTACAAGATCGGGGCGTACCGGGTCGAGTTCAGCTCCGTCTACACCAACACCGTGCAGGTCACGCCGTACCGTGGGGCGGGCCGCCCGCAGGGCGTGTTCTGCATGGAGCGCACCATGGACAAGATCGCCCGCCACCTGGGGCGCGACCGCACCGAGGTGCGCGCGGCCAACTTCATCGGGCCCGGCGAGTTCCCGTACGACCAGGGGATGACCTTCCAGGACGGCCGGCCGCTCATCTACGACAGCGGCGATTACCCCGAGATGCTGCGCCTGCTGAAGGAGCTCATCGGCTGGGACTCCTTCGAGCGCGTGCCGGGGCGCGGCATCGGCATCGGCTGCTACGTCGAGGGTACGGGCGTGGGGCCGTACGAGGGCGGGCACGTGCAGATCACCTCCGACGGGCGGGTGCACGTCTCCACCGGGCTCACCTCCCAGGGGCAGGGCCACGAGACGGCCTTCGCCCAGATCGCCGCGAGCGAGCTGGGCGTGCCCATCGAGCGGATCAGCGTGGTCACCGGCGACACCCGCAGGTTCGGCTACGCGGTCGGCACCTTCGCCTCCCGCGCCGCCGTCGTCAGCGGCAACGCCATCGCGCTCGCCTGCCGCAAGGTGCGCGAGAAGGCGCTGCGCATCGCCGCCGACGCGCTGGAGGCCGACCCCGCCGACCTGGAGATCACCGACGGGATCGTGCACGTGGCAGGGGCGCCGCACGCGGCCGTCCCCCTGTCCACGGTCGCCGTGCTGGCCAACCCGCTGCGCTACGCCTTCGACGAGGAGACCGCCAAGGCCACCCAGTTCGCCGGGTCGGCCGCGCCCGACCGGCCGCCGGTCGCCGAGGGCGAGGAGCCGGGGCTGGAAGGGCGCGACTACTACTCGCCGATCCGGTCCACGTTCGCGGCCGGGATGCACGCCGCCGTCGTCGAGACCGACCCCGACACGGCCGAGATCCGCGTGCTGCGCTACGCCGTGGTGCACGACTGCGGGCGGCTCATCAACCCCATGATCGTGGAGGGGCAGATCCACGGGGGAGTGGCGCAGGGCATCGGGGGCGCGCTCTACGAGCGGATGGTCTACGACCCGCACGGGCAGCTGCTCAACGCCTCCTTCATGGACTTCCTCATGCCGTACGCCACCGAGGTGCCGCACGTCGAGACCGCCCACCTGGAGACGCCGTCGCCGCTCAACCCGCTCGGCATCAAGGGCGCGGGCGAGGCGGGCGTGATCCCGGTCTCCGCCGTCATCGCCTCGGCGATCGAGGACGCCGAGGGCTTCCCCATCGACCGGATGCCCATCTCTCCCTCCGACCTGTTCCATCTGCGCGGCACGTAAGATCGGCGGCATGCGTGCGCCTGCCTCCGGGCTGACCGTGTTCCCCGAGGTGCCGGACGACGTCCGGGTGGTCGATCTGGCGTGGAACGACCTCGCCGAGGTGCCCGCCCGGGTGGGCGGGCTCGCGGCGCTGGAGGAGCTGCGGCTCGACGGCAACGCCCTCACCGCCCTGCCCGACCTGTCCGGGCTCGGCGCGCTGCGGGCGCTGCACCTGGACGGCAACCGGCTCACGGCCTTCCCCTCCTGCCCGCCGGGCCTGGAGACGCTCTTCCTGTACGGCAACCGCGTCCGCGAGCTCCCGGACCGCCTGCCGCCCGCGCTCCGCCACCTGGCCGCCGGCGCGAACGGCCTGGCCGACGTCCCCGGCGCCCTGTGGAAGCTCACCGGGCTGCGCTCGCTCAACCTGGCCGAGAACGCCCTGACGGACCTCCCCGCGGCCGTCGGCGGCCTCACCCGGCTGCGCATGCTGGACCTCGGCCACAACCGCCTCACCGCGATCCCGCCCGAGCTCGGCGACCTGCCGCTCACCGACTACCTCTACCTCAGCGACAACGCCTTCACGGAGGTGCCGGCGGCCCTCGGGCGGCTGGACCGGCTCGCCTACCTCAACCTCACCGACAACCGGCTGACCCGCCTCCCCGACGCGCTCGGCGACATGGCCGCGCTGATGGAGCTGCGCCTCTACAACAACCGGCTGGAGGCGCTGCCGGAGTCGTTCGGCCGGCTGAGCAGGCTGCGCGAGCTGCACCTGCAGGGCAACCGGCTCACCCGACTGCCCGCGGCCCTCGCCGCCTGCGCGGAGCTGCGCGTGCTCGACCTGCGCGGCAACCACCTCCGCGCGCTGCCGGACGCCCTGCCGCCCCGCCTCACCCATCTCGACCTGCGCGCCAACCGGCTGCGGGAGCTGCCCGACGGTCTCGCCGGGCTGACCGCGCTGGAGAAGCTGGACCTGCGCTGGAACAAGCTCGACGGCGACCCCGAGGTGCTGCGCGTGCTCGAAGGGCGCGGCTGCGTCGTCCTGCGCTGAACCGGACCCCGCGTCCCTGCGTACCTCCGCACATGACGACATTTCCACGTCTGGCCGCTTTCGCGCTGCTGGCCGGACTGGTCGCCGGATGCTCCTCCTCGGGGGGCTGGGGCGGCTACGTCGCAGCGGGCAACGACCAGCAACAGGCGAACGCCACCCCGCTCTCCGTCGAACAGCTCTCCGCCAAGGTGGGCTGCACGCCGAAGATGCAGGTCGACAGCGAGGAGATCCGCACCGGCCACTGCAAGACCGAGGCCGGCGAGTTCTTCGTCAACACCTTCAAGTCCGAGAAGCTGAAGGACCAGTGGATGGACCAGGCGCCGGAGTACAACCCGCACCTGGTCGGCCCGCGCTGGACCGTGCTCGGCCCGCTGGAGGTGCTGGAGCAGCTCAAGTCCCCGCTCAGCGGGGACCTGCATCTCATGGACCACCGGGTCTCGCAGACGCCGTCCCCGAAGTAGCCCGAACGGGTATGGGGCCGAACCGGGGCCGGAAGGGCTGCGTACCTCCGCACATGACGACATTTCCACGTCTGGTGGCCATAGTGCTGCTCGCCGGGCTGGCCGTCGCCTGCTCCCAGGGCAGCGGGAGCGGCGGCGGCCCCTCCGGCGCGGGCGGCCGGGCCGGTGCCGCCCCGCCCTCCGTCGAGCAGCTCGCCGCCAAGGTCGGCTGCAAGCCGCGCATCCAGGTCGACGCCGCCGAGCTCCGTACGGGCTACTGCCGGACCCCCGACGGCGAGTTCTTCGTGACCACGTTCGCCTCCCAAGCGGGCAAGGACGCCTGGATGGACGCCGCACCCGAGTACAACCCGCACCTGGTCGGCAACCTGTGGACGGTGCTGTCCGGTCGCCAGGTGCTCGACCTGCTGCGCGAACGCCTCGGCGGCGACCTCCACCTGACCGACCACCGTACGAAGCAGATGAAGGTGGTCGGCTGAGCCGCCTTTCAGGCGGCCACGCGGACCCGCTTCCTGAACACGTAGTACGTCCAGCCCTGGTAGACCAGGACGAACGGGAGCGCGATCAGCCCGATCCAGCTCAGCATCGTCAGCGTGTATGCCCCGGAGGCCGCCTCCGCCAGGGTCAGCCCCGGCAGCGGACGCACCCGCAGCTCCATGAAGACCGCGAGCGTGGACAGCACGATGGCGGCGGCCGTGGCCGTGAACGCCCAGCCCTCCCTGCGCCGCCAGATCAGCGCCGCCGCCGCGGCGAGCGCCGCCATGGCGGCGAGGGCGGGGAACGTCCCCAGGTTGGACAGCGCGAGCACGGCGACCGGGATGACCGCGGCGCCGGCCGCCATGGCGGCGAGGCGGGCCCGGTGACGGATCGGGCCGGTGGTCCTGAGCGCCAGGAACACCGCGCCGTGCAGGACGCACACGGCCAGCGTGAACGCGCCGCCGATCACCGCCGCGACCGGGCTGCCGAACAGCAGGTCGGCGAAGACCGCGCCCCACAGGAACGCCGGCAGCCCGCTGCCCACCATGACCGCCATGTCGCACCAGGCCGGGTTGCGCACCTTGCCGCGCCACTCCAGGCCCACGCCGCGCAGGATCAGCCCCACCAGGATCAGCGTGACCTGGAGGTAGAACGCGCTGAACACCCCCGAGTACCAGGCAGGGAAGGCGGCGAACATGGCGCCCACCGCGGTGATCAGCCACACCTCGTTGCCGTCCCACACGGGGCCGATGGTCTGCAGGCTCTGCCGCTGCTCGGCGTCGTTCCTGCTGAGGAGGGGCGCCAGCAGGCCGACGCCGAAGTCGAAGCCCTCCAGCACGAAGTAACCCGTCCAGAGGAAGGCGATGATGACGAACCAGAGATCGATCATGGTCGGTGTGCCTCTGCTCAGTACATGAGCGACGGCTCGCGCCGCTGCTCGGCCAGGGGGACGGGCTGGGGCTCGGGGACGCCCTCGCGTACGTGCCGGGTCAGCAGCACGGCCTCGGCCACGGCGAGCGCGCCGTACAGGAGGGTGAAGACGGCGAGCGAGATCGCCACCTCGGCCAGGGACACGCCGGGGGAGACGCTGGCGGCGGTCAGCAGCTCGCCGGCCACCGTCCACGGCTGGCGGCCGATCTCGCTCAGCAGCCAGCCGGCGATCACCGCGAGCAGCGGCAGCGGCAGGGCCGCGACCAGCGCCCGCGACAGCCACCGGGGGAACTCGCGCCGGCGGCGGGTCAGCCAGAGCCCGAGCACCGACAGGCCCACGGTGGCCATCCCGAAGCCGATCATCAGGCGGAACGACCAGAAGACGACGGTCGGGTCCGGGCGGTAGTCGCCGGGGCCGAACTGCTGCTCGAAGCGGCGCTGCAGGTCCTCGGTGCCCTGGACGGTGGCGTTGGGGTCGTTGGTGGCGAGGAAGCTGAGGACGTGGGGGATCTCGATGCCGGGGACGATGCTGAACCCGGCGCCCGCGGTGTCGTGCCGGAGACCTTCGGCGGCGGCCAGCTTCATGGGCTGCTGCTCGTACAGCAGCTTGCCCGACATGTCGCCCGTGCCGGCGACGACCGCCCCCGCGATCGCCGTCATGACCAGCGCGCCGCGCGCCGCGCTGCGCCACATGGGCGCGTTGCGCCGCAGCATCCAGTAGCCGCACACGGCCAGCACGAACCCGCCCGCCACGATGAACGCCGCCCCGACCACGTGCGGCACCTGGGCGAGCGCCGTGGAGTTGGTCAGCACCGCCCACAGGTCGGTCATGCGGGCCTTGCCGTCCACGACCTCGTACCCGACCGGGTGCTTCATCCAGGCGTTGGCGGCCAGGATGAAGTACGCCGACAGGTTGGAGCCAATGGCCGCGGCCCAGATGCAGGCCAGGTGCACCTTCTTCGGCAGCCGGTCCCAGCCGAAGATCCACAGGCCCAGGAACGTGGACTCCATGAAGAAGGCGAGCAGCGCCTCCATCGCCAGCGGCGCCCCGAAGACGTCACCGACGAAGGTGGAGTACTCGCTCCAGTTCATCCCGAACTGGAACTCCTGCACGATGCCCGTGACCACGCCCATGGCGAAGTTGATCAGGAACAGCTTGCCGAAGAACTTCGTGAGCTTCAGGTAGTGCTCTTTGCCGGTGCGGTGCCAGGCGGTCTGCAGCCCGGCCACGAAGATCCCCAGACCGATGGTCAGGGGCACGAACAGAAAGTGGTACACGGTGGTGACCCCGAACTGCCACCGTGCCAGGTCAAGTGCGTCCATCTTCCCCGTCGACTCCTGAGCTCTACAAGCTGTAGTACATCTACCCTTAGTAGTACTACAGGCCGTAGAGCAACGCGATGCGACCTTGGTCACATCCGCTTACGTACGTGCTGGTTGCCGGGTATCGAGAATGCCGCCGAAGGGCGGCCCGGGGCGTCACCCGCCGGGCTGATTCCGGGGTACCCCGCCCGGCGGACCCTGGAGTCAGCGGGCCAAAGTGGCGTCCAGGTAGGCCTGGAGGTTGCCGAGCTCGTAGCCGCGGCGCTTGATCTTCTTCACCAGGACGCGGAAGTCGCGCGCCAGGTTGGGGCGGAAGTGCAGCAGGAGGACGTCGCCCGGGCGCAGTTGCTTGTCGGGCACCTGGTAGGCGATCTTGCCGCCGGGCTGGACGGTGGCGGTCCAGAGGAGCACGGCGGACATGCCGCAGCTCTTCGCGGCCCGCAGGGTGTCGGTGTTGTAGGAGCCGTACGGCGGGCGGAACAGGGTCGGGCGGGCCCCCAGCTCCTTCCCGATCAGCCGGGAGGCTCCGCACAGCTCGCGGCGCTGGGCGGCGTAGGGGAGGGCGCGCAGGTCGGGGTGGGTGAGGGTGTGGTTCTCGACGGGGGAGCCCGCGTCGCGCAGCTCGCGGAAGTAGTCCCACTTGCCGGCGCCGACGTAGCGGGCCTGGCCGCCCGACTGGTCGGGGGTGCCCTTCGCCTCCACCGCGTCGCGCATCGCGAAGACGGTGAGGGGGATGCGCTGGTCGCGTACCTGGCGGACGAGGCCCGGGTCCTGCTCCCAGCCGTCGTCGATGGTGAGGAAGACGACCTTGCGCTTGGTGGGGATCGAGCTGATCACCGGGGGGAGCGCGCCGGTGCGGAGGGGACGCACCTCGCCCGGGCGGGGGAGCGCCCCCGGCGGGCCCTGCGGGCGGGGCGGGGCGGACGAGCGCGGCGCGGATCCCGTCGGCGCCGCGGAGGGGCCGGAACCGTCGGGCGTGGCGTCGCCGCCCGGCGCGCAGGCGGCGGCCAGCAGCGCGAGCGCGACGCAGGCGGGCCTGAGCGCTTCTAACGGGGATCTTGGACGCACGAGGGACCATCCTGCCATCTCTCCGAGGGCTCTCAGGGGCCCCATGGGGACGACCCTTGTCGGTGCGACACCGCCGCCGTCTGGCAGGTGTTGCCCTTATCCGGCGGGCCCGCGCTGCCTAGAGTGGCGGCATGCGAGTGGCGGGCAGCGCCGTGATCGGCGTGCAGAAGGAACGGCTGTGGGCGGCGCTCCAGGACCCGGCGGTGCTGGTGCGCACCATCCCCGGCTGCGAACGGCTGGAGGAGACCGGGCCCGGGGCGTACCGGATGACGGTCAACGCGGGGGTGGCCTCGATCAAGGGCGTCTACCAGGGGGAGGTCGTGCTGACCGAGCCCGTGCCGTGCGAGGGCTTCACGCTCAGGGCGCGGGGGCAGGGCGCGCCCGGCACCGTGGAGGCGACCGTACAGCTCCGGCTCAGCGAGGCGGACGGCGCGGGCGGCACCCGCGTGGACTACGACGCCGAGGCGGTGATCGGCGGGATGATCGGCGGGGTCGGGCAGCGCATGCTCGGCTCGGTGGCCAAGCGGACGGCGGGGGAGTTCTTCTCGGCCGTCGAGCAGCACCTCTGCGCAGCTCCCGCCGGAGCCGCAGCCCCCGTGCTCGCCGAGATGGTTCCGGCCGAGACGGCGGCCGGGGTTCCACGGGCCGGGGCCGTCTACGAGCGGCCGCCCAAGCCCGGCGCCGCCCACACCACCACCCGTCCGTGGGTGATGCTCGCCTCCTTCGGCACGGGCGCGGGCGTGGCGCTCGCGGGCGTCGCGGTGGGCTGGCTGCTCGCCAGGTCAGGCCGCCGCTCCCGCCCCTGAGAGATCGCTCTCCGGGAGGGCCATGGCCTCTCGCGGAAAAGGATCTCCCGGCGTAACGTGGCGATATGCGGCAGGAACACGCTGAAGACGCACGGACCGAAGCCAGGAGAATCGTACGTGACCTGCTGGGCGAGGAGCGGCCGTCCGCCCGGACCCTGATCGCCGCCGTGCGTCCGGTGCTGGGGGACGAGCGCACCGGCCGCGCGCTCGACCTGGCACTCGGCGCCGCGCTGACCCGGCGCTCGGCCGAGCTGGCCGCCCTCGCCGCGCTGCTGGTCGGCACCCGCGAGCTGGGCGCCGCCTGGTGGACCCGCGCCCGGGGCGGCAAGCTGCCGCCGCCCGACGAGGTGATCCGCACGGCCGTGGCGATCGAGCCGTGGACCGACCTGACCGCGCTGGAGATGCTCGCCGCCTGGATCGCCGACGACGCCGCCGACCAGCTCTGGGGCGCGCCGGTCGCCCAGGTCGACCTCAACTCCTGGCAGGCGGAGGACCGCTTCGCGCTGCCGCCGGGCGTCCGGCCGGGGCAGCGGCTCGTCGTGCACTTCGACGCCGGCGGCCGGCTCGACGCGGTCGTCACCCGGCGGGCCGACGAGGAGCTGGGCTCCAACCTGGACTTCCAGTCCCTGCGCTACTCCCGTCCGGCCGAGGCCCAGTGGAGCTGGGGCGTGGCGGCCGGGCTCGGGCCGCACCGGCTGCCCGGCGAGCACCCCGACCCGTACGCCCGCGAGGTCCCCGCACGGGCCTCCGGCATCCTGCGCGCCTGGGCACTGCGTCACGGGGCCACCCGCGACCAGCTCGGCGAGACCTGGGAGACGGTCGGCGACGTGGTGGCGGCCATCGAGCGGGTCGACTGGATGTGGCGCAGCGGCGAGTGGTTCGGCTGGTGGCGGGGGGTGTCGGCGCTGGTGGACGACTCGGCGTACCTGCCGTACCGGCTGGAGGAGCTGGCCGCCGGCTGACGCCCCGCCGGCGGGCAGGAATCGGTCGCGGGCCGCCGGGGTTGTCCCCTGGCGTGAAGGTGGAAATATTCTCCGATGTCGCGTGTCCCTGGTGTTACATCGGGCATGCCAGGTTCCTCAAGTCGGCCGAGCGGTTCCGGGCCAGGGGCGGCACGATCGAGGTGACGATGCGCCCGTTCCAGCTCGATCCGGACGCCTCGCACGAGGGCGAGCCGGTGATCCCGATGCTGGAGCGCAAGTTCGGGCCGAACGCCGCCCAGATGGTGCAGCGGGTGGCCGGCGTGGCCGCCGCCGACGGCCTGGCCATGGACTACGACAAGGGCGTGAGCGCGAACACGTTCGAGGCGCACCGCCTCATCGAGCTGGCCACCCGGCAGGGCCGCGGCGGCGAGATGGCCGAGCGGCTGTTCCGCGCGCACTTCGCCGAGGGCCGCAACGTGGCCGACCCCGCGGTGCTCGCCGAGCTGGCCGCGGAGACCGGCGTCGAGGACACCGGGGAGGGCGCCGAGCAGGTACGCGAGCAGATCGCGCGGGCGCGGTCGCTCGGCATCACCGGCGTGCCGCTGTTCCTGTTCGAGGGCAAGTTCGCGGTGTCGGGCGCGCAGCCGCAGGAGGCGTTCGACGCGGCCATCGACGAGGTGGCCGAGCGCACCGGCCAGCAGCCGATCACGCAGCTGGCCGCGCCCGCGGACGGCTGCGACGACGACGGCTACTGCGCCGTCTGAGGCAGGCGGGGTCGACGGCTACTGCGCCGTCTGAGGCGGCGGGGTCGACGGGCTACTGCGCGGTCTGAGCGGCCGGCGCGAGGACGTCGTCAAGCCGGCCGGACCGGTCGGGCCGGTCGGTGGGGGAGCCCTCTTCGATCGGTCCGGGCCGGTCGGCGGGGGTGCCCTCGCCGAGCTGCCCGGACCGGTGGTGGCGGCGGCAGAGCACCTGGTAGCGCACCGGCGAGTCGTCGGTGTCGCCGATGACCACCTGCTCCCCGGTCCGCGCCATCACGCCGCCCACCACCCGCGCGTTGAGCTGCCCGGGCCGCCCGCACCAGCACAGCACCTCGACCTGCAGCCGGCACACCTCGTCGGCCAGCTCGAACAGCCGCTGCGCGGCCGGGAACATCACCGAACGGAAGTCGGAGGCGAGCCCGAAGGCGTAGACGTCCACGCCGTGCTCGTCCACCAGGTCGGCGAGCTGCTCGATCTGCTCGACGCTGTAGAAGCACGCCTCGTCGCAGATGAGGTAGTCGACGCGGTCGTGAGAGGTCACCAGCCGGACGAGGTCGAGGCCGTCCTCCACCTCGACGGCCTCCAGCCCGAGCCCGATGCGGCTGGTCACCTGAGGCCCGCCCGAGCGGTCGTGCTTGGTGAGCACCAGGCCGCGCCGGCCCTGTCTCGCGTGGTTGTAGTTCATCTGAAGCGCGAGGGTGGACTTCCCGCAGTCCATGGGGCCGAAGTAGAACTTCAGCACGGCGTCCCGCGCCCCGGACGGCACCGGCGACAAGGCAGACGATTGGGTCACGGGCCGCCAGCTTAGCGGCTTGGCTTGTCCCATGACCTCGTGGGACATTTTCCCCCTGAGGTTTCAGGAGGAACTGTGGTCACCGACAAACCGTCCTCGCTCGACGCGATGCTGCAGCAGGACGATCTTACCGCCGCGCAGGCCGACGCCACCCGATGGCGTTACGGCTTCTACGTGGTCGTGGCGGGAATCGTGGCGGTCCTGATCGCCTTCGCGGCGGCGGTGTTCGCCACGCGCGAGTTCGCCTCGCTCTTCGCCGGAGTGGCGGGGGTGATCGGTACGATCGTCGGCGCGTACTTCGGCGTACAGGCCGGCCAGTCGGGCAAGGCCAGGGTGGAGGCCGAGCTGGCCAGGACACAGGAGCTGGCGATCCGCCTGGCCGCGCACGTCGGCACGGCCAACGCGCCCAGGGTCGTCGACGAAGTGCTCGGCCGGCGCCGGGGCTAGAGGAGCCATGCGAAGCGTACGAATCGGAGTGGACACCGGGGGGACGTTCACCGACGTCGTCGCGGTGGACGAGCAGACGGGTGAGATCCTCACCACCAAGACCCCCTCGACGCCCGCGAACCCGGCCGACGGGTTCCTCGCGGGCATCGCCAAGCTGAGCGAGCTCGACGGCGGCGGCGGCTTCGACGTGGGCGGCATCGTGCACGGCACGACCGTCGCCACGAACCAGCTGCTGGAGGACCGCATCTCCGGCCTCGGCTTCATCACGACCGAGGGGTTCGAGTTCATCCTGGAGATCGCCCGGCAGAGCGTCCCCGACGGCTACGGCAACTCCTACTTCTGGGTGAAGCCGCCCCGGATCGTCCCGGTGCATCACGTACGCACCGTCGGCGGGCGGCTCGACCACCTGGGCGAGGAGGTGCGGCCGTTCTCGGAGGAGCAGGCCGTCGAGGCGGCCCGCTGGTTCCGCGGCAAGGGCATCAACGCGATCGGCGTCTGCTTCCTGCACTCCTACGCCAACCCGGAGCACGAGCGGCGCATGCGCGAGGTGCTGTGGCGTGAGCACCCGGAGGCGGTGATCTCGCTCTCCAGCGACGTGCTGCGCGAGTACCGCGAGTACGAGCGCTCGGTCACCACGCTGGTGGACGCCGCCGTCAAGCCCGCGATGCGCGGCTACCTCGCCAACCTGTCCACCCGGCTCGGCCGCCCGTTCTCGGTGATGAAGTCCAACGGCGGCATCCTGTCGGCCCGCGAGGTCGTCAACCAGCCGATCACCACCGTCCTGTCGGGCCCGGCGGCCGGGGCGCTCGGCGCGGCGCTCATCGCCTCCACCGCCGGCCACGAGTCCGTGATCACCCTGGACGGCGGCGGCACCTCGACCGACGTGGCCGTGGTGATCGACGGGGAGCCGTCCATCACCACCGAGGGCACGATCGGGCGCTACCCGTGCAAGATCCCGATGATCGACATCGTGACGGTCGGCGCGGGCGGCGGCTCGGTCGCGTGGATCTCGCCGGAGGGCACGCTCAAGGTCGGCCCGCGCTCCGCCGGCGCCGACCCCGGCCCGATCTGCTACGGCAGGGGCGGCACCGAGGTCACGGTCACCGACGCGCACGTCTTCCTCGGCCGGGTGCCGCCGCACCTGCTGGGCGGCGAGATCCCGCTGGACGCCGGGGCCGCCCGCGCCGGCATCGAGGCCCTGGCCGACAAGCTGGGCCTCACCCCCGAGCGCACCGCGACGGGCATCCTGGAGATCAGCGCGTTCAACCAGAGCAACGCGATCCGCCAGCTCACGGTCAAGCGGGGGCTGGACGTGCGGGACTTCCCGCTGGTGACCTTCGGCGGTTCCGGGCCGCTGCTGGCCTGCCGGCTCATCGACATCCTGGGGCTGCCCTCGGTCGTCGTCCCGCGCGACCCCGGCAACGTCTCGGCGTTCGGGCTGCTCACGGTGGACGTCAAGAACGACTACGTACGCACGTACGTCACCCGCGACCTGTCACTCGGCAAGGCCGCGGAGATCTTCGACGACCTGGAGCATCAGGCGGCGGAGGCGCTGGAGCGCGAGGGCTTCGCCGACCCCGTCCACATCCGCAGCGCCGACCTGCGCTACTACGGCCAGGGCTACGAGGTCAGGGTCCCCGCCCCCGCGGGGGAGATCGACGCCGAATGGCGGGCCCAGGTCGTCGAGCGCTTCCACGAGGCGCACGAGAAGCTGTACGGCTACGCCTACCGCGACGACCCCCGCCACGCGGTCGAATGGGTCAACCTGCGCGTCTCGGGCGTCGGGCCCATCACCCGCCCGGCCCTGCGTCCCCTGGACAAGCCGGGCGCGGGCGCGACCTCCGTACGGGCCGTGCACTTCGACGAGACCCGCGACACGCCGATCCACCAGCGCGCCGCGCTCGGCCCCGGCGCGACGGTGAGCGGCCCCGCCGTCATCGAGGAGTACGGCTCGACGATCCCCATCCATCCGGGCTTCACCGCGACCGTGGACGCGTACGGCAACGTGGAGGTCAAGCGTGACTGATCCCATCCTCATCGAGATCGTCGAGGGCACCCTGGCGTCGGTCGAGAAGGAGGTCGAGACCGCGATCGCGCGCACGGCCCGCTCGCCGATGATCCGCGACGCGCACGACTTCCGCGCCGGCATCCACGACGCCCGCCTGCGCAAGCTGACCGGCCGCTCCTACAGCGCGCTGGTCCAGCCGGTCGTGCGCGACTTCCCGATCGAGACGATGCGGCCCGGCGACGTCTACTTCCACAACGACGTCTACCTGTCCGAGGGCGGCATCGGCCACCTGCCCGACCTGTGCGTCACCGTGCCGGTCTTCCACGACGGCGAGGTGGTGGCGTTCGTGCAGGCGTTCGGCCACCACGACGACATCGGCGGCAGCGTGCCGGGGTCGATGCCCTCGCACGCGCGCTCGGTGTTCGAGGAGGGCCTGATGGTCCCCCCGATCAAGCTGTGGGACCAGGGCGTGCCGAACGAGGCCGCGCTGCGCATCATGACCCGCAACTCCCGCATGCCCGACTCGCTGGCCGGCGACCTCGACGCCGAGTGCTCGGCCTGCCTGATGGGCGCGCGGCGGCTGGGCGAGCTGTTCGAGCGCTACGGCCGCGAGGCGGTCCAGGAGTGCTTCGACGCGATCATCGGCAAGACCACCGAGACCTTCCGCCGCGAGCTGCTGTCGAAGATCCCCGAGGGGACGTACGTGTGGGAGGACTACGCCGAGCACGACGGCGTGGACGAGCCCCGCCTGCACGCCCAGCGGATCACCCTCACGGTGGACCACGCCGCCGAGACGCCGCTGACCATCGACTTCACCGGCACCTCGCCGCAGGCCAAGGGCCCGATCAACCACGCGGGCGACTACGCGGACGGCGTGTTCCTCAAGAAGTGGCTGGCCCCGATCCTGCGGAACCTGGCCGACACACCGGAGCGGATGGCCGAGCTGGACGTCAACGAGGGCGTCGTGCCGCTCATCAAGATGATCTTCCCGGAGAAGGGCACGCTGCTCACGCCCGTCTTCCCCGCCCCGACCAACGCCCGCACGTTCGTCATCCTGCGCCTGCTCGGCGTGCTCGCCGGCGTGCTCGCCAAGGCCACCGGCGGGCGGATGCCGGCCGACCAGGAGACGATCCGCTACACCGGCGTGTACGGCGCCGACGCCGACGGGCAGCCCTACCTCATGCGCGAGGTCCTGGGCGGCGGCTCCGGCGGACGCTGGTACGCCGACGGCGAGGACACCATCCACGTCGTGCCCGACTCGCGCAACATCCCGGTCGAGTTCGCCGAGGCCCGCTGGCCGTTCCGGGTCGAGCGGCTGGGGCTCGCCTGCGACTCCGGCGGGCCGGGCACGTTCCGCGGCGGGCTCGGCTACGACAAGCACATCAGGATGCTGCGCGACGCCTCGTACATGTCGATCGCCGACCGCTCGATCCTGTCGTGCTGGGGCGTCAACGGCGGCCTGGCCGGGCGGCCGTTCCGGGTCGAGGTCAACGGCAAGGAGATGGACGGCCTGGTGGACGACTTCCCGGTGCACGCCGGCGAGATCATCCGCATCCGCACCACCGGGGGCGGCGGCTGGGGCTCCCCCTACGACCGCGACCCGCGCGCCGTCGCCGCCGACGTCCGCGACGGCAAGGTCTCGATCGCGGGCGCGCTCGGCGACTACGGCGTGGTGCTGGACGGCGACCGCATCGACGAGCGGGGCACCGCCGAGCTCCGTGCCACGCTGCGGCCCCCGTCCAACCGCTTCTTCGACCGCGGGCCGGGCTTCGCCAGGCTGTCGGGCGGCCGGACCCAGGCGGACGTGGACGAGCTCTGACCATGACCGGGGCCGGACCTTCGCGGATCATCGCGGTACGCCACGGCGAGAGCGAGGCCAACCTCGCGCACCGGGAGGCGGGCGACCGGCCGCTGGTCTACGGGCTGGGCGACGACGAGGTGCGCCTCACCGCCCTCGGCCGGCGGCAGTCGGCGGCGCTCGGGCGGCTGCTCGCGGCGCTGCCCGCCGGCGAGCGGCCCGAGGCGGTGTGGTGCTCGCCCTACCTGCGGGCGCGCGAGACGTGGGAGATCGCGGGGGACGGCTGGGGTGACACGCTGCCGGTCGCCGTGGACGAGCGGCTCAGGGACCAGGAGCAGGGGGCCTTCGACCGGCTCAACCCGGCGGCCGTCCGCGAGCGCTTCCCGGAGGAGGCCGCGCGGCGCGAGGCGGCGGGCGTCTACGCCTTCCGCCCGCCCGGCGGTGAGTCGCTGACGGACGTGGTGGCGCGGGTGCGGGCGTTCGTACGGGACCTGGACGGGCAGGCCGGCGGCCGGCCGGTGCTGATCGTCGCGCACGACTCGGTGGTGCTGGCACTCCGCCACGTCCTGGAGGGCGTCCAGAGCACCGGCCCGCCCCTCGCGCCGGTGCTCAACGCCTCGGTGTCGGTCTGGCGCGCGGGGGAGGGGTCCTTCGAGCCGGTGCGCTTCAACGACGTCGGGCACCTGGCGTGAGCGCTCAGGTGCGGACGACGAGGTCGGCGCGCTCGCGGGTGCCGTCCGCGGCGAACCACGCGCGCTCGGCCGCGAACCACTCCCGCCAGCGCGGGGCCAGCTCGGGCCCGTCCCGCTCCAGCACGCGGGCCAGCCGCACCGGCTCGGCGGCCTCCACCCACACCGTGTACGCCACCAGGTGCGCGGCCGAGGCGCGGGCGGTGCCGACGCCCTCGACGACGAGCACCGGCGCGGGCGGCACCGCCACCCGCTCGGCATAGGCGCCCCGCACCCAGTCGTAGCGCCGGAACCCGCCGGGCCGCCCGTCCCGCAGCGGCTTCAGCACCTGCTCCTCCAGCGCGTGGAACCAGCCGCCGGGGCCCTCCTCCCACGGCACGGGGAAGTCGTCGCTGTGGACGACCTGGCAGCCCAGCGCCTCCGCGAGCCGCCCGGCGAACGTCGTCTTGCCCGACCCGGCCGGCCCGTCCACGGCGACCAGGCGGACGGGGCCGCAGGAGGGCGGCAGGTCCCGGATGCGGGCGGCCAGCGAATTCACCGACCCAGGGTAGGTGACGGATCACCCGCAACTGAGAGAATGTTCTTTCACCCGACGCAAGCAGGAGGTTGACCGTGCTCGGACCCCTCGGCGACATCGTCGTGCTGGATCTGTCCAGGGCGCTGGCCGGGCCGCACGCCGCGCAGATGCTGGGCGACCTCGGCGCACGGGTGATCAAGGTGGAGCATCCTGACGGCGGCGACGAGTCGCGGGGCTGGGGCCCGCCGTTCGTAGGTCCTGATCACGAAATATCGACATATTTCCTGGCAGCCAATCGCAACAAGCAGTCCATCGCCCTCGACCTCAAGTCCGCCGAGGGCAAAGCCGTCATCGAAC
Source organism: Nonomuraea sp. B208 (assembly GCF_057536035.1). Lineage (NCBI taxonomy): Bacteria > Bacillati > Actinomycetota > Actinomycetes > Streptosporangiales > Streptosporangiaceae > Nonomuraea > Nonomuraea sp. B208. The sequence goes on from NZ_BAAJOU010000028.1 coordinate 323,530, forward strand.
GCCTCGTCCGCCAGAGCGACGTCCTCGTCGAGAACTTCCGCCCCGGCGTGCTCGACCGCCTCGGCTTCTCCGTCGAGCGCCTGCACGAGCTCAACCCGCGCCTGGTCGTCCTGTCGATCACCGGCTTCGGCCACGACGGCCCCGAGGGCGGGCGGCCGGGCTACGACCAGATCGCCCAGGGCGAGGCCGGGCTGATGTCACTGACCGGCCCCTCGCCCGAGGAGCCCTACCGCGTGGGCGCCTCGATCGCCGACCTGCTGGCCGGCATCCACGGCGCGTACGGCGTCGCCGCCGCACTCTACGAGCGCGAGCACACCGGCAAGGGCCGCGTCGTGCGCACGTCCCTGCTGGCCGCCGTCACCGGCGTCCACTCCTACCACGGCACCGCCTGGACGGTCGGCGGCCAGGTCTCCCGCGCCGCCGGCAACCACCACGCCTCGATCACCCCCTACGGCTCGTTCCGCTGCGCCGACGGCATGCTGCAGATCGCCGCCGCCAACGACGGCCAGTGGCGCAAGGTCGCCGGGCTGCTCGGCATCGACCCCGACACCCCGCGCTACCGCACCAACCGCGACCGCCGCGCCCACCGCGATGAACTGGTCGCCGAGATGGAGAAGGCGCTGGCCGCCCACGACCGCGCCCACTGGCTGGCCGAGCTCGGCGCGGCCGGCGTGCCCGCGGGCGCGATCCGCTCCATCGACGAGGTCTACACGTGGGAGCAGACCCGCTCCCAGGGCCTGGTCGTGGAGGTCGACCATCCGGTGCTCGGCCGGGTCGAGCTGCCGGGTCCGCCGCTGCGCTTCGACGGCCTGCCCGCCCGCGAGCACACCGCGCCCCCGATGCTCGGCCAGGACGGCGAGGCGGTGCTCGCCTGGCTGGAGGAGCGCGAACGATGACCGCCACGCGACGCCACCGGCGCTCGCGCGTCAACACCGCAGGGCCGACCACGAGGGAGCGAGAGTGAGCCGTCCGGACGCGCGCACACTGATCGAAACGGTCCTCGACAGGGGGTCGTGGAAGTCGTGGGACGCGCCGCCCGCCGACCCGGCCGAGCCGGGCACTCCCTACGCCGACGAGCTGGCCGCCGCCCGGGTCAAGTCCGGCTACGACGAGGCCGTGATCACCGGTGAGGGGCTGCTCGACGGCCGCAGGGTGGCGGTGGTGGCCTCCGAGTTCTCGTTCATGGCGGGCTCCATCGGGGTGGCCGCGGCCGAGCGGATCACCGCCGCGATCGAGCGGGCCGGCCGCGAACGCCTGCCGCTGCTGGCCGCCCCCGCCTCGGGCGGCACCCGCATGCAGGAGGGCGCGCAGGCGTTCGTGCAGATGGTGAAGATCACCGCGGCGATCCAGGGGCACCGCGCGCTCGGCCTGCCCTACCTGGTCTACCTCCGCCACCCGACGACCGGCGGCGTGCTGGCCTCGTGGGGGTCGCTCGCGCACGTCACGGCCGCCGAGCCGGGCGCGCTCATCGGGTTCATGGGGCCGCGGGTGTTCGAGGCGCTGCACGGCTACCCGTTCCCCGAGGGCGTCCAGGTCGCCGAGAACCTCTTCCACAAGGGCCTGCTCGACGCCGTGGTGTCGGCCGACGCCCTGCGCCCGGTCGCGATCCGCGCGCTCGGCGTGCTCGCCGCCGACCTGGGCGCGGTCGAGGCGGGCGAGCCGCCGGAGGAGGACCTGCGCCCGGCCGAGGCGTGGGAGGCGATCACCCGCTCGCGGCGCGACGACCGGCCCGGCGTACGCAGCCTGCTCAAGCTCGCCGCCACCGAGGCCACCCCGCTGAGCGGCACCGGCACCGGCGACAACGAGCCAGGACTGCTGCTCGCGCTGGCCAGGTTCGGCAGCGCGCCGGCCGTGGTGCTCGGCCAGGACCGGCGCATCCAGCGGGTCAGCGCACCGCTCGGCCCGGCCGCGCTGCGGGTCGCCAGGCGCGGCGTACGGCTGGCCGGCGAGCTGGGCCTGCCGCTGGTCACCGTCATCGACACCGGAGGGGCCGACCTGTCCAAGGCGGCCGAGGAGGGCGGCCTCGCCGCCGAGATCGCCCGCTGCCTGGCCGAGCTGGTCATGCTCGACGTGCCGACCGTCTGCCTGCTGCTCGGCGAGGGCGCGGGCGGCGCGGCGCTGGCCCTGCTGCCCGCCGACCGGGTGCTGTGCGCCCAGCACGCCTGGCTGTCGCCGCTGCCGCCGGAGGGAGCCTCGGCGATCCTCTACCGCTCGGTCGACTTCGCCCCCGAGATCGCCCGGCTGCAGCGCGTCCGCGCCACCGACCTGCGGCGCGACGGCATCGTGGACCGGGTCATCCCGGAGATGCCCGACGCCGCCTACGAGCCGCGGCAGTTCTGCGAGCGGGTGGGGCGGGCGCTGGAGCACGAGATCGCGATGCTGCTGCGCCAGGACCCGGCCGACCGCCTCGCCACCCGCCTGTCCCGCTACCGCAACCTCGGCACCTGACCGCCGCCGCGACCTGGACGCTGCCGCGACCTCGGGACCTGACCGCCGCCGCGACGTGGACGCTGCCGCGACCTCGGGACTTGACCGCCGCCGCGACGTGGACGCTGCCGCGACCTCGGCGTCTGACCGCCGCCGCAGCCTGGGCGCCTGGGCGCCGCCACGACCTGGGCGCCTGGAGGCGCCGGCCTCCGGGCTCAGCGGGCGGCGCGCCACTCCGGGGCGAGCACCGACCAGATCTCCATGTCGAGCCGCCGCCCCCGATGCGGATAGTGCTCCCGCAGCACCCCGTCGCGGGTCATCCCGAGCCGCCGGGCCACCGCGATGCTGGCGGCGTTGTCGGCCGCCACCCACCACTCCACGCGATGGATGCCGCGCTCCTCGACCGCCCAGTCGATGATCACCCGCACCGCCCGCGTGACCAGCCCCTTGCCCACGGCCGCGGGCTCCAGCCAGCAGCCCGCCTCGGCGACGCCCTGGGCGACGTCCATCGTGCGGAACAGCACCCCGCCGACCAGCAGCCCGTCCAGCCAGATGCCGTAGAGCCGGCCGCTGTCGGCGGCGGCCTTGTCGGCGTAGGACACCAGGTAGGACCGGGCGGACTCCAGGTCCGTCACGACGTCGGCGAGGCCGGTGTAGCGCCCGATGTGCTCCCTGCCGCGCTCCATGTGCGCCAGGAACTCCGCCGCCCGCCACGGCTCCAGGGCCGCCAGCAGCGCGCCGTCGTCACCGAGCTCCACCGCGAAGAGGTGCTTCACGGGACCGGGATCCGCTCGACCCTGATGGAGAAGACCTCCTCGCGGGGCACCACGACCTCGTAGGCCCCGTGATCCACCATCCAGTAACCCAACGCCTCCGCCTTCATCCCGCTGTGCCCGGTGTAGGCGATGTGCAGGCCGTCCTCGTCCTCGTCGAGGATGACGCACGGCTCGCCGCCGAACGCCCCCACGGTGCGGACGAGCACCAGCCACTCGACCTCGGCCCGCGCCACCTGCCGCCGCCAGTAGCCGCTGGCCGGCTCGAAGCCCGGCAGCTCGGCCTCGCTGAACAGCACCACCTGGCCGTCGTCAGGCCCCACGGCGGCGGGCAGGGTGTGCTCACCGAAACGGGCGACGAAACCGGAGGCGACCGGCGTGATCTCCTCGCTCATGCGGCGGGCCGCCAGGTCAGCCCGTCGTAATCGGCGAAGGGCCGCTCGCCGTCGCGCGTGACGTGCACGATCTCCGCCCCGGCGGGGATCGGCATCGGCACGGTGTGGAACTGCGGCACGACGTGGTCGGGCGAGGTGGTGAAGCCGTTGCCGGCGAACGGCGGGGCGTCGCTCCAGTCACCGCCCATGTGCGGACCGTACGGCACCGCGTAGGTGTCGACGTCGCGGGCGTACCAGCGCATGACATACACCTCGGGGACCTCCGCGAACAGCTCCGAGCCGTCGAACGACAGATCGAGGCCCCAATAGAGCGCCTCGGGGGTGGTCAGCCTGACGCAGTCCTGCACCCGGTAGACATATCCGGAGATCACCGTCCGCTTGCCCGACAGATAGGGGACGAGCAGACGCGGCGGGATCACTTTCTGCATCTGCGTTCCGCTCACGCTACTACTTTACGGTCGGTTGACCCCTACAAGACCCGGTGTTGAAGGCAGGGCAGCGTCGCCCGCGCCGCCTCGGCGTACGCGCGGTCGATCTCGACCACCTGCACCCCCGGCGCGGTGCCCAGGTCGGCGCGGACCACGCCGAGCGGGTCGACCAGCATGCTGCGGCCCACGCCGTAGCCGTCGGAGGACTCTCCCGGGTTGGGCGCCTGGCCGACGGCGGCGGTCCACATGGTGTTCTCCAGGGCCCGCGCGCGGACCAGGGTCGTCCAGTGGTCCTCCTTGAGCGGACCCGACCCCCAGGCGGCGATCACCGCGAACAGCTCGGCCCCCCGGTCGACCAGCGCCCGGCCCAGCTCGGGGAAGCGTACGTCGTAGCAGGTGATCAGCCCGATCCTGAGGCCGGCCAGCTCGACCACCGCCGGCTCGGCGCCCGGCTCGACCAGGTCGGACTCCTTCGCGCCGAAGGAGTCGAACAGGTGGATCTTGCGGTAGGCCGCGCGCAGCTCCCCCTGGGCGTCGAGCGCCACGGCCGTGTTGCGGACCCGGCCGTCGCCCGGCTCGAACGTCCCGGCGATCACCGCCAGGCCGTGCTCGCGGGCCGCCTCGGCGAGGCCCGACACGAACGGCCCGTCCAGCGGCTCGGCGAGGCCCGTGATGCGCCGGCCGTAGCGGGTCAGCGTCGCCTCGGGGAAGATCGCGAGGTCGGCCCCCTCGGCGCGGGACAGCGCCTCCCTGGCCCTCTTGAGGTTGGTCGAGGGATCAGGGGAGACCGGAATCTGGCAGAGGGCGATTGTGGTCACGGCCCGACTCTAACCGGTTGGGCACCCGCCGAAACCAGGTCAGGCACCGCCAGACCCACTCCAGCGGCCCGTACCGGTAGCGGGCCAGCCACCACCGGCTCCCCAGCGCCTGCGCGGCGATGGTGACGGCGGCGAGGCCCACGACCGCCCAGCGGGTCGGGTCGGCGCTGACCAGCGGCAGCGTCAGCACGATCAACGCGGTGCCGGTCACGTAGTTGGTCAGCGCCATCCGGCCGAGCGGCTCCAGCACCGCCGACAGCCCCGGCCGCAGCACGAGGAGCAGCCCCAGCGAGTACGCCAGCGCCCCCGCCAGCGCCGCCACGCTGTAGGCGTTCCAGTCGCCGGTGGTGAAGGCGACGTAGCCGAGCAGCGCCGAGACGAGGGCGCTCGCCGCGAACCCCGGCAGCAGCAGCGACCGGGGCGGATTCAGCCGCCACAGCCCCATGCCCACCAGGAGCAGGCCGGGGATCAGCCACGAGCCGCCGCCCTTGGCGAGCAGCCCCCACGCCAGCCCCGCCACGCCGAGCGCGAGCTGCGCCCAGCCGCCGGGGATGAACGAGGCGGGCAGCAGCGCCACCGCGCCCCAGAGCGCGTAGTCGGTCAGCACCTCGCCCTCGTAGAACAGCCCCTGCGCCAGCCCGAAGCAGTAGAGCCAGAACAACCGGCTGAGCAGCGCCCACCTGCTGTTGCCGCGCAGGAACAGCATGAAGCTGATGCCGAACAGCGCCGAGAAGATCGGGTAGAACCGGCTCTGGAAGAGCTGGTCCACGACGAGGTCCACGGAGGTGGCCGGTGCGTTGGGGACGCGCGTGTGCTGCCAGGTGTTGACCAGCATGATGCCGCACACCGCGAACCCGCGGAGCGCGTCGAGCTCTCTGATGCGCGTCACGTCACCCAGAGCATCCACCATACGAGGAATCCGGCGCCCACCGCGGTCGCGGCCCAGCCGGGCCACCGGCGCCACCGCAGCAGCGCGCCGGCCGCGGTGAGCACGACCGAGGCCACCGCGATCCACGTGTAGGGCACGACGTCGGCGGGCAGTCCGACGGCCAGCGCCGTCGCGTTGCGTGCCGCGAGGCCGTAGACCGCCTGGGCGGTCAGCCCGGCGAAGGCCACCCCGCACAGCCCGCCGTACGCCGCGAGCGCCCGGCCCTTCAACGCGGCCGCCACGAGCTGCGCGAGCGCCGTCAGCGCGAAGATCGCGAACGGCGCGGCCAGCCAGGGCGCCCGCGCGATCGCGTACGGCGCCGCGGTCACCCGCAGGTCCTCCCGCCGGCCGCCGCCCGCGTCCTGGCAGGAGGCGGCGGTCCCGGCGGCCGGGTCGGCGACGAACTCGACGATCATGCGGCGGGCGCACGCGCTGGACAGGAAGACGGCGTGGGAGGCGCCCGGGATCTCGGCGAAGCGGCCGTCCGGCAGCGCCTCGGCGGCCGGTCTGCTGGTCCTGACGGGGGTGGTGGGGTCGTACTGGCCGCCGAGCACGAACGCGGGCGCGCGCGGTGCCGCCGCGCTGGGCTGTGAGCGCGGCAGGGCCCAGGCGTCGCAGACCGCCTTGTCGGCGTTGTGGGTGAACAGCCGGGAACGGCCTGCGGAGGCGTTGAACGGCAGCTCGTCCTGGCACTGCACCGCGTGGTAGAGCCCGAACTCGTGCGAGACCAGCCCCTCGCCGGCGGCGTCGGCGAGCGGCCGCAGCAGCTCGTCGCGGCCCTCGGCGAGCGCGGGCAGCAGCGCGGGGGCCACCGCCGCGACGTCCGCCCCTGCCAGCCCCTCGAACAGCACGGCGGCCACGTCGTCGCCGCTCAGCCGCGCGGTGAACTCCTGCCCGAGCAGCGGATCGGTGGCCGGCACGTGGGCGGGGGAGGCGTTGAGCCGGGCGGTCACGGCCTCGAAGGCGTCCTTCACGCCGAGCTTCGCCATCGTGTCGGCCAGGTTGCGCTCGGCGTCGTCGTACCAGTTGACCCCCTCCGGCAGGAACGAGTCCAGCACCAGCGACCGGGTGCCCTCGGGGTCGGCGGCGGCGGCCTCCGCCATGACGCGGGTGGAGTAGCTGACGCCGAACAGGTTCCAGCTCGGGTAGCCGAGCTCGCGGCGCAGCGCGACGACGTCGGCCGCCATCTCCTTGGTGGTGTAGCCGCGCAGGTCCACGCCCTGCTCGCGGAGCCGGTCGCGGCAGGTGACGGCGGCGGCGGCCACGTCGGCGGGCGGGCGGCGGAGCTGCCCGAGCAGCGCCTCGGCGGTCTCGGGGCAGTCCAGCACCGGCTCGGAGTAGCGGCCGCCGCGCTGTTCGAGCGCCACCACGTCCCGGTCGGGGAACATCTGGGCGAGAAAGCCGGTGAGCTGCAGCGACGCCGAGCCGGGGCCGCCGCTCATGTAGACCACGGGGTCCGGCCTGCGTTCGCGTACGGTCGAGCGGTGGACGGCGTAGCCCACCCGGATCGTCCGTCCGGGGGAGTCCCTGCGCTCGGGGACGAGCAGGAAACCGCACGTGGTGCCGGCGGGAACGGCGACCGGACAGGGCCGCGCGGGCGGCGCTGAGGGGGTCATGACCGGCGGCGCGGACAGGACGAGAGCGAGCACGACCCGAAGGATCACCCGACGAGACTAATAGTCTGGGACCGTGACGGAACCACTAGTGTCCAGGATGCGTGCTTTTGGCACGACCATCTTCGCGGAGATGAGCGCGCTCGCCGTACAGACCGGCTCGATCAACCTCGGCCAGGGGTTCCCCGACACCGACGGACCGGCCGCCATGCTCGACCGGGCGGTCCAGGCCGTCGGCTCCGGCGCCAACCAGTACCCTCCGGGGCCCGGCGTGCCCGAGCTGCGCCGCGCGGTCGCCGAGCACCGGGCCGACCACTACCGGCTCGACTACGACCCCGCCCGCGAGGTCCTGGTCACGGTGGGCGCGACCGAGGCGATCGCGGCGAGCGTGCTGGCGCTGTGCGAGCCCGGCGACGAGGTGATCGCCTTCGAGCCCTACTACGACTCCTACGCCGCCTCCATCGCCCTCGCCCAGGCCCGCCTGGTGCCCGTCACCCTGCGGCCGGTCGAGGGCCGCTTCACCTTCGACCCCGACGAGCTGCGCGCCGCCGTCACGCCGCGCACCCGCGCCGTCCTGGTCAACTCGCCGCACAACCCGACCGGCACCGTCTTCACCCGGGAGGAGCTGGAGGTCGTCGCCGAGCTCTGCCGCGAGCGCGACCTGATCGCGATCACCGACGAGGTGTACGAGCACCTGACCTTCGACGGCGTCGCGCACGTCCCGATGGCGACGTTGCCCGGCATGCGCGAGCGGACGGTGATGATCTCCTCGGCCGGCAAGACGTTCTCGGTCACCGGGTGGAAGACCGGCTGGGTGTGCGCGCCCGCGCCGCTGGTCACGGCGGTGCAGACGGTCAAGCAGTTCCTCACGTTCACGGCGAGCGCGCCGTGGCAGCTCGCGGTGGCCTACGGGCTGCGGCACGAGCTGGAGTGGGTGTCCGCGCTGCGTTCCGGGCTCCAGGACAAGCGCGACCGGCTGATGGAGGGGCTGGCGGCGGCCGGGTTCGAGGTGCTGCGGCCGGCCGGCACCTACTTCGTGCAGACCGACATCAGGCCGCTCGGCTTCACCGACGGCCTGGAGCTGACCCGGCGGCTGCCGGAGCTGGCCGGGGTGGTCGCCATCCCGACCCAGGTCTTCTACGACCGCCCCGAGCGCGGCAGGCACTACGTGCGTTTCGCCTTCTGCAAGAAGGACGAGGTCATCGACGAGGCGGCGGCGAGGCTCAAGCGCCTGTCGGCCTGAGCTCTCAGGCCGAGCTCTCAGGCCGAGCTCTCAGGCCGCGCTCCCGTCGAGCGGCGTCAGCGTGGCGCTGGCCGCCTCGTGGTCCATGCCGGTGGCCTCCAGCAGGTCCACCACGACGGATCGGAGCTGCGCGATGATCACGTGCGCCGAGAACCCCAGGTGCTCCGGCCGCTCGCGGCCCGCCACGGCGAGCAGCGCCTGCCTGGCCAGCGTCGGCTCCCGGCCCGCGCCGAGTTCGAGCTGGAGCAGCAGGGCCGCCTCCGACACCTCGCGCAGGGCCTCGGCCAGCGCCGCTGGGGGAGGGCTCGCCTCGCCGAGCGAGGCCAGCGTCCGCCGGCACAGCACCCGGACGTTGCGCATCGCCAGGTCCACCGGGAGCACGGCGGCCTCGTAGCGGGCCAGGCGGGCGCGCCGGTGCCAGTGCAGCGGCGAGATCGTGGTGATCTCCTTGCTGGTCTCCAGCGCCTTCTCCAGCTCCTCCACCAGCGCCTGGGTGCCGCGCGCCGCCTCCAGCGCCTCGGCCGCGAGGTCCACGTCCCGCCTCTCGATGGCCTCGGCGGCCCGCTCCAGCGCGGTGGACAGCGCGTCCAGCACGTCGGACAGGTGCTTGCCCGCGATGGTGAACGGGCTCGCGGGCATCAGCGCGACCGCCGCGATGCCGATGACGCCGCCGGTCAGCGCGTCGGCCATGCGGTCCAGGCCGCCCGCCCCCTCGACGGGGACGAGCGTGGCCACCAGCACCGCCGACGAGCCGGCCTGCGCCACGAACAGCGCCCCGCCGTCCAGCAGCACCGCGATGGCCATGGCGAGGGCCACCACGAGCGCGATCTGCCAGGGCCCCGAGCCGATCCAGGCCACCAGCAGGTCGCCCACCCCGACGCCGAGGCTGACCCCGACGATCAGCTCCGCCACCCGGCGCAGCCGCTGCCCGAGTCCCACGCCCACGCAGATGAGCACGGAGATCGGGGCGAAGAAGGGCCGCGGGTGGCCGAGCAGCCGGACGGCGACGATCCAGGCCAGCGCCGCGCCGACCGCGCACTGCGCGATGGACGGCCACGCCAGGGCGAACGTGCCCAGCCGCTCCCTGACATGCTCGCTGAGCCTCGTACGCACCTTTTCACCTTGGCGGATCTTTATGACATTCGGATCACTTCAGCCCGTTCTAGCCGATTTGCACGACCCGCGTCCAATGAGCGACATCTCACACCGGCAGGAAGCCGTCCACGGCGCGCAGGAACCCCGCCCGGTCGCTGGTGTGGATGAGGTGTCCCGCCTCGATCGTCACCAGCTCGGCCCCCGGGACGCGCGCCGCGAGACCCGCGGCGTCGAACGGGCTGGCCGCCCCTCCCGACAGCACCAGCGTGGGCGCCGTGATCCTGGCCAGCCCGTCGAGCCAGGCCGGGTCGGGGTCGAGCATCTGCCGTTCGGTGTCGTGCATCATCCGCCAGTCGAAGCCGGTGGAGTCCGTGGAGTCGTCCTCGACGAGGGGTGAGCGGCCCTGGAGCGGCAGTGGCGGCGGGACGTCCTCCAGCACGAGCCTGGCGACCCGCTCGGGATGGTTCGCGGCGAGCAGGTACGCCACCATGCCCCCCAGCGAGTGCCCGATCACCGTGGCCCGCGCCGCCCCCGCGTGGTCGAGCAGGCCGGCCAGGTCCTCGGCCATGGCGGGCAGCGGGTAGTCGCCCGGCCGGTCGCTCCTCCCGTGACCCCGCAGGTCGGGCGCGAGCACGTGGTAGCGGGCGGCGAAGTGCTGGGTGATGCCGTTCCAGTCGTTGTGGTCGGCCGTCCGGCCGTGGACCAGCAGCAGCGGCGGAGCCTCCGCGTGGCCTTCCTCCCGGTACACGAGCTTGATCCCGTTCACGTGTGCTTCGCGAATCACGCGGATCAGCGTACGGCGCGCCTTGACATGGCGGACGGCCTTCATGGGCAGACATTGCCCATGAAGGCCGGTGGCGGGCTCGGCTAGCGTCGCCAGGGGTGCACAGAAAGGGTGGTCGCATGCCGGAACCCATCGAGGTCCGCAAGGTGCCGATCGAGAGCGTGACCGACGCCTCCGGGCTGTCACGTCTCATCGCCGAGGGTGTGATCGAGGCCGAACGGGTGCTCGCCGTCGTCGGCAAGACCGAGGGTAACGGCGGCGTCAACGACTACACCCGCATCCTGGCCGACCGCGCCTTCCGCGAGGTGCTGGCCAGGCACGGGCATCCGGCGCCGGAGAACGTCCCCCTGGTGTGGTCGGGCGGCACCGACGGCATCCTGAGCCCGCACGCCACCGTCTTCGCCACCACCCCGGCCGAGCGCGCCCCCGTCACCGACGAGCCGCGCCTGTCGGTAGGCGTCGCGATGAGCGAGGTCATCCTGCCCGAGGACATCGGCCGCCCCGCCATGGTGGAGAAGGTCGCCGCCGGGGTCCGCGAGGCCATGAAGATCGCCGGCATCGACGACCCGCGCGACGTCCACTACGTACAGACCAAGACGCCCCTGCTCACCCTGGCCACCATCACCGACGCGCGCAGCCGCGGCAAGGACACCGCCATCGAGGAGACCGGCCCCTCCATGGACCTGTCCAACTCGACCACGGCACTCGGCATCGCGGTGGCGCTCGGCGAGATCGACATGCCGCGCGCCGAGCAGATCCACAAGGACCTGTCGCTCTACTCGTCGGTGGCCTCGTGCTCGTCGGGGGTCGAGCTGGACCGGGCGCAGATCGTGCTGGTCGGCAACGTACGCGGCATCGGCGGGCGCTACCGCATCGGCCACAGCGTCATGAAGGACGCCCTCGACGCCGACGGCATCTGGGCCGCCATCCGCGACTCCGGCCTGCCGCTGCCCGAGCGCCCGCACCCGTCGGACCTCGGCGGGCGGCTGGTCAACGTCTTCATGAAGTGCGAGGCCGACCCGTCCGGTCGGGTACGCGGCCGGCGCAACATCATGCTCGACGACTCCGACGTGCACTGGCACCGGCAGATCAAGGCGGCCGTGGGCGGGGTGGCGGCGTCGGTGACCGGCGACCCCGCGGTGTTCGTGTCGGTGGCGGCCGTACACCAGGGCCCGTCGGGCGGCGGCCCGGTCGCCGCCATCGCCGACCTGGGCGAGTAGGTAAGGGCAGAGTGGCTTCCGCCGCTCTGCCTCACGCTCTTCTACCTATGTAGAGTACGAGCTATGAAGAGCAACGCACCCCGGATGACCCTGCCGACCCAGGCCGTCCTGCGCGCCCTGCTCGCCGACCCCGCCCGCGAGCGGTACGGGCTGGAGCTCTGCGACCTCGCCGGGCTGCCCGGCGGCACCGTCTACCCGATCCTGGCCAGGCTGGAGCGGCTCGGCTGGGTGGAGAGCCGCTGGGAGGAACCCAGCGCCCACGAGGAGGCGGGCCGCCCCCGCCGCCGCTACTACCGCATCACCCCCGACGGGGCCGATCGCGGACGGGACGCCGTCGCCCGCGCCTACCGCTCCCGCCGCCAGCCCGTCCCGGCCTGGCTGCTCCACCCGGGAGGCACCTCATGAATCGCGGCGACCCCCTCGGGCCCCTGCTCCGAGCCACCGGCGAATGGCTGGACGGCGAACGGCTGCGGCTGGTGCGCCGCGCCTACGAGGTGGCCGCCCACTGGCACGACGGGCAGCGGCGCCACAGCGGCGACCCCTACGTCACGCACCCGCTCGCCGTCGCCGTGATCCTCGCCGAGCAGGGCGTACGCGACCACGAGATCCTGTGCGCGGCCCTGCTGCACGACGTGCTCGACGACACGGCGTGCCCCGAGGCGGAGCTGGCCGAGTTCGGCGAGGACGTCATGGCGCTGCTGCGCGGGCTCTCCGCGCTCGACGACCCCCGCGGCCTGCCGCCGGACCGGCGCGACCTCGCCGACGAGCGCGTCCTGGCGCTCAAACTCGCCGACCGCCTGCACAACCTGCGCACCGCCCGCTTCCTCCCGAAGGCCAAACGGGCCCGCAAGGCGCGGGAGACCCTGGAGCTGTACGTGCCCGCCGCCGGGAGGGCGGGCCTGGAGCGGGTGGGGGAGGAGCTGCGGCGGCTGGCCACCGCCAACCTGCCGGGGAACGGGCCGTACCGGCTCGTCAGGGCGGGCGCGGTCCTGCTCCCGCCACACGCCCGAGCCCGCTACCTGGAGGAATGGCTGGCCGAACTGCACACCATTCCCGGCCGCCGTGAGCGGAACCGGTTCGCCGCCGGCCTGCTGCTCGGAATGCCGAGCCTGGCCGCGGCCCTCGGCCGCTGGGACGTCGCGAGATGGGCGCGGGCACTGCGGGCGCGCCGAGGGCCGCGGGCGCCGCGGGGGCCCCGCGGGCCGCGGGCGTTGCGAGAGCTGCGGGGGCTGCGCGCGCTGCGGGGCAGGATCGGGGCCGGGCGCAGGCGCAGGTAGTCTCGGGTGCTGTGCCGAGCATCCCGCAACCCCTCGACCCCACCGACGACGGCGGCGCCCCGCCCGCCGTGGCTGCCGCCCTCGCCGCCCACCGCGACGGCACGGGCGACGTCGCCGCCGTGCTCAACGCCCTCGCCGGGGCGCGGCTGCTGGTGCCCGTGGTGGCGCTGCTGACCCGGTCCGAGGTGGGCGAGCACGGGCTGCGGCAGGAGAAGGAGAGCGAGATGGCCCTGCCCAAGCTCGTCGGGCAGGACGGCCGGCACGCCGTCCCCGCCTTCACCGGCACCGACGCGCTGACCAGATGGCGGCCGGACGCCCGCCCGATCCAGAGCACCACACTCCAGGTGTGCCGGGCCGCCGCCCAGGAGGGCGCGGCGGCGGTCGTGATCGACGTGGCGGGGCCGGTGCCGTTCGTGATCGAGGGCGCGGTGCTGGAGGCCCTGGCGGCCGTCGAGTCCGGCACCGCCGCCCAGCTCGACCGCGCCACCGTCGCCCGCGTCGAACCCACCCCGAAACGCCGCTGGTTCTCCCGCCGCTGACCCACCCCCGCCTCATCCGGCACGCCGCCTAGGGGCGACGCTCCCCTGATCCATCCAACTGGACCGGTGTCGGTGAACGGGGCGCCGGACGGCGTGTCGCGCACTAGGGTCGGCTCGTGGTCGCACTCATGGCGCTGGCCGGCCTGGTCTGCGGGCATCGCATCAGGGCGCTGGCCGACACCTACGCCCCCGCGCCCCCCACCCCCGGAACAGGGATCGAGCTGCTGACCGCCGCCGTGGCGGCACTGACCGCGTGGCGCATGGGCCTGCCGTACGTGCCGTTCGCCGTGATCGGGGTCGCCCTGGCCGTGATCGACTGGCGCACCACGATCCTGCCCGACGCGCTCACGCTCCCCGCGTACCCGATCACCGCCCTGGCGCTCTGGCCGACGGGGGAGCTGCCGCGGGCGCTGGCCGGAGCGGCGGCGCTGACGGCGCTCTACGGGCTGCTCTGGTTCGCCCGCCCCGAGGCCATGGGGCTCGGCGACGTCAAGCTGGCCGGGCTCATCGGGCTCAACGCCGCCGCGGCCGGCTGGCCCGCGTGGGTCGCCGCGGCCTTCGCCGGGCAGGCGCTCGGCGCGCTCTACGCACTCGCGCTGCTCGCCACGCGGAGCGGCACGCGGCACACACAGTTCCCGTTCGGCCCGTTCATGCTGATGGGCGCGTTCATCGTGCTGTGTCTCGACGGGTGAACGTGGGTCAGCCCACTCGGCGGCACGTGGAAGACTTGTACGCATGTTGCGCTGGTTGACCGCCGGAGAGTCCCACGGGCCCGAACTCGTCGCCGTCATGGAGGGCCTGCCGGCCGGGGTCGAGGTGACCACGGCCGCCATCGACGAGGCGCTGCGCCGCCGCAGGCTCGGCTACGGCCGCGGCGCGCGGATGAAGTTCGAGGAGGACAAGGTCACGATCGTGGGCGGCGTCCGCCACGGCCGCACCATGGGCAGCCCGGTCGCCATCCGCGTCGGCAACACCGAGTGGCCCAAGTGGGAGAAGGTCATGGCGGCCGACCCGGTCGACCCGGCCGAGCTGGAGGGCCTGGCGCGCAACGCGCCCCGCTCGCGCCCGCGCCCCGGCCACGCCGACCTGTCCGGCATGCAGAAATACGGCTTCGACGACGCCCGCCCCGTGCTCGACCGCGCCAGCGCCCGCGAGACGGCGGCCAGGGTCGCGCTCGGCGAGGTCGCCCGCCGCTTCCTCAAGCAGGCGCTCGGCGTCGACATCGTCAGCCACGTGACCTCGATCGGCGGCGCCGAGAGCCCGTCGGACACCCTGCCAGGACCCGGCGACCTGGCCCGCATCGACGCCGACCCGGTCCGCTGCCACGACCCCGAGGGCAGCGCCGCCATGGTCGAGGTCATCGACAGGGCACACAAGGACGGCGACACGCTCGGCGGCGTCGTCGAGGTCCTCGCCTACAACCTGCCGCCCGGCCTCGGCAGCTACACCCACTGGGACCGCAGGCTCGACTCCCGGCTGGCCGGCGCGCTCATGGGCATCCAGGCGATCAAGGGCGTGGCGGTCGGCGACGGCTTCGAGACCGCGAGGCGGCCCGGCTCCCGCGCCCACGACGAGATCGCCTACACCACCGACGACGGCGTACGCCGCCTCACCAACCGCGCGGGCGGCGTCGAGGGCGGCATGACCAACGGCGAGATCCTGCGCGTCAGCGCCGCCATGAAGCCGATCTCCACGGTTCCGCGGGCCCTCGCCACCATCGACGTCAAGACCGGCGAGGCGGCCAAGGCCCACCACGAGCGCTCCGACGTCTGCGCCGTCCCGGCGGCCGGCGTCGTGGCCGAGGCCATGGTCGCGCTGGTCCTGGCCGACGCGGCCCTGGAGAAGTTCGGCGGCGACTCCGTCGAGGAGGTCGCACGCAACCTGTCCGGCTACCTCTCTTCGATGGTGATCAAATGACGGCCAAGGCAGTGCTGATCGGGCCTCCCGGCTCCGGCAAGACCACACTCGGGCGCCTGCTCGCCGAGCGGCTCGGCGTCGGCTTCCGCGACACCGACGCCGACGTCGAGGCGGTCGCGGGCAAGCCCGTCTCCGACATCTTCGTCGAGGACGGCGAGGCCCGCTTCCGCGAGCTGGAGCACGAGGCCGTACGCCGGGCCCTGGCCGAGCACGACGGCGTCCTGTCCCTGGGCGGCGGCGCCGTGCTGCACCCCGAGACCCAGGCCCTGCTCGCCGGCCACCACGTGGTCTACCTCCAGGTGGGGCTGGCCGACGCGGTCCAGCGGGTCGGCCTCGCCTCGGCCCGGCCGCTGCTGGTGCTCAGCCCGCGCAGCCAGCTCAAGAAGCTCATGGAGGAGCGGCGGCCGGTCTACGAGCGGCTCGCGGCGGTCACCGTGACGACCGACCAGCGCGAGCCGGCGGAGCTCGCCGAGGAGATCCTGAAGGGGCTGCCGGCATGAGCGCCGCGACCAGGATCACCGTGCACGGCGACAGCCCCTACGACGTGGTCGTCGGCACCGGCGTGCTGGCCGAGCTGCCCACCCTGTTCAGGCCCGGCGTCAGCACCGTCGCCGTCATCCACCCGGAGACCCTGCCGGAGATCTCCCGCCCCGTGTGCGAGGCCATCGCGGCCGCCGGGCACGAGGTCGTCGCCCTGCCGGTGCCCGACGGCGAGCAGGCCAAGACCGTCGAGGTGGCCGCCCGGCTCTGGTCGGAGCTCGGCCGGCACGGCGTGACCCGTTCCGACGCCGTCGTCGGCGTGGGCGGCGGCGCCACCACCGACCTCGCCGGGTTCGTGGCCGGCACGTGGCTGCGCGGCGTACAGGTCGTGCTCGTGCCCACGACGCTGCTGGCCATGGTCGACGCCGCGGTCGGCGGCAAGAACGGCATCGACACCCCCGAGGGGAAGAACCTCGTCGGCACGTTCCTGCCGCCCGCGGGCGTGCTGTGCGAGCTGTCGACGCTCGACGGCATGCCGCGCGACGACTACCGCGCCGGCCTCGCCGAGGTCATCAAGGGCGGCTTCATCGCCGACCCCGAGATCCTGCGCCTCATCGAGGCCGACCCCGAGGGCGCGACCCGGCCCGGCGGCCCGCACACCCGCGAGCTCATCGAGCGCAAGATCCGCGTCAAGGCCGACGTCGTGGGCGCCGACCTGCGCGAGGCGGGCCTGCGCGAGATCCTCAACTACGGCCACACGCTGGCCCACGCCATCGAACGCGACGAGCACTACCGGATCCGCCACGGCGAGGCCGTCGCCATCGGCATGGTCTACGCCGCCGAGCTGTCCAGGCTCGCCGGGCGGGCCGACCTCGTGGCGCGCACCCGGGCCGTGCTCACCTCGGTCGGGCTGCCCGTCTCCTACCGGGCCGACGCCTGGCCGCGGCTGCGCGACCACATGCGGCTCGACAAGAAGAACCGCGGCGCCAAGCAGCGGTTCGTGGTCCTCGACGGACTGGCCGAGCCCGGCCGGCTCGAAGGCCCCCCGGAAGAGCTGCTCGAAGCGGCCTACAAGGAGATCTCGGCATGATCCTCGTGCTCAACGGGCCCAACCTGGGCCGGCTCGGCACCCGCGAGCCCGACGTCTACGGCGCCGACACCTTCGAGGACGTCGCCGCGCTCTGCCGCGACACCGGCAAGAAGCTGGGCGAGCACGTCGAGGTCCGGCAGACCGACGACGAGGCCGAGCTGATCGGCTGGCTGCACGAGGCCGCCGACGGCCGCATCCCGGTCGTGCTCAACCCGGCCGCGTTCACCCACTACTCCTACGCGGTGCGCGACGCCATCGCCCAGCGTACGGCGCCGCTCGTCGAGGTCCACCTCACCAATCCCGCGGCCAGGGAAGAGTTCCGGCACAACTCCGTCGTCGCCGGGGTGGCGACGGGCACCATCGCCGGCTTCGGACTACAGTCGTACGTCCTTGCGCTGCACGCTATCGCGGAGATGAACACCACCTCATGAGGCACTACAAGTCCTTCGTCGCGCTCGGCGACAGCTTCACCGAAGGACTGAACGACCCGGGCCCCCACGGCCACTACCGTGGCTGGGCCGACCGGGTCGCCGAGCGGCTGGCCGCCGACGACCCCTCCTTCCGCTACGCCAACCTCGCGGTACGCGGCAAGCTGCTCGACCAGATCATCGCCGAGCAGGTGCCCGTGGCCGTCGAGATGGCGCCCGACCTGGTCAGCTTCTGCGCCGGCGGCAACGACCTGCTCAGGCCGGGCAGCGACCCCGACGTGATGGCGAAGAAGCTCGCCCGCGCGGTGCGGGAGCTGCGGGCGGGCGGGGCCGACGTGCTGCTGTTCACCGGCGTCGATCCGCGCGACACGCCGCTCATGCGCCGGCTGCGGGGCCGCTTCGCCGTCTTCTACCTGCACCTGCGCTCGATCGCCGACCTCTACGGGTGCCGGCTGGTCGACCAGTGGTCCATGCAGGGGCTGCGCGACTGGCGGGCCTGGAGCCCGGACCGGCTGCACATGAACGAGGACGGGCACCGGCTGGTGGCCGCCCGGGTCCTGGACGTGCTGGGCGTGCCGTTCGACGACTGGCGCAAGGACTGGCCGGAGCGGTCCGTCGACCCGCGGGCGCGGCGGCGCGAGGACGCCCAGTGGATCCGCGAGTACCTGGTGCCCTGGGTGGGGCGCCGACTGCGGGGCGTCTCCTCGGGCGACGGCCTGTCCCCCAAACGCCCCGAACTCACCCCCTGGGGCTGACCCCCGCCCTCCGCCTAACGCCCTGAGCGGCGGCGGGCCGGCGGCTCACGCCTTGAGCGGCCGCCGGCCTGCGGCTCACATCTTGAGCGGCCGCCGGCCTGCGGCTCACATCTTGAGCGGCCGCCGGGCCTGCGGCTCACACCTTGAGCGGCCGCCGGCCTGCGGCTCACACCCTGGGCGGCACCGCCGGCCTGCGGCTCACGCCCTGAGCGGCCCCGGCGTCCGGCTCGCGTCCTGGGTGCTCCGACGTCTGGCGCACGTGCTGGATGGCCGTCGGTCTGCAGCTCGCGTGCCCGGTGGCCATTGGCATCCGGCCTCAAGTCCTGGAGGCCGCCAACCCTTCAGGACGTGGGCCATCGGCTGAACGCTCGCCTCGGCTCAAGCTCCGGGCCAAGCACCTACGGGCCGTCCGCCGTGCTTCGGTGGGACGGCCCTCCGCAAGCCTCAGGCGTCGGCTGGTTCCGTTGACTCGGCGGCCAGGCGCTTCAGGGCGGCGCGGGGGATCGCCGGGTCGGTGGTGCGCCAGAACGGGGGCAGCGAGTTCAGCAGGAAGCCGCTGTAGCGGGCCGTCACCAGGCGCGGGTCGAGGACCGCGATGACGCCCTTGTCGTGCTGTGAGCGCAGCAGCCGCCCCGCCCCCTGGGCCAGCAGCAGCGCGGCGTGGTTGGCGGCCACCGCCATGAAGCCGTTGCCGCCCCGCGCGGCCACGTGCCGCTGGCGGGCGGAGGTCAGCGGGTCGTCGGGGCGCGGGAACGGCACCCGGTCGATGATGACCAGCCGCAGCGACGGCCCTGGCACGTCGACGCCCTGCCACAGCGACAGCGTGCCGAACAGGCAGGTGGGCTCGTCCTCGGCGAACTGCTTGACCAGCAGCATCGTCGAGTCGTCGCCCTGGCACAGCAGCGGCACGTCGAGCCGGTCGCGCAGCGCCTCGGTCGCGGCCTTGGCGGCCCGCATCGAGGAGAACAGGCCCAGCGTGCGCCCTCCTGCCGCCTCGATCAGCTCGGTGATCTCGTCGAGGTATTGCTGCGGCAGGCCGTCGCGGCCGGGCTGGGGGAGGTGCTTGGCGACGTAGAGGATGCCTGACCTGGGGTGGTCGAAGGGGGAGCCGACGTCGATGCCCTGCCACTCGCCGGGCCCGCTGAGCCCCCACTGCGCGGCCAGCGCGTCGAACGTGCCGCCCAGTGCGAGCGTGGCGGAGGTAAGGACCACCGTACGCTCGCCGAACAGCTTGTCGCGCAGCATGCCGCTGACGGTGAGCGGCGCGACGCGCAGTGCGGGCGGCCGGCGGTCGGTGCCCCCGTCGAGCCAGACGACCTCGGCGCGGTCGGCCTCGGAGGCGTGGCCGTAGGCGTCCAGCATGCGCACCGCCGTGTCGTGCACCTCGTCGAGGGCGGTGAACGCGGCCTTGCGCTGGCCCGCCTTGTCGGGGTCGTCCTTGTCGGCGTTGCGCGGCCCGAGCGCCGTGACGCAGCGCCAGGCGGTGTCGCGGATGAGCTGGAGGGTCAGCCCCAGCACCTGGGGCAGCTCGTCGACGCGCCCCGGAGGGGCGGCGGCGAGCAGCGCCTTGAGGTCCTCGCCGGCCTCCTGGAGCTGGTCGGCGACCGACTGCTCGATGAGGCGGCCGACCCGTCGTACGGCCAGCGACACGGTCAGCTCCGACAGCTCGCCGGTGACGACGGACGTGACCCGGTCGACCAGCTCGTGCGCCTCGTCGACGACCACGACCTTGTGCTCGGGCAGCACCGGCAGCTCGCCCATGGCGTCGATGGCGAGCAGCGCGTGGTTGGTGACCACGACGTCGACCTCGCCGGCCCGCTGCCGGGCCAGCTCGGCGAAGCACTCGGCCCCGCTGGGGCACCGGTTGGCGCCCAGGCACTCCTGCGCGCTGACCGAGAACTGCCGCCAGGCCTGCTCGCTCACGCCCGGCACCAGCTCGTCGCGGTCGCCGGTCTCGGTCTCCTCGGCCCACTCCTGGATGCGCTGCACCATGCGGCCGGTGGCGCTCACCTCGCGCGGGTCGAAGAGCTGGTCCTGCTCGTCGTCCTCGGGCCAGCCGGCGGTCGCCTTGTAGCGGCACAGGTAGTTGCGCCGGCCCTTGAGTATGGCGAACGTCGGCTCGTGCGGCAGCTCCTTGCCCAGCGCCTCGGCCAGGCGGGGCAGGTCGCGGTCGACGAGCTGGCGCTGCAGCGCGATCGTGGCCGTGGAGACGACCACGGGCTTGTCGCTGTCCATGGCGTGGCGGATCGACGGGACGAGGTAGGCCAGCGACTTGCCGGTGCCCGTGCCGGCCTGCACGGCCAGATGCTCGTCGGCGTCGATGGCCTGCTGCACGGCGCGGACCATGGTGACCTGGCCCTGTCGCTCGCTCCCTCCGACGGCGTTGACGGCGATGCTGAGCAGTTCGTCGACTGACGGGAGATGGGAGTCCGGCACGGCAGTAAACGCTACCCGCATTTGCCGGGTCGCCGCGCCGAACGCGGTGTGATCGGCCAGACGCATCCCGGCGTTCCCGAACGCGTGCGGCGGCGGGCGTGGCACACTGGGCGATCGGGACCCCAACAAGTCGGACACGCGCTCATGGTGGTTGACGAGGGGGGCCTGGGGTGTGTATGGGAGAGCCGGTTCAGTAGGGTTTTCCGGGGTTGAGTGGACGCATAAAGGCTGGTTAATACAGTATGTCTGCCATGTCGGAAGTTGTCCCGTTGCCGTCGTTCGGCGAAGTCTTCTTCGATGCACGAGGTCAGGAGCGCTGTCTCCGGGTCACGTGGCACGAGGGCACCTTGGTGCTCAGCCTGTGGCGTGGGGAGATGTGCACAGCGAGCTTCCGCATGCCGATGGAGGACGTCGGCCGGCTGCTCGACACCCTCGACGAGGGCTTCGCCGAGGCCACGGGCGAGCAGCCCGCCGTGCCCGAGCACGACCCGGGCACCGAGGTCATGCCGGGCACCGGCCAGTACCAACGCCCGGCGCAGCCCCTCCACCAGCCGCAGCCGCCGCTCGACGAACGGCCGGTCGCGCTGTCCCCGAACGACGTCCTCGTGGCCCGGGGCCCCGCGCCCCAGGACAAACTCGTGGCCGGGTTCGGCGAGACGACCGGGTCGAGGGAGCAGACCCCCGCCTACGGCGAGCGGGCGCCCTTCACCGGCCCTCAGTACGTCGAGAGCACCGGCCCCCAGCCCCGCTACACCGGCGACCCCTACAGCGGCCCGCAGTACACCGGCGACCCGGCGAGCGGCCCCCACTACTCCGGCGACCCCGCCAGCGGCCCCCAGTACACCGGCGACCCGTTCAGCGGCCCGCAGTACACCGCCGACCGGCCGGCCTACCAGCCGCCGCAGCAGCAGCCCGACCGCTTCACCGGCCCCCAGTACGCCGAGCCCCAGTACGCCGAGCCCCAGTACGCCGAGAACGAGCCCCTCTACCAGATGCCCGGCGCCGACCAGCGCCGCCCGGCGCCGCTCAGCACCGACCCCCTCGGCTTCCCGTCCCAGGCCGCCGGCACGTACGCAGGGAGCGGCCAGCAGGCCCAGCCCTACCAGCCGGACCCGTACGGGCCGGACTCCTACGGGCCGGACTCCTACGGGCCGGACTCCTACGGGCCGGACTCCTACGGGCCGGACTCCTACGGGCCGGACTCCTACGGGCCGGACTCCTACGGGCCGGACTCCTACGGCCGCCGGGACTCCTACGCCCAGCAGCCGGCTCAGCAGCAGAGCCAGGGCGCCTCCGGCGGGGCCGGGCTCGGCACGCCCATGCACGGCATCCCCGGCGCAGGCCGCCGCCGCACCGCCCCCCAGCAGGCCGCCCCCCAGCAGCCTTCCGCCGGCTACGGCGCCGACTACCGGGACGACTACGGCTCCTACCAGCAGCCCCAGCCCAACCCGGTGGACCCGCTGCTCGCGCTCGGCCGCCAGGAGCAGTACCAGCAGCAGCCCGACCCCGGCATGACCCGCCCGTACGTCGGGGACCCCATGTTCTCCACGGGCGAGCGCCTGCGCCCCGACCAGCCCGACTACCACGAGCGGAGCGACCGCAGGGACTGGTGAGCGGACTTCGGAGTCCGCGCGGCCAGGTACGCTCTCGTCGGCGAATCCGATCAGCCGACGGGGGGAGGCACAGCGGTGAGTCCCATCATGGGCCTGCAACTGCTGCTGGTGGCGGGCGGCGCGATCGCCGTCGCCGCGGTGGCGAGGCGCAAGGGCTGGCCCGCGCCGCTGCTGCTGGTGGCCGCCGGGCTGCTGGTGTCCCCGCTGGTGCCGTTCGTGCCGCTCGACCCGGAGCTGGTCCTCTTCGTCTTCCTGCCGCCGCTGCTCTACTCCGCCGCTCTCGACAGCTCCTACCTGCGCCTGCGTGACGCCAGGCGGGCCGTGGGGCTGCTGTCGATCGGGCTGGTGCTGTTCACCGCGGCGGCGGTCGGCTTCGTCGTGCACCTGCTGCTGCCGGACCTGCCGCTGGCGCTGGCGTTCGCGCTGGGCGCCATCATCGCGCCGCCCGACGCGGTCGCCGCCGTGGCGGTCGGGCGGCGGCTCGGGCTGCCGCGCCGCACGCTGACCCTCCTCATCGGCGAGAGCCTGTTCAACGACGCGACCGCGCTGACGGCCTACCGGGTGGCGATCGGCGCGTTCCTGGGCGGCACCGTCGATCTGCTGCACAGCGTCGGGGAGTTCCTGCTGGCGGCGGTCGGCGGCGTGGCGATCGGGCTGGCGCTGGCCCTGGTGTTCGCCTGGCTGTTCACGCTGACCCGCGACTCGCTGGTCGAGAACACGCTGACGCTGCTCATCCCGTTCGCCGCCTACCTCGCGGCCGAGTCGGTGCACGCCTCCGGCGTGATCGCGGTGGTCATCGTCGGCCTCTACCTCGGCTCCCGCATGCATCTGCGCGGGTTCGGCACGCGGCTGGTGTCCGATGCGGTGTGGCAGGTCACCGCCTTCTTCCTCGAGACGATCGTGTTCGCGCTGATCGGGCTGCAACTCGTCACCGTGATCCGCGGCATCTCCGGCTACAGCGCCTGGGAGGTGGCCGGCTACGCCGCCGCGGTGCTCGGCGCGACCATCCTGACCAGGTTCGTGTGGGTGTTCGCCGCCACGTTCCTGATCAAGGTGCGGGGCGGTCCGGGCGGGCCCGGCCGGCAGCAGGCCGTCCTGCTGGGCTGGGCGGGCATGCGCGGCGTGGTGTCGCTGGCGGCGGCCTTCGCCATCCCGCCCGAGGTGCCGCCGCGCGACCGGGCGATGCTGCTGTTCCTGACCTTCACCACCGTCATCGGCACCCTGCTCATCCAGGGCACCACGTTCCCCGCGCTGATCAGGCGGCTCGGCGTGTCCAGCGACCAGGAGCGCTACGAGGACCGGCTGTCCGAGGCGGCGGCCCAGCAGGCGGCGCTGGAGGCGGGCCTCGCCGAGCTCGACCGGCTGGTGGCCGAGCTCGGGAGCGAGCCCGACGAGATCCAGAAGCAGGTCGTCGACCAGCTCAGGGAGAAGTCCTGGCGGCGCTCGCTCACCGCGTGGGAGCGGCTCGGCGGCGGCACCGGGCAGGGCGGCGCGGAGACGCCGAGCACGCTCTACCGGCGGCTGCGCCGCGACATGCTGCAGGCCGAGCGCCAGGTGTTCGTACGCCTGCGCGACGAGCGGCGCCTCGACGACGAGGTGCTGCGTGAGGTGATGGCCCAGCTCGACTTCGAGGAGGCCATCCTGGAGCGCTGAGGCCGGCCGGCCTCAGCCCATCTGGTTGTCCACGAAGCACCAGCGCCAGTTCTCGCCCCGCTCGAACGACTGCATCACCGGATGCCCGGTGTCGTGGAAGTGGGCGGTGGCGTGCTTGCTCGGCGAGGAGTCGCAGCAGCCGACGTGCCCGCACTCCAGGCAGCGCCGCAGATGGACCCATCGGCCGCCCGCCGCCAGGCACTCCTCGCAGCCGTCAGGAGTGCGCGCCGCAGGGTCGTCGGCCTGGGAAAGATGCTCACAAATAGCCATATGAATCATCCTAGTACGCGGTGACAAAGGCGATCATCGAGGCATTGTTCCTGCTCACCGCCCTTGCGGCCGATCCTCCGGAGGCGTCTCCTCCTGGCTCTCCCGCTCCGGATCGGCGTCCCCCGCCGGACGGCAGTGGGCGGTGCAGCCCTCGAAGCGGTCCCGGTCGATCGGGGTGAACGACGCCGGAGGGACGTTCTTCAGCGCCGCGAGCATCGTCGCCTTCCAGATCGGCCCGGGAAGGCTCGCCCCGGCGACGATCCCGTAGTACCGGCCGCCGATCGTCACCCCCACCAGCTTGTGCCGCTGCGAGCCCCGCGGGTCGCCGATGCTCACCGCCGCCGCCAGATCGGGGGTGAAACCGGCGAACCAGGCGGTCGCGTAGTCGTCGGTGGTGCCGGTCTTGCCGGCCGCGTCCCGGCCGATGCCGCCGACGCCGCGCATCGTGCCCTGGGTGAACACGCCGGACAGCACGTCCGCCGTGGCGTCCGCGACGGCCGGTTCGAGGGCCTGGCGGCACTTCGGCCGGTAGCGGGTGGTCTTGCCGTTCCTGTCGGTGATGGCGGTGATGGCCATCGGCGCGCAGTACGTGCCGCGAGCCGCGATCGCCGCGTACGCGGTGGCCACGGTGACCGGGTCCATCTCGTTGATGCCGAGCGTGAACGTCTCGTACTCCTGGAGCGGGCGGCCGTCCGCGCGGCGGATGCCGAGCGACTTGGCCGTGGTCACCGTCTCGCAGAGGCCGGCCCGGCGCTCCAGCTCCATGAAGAACGTGTTCACCGACCCCCACGTGCCCGTCCTGAGGGTCTTCCAGCCGGGGGAGCCCTCGTCGTTGGTGACCGTGTGGGACGGGTCGCCGACGTTCTCGCCCGCGCAGTTCTTGAACGTCGCGTACGCGGGCGCGCGGTAACCCGCGCCCACGGTGAACCCGTCGTCCACCTTCATCCCCTGCTTCAGCGCGCTGATCAGGGTGAACGTCTTGAACGTCGAGCCCGCCTGGAACCCGATCCCGCCGCCGTGCGCCGCGTCGGCGACCACGTTGTACGAGATCTCGTGGCGTGCCGCCCGGTTGCCGTAGGGGCGGCTGGCCGCCATCGCCTCGATCGCGCCGGTGCCCGGCCGGACCAGGGCCTCGGCGGCGACCGGGCCGTCGGAGGCGTGGACGTACGCGCGGATCGCCCGCTCGGCGGCCGCCTGCTTGGCCGGGTCGAGGGTCGTCCTGATGGTGAGGCCGCCGCGGTTCAGGGTGGCGAGGCGGGCCTTGGCGGTCCGGCCGAAGTCGGGGTTGTTGAGGATCTCCTGGCGGACGTACAGGCAAAAATAGGGATATTTGCTGACTTCGCAGCCGCCGGGAAGCTTCGTGCCCTTGTAACCGAGCTTGGTGCGCTTCGCCCGGTCGGCCGCCGCCTGGGTGATCTTCCCCAGCTCCGCCATCCGGTCGAGCACCACGTTGCGCCGCTTCAGCAGGCGGGCCCGCTGCTCACGGCCCAGGTTGGGGTCGGTCGCGTTCGGGTCCTGCACGGCGCCGGCCAGCGTGGCGGCCTGCGGCAGGGTCAGGCGGGCGGCGTGGACGCCGAAGAAGCGGCTGGCCGCCGCCTCGACCCCGTACGCCCCGGCGCCGAAGTATGCGATGTTCAGATATTTCTCAAGAATCTGGTCCTTGGTGTATTTCTTCTCCACGCCCATCGCATAACGCAGCTCGTTCAGCTTGCGTGTGTAGCTGGCCTCCAGGGCGGCCTCGCGCTCGGCGTCGGTGCCGGCGGAGTTGAGCAGCACCTGCTTGACGTACTGCTGGGTGATGCTCGAACCGCCCTGCGCGACCTTGCCCGCCCGCAGGTTCGTGGCGAGCGCGCGCAGGGTGCCCTCCACGTCGATCGCGCCGTGCTCGTAGAAGCGGTAGTCCTCGATCGCCACGATGGCCGTCTTCATGACCTCGGCGATGGCGTCGAAGCCGACCACCTCGCGGTACTCCTCGTAGAAACGCGCGATCTCGCGGCCCTTCGCGTCCCGCACGATCGTGACCTCGGCGGGCGGCGGCTCGACCAGGTCGACCGGCTTGAGGTCCACCTCGTCGGCCGCCGCCACCAGCCCGAACCCGGCCCCGCCCACGGCCGGGACGGCGATCCCGGCCATGAGCACGCCCGCCGCGGCCCCCGCGGCGGCCAGGCGTACGATCTTCGTCCCCCGGCCCGCCATCAGAGCCTGCCGAGCCCGCGGGCGAGCACGGTCGCGGTCTTCGCCAGCACCTTTTCGTCCACCGCGGGCGTCGAGCGGGTGGTGTAGACGGCCATGATGATCGGGGCGGCCGCCTTGTCCGGCCACACGACGGCGATGTCGTTGGCGCCGCCGACCTCGGCGTTCGTGCCGGTCTTGTCGCCGATGGTCCAGCTCTTGGGCAGGCCGGCGCGGATGCGCTTGTCGCCGGTCCGGGTGGCCCGCAGCCAGCCGTTGAGCCGTCGCCGGTCCTTGGCGTCGAGCGCGTCGCCCCAGGTGAGCAGGCGCAGGTCGCGGGAGATGGCGGCGGGCGTGGTGGTGTCCCGCTTGTCCTTCGCGGTCCAGTCGTTCAGCTCGGTCTCCCAGCGGTCGAGGCGCGAGACCGGGTCCTTCAGCGACCGGAAGTAGCGGGTGAGCCCGGCCGGGCCGCCGATCTGCTTGAGCACCATGTTGCCCGCGGTGTTGTCGCTGAGGGTGATGGTCGCCTCGCAGAGCTGGGCGACGGTCAGGCCGTCGGCGACGTGCTTCTCCGTCGTCGGCGAGTTGGGCTTGAGCTCGGCCTTCGTCCACTTGACGACCTTGTCCATCAGGCCGGGCTCGGACGTGCGGGCCTTGTGCAGCGCCGCCGCGCAGGCCGGCGCCTTGAACGTGGACAGCAGCGGGAACCGCTCGCCCGAGCGGTAGCCGACCGTCCGGCCGGTGGCGGTGTCGATGGCGTACGCCCCGATCCGTCCCTTGTAGGACTTCTCCAGCGCCCGCAGCTCCTTCGTCACCTGAGCCTGCCCGCCCCGCTGCGGCGCGACGGCGGCGTCCGCGGTCGCGGCCGTCGCCGTCCCCAGCGTGCTCCCGGTGAGCAGCGTGGCCGCGAGGGCGGCGGCGAGGCGGCGGGCGGAGGCGTGTCGCATGTGACCTGTCCTAACTGTCGTCCGTCAGAAGGCAGCAGCACACCAGACCGGATCACCAGATGTCTAATAGCGATATCGGCAATCAGTCGATATCCATCCCGATATCACCGCTGGTCGGGATGGCCGCAGATTTCGGCAACCGCGCGTCGGCACCTGCTTGGGTAGGGTCGGGGCATGCGACTCCACAAGAGCCGATTGCTGTCCCTCGCGGGCTTCTCCGCCGTCGCCCTCGCCCTCGCGGGATGCGGCGAGGTCAACCAGACCATCGACAAGGCCCAGGCGTGCCTGGAGGCGCCGAAGATCGTCACCGAGCTGGGCGCGCAGATCACCAAGCTCACCGACGATCCCCAGGCCATGGACAAGGCGCTCGACGACGCCGCGGCCAAGCTCGGCGACGTGGCCGACCAGGCCGCCAACACCACGCTCAAGGAGGCCTCCGACAACCTGGCCGACAAGCTGAGCGGCATCTCGGTCCAGAACGTCAACGACGCCGTCGACGCGGCCCAGCAGGTGGGCAAGGAGACGGTCGCGTACCTGGAGACGGTCCGGCAGGCCTGCACCAACTGAGCGGGCGGGCAATCCCGCCTTCTCTAGGGGAAAAGTGGACGAATTACCGTTTTTCCTATGGAACCCGACCCGCGTTTCACCTTGGCCAACGAACGCACCTTCCTCACCTGGCTGAGCACGGCGCTGGCGCTCAGCGCGGGCGGGGTGGCGATGGCGGCGTTGCCCGCCGACGTGTTCGTGCCGTGGATCCGCACCGCGCTGGCCGTCGTGCTCGTCGCGCTCTCGGCGCTGGCCGCCGGCCTGGCCTATCCCCGCTGGCGCAACATCCAGCGCGCCCTGCGCGCCCAGGCGCCGCTGCCGCCGCCCGCGCTCGCCGCCGTGTTCGGCTACGGCGTGGCGCTGGTGGCGGTCATCGCGCTCGTCCTCGTCCTCCTCGCGGCCTGACGGGGGGTACGCGGCCATGGGGAGCGCGCCGGAGGAGGAGGTCTGGGACAGCGGCCTGCAGAGCGAGCGGACCCGGCTGGCCTGGGTGCGCACGGCGGTGCTGCTGGCCACCGGCGGGCTCGGCGCGGCCGGGGTGGCGCTGCGCAACGGCCTGCCGGTCGCCGTGGTGGCGGTGTTCGCGACGGCCTCGTTCTGCGGCGGCGTGCTGCTCATCAGGACGCGCGCCCGCTACCGCCGGGTGCAGGCGGCGCTGCACGGCGGCCGGCCGCTCGACCACGGCGCGGACGTGCTGGTCGCCTGGCTCGGCACCCTCTGCGTGGTCCTGGGCGCGGCCGTCTTCGTCGGCTCGCGCACCCTCTGACCTGCGAAGGGCCGGTTTGCGTGATCCGGCGTCCAGGGCGGACACTCTAGATGAGGGGGTGATTTCGTTGGAGGAAGAACGCAGAAACGTGCCCTTCGAGTGCCGCAGCTGCTGGCACGTGTGGGAGGAGGAATACCTCGTCCGGCACGTCGAGGACGAGCACGGCAACGAGGCGACGCTCTGGTTGCGCAACAGGGTTCCGGTCCCGCCGCCCTCCCCGGGGGCCAGGTGCCCGAGGTGCGGCTGCGAGCACGCGACCACGTTCCCCGAGGGTTACCTGCTGCGGCATCCCGAGCTGGTCCCGCCGGATGCCGCGGCGGCGCCCGACGAGACGCCGTTGCTGAGCCCCGTCCCGAGGCCGCTCTATTAGGGCAAACCTGACGGTTGGTGAGCTTTCCCTGACGTCAGGTGTCACAAGACCGCCTTGCCGGTCCAATGTGACCAGGCGGACACTGAGGGCGAAGGGCGATCCGCG
The DNA here is from genome assembly GCF_057536035.1 of Nonomuraea sp. B208. Classification (NCBI taxonomy): domain Bacteria; kingdom Bacillati; phylum Actinomycetota; class Actinomycetes; order Streptosporangiales; family Streptosporangiaceae; genus Nonomuraea; species Nonomuraea sp. B208. Next base: position 352,618 of record NZ_BAAJOU010000028.1, read on the forward strand.
GTCGGGGGTGATCATCGTGCCCGATGGGTTCGAGACCCGGGTGTCATGGCTTTTCGAGTGCCTGCGTTGCTTACACGTGTGGGAGGAGGACTACCTCCTCCGCACCGTCGTCGACGCGCGCGGCAACGAGAGGCAGATCTGGCTGAGCTCCGGCGTGGCGGTGCAGCCGCCCTGGTCGGGGCCGTCCTGCCCGGGCTGCGGCGCCTACCGGGTCACCTCGTTCCCGTCCGGCTACCTGAGCCACCACCCCGAGCTGGTGGCGGCCCAGGAACCGGACCCCGACCCCGTACGGGTGCCGGGGGTCAGGCCGCCGGACCGGGTGGCCGCCGTGGAGCGGGTCACCCTGCCTGGCCGGCTGCTGGTGGCGCTCGGGGCGCCGATCGCGTTGTTCGTCGGCTACGAGCTTTATGCCGCGATCGCGCGGCCCGTGCACCACTGACGGGTCAGCTGCTCAGGCTGTCCAGCCACGCCTGGTGCAGGCCGGCGAACCGGCCCGCGGAGGCGATGAGCCGGTCGGGCGGCCCGTCCTCGACGATCTGGCCGCGCTCCATGACCAGCACCCGGTCGGCGATCTCGACGGTCGACAGCCGGTGCGCGATGATCAGCGCCGTACGGTCGGCCAGGATGGTCCGCAGCGCGCGCTGCACCAGCCGCTCGCTGGGCACGTCGAGGCTGGAGGTCGCCTCGTCGAGGATGAGCACCGCGGGGTCGGCCAGGAACGCCCGCGCGAACGCGATGAGCTGCCGCTGCCCCGCCGACATCCGGCCGCCGCGCTTGCCGACCTCGGTGTCGTAGCCGTCGGGCAGGCTCGTGACGAACTCGTGCGCGCCGATCGCCTTGGCGGCCTCGCGCACCTCCCGGTCGGAGGCCCCCGGCCGGCCGAACCTGATGTTGTCCGCCACCGTGCCGCTGAACAGGAAGTTCTCCTGGGTCACCATGACCACGGCCCCGCGCAGCGTCGGCTCGTCCAGCGTGCGCAGGTCCACGCCGTCGAGCAGCACCCGGCCCTCGGTCGGGTCGTAGAAGCGCGAGATCAGCTTGGCGAGCGTCGTCTTGCCCGCGCCCGTCGAGCCGACCAGCGCCACCGTCTGCCCGGCGGGGACCGTCAGGTCGAGGTCGGGCAGGATCGGCATCTCCTCCACGTAGGCGAACCTGACGTGCTCGAAACGGATCCGGCCGCGCGCCCGGCCCTGCGGCAGCGGCTGCGGATCGCGCGGCTCGGGCACCGACGGCTCCTCCTCCAGCACGCCCGACAGCTTCTCCAGGGCGGCGCTCGCCGACTGCAGCGTGTTGTAGAACTGGCTGACCTCCTGCATCGGCTCGTAGAACTGGCGCAGGTAGAGCAGGAACGCGGCGAGCACGCCGACCTTGACCTCGTCGTGCAGCGCCAGGTAGCCGCCGTAGAGCAGCACCCCGCCGACCGTGAGGTTGCCGACCAGCCTGATGCCGGTCATGAACGTCGCGCCGAGCTTCATGCCGCCGGCGTTGGCGTCGCGGTAGTCGTCGTTGAGCTGCTCGAAGATCTCCTGGTTGCGCGGCTCCCTGCGGAAGGCCTGCACCGCGCGGATGCCGGTCATCGACTCCACGAAGTGAACGATCACCAAGGCGACCGTCTCACGGGTGCGCCGATAGACGATGGCCGACTGCCGGCGGAACCAGCGGGTGAACAGCAGCAGCAACGGCAGCGGGAGCAGCGCCATCAGGCCGAGGTGCGCGTCCAGCACCAGCAGCAGCACGGCGGTGCCGATCATGGTCAGCAGGGCGCGTACGAGCGCGTCGAAGCCCGACTGCAGCAGCTCGGCGATGTTCTCGATGTCCGAGGTGAGCCGCGAGATGACCCGCCCCGAGGTGTACTGCTCGTGGAAGCTCAGCGACAGCCGCTGGAAGTGGTCGAAGACCCGGCGGCGCAGCTCCAGCAGGGTGTTCTGGCCGATCCGGCCGGACATGTTGAGAAACGTCTGCCTGGTCACCGCCTGCACGAGGGTGGCGAACAGGATCACCCCGACCACGGTCAGCAGGACCGCCGGGCCGTCGCCGCGGGAGAGCGGCGGGATGCCCTCGTCGATGCCGATCGAGACCAGGAACGGGATGGACAGCCCGGCCGCGCTGGAGAGCACGATGGTGGCCACGAGCAGCGCGATCTGCTTGCGGTAGGGCCGCAGCAGCGCGCCGAGCAGCCGCCGCGACCGGTCGCGCAGCAGGACGGAGACCTTCTCCGGCAGCTCGTCCTGGTCCTCGGAGGCGACCCCGCGCCAGGACGCCCGCGAGGACCCGGTGGTGGTGGTGCTCATCGCAGCGCTCCTTCCGAGGCGTCGTCGAGGTCGGCGTCCTGGGCCAGCAGCTCGCGGTATTCGGGCACCTCGGCCAGCAGCTCGTGGTGCTGCCCGACGTGGGTGATCGTGCCGTCGCGCAGCAGCGCCACCTTGTCGGCCAGCAGCACGGTGGAGGCGCGGTGGGCGACCACGATGCCGGTCGCGTCGCGCAGCACGTGCCGCAGCGCCTCCTCCACCAGGGCCTCGGTCTCCACGTCGAGCGCGGACAGGGTGTCGTCGAGCACCAGGATGCGCGGCCTGCTGAGCACGGCGCGGGCCAGGGCCAGGCGCTGGCGCTGGCCGCCGGACAGGGACAGGCCCTGCTCGCCGATGCGGGTGTCGAGACCCCACGGCAGGTCGTGGACGAACCCGGCCTGCGCGGTGCGGATGGCCTCGGCCAGCTCCTCCTCGGTCGCGTCGGGCCGGCCGAGCATGAGGTTCTCGCGCACGCTCATCGAGAACAGCGTCGGCTCCTCGAACGCCGTGGCCACCACCGTGCGCAGGGCGGTGAGCTCCAGGTCGCGCACGTCGTGCCCGTCGATCGTGACCCGGCCCTCGGTCGGGTCGAGCAGGCGGGGCACCAGCGCCGTCAGCGTCGTCTTGCCCGCGCCGGTCGGGCCCACGATCGCCACGGTCTCGCCGGGCCGCACCTCCAGCCGGACGTCGCTCAGCACCGGCCGCTCGGCGCCGGGGAAGCTGAACCCGACGCCCTCGAAACGCAGGTGGCCGCGGGGCCGCTCGATGGTCTCGGTGCCGCTCTCGATGGACGGGACGGTGTCCATGACCTCCATGAGGCGGTCGGCCGAGGTCATCGCCTCCTGGGCCATCGCCAGGATGTAGCCGAGGCTCGCGATCGGCCACACGAGCTGCAGCATCAGCGTGGTGAAGGCGACCAGCGCGCCTAGCGTCAGCCCGCCGCCGCCGACCGCGAGCGCCCCGAGCAGCAGCACCAGCGCGAGCGTGACGTTGGGGATCACCTCCAGGAAGGAGAAGAAGCGGGCCGACATGCGCACCTTGGCGAGCGAGGTGTCGTACACCTTGAGCGCCGCGTCGTCGTAGCGGTCGTAGACGTGGTGGCGGCGGCCGAACGCCTTGATGGTGCGGATGCCGAGCGCGGACTCCTCCACGAGCGTGGCGAGGTCGCCCTGCTCGTCCTGGACCTGGCGGGAGATGCGGATGTAGCGCTTCTCGAAGCGCAGCGACGTCCACACGATCGGCACGGCCGAGGCGAGCACCAGCAGCCCGAGCGGCCAGTACATGTTGAGCAGCAGCACGGTGACGGTGATGAGCTGCAGGATGTTCATGACCAGGAACAGCAGGCCGAAGCCGAGGAAGCGGCGGATGGTCGACAGGTCCGTGGTCGCCCGCGACAGGAGCTGGCCCGACTGCCAGTCGCCGTGGAAGCGCATGGGCAGCCGCTGCAGGTGCTGGTAGAGGTCGTCGCGGATGGCGGTCTCCAGGCCGAGCACCGGTTTCACCTGGGCCCACCGCCGCAGCCAGATCAGCCCCGCCTCGATCACGCCGACGCCGAGCGCGAGCAGCCCGAGGGGGAGCAGCGCGTCGGCGTCCTTGTGGTAGACGGGGCCGTCGATGACCTGTTTGCTGATCAGGGGGAGGGCGATGCTCGCGCCTATGCCGATGATCGCCGACAGCCAGATGAAGATCAGCCTGACGACGTAGGGGCGGAGGTAGGACTTCATCCGCCACAGGGAGTTGGAGGAGAGTGAGGAGAGCAGGGGACGGCGAGGTACGTCAGTATCGGGAGGCATCCCCTCAAGGCTAATACCGGCGATCAACCCGTTTTTTGTGGCCCCGAGGTGCGTTTCACGTATGTGACGTGGGAAAACGTGAAGGATCATGCACATTGCGCGGCGTAGACTGAGAAGATGATCTCCGAAATCGACCTCGGTCATCTGCGCCGCTGCGTGGAGCTGGCCGCCGCGGCCCTGGAGGCGGGCGACGAGCCGTTCGGCTCCGTGCTCGTCTCCGCCGACGGCGAGGTGCTGTTCGAGGACCACAACCGGGTGGCCTCCGGCGACCGCACGCGGCATCCGGAGTTCGCGGCGGCCCGCTGGTCGGCCGAGCACCTCACGCCGGCCGCGCGGGCCGCGGCCACCGTCTACACCTCGGGCGAGCACTGCCCGATGTGCGCGGCCGCGCACGGCTGGGTGGGGCTCGGCCGCATCGTGTACGTCGCCTCGTCGGCGCAGCTCGCCGCCTGGCTGGGCGAGCTGGGCGTGCCGGCGCCGCCCGTCCGTACGCTGCCGATCGCCGAGATCGTGCCCGGCGTGCCGGTCGAGGGCCCGGTGCCCGAACTGGCCGGGCAGGTCAGGGAGCTGCACCGCCGCTTCCACGGCGGGACCTGACGACCTCCTCCTTGCCCTTCTGGTACAGAATGAGCCATGCCCACGAAGCCGCTCTCCCGAGCCCGGATCGTCGCGGCCGCCATCGACCTCATCGAGCGCGAGGGCGCGGACGCGGTCTCGATGCGCCGCATCGCCGCCGAGCTGGGCGTCGGCGTGATGTCCCTCTACAACCACGTGCCCAGCAAGGACGCCCTGCTGAGCGGCGTGGCCGAGGCGGTGCTGAGCGAGATCGAGTTCACCGACGACCCCGACGCCCCCTGGGCCGACCGGGTGCGCGTGCAGGCGCGGGCCTTCCGGCAGATCGCCGGCCACTACCCGCGCTCGACGATGCTGGTGGTCAGCAGGCAGCTCCACTCCGCCGCCGGGCTGCTGCCGGTCGAGCGGGCGCTGGCCACGCTGCGCAGCGCCGGGTTCGACGGCGCGGAGGCGGTCAGCATGCTGCGGGTGTTCATCGCCTACATCGTGGGGTCGCTGCTGCGCGAGGTCGGGGTGACGCCGGCGTTCGCGCCCGCGAGCGCCCCGGCGCTCCCGCCGGCGGGCGTGGATCCCGCGCTGTTCCCCGAGGTCGGCGCGATGGCGTCGCTGCTCAGCACGTGCGACCACGAGGGGGAGTTCGAGTTCGGGCTGGAGATGCTCATCCAGGCCGCCACGGCCCGCGCGCCCGGCGGCGGGCAGGCGGACAAGGACAAGCAGGTGAGCCGGGAGGGCACCCGTTGACCGGGCGCCCTCCCGGGCGTCGGCGAATCAGGCGTCAATACCAGTTGTGCGACCTCCAATGTCCCCATGCGCCGCACGGCCTGCCGTAGCGTCCCTTGATGTAGGCGAGGCCCCAGCGGATCTGCGTCTCCGGGTTGGACCGCCAGTCGCGGCCGGCGCCGCTCATCTTGCCCGCGGGCAGCGCCTGCGGGATGCCGTACGCGCCGGACGAGCGGTTGTAGGCGTGATGGTTCCAGTTGCTCTCCCTGGTCCAGAGCTGGTCCAGGCAGCGGAACTCCCTGAGGTTCCACGATCGCTGGACGACGTGGCCGAGGGCTATCCGCTTGTTTCTGTTGGCCGGCACGACGGCCGGGATGACGGGTTGCGCTGATGTCGTCCACGTCCTGGTTCTGATCGGGAACGGCGTCTCCGCCGTCCCCGCCCAGGCCGTGGGCGTGGTGATCGTGCTGAGCGCGATCACGGGCGCGGTGAACGCGGTCAGGCCGATGAGCGTGCCGCCGCGCGCGCGTTTGCTGTCCAAAGCGATCCTTGCTTCCGGGTCGCGCGCGGACGGGCGCCCCGCAGAAACGGGGCGCCCTGCCGCTCCGCGTACGTGGCGCGCACGCGAAGGGGTCCGCCGGCTCTCCGGGATTCTGGTTCCGCCCGATCCTGCTGGGCGGCCCGGAGGGCACCGCGACGTGTCCTTTAGCACGATTCCTATTACGCGGTGTCACCACGGGTCATACATCGGGACACGCGAAGGACAGGCCTTTGTGTGATCGTTGCGGATAAAAGGCGGCCTCGCTGGGCCGGTATTGCCGGGCCGGTCGCGGCACTGACGAGGTCTTGCCGCAAAGTGCGGACAATCCTGGGGTTTGGGTCAGTACCAGTTGTGGGAGAGGAAGTGTCCCCACGCGCCGCACGGCGTGCCGTATCGCTGCTTGATATATCCGAGGCCCCATTTGATCTGGGTGCGGGGGTTCGTGCGCCAGTCGCGGCCCGATGAGGACATCTTGACGCCGGGGAGCGCCTGCGGGATGCCGTAGGCGCCGGAGCCGTTCGCGGCCCGGTGGTTCCACCCGCTCTCGCGGGCCCAGAGCCGCTCCAGGCACCTGAACTGGACGCTGTTCCAGCCGCGCGCGGCCACCATGGGCTTGGCGATCGACTTGTTCCTGCTGCTGCTCGTCTGGGAGCTCTGCGCCTGTGCGGCCGAGGCGCCGCCCGCCGCCACCAGGGTGGCGGTCAGGACGAGGACGCCGGTACGGCGGAGCATGGGCATGGATTCCCTTTCGAAGGTGACATGGACCGCGTCACCCTGCCCGATAAGCACCTTTCGTTGCGAATTGACCATGAAAGAGTAGATCGTTAGTAAAGGTGGCTGTGTCTCGCTGTCCAGGGGTTTTGTCAGCTAAATGAGGTCTGCGTCACATTTCGGGCGGACCGACCGCCGAGCGGGGTTCTGTATCGTCGGATCATGAGCCTCAGTGACATCCCGCTCCGCACGCTCGCCGACGCCCCGACCACGCTCCGCGAGCTCACGTCGGGCCGCCCCGCCCTCATCGTCAACGTCGCCTCGCGCTGCGGCCTGACGCCGCAGTACAGCGGCCTGGTCAAGCTCCAGGAGCAGTACGGCCCGCGCGGCCTCACCGTCATCGGCGTGCCGTGCAACCAGTTCGCCGGGCAGGAGCCGGGCTCGGCCGAGGAGATCCAGACCTTCTGCGCCACGACGTACGGCGTGGACTTCCCGCTCCTCGCCAAGACCGAGGTCAACGGCCCCGGCCGGCACCCTCTCTACGCGGAGCTCACCCAGCTCGCCGACGCCGAGGGCGAGGCCGGCGACGTGCAGTGGAACTTCGAGAAGTTCCTGGTCGACGGCGAGGGAGCCCCGGTCGCCCGCTTCCGCCCCCGCACCACGCCGGAGGACCCGGCCGTCACCTCGGCCATCGACAAGCTCCTGAGCTGAGAGAGATCGTCCGGTTACGGTACGCGATTTCCGCTGCGGGGTATCGGTGACCCATGACGAGCAACCCGTACGCAGGAGCCCACGTCGGATACGCCGCCGAACCCGCCGCCGCGCCCTACTCGATCGTCGAGCTGATGCCCGGCGTCCGTAACGCGCTGGACTACCTGCGGCTGCGGGCAGGGGAGCGGGTGCTGCTCATGATGGAGCACGCCGTCGACCCGGTCGTGGTGCAGGCGTTCGCGGCGGCGGCCGCGTTCCGTGACGCGGACGTGCGGATCCTGTCGGTGCCGCCGTTCAGCGCCGGCGGATGGGACAGGGAGGCGCCGCTCACCATCGAGACCGCCGCCTTCCGCGAGGCCGACGTCATCATCGCCGGGACGTGGTGGGGCGAGGTGCACACGGCCCCGCTGTTCTTCGACCAGATCAAGGCCCGCCCCTCGCGCTGGCTGTCGCTGCACATGACGGCCACCGCAGGGGCGCTGCTCACCGGCGGCCGGCTGCCCGCCGAGGTCTTCTACGCCCTGCTGCGGCGGACGCTGGAGCGGCTGTCACCGGCCCGCTCGATCCGGGTGACCAGCGAGCGGGGCACCGACGTGACCTACTCGGGGTTCACCTTCGACCCCGATCCGGGGGCGATGCGGCCGGGGGACTGGCGGCCCTTCCCGTACGGCGGCGCCAACTTCTGGCCCACGGACACCGAGGGCGTGATCGTCATCGAGGACTCCACGGTCACCGGCGTGCCCGAGGAGCCGCTGCGCGTCACGCTGGAGGGCAACCTGGTCCGCAAGATCGAGGGCGGCATGGGGGCCGAGCAGCTCCGCCGCTACGCGCCCGGCGGCTTCTACATGCGCCACGGCCTCCTCGGGCTCAACCCGAAAGTACGCGTGGCGGGCGGCACCCAGTTCGAGCGGGAGAAGCACGCGGGCGCCTTCTACTGCGGCCTCGACGGGCTGACCGACGGCGTGCCGGTCACCAGCGGGCCCGGCTTCGCCCACTGCGACATCCAGGTGGACCGGCCGACGATGGTGGTGGACGGCGAGCTGTTCATCGAGCGGGGGCGGCTGCTGCTGCTCGACGACCCGGAGATCAGGGAGGTGGCGGCGCGGTTCGGGCCGCCGGAGGTCATCCTGGACGACAACCCGACGATGATCCTGCCGCGCCGCTACACCGGAGCCGTGACGGACACGGGTGCGGAGCCGGTCAGCGGCGCGGGCCGCAGCTTCCCCGGATGATCAGCTCGGTCGGCAGCACCACCGTGCGCGGCCGTCGGCCGCCAGGACGCAGCACCAGCTCGGCGGCCCGGTAGCCCATGTCGCGCCCCGGCTGCGCGATCACCGTGAGCGGCGGGGAGCAGAGCTCGGCCCACGGCACGTCGTCGTACATGACGAGCGAGACGTCCCGGGGCACCCGCAGGTCGAGCTCCCTGGCCGCCAGCACCGCCGCCTCGCCGAGCACGTTGCCCCCGGCCACCACGGCCGTCAGGTCGGGACGGCTCTGGAACAGCCCGGAGGCCGCCGCGTAGGCGGAGTCGCGGCTGCCGGTGGCGAAGACCACCAGCTCCTCGTCCACCGGCGCGCCCACCGCCTCGCGGAAGGCCGCCACCCTCCGGTCGTGCCCGGGGCCGCCGAGGAAGGCGATGCGCCGGTGCCCGAGGCCGCGCAGGTAGCGCACGGCGGTGCGGATGCCGGCGCGGTCGTCGGCCAGCACCGACGGCACCTCCGGCGGGCGCGGGCGCGCGGCGGGGATCAGGCCGTCGAGGCGCATGAGGTCGTCCACCGCGTCCTGCTGCTCCTCCTCGGCTGGCCGCGCGGGCAGGCGGTCGGCGAAGACCACCGTCATCCCCGCCCGTACGGCCGGCGCCCAGGTCTCGGCGTCGCCCGTGGGGACCGCGATCAGCCGGTCCACGCTCTGCTCCAGCAGCATCCCGATCAGCTCCGACTCCTGCTCGGGGTCGTCGCCCGTGGAGCCGACCACCACGGGCTCGCCGGTCGAGCGGGCGCAGGCGAGCACGCCTTCGGCGAGCTGGCCGTAGAAGGTGTCGGTGAGGTCGGGGACGAGCAGGCCCATGCCGCCGGTGCGGCGCTGGCGCAGGTTGCGGCCGAGCGCGCTCGGCCGGTAGTCGAGCTGCGCGGCGACGGCGAGCACGTGCTCCCGCGTGCGGGGGCTGGCCGAGCCGCCGGACAGCACCCTGGAGACGGTCGCGACGCCCACGCCGGCCGCCTCGGCCACATCCTTGATGGTCGCCCGCTTCTCCATGGAAACGATTCCATCATGGTTTCCGCGAAGAGGGAAGCTACGCATGCTGCCAACGCCTGGTCACACGGGAACTCTTGACACGGATCACCCTTTCCGGTGAGATGTTTGAAAACGTATCCACGTACGTGGGGACACGCTACCAATCCGGGCTTCAACGCGCCCTGGAGCACGAAGGACTGTCATGGCATCCATCGTTCTGAGCAACGTCGACAAGATCTACGCCGGTGGCGTGAAGGCCGTGAACGGACTCAACCTTGAGATCAAGGACGGCGAGTTCATGGTGCTGGTCGGCCCGTCCGGTTGCGGTAAGTCGACCGCGCTCCGGATGATCGCCGGCCTTGAGGACATCAGCGGGGGCGAGATCTCCATCGGCGAGAAGGTGGTCAACCACCTGCCGCCGAAGGACCGCGACATCGCGATGGTCTTCCAGAACTACGCGCTCTACCCGCACATGACGGTCGAGGAGAACCTCGCCTTCGGTCTCAAGCTGCGCAAGATGCCGAAGCCGGAGATCCAGAAGCGCGTCAACGAGGCCGCCAAGATGCTCGGCCTGGAGCAGTACCTCAAGCGCAAGCCGGCCGCCCTCTCCGGTGGTCAGCGCCAGCGTGTCGCCATGGGCCGCGCGATCGTGCGTGAGCCGCAGGCCTTCCTCATGGACGAGCCGCTGTCCAACCTCGACGCCAAGCTGCGCGTCTCGATGCGCGCCTCGCTCAACCAGATGCACGAGCGCCTCGGCGTCACCACCGTGTACGTCACCCACGACCAGGTCGAGGCCATGACCCTCGGCGACCGCGTCTGCGTGCTGCGCGACGGCATCCTCCAGCAGGTCGACACCCCGCAGAACCTGTTCGACAAGCCGGTCAACCTGTTCGTGGCGGGCTTCATGGGCTCCCCGGCGATGAACTTCGTCACCGCCGAGCTGGTCCGCGACGAGGGCGGCGCCGCCGTGGCCTTCGCCGGCTACAAGCTGCCCATCCCCGACTCCACCTTCACCGACAAGCCGGGCCTCGACCAGTACGTCGGCAAGAAGATCATCCTCGGCATCCGCCCGTCCGACTTCGAGGACGCGAACTCGGCCGGCAACCACGCCAACGGCTGGGCCACCCTGCCGGTCCGCGTGGAGGTCACCGAGGAGCTGGGCTCCGAGATCAACGTGCTGTTCCTCATCGACGCCCCGCCGGTCGAGCACAAGGACACCGTCGCCGCCGCCGACACCGGTGACGACGAGGAGGCGACGCTGCCGCTGGCCGGCGACAAGTCGCTGTGGACCGCCCGCGTCAACGCCCGCAGCCACGCGCGCTCCGGCCAGAGCCTCGACCTGGTCGTCGACACGCACAACCTGCACTTCTTCGACACGACCTCCGGCCTGTCCATCGGCCACGAGGCCAACCGCTGAGCGGGCTTCCCGTCTCCTGAATCCCGGCCGTGAGCTTGGCTCACGGCCGTTGGGCCCCCACCGCGACCCCCTCCCGCGGCGGGGGCCCGTTCTCATTCGGGGCCGTCAGCGGCCGATGCGGGAGGAGACGTAGCGCTGCAGGCCGCGCGGCACCAGCCGGCCGACCGCCACGATCGCCTTGTAGCGCGGGTCGGGCACGGACACCCGCTTGCCCAGCGCCAGGTCGCGCAGCCCCTCGCGGACCACGTCGTCGGCCCTGAGCCACAGGAAGCCCGGGATGCCGTTGGTGTCCATGCCGGCCCGCTGGTGGAACTCGGTGCGCACGAACCCCGGGCAGAGCGCCATGATCTTGATGCGCGGGTTGCCGACCTCGTTCGCGGCCGACTCGCTGAAGTTGACCACCCACGCCTTGGACGCGCTGTAGGTGCCCCGCGTGAAGAACGCCGCCACCGACGCGACGTTGACGATCGCGCCCCGGTCGCGCTCGCGCATGCCGGGCAGCGCGGCCAGGGTGAGCCGCAGCACCGCCTCGCAGTGCAGCCGCAGCATGCGCACCTCGTCGGCGACCGGCACCTCGGGGAAATGGCCGCGGTTGCCGAAACCGGCGTTGTTGACCAGCAGATCGACGCCGTCGCGGACGCGCGACTCGACCGCCGCCAGGCCCTCCTCCGTCGTCAGGTCGGCGGGCAGCACCTCGACGCTCACGCCGTACCTCAGCTTGAGCTGGCCGGCGGTCTCGGTGAGGCGGGCCTCGTCACGGGCGACCAGGACGAGCGAGAAGGACTCGGCGGCCAGGCGGCGGGCGAAGGCGGCGCCGAGGCCCGCGGTGGCGCCGGTGATCAGAGCGGTGGGCATGCCCGCAACCCTAACGCCTACCCCGCGTGCCCCGCGGCACCGGAGCGGGGCCGGCCGGCGCGTTCGATCAGGCTCTCCACCTGGTCGTTGAGGCGCGCTCCCCGCGCCCAGCCGGCGTAGTGGGACAGGAACACGACCACCTCGCGCAGCTCCGTCTCGGTGAGCTCGCCGGTGCGGAGCGCGGCGTCCAGATGGATCTCCACCTGATCGTCCAGACCCTGGCCGACGAGCAATCCGAGGAGGAGCATCCTTCGCTCCCTGACCGGCAGGACGGTCCTCGCCCACACGTCGGCGAACCGGCGCTCGGCCATCATGCCGAAGGAGTCGACGATCTGCATTGCGGGTTCCGTCATCACGAGCTCCGGGTCGATAGGGATCCTCATATCTTTCGCTACTTCCTGGATTGAACCAATGGGGGTTGCATGAACGTTGTAGTGACCCCGACGCCACCGGAGACTCCGCCTCTCGGGCGGATCTGTAACAAATCGAGCCAAGAGCCGGGCAAGATTTGGTCAAGATTTCTCATTCCGTCGCGGGCTCATTCCCTCTGCAAAGCGGGCACAACAACTCCGTCGGTCCGTAAACCGGAGGTAAGCCCTGGTGACCAAGACACGGGCTTTGATCGCGCTCATGGTGACGGTGACCTTGCTGTCCGCCTGCGGGCAGCCGGAGTTCACCTACGTCCGTGACCGCGACGGGACGACATACTTCAAGGTGCCGTCCTCGTTCAAGCAACTCGACGCCAACCCCATCGAGCAGTATCTGTCGGGCGACCACCCGGGCTCGGCGGCGGCGGCGCTGCGGGCCCAGCGGGTCTGGTCGACGGCCTTCGACCAGTCGGCCGCCCCCTCGGTCGACCATCTGCTGGGCTCCAAGGACCCCTTCGTCTACGCCACCGTGCACCAGCTCACCGAGGAGCAGCGCGACGGCATCTCGCTCAACCGGCTGCGCGACTTCGTGCTGCCGGTCACCGAGCAAGTGCGCGAGCTCTACGCGCAGCAGGCCGCCGCCACCGGGCAGCCGCCGGTCTTCAGGAACTTCGAGCTCCTCGACGACCAGGTCCTGATCCTCGGCGGAGGCGCCAAGGGCGTACGGGTGCGGTTCAACTACCAGATCGGCGCGGACGTCCAGACCTTCGACCACACCGCCATCCTCGGCGAGAAGGGCGACACGGTCTCCGTCATGCTCATCGCCTGCCAGACGACCTGCTACCGGCGGCGCGCCGACGAGTTCGACAGGATCGCGAGTTCCTTCAAGCTGCTCCGGCTGCCTGGATGAGGGAGCACCATTGACCAATCACCTTGAAGGGCTGCGCGCACCCGGCAGCGGGCCCTCCGATCCCGAATCCGTGACCAGGAAGAAGATGCAGTTCTGGGACCGGAGCAAGTTCCTCATCGCCCTGGTGCTCGCCTACCTCGTCCTGACCTGGAAGGTGATGGCCGACTACGAGGGCGTCACCACCTTCCCCGACGCGGCCCGGTCCATCGCGAACGCCTACCCCTGGATCTTCTGGCTGCTGGGCGTCGAGCTCGTGCGTCAGCTGCACTTCCTCGTCAGCGAGCACTGGTCCGGCTACCACCGGTTCTGGAGCCAGAAGGTCTTCGGCGGCTTCGAGCGGTGGACGCACCGGCGTTTCGACGACTGGACGCGCTACCGGCTCTCCCGCGCGCTCAAGATCGCCTTCCTGGTCGCGCTGGTCGCCCTGGTGCTAGGGGCGGTGCTGGACGTCAGCCCGTTCGCCGCGCTCATGCAGGCGCCCGCGCTGATCTGGCAGGCGTTGCCGTTCTTCCTCCAGATCGTCTTCCTGTTCTTCTTCGTCATCATCCAGTTCGTCGGCCTGTTCTGGTTCCTGTCGCGCGGCGGCGTGGAGACGTACTTCCCCGACGACATCAAGACCCGCTTCAACGACGTCTGGGGGCAGGACCACGTGGTCGAGCGGGTCCGCGAGAACATCGTCTTCCTGGAACGGCCCGACGAGATCGAGCGGCGCGGCGGGTACGTCCCCAGCGGCCTGCTGCTGTGGGGCCCGCCCGGCACCGGCAAGACCCTCATGGCCGAGGCCGTGGCCGGCGAGACCGGCAAGCCGTACGTGTTCGTGGACCCGGGCGCGTTCACGAACATGTTCATGGGCATCGGCATCCTCAAGGTCAAGACGCTGTTCAGGAAGCTGCGCAAGCTGGCGCTCCGCTACGGCGGCGTCATCGTCTTCTTCGACGAGGCCGACTCGCTCGGCAAGCGCGGCCGGCTCGCCCAGCAGGGGCCCAACGTGCCCGGCGGCGGCTTCTCCGCGATGACGGACGCGCACGGCTGCCACGGCTTCGGCTACCTGTCGGAGCCGACCAGGCAGATGCTCACCTTCCGCTCCCGGCACGAGGAGCGCGACGAGCCCGGCGGGCGCGAGCGCTTCATGATGGGCGGCGGCATGATGGGCGGCGGCGACCCGGGCACCCTCCAGGCGCTGCTCACCGAGCTGTCCGGGCTCAAGAAACCGCGCGGCTTCTTCAACCGGTTCGTCCGCCGGCTGCTCGGCATGCGGCCCAAGCCGCCGCCCAAATACCGCATCCTCGTCATGATGGCCACCAACCGGCCCGACGCGCTCGACGAGGCGCTGCTGCGGCCCGGCCGCATCGACCGCATCTACAAGGTCGGCTATCCGTCCAAGGCCGGGCGAGTGCGCACCTACCAGGGCTACTTCGACAAGGTCTGGCACGAGCTCACCCCGGAGCAGATCGACAAGCTCGCCACCATCACCCCGTACGCGACGGGCGCCACGATCAAGGACCTGGTCAACGAGTCACTGATCACCGCCATCCGCGACGGCCGGGAGATCATCACCTGGTCCGACGTGCTGCGCGCCAAACGGCTCAAGCAGCTCGGCCCGCCCGAGGACGTCGAGTACATCGAGCGCGAGCGGCACGCGGTCGCCGTGCACGAGGCCTGTCACGCCGTGGTGGCGTACGCGACCAGGTTCCACCTGGAGATCGACATCGCCACCATCGAGAAGGGCGCCGACTACCTCGGCATGGTCGCCTCGATCAAGCCCGAGGACCAGTTCACCCGGTGGAAGTCCGAGCACGAGGCCGACATCATGGTGTCGCTGGCGTCGCTGGCCGGCGAGCGCATGTTCTTCGGCGAGGACAACTCCTCCGGCGTCTCCGGCGACCTGTTCTCGGCGACCTACCTGACGGCCATGATGGAGTCGTACTGGGGCATGGGATCGGGCGTCACCTCGCTGCCCGCGCTCCAGGAGCTGGAGATCCTGGGCGGCAAGGCCGTGCGCAAGCGCCCGGCCGGCGGGGGCGGCGGCATCGGCATCACCGACAGGGAGCCGGCCAGGCGCGAGCCCGACCTCACCCCCGACGTGCTGGGGGAGCGGATCGAGTTCAACCTGGTACGGCTGCTGGAGCAGACCGAGGAGCTGCTGCGCGAGCACCGCAGGGAGGTGCTCTGCGTGGCGCACGCGCTGGAGACGCACAAGACGCTCAACGGCGACGACGTCGTGGCGATCATCCGGCGCGAGCCCGGGCCGCTCGTCGACGGCACCGTCTACGCCTCCGACACGCTCTACGAGGAGCTGGAGGAGTACCACGCGGAGGCGGCGCGGGCGCACCGGGAGCACAGCCGGGTCGAGCGCGAGCTGCCGGGCCCGGCCCGCGCGCCCGTCCCGGCGGCGACGGCCCACGCGGGGGGCACCGTCGCGACGGCCGTCCAGATCGGACCCCCGCCCCCGCCCCCGGTGATCGTGCCGTCCCCGATCCCACCTCCCGCAGCCCTGGGGGAGGGCGCCGAGCGGCCGGAGTTCGTGCCGTGGGCGGCCGAGCAGCGGCCGCCCGCGCCGGCGGCGCCGGTGGTGGTCGGGCCGGCGGCCACCGTGCCGGAGCCCTCGCGGGGACGCCGGGCCGCGGGCAGGGTGTGGCTGGTCGTCGCCAGCCTGCTCGGCCTGGTCGTGCTGTCCGTCATCGCCGCGCTGGCCGTGACGGGCGCGGGCGGCAACCTGTTCAACGCCGCCGGTTCCCCGGGGATCGCCTCGCCGGGGCTGCTGCTGGTGCTGTTCGTGGTGATCGTCGCGGTCATCGTGGGCGGCGGGCTCGCGCTGGTCGCGGTCAAGGGCGTCCGCGCGGCCCAGGCGAAGGCCGAGCGAGAGCGCGACGAGGCGCACGCGCGGGCGCAGCTCCTCGCCGCCGCCATGGACCCGGACACCGCGCTGCGGCTGCTCGGCTACGACGGCAACGGGAACGGCAACGGGCGCGACGGCCGTACCTGACCGCGGGCCTGAGGAGCGCGGCCGGAGCCTTCAGCGGCTCCGGTCGCGCTCCTCGCGTTCCTGGTGCCGGTCGTGCTCCTCGTGGACCCGGCGCAGCAGCGCCAGCAGCTTGTCCTCCTCGCGGATGCGCCTGCGGTACTTCTCCGGCAGCTCCCGCAGGTCCCGCTCCTTGGCGCACACCTTCGCGAACAGCTCCGCCCGCCGCTTCGGGTCGTGCTCGACCTCCAGGTACTCCTGGGTGTAGCGGCGCGCGGCCGAGACGGTGCTCTGCGCCCGGCCCTTCGGGCTGGCCAGCGAGGCGACCACGGTGACCAGCAGGACGGCGATGATCACTATCAGGGACAGGCCGGTGCTGATCTCGACGACCGGCACGGGCTCGCCGTCGTTGATGAACGGCACGTTGTTCTCGTGCAGCGCGTGCAGGATCAGCTTGACCCCGATGAAGCCCAGGATGACGGCCAGGCCGTAGGCCAGGTAGATCAGCCGGTCGAGCAGGTCGTCGATGAGGAAGTAGAGCTGGCGCAGCCCCAGCAGCGAGAACGCGGTGGCGGTGAAGACGATGTAGACGTTCTGGGTGAGGCCGAAGATCGCGGGGATCGAGTCGAGCGCGAACAGGATGTCGGTGCCGCCGATGGCGATCATCACCAGCAGCATCGGGGTCATGACCCGCCGGCCGTCCTTGACGGTGAACAGCCGGTCGCCGTCGTAGACGTCCGTCGCGGGGAAGACCCGGCGGGCCAGGCGCACCATGAGGTTGTCGGGGGAGTGGCTCTCCTCGCTCTCGGGCTTGAGCAGGTTGCCCGCGGTGAGCAGCAGGATCAGGCCGAACAGGTAGAACACCCAGGCGAAGGTGTTGATCAGGGCCGCGCCCAGCAGGATGAACAGCGTCCGCGCGACGAGCGAGAACACGATGCCGAACAGCAGCGCCTTCTGCTGGTCGGCGCGCGGCACCTTGAAGCTCGACATGATGACGAGGAAGACGAAGAGGTTGTCGACCGACAGCGCCTTCTCCGTCACGTAACCGGCGAAGTACTCGGCGCCGGGGTCGGAGCCGCCGAAGAACCACACGCCGGCGCCGAAGACGAGGGCGATGCCGACGTACAGGGCCGACCAGAGCGACGCCTCGCGCAGCGAGGGGATGTGCGCCTTGCGCACGTGGAAGAAGAAGTCGAACAGCAGCAGCGCGACGATCCCGGCGATCGTGAGACCCCAGACCAGCGGCGAGACGCTCATGAGTAACGTCTGTCCCACCTTCCGCTGGTTATGCCTCCCGTGACCTTCCTATGAGGCTGCCTGCGCCTTAACACGGCGTTCACATTCGGGCAAAAAGCGGGAAACGGCCGTCCGCAAGACTCGGCGTGGCTGGAAGAGACGTGAAAGGGACCACCGTGAGCTACAAGGCTGAGTACATCTGGATCGACGGCACCGAGCCCACCGCCCTGCTGCGTTCGAAGACCAGGATCGTGGCTGACGGGGTCGAGCCGCCGGTGTGGGGCTTCGACGGCTCCAGCACCAACCAGGCCCAGGGCCACGCGTCCGACCGCGTGCTCCGCCCTGTCTTCACGTGTCCCGACCCGATCCGCGGCGGCGACCACAAGCTCGTGCTGTGCGAGGTCGAGGAGACCAACGGCGAGCCGCACGCCAGCAACACCCGCGCCCTGCTGCGTCCGATCGCCGAGCAGTTCGCCGACCAGGAGTCCTGGTTCGGCATCGAGCAGGAGTACACCTTCTTCAAGGGCAGCCGCCCGCTCGGCTTCCCCGAGGGCGGCTTCCCCGCCCCGCAGGGCCACTACTACTGCGGCGTGGGCGCCGAGGCCGTGTTCGGCCGCGAGATCGTCGAGCTGCACCTCGACCGCTGCCTCGCCGCCGGCCTGAAGATCTCCGGCATCAACGCCGAGGTCATGCCCGGCCAGTGGGAGTTCCAGGTCGGCCCGGCGGGCCCGATCGAGGTCGCCGACCACCTGTGGGTCGCCCGCTACCTGCTCTACCGGACCGCCGAGGAGTTCGGCGTGGAGGCCACCCTCGACGCCAAGCCCGCCCGCGGCGACTGGAACGGCGCCGGCGCCCACACCAACTTCTCGACCAAGGCCATGCGTGAGGGCTACGACGCCATCATCACCGCCTGCGAGGCCCTCGGCGAGGGCGACAAGCCGATGGAGCACGTGCGCCAGTACGGCGCCGACATCGAGCTCCGCCTCACCGGCCACCACGAGACCGCCCCGTGGAACAAGTACACCTACGGCGTCTCCGACCGCGGCGCGTCGGTGCGCATCCCGTGGCAGGTCGAGGTGGACAGGAAGGGTTACATCGAGGACCGCCGCCCCAACGCCAACGTCGACCCGTACGTGGTCACCCGCCTGCTGGTGAACACCTGCTGCGCGGCGCTGGAGAAGGCCGGCCAGGTCTGATCCCAGACGTGAAAGGGGGCTCCCGCCGGGCGGGAGCCCCCTTTTCGCGCGCTCAGGGCAGGCGGGTCTCGGCGAGCCGGAAGTCCAGGTCGGGGACGATCTCCGCGACGTCCATCTGCGCCTTCTGCAGCCGGCCCGAGTGGTCCCAGTTCATCGCCTGCCAGCGGGTGAACTGGTCGAGCACCCACATGCCCGACTGGCGGCTGCCGTTGCCCGACTTGCCGTTGCCGCCGAACGGCAGGTGCGCCTCGGCCCCGGAGGTGGAGTTGTTGACGCTGACCATGCCGGCCGAGACGCCCTCGCGGAAGCGGAAGGCGCTCCGCGCGTCGCTCGTGTAGATCGAGCTGGACAGCCCGTAGCCGGGCAGGTTGGCCAGCTCGACGGCCTCGTCCAGGGTGGCGAAGGTCGTGACGCCCACGATCGGGCCGAACGTCTCCTCCATGAACAGCCTGTCGCCGGGACGTACGCCGTCCACGACCACCGGGTGGTAGTAGAGGCCCTCGCCGCCGTCGAAGCCGCCGCGCGGGTTGTCCTTCGTGATGCGCCCGACAGGCCCCGACACCACCGTGTGGTGCGGCTGGATCCAGGTGAGGTATTCCTCGTAGCGGTCGGCGAACTTGCGGTCGAGCAGCGGTCCGGCCAGCACGTCACCGGTGGGGTCGCCGACGGTGGCGGCCGCCAGCGCCCGCACCAGCCGCTCGACGAACGCGTCGTGGACGCTCTCGTGCACGATCGCCGTGCCGAGGCTGGTGCAGCGCTGGCCCGCGGTGCCGAAGCCGGAGAACAGCGCGCCCTCGGCGGCGAGGTCGAGGTCGGCGTCCGGCATGATCACCATGGGGTTCTTGCCGCCCAGCTCCAGGCAGGCCGACTGCAGGTGCCGGCCGGTCAGCTCGCCGATGCGCCGCCCGACCTCGCTGGAGCCGGTGAAGCCCACCTTGTGCACGGTGCCCTCGCCGAGCGCCCGCTCCAGGCCCGCGAACGTCTCCGCGCCGTCCGCGAAGAGCACGTTGAGCACGCCGTCGGGCAGGCCCGCCGCGGTGAAGAGCTGGAACATGGCGTGGGCGGAGGCGGCGGCGTACTCGGCGGGCTTCCACACCACCGCGTTGCCGCACAGCAGGGCCGGGACGAGATACCACGAGGGGACGGCCACCGGGAAGTTGCCCGCCGTGATGACCGCCGCCACGCCGACCGGGTTGCGGAAGGTGAACAGGTTCTTGTCCGGCATCTCCGACGGCACCGTCTGGCCGTACAGCCGGCGGCCCTCGCCCAGGAAGAAGTCACAGGTGTCGACGATCTCGCGGACCTCGCCCAGCGCCTCCGCGTACGGCTTGCCGATCTCCTCGGTCACCAGCCGGGCCAGCGCCTCGGCGTTGGCCTCCACGAGCCGCCCGATCGAGGCGATCACCCGGCCGCGCACCGGCGCCGGCACCTTCGCCCACTCGCGCTGCGCCTCCGCCGCGGTGCGGCAGGCGGCGGCGAACGTGGCCGCGTCCGCCAGGCCGACCCGCGCCACGACCTCGGCCGGCCTGGCCGGGTTGGTCGAGTCGTACGTGGCCGTGCTCGCGGCCTCCTTGCCGCCCACGACGGACATGATTTGTCGGCTCACCGGGCCTCCTCCGTAAGTGTTGCGGTAGACGCTAGCCCTCCTGAGCCAATTTACGCAGCTCCGGCCCGTAGGCGGGATCGGCGAGCGCGGCGGCGAACTGCGCCTTCAGGTAGTTGAGCGGAGTGCCGGTGTCCCACCAGGTGCCGTCGATGACCTGCCCGTAGACCGGGTTGCCGGCGGCGGCGTGACGGTGCAGGGCGTCGGTGAGGTAGATCTCGCCCTCGGGATGCTCGTGCCAGCGGCGGGTGGCGGCCTCCAGCTCCGCCACCACGCCCGGGGTGACGACGTAGCCGCCGATGGCGGCGTAACGGGACGGGGCCTCCTCCGGGCGCGGCTTCTCCACCAGCCCCGAGATGCGCAGCCGGCCGCCGCCGAGATCCTCCTCGACCACGGGGACGCCGTAGCGGGAGGCGTCCTCGACCGCCATCGGCATCAGGGCCAGCACCGGGGCCCCCGTCGCCTCGTAGGCGGACTTGAGCTGCCGGGCGCGCGGCACCTCGGCCACGAACACGTCGTCGGCCCACAGCACCATGAACGGCTCGTCGCCGATGACGCGGGCGGCGTTGAGCACCGGCGTGCCGTTGCCGTAGGGGCCGTTCTGGTACAGGTACGTGATGTGGGCCAGCGACGACAGCTCGGCCATCGCCGCCGCCAGCTCGTCCTTGCCGGCCGCGGCCAGTTGCGCCTCCAGGTCGGCGTCGGGCGCGAAGTGCCGCTGGACCAGCTCCTTGCGTGAGGAGGTGACGATGGTGATGTCGTCGATGCCCGACTCCACCAGCTCCCTGATCGTGTGCTCGATGACGGGCTTGTCGCCGATCGGCAGCATCTCCTTCGGCAGCGCCTTGGTCAGAGGCAGCAGCCTCGTGCCCAGACCGGCCACCGGGATCACGGCTTTGCGCACCACGTCGATCTCCTTCGCGAGGTGTGGGCACGTCACCGGGATCATTTCATGACGAAATCACCACGAACGGTTCGGTGCGGACGTCTCGGCCGAGCTCGCGATGTCCTTCCGCGTGGTCAGCGCCAGCTGTTCCGCGAGGTCGGCGAGGGCCCGCGAGGCCGCCAGCTCGTCGCCGATCAGCGGCACCGACGGGTCCGACGGGTTGCGTCGCGCCCGCCCCTGACCCGTCACCTCGACACCGGCGTCGGTCACCAGCTCCGCCCGCGCCGAGGTGTCGTCGCCGTCCTCGGTCAGCTCCAGGCGTACGTTCCATTCTTTCGCTCTCATGGCACCCGGCTGCCCACCCGCGGCTCGAGGAAACTCCGCCGGAACTCGCGTTCGGCCAGCGCCTTCACGGCGGCCAGCCGGCCGCGTACGGCGAGGAAGTCGGCCGACTGCGACAGCAGCAGATAGACGAGGCCCGGCACGCCCGGGCGGCAGCGGATCCGCTGCCGCGACACCAGCCGCGTGCGCCCCTCGCCGAGGTCGCGCAGCGCGATCGTCCACGCGAGCGTGACGTGGAAGGCGCGGATCGACAGCACCAGCAGCCGGTCCGGCTCCGCCTGCGTCACCCGGTAGCCCACGTCGTCGCCTTTGGCCGGCAGCAGGTCGCCGACCTCGAGCTTCCCCGGCTCCGGCGCGAAGCGCTCGTCCGGGCCGCTCACCTGCGCCAGCCACGGCCACACCGCCTCCGGCGGTGCCTCGATCGTGACGGCGCGGGTCGCGACGACGTGCGGGTGCGTCACCAGCTCGTCGCCCGGCAGCGCCGCGCGGGCCTCCTCGCGGGTCGCGCCCCAGCGCAGCAGCCGGGGACGGACGAGCAGCAGGTACGCGACCGGCACGGCCGCCCACCAGAAGGGCCGGGGGTTGGAGAAACCTCTCATGTCTTCAGTGTCCGTTCTGCCCCTTGACGGCGGCCAGTGCCGAAGGGCGGTGGTGGCGCGGACGTTCGGGTGGGCGTGCGGAGGTCCTTCGGCCCCCGCCTGATGGACCTCCGGCCCTGCGCCCTGCACCCGCCCGCGCGCTGCGATGGAAGGACGAGAGGAGGCCATCATGATCGTGGTGGGTGTGGACGGATCGATGACCGCGCGGGCGGCGGTGGACTGGGCGGCCGCGGACGCCTTCCGCGCGCACCTGCCGCTGCGGATCGTGCACGCGGTGGACCGCTCGCCGTACCAGGTGGACAGGTCCGGCGGCTCCAGGGGCGGCATCGGGGGCGGCGTCGGCGGCGACACGCTGGTCCGTGAGGGGCAGCGGGTGCTGCGTGAGGCCGTCGCCCTGGCGCGCGAGCGGCAGCCCTCGGTCGAGGTGACGACGCGGGACCTCGAGGGCTCGCCCGTGGCCGTGCTGCGCGAGCAGGCGGAGCGGGCCGACGAGATCGTGCTCGGCAGCCGGGGGCTCGGCGGCTTCGCCGGGACGCTGCTCGGCTCCGTCAGCGCCCAAGTGGCCGGGCAGGCGCGCTGCCCCGTCGTCGTCGTACGCGGCGAACGACGGCCCCGGCAGGGCAGGATCGTGGCCGGCGTGGACGACTCGCCGACGTCGGAGCCTGCGCTCGCCTACGCCTTCCAGCAGGCGGACCTGCGCGGCAGCGCCCTCCAGGTGGTGCACGCCTTCGCGCCGGAGATCGCCCGCGACCTCGACGAGGTGCGCGCCGGCCGGCACCGGGTCGTCCAGAAGCGGCTGCGGGCCTTCCGCGAGCGCTATCCGCACCTGGAGGTCGAGGAGACCGTCAGGTTCGCCCACCCGGTGGACGCGCTCACCGCGGCCTCCGCCGAGGCCGACCTGGTGGTGGTCGGCTCCCACGGGCGCGGGCCGTTCGGCGCGGCGGTGCTCGGCTCGGTCAGCCGGGGCGTCCTGCACCACGCCCGCTGCACGGTCGCCGTCGTACGGGCTCCGAGAGCGGACGTCCCCGCGCAGAGGACTTAAGCCACCACCGGCACGGGACGTTCGCCGGTGACGGGCACGCCCGCGGGTAGCGGAGCGTGGGAGGGGAAAGCGAGGTGGGAAGAGCATGACCATCGAAGTCAAGGACCTCATGGGACGGGTGGCCATCGCCGTCAGGCAGGACGCGTCGTTCGCCGACATCGTGGCCGCGATGAGGCGGTTCGCGGTCGGCGCCGTCACCGTCATCGACGCCGAGCGGCGTCCCGTGGGCGTGGTCACCGCGGACGATCTCCTCATGAAGGAGACCGACCAGGTGCGCCACAGCGTCTCGATGTACGAGTCGCACCGGCAGCGGGCGGAGCACGAGAAGGCGGCGGCGGTCACGGCCGCCCGGCTCATGACCTCGCCGGCGATCACCGTCACGCCCCGCGACCCGGTGCGGGTGGCGGCCCGGCTGATGCACGACAGGCGCGTCAAGCAGCTCCCCGTGGTCGACCCGGACACCGGCAGGATCGTCGGCACCCTCCACCAGCGGGACGTGCTGCGCGTCTTCACCCGGCCGGGCGAGGAGCTGGCGGCCGACGTGCGGGCCGTGCTGCCCGAGCGGGGGGCGTACACGGTCGAGATCGACCGGGGCGTGGTGCGCGTCGCGGGCGAGGCCGAACGGCGCTCGCAGGTGATCGCGCTCGTGGAGCGGCTGCGCGCGGTGGAGGGCGTCATCGACGTGGTCGCGGACGTGCGCTGCGCCGTGGACGACCTCGTGGCCATGCCGCCGGGTTGAGGACCAAAGGCCCCGCCAGGCGGGTCGTACGGCTCTGCGTCAGAACCGGGTGAAGCGATGTCCTTGAGATACCGGAAATCGACGCGATCTCCCCGAAAGGACGCCGTCATGACCGCCACCGCCAGCAAGCACGCCACCCGGGCCAACGTCGCCACCGAAAGCGCACGCCGCCCCGTGGACTACGTCTGGGCCGCCGCCCGCGTCGCCCTCGGCTGGGTCTTCCTGTGGGCCTTCCTGGACAAGACCTTCGGCTGGGGCTTCGCCACCCCGGCGGCCAAGGCCTGGATCAACGGCGGCAGCCCCACCACCGGCTTCCTCAAGGGCACCGGCGAGAACGCCCTCGGCGGCCTGTTCACCGCGCTGGCCGGACAGGTCTGGGTGGACTGGCTGTTCATGCTCGGCCTCCTCGGCGTCGGCGCCGCGCTCGTCCTCGGGGTCGGCACGCGGATCGCCGCCGTCGCCGGGACCCTGATGCTGGTGCTCATGTGGGCGGCCGAGCTGCCCCTCACCACGAACCCGTTCATGGACGAGCACATCATCTACGCGATCGTCCTCGTCGGTCTGGCCCTCGCCGACGCCGGCGCCACCCTCGGCCTCGGCAACCTGCGGATCGTCCGCGAGCACGCGTGGCTCAGGTAGCCGGACCGCCCGCCCCGGAACCGGCTTCCCGCAGAACAGACACACCCGCCAGAACGTGGCCGACCACATGGTCGGCCACGTTCGCGTCCACCGGCCAGACGCCGTGGTCGATCCACACGCTGCGCAGCCCGGCCGCCCTCGCGCCCGTGACGTCCGTGGCCGGGTCGTCGCCCACCATCCAGCCCCCGGCCGCCAGGTCCGCCCCGCAGCGCCGGGCCGCGATCGCGAACAGCTCCGCCGCCGGTTTGTGCACGCCCTCCGCGCCGGAGATCGCGTAACCGTCGATCAGCGCGTCCAGCCCCGTCCGCCGGATCTTGGCGAGCTGGCGCTCGCCCGAGCCGTTCGTGGCGATCCCCACCCGCCAGCCGCCGGCGCGCAGCTCGGCCAGCGCCTCGCGGACCCCCGGATAGCAGTCCACCAGGTACGGCAGCCGCCGCCGGAACGCCTCCCACAGCTCGGCCGCCGGCTCGGGCAGCCCGAACCGCCGCCGCACCCCCGCGAAGAACCGCGCCCGGTCCGCACCCGCCTCGGCGTCCAGCGCCGTGATCAGCCCGGCCGCCTCCGGCCCGAGCTTCCGCTCCTCCGCCAGCTCGGCGGCCCATCCGGCCACCGCCGTGTCCAGGTCGAGAAGGGTCCGGTCCAGGTCGAAGAGCACGAGCGGCGACATGCCCGCCAGCCTACGGCCGCGTACATGCCCGGAGGTCCCTCACGAAAAGGACTTTCGCCGCTGGGCCCGCCGCCCGCCCCGGCGATGTCATGGGAGCCGGAGTGATCAGGAGGCTGTGATGAGCATGGTGGGGTCCGACGGCTCCCTTACGGCACACGACACCGGGCCGCAGGCCGACCGGCTCGGCGACTACCTGGCCCGCATCGGCGGCACGCCGCTGCTGACCGCCGAGGAGGAGGTCGCGCTGGCCGGGCGCGTCGCGGCCGGCAGGTCCGCCGCCCGCCTGCTCGCCGCCGGCGACGCGCGGCCCGGCCTGGAGGAGCTGGCCGCCGACGGCCGGGCCGCGCGGGAGCACCTCATCCGGGCGAACCTGCGCCTCGTGGTCTCCGTCGCCAAGCGGTACGCCTACCGCGGCATGTCCTGGGCCGACGTCGTCCAGGACGGCAACCTGGGCCTCATGGAGGCCGTCGAACGCTTCGACCACACCCGCGGCCACCGCTTCGCCACCTGCGCCACCTGGTGGATCCGCAAGTACATCCAGCAAGGACTGGAGTACGCGCACACCGTGCGGCTGCCGATCGGCGTCCAGGACGAGCTCGGCAGGCTGTCGCGGGCCGAGAGCGCCGTCACGCAGCGCCTCGGCCGCACCCCCACCGAGGACGAGCTGGCCGCCCACCTCGGCGAGAAGCCCGCCAAGCTCGTCCTGCTGCGGCGGATCTCCCAGGGCTGCGTCAGCCTCGACCTGGCGCCCGGCGACCTCGTCGAGGACCCCGGCGGACCGGCGCCCGTGGAGAGCGCCGAGCGGGAGGCGCTGAAGGACGTGCTGACGGCGCTGGTGGCCGGGCTGGCGCCGCGCCAGGCGATGATCGTACGGATGCGCTACGGCCTGGACGGCCAGGACGAGCACACCCCCCGCCAGATCGCCGACCGGATGGGCGTGACCCCGCACTGGGTGCGCCAGCTCGAACGCGAGTCGCTGGCCCGCCTGTGCCGGCGCGGCACGAGGGCGGGCCTGACGGCCTGGATCGGCTGAATCGGCGCGTCCGGGCCTCGGCGGCGTCAGGCCGTGAAGTCAGCGAAGTCGAAGCCCGGCGAGACGACGCAGCTCACCAGCACCGGCTCGCCGGCCGCCGGCCGGGCCGACTGCGTGACGCCGCCGGGGACGACGGCCTGCGGGACCTCGCCGTCCTCGACCCGCGGCCCCAGGACGACCGTGCGCTCGCCGATCGTCAGCTCCAGCGGCCCGCCCCGGTGCCACAGCCAGACCTCGTCCGACTTCACCGCGTGCGGCACGGACTCCTCGCCCGGGTTGAGCAGGAAGTAGATGCCGGTCGCGGTGGCGCGGGGACCGGCGTAGCCGGGCGGCTCGAACGTCACCCCCGTACGCCAGGTCTCCCTGAACCACCCGCCCTCCGGGTGGGGGAGAAGGTCCAGGGCGGCGGCCACGGGCGGGCGCTCCACGAACGCGACCGGGGCGCCGGTGACGTCCCTGCGCAGGAAGCGGGTGCCGTCGAGGACGAGCTGTCCGGGCAGGCCGGCGGCCAGCGCGGCGGCCTCGTCGGCGACGTGGACGGACGGCCCGTCGGGATAGGTCTTGAGCTCCACCCGGCCGAGTCTAGGGGGCCGCGAAATGTCGGTCGGAGTGGCTAGTCTGCGACGGGTGATCGAACGGTGGAGCCGTGATCAGGTGCTCGCCCTCGCCCCCGACGCCGCCTCCCGCAAGGCCGCGCAGGGCGTGGCGTCGCCGGGGAAATGGCAGGTGCGCGGCGTGGCCGGCGCGCTTCTCTACGGCGCGTGCCGCGGCAGCGGCGCCACGCCCTACCTGGCGTGCGTCGACCTGACCGAGCCCGCCTACCGCTGCACCTGCCCCAGCCGGAAGTTCCCCTGCAAGCACGCGCTGGGGCTGCTGCTGCTGTGGGCGGGTGACGCCGTCCCGGCGGGAACCCAGGCCCCGGCCTGGGCCACCGAGTGGCTCACCGCCCGCACCGCCCGAGCCACCTCCACCCGATCTCCGGCGCAGCCCCCCACCGAGCCCGAATTGGCGCCGGAACGGCAGCCGGCCGGCGCCGGAGCCGGGGTGGGGCAGCAGTCCAATGGGGTCGGGGTGGGGCCGGAGCGACGCCCCGAGAAGGCGGAGGCCGGGCCGGAGCGGCAGCCCGCCGAAGCCGGGGCAGGGCGGCAGGCCGAGGAGGCCGAGGTAGGGCCGGGGCAGCAGGCCGATGGGGTCGAGATGGGACCGGCGCGGCAGCCCGCCGCGGCGGAGTCGGTGCGGCATGGGCGGGTGGGTGCGGGGCTGGCCGAGGTGGAGCGGTGGCTGGCCGACCAGGTCAGGCAGGGGCTCGCGGGAGCGGCCGAGCACGAGTGGGACGGCCTGGCCAAGCGCCTCATCGACGCGCAGGCCCCCGGCGTCGCGGGCATGGTGTCGCGGCTGGCCCAGGTGCGGGCGGGCGACGACTGGCCGGGCCGGCTGCTGGCCGAGTACGCGCTGATCAACCTGCTCGCCGTCGCCTACCGGCGGCGCGCCGAGCTGCCCGCTCCGCTGGCCCGTACCGTCCTCATCCGCGCCGGATTCCCCGTCACGCGGGAGGAGGTGCTGGCCGGCCCGGCCCTCCGCGACCACTGGGACGTCCTGGGCCGCCGCGACGAGGTGCAGGACCGCCTGACCGCGCGCCGCGTGTGGCTGCGCGGGCGACGGAGCGGGCGGGCCGCGCTGGTGCTGTCGTTCGCGCCGCAGGGCCAGCCGCTGGACGCCTCCCTGGTCACGGGCGTCACCCTCGACGCCGACGTCGCCTTCTACCCCGGCGCGGCCCCCTTGCGGGCCCTGGTCGCCGACCGGCACGGCACCGTCCCCGCCGCCGGCCCACCGCCCGGCGGCCCGCCCGAGGAGGCGCTGGAGGAGGTCGCCCGCGCCGTGGCGGAGGACCCGTGGGTGGAGTCGTGGCCGGTGGTGCTGGCGGACGTCGTCCCCGAGCGGACCGCGCTCGGCGGGCTCCCGCTGCACCCCGCCGCCCACGACCCCTGGCGACTGCTCGCGGTGTCGGGCGGCCATCCGCTCACGGTGGCGGCCGAGTGGACGCCGCGGGGCCTGCGCCCCCTCACCACCTGGGACGACGACGGCGCGGCGGTGATCTTGTGAGCGTACGAGGGCCGGTGGGAGCAGTGAGGGAGGGGGCTCGGTGAGCCGGTGGGACGAGTTGACGTCGGCGGCGCTCGTGGGCACCGATCGGCGGCCGTACCACGGTGTGCTGCTGGAGGACGCGGCCGTAGAGGTGGCGCGCCTGCGGGCGGGGCGGCGCCTCGGCCCGCTCGCGCCTCCGGACCCCGCGCCCGCCGAGGACCGCCCGGCCGTCGGACGGCAGGCGGCCGAGCGCCTGGCCCGCATCCTGGGCGGCGAGCACGAGCGGCTGCTGCCCGAGTGGCTGGCCGCCGCCGCGGCGACCGGCTGCCGCGTCCCCCCGCGCGTGCTGCCCGACCTGCTCGACCGCGGCCGGCGCGACGGCTCCATCCGGGCGCACCTCGGCGTGCTGGCCGGGCGGCGCGGCAGGTGGCTGGCCGCGCTCAACCCGGCGTGGGCCTACCTGCTGGCCGAGCCCACGGGCGAGACCTGGGAGCTCGGCGGCCCCGCCGACCGCCGCGCCCACCTGCGGGCGCTGCGCGCGGCCGACCCCGGCGAGGCGAGGCTGCTGCTGGAGAGCACGTGGGAGCGCGAGACCCCGGACGACCGGGCCGAGTTCGTCGCGCTGCTGTCCGACGGGCTGAGCATGGCCGACGAGCCGTTCCTGGAGGCCGCGCTCGACGACCGCCGCCGCGAGGTGCGCCAGACCGCCGCCAACCTCCTCACCCGCCTCCCCGCCTCCCGCATGGCGCGGCGGATGGCCGAGCGGCTGCGGTCGTGCGTCACCGTCACCGGCGACGTCATCGTCATCGAGGCCCCCGAGGCGTGCGACAAGGCGATGGAGCGCGACGGCATCCGTCCGAAGCCCCCGCGCGGCCTCGGCGAGCGCGCCTGGTGGCTCCAGCAGCTCATCTCCCGCGCCCCCCTCGCGGCTTGGGGCCACCCGCCCGAGCGGCTGCTGGCCATGCGCGTACCCGACTGGGACGCCGAGGTCAGGACCGCCTGGGTACGCGCCGCCGTGCTCCAGCGCGACCCCGCGTGGGCGCGGGCGATGTTCGGCTGGGACCCGATCGCCGACCTGCTGGTGTCGCTGCCGCCGCAGGAGCAGCAGGACCTGGCGGCCGGTTTCGTACGCGGCCACGAACCCGACAGCCAGCTCATCATGGTGCTCGGCGGCGTGTCGTCCCCGTGGAAGGAGGAGCTGGCCACGGCCGTCCTCCACAAGATCGTCAAGGTGTCGGCCACGCAGCCGTGGAACCTCGGCGAGCTGGTCAAGCTGGCCGGCGAGCACATCGACCCTTCGCTGTTCCCGCTGGCCGAGAGCTATTCGCCGGTCGAGCCGATCCAGCAGGTCGCGGCCCTGCTGCGGTTCCGCGCCGACCTGCACAAGGAGTTGTTGCCCGAGATGTCCGACAGCGCCCCGGTCATGAGACCGACGAAGGAGCACCCATGACCGTTCTGCGCCCGCACGCGGAAGACCAGTACGCCGAGGAGCTCGCCCTCCTCGCCAAGGACGACGACCGGCCACGGCCGCCGGGCTGGCGGCTGTCGCCGTGGGCGGTCACCACCTACGTGCTGGGCGACGGCGACCGCGTCACCCCCAAGTACATCGGTCCCCGCCGCATCGTCGAGGTCGCCGTCGCCACGCTCGCCACCGACCGCGCGCTGCTGCTGCTCGGCGTGCCCGGCACCGCCAAGACGTGGCTGTCGGAGCACTTGGCCGCCGCCGTCAGCGGCGACTCCACGCTGCTCGTTCAGGGCACGGCCGGCACCGCCGAGGAGGCCGTACGCTACGGCTGGAACTACGCCCGCCTCCTCGCCGAGGGCCCCTCGCTCGACGCGCTCACCCCGTCGCCCGTCATGCGGGCCATGGCCGAGGGGCGCATCGCCAGGGTCGAGGAGCTGACCCGCATGCCGTCCGACGTCCAGGACGCGCTGATCACCGTCCTCTCGGAGAAGACGCTGCCGATCCCCGAGCTCAACCGCGAAGTGCAGGCCGAACGCGGCTTCAACGTCATCGCCACCGCCAACGACCGCGACCGTGGCGTCAACGAGCTGTCCAGCGCCCTGCGCCGCCGCTTCAACACCGTGGTGCTGCCGGTGCCGGCGACCGCCGAGGAGGAGGTCGACATCGTCGCCCGGCGCGTCGCCCAGCTCGGGCGCTCGCTGGAGCTGCCGGAGACGGCCACGGGGCTGGAGGAGATCCGGCGGGTGGTGACGGTCTTCCGCGAGCTGCGCATGGGCGTCACCGAGGACGGGCGCACCAAGCTCAAGTCGCCGAGCGGCACGCTGTCCACGGCCGAGGCCATCTCCGTGCTGACCAGCGGCATCGCGCTCGCCGCCCACTTCGGCGACGGCGTCCTGCGCCCGGCCGACGTCGCCGCGGGCATCGTCGGGGCCGTGGTGCAGGAGCCGGTGTCCGACCGGGTGGTGTGGCGCGAATACCTGGAGACCGTGGTCCGCGAGCGCTCCGACTGGCGCGACTTCTACCGAGCCTGCCGCGAGGCCACATGACCACGTCCGGAGTGCTGGTGGTGGGGGAGGCGCGCGTGACGGTGCTCGGCGTGCGCCACCACGGGCCGGGCTCGGCCAGGGCCGTCCGCGCCGAGCTCGAACGCCTGCGCCCCGACGCGATCCTCATCGAGGGGCCGCCCGAGGCCGACGCGCTCGTCCGCCTCGCCCCTGGTCTCGACCCGCCCGTCGCGCTGCTGGCGCACGTGCCGGGGGCGCCGTCCCGTGCGGCGTTCTGGCCGTTCGCCGGGTTCTCGCCCGAGTGGCAGGCGATCCTGTACGGGGTGTCGGCCGGCGTACCGGTGCGCTTCTGCGATCTGCCGGCCGCGCACACCCTGGCCGAGGACCCGCGAGGCGGCGAGGACCAGCCGCCCGACGCACGACCGGCCGACCCCATCGGCACACTGGCCGCCGCGGCCGGCTACGACGACCCGGAACGCTGGTGGGAGGACGTCGTCGAGCACCGGCCCGGCCCCACCGCCGAAGCGCCGGCACACGGGCCGGCGCCCTGGTTCGAGGTGATCGCCGAGGCCATGGCCACCGTACGCGAGGGTCACGTGCCCGACGAGCGGGAGGCCAGGCGCGAGGCCTACATGCGCAGGACCGTCCGCGCCGCGCTCAAACAGGGCCACACCCGCGTCGCGGTCGTCTGCGGCGCCTGGCACGTGCCCGCGCTCGCCGGCCCGCAGCCGTCCGCCGCGGCCGACAACGCGCTGCTGCGCGGCCTGCCCAAGGTGAAGGTGGAGCTGACCTGGGTGCCGTGGACGTACGGCCGGCTCGCCTCCTGGAGTGGCTACGGCGCGGGCGTCACCTCGCCGGGCTGGTACCACCACCTTTTCACCGTGCCCGACCACCCGGTGGAGCGGTGGCTGGCCGAGGCGGCCGGGGTGCTGCGCGACGAAGGGCTCGCGGTGTCGTCCGCGCACGTCATCGAGTCCGTACGGCTCGCCGAGAGCCTGGCCGCGCTCCGCGGCCGGCCCCTGGCCGGGCTGAGCGAGGTCACCGAGGCGGCACGGGCGGTCCTGTGCGAGGGCGACGACCTGGCGGTGGAGCTGATCCAGCGGCGGCTGGTCGTCGGCGACCGGCTCGGCCATGTACCGGACGGCGTGCCGATGGTGCCGCTCCAGCGCGACCTGCGCGACCAGCAACGGCGACTGCGGCTGCGGCCCGAGGCGCTCGACCGCGAGCTCGACCTCGACCTGCGCAAACCCCTCGACCTCGAACGCAGCCACCTGCTGCACCGGCTGCGGCTGCTGGAGGTGGGCTGGGGCACGCCGGGGCAGGCGCGCGGCAAGGGCACCTTCCGCGAGACGTGGACCCTGCGGTGGCGGCCGGAGCACGATCTCGCGCTCATCGAGCACGCCGCGCTCGGCACCACCGTCGCGGCGGCGGCCACGCGGCGCGCCGCCGACCGCGCCGGGGGCGGCTCGGCGGCGCTGGCGGAGCTGACGGCGCTGGTCGAGCACTGCCTGCTGGCCGACCTGCCGGACGCGCTGCCCGCCGTGCTCGCCGCACTGTCGGCGCGGGCCGCCCTGGACACCGACGTCACGCACCTCATGGCGGCGCTGCCCGCGATGGTCCGCGCCCACCGGTACGGCGACGTACGCGGCACCCCGGCCGAGGGGCTGGCGGTGATCGTCCGTTCGATGCTGGACCGGATCAGGATCGGGCTGCCGGTCGCCGTGACCGGCCTGGACGACGACGCCGCAGCCGACCTGCTCAAACACATCGACGCCGTCCACGCCGCCGTCGCCCTCCTCACCGAACACGTGGACCAGACGGAACAGGCGGAACACGCCGGATATGCGGAGCCCGTCGAGCGGCCCGAGGGGGGACGGGAGCGGGAACGCTGGCTGGCGACGTTGCGTGGGCTCAGCGACCGGCAGGATCTGCACGGCCTCATCGAAGGCCGGCTCACCCGGATCCTCCTCGACTGCGGCGAGCTCGACGACGCCGGCGACCGCATGTCCCGGGCCATGTCCCGCGGACAGGCGCCCGCGCGGGCCGCGTCCTGGGTGGAGGGTTTCCTGAGCGGGGGCGGCCTGCTGCTGGTGCACGACCCGCGGCTGCTCTCCCTGGTGGACGGCTGGCTCACCGGGCTGTCCGGCGACCAGTTCACCGACGTGCTGCCGCTGCTGCGCCGTACGTTCGGCGCGTTCGCCGCCCCCGAGCGCCGTTCGATCGGCGAGCGCCTGCGTTCGGCGGGACGCGAACGGGACCGGGACGACGCCCACGACCTGGACGACCGCCGCGCGGCCGGCGCCGTCGCCACCGTCCTGTCGATCATCGGCCGCACACCCGCCCGCACACCCGCCCGCACGACCGAGGGGGAACGATGAACGACGAGCGGATGCGGCGCTGGCGGCTGGTGCTGGGAGGCGGCGACGCCGACGGGGTCGGGTTCGGGCTGCAGGGGGACGACGCCCACATGGACGCCGCCCTCGCCGCCGTCTACGACCACGGCGAGGGCGGCGGCGCCGGGACCGGCGGCGGCGGCAGAGAGGGCGGGCTGGGGGCGTCGGCCCCGCGCGTGGCGCGCTGGCTCGGCGACATCCGGACCTACTTCCCCGCCACGGTCGTCCAGGTGATGCAGAAGGACGCGATCGAACGGCTCAACCTCACCAGGCTCCTGCTGGAGCCGGAGATGCTGGAGGCCGTGGAGCCCGACGTGCACCTGGTCGGCACCCTGCTCGCGCTCAACAAGGTGATGCCCGACCAGGCCAGGGAGTCGGCGCGGGCGGTGGTCCGCACGGTGGTGGCGGAGCTGGAGCGCCGGCTGGCGCAGCGGACGCGGGCGGCGGTGGCGGGCGCGCTCGACCGCTCGGCGCGTACGCACCGCCCGAAGCGGACGGCCGACATCGACTGGGACCGTACGATCCGGGCGAACCTCAAGCACTACCTGCCCGACCGCAACACGGTGGTCCCGTCCCGGCTGGTCGGCTACGCCCGGCGCAGGCGGGCGGTGCAGCGGGAGGTCGTGCTGTGCGTCGACCAGAGCGGGTCGATGGCGGCGTCGGTGGTGTACTCAAGCGTGTTCGGGGCGGTGCTGGCCTCGATGAGGTCGTTGCGGACGTCGCTCGTGGTGTTCGACACGGCGGTGGTGGACCTCACGGACCAGCTGCACGACCCGGTGGAGCTGCTGTTCGGCACCCAGCTCGGCGGCGGCACCGACATCAACCGGGCCGTCGCCTACTGCCAGGGCCTCATCACCCGTCCGGCCGACTCGATCTTCGTCCTGGTCAGCGACCTGTACGAGGGCGGTGTCCGGCAGGAGATGCTGCGCCGGGTGGCGGCGATGAAGGAGGCCGGCGTCCAGGTGATCGTGCTGCTGGCGCTGTCCGACGAGGGGGCGCCCTTCTACGACCACGAGAACGCCGCCGCGCTGGCCGCGATGGGGGTGCCGGCGTTCGCCTGCACCCCCGACGCCTTTCCCGGGCTGATGGCGGCGGCGATCGAGCGCCGCGACATCGGCCGCTGGGCGGAGCACACCTTCGGAGCCTGATCCCACAGCCCTGCCGTCCTCATGGCCGGCGGGGCTCAGTGGGCGGGTTCCTGGTCGGGGCGGGCGTGCCGGGGCAGCAGGAACGACAGCGCGAACGTCAGCACCAGCAGCCCGACCTCGACCCACACCGTGACCTCCATCGAGGCGCCGAACCCCCACTGGTCGGCGAGCAGGTTGAAGAACAGGGTCCCCAGCACGGCGCTGCCGAGCGCGCCGCCGAGCTGCTGCACGGCGGTCAGCGTCCCGGACGCCGAGCCGGACTCGTGCGGCTCGACGCCGGCGAGCACGATGTCGAAGAACGGCGCCATGGTGAGCCCCATGCCGATGCCGACGAGGCCCAGGCCGGGGGCGAGCTGCCAGACGGTGACGTCGAGCCCGGCGAAGTGGATGGTGAGCGCGAGCACGGCCGCGCCCGCCCCCATCACGGTCGCGCCGATCTGCAGCAGCCCGCGCCCGAGCTTCTCCTGCAGCCCGGACATCGCCAGGCCGAAGCCGACCACGCCGCCGACGGCCTGCGGCAGCCCGGCGAGGCCCGCCTTGAGCGGGGAGAAGCCGAGCCCCATCTGGGTGTAGAGGGCGAAGACCAGGCCGATGCCCATCATGCCGGTGAAGAAGGCGAGCCCGGCGACGAGCCCGCCGGTGAAGGCGCGCTTGCGGAACAGGCCGGGGACGACCAGCGGGTCCTTGCCGGAGGCGGCGCGGCGGGTCTCGTACCGGGCGAACACGGCGAAGACCACGATCGAGGCGGCCATGGACGCGAACGTCCACCAGGGCCAGCCCTGCTCGCGCCCCTGGATGAGCGGGTAGATGAGCAGCAGCGCGGCGAGCGAGACCAGCCCGACGCCGCCGAGGTCGAGCCGGGTGGCGTTGGACAGGCGGAACTCGGGCAGGAAGCGGATCCCGGCGAGCGCGGCGGCGAGGCCGAGCGGCAGGTTGATCAGGAAGATCATGCGCCAGCCGGTGCCGAAGAAGTCGGCGTCGACGAGCCAGCCGGCGAGCACCGGGCCGCCGACCGACGAGATGGTCATGACCGGCCCGAACATGCCGAACGCCTTGCCCATCTCGTGCGGCGGGAACATCTCCTTGATCAGGCCCAGCCCCTGGGGCAGCATCACGGCGCCGAACAGGCCCTGCAGCACCCGTGCGGCGATCAGCATCTCGGGGCTGACGGCGACGCCGCACAGCAGCGAGGCCGCGGTGAAGCCGAAGGCGCCGATGAGGAACATGCGCTTGCGGCCGTAGAGGTCGCCGAGCCGGCCGCCGGTGATGAGGCCGACGGCCATGGCGAGCGTGTAGCCGGCGCCGAGCCACTGCACGAGGCTGTCGCTCCCGCCCAGGTCGCGCTGGATGGTGGGGGCGGCGATGGTGGTGACCAGGGCGTCGAGCAGGTCCATGACCTCGGCGGCGAGGATCACGAAGAGCGCGACCCATCGCCACCGGTAGCCCTGGGCCTCGCCTGTCTCCTGGGAGGCGGTGACGGTCATCTTGGTAACTCCTGACGGATGAAACAGTGTTCTGGGGAACGAACGGTGTTCGTCACGAACACCGTTTTAGTAGCGAACACCGTTCGTGTCAAGTACAGTGTTCGGTATGGACCGGACGAGGACGACCGACGGCGTGCCCGCCCCTCCCTGGCGCAAGTCACGCCGGCAGCCGCAGCCCAAGCGCCAGCTCAGCCAGGACCTCATCGTCGAGGCCGGGCTGCGGATCCTGGACGACGAGGGGTTCGAGGCGCTCAGCATGCGGCGCGTCGCCCAGGAGCTCGACACCGGCCCCGCGTCCCTGTACGCGCACGTCGCGAACAAGGAGGAGCTGCTGGAGCTGATCTACGACCGGGTGCTCGGCGAGATCCGGCTGCCCGAGCGCGACGCGGCCCACTGGAAGGAGCAGCTGCGCGCGTACTGCCTGGAGGTGCACCGCGTCCTCGGCCACCACTCCGACGTGGCCCGCGCGGCGCTGGCGAGCATCCCCACCGGCCCCAACTCCCTGCGCGCGGGCGAGTTCGTCTACGGGCTGCTCATCGAGGCCGGCATGCACCCGAGGGAGGCGTCGCTGGTCATGGACCGTCTCTCGCTCTACCTCATCGGCGACGCCTACGAGGGCTCCCTGCACCGCGCCAGGATGCGTGCCGCCGGGCTGACCGACCCGCAGGAGTACTTCGAGCGGTTCTCCGGCCAGATCGCCACCTACTACCGCGCACTGCCCGCCTCCACCTTCCCGCACCTGCACCAGCACATCGACGAGCTGGTCGCCGACGACGGCGAGAACCGCTTCATGTACGGGCTGGAGCTGATGCTCGACGGCCTGGAGAACCGGATGCCCGGAGCCTGACCCGGCCCCGGTCCAGAGCCTGATCTAGGTCCAAGTGCCGAGAGGCGGCTAGGACCAGCGGCCGATGTGCTGAGCTGTGCCTTCGCCCTAGCGTGACCGGCATGACGACGATCGTTGAGGAGAAGCCGGCCCCGGCCGGCGTGGTGTCGGCGCCGTACCGTGCGCTGAGTTTCGGGCTCGTGGCCATCGTGACCCTGCTGGCGTTCGAGGCGATGGCGGTGGCCACGGCCATGCCCGTGGTGGCCCGCGAGCTGGACGGCATGCCCCTGTACAACCTGGCCTTCAGCGCCACCCTGGCGGCCAGCGTGATCGCGACCGTGCTGGGCGGGCGGTGGAGCGACCGGCGCGGGCCGCTCGAACCGATCGCGGCCGGGGTGGTGACGTTCGTGGCCGGGCTGCTGCTGGCGGGGTTCGCGCCGACCATGGAGGTGTTCGTGGCCGGCCGGTTCGTGCAGGGGCTCGGCGCCGGGGCCACCCAGGTCGCCCTGTACGTGCTGGTCGCCCGCGTCTACCCCGCCGCGCTGCATCCGAAGGTGTTCGCGTTGTTCTCGGCCGCGTGGGTGGTGCCGTCGATGGTGGGCCCGGCGATCGCCGGGTTCGTGGTGCAGAACGCCGACTGGCGGTGGATCTTCCTCGGCGTCTCGCTCATCGTCGTCCCGTCGGCGCTGCTGCTCTGGCGCGGCACCACCGGCCGCGACCTCGGCACGGGCAGCGGAGAGCCCGCGCCGGGCGCCGACCCCGCCCCCGCGCTCGGCCGCAAGCTGGTCTGGGCCGCGGTGACGGCCGTGGCCGCCGCGCTCATCCAGTACGGCAGCGCCCTGGAGCTGGCCGGCCTGCCCCTGCTCGCGGCGGGCGTCGTCCTGCTGGCCGTGGCACTGCCCAGGCTGCTGCCGACCGGCTCGCTGCGGGCCGCGCCCGGCCTGCCGAGCGCGCCGGTGCTGCGCGGGCTGGCGTTCGGCTCGCTCACCGCCGCCCAGGTGCTGATTCCCCTCATGCTGATCAACGAGCGCGGGCTCAGCGCCACCGCCGCCGGCATCGTCCTCACGGTCGGCGCGCTCGGCTGGTCCACCGGCTCCTGGCTCAAGGGCCGCGGCCGGATCAGCAACCTGCTCGCGGTCCGCGGCGGAGCCGCCCTGCTCGCGACCGGCCTCGCGCTGGTCACGCTCGTGCTGGTGGACTCGGTGCCGCTGGCGCTCGCGCACGTCGCCATGGCGGTCGCCGGACTCGGCATCGGCATGCTGCACCCGACGGTCTCGGTGCTGGTGCTGGAGATGTCCGCGCCGGGGGAGGAGGGCCAGAACAGCGCCGCCGTGGGCGTCGGCGAGTCGGTCTTCACCGTGGTCGCCGTCGCGGCCAGCGGCGCGATCTTCACGGCCTCGGGCGGCAGCTACGCGGCCGGTCTGCTCACCGCCGTCGCGCTCGCCGTGCTGGCGTTCGCGCTGGCCCCCCGTTTGGTCCGGTCCCGCACAGCAGGCACTATGGAAGTGACCGTGCCCTGAAGTGGGCCGTAAGAGGGGGGTACATGCCGCGAGTGCGTGAGCTCGAGGTCTTCCGGCTCGTCCTGCCGTACGGCAGGAGGTCGGAGACCCTGCTCGTGAAGCTCACCGACCAAGGCGGCATGACCGGGTGGGGCGAAGCGCTCTCCCCTCAGCCCAAGACCTGGTCGAAGCTGGAAGAGACGCTGGCAGCCCTGCTCATCGGCGTCGACTGGGAGCACCCCGACGCCGTCCCGAGCGGCGATCCGGCGGTCGACATGGCCTGCTGGGACCTGTGGACGAGGATGCGCGGCGTGCCGCTCGCCGAGGCGATCGGCGGCACCCGCACCTCCCTCATGGCCACCGTCCGCCTGTCGCCCGATCCGTCCACGGAAAGCCTGGTCAGCCGGGTCAACCAGCAGGTCTGCGCCGGCTACGGGCACGTCACGCTCGACGTGCGTCCCGGCTGGGACGTCGAGCCCGTACGCGCCGTCCGGGCCGCCTACCCCGCGCTGACCCTCGCCGTCGACTGCGGCAACGCCTACACCGAGCAGGGCCAGCTCGTCGCCCTCGACTCCTACGGCCTGGAGGTCATCGAGCGGCCGTTCGCCACCGGCGACGTCTACGCCCACGCCGCGCTCCAGGACGAGGTGACGGCCTCCGTGGCCGTCGAGGTCGCCTCCACCGCCGAGCTCGACGACTTCCTCACCGTACGGGCCGCGCGGGTGCTGCTGCTGCGGCCCACGGCCTTCCCGTCCCTGAGCGAGGCCCGCCGCGCCCACGACCGCGCGGCGGCGGCCGGCTGGGACATCCAGTGCGCGGGCGGCCAGGGGATGGGGCTGGCCAGGGCGGCCACCGTCGCCGTCGCCAGCCTGCCCGGCTGCACGCTGCCCTGCGACGTCACCCAGCCGCCTCGCCAGAACCAGCTCGTCACCCCGATCGTGGGGGCGAACGCGGGCGTCATCGCCGTCCCGCTGACGCAGTCCGGGCTCGGCCACGACATCGACGAGACCCGCCTGCGCCGGATGGCGAAGGAGACCTTCCACGCCTGAGGCCGGTGTTCGCCGAGCGCGTACCGGCCGGGCGGCCCGGCGGACGCGCCGACGTGGTGGAGTTGGCCGGAGAGCCGGGCGCGGCGGGACCGTCCGGGCTGCTGCCGGAGGTGGGCTGATGGCGAAGGACCCCGACGAGGACGCGATCCGGCTGGCCGGGGAGTCGCTGGCGGCCGGCGATCCGCTGGGCTGGTTCGAGCGCCTCTACGCCGAGTCGGCGTCCGGCGAGGCGATCGTGCCCTGGGACTCGCGCGCCCCGCACCCCCTGCTCAGCGAGTGGGCCGAGGCCCACGCCGACGGAAAGGGGCGGGCGCTCGTCGCGGGGGCGGGGCTCGGCGACGACGCCGAACACCTCGCCGGGCTCGGCTACGACACCGTCGCCTTCGACGTGAGCGAGTCGGCGGTGCGGCTGGCGCGCGAGCGGTTCCCCGGGAGCCGGGTGCGCTACGAGGTGGCCGACCTGCTGCGCCCGCCGGAGGAGTGGCGGCGGGCGTACGACCTGGTGGTGGAGATCATGACCGTGCAGGTGCTGCCGGAGCCGCTGCACGCCGCCGCCACCGAGGCGGTCGCCGGGTTCGTCGGCCCCGGCGGCACGCTGCTGGTGATCGCCACCGGGCGGGAGGAGGGCGGGCCGGTGTTCGCGCCGCCGTGGCCGCTGACGCCGTCCGAGATCGCCGCGTTCGCGACGGACGGCCTGGAGCGGGGCACAGTCGAGGACCTGCGGGACGGCGGGCGCCACCGCTGGCGGGCCACCTTCCACCGCTCGCTCACGGCATGAACGGGCCGAGCGCCGTGCTGCCCGAGGAGGCGCTGCACCTCAGCAACGGCGACGCCACCGACGTGCCGGGCACCGGGCTCGCCCGGCGCGTGGTCTACTGGCGCGACGTCCTGCACGAGGGCCCGGTGCCGGAGGTCGCCCCGGCCGAGCTGCGCCGTGTCCGCGCCGATTACCTCACGGCCTGCCACGGTGCCGAGCGCGAGGCGACGCTGCGCGCCTTCACCGAACGCGACCAGGCCCTTGAGGACAACCGCGACGGCGCGTACGTCCTGTGGTTCGAGGCCGACCTGTACGACCAGCTCCAGATCGTGGAGATCCTCGCCCGCCTGGCCGCCCTGGGCGTTTCCGCAGAGCGGGTGACGCTGATCTGCATCGGCGAATACCCCGGGATCGCTCAGTTCGGCGGCCTCGGGCAGCTCACCGCCGAGCAACTGCGCGAGCTGCCCGGCACGGGAGCGTGCGCCCGGCTGACCCCGGCGGCGCTGGAGCTGGCCACCCGCGCGTGGGCGGCCTTCCGCGCGCCGACGCCCGAGGGCCTGGCCGCCATCGCCGCCGCCCGGCTGGGGGAGCTGCGCTTCCTGGGCGAGGCGTTCGACCGGCTCGGCCGCGAATACCCCTCCACCCGCGACGGGCTGTCGCTGTCCGAGCGCCGGGTGCTGGCCGCCGTCGCCGCCGGCGCGCCCGACGCGGGCACGGCCTTCGTCCGGGCCGCGGCACGCGAGCCGCGGCCGTTCATGGGCGACCTCACCTGCTTCGACCGGATGGAACGGCTGGCGCGGGGCCCTCACCCGCTGCTCGACCTCGACCCGGCCGCCGGGCCGGTGACGCGGGCGACCCGACTGCGCCTGACGGACACCGGCGCGCGCGTCCTCGCCGGCCAGGCCGACCAGGTCACGCTCAACGGCGTCGACCGGTGGATCGGCGGCGTCCACCTGCACGGCCACCAGGTGGCGTGGCGCTGGAACGAGGCCACGGAAACCGTCACCCCCGCCTGACGTGTCACTTTCCCACTGCTGTTCCTGTTTCGGTCGCGCAATTGCGGACAATCTGCAACCTAGGTTGCCTGGAGTTTTGCAACCTGGGTAGCCTAAACTGCGTGATGAGGAAGCGGGAGCTAGAACGCCGGATGCGTAAGCTCGCAAAGGAATACGGCGTGCCTGTGCGCTCCACTGAAGGCGGCAGTCACACCAAGTGGCACGCCGGTTCAGAGGCGATGCCCGTCCCTCGCCATGCGGAGGTCAACGAGCGGACGGCGAAAGGAATCTTAGAGAACTGGGAGAGCATCCTCGTCGAGGCCGCGAAGGAGCAGGAGGGTCAGTGAGCGCACGCGACACTTACATCATCACCGCTGGCAGGAGCGGCCACTGGTGGGCGTTGACCGTCTGCGGGCCCGGCCTCAAGCGCGGCTACCACACTCAGGTTAAGCGCCTGGAGCACGCCGAGGAGATGGCTCGCGATCTCGTGGCCACGATGCTCGACGTCGACGCCTCCGAGGTCGACGCCGATTTCGAGCTGACGGTGGCCGACGAGGACGTGGCCACCGAACTGGAGGCCACATTGCTGGCCCGCCTCGCCGCCAGGGTGGCCAAGCAGCAGGCCGCGGAAGTGACGCAGACGACCGTGGCCGATCTGGCACGCAGAGGCTATGTCCACCGCGACATCGGCTACCTCTTGGGCATCTCCCATCAGGCCGTCGGGAAGCTGCTGCAGGAGGCGGAGGAGGCAGCCGCACCCCGCTCTGCGGACGCTTTCAG
The DNA here is from genome assembly GCF_057536035.1 of Nonomuraea sp. B208. Lineage (NCBI taxonomy): Bacteria > Bacillati > Actinomycetota > Actinomycetes > Streptosporangiales > Streptosporangiaceae > Nonomuraea > Nonomuraea sp. B208. The sequence goes on from NZ_BAAJOU010000028.1 coordinate 394,169, forward strand.
CAGAATGGAACTGCTGAGGTCGCTTCTTCCTGATGTGCCCGAGGGTGATCCGACGCCTGCCACGTTGGGCAAGCTCAGGGCATTGAGGGAACGGCTGCGCGATGGCGCCGGTGCCGCGGCGGAGCCGGTCAAAGGGCGATGAGCCGTACGCGGCCTGCCCGGGTGGAGCAGGGCGTCGGTCACCGGCTCGATCCTGACGGGGGGTCAGGTGGGGCGGTGGCCGGACTTGGCGAGCCGGATCAGTCCGTACATGTGGGGGCGGAGCTCGGCGAAGCGGGGTAGGGAGCGGGACGTCCTCCAGCGCAACCGTCGGCGAGTTGGACAGCACGATGACATGCTGCCCGAGCTAGACCGACTCGTCGATGTCGTGCGTGACGAACAGCACCGTGACCCCGAGCCGCCGCCACAGCGAGCGGACGAGGTCCTCCAGGTCGGCGCGGGTCTGGGCGTCCACGGCGGCGAACGGCTCGTCCATCAGCAGCAGGCGCGGCTCGTACGCGACCGCCCGCAGGTCGCGGACGGCCTCGACACTCAAGCCCCGTCCCTCGTAGACCTTCCGCGACCCGCGGACGTCCAGCATGGCGGTCATGCATCAGCGCCCTCGCTGTGCCGTAGGCAAACCTGTGTACCACCGCGGCAGCCGGGCCTCCACCGCCCGGAACGCCGTCGGCAGGGCGATGCCGACGAGCCCGAGCAGGATCATGCCGCTCCACATCTGCTCGCTGATCACCATGAGGATGATCCCGATGGGCAGCGCCTGGCGCGCTGACGACGGCGGGGACGATGGCGCTCAGAGGGCGCCGCCGCAGCCCTCCGTCAGGCCCTTGACCGGGTCGTCGTCCGTCCCGGACTGCTGCTTCTTCTTCGGGGCCTTCTTCTCCGGAGTCTTGGTCGGCGAGGGGTCGGCCGACGCGCCGCTGTCGGCGTTCGCCGGCGTGGCGGGCCCGGTGGCCGCGACGGCCGGGCTCGCGGCGGAGGAGTCGCGGATGGCCTTGGCCGTGATGCCGCGGATCTTGTCCCAGTCGGGATAGCCCGTGTTGATCAGCGGCGGCACGAACTGCACGCTCGACACCTTCGCGTTCTTGACCTTGAGAGCCAGCGGCACCAGGTTCTTCAGCATCGAGAACGGGATGTCGGTCCTGATCAGCTCCTTGGTGGCCAGGGCGATGCGGTTGAAGCGGGTCAGCACCGTCGCCGGGTCGGCCTGGGTCAGCAGCGCGCCGAGCACGCACCGCTGGCGGCGCATCCGGGTGAAGTCATCGCTGTTGGTGCGCGAGCGGGCGTACCACATCGCGTCGGCGCCCTTGAGCTTGCGCGTGCCGGCCTTGACCAGGCCCTCGTTGTAGCGGCCGAACACGACGTCCGTCTCGACGGTGAGCGTGATGCCGCCGATGGCGTCGATGAGGCGGGCGAAACCCCACATGTTGACCAGGGCGTACCAGTCGACCCTGAGGCCGAGGGTGTAGCCGATCGTGTCCATCAGGACCTTGGGGCCCTGGTGCTGCTTGCCGCCGAAGATCTCCGGGTGCGCGTCGGCGTACTCCCAGACGCTGTTGAGCAGGTCGCTGCGGCCGCCGCCGGGGTCGGCCGGCAGGCGGAAGCCGCTGGGGAAGCGCTCGGCCATCGGCGTGCCGGGGCGGAAACGCACGTCCTCCAGGTTGCGCGGCAGGCTGAACAGCACGGTGTTGCCGGTCTCCACGTCCACGCTGGCCAGGTTCATGCTGTCGGTGCGGACCCCCACGCGGTGGTCGTCGGCGTCGCCGCCCAGCAGCAGGATGTTGACCCGCTTGCGTCCCGCCCACGGGTCCTCGGGCGAGGGCTGGGCCGTGGCCGGGGTGCCGGCGTCGGCGCTGAGCCCGGTGCCCGGGTCGGCGGCGGCGTCGGCGGGCTCCTGGAAGATGTCGTTGATCGTCGCCTGGGCGGTCCAGGCCAGGTTGCCGAGCGCCCCGAACGGCACCACGACGAGCACCGCCATCAGCCCCGCGAGCGTGCCGGTGAGGATCTGCCCGCCCTGCGACAGCCCGCTGGGCCGCAGCACCACGAACGAGTGGACGATCAGGGCGAACCAGGCCACCCCGAGCGCGATCGTGCCGGCGATGACCGCCGTCATGGCGGTGTTGTCCATCAGGGCGCCGACCAGGTCGCCGGTGTCGACCGCGAGCCACACCCCGAGCGCGGTCAGCAGCAGGACCGCGTAGCAGGACAGCAGGACCAGGCCCGTCCTGCGGCGGCCCGCGCGCAGGTGCGCCGCGCCCGGAGCCAGCGCCGACAGCGCCAGCCAGCCGAGCACCGCGCCGGTGCTCACCGGTTCCTTTGCCTGCACGACATCCCCGTTTCCCCGTAAAGGTCTCCATAGGCCACCGGACCGAGGCGGCAGCATACGCACCGAAAACGAATGATGTCGTTATCGGCAGGTGAACACCACTGACCGAATAAGATTCGGTTCATGGCCTTCACCGAGATCGCGTACGACGTGGCCGACCGCGTGGCCACCCTCACATTGTGTCGCCCTGAGCGGCTGAATGCGTTCACGCACACCATGCGCGTCGAGCTCATCGAGGCGTTCGACCGGGCCGACACCGACGACGGGGTCCGCGCGGTGGTGGTGACCGGCGCGGGCCGGGCCTTCTGCGCGGGGGCGGACCTCGGCGGGGGCGGCGGCACGTTCGGCCACCGGGAGCGGGGCGAGACCGTCGAGGGCGCGCCGCGCGACGGCGGCGGCACCGTGGCCCTGCGCATCGCCCGCTCGCTCAAGCCGGTCATCGGCGCGATCAACGGCCCGGCCGTGGGCGTCGGCGTGACGATGACGCTGCCGATGGACGTGCGGCTGGCGGCCGAGTCGGCGCGTTTCGGGTTCGTCTTCGCCCGCCGCGGCATCGTCACCGAGGCGGCGTCGAGCTGGTTCCTGCCGCGGATCGTCGGCATCGCGCAGGCCATGGAGTGGGCGGCGACCGGCCGCGTCTTCCCGGCCGCCGAGGCGCTGGCGGGGCGGCTGGTGTCGCGGGTGCTGCCGGACGCGGAGCTGCTGCCGGCGGCGTACGCGCTGGCCAGGGAGATCGCCGACAACACCTCGGCCGTCTCCGTCGCCGCGATCCGCCGCCTGATGTGGTCCGGGCTGTCGGCGAGCTCGCCGTGGGAGGCGCACGCCGCCGACTCGCGGCTCATGGCCGAGCTGGGCGGCGGGGCCGACTCGGTCGAAGGGGTGACCGCGTTCCTGGAGAAGCGGCAGGCCGACTTCCCGATGAAGGTCAGCGAGGACCTGCCGCCGGGTGTACCGTCCTGGCCCGACAATCCTTATGGTCTCTGACATGTACGAAATCACCACTCTGCGGCTGCCCGACGATTTCGAGGGCGAGGTCGTCGCGACCCTGGTGGCGAGGACCGCGGGCGCCGCGTCCCGCAGGGCGGTGCTCTACCTGCACGGTTTCACCGACTACTTCTTCCAGGACCACCTGGCCGAGCACTACGTCCAGCGCGGCATCGACTTCTACGCCCTCGACCTGCGCAAGTACGGCCGCTCCCTGCTCCCGCACCAGACCAGGGGCCTGATCAGGAGCGTCACCGACTACTTCCCCGAGATCGACGAGGCCGTCCGCCTCATCCGGCGCGACCACGACGAGCTGACACTGAACGCACACTCCACCGGCGGCCTGGTCGCCGCCCTGTGGGCCGACCGGGTCCGCGGCCGGGGGCTGGTGCAGGGGCTCGCGCTCAACAGCCCGTTCTTCGACCTCAACGTGCCCGCGCCGCTGCGGATGGCCGCCGACCTGCTGCGGACGCCGCTGTCGTACACCCGCCGGCCGCTCCCGCTGGGCGTCAGCACCGTCTACGGGCAGACGCTGCACCGCGACCACGGCGGCGAATGGGACTACGACCTGCAGCTCAAGCCGCTCGGCGGGTTCTCCGTGCACGCCATGTGGCTGGCCGCCATCCGGCGGGCCCAGCGCCGCCTGCACAAGGGGCTCGCGGTGGACGTGCCCGTGCTGGTGCTGGCCTCGTCGAACGGCCTGCGGGTACGCGACTTCGTCCCCGAGGCGCGTTCGGCCGACATCGTGCTCGACCCCGCCCACATCGCCCGCTGGTCCACCTCGGTGGGGCCGCACGTCACCTGCGTACGGATCCAGGACGGCGTGCACGACCTCGTGCTGTCGGCCGAGCCGGTGCGCAAGCAGGTCTTCGCGGAGCTGGACCGCTGGATGAGCACCTACATCCACCAGGGAGACGCTCACCAGGGGAACGCGAAGAGGCCGTAGTAGGCCGCCGCCACCATCAGCAGGCCGGTGCCGCCCAGCACGCCCGCCACCGCGACGTGCTGCCAGCGGCCCGGCCGCATGCCCTCGCGCAGCGCCGACAGCACCGCCGCCACCGCCGTGACCTCCTGCACCAGCATGAGCACGGCGAGGATGCGCACCACGAGCCAGCCGGCCAGCACCGCCGGCCACGCGCCCGCCTGGTTGATGGAGAACAGCACCAGCAGCGTGATGAACGCGACCACCGACGCCAGCAGCCCCAGGCTGGTCCACGCGATCCTGACCAGACGGCGCCGGATCGGCGGCCACAGCCGGGCGTTGGCCTCGGCGACGACGAGCGGATGGCCGCGGCCCCGCAGCCGGACGACCACGGCGGCGACCGGCCCCGCCACGTAGCCGACGGCCGCTAAGCAGATCGTCAGGCCGAGCATCGTGCCGCCCGCGTACCAGGGTGCCGCGGGGACGTCGCTCGCCTCGAACCGCTGCACCGGCGTCGCGCCCGCCAGGTGCGCCGCCGGCTTGGCCGTGGCCGGCAGGCCGCTGATCCAGTTGCCGAGGGTCTCCAGGTAGCCCTTGGCGAACGGCCCGCCACCGACCCGCATGGCGTGGTCGCCCTGACCGATGAAGCGGATCGTGTAGTCGTCGTTGCCGGCCCTGCCCATCGCGGTGACGAGCGCCTTGGTGGACTCCACGAAGGGGATCGAAGGGTCGGTCGTGCCGTAGAACGCGAGAACCGGCACCTTGATCCCGCTGAGCGCGGGCATCGCGTCGTAGCGCAGGAACGTGAAGCCGACCCCGCCCATCGCCCTGGTCAGCAGGTCGCGCGCGCCGATGGGAGCGCGCAGCCGCAGCAGTTGCTCGTTCAGCGCCCAGGCGACCTGGCGCAGCGGGGAGACGTTCGGGGACGACACCAGCACCACGAACCCGACCGCCGCGCTCTTGGCCGCCGCGATCGGCACCACCCAGCCGCCCTCGCTGACGCCCCAGACGCCGACCCGCGCCGGGTCCACCTCGGGCAGCGCGCGCAGGTACTCCACCATGCGCAGCGCGTCGTCGGCGAGCAGGCCGAAGTCGCGCTCGCGGAAGTCGTAGCCGACCGTGCGCTTGTCGAAGGCGATCGTCACCACGCCCGCCTTGGCCAGGAACTCCGCCTGCGGCGTGAACTCCGTGCGCGAGCCGTTGCCCGACCCCGACACGAACACCATCGCCGGATGCCGCCCCGGCGTCAGCGGCGTGCGCAGCGTCCCGTAGAGGCGCTGCCCCTCCGCCGCGACCGAGATCTCCTGCCGGCGGATCGCGGCGGTCGCCGCCGGCGGCTTCAGCTCGTGCTCGGGCTGCGGCGGGATCGCCTGGAAGGCGGGGTCCGCCTTCAGCGGCGGAGGGTCGAAGGCGGGCGGCAGGACGTAGCCGACCGTCGCGAGCGCCACCAGCACCAGACCGGCGGCGATGCTCAAGGTGCCCCGGCCCGTGCGCATCGGCCTCCCCATGTGCGTTGGTTTGCCCGCCGATCTTCTAGCGTACTCCCGGCTCCTGGGACCAGTGGGGCCACATTTGTCGGTGAGAGCTGTTAGCTTCCTGCGACATGCGGATCCTGCACACCTCCGACTGGCACCTCGGGCGCGCCTTCCACCGGGAGAGCCTGCTCGCGGCGCAGGCCGCGTTCGTCGACCACCTGGTCGAGACGGTGCGGGAGGAGCGGGTCGACGTCGTGGCCGTCGCCGGCGACGTCTACGACCGGGCGCTGCCCCCGGTCGACGCGGTCGCCCTGCTCGACGACGCGCTCGCCCGGCTGACCGGCGCCGGCGCGCGGGTGGTGCTCATCAGCGGCAACCACGACTCGGCGCTGCGGCTGCGGTTCGGGTCGGCGCTGTTCGAGTCCGCCGGGGTGCACGTGCGCTGCGCGCCCGAGCGGGCCTGGGAGCCGGTGCTCGTCGACGGCGTCGCCTTCTACGGCATCCCCTACCTGGAGCCGGAGCTGGTGCGGGCGCCGTGGGAGCTGCCCGACCGCAGCCACACGGCGGCGATCACGTACGCGATGGACCGCGTCCGCGCCGACGCGGCCCGCCACCGCGCGGCCGTCGTGCTGTCCCACTGCTTCGTCACCGGCGGGCAGGCCAGCGACAGCGAGCGCGACATCAGCGTGGGCGGGGTGGCGCACGTGCCGCTCGCCGCGTTCGACGGCGTGGACTACGTCGCGCTCGGTCACCTGCACGGCCGCCAGCGCATGTCCGAGACCGTGCGCTACTCGGGCTCGCCGATCGCCTACTCCTTCTCCGAGACGGGCCACGTGAAGGGCTCGTGGCTGGTCACGCTGGGGGGCGGTGACGGGTTCTGCGCCGAGTTCGTGCCCGCGCCGGTGCCCCGTCCCGTCGGGCGGCTGCGCGGCGAGCTGGAGCGGCTGCTCGCCGATCCGCGGCACGCCGCCGTCGAGGACCACTGGCTCCAGGTCACCCTCACCGACCCCGTACGCCCCAAGGCGGCCATGGACCGGCTGCGCGCCCGCTTCCCGCACACCCTCGCCCTCGCCTTCGACCCGGCCGAGGCCGCCCCGGCCGCGCAGCCGGTCCGCCTGAGCGGGCGGCCCGAGGCCGAGGTCGCCCTCGACTTCGTCCGCGAGGTGCGCGGCGAGCCTGCCGCACCCGAGGAGGAAGACCTGCTAAGACGGGCCATCGAGGCGTCGAGGACAAAGGAGACGATGGCGTAGATGCGGCCTCACCGGCTGACGCTGACGGCGTTCGGCTCCTTCCCCGGCACCGAGACGGTCGACTTCGACGCACTGGCCGAGGCGGGCCTGTTCCTCATCCACGGGCCGACCGGCGCGGGCAAGACCACCATCCTCGACGCCCTGTGCTTCGCCCTCTACGGGCAGGTTCCCGGGCAGCGCAACAGCGCCCGCAGCCTGCGCTGCGACCATGCCCCGGCCGGCACCGGGCCGTCGGTCACCCTGGAGGCGACCATCCGGGGCCGCTTACTCCGCGTCGAGCGCTCCCCGGCGTGGCTGCGTCCCAAGCTGCGGGGCAGCGGCGTCACGGAGGAGAAGTCCAAGGTCATCGTCTCCGAACGCCGCGACGGCGCCTGGCACGGGCTCACCACCCGCCTGGACGAGGCCGGCGACCTGGTGGGCGGGCTGCTCGGCATGAACGCCGAGCAGTTCTGGCAGGTGGCGATGCTGCCGCAGGGCGACTTCGCCAAGTTCCTGCGCGCCGACGGCGAGGAGCGCGGCAAGCTGCTGGAGCGGCTGTTCACCGTCAAGGTGTTCACGGCGGCGGAGGGATGGCTGGCCGAGCAGCGCAAACTGGCCTGGCGGGAGGCGCAGGAGCTGCGGCGGCAGGTGGACTTCGCCGTCCAGCGCGTCGAGGAGGCCACGTTCGACCCCCTGATCCCGCTGCCCGCCGCTCCCGATGACGGGGCGCCCTCGCGCGACGACGATCCCCTGCGCTGGGCGGGGGCGCTGCTCGCCGCCGCCAGGGCGGTGGCCGTACGTTCCGAGGAGGAGCACGAGGCCGCCGCGCGGGCGCTGCGCGAGGCCCGCCAGCGCTTCGACCAGGCCGCCGCCCTGGCCGACCGGCAGCGCCGTCACGCCGACGCGCTGACCGCCCGGCGCGCGCTCGACGAACGCGCCGACGAGCGTGCCGACCTCCAGGCCGTCCTCGACGACGCCGCCCGCGCCGATCGGGTCATCCCGCTCGTCACCGCCGTACGGCAACGCGAGGAGGCCGCCGCCAAGGCCCGCACCCTGGCTGCCGACGCCCTCGCCCGCGCCCATCCCCTCCTGCCTCCGTCGTCCCTGCCTTCGTCGTCCCTGCGTTCGGCGGATGAGCTGGCCGCGCTGGAGCGGGACCGGCGGGCCGAGATCGCGCGCCTGTCGGAGCTGCTGACCGAGGAGTCCAGGCTCGCCGGCGTACGGCGTGACCTGCTCCGCGTCGAGGAGGAGCTGACCCGGCTGGCCGCCGAGGACGAGCGGGTGGCCGCCCGGCTGGCCGCGCTCCCCGCTTTGATCGAGCAGGCCGAGGCCGAGCTGGCCCGGTGCCGCGCCGCCGCCGCCAGGATCCCCGCCGCCGAGGCCGTACGCGCCGCCGCCGCCGACCTCATCGGCGTCGACAGGGAGCTGGCGGGGCTCGCGGCGGAGCTGGAGACGCTGGAGCGGCGCGAGGCGGAGGTGTCGGCCGTCGAGGCCGAGCTGCCCGCCCGCCTGGCCGCGTCGAGCGCCGCCCTGGAGGAGGTGCGCGCCCAGGCCGCCGCCATCCCGATCGCGTCCGCCGGGCTCGACGCCGCGCGGGCAGCGCTGGAGGCCGTACGCCGCCGCGACGTCCTGGCCGCCGAGCTGGAGACCGCGACTGCCGCCCATCAGGTGCTGGTCGACCAGGCCCAGGCGCTCCGCGAACGCTGGCTCGACCTGCGCCAGGCCCGGATGGACGGCATGGCGGCCGAGCTGGCCCGCGACCTCGCCGACGGGCGCCCGTGCGCGGTCTGCGGCTCCGAACACCATCCCCATCCGGCGTCCCCTGCCCCGAGCGCGCCGTCCGCCGACGACGAGCGGGCGGCCGAGGGCGCCCACGAGAGCGCCCTGGCCGAGCGGGAGGCGTCCGAGCGCCACCTCGCCTCCCTGGGGTCCCGGCACGCCGACGCCGCCGAGGCCATTGGCGACCTCGACCCGGAGACCGCCGCCGACCGCGTACACCAGGCGGAGGAGGAGCTGTCCCGCCTGCGGGAGGTGGCCGGGCGTGAGGCCGCCCTGGCGGCGGCGCTGGAGCGGGTCGAGGCCGAGCGAGAGCGCGTACGCGACCAGGCGGCGCGGGTCGCCGAGGAACTGGCCGCCTGCCACGCCCACCGCACCCACCTGGAGTCCGCCCGCACCCGCCTCCACACCCGCCTGACAACCGACCACACCCGTCTCCGCACCCACCTCACCCGGCCGGGCACGGACACGCCCGAAGCCGCGATGGGCACGCCCGGAGCCGCTACGGACACGCCCGGAGCCGCTCCGGGCATGCCCGGGATCGCGGTGGGCGCGCCCGAAGTCGCGGTGGGCACGCCTGATGCGGCCACCACCGACGCCACCGCGCCCGATGCTGCTGTGGCTGGTGTCGGCGCGCCCGATACACCCGATGCGACCGTGGCCGATGCGGCCGTGCCTATCGCGCCCGATGCGCCCGACGTTGCCGTGCCCGACGCCGCCGCGCCCGGCGCGGGCGCGGCCGCTGGCGCTGTGCCCGATTCCGTGATGCCTGATCTCTCCGCGCCCGACGCCGCCGTCGCGGTGCTGGCGGAGGTTGAGGGGGAGCTGAGGCGGTTGCGGCGGGTGGCGGAGGTGGAGAGCGGGGCGGCGCGGGAGGTGGCCCGGCGGCGGGAGGAGGCGCGGGAGCAGGAGGAGCGGGCGCGCGCGGTCGCCTCCCGGCTGGCGGCGGGCCGCGCCCGGCACGAGGAGCTGAGCGCCGACGCCGCCCGCCTGGCCGCGCGGCTCGACGCGGCGCGCGGCGGCGACGCGACCCTGACCGCCCGCCTGTCCCGCCTCACCGACGAGGCCGAGCTGCTGCGCGAGGCGGTCGAGGCCACCAGGGCCGCGCTGGCGGCGGACGACGAGCTGGCCCGCGCGCGAGGCCAGGCGCGGGAGGCGGCGGCCGAGGCCGGGTTCGCGGACGTCCAGGAGGCCGAGGCCGCCTACCGCGGCCCCGCCGAGCGGGAGCGCAAGACCGAGGCCCTGCGGCGGCTCGACGACGAGCACGCCGCCGTCACCGCCGCCCTCGCCGATCCCGAGCTGGCCGCCGCCGCGGCCGAGCCCGCCCCCGACCTGGCCGGGGCCGCCGCGGTCCGCGAGGCGGCCGAGCAGGCGCACACGAACCTGGCGAGCGTACGCGACCGGGCCGCCGCCCGGGCCCGCCGCCTGGCGGAGCTGGAGGCCGAGCTGTCGGCGTGCGTCCAGCGCTGGCGTCCGGCGGAGGAGCGGCACCGCCTGGCCGAGCGCATGGCGGCCCTGACCGGCGGCACCTCCAGCGACAACCGGTGGAGCATGAGCCTCTCGTCGTACGTCCTCGGCGAGCGGCTGCGCGCGGTCGTCGAGGCCGCCAACGAACGGCTCGACCACATGTCGGCCGGCCGCTACCTGCTCCAGCACGACCTGCGCAAGACGGCCGGCTCGCGCGGCCGTTCGGGCGGCGGGCTGGGGCTGCGCGTGTCCGACGGCTGGACCGGCGTCGACCGCGACCCGGCGACCCTGTCGGGCGGCGAGAGCTTCATCACCTCCCTTGCCCTCGCGCTCGGCCTGGCCGACGTGGTCACCGCGGAGGCGGGCGGCGCGGAGATCGGCACCCTCTTCGTGGACGAGGGCTTCGGCACACTGGACGAGGACACCCTCGACGGCGTGCTCGACATCCTCGACGGGCTCAGGGACGGCGGCCGGGCGGTGGGCATCGTCAGCCACGTGGCCGAGCTGCGGTCCCGGATCACCGCTCAGCTCAAGGTCACCAAGACCCGCAGAGGCTCGGCGCTGGCCATCTCCGGGGTGGGATGATCTTTCAGGATCCACCACTATGCGGCGAAGGAGACAAACCCATGCGTGTCGTCGTCACGGGGGCCCACGGCAAGGTGGGGCGCTCGGCCGTCCAGGCGTTGCTGGCGGCCGGTCACGAGGTGACCGCCTGCGATGTCACCCGTCCGGTCTGGGAACGGGAGGATCCGGGCACCCCCCGCTACGTGCAGGCCGACCTGACGGACGCCGGTCAGGCGTTCGCCGTGGCGCGCGGGGCGGAGGCGGTGGTGCACGCGGCGGCCATTCCCGACCCCACGCACAACCCGCCGCACGTGGTGTTCCAGAACAACGTCATGGCGACGTTCAACCTGGTCGAGGCGGCCGTGCGGTTCGGCGTGACCCGGTTCGTCAACATCTCCAGCGAGACGGTGCCCGGGTTCTTCTTCGCCGAGCGGCCGTTCCTGCCGGACTACGTGCCGGTGGACGAGGAGCACCCGATCCGGCCGCAGGACCCGTACGCGCTGTCCAAGCACGTCGGCGAGCAGCTCATGGACGCGGCCGTGCGCCGCTCCGACCTCAGGTGCATCTCCCTGCGGCCGAGCTGGGTGCAGCACGAGGGCAACTACGAGCGCAACCTCGGCCCGCAGGTGCGCGACGTCAGCCAGCCCGGGGCGGGGCTGTGGAGCTACACCGACGCCTACGACCTGGCGGACGCGATCGTCCTGGCCGTGGAGTCCGACCTGCCGGGCCATGAGGTGTTCTACATCGCCGCCCCCGACAACGCGGGCGGGCACGACTTCGCGGCGGCGCTGCGCGAGCACGTGAGCGAGACGATCGAGCTGCGGCCGCTCGCCCGTCCCGACGCCTCGGGCGTCTCCTGCGCCAAGGCGCACCGCCTGCTGGGCTGGACCCCGAAGCGGTCGTGGCGCGACTACCTGGACGAGAACGGCCGCGCCCGAGTCAAGGAGGGCTGACGGCGTTCAGGCGGGGGTGGCGACGACCAGGCGGCACAGGTCCACGCTGACCGGCGTGGCCGCCGTCCGCGCGGCCACGGCCGGCAGGTCGGGCTGGCGCACGTGCTCGACCACCCGCAGCCCGTGCCCGGCCAGCAGCGCGGTGACCGACTCGGGCGTGTGGAACGTCAGCCAGGGCTCGCCGCGCTCGGCGGCGGCGGGCAGGGCATAGCCGGCCATCTCCGCGCCCAGCGCGTCCCGGGCTTCGGGCGGCAGGGCGTACTCCATGACGAGCTCCGAGCCGGGCGCGAAGGCGGCGAACGCGGCCAGCGTGGCCGACACCGCCTCCGCCGTGAGATACATGCTCACCCCGAGCCAGCTCACGAACGCGGGCTGGCCGAACGCGAATCCCGCCGCGCCGAGCCGGGAATTCAGGTCCTCCCTCTCGAAATCAACGCCGACGAAGGTGAGAAATTCCGGCACCGAAATTCCGGCGTCGGCGAGGAGCCTTTTCTTCCATTCCTGGGTGGCCGGATGGTCCACCTCGAAGACCCGGATCCCGCCGCCGGCCTGCCGGTAGGCGAAGGTGTCGAGGCCGGCGCCGAGGCTGACGTACTGCGTGAGGCCTGAGCCGAGCAGGCGGTCCTCGGCGTGCCGGCTGCGGGCGGTGACCTGCGCGCGGGTGCCGGACAGGATGAGATGGCCGCCGTGCAGGCGGTGGTAGCCGAGCAGTTCGCCGGCTCGCTCGCCGAGCAGCGGGGCGGCCAGACGGTCGGCGAAGATGTGCGGGGGCTCGTCGACCACGAGGTGGGCGGCGCGCGCGGCGGCGGCCATCATCGCGGTCTGGCTGGGTTTCTCGCTGAACACGCGGCGATATTAGCCACGGCATTTATGGGAATGCAAACAGCATAACACGTGAATGTCAATTTGCGATAACAAAAGAAAACCCGAACGGGAGAAGTTCAGTCCAGCCTGGTGAGCAGTTCGGGGAGGCCGGCCGGGTCGTGGAACAGGTGGGTGGCGCCCGCGCCGGTCAGCCGGGTGGGCGGGTGGAAGCCGCCCGCGTAAGCGAGGCACCGCATGCCAGCGCTCACCGCCGCCATCACCCCGAACGGGCTGTCCTCCACGACGACGCACCGCTCGGGGTCGGCCCCCATCGTGGCGGCGGCGTGCAGGAACAGGTCGGGCGCCGGCTTGCCCCGCGGGACGTCCTCGGCGCTGAACACCCGGCCCGCGAACCGCCCGGCCAGCCCGGTGATCTCCAGGCTGCGGCGGATGGTCCGGTGGCGGCCGTTGGAGGCCACGCAGCTCGGCACGTCGAGCTGGTCGAGCGCCGTCTCGATGCCCGCGATCACGCGCAGCTCGGCCGTGATCGCGGCCTCGTACTCGGCGTCGAGCTGTTCTTTCCAGCCGGGCGGGGTCTCGCCGACCTGCTCGGCCCAGAACTCGTTGGTGCAGCCCACGAAGCGCTCGGCGTACTCCGCCTCGTCGATCGACCAGCCCAGGCGTCGCAGCGCGGCGGTGCCTACGCGGACCGATATGGCCTCGCTGTCCACCAATGTCCCGTCGCAGTCAAAGATGACCAGTTCGACACCCAACGCGCCTTACCTCCCCTTGTTCGTTCCGAACCCTATCGGCAGGTAGCGTTGACAGGTCGAGTCACCGCACGTCAGCCCCCAGAGTGAGCGCCATGAAGACAACCCCCCGGCCGGACACGGCCGCCCCGAGCCGGTCCAGGATCGCGGTCGCCAGCCTCGCCGGCACCGCCATCGAGTTCTACGACTTCTACATCTACGGGACCGCCGCCGCCCTGGTGCTCAACACGGCGTTCTTCCCCGAGATGGACCGGGTGGCGGGCACCCTGGCCTCGTTCTCGACGTTCGCGGTGGCGTTCGTGTCGCGGCCGCTCGGCTCGGCCGTGTTCGGTCACTGGGGCGACCGCATCGGCCGCAAGTCCATGCTCGTCGTGTCGCTGCTGGTGATGGGCCTGTCGACGGTGCTCATCGGGCTGCTGCCCGGCTATGCCGCCATCGGCGTGGCCGCGCCCGTGCTGCTGGTGCTGCTGCGCTTCACCCAGGGCATCGGCCTCGGCGGCGAATGGGGCGGCGCCGCGCTGCTCGCCACCGAGCACGCGCCGCCCGGCAAGCGCGGCCTGTACGCGATGTTCCCGCAGCTCGGGCCGTCGGTGGGGTTCCTGGCCGCCAACGGGCTCTTCCTCGTGCTCGGCGAGGCGCTGAGCGAGGAGCAGTTCGACGGATGGGGGTGGCGGCTGCCGTTCGTGGCCAGCCTGCTGCTGGTGATCGTCGGCCTGTACGTCCGGCTCAAGATCTCCGAGACGCCGGTCTTCAAAGCCGCGATGGACGAGCGGCGCATCGCCAGGGTGCCGTTCGTCGGCCTCATGCGGCACCAGTGGCGGCGGGTGCTGCTCGGCGCGGGGGCCATGACGGTCGCGTACACGCTGTTCTACACCGCCACCACCTACTGCCTGTCGTACGGCACCGGCACGCTGGAGATCCCGCGCACCACGATGCTCGGCCTCACCATGGTCGGCGTCCTCTTCATGGCTGCGGGGACGGTCGCCTCCTCCATCGTGTCCGACCGGCTGGGCCGCCGGCGCACGCTGATCGCCGGGTGCGGGCTGGCGATCGCGTGGGGGCTGGTGATGTTCCCGCTGATGGAGACCCGGTCGGTGGTCCTCGTCGGCGTGGCGCTGGCGGGCGCGCTCGGCCTCATGGGGCTGGTCTTCGGCCCGATGGGCGCCTATCTGCCGGAGTTGTTCCGTACCGAATACCGCTACAGCGGCGCCTCTGTCGCCTACAGCCTCGGCGGCGTGCTCGGCGGCGCGGTGCCGCCGCTGGTCGCGACCGGCATGCAGGCCGGCGGGCTCGGGGCGACGGCGGTCGGCGCGTACGTCTCCGCGATGGCCCTGCTGAGCCTGCTCTGCCTGCTCGCCCTGCCGGAGACCGGCGACCGGACTTTGTGAACCGGACGTCGTAAGTTCCTGCGCCGGGTTGTCACGTCCGGCGGCGCTGTCCCGTCCTCATGGTGAGAACCGAAAGGAGCTGGGGACAGTGAGCAAGCACATCCTGATCGTCGGCGGCGGATATGTCGGTTTCTACACCGCTCTGGGGCTGCGCAAGCTGATCCGTTCAGGAGAGGCGAGCGTGACCATCGTGGACCCGCGCGGCTACATGACCTATCAGCCCTTCCTCGCCGAGGCGGCCGGCGGCGCGGTCGAGCCGCGGCACGTCGTCGCCCCGCTCGCCCCGGCGCTGCCCGGCGCGCGCGTGCTGACCGGTCACGTCACCTGCCTGGACCACGCGGCCCGCACCGCCGAGTTCCAGCCGGTGCAGGGGCCGGCCAGGACTCTCACGTACGACATCCTCGTGATGGCGGCCGGCTCGGTCACCCGCCTGCTGCCCATCCCCGGGCTGGCCGAGCACGCCGTCGGCTTCAAGACCGTCGGCGAGGCCGTGCACCTGCGCAACCGCGTCCTCGCCCAGCTCGCCGCCGCCGTCTCGACCGACGACGAGCAGATACGCCGCCGGGCGCTGACCTTCGTGGTGGTCGGCGGCGGGTTCTCGGGCGTGGAGGCGCTGGCCGAGATGCAGGGCCTGGCCGACGAGGCCGTTCGGCACCACGCCGGCGTCGAGCCCGCCGACCTGAGCTGGACCCTGGTCGAGGCCGGCGAGCGCATCCTGCCCGAGCTGGACGCGGCGCTCGGCCGGTGGACCGCCGGCGCGCTGCGCGCCCGCGGCGTGGACGTGCGCGTCGGCGTCCGGCTGGTCTCGGCCGAGGGCGGCGTCGCCGAGCTGAGCGACGGCACCCGCCTCGACGCCGGCACGCTGGTCTGGGCCGCCGGCGGCCGGCCGAATCCTCTCGCCGCCGCCGCCGGCCTGCCCGTGGACCGGCTCGGGCGGATCGTCGCCACCGAATACCTGACGGTGGCCGGGGTGCCGAACGCGTTCGCGGCCGGTGACGGGGCCGCGGTGCCCGACCTGACCCGGCCGGGCGAGTTCACCGCCCCCAACGCCCAGCACGCGGTCCGCCAGGCCAAGCTGCTCGCCCGCAACGTGGTGGCCCACGTGCGGGGACGGCGGCTGCGGCCGTACCGGCACGCCTACCTCGGCTCGGTCGCCGGGCTCGGGCACCACCAGGGGGTCGCCCAGGTGTACCGGCTGCGGCTGACCGGGTTCCTCGGGTGGCTGGCGCACCGGGCGTACCACCTGGCGTGGGTGCCGACGTTCGGCAACAAGGCCCGGGTGCTGACGGACTGGGCGCTGTCGGCGGTCTTCCGCAGGGAGACCGTGCCGCTCCAGGCGATCGAGCACGCCGACGCCGACTTCCGCGCCGCCGCCGCGCTCGACGCGCCCCGGGCGGCCTGACCATCACTCGGTGAGGCCGGGGAAGAGCAGCGACAGCTCGCGCGGGTGGGCGGCGATCAGGCGCAGCTCGTCGTCCGTGAGCGGCTTGCCGGTCATCGCGTTGCAGAGCTGGACCAGGCGGAACGCCAGCTCCTCGTCCCCGGCGGCCACCTCGGCGCCGAGGCCGTCCATGACGTGGCGGAAGCCGGCCTTGCCGCCGTACTCGCCGGTCAGGACCACCCGGCCGGAGCGGGCGTGCCAGTCCTGCGGGAACGGGCCGAGCGTCGCCTCGTCGTACAGCTCGTAGTTGCCGTGGTCCTTCAGCGCGCCGTCGGCGTGGATGCCCGACTCGTGCGCGAAGGCGTTCCGCCCCGCCCCGACCTGGTTGTACGGCAGCGGCTGCCCGAACGCGTACGCCGCCCACAACGCGAAGCGCCGCGCCCACGACAGGTCCAGGTCGTCGCCGATCTCGGCGTCCAGGCCGAAGCCGTGCCGGAAGGCCAGGATGGTGGAGAGCAGGTCGGCGTTGCCGGAACGCTCGCCGATGCCGTTCACGCAGGTGTTGATCCAGGCGTCCTGGCCGGCGTCGAGGTCGCCGAGCGCGCCGGAGACCGAGTTGGCCACGGCCAGGCCGAGATCGTTGTGGCAGTGCGTCTCGACGGGCATCGCGGCGGCCGAGGCCAGCTTGGCGAAGCGCTCGCGGATCCGGTCGGGCGTGTCGCCGCCGATCGTGTCGCAGTAGCGCACCCGGTCGGCCCCGGCCTCCTTCGCCGCCAGCGCGAACTCCAGCAGGAAGGCGTCGTCCGTACGCGAGCCGTCCTCCGCGTTCACCCCCACGGTCAGCGCGCCCGCGGCCTTGGCCGCCCGCACCGCCGCGGTCATCTCCCTGATGATCGCCTCCCGGTCCAGCCGGCCGCGGAACTTGTTCTGGATCATGTAGTCGGACGTCGAGATGGACAGGTTGTAGTGCTTCAGCCCGAGCGGGGCGGCCCGCTCCACGTCCTGCGGCACGCCCCGGCACCAGCCGGACAGCCGCAGCTCCCCGAACGCGCCGGCCTCGGCGAGCGCCAGCTGTGCCCGTACGTACGGGACCTCGTGGAACAGGAACGGGAAGCCGATCTCGGACTGCGCCACCCCGAGCTTGGCCAGATAGAAGTTGACCATGGTCTTGCCGAACTTCGACAGGCCGGTACGCGCGGTCTGCACGCCGTCCCGGTTGGTCACGTCGAGGAAGTGAACTTTGGGCATGCACTCACGTTGACATGCTTGCTCAATATGGATCAATATTGATTTTCGTCAACGTGGAAGGGTCCGATGGAGTGGATCGACGCGGCCACGGCCGCCGAACGGCTCGGGGTGAAACCGGCCACTCTGTACGCGTACGTGAGCAGGGGAGTGCTGCAGCGGCGGCACGCCGACGACGGGCGGCGCAGCCTCTTCTCCGCCGAGGAGGTCGAACGTCTCGCCCGCCGCGGCCGGCCGCGCAGCCAGCCACCGGAGCTGGTCATCGAGTCGGCGGTGACGGCGCTGGGCGTGGACCGGCCGTACTATCGCGGGGCCGACGCCCTGGAACTGGCCAGAAGACACCCCTTCGAAACCGTCGCCACCTGGCTCTGGACCGCCACCTCCGCCCCCGCCCCCGCACCTGCCCCCGCACCTGCGCCCGGGCCGGGCCCCGCCCCCGATCCGGGCTCCACTCCCGATCCGGGCTCCACTCCCGGGCCGGGCCCCGCCTCCGCTACCCTCTCCGGTCCCCCTGACCTCGACCCCCTCTCCCGTCCCCCTGACCCCGCAACCCCCCTCTCCAATCCGCCTGGCTCCGACGCTCAGGCAGATGGCGGGGACGGGGGGCCGTGGCGGTGTGAGGAGGAGGCGCTGCGGGCGGCGGTGGCCGCGCAGCGGGGTCTGCCCGCCGACCTCCTGCCGCTCGACCGCCTCCAGGTGATCACCACGGTCCTCGGCGCGTCCGACTCGCTGCGCTTCCAGCTCGACCGCGCCTCGGTGGCGGCCACCGGCCGCCGCCTCATCGCCGGCCTGGTGGACGCCCTCCCCGCCCTGAGCGAGCCCGCCGGCGAATCGATCGCCGCCCGGCTCTGGTCCCGCCTGTGCCCGCAGCCCGCCACGCCCGCCCTGCTCGACGCGCTACGGGCCGCGCTGGTCCTGCTCGCCGACCACGAACTGGCCGCCTCCACCCTGGCCGCCAGGGTCGCCGCCTCCGCCAAGGCCGACCCGTACGCGGTGGTGCTGACCGGCCTCGGCGTGCTGGGCGGCCCGCTGCACGGCGGCGCGTCATACCAGGCCGAACGGCTGCTCCGCGAGGTCGCCGAGCCGGGCCAGGCCGCCCGCGCCGTCGCCGAGCGGGTCCGGCGCGGCGAGCGCGTCCCCGGCTTCGGCCACAGCGTCTACAAGAACGGCGACGGCCGCGGCGCCGTCCTGCTCGACCTGGTCGAACGGGCCGTCCCTGGGCACGATCGGATCGCCGCGGCCGAGGCGCTGGCCGCCGAGATGCGCCGGCGCCGGCTCCCCGAGCGCAACGTCGACTTCGCCCTCGCCGTCCTCACCGCCGTCGCCGGCATGACCCCCGGAGCCGGCGAGGCGATCTTCGCGGTCGCCCGGGTGGCGGGCTGGCTGGCGCACGCCATGGAGGAGTACGAGCGCGGCAGCCTCCTCCGCCTGCGTGCCTCCTACACCGGCCCGCCGGTCAGATAGCGGTCCGCTCGACGTACGCGGCCAGCGCCCGGACCCGCTCCGCGTGCTGGTCGTGGCCCACGATCACCGGCGGCTCGTTGTACGGCATCGCGTCCGACGACCGGCGCAGCTTGACGTACTGGCCGCAGGCGTCGATCGCGTACGGCTCCATGTCGTCCTGCAACGCCCCGATCACCGTGATGCCATACGTCTCGCCGATCCGCCGGAACAGCGCCACCGCCTCCCGCCGGTGTTCCTTGCCCAGGTTGCGGCCCAGCTCGTCGAGGACCAGGCACAGGTGACCGCCCCCGGACGAGGCGATGGCGGCGGCGCACACCAGCTTGACCGCCTTCTCGTCCATGAGCGCGGTGTTGGCCCGCCGGTTGTACGGCACGAACCCCTGGCCCTCGCCGCGCCGCCACTTCGGCGTGACCCGCCACTGCCAGCGCTGCTCGGGATCGGCGGGCGCGGGCGGCACCGGGAACTCCAGGGTCGCGCCGTAGCCGCCGTAGGAGGTGTCGAGCTTGTCGAACTCCTCCGCCACCCGCGTCAGCCGCGCCCTGATCGCCGCGGTCAGCGCCGCCCGGTGCACCGCCGTGGACTGCGCCGCCTCCTCGGCGCCCCGGGCCGCCGCCGACAGGTCGCGCTGCCGGGAGCCGAGCTGCGCCTCGATCTGCCGCCGCTGGTGCCGTTCGTACTCCTCCTGGGCGCGCAGATAGGACGCGAGCGCCCCGCACACCGCCGCGAACGTGGCCTGCTCGCGTGCCGTGCTCCCGCCCCGCTCGTTGAGCAGGAAGGCCAGCTCCTCGGGGATCTCGGCGTCCTCCTCGGGGAACGTGTCGCGCAGCGCCTGGTCGAAGTGGCGTTCGGCGACCCGCCACCACTCGTCGGCGGTGCGCGGCCGCTCATCCTCCGGCAGCGCCTCCAGCCACTGCCTGGCGGTCTCCGCCGTGCCGCCCCAGTCGGCGGCGAGCGCGTCCAGGCGCAGCGCCTCCCGCTCGGCGGCGACCTTCGCCTCCTGGTCGCGGGCCTGCGCCCGCTCGCTCTCGTGCCGCTGCCTGCGGCCCTCCAGGCGTTCGATCTCCATGTCCCGGGTGCGGGCCCGGAAGTCGAGCGCGCCGGCCAGCCGCTCGGCCTCGGCGACCTTGGGGGCCAGCTCCTCGACGGCCGCGTTGAGCTCGGTCAGGCGGGCGCGCCGCTCGGCCAGCTTCGCCTCCACCTCGGCCAGCCGCACCCCGGCCTGGGCGCCGTCCAGCCGCCGCTGCGCCTCGGCGACGGCCTCCTCGGCGTCGTGTACGGCCTGGGCCGCCGTCTCCTGCGCGTCCTTGGCCCGGTGCAGGCGCTGCTCGGCGGCCTTGATCCGGGCCTCCCGCCCGGTCGCCACCCCCTCGAACGCCCCCACCACACTCACCCCGGCCGCGCTGACCAGCACCGACCCCGGCAGCCCCGCCAACGCCTCGGCCGCCTCGCCGAGCCGGGCGGCGTCCACGATGACCGCATGCTCATGCGGCCACCCCCGCAACCCGACCACCTGCCCGACCGACCGCCCCACCTGCCCGACCGTGCCAGCCTGCTCGGTCGCGCCCGCCTTCCCGGTCGCGCCTGCCTTCCCGGGGGCGCCCGTCTGACCGGCGGTACGCGTCCGTCCGGGCGTGTGCGCGGCGTTGTCGCGGGCCTGCTCGGCCACGTCGAGCGCGTCGAGGAGGCCGGTGGCGCCGACACCCGCCGCGGCGAGCGCGTTGAGCTGGGCCGCAGCCGGCCCGCCCTCGGCGTCGTCCAGCGCCGCCTGCGCCGACGCAACCTCCTGGTCGGCCACGCCGAGCGCCTTCAGCGCCTCGTTGAGCCGGAGCCTGGCCTCGCGCAGCTCCCGCTCGGCGGCGGGCACGTCCCGCCCGTCGGCGAACCTGCGGCTCTGCTCCAGCGCCGGGATCCGGCCGCGCAGCTCGTCGGCGGAGTTGTCGGCCACGGCCCGGTCGGCGTCCAGCTTGGCGGCCCTGGCCTGCAGCGCCGCCAGCTCCTTGCGCGCCTCGGACACCTGCCGGTCGAGCGTGTCCTCGCGCAGCGTGCCGATCTCGGCCCGGACCAGGGCGATCGCCTCGCTCGCCGCCTCGCCGGCCGCGCGGTGCCGGTCGAGCTCGGCGGCCAGCGCGTCGTCCTTGGCCGCGGCGTCGGCCAGCTTGCGCGCCTGCCGCCCCCGCCAGCACCGCAACGCTTCCGCCAGCCGGACCCGCGCCTCGTCCCGCCGGTCGAACGTCCCCAGCAGCGCCTTCGACTCCGCCTCGAACTCCGCCAGCCGCTCGCCGGCCTGCGCCGCGCGCACCCGCTTGGCGTGCTCGTCCCTGCGGGCCTCCCGCTCCTGCTCCAGCTCGGCGTCCAGGCCGGTCAGGGCGGCGATGGCCTCGAAGACGCGCTCGGGGGAGATCTCGTTGAGCGGCTGGGAGAGCAGGTTCGTGGCGACCTTGCTGCGTACGGACGTGGACAGGAACGACACGCACCTGACCCGGTCGCCGTAGAGCGCCTTGGTCAGGTCGCGCGCCACGACGTCACGCTTGCCCGCCGACTTCGGCAGCGACGCCCAGATCTCGTCGGCCCGCGCCACCCGCTCGGCCTCCGACGGCGACGCCGCCAGATGAACGCCCTCACGCCAGCGGATCTCCAGGTGGGGCGCCTCCTGGTTGACGCGCAGCCACACCGTGAGGGCGCCGCCGGAGGTGTCGGGCACCTCGAACAGCTCACCGCCCGCCTCGCCCGAGTCCACAAGCAGCAGCTCGTCAGCGGGCACGGCGTCCGGCTCGTCCACTTGGGCCGGCTGGGCGTCGTCGTCGGGGAAGCCGTTCATGCCGGGCGGCGCGAAGACCCCCACGATGTAGCCGTGGTCGGCGCTCGCCCACTGCCGGCCGCCCGCGCCGCTCGCCAGCTCGGCGTTGAACAGCAGCTCGGAGACCGCCTTCGCGCCCGAGGCGAACCGCCACTGCTCGTCACCCAGCAGCGCCGTGATCGAGGCGATGAACGACGACTTGCCCGCCCCGTTGGAGTCCTTCGGCCCGGCGCCCGCCACCACGATGAGCGTGCCGGGGACCGTGGGCACCGGATGGGTGGACAGCCGCGAGATGTTGACCGCCTGCACGGCGATCAGCACCCGGTCTCCGACGACGTTCTCCACCTGCGACACCTGTGACCCCCGTAACCCTTCCGCCCGTTGTGGCTGCTCTGGCTCTGCCCGTGTCTGTTCGTGTCATCTGGCCGACCTGCGGGCCCGTACGGCCGCCGCCAGCGGCGTGTTGGGCCCGGCCGCGAGAATCAGCTCCTCCTGCAGCCGCCGCCGCGCCGCCGGGGTGAGCCGGTGGAACTGCGGGCCAGGGACGTAACCGCCCGCCTCCTCACCGGCCTTCACCTGGGCGAGCAGCCCGGCGTGGCGCAGGGTGCGGAGCGCCGCCTCCAGCTCCCCGATGGGCAACTGTGTGTGCCGGCGCAGCTCGTCGGCCGGAGTGGGGTGCGGCGACAGCCAGGAGTCCTCCGGCAGCAGCCCCTCGGCCCGCGGGATCGCCACCGAGTGCACCAGCACCAGCGTCAGCACCGCCCGCTCCGCCACCCCGAGCCGCCCCCCGCCCACGGAAGGCGGGGGCTCGGCGGCGCGGTCGTCTGGGCCGGAGGCGGCCGGGACCGCCGCGCAGGCGTCGTCGTAACCCGAGATCCAGCGGTCGCGGTGCTGGACGAGGACCCGGCCGCGCCGGGCCAGCATCTCGCTCAGCGTGTGGCGCAGCGCCGGATCCCGCAGGGCGGCGAAACGCACCTCCTGCACCGGCTCCGCCGCGTGCTCCACCACCATGTAAGCCGCCACCAGCTCCGCCCGCCGCCGCTCGTCGTACGCACCGAGCAGGTCATCGAACCCGGCACCCCCACCCTCGGCCCGCCCACCGGCGGCGGCATCTGGAACGGACGCGGCAGGCATACCGGACCCGGCGGCCTCTCCGAACGCGGCGAGCCCGGCGGATTGTGCGAACTCTCCGGATTCGGCGGGCATGCTGGACATCGTGGGCATGGCGGCGGCGACGATGTCGGCGTCGCCCACCACGGTCAGCTCGGCCCGGTCCGGTGAGGGCAGCCGGCGCACCAGCTCCTGGAGTTGCGCGTGCGCCTCCACCGGCCACAGCGCGCACCTCGGCCCGAGCACGACCACACCGTCGTCCACGACGACCCACGCCGAGTCGTGCAGCCGCCGCAGCGCCCCGACGGCCCAGTTGCGCATCAGGTCGTCGGTACGCCCGATCAGCGCCCGATAGGTGTCCAGCACCAGCTCCACCGGCGCGGGCGTACCCGGCCAAGGATCGACCGACAGGTCGGTCCAGCAGCACTTGAGCACGGCCGCCAGCACCCGCCGCGTCTCCCCGGCCCGTTCCACGGGCGCGGGCGCCACCTGGTATTCCTCCAGCAGCGCCGGCGTCACACCGTCGGGCCACACCGGCAGCGCCTGCCCGGTGGAGTCGGGCCAGGTCAGCCGTATCATCCCGGCCGGAGCGGGTGCCCCAGGCCCGAGCGGCAACGGCCCGCCCGACCGCGCCCGCACATGCGCGACCGGCCCCTCCAGAACCGACCCCCGCGCCACCGGACCTTTCGCGTCCGGGCCCGCTGCGGCCCGCTCTTCCCCGGTAAGCCCCTGCCCCTCACCGGTGCTCATCGCGTACGCTCCAGGTGGCCGCAGGACAGCCAGGCCGGCTCCCGCCCGGGATCGACCGACAGCTCGTCGCTCCAGGTCAGCCGGTAGGGCAGCTCCGGCCGCAGATCGATGCTGGTGAGGTCGGCGAGCACCCGCCGGGCGGTCACCCAGTCGGGCCCGAGCACGTCGCCGAGCGCGACCCGGGCGGACCCGCCGAGCAGCGACTCGGCCATCTCCCGCAGCCGCTCGACGGCGGCTCCCGGCGAGGTGTCGAGCGAGTCGGACGGCCCGGGATCGGGCAGGGTGGAGCGCGGCGGCGTGGGCTGCGCCGGAGCCGGGCGCGGCGCCTCGTCCACGGCCCGCGCGATGGCGGCCGGATCGTGCCAGGGCGCGGGCGCGTCGAAGACGAACCCGTCGAGCACGGCGGCCAGCCGCTCCTTGGACGCGGTCTGCGAGAAGGTGCGCCACGTCTCGGTCGGCAGCAGCGTGAGGTTGCGGGTGGTGCCCGCCGAGTCGGCCAGCCGCCCGGCCGCTCGCCGGGAGGCGTCGCTGTAGGCGTAGATGGCGGCCCGCAGGTCGGTGCAGACCCGGTCGAGCTCGGGCCAGCGGGTCAGGATGGTGCCGTGCAGGCCCTGCGCCCGCCGCGCGATCTCCTCGGTGCCCCACAGCTTGGGCGCCTGCTCGCGCAGCTCCTCGATGGTGCCGGTGGTGAGCGTGATCAGCTCCAGCGCCCACAGCCGGAACGCCCGCGCGAGGTTGACCGCGCTCTGCCGCGCCTCCTCCATGGTGGTGCGCGGGTCGGCGACGTTGAGGTCTTCGAGCGCGAGCAACCGGTGCATCTCCGACTGCCCGCCGTCGTCCATCATGCGCCGGATGAACATCAGCCCGACGACGCTGGTGAACGAGGCGCGGTAGCGGAGCTGGTTGGGCTTGGGGAACACCTCGCGGATCGCGCCGAGCCCCTTGAGCACCCGCAGCCGGTTGTCGAACTGCTCGCCGGGGTAGGCGCGGCAGGCGAAGCGCATCTGCTCGTGCGTCAGCCACTCCTCGCCCGCCTCCGCGAACGCCGCGAACAGCGTCTCGGCGATGTCGACCAGCACCGGGTCGTCGACCACGGCCCCGCTGTCGCGGGCCAGCGCGGCGAACATGCGGCGGTAGGTGGACAGGACCGCCTCGTCGGTGAGGACGGCGTCGAGGGTCAGGGGCTGTTCGGACACGCGCTCTAAGGTACGGCTTCCCACCGACAGTCGGAGAACTCGACGCCACTATGACCCTGGACGTGTAACCCCAGCGGGGTTATGGTGGGGGTATGCCAAAGATCAACGTGTACCTGCCCGACGACCTCGCCGAGGCCGTCAAGGAGGCCGGCGTGCCGGTGTCCGCCGTCTGCCAGCGGGCGCTGGAGCAGGCGGTCCGCCGGGTGACCGCGATCAGGGAGACCTCGCTCGGCGATCTCGACCTGGACCAGCCGACCGGCGCGCTGACCCACCTCACGGCCCGGACCCGTACGGTGCTCAAGCTCGCCGCCGAGGCCGCCCGCACGCAGGGGACCGTCGAGGTCGGCACCGGGCACCTGCTCGACGCCATGCTCACCGAGGGCACGAACCTGGCCCTGCACGTGCTGCGCGCCATGGAGATCGGCCTCGACCAGGTGCGCCGCGACCTCGACCGGCACGTCCCGCCCGCCACCGACCCGGCTCCGGCCGACGCCGCCGCTCCCGCCGACCCGGCAGGGGCCGGTTCGCGCCGGCTCAGCTCGCCCGCCGCCAACGCCCTCGAACTCGCCGTCACCGAGGCGATCGCGCTCGGCCACAACTACGTCGGCTGCGAGCATCTCCTGCTCGGCCTGGTCGCCGAGCCCGACGGCACGGCCGGTCAGGTGCTGCGCGCCCTGGGCGCCGAGCCGCGCCTCACCCGCCGCGCCGTGTCGGCGGCCCTGGCCGGGTACGTGCACCTGCGCGCCAACACCCAGCAGGCCGCCGCCCCCGCTCCCGCTCCCGGCCAGGCCGAACAGCTGGCCGCCGCGCTCAAGGCCCAGCTCAAGGCCGAGCTGCGGCCGATCGTGGAGCGCCTGGAACGCCTGGAGACGCACGCCGGCCTGAAGCCCTGACCCCGCCGTGGACGGCAACCGGCACGTGCTCGCCGCCTTACGCCTCGCCCTCGTCGCCCTGATCCTCGTCGGCCTGGTCGTCGGGGCCCTGTGACAGCCCTAGGACGTCAGGCCACCTTGGCCGAGCTCGCCTTCCAGGTGTTGCACGCCCCCGGCTTGCCCGTCTCGTATCCCGCCCGCACCCAGGACAGGCGGTTGGCGGTCTTGCCGTGGAAACGGTTCTTCCAGATGTCCGGGATGCCGAGGACGGGCTTCCAGTCCTTGACCACCCGGCCGAGGCTCTTGGCCGAGACCCCGAAGAAGCAGTCGAGCTGCAGGTAGTAGCGGCGGTTGTGCTCGTCCATGACGGTCTCGACTCCGCCGTTCTCCAGCCCCCACCAGGCCCGGCCGATGCCGGTCTGGCCGGTCACGACCCCGCTCCACGTCCTGACCACGGACGTGAACACCTTCCTGTCGTCCTTCGCCTTGATCCAGTCGTCGGCGAGGCGCACCCGGACGGCCGTGGCGCAGATCTCCGAGAACGAGCCCGACACCTCCAGGCCCGTGGAGCAGGACTTCTTGTCCTTGGACTCCTTGAACTGCACCTCGACGGGCGTGAAGTCCTTGATCGCCGGCTTCCACGCCTTGTTGAGGCAGCCGACGAGCGTGGTGACGTACTTCCTCGTGGAGGCCGCGGTGGTGCCCTTCTTCAGCGCGCAGCCGACCTTGGGCAGCTTGGCCGCCTTGTAGAGGGCGTTGTGCGTGAGCTCGGGGGCGCCCGTCACGGGCGCGGCGTGCGCGGCGGTCGCGGTGGACAGCAGGGTCAGAGCGGCGGCGGCGAACGCGGCCGCCGGTAAACGAGAGATCATGAGGTGGGATACTAGAGCCAGTCGCGCCGCTTGAAGACCATGTAGAGCACCAGGCAGACGGCCGCCATCAGCACGATCGCGAACGGATAGCCGAACGCCCAGTGCGTCTCCGGCATGAAGTCGAAGTTCATCCCGTAGATCGTCCCGACCAGCGTGGGCGCGAAGAGGATGGCCGCCCACGCGGAGATCTTCTTGACCTCCTCGCCCTGCTGGATGCTGGCCTCGGTCATCCGGGCCATCTCGGCGTTCTGCGCCTGGGTGACCAGCGTCGAGTTGACGACCAGGATGTTCTGGAGCATCTGCCGGAAGGACGACACCCGCTCCGACACCGTGATCGCGTGGTCGGCCACGTCACGCAGATAGCTCTGCAGCTCGTCGTTGAGTCCGTACTTGGGGGCTCCGGCGATGAAGCCGTGGATCATGCCGACGAGCGGCGCGGTGGCCCGCTGGAACTCGATGACCTCGCCGGACAGCTCGTAGACGCGCCGCGACACCGAGGGGTCGCCGCTGAAGACCTGGGCCTCGATCTCCTCGATGTCCTTCTGCAGCCCGGCCACCACGGGGGCGTAGCCGTCCACGACCGCGTCGACGATCGCGTAGAGCACCGCCTGCGGGCCCTGCCGCAGCAGGTCGGGGTCGGACTCCATGCGCTTGCGGACGCCCTGGAGGTCGGGGGCCTCCGCGTGCCGTACGGTGATCACGAAGTCGGGGCCGACGAAGACGTGCAGCTCGCCGAACGCGACCTCCTCCGCCTCGTCGAGGTAGCGCGCGGCGCGCAGCACCACGAACAGCGTGTCGCCGTAGCGGTCGGCCTTGGGGCGCTGGGAGCCGACGATGGCGTCCTCCAGCGCCAGCTCGTGCAGCTTGAACTCCTCGCCGAGCTTGACCAGCTCCCACTCCTTCGGCCGGTAGAGGCCGATCCAGGCCATGCTGCCCGGCATGTCCTTGAGCCGTTCGAAGGCGTCGGCGAGCGAGCCGGGGTTGTCGACCCGCTCGCCGTCGCGGTAGATGGCGTTGTCGATGACGGTGGGCTGGTAGGGGGGCTCCTCGGTGGCCCGCGGGTCCATCGAGTGCTCGGGCGGCTCCTCGCGCGCGTCACCGCCGCGGCGCAGACTCCTGACCCTGGCCATGCCCCTCCGATCCTTTCCTAGGCGAGCGCGTCGAGCTGCTGCGTCGCCCGATCCCTGATGGTCTTGCGCCACATCGGCGTCCACCCGAACAGCAGCCCGTGCGGGCGGCCGAGCGCCATCCTCGACCAGCGCTTGAAGTCGAACTCGTCGTGGTGCCGCACGATCAGCCCGTCCTCGAACCTGAACAGCGCCTCCACCTCGTTGACCACCTCCCGCCCCGTGCTGGAGAAGGTGTAGCGGGCGGTCCAGCGCGCGGTGCCGGTGTGGTCGTCGGCCCATACGTCCTTGTAGGCGGACCGCAACCCGTCGCGCACGCCGAGCTGCAGCCGCCACATCCGCATCACCCGGTCGCGGCCCTCGATCTCCTGGAAGATGGGGTCGCCGAAGCTGACCTCGGGGTGGTAGCAGCTCTCCATGGCCGCGAGGTCGTTTCGCCCCAGCGCGTCGAAGAAAGCGCTGATCAGCGCCATGTGACGTTCGTTCACCTTCATATCAGATCACGGCCCGCCCATTGCGCCAGCACACGGCCCTGAGCCAGTCCTCGCCGAGGTCCAGGCGGGCGAGCGCGTCGAGCTGGTGCGCGTAGGGGTAGGGGATGGTCGGGAAGTCACTGCCGAGGATCACCTTCCCCGCAAGTCCCAGATCAAGCAGCGCGGGGCGGAGCCGGGCGGGGAACGGCATGCCCCGCTCGCTGAA
The DNA here is from genome assembly GCF_057536035.1 of Nonomuraea sp. B208. Classification (NCBI taxonomy): domain Bacteria; kingdom Bacillati; phylum Actinomycetota; class Actinomycetes; order Streptosporangiales; family Streptosporangiaceae; genus Nonomuraea; species Nonomuraea sp. B208. The sequence goes on from NZ_BAAJOU010000028.1 coordinate 422,334, forward strand.
GTCGGTGAACGCCATCGTGGTGTCCAGCGCCACCCGCTCGTAGCGCAGGGCCAGCTCGAAGAACGGGTCGTACTCCGGCATGCCGAGATGCGCGATCACCAGGCGCAGCCGGGGATGACGGCGCAGCACCTCGCCGATGGGCTCCGCGCCGACGTGGCCGCCGGGCACCGGCACCGAGCTGGCGTGCACCACGACGGGCACGCCCGACTCCGCCAGCAGCCCCCAGACCTCCGACAGCTCGGGGACCCGCGGATCGAACCCGCCGACCTGCAGGTGCACCTTGAAGACGCGGGCCCCGTCGTCCAGGGCGCGCCGCACGTACGCCACCACCCCAGGCTCCGGGTAGAAGGTCGCCGACGGGAGACAACCCGGTGTACGGCGGGCGAAATCCATCGTCCAGGCGTTGAGGTCGGCCGCCATGTCCGGCTTGTGCGCGTACGCCAGCGCGGGGAAGCTCCGCACCCCCATCGCCCGCAGGTGCGCCACCCGCTCCGCCACCGGCCACTCGTACGCGATGTGCCAGCCCTCTCCCATCAGCGGCCCGCCGTGACGGAAGTGATGCCAGACCCGCCGCTCCATCCGCTCCGGCAGGAAGTGCACGTGCAGGTCGACCAGGCCGGGCAGCCCGAGCCGCCGCCACCACTCCGGCACCCCCTGGTCAGAATGTCGTTCCGTGACCACGGCCGTGACTTTACCTGGATAGGGTTCTGTCTCGATGGACAAGCTCTGGGCCCACCTGATCAAGGTTCAGCCTGACCCCCACCCCTGGGTCGTGGTGGTCTCGGCTCTGGTCGCGCTCGCGATCGTCGCCTTCCGCATGCCCTGGCAGGTCTCCCGGGGCCTGATCACGATCGCCCACGAGGGCGGCCACGCGCTCATGGCGCTGGTCACCCGGCGCAAGCTGGAGGGCATCCGCCTCCACTCCGACACCTCCGGCGTGACGCTCACCAGGGGGAAGCCGACCGGGCCCGGCATGGTGCTGACCGCGATGGCGGGCTACCTCGCGCCCCCGCTGCTCGGGTTGGCCGCCGCCTGGCTGACCCAGCAAGGGCGGATCACGCTGCTGATCTGGACGGTGCTGCTGTTCCTGGTCTGCATGCTGCTGCTGATCCGCAACCTCTACGGCGCGCTGATCCTCCTCGCCACCGGGGGCGCGGTGTTCGCGCTCAGCATGTACGCCCCCGCCGCCGTCCAGCAGGGCGTCGCCTTCGTCGCCGTGTGGTTCCTGCTGCTCGGCGGGATCCGGCCGATCATCGAGCTGCAGCAGAAGCGGCGCCGCAGGCAGGCCAGGGACTCCGACGCCGACCAGCTCGCCCGGCTGACGATCCTGCCGGGCGGCTTCTTCGTGTTCTTCTTCTTCGTGGTGGCGGTGACGGCCGCGGCGTTCGGGGCCTACCTGATGAACCCGCTCTGAAGCCTCATCCGAGGAGCTTGCGTGCCGCCTGCTCGATCTCGGCCTCCGACAGCAGCACGTGATCGGCCGCCCCGCCCAGCGGGATGAAACTGTCGTCCGACGTCACCCGCGCCACCTGCCCGGTGAACCCGGCGTCCGCCAGCTCCGCCAGCACGCCCTCGGAGACGCCGCCGGAGTGCCGGGTCTCGTCGGCGATCAGCACCTTCCCGGTCAGCTCCGCCGCCCGCACCAGGTCCTCCACCGGCAGCGGCGCGAGCCAGCGCAGGTCGAGGACGCGGCAGCCGTAGCCCTCCTGGGTGAGCCGCACGGCGGCCCGCAGGCTCATCCGCACCCCGTTGCCGAACGTCACGATCGTCAGGTCGCGCCCGTCGCCGTAGGAGCGGGCCCGCCCGATCGGCACGTGCGTCTCGGCCCAGCGCGACGGCGGCGCGTACGGCGCCAGCCAGCCCCCGTCGCCCTCCTCGAACAGGTCGCGCGTGTGGTAGAGCGCGATCGGCTCCAGGAACACCGCGACCGTCCCGCACGCCCGCGCCGCCGCCAGGCACGTGCGCAGCATCGCCGAGGCGTCGTCCGGCCGCGCCGGCGAGGCGATGACCAGGCCGGGGATGTCGCGCAGCGCCGCCACCGAGTTGTCGTTGTGGAAGTGGCCGCCGAACCCCTTCTGGTAGGCGTAGCCCGCCACCCGCACCACCATCGGGTTGCGGTAGGCGCCGCGGGAGAAGAACGACAGCGTCGCCCCCTCGCCGCGGATCTGGTCGAGCGCGTTGTGCAGGTAGGCGAGATACTGGATCTCCGGCACCGGCAGCAGCCCCGACACCCCCGACCCGAGCGCCAGCCCCAGGATGGCCTGCTCGTCCAGCAGCGTGTCGAACACCTGGCCCGCGCCGAAGCGCTTCTGCAGCCCCCGCGTCACCCCGTAGACCCCGCCCTTGCGCGCGACGTCCTCGCCGAACACCAGCATCTCGGGGTGGACGGCGAGCGCGTCGGCGAGCGTGCGGTTGATCGACTGGGAGAGCGTGAGCGGCTTGTCGAGCTCGGGCAGCGCCCCGGCGAACGCCTTGTCCCTGGCCGCGGGCGGGGCCGCCACCGGGCTGATGCGGGCGATCAGGTCGGGGTCGCGCGGCGCGAGCGGCTCCTTGATCTCCTTGGCGGTGCCGAGCCGCGGGTGGCGGGTGGTCTCCAGGGCGATGCGCAGCACGTGCTCGCGTGCGCTCTCGTACCTTTTGAGCAGCTCGTCCGGGGTCTCCAGGCCGGCCTCGACGAGCATCGCGGCGGTGCGCAGCAGCGGGTCGCGGGCCAGGTCGGCGCGGATGTCGCGCTGGGTGCGGTAGGCCGCCTCCACGTCGGACCCGGCGTGCCCCATGAGCCGCACCGTCGACAGGTGCAGGAAGGCGGGGGAGCGGCGGGTGCGTACGTGCTCGACCGCGCGCGCGGCGGCGTCGTAGGCGTCGGCCAGGTCGCACCCGTCGGCCGCGAAGTACTCGATGCCGGGCCGCCGCGCGGCCGCCGCCACCCAGCCCTTGGGCGTGCGTACGCTGATGCCGAGCCCGTTGTCCTCGCACACGAACAGGATCGGCAGCGCCTGCCCCTGGAAGGTGGCGTAGGAGGCGAGGTTGAGGCCCGACAGCGCGCTCGCGTGGTTGATCGAGGCGTCGCCGAAGCTGCACACCACCACCGCGTCGGGCTCCCACGCGCAGGGCGCGCCGAGCGCCTTGGCGCGTTCGACGGCGAAGGCGACGCCCACGGCCCTCGGCAGATGGCTGGCGATGGTCGAGGTCTGCGGGATGACCGCCAGCTCGGGATGGCCGAACACCTTGTGCCGGCCGCCCGCGATCGGCTCGTCGGCCGCCGCGCTCAGGCCCATGAGGACGTCGCGCAGCCCCTGCTCGGGCAGCCGGCCCTTCTGCTCGGAGCGGGTGAGGTAGAACGCGCCGGAACGGTAGTGGAGCAGCGCGGGATCGGTGGGCCGCAGCGCGGCGGCGACCGCGGCGTTGCCCTCGTGCCCGGCCGAGCCGATCGTGTAGAAGCCTTCGTTCTGCTCGCGCAGCCAGCGGGCGGCGATGTCGAGCAGCCGGCTGTCGAGCTGGCGCCGGAACAGCGCCCGGCATCGCTCGCCGGTCAGCGTCGTCCCCTCCCGGACCGGCTGGGCCGGATCTCGCGGGGGACCCGCTTCAAGGGTCGCGACGGTTTCGGTGAAATGTGTTTCAACAGTGTCCCGCGCCACACCCCGATTATGTCTGTCATCGGGCCCGGCGTCTGCCCGACGCGTGGGGACAGGTTGCGGTCCGGTCGTTATAGACCCTTATCTATAACCGTTTGTCAGTATTTCGAACCTCGCCACTCACCTGGGCGTCTCTAAAGGAGACACACGTGGCACCCTCAATGCCGCGTTGAAGCACTGGGGTCTCCAGAAAGGAACCCGCATGTTACAACGCCTCCGTGTCACCGCCTTCGCCGTGATGATCGGCGCAGGGGCCCTGGTCGCCCTCGCGCCGGCAGCCGCGTCGGCGGCCCCGCAGAAACCCGTCGAGATCGGCAGGGTGGTCATCAGCCCCGCCTCGCCGCTCGACGTGACCGGCGGCCCGGTCACCGCCACCTTCACCGTCTTCACGAAGAACGCGGACAAGGCCACCCTCCAGCTCAAGCCGCCCGTGGGGGTCTATACCTCCATAGGCGAGCTGACGAGGACGCCGGTACGCGACTGGGTCAAGTGGACCGGCACCAGGAAGTTCGAGACCTCGCCCACCGGCACGTGGAGCTACCTCGCCACGGCCACGGGCGGCGGCCAGGAGAAGTCCGCCTCCGGGACCTTCGACGTGGTCGTCAAGAAGACGCTCGACACCAAGTTCGCCTCCTTCGGCGTCCGGCCGCGCGAGGCCGACCGCGGTGACGTGGTCAAGGTCTTCGGGCGCCTGCTCGCCGACGGCAAGGGGTACGCGGGACAGACCGTCTCCCTCCAGTTCCGCGGCCGCCACTCCGGCGACTTCCGCGAGGTCGCGAGGACGACGACCGGCAAGGACGGCTGGTTCGGCGACGGGGTGCGGATCCGGACGAGCGGCACGTTCCGCGCTGTCTTCGCCGCAACCGCCGCCGCGAAGGGCTCCGTCAGCGACCTCGCCGGCGTGGCCGTCAGGCGCCCGAACGCCGACAGCAGGATCGACGGCTTCGACGCCCGGCCCGAGCCCGTCGACAAGGGCGACCGGCTGACGTTCACCGGCACGCTCAGGGCCGAGCGCCGCGGCGGGCTCGCCGGGCAGCGCGTGACCGTGTCCTTCAGGGCCGCGGGCTCCTCCCGCTGGGAGGACGTGACCAGCACGGTGACCGGCAGGGACGGCCGCTTCTGGGCCTCCGCCACCGCCGTCGCCTCCGGCTGGTGGCGCGCCGAGTACGCGGGCACCCGCGGCGTGAACGGCAGCGTCGGCGACGCCGACTGGGTGACGGTCGAACAGCCCGCCCCGCCGCCCGCGGTGAGCAGGGCGGACAGCCGGATCATCGGGTTCAACGCCTATGCGGAGCCGGTGAAGCGCGGCAAGTATCTGAGGTTCAAGGGGCGGCTGCAGATCGCCGACGACGACGGCTGGGAGGGGTACAGCGGCAAGGTCGGGCTGTACTTCAAGAAGGCCGGGTCGAAGAAGTGGGAGTACGTGAAGGTGTTCCGGTCCGGTGACAGCGGGCGCCTCTACGTGAAGGCCAGGGCCTGGGACTCGGGGCGCTGGAAGTTCGTGTTCAAGGGTGACGACGACACGTACGGGTCCTCCAGCCGTACGGATTATGTCCGGGTGACCCGCAGGTAGGCAGGAGGAGGCCCGGAGCCACGGCTCCGGGCCTTTTCGTGTCGCCGGCTGCTAGTTGGAGAGCTTGCTCTCGATCCGGCCGAGGATCGACTCCAGGCGATCGAAGCGATCGTCATGCGAGTCGAGCCGCTTCTCGAGCCTGTCGAGCCTTTCCTCCACCCTGGCGAACCGCCCGTCGATCTCGACGAACTTCTGATCGATCTGAGCGAACTTCTGGTCGATCTGGGTGAATCGCTGGTCGATTCTGGCGAAGCCCGCCCTCATCTCGGACCTGAGTGCGCCGACCTCGCGGTCGATCTTGTCGAGGAGGTTCTCGGCGACGTCGTCCACGCGCCGGTGCAGCGTGTCGATCCGGTCGGCGATGGTGAGCTGTGGCACGCCGCTTACAGTAGCCGCTTCCAGCGCCGTGACCCGCACTTCCAGGTCATCGTACTTCTTCTGGAGATCCAACATTCGGTGCGCTCCTTACTGCGGAGGGAGGACGGAGGGAAGCCGCGCGGCCGCATCGGGAAAGTTACCCTCCGTACTTGATCGAGCGCAGGGAGATGCGAAAGCCAGTCCTAGTCGGCGCGCACCACGACAACGGGAGTGTTAGCGAGCGTTAACAGCGGCGTCGATCGCCGCGCGGGCCATCGCGCGCAGCAGCGGCCGCATGTCGCCGCCGGGCAGCTCGCCCGCGCTGTGCGGGGTGGAGTTGAGCAGCCCGAAGACCGCGTGCATGGCGGCCCGCAGCCGGGCGGCCGGGCACGCGGGATGCAGCTCGGCCAGCACGGTCACCCACTCCTCGACGTACAGCCGCTGCAGCCGCCTGATCTGCCGCCGGTGCGGCTCGGGCACGTTGCCGAGCTCCCGGTCGTGCACGACGATCAGCGCCGGCTGCTCGGTGGCGAAGGTGATCTGCACGTCGAGCAGCGCGTCGAGGGCCTGCTCCGGCCCCGGGGAGGAGGTCACGACGGCCACGGCGGACTCGCGCAGCCGCGAGCTGACGTCGAGCAGCATCTCGGCCAGCAGCGCCTCCTTGCCACTGAAGTGCCGGTAGAGCGCGGGGCCCGAGACGCCGACCGCGCCGCCGATCTCCTCGATCGGGACGCCGTGGAAGCCCCGTGCCGCGAACAGCCGGGCCGCCGCCTCCAGGATCTCCGCGCGCCTGTTGCGCCGGGAGCGGGCAGGGGTGGCGGAGGTGCTGGTCACGTCTCACATGCTAGACGATGACGTTAACGCTCGCTAACATTCGAGCCATGAGGGCATGAGAGGGGACGCATGAGCAGCGACTGGCCGGTGCTGGGCTCGGCCGCCGACCCGGCGGGGGAGGCGTACAAGCGCAACACCGAGATCAACGAACGCCTGGCCGCCGACCTGCTCGACCGCCTCGCCGCCGCCGCGCCCGGCGGCCCCGAGCGGTCGCGGCGGCGGCACGTCGAGCGGGGCAAGCTGCTGCCGCGCGACCGCGTGGACGGCCTGCTGGACCCCGGCTCGCGCTTCCTGGAGCTGTCGCCGCTGGCCGCGAACGGCCTGTACGACGACGAGGCGCCGGCCGCCGGGATCATCACGGGAGTCGGCCGGGTCTCGGGCCGCGAGTGCGTGATCGTCGCCAACGACGCCACGGTCAAGGGCGGCACCTACTACCCGATGACCGTCAAGAAGCACCTGCGCGCGCAAGAGGTGGCCCTGCACAACCACCTGCCCTGCGTCTACCTGGTGGACTCCGGCGGCGCGTTCCTGCCCCGGCAGGACGAGGTGTTCCCCGACCGCGACCACTTCGGCCGCATCTTCTACAACCAGGCCACCATGTCCGCCCGCGGCATCCCGCAGATCGCCGCCGTGCTCGGCTCGTGCACGGCGGGCGGCGCGTACGTCCCCGCGATGAGCGACGAGGCGGTCATCGTCCGCGGCCAGGGCACGATCTTCCTGGGCGGCCCGCCGCTGGTGAAGGCGGCCACCGGCGAGGAGGTCACGGCCGAGGAGCTGGGCGGCGGCGACCTGCACGCCCGGGTCAGCGGCGTCACCGACCACCTCGCCGAGGACGACGCGCACGCCCTCGCCATCGTCCGCGACATCGTCTCCACGCTCGCCCCGCGCGCCGAGCGGCCCTGGCCGGTGGTCACGCCGGAGCCGCCCCGCCACGACCCGCGCGACCTGTACGGCGTCGTCCCGGCCGACACCCGCCAGCCGTACGACGTGCGCGAGGTCATCGCGCGCCTCGTGGACGGCTCGCGCTTCCTGGAGTTCAAGGCCGAGTACGGCCACACCCTCGTCACCGGCTTCGCCCACCTGCACGGCCACCCGGTCGGCATCGTGGCCAACAACGGCATCCTGTTCAGCGAGTCGGCCATGAAGGGCGCCCACTTCATCGAGCTGTGCGACCAGCGCCGCATCCCCCTGGTGTTCCTGCAGAACATCAGCGGCTTCATGGTCGGCAAGGCGTACGAGGCGGGCGGCATCGCCAAGCACGGCGCGAAGATGGTCACCGCCGTCTCCTGCGCGCGGGTGCCCAAGTTCACCGTGGTCATCGGCGGCTCGTTCGGGGCGGGGAACTACGCGATGGCCGGCCGGGCGTACGCGCCGCGCTTCCTGTGGATGTGGCCCAACGCCCGCATCTCCGTGATGGGCGGCGAGCAGGCCGCGAACGTCCTCACCACCGTCGGCACCGCCGACGCCGACGCCATCAGGGCCCAGTACGAGCACCAGGGCAACCCGTACTACTCCACGGCCAGGCTGTGGGACGACGGCGTGATCGACCCGCTCGACACCCGCACCGTCCTCGGCCTGGCGCTGTCCGCGGCGGCCAACGCCCCGCTCGAACCCGCCGGATACGGCGTCTTCCGGATGTGATCATGCTGTTCGACCGTGTTCTCATCGCCAACAGGGGCGAGATCGCCGTACGGATCGCCCGCACGCTGCGCCGGCTCGGCGTCACGGCGGTGGCCGTGCACACGCCGTCCGACGCCGGCGCCCGGCACGTACGCGAGGCGGACCTCGCCCTGGAGGTGCCGAGCTACCTGGACGCCGACGCGATCGCGGGGGCGGCGCTCGCGTCCGGGGCGCAGGCCGTGCACCCCGGCTACGGTTTCCTGGCCGAGAACGCCGCCTTCGCGCGGGCCTGCGCCGCCGCTGGTGCGGCGTTCGTCGGGCCGCCGGCCGAGGCCATCGACGCCATGGGCGACAAGATCCGGGCCAAGGCCACGGTGTCGGCCGCCGGGGTGCCGGTGGTCCCGGGCGGGGCCGAGCCCGACGACGCGCTGGAGGAGTGGCGCGACTTCCCGGCCCTCATCAAGCCGTCCGCGGGCGGCGGCGGCAAGGGCATGGTGCTGGTGCGCTCGGCCGCGGAGCTGCCCGACGCGCTGGCGTCGGCGCGGCGGACCGCGCGGGCCGCGTTCGGCGACGCGACGCTGCTCATCGAGCGGTACGTCGACAGCCCCCGCCACATCGAGATCCAGGTGCTGGCCGACTCCCTCGGCGGCGCGGTGCACCTGGGCGAGCGCGAGTGCAGCCTGCAGCGCAGGCACCAGAAGGTCATCGAGGAGGCGCCGTCGCCGTTCGTCACCCCCGAGCTGCGGGCCCGCATGGGCGCGGCGGCCGTGGAGGCGGCACGGGCGGTCGGCTACGTCGGCGCGGGCACCGTCGAGTTCATCGTGGACGGCGCCACCGGCGCCTACCACTTCATGGAGATGAACACCCGCCTCCAGGTCGAGCACCCCGTCACCGAGCTGGTGACCGGCCTCGACCTGGTGGAGCTGCAGCTCCGGGTGGCGGCCGGCGAGCCGCTGCCGTTCGGCCAGGACGAGGTGCGGCTGAGCGGGCACGCCGTCGAGGCCCGCGTCTACGCCGAGGACCCCTCGCGCGGCTTCCTGCCGACGGGCGGGCGCGTCCTGCTGCTCCGCGAGCCCGGCGTCCCCGGTCCCGCCGCTCACCCGGCCGGCTCCGGCCCGCTGGTCCGTACGGACTCCGGGCTGTCCGAGGGCGGGGTCGTCGGCAGCGAGTTCGACCCCATGCTCTCCAAGGTGGTGGCCTGGGCCCCGGACAGGAAGGCCGCGCTGCGCGCCCTCGACCGCGCGCTCGCCGGCACCGCCGTGCTGGGCGTGGTCACCAACGTGCCGTTCCTGCGCGCCCTGGCCGCCCACCCGGCCGTACGCGCGGGCGAGCTGGACACCGGCCTGGTCGAGCGGGCCCTGCCCGAGCTGGTCACCGACGCCGCCGCCCCCGCCGGCGTGCTCGCCGCGGCCGGGCTGGTCTTCCACGCGCTGCCGCAGGGCGACGACCCGTGGGAGGTCACCGACGGCTGGCGGGTCGGCGAGCGGGCCTGGACGACCTGGCGGCTGGCGTCCAGGGACGGCGTCCACGAGGTACGGGTCCGCGGCCTGCCCGCCGAGTCGGCCGAGGTGCTGACGGACGAGCGCCCGGTGCCTGCCCGCCTGCGCGCGGAGGGCCCGGAGGTGGCCGTCACGCTCGGCGACCGGACCGTACGCTACCTGTGCGCCCGCGACGGCGACACGCTCTGGCTCGGCCACGACGGCCGGGCCTGGGCGTTCACCCGCCACCTGATCGGCGACCCCGGCGACCGCCCAGGAGCCGCCGCCTCCGGCGACGGCGTGGTGCGCAGCCCGATGCCGGGCACCGTCCTCGTCGTCAAGGCCCAGCCGGGCGACCGGGTGAGCGCCGGCCAGCCGCTCATCGTCGTCGAGGCCATGAAGATGGAGCACGCCGTCACCGCCCCGTGCTCCGGCGTGCTGACTGACCTCCCGGTCCAGCCCGGCCAGCCGGTCGACATGGACGCCGTCCTGGCCGTCGTGACCCCCGAGGAGGACTAGATGCCGCATCCCATGGACGGCCTTCCCAAGCAGGTCACCGTCTACGAGGTCGGGCCGCGCGACGGCCTGCAGAACGAGTCCGCGATCGTGCCCGTCGAGGTGAAGGCCGAGTTCATCGACCGGCTCGCGGACGCCGGGCACAAGGTCATCGAGGCCACCAGCTTCGTCCACCCCAAGTGGGTGCCGCAGCTCGCCGACGCCGACGAGCTGCTGACCCGGCTGCACCGCAGGCCGGGCGTCCGCTACCCGGTCCTGGTGCCGAACGAGCGCGGCCTCGACCGGGCGCTCGACCGCGGCGTGACCGAGATCGCCGTGTTCGCCAGCGCCACCGAGACCTTCGCCGCCAAGAACCTCAACCGCAGCCTGGAGAGCCAGTTCGAGATGTTCGAGCCGGTCGTCGCCAGGGCGCTCGACAACGGCGTGCGGGTGCGCGCGTACGTGTCGATGTGCTTCGGCGACCCCTGGGAGGGGCCGACCCCGATCGCGCAGGTCGTCCGGGTGGGCGAACGGCTGCTCGGGCTCGGCTGCCACGAGCTGTCGCTCGGCGACACCACCGGCGTCGGCACGCCGGGCCACGTCACCGCGCTCATCAAGGCGTTCCGCTCCCCTGAGCGGCTGGCGGTGCACTTCCACGACACCTACGGCCAGGCCCTCGGCAACACCCTGGCCGCGCTCCGCGCCGGCGTGACCACCGTGGACGCCTCCACCGGCGGCATCGGCGGCTGCCCCTACGCCGAGTCCGCCACGGGCAACCTCGCCACCGAGGACCTCGTCTGGATGCTGCAGGGACTCGGCATCGACACCGGGCTCGACCTGGGCAAGCTCGTCGCCACCAGCACCTGGCTGGCCGGGCTGCTCGGCCGGCCCAGCCCATCCCGCGTCGTACAGGCGCTCGCGAAAGGCTGACATGCTCAAGGACGAGTACGAAGAGCTGCGCAAGACGGTCGAGACGTTCGCCCGCGACGTGGTCGCCCCCGTGATCGGCGACTACTACGAGCGCGGGGAGTTCCCGTACGACATCGTGCGCAGAATGAGCGCGATGGGCCTGTTCGGCCTGCCCTTCCCCGAGGAGTACGGCGGCATGGGCGGCGACTACTTCGCCCTGTGCCTGGCCCTGGAGGAGCTGGCCCGTGTGGACTCCAGCGTGGCGATCACCCTGGAGGCGGCGGTCTCGCTCGGCGCGATGCCGATCTACCGCTTCGGCACCGAGGAGCAGCGCGCCCACTGGCTGCCCAGGCTCGCCTCCGGCGCGGAGCTCGGCGCGTTCGGCCTGACCGAGCCCGGCGGCGGCACCGACGTGCCCGGCGGCATGCGCACCACGGCCGTGCTCGACGGGGACGAATGGGTGATCAACGGGTCGAAGGCGTTCATCACCAACTCCGGCACCGACATCACCAGCGTCGTCGGCGTGGCCGCGCTCACCGGCGAGCGGGAGATCTCCACGATCCTCGTACCGGCGGGGACGCCCGGTTTCACCGTGTCGAAGAAGTACTCCAAGGTCGGCTGGAACGCCTCCGACACCCGCGAGCTGTCCTTCTCCGACTGCCGGGTGCCCGCGGCCAACCTGCTCGGCGAGCGCGGCCGCGGTTACGCCCAGTTCCTCCAGACCCTGGACGAGGGCCGCATCGCGATCGCCGCCCTCAGCGTGGGCCTGGCTCAGGGCTGCGTGGACGAGTGCCTGAAGTACGTCAGGGAACGCCGGGCCTTCGGCAACCCCATCGGCCACTACCAGGCCATCCAGTTCAAGGTCGCCGACATGGAGGCCCGCGCCCACACCGCCCGCCTGGCCTACTACCACGCGGCCGAGCGCATGCTGGCCGGGTTGCCGTTCAAGAAGGAGGCCGCGATCGCCAAGCTGGTCTCCTCCAACGCCGCCATGGACAACGCCCGCGACGCCACCCAGGTGTTCGGCGGCTACGGCTTCATGAACGAGTTCCCCGTCGGCCGCTTCTACCGCGACGCCAAGATCCTGGAGATCGGCGAGGGCACCAGCGAGGTGCAGCGGATGCTCATCGCCCGCCAGCTCGGCCTGGCCGACCTGTGAGGTCGCTGGCCTGCGAGGGCTTCCATGTTTGCGCCACCGGCGCGCGAGGATCTACTGTCAGGGGTCATGACGGCTGACGATCTTCTCATCAGGAGGGCGGAGAAGGCGGACGCGGACGAGGTGTTCGCGCTGGCCCGCGACTTCGGGCTGACGTTCCGGCCCGAGCGCGAGGCCTTCGACGCCGCACTCCCCGAGCTGCTGGCGAACGACTCCGCCCTGCTGCTCGTGGCCGTCGCCGAAGGCCGGGTCCGCGGCTACCTGCTGGGCTTCACGCACCTCACGCTGTTCGCCAACGGGCCGGTCGCCTGGGTCGAGGAGGCCATGGTCCAGTCGGGCTCGCGCCGGCAGGGCATCGGGCGGGCGCTGCTGGAGGAGTTCGAACAGTGGGCCCGTTCGCGGGAGGCCGGCTACGTCGCCATGGCCACCCGGCGGGCGCCGGAGTTCTACCACGCGCTCGGTTATGAGGCGTCGGCCACGTTCTTCCGCAAGGTGCTGCGCTGAGGGCGATCGGCGGGCGCTTCTGTCGGAGGGCGATGGCATCCTTGCGTACGTGACCGTACACGCCGTCAGCCCGTTGTTCGTCGGGCGTGCCCGTGAGCTCGCCGTCCTGCGCGACGCGCTCGGCGAGGCGCGCGCCGGCATGCCCGCGACCGTGCTGGTGGGCGGCGAGGCCGGGGTCGGCAAGACGCGGCTGCTGGGCGAGTTCGCCGACCGCGCCGACGACGCCCTGGTGCTCGTCGGCGGCTGCCTGGAGCTGGGCACGGAGGGCCTGCCGTTCGCGCCGTTCACCGCCGTGCTGCGCGGGCTGGTGCGGCGGCTCGGCCGTGACGGCGTCGCGGCGCTCGTGCCCGGCGGCGCGGCCGGCGGGCTGGCCCGGCTGCTGCCCGAGTTCGGCGAGCCGGGCAGGGAGGGCGCCGAGGCCCGCGCGCGCCTGTTCGAGCTGGTGCTCGGGCTGCTGGAGCGGCTGGCCGAGGAGCGCCCGGTCGCGCTCGTCATCGAGGACGCCCACTGGGCCGACCGCTCCACCCGCGACCTGCTGTCGTTCCTGGTCCGCTACCAGCGCACCGCCGGGCGGCTGCTGCTCGTGGTCACCTACCGCAGCGACGAGCTCCACCGCACCCACCCGCTGCGGCCCATGCTGGCCGAGCTGGGCCGGGTCGAGTGGGTCACCCGGGTCGAGCTGCGCAGGCTCACCCGCAGGGAGGCCGTCGCGCAGGCGGCCAGCATCCTGGAGCGCCGGCCGGCGGACGCCGACATGGACCTCATCTACGCCCGCAGCGAGGGCAACCCGCTGTTCGTCGAGGCGCTGCTGAGCGAGGGCGGCGGCCGGGGCGACCTGCCCGAGTCGCTGCGCGACCTGCTGCTCGCCCGCGTCGAGCGGCTGCCCGAGGAGACGCAGGAGCTGCTGCGGGTGGCCAGCGCGGGCGGCCAGCGCCTGGAGCACGACCTGCTGTCGGCCGTCGCCGGGCTCGACGACAACGCCCTGTCGCGGGCGCTGCGCCCGGCCGTCGCGGGCAACGTGCTCGTGGTCGACGGCGAGGGCTACAGCTTCCGGCACGCGCTCATCCGCGAGGCGCTCCACGACGACCTGCTGCCCGGCGAGCACACCCGCCTGCACACCCGCTACGCCGAGGCGCTGGAGCGCGACCTGTCGATCCTGCCCGCCCCGCGCGGCGCGATCGAGCTGGCCCATCACTGGCACGCCGCCCACGACTCCACGTGGGCGCTGGTCAGCGCGTGGCGGGCGGCCGCGGCCGCGCGCACCTCCACCGCCTACGACGAGCAGCTCCGCATGCTGTCGCGGGTCCTGGAGCTGTGGGACCAGGTGCCCGACGCCGCCGGGCGCATCGGCGCCGACCGCCTCGAGGTGCTCCGGCAGACCGCCGTGGTCGCCCACCTGGCCGGCGAGTACGAACGCAGCATCGCCCTGGCCGGCGCACTCCTCGCCGAGCTCGACCCCGAGACCGACCCGGTGCGCACCGCCGTCGTCCTGCGCCAGCGCGGCCTGACCCGCTACGACCTGGGCCGCCCCGGCCATCTCGACGACCTGCGCCGCGCCGCCTCGCTGGTGCCCGCCGAGCCGCCCTCGCGGCTGCGCGCCCAGGTGCTGGAGAGCCTGTCCCGTATGCTGTTCCGTCCCGAGGACAAGGACGAGAAGATCGCCACCGCCGAGATCGCCCGGGAGATCGCCCGCGCGGTCGGCGACGTCAACGTCGAAGCCAACTCCCTCATCACCGCCACCTGGGCGCGCTACCGCTTCCACGAGGTCGAGGCGCAGATGGAGGCGTTCGCCGAGGCTCGCCGCATCGCCGCCGCCGCGGACGCCTACAACGCGCTCATGCGCTGCGCGATCTCCGAGTCCGACGCGCTGGAGGGCGCGGGGTGGCACGAGCGGGCCGCCGAGGTCGCCCGCGCGGGCATCGCCGACTCCGCCCACTACGGCCTGGCGCGCACCTCCGGCACCTTCCTCGCGATCAACCTCGCCGAGCCGCTGGTCTCGCTCGGGCGGTGGGACGAGGCGCTGGAGGTCATCGAACAGGCCCTCGACCTCACGCCCCCCGCGCCCTACCGGGCGAGCCTGCAGGGGTTCATCACCGACATCGCGCTCGCGCGCGGGCAGCTCGACCGGGCCGAGCAGCTGTTCGACGCCTCGCGCGGGGTGCTGTCACGGGGCACCTACCGCGACCAGACGCTGCTGCCGCATCTGCGGCGCAAGGTGGAGCTGCTGGAGGCACGCGGCCAGGCCGGCGAGGCGGTGCGGGAGGCGGCCGAGGCGCTGGCGGAACGCGACCTGGTGTCCAGCCCGCGCTACGTGTGGCAGCTCCTGGTGACCTTCGCCCACCTGTTGACCGCAGCCGGGGGCAGGACGGCTCCGGGGCGGGCGTCCGTGGTGGAGGAGGCGACGGCGGCGCTGCCCCGGCTGCGGGAGGTGGCGCGGCGCATCGGCACCGAGGGCGAGCTGCAGGAGGCACAGCGGCTCACCTTCGAGGCACTGCTGGGCCCGGAGCCGCCGGCGGCGGGTGAGGCTGCGCGACTGAGGCCGGAGTCGCCGGCCACTGACGTGGAAGCGCGGGTCGCGTGGCGGGTCAAGGCGTGGGAGGCCGCGGTCGGGGCCTGGGTCGATCTGGGGCAGCCCTATCCGGAGGCCCGCGCCCTGCTGGGGTCGGCGCAGGCGCTGCTCGCGGCGGGCGACCGGCAGGGGGCGGCGGCGCGGCTCGAACGGGCCCGCGAGCTGGCCACCAGGCTCGGCGCCGCGCCGCTGCTGGAACAGCTCGACGTCGTCCGCCGCCGGGCCCGCCTCGGCGGCGGCCCGTCCGACGAGCCCGCCGGCGACGGGCAGCCGCTCGGCCTGACGGCGCGCGAGCTGGAGGTGCTGCGCGAGGTGACGAACGGCCGCAGCAACCGCGAGATCGCCGAGACGCTGGTCATCTCGGTGAAGACGGTGAGCGTGCACGTCTCCAACATCCTGGCCAAGCTCGGCGTCGCCGGCCGAGGCGAGGCCGCCGCCACCGCCCACCGCCTCCACCTGTTCGACGACCTCCCCTGACCCAGGGCCTCCCGTGACCCACTGGCCGCCCGGGGCCTATGGCGCCTGTCCTGGTTCACGGCCCTCGCTGGCCCAGCGTCCCTTCCTGACCCACCGTCCTTTCCCGGTTCCGTCGCGTCCGCAGGTCTGTGGCCACGGCTCTGGGGTCAGGTGGCGGGCAGTGTGCGGGAGGTTCTTCGGCCGACCAGTAGTAGTGCGCTGACGGAGATCACGATCCCGACGGCGATGACCGGCACCAGGGCTTGCAGGTCGAGGCCATCGGCCACCAGGCCGAACAGCGGCGGGCCGAGGAGGGAGCCGATGCTGCCTGCCTGGGCGACGATGCCGTTGCCGACGTCGGCGTGGTCGAGTCGTTCCAGCACCAGCGGCAGGGCGGCCATGACGAGGGCGCCGAGGAAGCCGTTCTCGATCGAGATGACGGCCGCGCCGGTCAGCGCGACCGGCGACGAGCCGTGACCGCCGAACATGAGCCAGGCGGCCGGCAGCGTGAGCAGCCCGGCAGAGGCGAGGACGCCGACCGGCGTGCCCCGGCGCAGCAGCATCCCCACGGCCACCCCGCCGAGCGCGCTGAGCAGCGAGATCACGGCGGTGACCGCGCCGGCGGAGGCGGTCGAGTGGCCGTACCGCTCGACCAGCAGCGTGGGCAGCAGGACGAGCACCGGCATGGTCACGAGCACGGCCAGACAGAAGGCCGCGGCCAGCAGGCCCGGCCAGGCCAGCGCCCGCACGCGGGGCACGGCTCCGGCGTCCTGGTGCCGGACGGTGCCGCGCGGCAGCCGTAACCGCACCACCAGTGCCATCACCAGCGTCAGCCCGGCGAGCACGCCGACCCAGCCACGCCAGCCGATCGCGGCGCCGACCGCGCCTCCGGCGAGCGTGCTCGCGCCCAGGCCCACCGCGACGAACGTGGCCCAGATGGACAGCGCGGTCCCGCGATCGCGTTCCCTGGCCAGCCGTACGATCAGCGCGGGGCAGGCGATGGTGACCAGGAGGTATCCGATGCCCTCGACGCCCCGGGCGGTGAGCAGCCAGGCGTAGCCGCCCGCGACCGTCCCCGCCGCGCTCGCCACCGCCGTCAGGGCGAGTCCGGCGACCAGTGACCGTTCGGCGCCGAGGCGGCGGATCAGGTAGCCGGCCGGCAGGCCGACGGCGGCGCCGACGCCGACCACCGTGGAGATGACCCAGCCCAGTTGCGCCAGCGACAGCCCGAGCTCGGCCGCCACCGCCGGTCCGACGGGGCTGAACTTGCCGAGGCTCATGGCCGCGACGACCCCTCCGAGGTAGACGACGGCGATCGTGCCCCAGGGAGTGCGTGGCTGGGCCGAGGTGTCGGGGGTCGTCCCGGCGTTCATGGATCTCCTTCGCGTTGCTCCGCACAGGTTCGTCCGGGTTAGAGCATCGTCGCGAAGGAGCTGGTGATCAAGGGTACGGGCGCCGCTAGCCGGTGAGCTGGGCCTCCAGGCGGTAGCCGTCCACCGTCACGTAGACCTGGTCGCCGGGGCGGGCGTTCAGGCGCATGAGCACCGGCTGGAGCGAGTCGAAGACCGGCTGGTGGCCCTGCCAGACCAGGACGATCGCGTTGTCGCCGGGGCCGGTGACCGACAGCAGGGTGCCGGGGCGCATGCCGAGCTGGGCCGCGTACCCCTCGGGGACCGGCACCGGGCCGCCGCGCAGGTGCTCGGGCGTGACCTCGATCCGCTGCCAGCGGCGCGGGTCGGAGGACGGGCTCGGCAGCGGCGGGGGCGGCGTCGACGGGGCGCCCGCGAGACCGGCGGGCAGCATGCCCGACCGGCCGCCGGACAGCGCCGACAGCGTGGCGAGCGCGGCCGACGGGTCGATCGAGCCGGCCGTCGCGGACGGGATCGGCTGGCCGCCGCGGTGGTGGTGGCCGTTCGCGCCCGGCGTGCGGCGGGGGAGGGGCTGGGCCGGGGACGGGGCCGAGGCCATCGGGTCGGCGGACTCCGGCGGCAGGGCGTCCAGCCACGCCTTGGCGGAGTGGGCGCGGATGCCCAGCTCGCCCATCAGCTCCACCATGTCGGCGTCCGGCGGGGCCGAGGCCAGGAGCTGGCGCGTACGGGCCTGGAGGCCGTGGATGTCGCCCACCACGAGCCAGCCGTCCTGGAGCCGGCGGTCGGGCATGAGCGTGACCAGCACCCGCCAGAGCGGGGTGCGCAGGGAGGGCACCATCACCGGGTGGGCCGGGTCGGCGCCGATCAGCTGCTCCTCGGTGGCCGCCGCGCCCAGCCACTCCGTCAGGCGGAACATGTGCCCGGTCACCGGCGCGGACTCGGAGGAACGCAGCCAGGTCAGCACGCGCTCCTCGGCCGTGCGCTGGGCGTGGGAGAGGGATTCGCGCTCGACCAGCAGCTTGTGGGCGAGCGTACGGAGGCTGATCGGGTCCTCGGCGAACAGCCGGTGCACGGCCACGGCCAGCTCCAGCTTGTCCAGGCCGCGGAAGAGGTTGTCGACGACGCGGACCATCGCGTGGTCGGTGTCGAACGGCACCGGGGAGGAGCCGGCGCCGGTCTTGCCGGGGCCTGCGGGGAAGGAGCCGGTCTCCTCGCGGCCGGGTTGCCGGGCCGCCGGGCGCTGCGGCAGCGCTCCCGCGCCGGGCTGACCGGGCTGAGGCGGCTGGCCGGGGGTCTGGCGCTGCGGCAGGGCGCCGTTCTGCGGCTGGGCGGCGAACGCGCCGCTCTGCGCCGGGAACGACCCCGTCTGGCGCGACTCGCCGGGGACAGCGGGGGTGGGGCCCGTCTGCGGGCCGCCGGGTAGGGAGGGGCCGGCCTGCCGGTCGCCGGGCGCGGCAGGGGAGGAGCCCGTCTGCTGGCCGCCAGGTAGGGGGCCGGCCTGCCGGTCGCCGGGCAAGGAGGGGAAGGAGCCCGTGTGCCGGTCGCCGCTCTGCGCCGGGAACGAGCCCGTCTGGCGCGGCTCGCCGGGTTGCCCGCCCGCCGGCGGCTCCGCGGGCCGCCCGGGGAACGCCGCCGCAGGGCGCTGCGGCAGCCCGTTGCCCTGCCCGCCCGGCTGCCCACCGGGTTGCCCGCCCGGCTGTCCGCCTGGTTGTCCCGTGCCGGGCGCGCTCTGCCCGCCCGGTTGCGCGGCGAACGGACCGCTCTGGCCACCACCGGAAGAAGCGGCGAACGGGCCGCTCTGGCCGCCGCCGGAAGCCGCGAACGGGCCACTCTGGCCGGAGGACGCGGCGAGTGGGGCGTCGCGGCCGTCCGCGGGGGCGGGGAACGGGCCGCTCTGGCCCGGAGAGGCGGCGAGCGGGGCGTCGCGGCCGTCGGCAGGGGCGGGGAAGGGGCCGCTCTGGCCGTTGGGGGAGGGGGCGACGAAGGGGCCGCCCGAGGGCACGGCGGGGAAGGAGCCGGTGTTCCTGGTCTCCTCGGCGCCGTCCGCGCCGCGCGGCACCGGCCGCGTCAGCTCGGCCTGGCCGGCGGCGGGAAGGGCGGGGATGCGGCCGAGGATCTCGCGGAGGACCGCGCCGACCACCACTTCAGGCGTGGCGGACGGGGTGCCGAGATCGCTGGGGGACAGGCGGCGCAGCCGCTGCCAGCCGCCGAGGCCGATGACCGCCGTACGGGTGGCCTCGGGCCAGCCGGGCAGCGCGGGGTCGACGGGATGGACGGTCAGCGCGGGCACCAGGTCGGACAGCGGCAGGTGGTCCCAGCGGGCGGTGGCCAGCCGGCCGAGGCGTTCGCAGATCCAGTCGAGCCCCGCCGTGCCGAGCGCCTTGGAGAGGGGGAGGGAGGACCACCATCCCGCGGGCAGGCGCGGGTCGCCCAGCGCCTCGGCCACCTGCTGTGGTCGGCTCCAGCGAAGAGCTGGGACTAGGTCGCTCAGGCAGATCGATGACTCGACTTCCATCGGCGGACCTTATCCTCCCCAGTGTGCCGCGTGTGCTGCCCGTTGCGCATGTGGCTCTTGGTGCAGCCTACGCGGCAAGCTATCAATCAGTGTGAATAGGGTAAAGACGGTTCAGATCCAAACCGTACCGTGGACGACCCCCCACCTGGGCCACACATGCGGCACCCGCACGACATCCTTCCTCAAGAGCGGCTCTTTCCCCGCATCCCCGCAAGGTCGCCGCGAGAAACCCGGCGGCGAACGCGTCCCCAGCTCCGGTCGTGTCCACGACCTGGCTCGGCAGCCCGGGAACCCGCGCCGTGATGGTGCCGTCCACCGCCGCCAGCGCGCCGTCGGCGCCCAGTTTCACCACGGCTGTGCCGTATCTCTCACTCAGCAGTTCGGCCGCCCGCTCCGGCGTCCGCGCGCCGGACAGCAGCAGGGCCTCGTCGAGATTGGGGATGACGAGGTCGGCGGCGGCGGTCTCGGCCATGAAACGTTCGGCGCCGAAGTCGAGCAGGGGCTTGGTCGAGGCCGGGTCCACGCTGACCGCGACCCCGGCCGCCGCCGCGTCCGCCAGGGCGGCCCTGGCGAGGCCCAGACCCGGCTCGGCGAACAGCACGTACCCGGACAGGTGCAGCCGGGCCACCCCCTCCAGCAGGGCGGGGTCCCAGTCGCGTGCGGAGATCAGGCCGCCCGCGCCCCGGTTGGTGAGCATGGACCGCTCGCCGCTCGGGTCCACCATCGCGATCACGACGGCGGTGGGGTGGTCGGGGTCCACGGTCACCTGGGGCCGTACGCCGGCCTTGGTCAGCTCGGCGATGTGCCAGTCGCTGCTGTCGTAGCCCAGCCTGGCCAGCAGGCGGGTGTCGGCGCCCAGGTGGGCGGCCCAGGCGGCGGTGTTCGCGCCCGAGCCGCCGGGACGCAGCATGATGTCGGCCGCGGTGTCGGTGCCCGCCAGGACGGGGGAGCCGTGCAGCGCCACCACATCGGTGACCGCGTCCCCGACGACCAGGAGACC
Organism: Nonomuraea sp. B208; assembly: GCF_057536035.1. Lineage (NCBI taxonomy): Bacteria > Bacillati > Actinomycetota > Actinomycetes > Streptosporangiales > Streptosporangiaceae > Nonomuraea > Nonomuraea sp. B208. Next base: position 442,805 of record NZ_BAAJOU010000028.1, read on the forward strand.
GCGGTCGGTCACGAGTCCGCCCAGCTCACCGCGATCCGGGCGGCGAGGGCGACGTTGCCGCGCACGGCGGCCAGGTTGGCCTCCAGCGAGGCGCCGCCCGTGCCGTCGACCAGGTAGCCGAGCAGGAACGGGGTGATCGCCTGGCCCTTGACGCCGTCGCGCTCGGCGGCGGCCAGCGCCTCGGCCAGCACGCGGTCGTGCAGCTCGGGGTCGAGCTGCTGGTCCACGGGGACGGGGTTGGCGACGATCAGGGCCGTCTCCTGGCCCCCGAGCGCGTCCTGGCCGCGCATGATCGCCGCCGCCTCGTCGGGCGACTCGATCCGCCAGTCGATCGGCAGGCCGGAGGTGTGCAGGTAGAAGCCGGGGAAGGCGTCGGTGCGGTAGCCCACCACGCTCACGCCGCGGGTCTCCAGGCGCTGGAGCGTCGCGGGCACGTCGAGGATGGACTTCACGCCCGCGCAGACGACGGTGATCCGGGTGCGGGCGAGCGTGTCGAGGTCGGCGGACTCGTCCTGGTCCTCGGTCCAGCCCCGGTGCACGCCGCCGAGCCCGCCGGTGGCGAAGATGCGGACCCCGGCCCGCGCGGCGAGGAACGACGTGGCCGACACCGTGGTCGCGCCGCTCGCCTTGAGCGCGGCGGCCATGGGCAGGTCACGCTGGCCCAGCTTGCGCAGGCCGGGCTCGGTCGCGATGCGCTCCAGCCCGGCCGCGTCCAGCCCGACGCGGGGCACGCCGTCGAGCACGGCGATCGTGGCCGGCACCGCCCCCGCCGCGCGGACGATCTCCTCCAGCTCGCGCGCGACCTCCAGGTTGCGCGGCTGCGGCAGACCGTGGGAGATGATCGTGGACTCCAGCGCCACGACGGGGGCGCCACTGGCCAGGGCCTCGGCCACCTCGTCGGACGGCTGCAGGACGGAGTCGGCGGTGCTGCGCATGGTGGGTCTCGTGCTCCTTGCGAAATCCGGGGGCGGGGAACGGCGAACTCTACGGCATCGCTCGCCGACAATGCAGGTTACGGCCATTCCCGGGGTCGGTCATCCCCACCGATGATCACACGTCCGGCGTTGACGCGGGGCGTGGTATGACACGTAAAGTGCGGGGATGGGCGCGTATGACGTGATCGTGGCGGGAGCGGGGCACAACGGGCTGGTGGCCGCGGCCTACCTGGCCCGGGCCGGCCGGCGGGTGCTGGTGCTGGAGCGGTACGACCACGTGGGCGGCCTGGCGATCTCCACGCGCGCCTTCCCCGGGGTGGACGTGCGGCTGTCCCGCTACAGCTACCTCGTCAGCCTCCTCCCGGCGCGGATCGTCCGCGACCTGGGCCTCGACCTGGAGCTGCGCCGCCGCCGCTACGCCTCGTACACGCCGGTGGGCGGCACGGGCCTGCTGGTCGACAACGAGGACACCGCCCGCACGGCGGCCTCGTTCGCGGCGGTCACCGGCGGCGAGAGCGACCACAAGGCCTGGCAGGACTTCTACGCGATGACCGGGCGGGTGGCCGAGGCCCTGGCCCCCACCCTCCTCGAACCCCTCCGCGCGCCCGCCGAGATCGAGCGCCTGGTCGGCCCGGAGGCGTGGCGGGCGCTGTTCGCCGAGCCGATCGGCCAGGCCGTGGACGCGCGGTTCGCCGACGACACGGTCCGCGGGGTCGTCCTCACCGACGCGCTCATCGGCACCTTCGCCGACCCGTCCGCCGACCTGCTCGCCAACCGCTGCTTCCTCTACCACGTGATCGGCGACGGGACCGGCGAGTGGAACGTCCCGGTGGGCGGCATGGGCGCGGTCTCGGGCGCGCTGGAGGCGGCGGCCCGCCGGGCGGGCGCGGAGATCAGGACCGGCGCGGAGATCGTCGGGATCGCGCCGTCCGGGGAGGTCACGTTCGCCGACGAGCGCGGCGAGCACACCGTGACCGGCGGGCACGTGCTGGTCAACCTGCCGCCCGCGGTGCTCGACCGGCTGCTCGGCCGCGCGCCCGCCGTCCCCGAGGGGGCGCAGCTCAAGGTCAACATGGTGCTGAGCCGGCTGCCCCGGCTCAAGGACGACTTGGTGGACCCGCGCGCGGCCTTCAGCGGCACCTTCCACATCAACGAGACCCGCGACCAGCTCGCCCGCGCCCACGCGCAGGCGGCGGCCGGGCGGATCCCGGACCTCCCGCCCGCCGAGGTCTACTGCCACTCGCTCACCGACCCGTCGATCCTGGGGCCGGAGCTGCGCGGCCGGGCCGAGACGATGACGCTGTTCGGCCTGCACATGCCCGCCCGGCTGTTCCGTGAGGACCCCGAGGGGGCGCGCGCGGCGGCCCTGCGCGCCACGTTCGCCTCGCTGGACGCGGTGCTCGCCGAGCCCATCGAGGACTGCCTGCTCCGCGCGCCCGACTGCACGCCGTGCGTCGAGGCCAAGAGCCCGGTGGACCTGGAGCGGGACGCCGGGCTGCCCGGCGGCCACATCTTCCACACGGACCTCAGCTGGCCGTACGACGAGGACGGCCGGGGCGGCTGGGGCGTCGAGACCGAGCACGAGCGCATCCTCATGTGCGGCGCGGGCGCCCGCCGGGGCGGCGGCGTCAGCGGCATCGGCGGCCACAACGCCGCGATGGCCCTGCTCGCCCGCGGGTAACCACCCGCCCGTAACTGCTCGCCCGCGGGTAACCGCCCGCCCGCGCGTGTCCGCCCGCGCGCGCTGAACCCCCGCCCGCTAGTAGCCGCCGGCGACCAGCTTGCCGGCCACCTCCAGCGCCACCTCCGTACGCCGCTCGTCCGGCACCTTCAGGTCGAACAGGAACGGCACGCTGCCGAGGACCACCGCGAGCACCGCCAGCCGCGCCTCGAACGCCCGCACCGGATCGTCGCCGGGCGAGGCCAGCACCGAGATCATCGCGATCAGGCCCCGCTGCATGCGCTCCCCGGCCGGCAGCTCGCGCATCACGCCCTGGTTCACCTGAGCGAACTGGAACAGCGGCCGCCACTGGTCCTCCAGCAGCCCCGAGATGCGCGCGAGGATCTCCTTCCTGGCCTCCGCCGTCGCCGGCTGCTCCTCGGCCCACGCCACCAGCTCGTCCATCGACTCGGCGAGCCGCTCCACGACGCTGGCGAGGATCGCCTCCTTCGTCCGGAAGTGGTAGTAGAGCGCCGGCCGGGTGATCTCCAGCCGTTCGGCGACCTCCTGGAGCGTGGTCTTGTCGTATCCGCGTTCGGCGAACAGCTCCAGCGCGACCTGCTGAATCCGCTCTCGTGTGTCCGTTCGCCGCCCTGCCATGCCGCTCCCATCCTTGACGCACACTCCCGCATTGCTTACTTTCGTGTAAGTAAGCAATGCGGTCCAGCCTGTAGGGAGCAGACTATGGCTCAGATCTTCCCCGCTCAGCGCAGGTGCCCCTTCGCGCCGCCCCCCGAGTACGCCGACCTGCGCGAGCAGGCCCCCCTCGTCCGCGCCGAGCTGCCCGGCGGCGTCGTCTGGCTGGTCACGAGGCACGCAGAGGCGCAGCGGGTCCTGGCCGGGACGGGCATCAGCACCAGCCCCGCCACGCCGGGCCACCCCCACCACGTCTTCCACCCCGGAGGGGCCACCCCCGAGCGCCAGGCGCTCCTGGCCGAGAACGCCCCCGGGCACTTCATCGACCTCGATCCGCCCGAGCACACCCGCTTCCGCAAGCTGCTCATCCCCGAGTTCACCGTCCGCCGCGTACGGGACATGCGCCCCGGCATCCAGGACATCGCCGACCGGCTCATCGACGACATGCTGCACAAGGGACCGGAGGCCGAGCTCGTCGCCGACTTCGGGCTGCCGCTGCCGTCGCTGGTCATCTGCAGGCTGCTCGGGGTCCCGTACGCCGACCACGAGTTCTTCCAGTCGCGCACCCGCTCGATGCTCAGCGCGCTCGACGACGAGCAGGTCCGCTTCACCGCCGCGTCCGAGATCAGGAACTACCTCGACGCGCTCGTCACCGCCGCCGAGAAGGGCCCCGAGGACGACCTGCTCGGCCGGATCATCACCAGCGGCCGGCTCACCCACGACGAGATCGTCGGCGTGATCTTCCTGCTGCTCGTCGCCGGCCATGAGACCACCGCCAACATGATCCCGCTGGCCGTGCTCACCCTCCTGCGCCACCCCGACCAGCTCGCCGCGCTGCGCGCCGACCCCGACGGCTGGCCCATGGCGGTCGAGGAGCTGCTGCGTTACCTGTCCATCGTCGACTGGGTGGCCTTCGACCGGGTCTCCACCGAGGACCAGGAGATCGGCGGGCAGCTCGTCCGCCGGGGCGAGGGCATCTTCGTCCTCGGCGCCTCCGCCAACCGCGACGAGCGGGCCTTCGAACGCCCCGACGACTTCGACGCCCGGCGCGGCGCCCGCCACCACGTGGCCTTCGGCTACGGCGTGCACCAGTGCCTCGGCCAGAACCTGGCCCGCGCCGAGCTGGAGATCGCCCTGCGCACGCTGTTCGAGCGCCTGCCGGACCTGCGCGCCACGGTGAGCGAGGAGGAGGTGCCCGCCAAGTACGACGCCGCCATCTTCGGGCTCAACGCGCTCCCCGTCACCTGGTGACCCCGGGGGACACGGACGGCCCGTTCATAGGGTTCTCATGATGTTCCCTTAGCGTTTGCTGCATGAGTGAGGCCGCACGGTTGCTGGTAGTCGACGACGAGCCCGCGTTGCGCGAGGCGCTGCAGTCCAGCCTCGAGTTCGAGGGCTACAGGGTCGTCACCGCGAACGACGGGCAGGCCGCGCTCGACGAGCTGGCCCGCGCCTCCTACGACGCGGTGCTGCTCGACGTCATGATGCCGCGGCTCGACGGGCTGACCGCCTGCCGCCGCCTGCGGGCCTCGGGCAACCACATCCCGGTCCTCATGCTCACCGCGCGCGACGCGGTGGGCGACCGGGTCTCGGGGCTCGACGCCGGGGCCGACGACTACCTGGTCAAGCCGTTCGAGCTGGACGAGCTGCTGGCCAGGGTCCGCGCCCTGCTGCGGCGCGGCGCGCTCAGCACCGGCGGCCCCGAGGGCGACACGCTGACGTACGCCGACCTGCGCATGGACCCCGCCACCCGCGAGGTCACCCGCGGCGAGCGCCGGCTCGACCTCACCAGGACCGAATACCTGCTCATGGAGCTGTTCCTGTCGCACCCACGCCAGGTGCTCACCCGCGACCAGATCCTCAGCGAGGTGTGGGGCTTCGACTTCGAGCCCACCTCCAACTCCCTCGACGTCTACGTCATGTACTTGCGGCGCAAGACGGAGGCGGGAGGCGAGCCGCGGATCATCCACACCGTCCGCGGGGTGGGCTATGTCCTGCGAGCCGGCGCGTGAGACCCCGCAGCCTCCGGGCTCGGCTGACACTCCTCGTGACGGGGGCGGTGTCGTTCGCCGTCGTGCTGTGCGCGGTCCTGTCGTGGTTCATCATCCAGATGCTGGTCCTCGCGCAGGTCGACCAGAGCATCCTGGAGAACCAGGGGGACGTGAAGTACCTGCTCAACGAGTGCCGCCCCGAAGGCACGCGGGGCCCCTACTTCGAGGGCATGGCGACGGTGCTCCGCCCCGACGGCACCACCTGCTCGCTCGGCCGGGCCATCGTGCCCACCCAGGAGGACCGCAAGGCGCTGGAGCCCCTGCCGGAGCCCATCTACCGCAACGGGGTGACGACGGACGGCAAACGGGTGCGCGTCGTGACCGTCAACGTGGAGCCGGGACTCGCCGTGATGGCGGCCCGGCCGCTCTGGCACGTCGAGCGCACCCTGCGCTACGCCGCCGTCGGGCTCGGCGGCATCGCCGCGCTCGGCACGCTCGGCGCGGCCATGGCGGGCCTCGCCGTCTCGCGCGCCGCGCTGCGCCCCGTGGGCGAGCTGACCAGGGCGGTCGAGCACATCGCGCAGACTGAGGACCTCGACACCCGCATCCCCGTGCGCGGCACCGACGAGATCGCCCGCCTGTCGTCGTCCTTCAACGCGATGACCTCCGCCCTGGCCGGCTCCCGCGAACGCCAGAAACAGCTCGTCGCCGACGCCGGCCACGAGCTGCGCACCCCGCTGACCACCCTGCGGACCAACATCGACCTGCTGCTGCGCAGCGAGCAGACCGGCCGCAGCATCGACCCCGAGGCCAAGCAGCGGCTGCTGGTCAACGTCAAGGCGCAGTTCGCCGAGCTGACCACGCTGGTGGCCGACCTGCTCCAGCTCGCCCGCGGCGACCAGGACCACGAGCCGCACGTCGAGCTGGCCTTCCACGAGGTCGTGACGGCGGCGGTGGAGCGTGCCCGGCTGCGCGGCGCGCAGGTCGTCACCGACCTCCGACCCTGGTACGTCGTCGGCAACGCCGCCTCCCTGGAGCGCGCGGTGATCAACCTCCTCGACAACGCGGCCAAGTTCAGCTCCGACAACGGGGTCGAGGTGTCGCTGCGGGACGGGCGGCTGACCGTCCGCGACCACGGCCCGGGGCTGCCCGAGGAGGAGCTGCCGCACGTCTTCGAGCGGTTCTGGCGCTCGCCGTCCGCGCGCGGCCTGCCCGGATCCGGGCTCGGCCTGGCCATCGTGGCCCAGGCCGTGGCCGAGGCGGGCGGTCAGGTGAGCCTGGCGAACGCGCCCGGTGGCGGCGCGGTCGCAACAATGGACCTTCCCGGAACTCTCATTCGTGGCTCAGAATCGGATAAGTCCGGTTAAAGATCCGAATCGTGAGCTGGGTGCATGGACACGACAGCAGTGCGGACCCGCCTGGTCGAGGTGGTCGTCCCCGTGTACGACGAGCAGCGGGCGCTCCGCGCGAGCGTCACCCGCCTCCACGGATACCTCACCAGGAACTTCCCCTACGGATTCCGGATCACCATCGCCGACAACGCCAGCACCGACGACACCTGGCAGATCGCCACCGAACTGGAGCGAGAGCTGCCGCACGTCCGCGCCGTGCACCTGGACGAGAAGGGCCGCGGACGGGCGCTGCGCCAGGTCTGGTCGCGCAGCGAGGCCGACGTCGTCAGCTACATGGACGTCGATCTCTCCACCGACCTGGACGCGTTCCTGCCGCTGGTCGCGCCGCTGCTGTCGGGGCACAGCGACCTCGCCATCGGCACCCGGCTGGCGCGGGACTCGCGGGTCGAGCGCGGACCCAAGCGGGAGTTCATCTCCCGCTCCTACAACCTGCTGCTCCGGTCGCTGATGGGCGCCCGGTTCTCCGACGCCCAGTGCGGCTTCAAGGCCGTGCGCACCGAGGTCGCCCGGGCGCTGCTGCCCGGCGTCGAGGACGAGCAGTGGTTCTTCGACACCGAGCTGCTGCTGCTGGCCGAACGGTACGGCCTGCGCATCCACGAGGTCCCCGTCGACTGGGTGGACGACCCGGACAGCCGCGTCGACATCGTCCGCACCGCCCTGGACGACCTGCGCGGCATGGTCAGGGTGGCGCGCAAGACGCTCTCCGGCGCCGCCGGCATCCCCGTCCCGCCCCGGATCCAGCGGGCCGAGCTGCCGCGCGGCATGGCCCGCCAGCTTCCCCGCTTCGCGGTCGTCGGGGTGGTCAGCACCCTGGCGTACCTGGCGTTGTACTCGCTGCTGCGGCCGGTCATCCCGCCGCTCGCCGCCAACGCCCTCGCGCTGCTGGTCACCGCCGTGGCCAACACCGCCGCCAACCGGCGCTTCACCTTCGGCGTCACCGGCTCGGCGGGCGCGCTGCGGCACCAGTTCGAGGGGCTGATCGCCTTCCTCGTCGGGCTGTCGCTCACCTCGGGAACCCTCGCGCTGCTGCCCGCGCAGGTTCCGCACGGCGTCGAGCTGGCCGCGGTCATCGCCGCCAACGCCGCCGCCACGCTCGTCCGCTTCCTGCTCCTGCGCGTGTGGGTGTTCAACCCCCGGCGGAGGACCGCACGATGAACCTCACCCTCCCGCGGCCCGCGCACCGGGCCGCCGGCAGCCATGCCCTGCCCGCGCCGCGCTGGTCGCGCCCCGCCCTGTGGGCGGTGCTCGCGGCGGCCTTCTTCCTGTACGCCTGGGCGCTCAGCGGCGACGCCAACGAGTACTACGCCGCCGCCGTCCTGTCGGGCACCGGCAGCTGGAAGGCGTTCTTCTTCGGGGCCATCGACGCCGGGTCCTTCATCACCGTGGACAAACCGCCGCTCGCGCTGTGGGTGATGGGGCTGTCGGCCCGGATCTTCGGCTACGGCACGTACAGCATGCTCCTGCCGCAGGCCCTGGCCGGCGTGGCCGCCGTGGCGCTCGTGCACTCCGCCGTGCGCCGGTCCTTCCCGCCCGGCCGCGACGCGCACGCCGCCGCGCTGGTCGCGGCCGTCGTCATGACGCTGACGCCGATCACCGTCGCGATCAACCGGGACAACAACCCCGACACGGTGCTCGTGCTGCTGCTGACGCTGGCGGGCTGGTTCTGCCTGGAGTCGCTGCGGACCGGGCGGCTGCGCCCGCTGCTGCTCGCCGCGCTCTTCGTGGGGCTGGCCTTCAACGCCAAGATGCTCCAGGCGTACCTGGTGGTGCCCGCGTTCGCGGTGGCGTACCTGGCGTGCGCCGGGATCTCCTGGCCGAAGCGGCTGGGGCGGCTGCTCGCGGCGGGGGCGGTGCTGGCGGTGTCCAGCGCGTGGTGGATGGTGATCGTCGACCTGTGGCCGGCGGACTCGCGGCCCTACATCGGCGGCTCGACCGACAACACCGTCCGGGACCTCGTCATCGGCTACAACGGGCTCGGGCGGATCTTCGGCCAGAGCCAGGGCGGTGGCTTCGGCGGCGGCGGGGCCCGCTGGGGCGGCGATCCGGGGGCCGGGCGGCTGTTCAACGACGTCCTGGCCGGGCAGATCTCCTGGCTGCTGCCGTTCTGCGTGGCGGCGCTGGCCGTCGCGGTGCTGCTGCGGACGCGGCGGCTCCCCGTCGGCGAGGCCCCCTCGGGGGCGGCCTGGCTGGTGTGGGGCGGCTGGCTGGTCGTGCACTACGTGGTGTTCAGCTTCTCCAGTGGCACGTTCCATCCGTACTACACGACCGCGATGGCTCCCGCCGTCGCCGCGCTCACCGGCATGGGCGCGGTCGTGATGTGGCGGGCGTACCGGAACTCGCGGGCCTGGGCGTGGCTCCTGCCGGTCGCGGTGGCCGCGACCGGGGCGTGGGCGTTCACGGTGCTGCGCCGGACGCCGGACTGGACGCCGTGGCTGGCCTGGGTCGTGCTCGGGGCGACCCTGGCGGCCGTGGCGGCGCTGGTCCTGGCGCGGGCGCGGGTGACGGCGAAGGTGGCGGCGTTCGCGCTGGCGGCGACGGTGGTCGCCACGCTGGGCGGGCCGGCCGCGTACGCGGTGACGCCGCTCGCGTCCCCGGTGAACGGCACCAACCCGACCGCGGGGCCATCCTCCGGAGGCGGGATGGGACAACCGGGCCGGCCGGATGGCGGCAGGCCGGGCGGTTCGCTGCGGGGCGAGCCCGAAGGCGGGCCCGACGGCGGTCCCGGCAATCCCGGAGGCGGCCGGGGCGGGTCCGGCGGCGGTGTCAGCGATGCCATGGCCGCGTACCTCGTCGCCCACCAGGGCAAGGCCACCTGGCTGGTCGCGGTGAACAGCGCCCAGCAGGCGTCGGGCCTGATCCTCGCCACCGGCAAGCCTGTGATCGCGATGGGAGGTTTCACCGGCGGAGACCCGGCCATGACCGTGGACCGGCTGCGCGAGCTGGTCTCCTCGGGCCGGCTCAGGTACGTCATGACCGGCGGCGGCCCCGGCCGGAGCGGCGGCGAGGTGTCGAGCTGGGTGCAGGAGAACTGCGCCGCCGTGGACGGCCAGGACGGCCTGCGCGACTGCGCGGCCTGACCAGGCTCAGGCGGGCAGGGCGGCGAGGAGGAAGGCGAGACGGGCGGCGGCGGACTCGACGTCGTCCGTCGTGCCGAGCCGGTAGCCCCACGAGGTGACGAACGCGCCCTCGTCGGAGCAGGTGACCGTCTCCGCGAGCGTGGCGGAGAAGCGGTTGCGTACCGACACGTAGGCAGGGTCGCTGGCCAGAGCGAGACTCTGCACGGACAGGTCGGCGTGACGACCCGCGTGCCAGGCGAACCGCTCGAGGCTGAGCGCCGTATCAAGCATCATGCGTCACCTCCGCAACGTCTCGCGACAGAATTGCACGATCTTGTGGCGGGAGGCAAGCAATTGCTGCGGTTAATGTGGAGTTTGTTTCCGGTACGCGTGCAGAATGCGAATCATCACCTCCCGCCCGCTCTCGTCGAACTCGGCGACCTTCGCGAAATCGTCGAACGCCTGCACGTAGAAGGCGAGGTCGTCGGGCTCGCGCAGGACGAGGTCCTTCGTCATGGTGGCCACGCCCACCATGGCGTCGTTGTAGATCCAGAAGCCGTTGATCGGCGCGGCCGGCAGCTCGGTCTCGGCCGGGATCACGCCGAACTCCACGTTGGGCAGCGTGCTGACCGCGAGCAACCGGTCGATCTGGCCGCGCATCACGTCGGCCGGGGCCAGCATCGTGCGCAGCGCGGCCTCCGGCACCACGAAACGGAACGTGCGGCCGCGGTCGTAGAGGATCTCCTGGCGCTGCATGCGCACCCGTACGGCCGCGTCGATCTGGTCGGCGGCGCTGTAGAGGCGCTTGACCTTGCGGAAGACGTGCCGGGCGTACTCGGAGGTCTGGAGCAGGCCCATGATGATGCCCGGCTCGAAGGCGCGGAACAGCCTGGTGCGCGCCTCCAGGTCGCGCATGTCCTCCTGGATCGCGGCCAGGCCGCTGCGGTAGCGCTGCTTCCAGCTGTCGTGCCGCTCCTGCAGCGCGAGGGCCTGGCTGATCAGGTCGTCCGTCGTGTCGGCGGCGGCGCCCACCGCCTGCGCCCACGTGACCACGTCGTCCTCCGTGGGGGTCTGCCTGGCGTTCTCCAGCCGGGAGACCTTGGACGGCTGCCAGTGCACCCGCTCGGCCAGCTCCTTGCCCGACAGGCCGGCGGCTTCCCGAAGCTGGCGCAGCTGACCGCCGAGGTCGATGCGCGCCTGCTGAAACGACGTCACGCGGCAAGAGGCTAGCCCTGGTTGCTCGGATCATGCCAGGGCCCGCCGCAATTGTGATCAACCGGTAGCCGAGGGTGTTCCTCCGCTGGTCGGGAAAGCGGTTGCTGCGCCGTCGGGAAGGACCCGGCGGGCGATCTCGGTGATGAGCTCGCGGGGGACCTCGACCGCGGTCTCGCCGGCGAGGACGTCGCGGAGGTCCGCGAGCGCCTCGGCGTCGGTGACCTCGAGGCCCTGGACCACGATGGTGCCGCGGTCGGTCTCGTACAGGGTGGGACAGGCGCCGGCCTCCGAGGTGGAGCCGAGGAATCTCATGCGCATGACGATCCTTCCCCGATGCAAAGTGCAATTGCGCGCAATTGTACGACCCGGGGCGTGCTTTGTGATCGTTTTTCCGGAAATTGTCCTTTTTGGGTAGTGACGCTCAGTCCAGGGCGCCCTCCATGAACTCCCCGGCCCGCTCGAAAAGGCCCAGCGTCATCGCGTGCAGCAGGTCGCCGGTCTCCTTCGGCGCCTTGCCGGCGAACGCCCGCGCGTGCGTGCCCTCCAGCACGATGCCGAGCTTGAAGCAGGCCATCACCGCGTACCAGCCGACGGCCGACAGGTCGCGCTCGGACAGCGCCGCGTAGTACGACACCAGCTCCTGGGGCGAGGGGAGGCCCGGCACGTAGCCGTTGCCGCTCGGCCAGGTCGCCAGCAGCCAGCCCAGGTCGAGCAGCGGATCGCCGACCGTGCACATCTCCCAGTCCACGATGGCCGCCACCCGCGGGCCGTCCCAGGCGAACATGAGGTTGGCGAAGTGGTAGTCGCCGTGCATGATCCCCGGCGTGTACGACCGGGGCAGCCGCCGGCTCAGCCAGTCGGCGGTCTCGCGCAGGCCCGGGATGTCGGGGCCGGGATAGCCGTCGAGGTCGCCGTAGGAGTCGAGCTCCTTGAGCCAGCGCGGCACCTGCCGCTCCAGGAAGCCCTCGGGACGCCCGAACCCCGGCAGCACGCCGGGATCGACCCGGCCCAGCTCGGCCAGCGCGGCGGCGGCCTCCAGCCCCATCCGGTGCCGGATCGCGGGATCGGAGGCGTGCGGCTCGGGGAGCCCCGTGGAGGGGTTGAACCCGTCCACGGGCTCCATGAGGTAGAAGACCGGCTCCCGCTCGGTCTGGGCGGCCACCAGCACCGGCGCCGGCACCCGCGTGCCGCGCAGCGCCGCCAGCACCCGCGCCTCGCGGCGCAGCACCTCGTTGCTCCTGCTGCGGGCGTGCAGGGGCGGGCGGCGCAGGACGTACGACCGGCCGCCGCGCTCCAGGCGGACCATGACGTTCTGGGTGCCGCCGATCACCGGGGCCGCGCCGGTGATCGGGCCGCCGGGGAGTCCCTGGGCGTCCATCCACGCGCCGAGCGCGCCGAAGTCGATCGCGCCGACGTCGATGTGCGTGGAGGTCATGATCACCTCTCGACAGAATGATGTTCTAGCGGGGACCCTACGAGAGCCCTACCCCTCGGTCAACCCGGCTGTCGCGCCAGGGCCGAGGGGACGTCCACCACCTGCGCCCGCAGCTCCTCGCCCAGCGCCTTGGCCTGCGGGTCCATGCGGGTGCTCGCGGCCACGCCCCTGCCGAGCAGGCCGTGGACGACGAAGTTGAGCGCCCTGAGATTGGGCAGTTCGTGGCGCTCGATCCGGTAGGCGGCCAGCTCGGGCAGGAGCGCGGCCAGCCGTCCGGCCGTCAGGTACGCCTCCAGCCAGGCGTACCGCTCGTCGGTGTCCACCCAGACGCCGAGGTTGGCGTCGCCGCCCTTGTCGCCGGAGCGCGCCCCCGCGACCCGGCCGAGCGGCAGCCGCACGCACGGCCCCGACGGGACGGCGGCCCGCCTCTCCACCGGGCGCACGGGAATCGGCTCCGCCGAGGTTGCGGCGGGCGTGTACGGCAGCTCCTCGCCGTCGAGCCAGACCCGCGGGCGCACCTCGGCGGCCGGGACGAGCACCGGCCAGTAGACCCCGTACGGCGAGGCGTCGCCCGGCGGCGAGAGCGCGTGGAAGCCCGGATAGCTCGCCAGCCCCGTCTCCACCACCGCCGAGGAGAAGGCGCGCCCGGCCATGCGGCGGTCGGCGTCCATGACCGTGATCCGCAGCAGTCCCGAGCCGGTGAGCGTCACGTCCACGGCGTCGAAGGACTCCTTCGGGATCCGCGCCCAGATCGCCTCCTCGGCCGCCCGCGCCTTGGCCTCGACGTCCAGCCCGGTCAGCACCAGCGTCATCGAGTTGCGGTAGCCGCCGAGGTAGTTGACCGCGACCTTGAGGGTGTCCGGCGGCGGCTCGCCGCGCACGCCCGAGATCAGCACCCGGTCCGGCCCGTCGTCGGTGAGGGTGATCGTGTCGAACCTGGCGACCACGTCAGGACCGAGATAGCGGGGGCCGCCGAGCTCGTACACGAGCTGCGCCGTCACCGTCCCCACCGACACCAGCCCGCCCGTCCCCGGATGCTTGGTGATGACGGCGGAGCCGTCGGCGCGCAGCTCGGCGAGCGGGAAGCCGCAGTGCGCCAGGTCCGGCACGTCCTGGAAGAAGGCGTAGTTGCCGCCCGTCGCCTGGCAGCCGCACTCGATCACGTGCCCGGCCACCACGGACCCGGCCAGCGGGTCCAGGTCGTCAGGACCCCAGCCGTAGCGCCAGATGCCGGGGCCCGTCACCAGCGCGGCGTCCGTCACCCGGCCGGTCACCACCACGTCCGCCCCCGCCGCCAATGCCTGGGCGATGGGCCGGCCGCCGAGGTAGGCGTTCGCGGTCAGGGGCGTCTCGGCCAGGCGCTCGCCGGTGTCGGCGTTGACCAGGTCGAGGTCGCGTCCGATGAGGTCGTCGCCCGTCACGTGCGCGACCCTCGCGGACAACCCCAGGCGGGCGGCCAGCTCGCGCACCGCCTCGGCGCAGCCGGCCGGGTCGAGGCCGCCCGCGTTCGAGACGATCCTGATGCCCCGGTCGAGGCACGTGCCGAGGACGTGCTCAAGCTGCGTCAGGAACGTCGGCGCGTAGCCGGGCCGGCCCTTCAGCCGGTTGCCGGCCAGGATGAACATCGTCAGCTCGGCCAGCCAGTCGCCGGTCAGCACGTCGATCGGGCCGCCCTCGACCATCTCGCGCGCCGCAGAGAGCCGGTCGCCGTAGAACCCGCTGCAGTTGGCGATCCGCAGGCTCATCCCGAGACCCACTTGGGCGGCCGCTTCTCCCAGAACGCCGCGATGCCCTCCTGCCCCTCCTCCGAGGTGAACCGCTCCGCCGACAGCTCCGTCATCCGCCGCAGCCCCTCCTCGAACGGCAGTGCCGGCACCTCCCGCACCAGCCGCTTGGTGATCGCCAGCGCCTCGGGACCGCCCTTGACCAGCAGCTCCGTGTAGTGCGCGACCGCGGCGTCCAGCTCCTGCTCCGGCACCGCCCGTGACACCAGCCCGATCTCGGCCGCCCGCGTGGCGTCGAAGACCTCGCCGGTCAGGAAGTACTCGGCAGCGGCCCGCGGATCGAGCCGCCGCAGCACCGGTACGGAGATCATCGCCGGCACCACGCCCAGCCGCACCTCGGTGAACGCGAACGACGCCGTCAGCGGCGCCACCGCGAAGTCGCACGAGGCCACCAGCCCGAGGCCGCCCGCCCGCGCGGTGCCGTTGAGCCGGCACACGACCGGCTTCGGGCTCTCCCACAGCAGCGTGAAGATCTCCGGCAGGGACGCGGTCACCGGCGCGCCGGGCTTCCCCTCGGCGGCGCGCTGCTCCTTCAGGTCGGCCCCTGAGCAGAACACCGTGCCGGTGGCGGTCAGCACGATCACCCGGCACCCGGGCTCGGCCAGCGCCCAGGTCAGCCGCTCCTTCAGGTCGGCCAGCAGGCGGCTCGACAGCGCGTTGCGGTTGTGCGGCGAGTCGAGCGTGACGGTCGCGACACCGTCCGCCAGGCTTGCGTGCACCAGGCTCGTCATAGGTCCCCCTCGTGGATGATCGCGAGCACGGCCCCCGCCTCGACCTGCCGGCCCTGCTCGACGTGCAGCCCGGAGACCACGCCGTCGGCCGGAGCGGTGATCCGATGCTCCATCTTCATCGCCTCCAGCACCAGCACCGCCTGGCCCTTGACGACCCGGTCGCCGGGCGCCACCTCCACCCGGAGCACGCTGCCCGGCATCGGGGCCAGCAGGGAGCCGGGGACGACGTGCTCGACGGGCTCCGGCAGGCGGGGGAGCGGGGTCAGCTCGGCGTGACCGCCCGCGTGGTCCACGTACACCGGGCCGCCGGCCTCGTAGCGGGCGACGGCGAAGGCGTGGCGGACGCCGTCGCGTTCCAGGACCACCCGGCCGGGCGCGGAGCTGACGGCGGTGACGCCGGCGGGCAGCGGGTCGTAGACGACGTCGATCGTGCCGCCGTCGCCCGTGGTGAAGGTGGTGCGGCGGGGCTGGGAGCGGACGTTGCGCCACCCGCTCGGCAGGCCGCCGAGCACGGGGGCGCGGCGGCGGTTGTCGGCGGCCAGCGCGAGCGCGGCGGCCAGCCCGGCCAGCTCGCCCGGCCCTGTGGGCTCGGGCGGGGCTGTGGGCTCGGGCGGGGCTGTGGGCTCGGGCGGGGATGTCGCGAGAGGCCCGTCGGGGTCGAGGAAACCGGTGTGGGTGTCCCCGGCCGCGAAGTCCGGATGGGTGAGGATCCGCAGCAGCAGGTCGCGGTTCGTGGTGAGGCCGTGCAGCCGCGCCCGCCGCAGCGCCGTCACCAGCTTCCTGACCGCCTCCGCCCGCGACGCCCCGTGCGCGATCACCTTCGCCAGCATCGCGTCGTAGTACGGCGACACCACCGACCCGGACTCCACCCCGGAGTCCACCCGGACGTCCCCGCGCACCTCGAAGTGCCGCAGCACCCCCGACTGCGGCAGGTAGTGCTCGTCCTCCGCGTAGAGCCGCACCTCCACGGCGTGCCCGGACGGCCGGGGCGGCTCCGCGGGCAGCGCGCCGCCCTCGGCCACCTCCAGCTGCAGCCGTACGAGATCCACCCCGTGCACCAGCTCGGTGACCGGGTGCTCGACCTGGAGCCGGGTGTTCATCTCCAGGAACGCCACCTGGTCGCCGCGCACCAGGAACTCGACGGTCCCGGCCCCGACGTAGCCGATCGCGGCCGCCGCGCGCCTCGCCGCCTCGCACAGCCGCTCGCGCACCTCCGCCGCGATGCCGGGGGAGGGGCACTCCTCGACGACCTTCTGGTGCCGCCGCTGCACGCTGCACTCGCGCTCGCCCAGCGTCCACACGGTGCCGTACGCGTCGGCCAGCACCTGCACCTCGACGTGCCTGGCCCGCTCCCACAGCGGCTCGGCGAACACGGCGGGATCACCGAAGGACGCCTCCGCCTCCCGCCGCGCCGAGTCGACCTCGCGCGCCAGCTCCTCCGGCCCGCGGACGATCCGCATGCCCCGCCCGCCGCCCCCGGCCGACGCCTTGACCAGCAGCGGGAACTCATCGGGCGCCGCGAGGTCGAGCGAGGGCAGCACGGGCACCCCGGCCGCCGCCATGAGCCGCTTGGCCTCGATCTTGGACCCCATCGCGGCGATCGCCTCCGGCGGCGGGCCCACCCACACCAGCCCGGCCGCCAGCACCGCCCGCGCGAACTCCGCGTTCTCGGACAGGAACCCGTAACCCGGGTGCACGGCGTCCGCTCCGGCGGCGCGGCAGGCGGCCACGAGGCGGCCGGCGTCCAGGTAGGTCCCGGACGGACGGTCGCCCGGCAGGCGTACCGCGAGATCGGCCTCGGCCACGTGCGGCGCGTCGGCGTCGGGGTCGGCGAAGACCGCGACCGTCTCGATCCCGAGCGCCCGGCAGGTACGGAAGACGCGCCGGGCGATCTCACCCCGGTTCGCGACGAGCAGACGGCTGATCACGGCCGGAACACCCCGAACCCGGCCGGCTCCGGCACCGGCGCGCTGTTGATCGCCGACAGGCACATGCCCAGCACGGTACGGGTGTCGCGCGGATCGATCACCCCGTCGTCGTACAGCCGCCCGGACAGGAAGAACGGCAGCGACTCGGCCTCGATCTGTGCCTCCACCAGGGCGCGCATCGCCGCGTCCGCCTCCTCGTCGTACGCCTGCCCCCTGGCCTCGGCCGCCGCCCGCCCGACGATGGACAGCACCCCGGCGAGCTGCGCGGGCCCCATCACCGCCGACTTGGCGCTCGGCCAGGCGAACAGGAACCGGGGCTCGTAGGCCCGGCCGCACATGCCGTAGTTGCCGGCGCCGTAGGACGCCCCCATGACGATCGTCAGATGCGGGACCGTCGAGTTGGACACCGCGTTGATCATCATCGCGCCGTGCTTGATGATCCCGCGCTGCTCGTAGTCCTTGCCGACCATGTAGCCGGTCGTGTTCTGCAGGAAGACGAGCGGGGTCCTCGACTGGTTGGCGAGCTGGATGAACTGCGTCGCCTTCTGCGCCTCCTCGCTGAACAGCACGCCCCGCGCGTTCGCCAGCACCCCCACCGGATAGCCGTGCACGCGCGCCCACCCGGTCACCAGCGAGGTGCCGTACAGCGGCTTGAACTCATCGAACGCGCTCGCGTCCACCACTCTCGCGATCACCTCGCGCGGGTCGAACGGCACCTTCAGGTCCTCGGGGACGATGCCCAGCAGCTCCTCCGCCGGATAGCGCGGCTCCTCGGCGGGCAGTGGCGTGACGCCCCGCTTGCGCCAGTTCAGCGAGCGCACCACGCGGCGGCCGATGCGGAGCGCGTCGTACTCGTCCTCCGCCAGGTAGTCGGCCAGGCCGCTCACCCGGGCGTGCATCTCCGCGCCGCCCAGCGACTCGTCGTCGGACTCCTCGCCGGTCGCCATCCGCACCAGCGGCGGGCCGCCCAGGAACACCTTGGCGCGGTCGCGGACCATCACCACGTGGTCGCTCATGCCGGGGACGTACGCGCCGCCCGCCGTCGAGTTGCCGAACACCAGCGCCACTGTCGGCACGCCGGCCGCCGACAGCCGCGTCAGGTCGCGGAAGACCTGGCCGCCCGGGATGAAGATCTCCTTCTGCGTCGGCAGGTCCGCGCCGCCGCTCTCCACCAGGTTCACGTACGGGAGCCGGTTGCGCAGCGCGATGTCGGCCGCGCGCAGCGTCTTGCGGAGGGTCCACGGGTTGGTCGCGCCGCCGCGCACCGTCGGGTCGTTCGCGGTGATCACGCACTCGACGCCCTCGATCACCCCGATGCCGGTCACCACGCTCGCCCCGACCGGGTAGTCGCTGCCCCACGCCGCCAGCGGCGACAGCTCCAGGAACGGCGAGTCGGCGTCCACGAGCAGCTCCACCCGTTCGCGGGCGAGCAGCTTGCCGCGCCGCCGGTGCCGCTCGACGTACTTCTCGCCGCCGCCCGCCACCGCCTTGGCGTGCTCGGCGTCCAGCTCGCGCAGCTTGGCCAGCATGGCCTCACGGCGCGCCAGGTAGTCCTCGCCCCCGGGATCGAGCCTGCTTCTGATCACGGCTGTCCCGCCGGAGACCTGATGATCACGCCAAGTACGGTAACCGCCGCAGGGGCGCGCGGGCAACGGCCCAGACCGCGCCCCCGGACGTCAGCCGCAGTGGCTCCAGCCCGACTTCCAGCTCGCCGCGCCGATGGAGCCGCCCCAGATCACGCACTTGCCCTTCGCGGGCAGACGCACCGGGCCCGCGTAGGCGCTGAACATGCCCGGGTTGCTCGCGCTCGCTCCGCCCTTGACCTGGAGGATGGCGTTCATCTTCACCTTGCCGGGATAGACGAACGCCGACATCATGACGACGCAGTTCTTGCCCGCGCTCGCGTTGTACAGCAGGTAGACCCGGTCCCCAGCGAGCATGTGCGAGTCGACGACCTTGTAGCCCGAGCCGCACACGGCGACCGGATTGTACGGGTTCGGCTTCGGGGCGACCGTCGGCTTGGTGGTGGGCTTCTTGGTCGGTGGCACTGGGGGAATGCTGGGATCGGCCGATGCGGTGCTGGTCGGCTCCTGCTCGGGGTCTACCGAGGTGGTCGACTTCTTCTTGGTCCGCGTCGGCGTCGGAGTGGTCTGCGGGCGCTGGGTGTTTTTCGTTTGCGGGCGCGGCTGCGCCGTACTCGGCTGGGTCGGGATCTGGGCGACCGGCTGCTCGGAGCGCTTCTTCTTGTCGCTCTTCTCCGGCTCCTCGATGTCCAGGGTGCCCACCGGGACGGGGCTGTCCGTGGGCAGCACCGGGTCGGCGGTCGGCTGCGTGGACGGAGGCTCGACGGGCTTGCCCGCGGCCGAACCGCCGTCCTCGGTGCGCTGCGAGGCGTCGCCGACGGCCACGACCGGCACCTCCTTGCTGTTCGCCTGCACCACGACGGCGCCGGCGACCACCAGCAGGGCCGCCGCGGCGGCGCCGGAGAGGGCGAGCGTCATGGTCCGCCGCTGCTTGGCCGGCGCCCCGTCACCCTGTCCACCGGGAGACTGCGAACGGGGCCCGTTGTACGGCCCATGGCCCCCCTGACCGGGCCTCCCCGCCTGCGGCGGAACACCAGGGCCTCCGCCCTGGCCGGGCGCACCGGCCTGCGGCGGGACGCCGGGCCCCGCCTGACCGGGTGCCTGCGGCGGGACACCAGGCCCGGCCTGACCGGGCATGCCCGCCTGCGCAGGACCACCGGGCGCTCCGGCCTGGGGCCCGCTCGGACCGCCGGGCTGAACCCCGCCCACGCTCCCGTGCCCCGCTGCCGGGCCGCCCGGGGCGCCGGAGGGCTGGCCGGGGCCGTTCTGGATGGCGGCGGCGAGGTGGGGGAAGGGGCCGCCCTGCTGGGGCGGGTACATGGGCTGCGGGCCGCCGCCCTGAGCCCAGGGGCCGGCGTCCTGTCCCGGGTGGCCGGGCTGTCCCGGGCCGGGGGCGCCGGTGAGGTGCTGGCCGGTGACCGGCTCGATGGCGGCCTTCGGCGCGGGCTGGCCGGTGAGCCTGAGGATGAGGCCGTCGGCCGTGGGCCGCTGCGCCGGGTCCTTGGACAGGCAGGCGGCGACCAGCTCCCCCAGCTCGCCCTCCATCCCGCCCAGCTCCGGCTCCTCGTTGAGGATCCGGTTCATGACGACGGGGATCGAGTCGGCCCCGAAGGCGGGCTTGCCGGTGGCGGCGAAGACCATGGTGACGCCCCAGGCGAACACGTCCGCCGCCTCCGACACCGCGGCCCCGCTGAGCTGCTCAGGCGCCAGGTACGACGGCGTCCCCATCGCCATGCCCGTGGCCGTCGCGCCGGGCGAGTCGAGGGCACGCGCGATGCCGAAGTCGATCACGACGGGCCCCTCGGGCCCCATGAGGACGTTGGCCGGCTTGAAGTCGCGGTGCAGGATCCCGGCCCGGTGGATGGCGGCGAGCGCGGTGGCCGTGCTGATGGCCAGCCGTTCCAGCGCCGCGCCCCGCCGCGGCCCCTCGGTGAGCACGAGCTCGCGCAACGACGGCCCGGGGACGTACTCGCTCACGATGTACGGCCGGCTGCCGTCCAGGTCGGCGTGGAGCACGGGCGCGGTGCAGAACCGCGCGACCCGCTGCGCCACCGCCACCTCGCGCAGGAACCGGGTGCGCGCGTCCGCGTCGGCCACCAGGGCGTGGTGCAGCAGCTTGACCGCGACCTGCTCCCCGGTGTCGCTCTTGCCGAGATAGACGACGCCCTGGCCACCCTCGCCGAGCCGGGCGACGATGTCATACGCCCCCAGCCGCCGCGGATCGTCCGCCGCCAACGGCTGGAACTGATTCACGTCGGACCCCCATAACAACCCCAACAGATGGGGCAAAACGCTACCAGCGTGATAAGCGGGGCGTCTGCCGGTCCGGACAGAAGTTTCCGCATCCTGACCCGGCCAGTCAGCTCCCACCGCAGGTCGTGTGCACCCGGAAACCCAAGGTCACGGCTTGGCAAACTCTAGACGTGCGGCGGCTGCTGGATCGCCTTGCCCGGGTTGAGCAGGCCGAGGGGGTCGAAGACGGCCTTGATGCCCCGCTGCACGTCGGCGGCCACCGGCCCCGACTCCAGCGCCAGCCACCGCTGCTTGAGCAGCCCCACCCCGTGCTCCCCGGTCAGCGTGCCGCCCAGCTCCAGCGCCCGCGTGAACACCTCGTCCGCCGCGGCCCACACCTCGGGGGGCGGCTCGGCGGCGCCGTGCTCGAAGACGAAGACGGGATGCAGGTTGCCGTCCCCGGCGTGCGCGACGGTGCAGATGCGCACCCCGTGCCGGGCGGCGGCCGCCTCGATGGCGGTGATCATGTCGGGCAGCGCCGAGCGTGGCACGCACACGTCCTCCACCAGGCAGGCGCCGAGGCGCTCGGTGGCCGGGTACGCCAGCCGCCGCAACCCCACCAGCTCCTCGGTCTCGGCCGGGCCGGCGGACACCGCCACGAACGAGGCCCCGTGCTCGGCGCAGATCCGCTCCATCCGGCGGGCCGCCGCCTGCCCGTCGCCCGCGTCCGACTGGCCGATGAGCATGGCCTGCGTGCCGGGCTCCAGCCCGATGTGACGCCAGTCGTCG
The DNA here is from genome assembly GCF_057536035.1 of Nonomuraea sp. B208. Classification (NCBI taxonomy): domain Bacteria; kingdom Bacillati; phylum Actinomycetota; class Actinomycetes; order Streptosporangiales; family Streptosporangiaceae; genus Nonomuraea; species Nonomuraea sp. B208. The sequence continues at coordinate 464,252 of NZ_BAAJOU010000028.1, forward strand.
ATGGCCTCCAGCGTGGCCCGGTCGAGCAGTTCCATGAGCGACGGCGCGCAGCCCGCCGCGATGATCGCCGACACCGCCGCGCCCGCGTCCCGCAGCGAGCCGAACTCGGCCGCGAACGTCGCGGGCGGCCCGGCCGGCGCGGGCCGCAGCCGCAGCGTGGCCGCCGTGATCACGCCGAGCGTGCCCTCCGAGCCGACGAACAGCCCGGTCAGGTCGTAGCCGGTGACGCCCTTCATCGTGCGCCGGCCGGTCTCCAGCACCCGGCCGTCGGCCAGCACGACCTCAAGGCCGAGCACGGAGTCCCTGGTCACGCCGTACTTGACGCACCGCAGCCCGCCCGCGTTGGTCGCCAGGTTGCCGCCGATCGTGGAGATCTCGTACGACGACGGGTCCGGCGCGTACATGAGGCCGTGCTCCCTGGCCGCCCGGTCCAGGTCGGCGGTGATGACGCCCGGCTCGGCGACGGCGATCTCGTCGGCCGGTGACAGCTCCCTGATGGCGGTCATCCGGGCCAGCGACAGCACGATCGTCCCGTCCCCGGCGACGGCCCCGCCCGCGAGGCCGGTGCCCGCGCCGCGCGGCACCACCGGCACCCGGTGCTCGCTCGCCCACCGCAGCGTGGTCACCACGTCGTCGCGGGAGGCGGCGAGGACGACGGCGAGCGGCCTGCCGGGCTCCAGGAACGTCCGGTCCCGGGCGTAGGAGTCGATCACGTCGGGGTCGGTCACGACCCGGGCTTCGGACAGGGAGTGCGCCAGGGCATCAATCGGTCTCACGCGGAGCAGCCTACGGTTTGCGCAAGGCGGCCCTTAAGGACAAACTGCCCGGGTGGAAGTCAGGTGCCCGGTGTGTTCGGAGACCGACCAGGTCGTCGCGGTCCCCGGAGCGGTCGCCGCCGGGACCACGTACAAGATCGGGCGGGCCCGTCTCCCCGGGGCCAGGGAGGTCGCCGACCTGCCCACCGCCGCCGTGCTCGGCGCGTCCAAGCACGTGATGAGCCGCACCCAGCTCGCGGTGTGGCTGTCGTTCCCCAGCCGCCACTACACGGCCTGGACCAGGAACCAGGGCTATCTGCTGCTCCTCGGCGCGGCCCTGGTGCATCTGGTCGTCTCGCTGGTGATCGCGATGGGGCAGGACCCGCAGTGGGGCGAGGTGCTGCTCGCGCCGTTCTGCCTGACGGGCCTGTTCTGGGGGTTCGGGCTGCTCAACGTGCTCGGCGCGCGCGGGGCGCGCAGGCGCGACGCGCAGGAGGCGCCGGCCAGGGAGCAGGCCCTGGCCGTGTGGGAGCGCCTTTACTACTGCGCGCGCGACAATGTCGTCTACGAGCCCGGGGTGGGCGTCTCGTTCCATCCGAGCGAGACGCGCGAGTACATCTTCGGCTTCCGCCCCGGCCGTTGATGCCCGAGCCGCTGAGCCCGGGGCTCAGGCGAGCCCGTGCTCCTCGGCCACCAGCCTGACGCAGACGGTCAGGCCCTCGATGGCCTGCTCCAGCTCGTCCAGGTCCGGGTAGGTCGGCGCGATGCGGATCGTCCGGTCGTCGGGGTCCTTGCCGTAGGGGTGGGTGGCCCCGGCCGGCGTGAGCGCGATGCCCGCCGCCTTGGCCTTGGCGACGACCTCGGCCGCGTGCGGCACCTCCAGGCTGATGAAGTAGCCGCCCTTGGGGCTGGTCCAGCTCGCCAGGCCGCCGAGCCGCTCGGAGAGCACCTTGTCCACCAGCTCGAACTTCGGCCCGATCAGCGCGGCGTGCTTGCGCATGTGCGCCTCGACGCCCGCCGGGTCGCGCAGGAACTCCACGTGCCGGAGCTGGTTGATCTTGTCGGGCCCGATGGACTGCTTGGCGGTGTTGCGCAGGAACCACTCGACGTTCGCCGGCGAGGAGCCGAAGAACGACACGCCCGCGCCGGCCAGCGTCACCTTGGACGTGGAGGCGTAGACGAACACCCGGTCGGGGTTGCCCGCCTCGGCGGCCAGCGCGAGCAGGTCGGCCAGCTCGACCGGGGTGTCGGTGAGGTGGTGCACCGCGTAGGCGTTGTCCCAGAAGATGCGGAAGTCGGGCGCCGCAGCGGGCATCGCGGCGAGGCGCCTGACGGTCTCGTCGCTGTAGACGACGCCGGTCGGGTTGCTGTACTTCGGCACGCACCACATGCCCTTGACGCTCGCGTCGGCGGCGACCAGGCGCTCGACCACGTCCATGTCGGGGCCGTCGGCGGTCATCGGCACCGGCACCATCTTGATGCCGAGGCGCTCGCAGATCGTGAAGTGCCGGTCGTAGCCGGGCACCGGGCACAGGAACGTGATCTCGGGCTCCTCCACCCACCGCCGGGCCGCGCCGGGCACCGGGCTGAGCAGCGCGTGCACCACGGTGTCGTGCATGAGCGCGAGGCTGGCGTTGCCGCCCACGACGAGCTGCCCGGCCGGCACCTGCAGCAGCGGCGCGAACAGCTCGCGCAGCTCGGCGAGACCCTGGAGGTTGCCGTAGTTGCGGCCGTCGGTGCCGTCGGCCGCGCGGTAGCTCGTGGGCAGTTTGAGCAGATCGTCGGAGAGGTCGAGCTGGCGCGGTGACGGCTTGCCCCGGGTGAGGTCGAGCGAGAGCCCACGCTGGACGAGGGCGTCGTAGTCACGCTGTGCGGTCACGAGAAGTCTCTCCTCCGGATCGGATCGGTGCCCGCCCAAGGATAGAAGAATCGGCGGCGTGCGAAGTCGCCGGGGGCGAATGTCGGCCAACGGCTTCACGAGCGGCCGTCCATGGCGTGCAATGGGGGGATCGGGGGCATCCCCACTCCACACCGGAGGGAGCAGCCGATGACGACCGTCCGCGAGACCTCGATCGAGCAGGTCAGGCGCCGCCGCACCGGCACGGTGATCGCGTCGTGGCTGTCGACGACGGACCACAAGGTCATCGGCTATCTCTACCTGATCACCTCGTTCGCGTTCTTCCTCGTGGCCGGGGTCATGGCCATGGTGATGCGGGCCGAGCTGGCCCAGCCCGGCATGCAGCTGGTGAACCAGCAGTTCTACAACCAGCTGTTCACCATGCACGGCACGATCATGCTGCTGCTGTTCGCCACGCCGCTGTTCGCGGGCTTCGCGAACGTGGTGATGCCGCTGCAGATCGGCGCGCCCGACGTGGCCTTCCCCCGGCTGAACGCGGTGGCGTACTGGCTGTTCCTGTTCGGCGGGATCATCGCGGTGGCCGGGTTCTTCGCGCCCGGCGGGGCGGCCGACTTCGGGTGGTTCGCGTACACGCCGCTGGCGTCGGCCACGTTCTCGCCGCAGGTGGGCGGCGACCTGTGGATCATGGGGCTGGCGCTGTCCGGCCTCGGCACGATCCTCGGCGCGGTGAACTTCATCTCCACGATCATCGGCATGCGGGCGCCCGGCATGACGATGTTCCGGATGCCGATCTTCACCTGGAACGTGCTACTGACCAGCATGCTCGTGCTCATGGCGTTCCCGGTGCTGGCCGCCGCGCTGCTGGTGCTGGAGTCGGACCGCAAGCTCGGCACCCAGGTCTTCGTGGCCGACAACGGCGGCCCGCTGCTCTGGCAGCACCTGTTCTGGTTCTTCGGCCATCCCGAGGTCTACATCATCGCGCTGCCGTTCTTCGGGATCATCACCGAGGTGCTCCCGGTCTTCAGCCGCAAGCCCATCTTCGGCTACATGGGGCTGGTCGGGGCGACGATCGCGATCGCCGGGCTGTCGATGACCGTGTGGGCGCACCACATGTTCCCGACCGGGCAGGTGTTGCTGCCGTTCTTCTCGTTCATGACGTTCCTCATCGCGGTGCCGACGGGTGTGAAGTTCTTCAACTGGATCGGCACGATGTGGCGGGGTCATCTGAGCTTCGAGTCGCCGATGCTGTTCGCGGTGGGCTTCCTCGTGACGTTCCTGCTCGGCGGGCTCACCGGCGTCATCCTGGCCTCGCCGCCGCTCGACTTCCACATCAGCGACACCTACTTCGTGGTGGCGCACTTCCACTACGTGGTCTTCGGCACGGTGGTGTTCGCGATGTTCGCCGGATTCTACTTCTGGTGGCCGAAGATGACCGGGCGGATGCTGGACGACCGGCTCGGGCGGCTGCACTTCTGGCTGCTGTTCGTCGGCTTCCACACCACGTTCCTGGTGCAGCACTGGCTGGGGCAGATCGGCATGCCCCGCCGCTACGCCGACTACAGCCCCGGCGACGGGTTCACCGCGCTCAACGAGGTCTCGTCCGTGGGGGCGTTCCTGCTGGGCGTCTCCACGCTGCCGTTCCTCTGGAACGTGTGGAGGACGGCACGCAGGGCGCCCAAGGTCACGCTCGACGACCCCTGGGGGTACGCCAACTCCCTGGAGTGGGCCACCTCCTGCCCGCCGCCCCGGCACAACTTCACCGCGATCCCGCCCATCCGCTCCGAACGGCCCGCGTTCGACCTGCACTACCCCCGTGAGGGGGAGAAGCGGGAGCCGGGCGAGGACACAGAGGGCTGACCCCGCAGAACCCCCGTTCCCACCTGATCACCACAGCGTTGATGTTCCGATTGTGGTGTTTTGGTCACGTTTCAACAACGCACTTTACGATTCGTTGATTAAAGCTCTAGCGTCCGGCATTGCATGCCCTATGGCCATTCGCCCGGAGATCCCGGGCAGAAAGGGTTCCTGGTGCCCAGCACTAAGCGCTTATTGGCAGCTTTTCCGGCGGTCGCCCTGCTTGGCGCCGCCCTGTCCGTGCCCACCGCTCAGGCGGCCTCGGTCGCCCACTACGAGCCCACGGCCGCGGACCACTACATCAACTACGCCCCGCCTGCCGTCGAGAGGGAGCCGCGGGAGCCGGGCCTCGCCGACCAGAAGGCCCGCTCGCTGACCCCGGCGCAGAAGTACGACCGGAAGTTCAGCAGCGGTAACCCGGCCGCCGGGCGCATTCTCGCCGCACGGGAGCGGGAGGCACTGCGAACCGGCCGCAACCCGGCCGAGTGGATCTTCAAGAACAGCAAGCAGACCCGCACGGCCAAGCTCCTGACCGTCCTCGTCGAGTTCAACGAGCAGGCCAACGACGACTTCTCCGGCTTCAACCGGCTGCGGACCGTCAACAGCGCCCCGGACGACTGCGTCGTCGAGCCGCCGGGCACCCTGAAGAACGGCCCGCTGCACAACAACATCCCCGACCCGGCCACCCTGCCCCACCTGGACAACAACTCCTTCTGGGTCAAGGACTTCAGCACCGAGCACTTCAACAAGATGCTCTACAGCGACAAGGGCATCACCGAGCGCGTGCGCAAGGACCTCAAGGACCCGCGCGACGGCAAGCCCGGCATCGACATCTCCGGCTTCACGATGAAGAAGATGTACGAGGAGATGTCCAAGGGCGCCTACTCGGTGACCGGCTCCGCGGTCGGCTGGATCAAGGTCCCGCACTCCGAGGCGTACTACGGCGCCGCGGCCTGCGGCGGCGCGCCCCAGGACATGTCCGGCCACCCGAGCAACGAGGTCGGCGCGCAGCAGCTCGCCATCGACTCGGTCAACGCCCTCGCCCAGGCCCAGCCGGACTTCCCGTGGGCCGACTACGACGTCGAGGACATCTCCGACGCCGACGGCGACGGCAACTTCCAGGAGCCGGACGGCGTCATCGACCACCTGGTGCTCGTGCACGCCGGCAAGGACAAGTCCTCCGACGGCGGCGCCGAGGGCACCTACGCCATCTGGGCCCACTCCAGCGCGGTCGCCGGCGGCTACACCGTCCCCGGCACCAACAAGAAGATCTCCAACTACATCGTGCAGCCCGAGGACTCCGGCGTCGGCGTCTTCGCCCACGAGTACGGCCACGACCTCGGCCTGCCCGACCTGTACGACACCTCGGGCTCGGCCAGCTCCGCGGTCGACTTCTGGGACCTGATGTCCAGCGGCTCGCACTCCGGCCCGATCTTCCAGTCGATGCCGGCGCACATGGGCCTCTGGGACAAGTGGGTGCTCGGCTGGGCGAACCCGAAGACGTTCGACCCCGGCGACGCGGCCAAGCTCGTCACCGTCGGCCAGTCCTCGCGCACGCCCAAGCTGACCGCCGACGGCGTCCGGGTCAACCTGGCCTCGGAGCCGCTGGAGATGGTCACCCCGCACAGCGGCTCCAACGCCTGGTGGACCAACCTCGACCAGGAGTGGGCCAACGTCACCCTCACCCGTGACCTGCCCGTCCCGTCCGGCTCCGACGTCCGGCTGTGGATGTGGAACAACTACGAGATCGAGCAGGACTGGGACTTCGGCTTCGTCGAGGTCTCGACCGACGGCGGTCAGACCTGGGCGCAGCAGAAGATGTACGACGAGGCCGGCAACGAGGTCACCACGCCCGACGGCTACCCGGACCCGAACAAGAACCTCAAGACGTTCGGCGGCAAGAAGTACGGCATCACCGGTGACACCGGCGAGCAGTGGCGGCACGACTACGTCGACCTGACGGCGTTCGCCGGGCAGACCGTCAAGTTCCGCCTGACGTACAACACCGACGCGGCCTTCACCCCGCGCGGCTGGCACGTCGACGACTTCGCGCTCACCAACGGCGGCGAGACCGTCTGGAGCGACGACGTCGAGGGCGGCGACAACGGCTGGAAGGCCACCGGCGGCACCTTCACCAACACGAGCGGCCAGGGCTGGACCCGCAACAACGGCGAGCGCGAGGTGCAGCGCTTCTACCTCGCCGAGTGGCGCAACTTCGACGGCTTCGACAACGGCCTGGCCTACACCTACGACACCGACTACAGCCGCGACGGGTCGTGGAAGGTGCAGAAGGTGAAGTACAACGCGCCCGGCCTGCTGGTGTGGTACCGCGACTCGACCTACACCAACAACTCCGTCGGCAACAACCTGCGCCTCCCGCCGAGCCTCGGCCCCAAGGGCAGCCTGCTGGTCGTGGACTCCCACTTCGAGCCGCTGCGCCGCACCGGGGTCGCGGCTGAGAAGGACCCGACGGCCAACAAGAACCTGCAGGGGCGCGTGCAGACGTCGAACGCGGCGTTCGGGTTCGGCAAGACGTACCCCTTCAAGGAGTGCATCGAGGCGGCGAACGAGCCGTTCAGCACCTACTGCACGGACTTCCCCGCGCAGAAGGGCGTGACCGCCTTCACCGACGCCAAGACGTGGTACCCGGGCATCGAGCTGCTCAACGGCGCCCTCGCCTACCGCGACTTCGACGCCTCGGTGGTCGTGCCGTCGAAGGGCGACCAGTCCTACAGCACCCGCGCGGTGCACGCGGACGGCACCCCCGCCCCCGAGCTGTACGGCCAGGCGGTCGCCGGCTCGGTGCTCGGCACCGGCAACCCCGGTGACGAGGGCAAGGCGCTCGGCGTGCAGTTCAAGCTGATCAGCCCGCTGCCGGGCAACCTGGGCGCGATCGTCCAGGTTGTCCCGCCGAAGAAGTAGATCGAAGAAGTAATTCGCGGGCCGCCGGGGCCTCCCGGCGGCCCTACCATAAGTGACCATGAGCGACTTGCGCACCAAAGCCGAGCACACCGCGGCGATCCAGCGGGATCGCCGGGTGGCCGTGGTGGTCAACACTCGCTCGCGCCGGGGCCGCCGCCACTACTTCGAGGTCATCGAGCAGCTCCACGAGTCGGGCTTCGAGCCCCTGGTCGAGCTGTCGGTCTACAACCCCAAGCGCCTGCGCGAGCTGCTCGACACCGCGCTCGCGACCGACCCCGACCTGCTCATCGTGGGCGGCGGCGACGGCACCCTCTCCTCGGCCGTGCGCCACGTGGCGCACCGCGACGTGGCGCTCGGCGTGCTGCCGCTCGGCACCACCAACAACTTCGCCCGCAGCCTCGGCCTGCCGCTCGACCTGGCCGGGGCGATCCGGGTCTTCGCCACCGGCAAGGTGGCCGACATCGACCTCGGCATGGCCGACGACCGGCCGTTCGCCAACCTGGCCAGCTTCGGCGTGTCGGTGGAGGTCGCGGGCACGGTCAAGCCGTGGCTCAAGCGCCTGCTCGGCCGGCCCGCCTACCCGCTGACGGCGCTGACGATCCTGCCCGGCCACCGGCCCTTCCGCGCCTTCATCACCGTCGAGGGCCAGCGCCACGAGCTGCTCACCCACCAGCTCAACATCGCCAACGGCCGCTTCCACGGCGGCTGGCAGGTGGCCAGGGACATCAGCATCGACAACGGCACGCTGGTGGCCTACCAGCTCGGCTCGGGCAAGAAGCTCCGCTTGCTCGGCGAGACCCTGCTGCGGGCCACCACCGGCCGCTGGCGCAGCCTCGCGGGCGGGCCGTTCGTGGTCGGCCGGGAGATGCTGCTGGAGACCGATCCGCCGATGGCCGCCGACGTGGACGGCGAGGTGCGGCTGCGCACCCCGATCAGGCTGCGCGTGGTGCCCAACGGGGTGCGCGTGATGGTGCCCGACTCCTTCGAGGACCGCTGACCGCCCGCGCCGGGCGTCAGGCCGGGCCGTCACCCAGCCGTTCGCCCAGCCGCTTACCCAGCCGCTCGTAGGCGGGGGCGAGCACGCGGCCCAGGTCGCCGGGCGGCGGGAAGACCCGCAGCAGCAGGGCCGGGGAGGCGGCCGGCCGGCGCTCGGGCGGATGGGCGGTGGCTCCGGGGGCGTAGAAGTCGGCCAGCCGCTCGGCGAACGGCACGTCCACGACCTCGGGCACGCCGGAGCCCTCGTCGGCGGCCAGCGACCCCAGCAGCTGCTCGCGGGTGCGCCCGCGCCAGGCCAGCACCAGGAACGGGTCGTCGTCGAACGCCTCGGCCAGCAGATAGAGCACCGCCGACAGGTGCTTGCACGGGAAACCCCAGTCGGGGCACGAGCAGTCCATGTCCAGGTCGCGCGGGAACAGGTCGGCCCCCGCCGCCGCGAACAGCTCCTCGATCTCCGGCGGCATCTCCCCGGCCAGCAGCCGGGCCCGGTGCACGGCCTGCGCCGCGATGGCCTCCTCCAGCTCGGCCCACCGGCGCTCGCCGAACGCCTCGATCCTGATCACCACGTCGTACGGCTCGGGCCGCGAGCCCTGCACGGCCGCCCTGACCTCCCCGGCGGCCAGGTCGATCGACAGGACCTGGCCCTGGCGGGCGTAGGCCCGGCCGCGGGTCAGCCGGCCCTTGTCACAGACGCGCTCCAGGATGTCGATGAAGCGCCGCGACCACCAGGTGGAGCCGATGGAGCCGCGCTTCGAGCGGGCCCGCAGCCCGCCCTCGACCCGGATCGGGCCGCGGTGGTCGTGGTCGTCGAACCAGGCCATCTCAGCTCGCCTCCGCCGCGCCGCCCGTGAGGCTGAACACCTCGCGCAGCTCGCTGGTGGACAGGTCGGTCAGCCACTCCTCGCCGGTGCCCACCACCCGCTCGGCCAGGGCCTTCTTGCGCTCGATCATCTCGTCCACGCGCTCCTCCAGGGTGCCCGCGCAGATCAGCTTGCGCACCTGTACGTTCTTGCGCTGCCCGATGCGGAAGGCCCGGTCGGTGGCCTGGTCCTCGACGGCCGGGTTCCACCAGCGGTCCACGTGCACGACGTGGTTGGCCGCCGTCAGGTTGAGCCCGACGCCGGCCGCCTTGAGCGACAGCACGAACAACATCGGCTCGGGGTCGTTCTGGAACCGGTCCACCAGGCGGTCGCGGGTCTTCTTCGGCAGGCCGCCGTGCAGCAGCAGCACCGGGCGTTCCAGCCGCCGCTCCAGGTAGGGCTGGAGCAGGCCGCCGAACTCGGCGTACTGGGTGAACACCAGCGCCTTCTCGCCCTCGGCCAGGATCTCCTCGCCGAGCTGCTCCAGCCGGGCCAGCTTGCCCGAGCGGCCCGCCAGGCGGGAGCCGTCCTTCAGCAGGTGGGCCGGATGGTTGCAGACCTGCTTGAGCTTGGCCATGGTGGCGAGGACCAGGCCGCGCCGCTCGATGCCCTCGCTGTCGTCGATCTTCGCCAGCATGTCGTCCACGACCGCCTGGTAGAGGCTCGCCTGCTCGGTCGTGAGCGGGCACCACTCCTTGACCTCCATCTTCTCCGGCAGGTCGGTGATGATGGACCGGTCGGTCTTCAGCCGGCGCAGGATGAACGGGCCGGTCGCCCGCCGCAGCGCGTGCGCGGCCTCCTCGTCCTGCCGGGCCTCGATGGGCTCCTGGAAGCGCGTACGGAACCGCGAGCGCGGCCCCAGCAGCCCCGGGTTGGCGAACTCCATGATCGACCAGAGCTCGGCCAGGTGGTTCTCGACCGGCGTGCCCGTGAGGGCCAGGCGGGTGGCGGCCGGGATCGCGCGGACGGCCCGGGCCTGCAGGGTGCCGCTGTTCTTGATGGCCTGGGCCTCGTCGCACACCACCCGGCGCCACTCGTGCCGCTTCAGCGTCTCCAGGTCGCGGTGGGCGGTGCCGTACGTGGTGATCACCAGGTCGGCGTCCCCGACGAGCGCGGCGTCGCGGGCGGACCCGTGGTGGACGTAGACGCGCAGGCCCGGCGCGAACCTGGCCGCCTCGCGCTGCCAGTTGCCGATCAGCGACATCGGGCACACCAGCAGCGTCGGCGGCCCCTTTCGTTCGCGGCCCTCGTGGACCAGCAGCGCGAGCGTGGTGACGGTCTTGCCCAGCCCCATGTCGTCGGCCAGCACCCCGCCGAGGCCCAGCTCCGACAGGAAGCTCAGCCACGCGAGGCCGCGCTCCTGGTAGGGGCGCAGCACCGCGTCCAGGCCCGGAGGCGTGGCGATCGGCCGCAGCCGCCGCTCGGCCTGGCCGGACAGCAGGTCGCCGAGCGCGCCGTCGGCGTCCACCTCCAGCAGCGGCAGCTCGCCGTCGTGCCGGGCCACCAGCTCCAGGATCTCGCCCGCCGCCGCCTCGCCCGCGCGGGCGCCCTCCACGGCGCGGAGGGCCGCCTTGAGCTGCCGGTCGTCCAGCTCCACCCACTGGCCGCGTACGCGGACCAGCGGCACCTTCAGCCGGGCCAGCTCGGCCAGCTCCTCCTCGCTGATCGTCTCGTCGCCCACCGCCAGGTCGACGCGGAAGTCGACCAGCTCCCGCATGCCGAACCCCTGGCTCACGGCCGCGGTCTGCGTCTTGGTCCTGGTCGTCAGCTTGAGCCCGAGCCTCGCGCGGCCCGCCCAGCGGGGGAGCTGCACGCCGAACCCGGCCGCCTGGAGCAGCGGCGCGGCCTGGCGCAGGAACCCGAACGCGCCCGCGGTGTCCAGGGCCAGCTCGGCCGGCTCCGGCACCCGCAGGGCGCGCTCCAGCTCGGGGTAGAGCCGGACGGCGCGGCCGAGGCCGGTCAGCAGCTCGCGTTCGGGGGCCGGGGGCAGACCGGGGGCGCGCTCTCCGGCCCAGAGGGCGGCGGCGGGGACGTACAGGCTGGGGTCGTCGGCGGCCTGCAAGGCCAGCTCGACCCGCCAGGCGTCCGCCCCGTCGCCCGCGGGGTCCGCTGCGGGCTCCATGAGGCGGAAGCACACGCGGGCCGCGCCCTCGGCTGTCGCGGCGGCGTCGTGCCAGGCGGTCAGCTCGGCGCGCAGCTCGGGGACGTCGGGGCAGGACGGGTCGGGGCCGGTCAGCGCCGCCAGCCAGCGGTCACGGGGGGTGGCGGGGCGGGCGACCAGCGGCTCGGTGAGCGCCTGCCGGACCAGTGCGTCCGCGAACGTCTCCAGGGCGGCGCGCAGCACGCCGGCGGACGGCCGCTCGGCGGCGGCGGTCCGGCAGGCGGGCGGCATGGCGAGGGCCAGCTCGCGGAAGTAGCCGCCGTCGGCCCCGTTGACCACCGGCCGCCACACGGCCCGCGCCCCGCCCGGCTCCAGGGCGAGCTGGGGCAGGACGCGGCCTCGCCGTACGAGGTCGCGGGCGAGGTCGGCGACCGCCGCCCAGTGGCGCAGGGTCGCCGTCTCCGGCCGTCCGGCGAGCAGGCGCAGCGCCGTGGCGGCGGGCGGGACGACGGCCGGCACCCGCCACGGCCGCAGCCGGGGCCGGGTGGCCTCGGCCAGCCGCCCGGTCTCCGGCGACGGCGACGGCTCCGCGGCCGAGCCGGGGAGCAGCAGCTCCAGCGTCCGCTCGGCGGGCTCGTCCAGGCCGAGCGCGGCGGCGACGGCGGCGGCCGGGGCGGCGAAGGGATGGGGGCGGGGGCCGCGGCCCGCCCGTGCCGCCGGCCCGCCGCCCTCAACGTCCTCCGCCCAGAAGGCGAGCCCGTCCTCCGTCCAGACCCCGTGTACGACCAGCACCAGGGCAGATTACCGTCGCCCGTCAGGGAAATCGTTCGCGCTTATATAAGCGGCCCCTGAAAGCGTAAAGTGGAAATATGACCAGTAATCCCGGATCGTGGTGTGAACGACCCAAGCCGCAGGCTCCGTCGTGCGAGCTGCCGTCTCCGTGGAGCAAGCCGAAGCAGCCCGACAACTGGTGTGACACGCCCAAGGATCCCGTGCTGAAGGTCCTTGACCTCGTGCTGAAGTCCGCCAGGCGGAAATAGCGCGTGATAGAAGGCCAAGTGCCTGGGTAGTCGCCTCACTCGGACGGAGGAGGCGAACGATCGTGAGCGACACCCAGAAACTGGTCAGTGACCTTTCCGAACAGGTCTCCCGGCTGGTCAAGGACGAACTCCGCCTGGCCAGGATGGAACTCACCGCGAAGGGCAAGCGCGCCGGCTTCGGCGCGGGCCTGTTCGGGGCGGCCGGAACGGCCGCCTTCTTCGGCGCCGCCGCGCTGGTGGCCGCCGTCATCCTGCTCCTCGCCCTGGCCATGCCCGCGTGGGTCGCGGCCGCCGTCGTGGGCGTCGTCCTGCTCGTCGTCGCCGCCGTCCTGGGCCTGGTCGGCAAGAACCAGGTGCAACGGGCCACGCCGCCGGTCCCCGAGGAGACCATCGCGAGCGTCAAGGCCGACATCGACATGGTCAAGGAGAGGGCACATCGATGAGCGAGACGGATCCCGGATACAGCGAGCAGCACGCCGGCGACGTGGGCGCGCACCGGGCCACCGTGGGCGCCCCCACCGAGCCTGAGTCCGTCAACGTGCCTCCCACCAGGCCGGGCGCGACGGAGAACGCCAGGCGGGCGGAGGCCGCGCGGGAGGGCCACGAGACCTTCGTCCCGGAAGGGCCCATCAGGGACGAGCGGGCCGAGGCCGTCGAGAGCCTGCGCACGGAGGAACGTTCCATGCGCGAGGTGCACCGGGCCGAACGCGCCCACGGCACCCGGAGGCGCGCCGCCGACGAGGACGAGGACGACGGAAGAGCCGCCGTGCGCAGGGACATCGAGGAGACCCGCGAGCAGCTGGGCCGCACGGTCAGCGCGCTGGCGGACAAGGCCGACGTGAAGTCCAGGGCGAGCCACGCCGCCGAGGTGGCCAAGGGCCGGGCGGCCGAGGCCGCCGGGGCGTTCAGGGCCCGCGCCGCCGAGGCCGCGGGGGTGGCCAGGGACCGCGCCGGAGTGGCTGCCGCGGTCGCGAGGGAGCGGGCGGCCGAGACCGCGGGCGTGGCGAAGGAGCGGGCGTCCGAGGCCGCGGGAACGGTCAGGGCCCGCGCCTCCGAGGCCGCCGTCGTGATCAAGGACAGGACCTCCGAGATGGCCGGTCAGGTCGGCGAGCACACGCCCGAGCAGATGAAGGCCGTCGCCGTGGAGGCGAGGCGGCGTCCCGCGCTGCTCGTCGCCGTGGCCGCCGGGGCCGTGGCCGTCCTCGTCGTACGGCGGATGGCGCGGCGCCGCATGACCGCGCGCCGCACGTTCGTGGAGCGCGTGGTGCGGGGCGACGCGGCGGGCCGCGTGAAGGCCCGCCTGACGAGCGGCCGCGTGACGAGGGGCGGCGTCATCAAGGGCGCCGTCGTCAAGGGACGCCTGACGGGTCGTCCCGCGCGCCGTCGCCTGATGGGACTCGGGAGCAGGTAGGTGACGGTTTCCAGAGACGCCTCGGAACGGGCCGCCGGAGTGCCCGACGGCCCGGGCGAATTCCCCCGCCGGGCCTGGTGGACGGTGCTGAAGCGGACGATCATCGAGTTCAAGAACGACCGTCTTCAGGACCTCGCCGCCGGGCTCACCTACTACGCGGTCCTGTCGATCTTCCCCGCGCTGATCGTGCTGGTGTCGGTGTTCGGGCTGCTGGGGCGGGGCGACGCCGCGGCCCAGCTCTCCGGCGTCATGGTGCTGGTGCCCGCCGAGGTGCGCGACCTGATGGTGACGAGCATCCAGGCGGCGCAGAACGGCGCGGGCGCCGCGAGCGCCGTGGCGATCGTCGGCCTGGTGGTCGCCCTGTGGTCGGCCTCCGGCTACATCGCGGCCTTCATCCGGGCCGGCAACACGATCTACGACATCGACGAGGGCCGCCCGTTCTGGAAGACGACCCCGCTGCGGATCGGCCTCACCCTGCTGGCCACCGTGCTGCTGGCGGTCGGCGCGATCGCCGTCACCCTCACCGGCGACCTCGCGGCGGCGCTCGGCCGCGCGCTCGGTCTCGGCGAGGCGGCCGTGCTCGCCTGGGACATCCTCAAATGGCCGCTCATGGTGCTGGTCGCCGCCGGGCTGATCATGCTGCTGTACTGGGCCGCGCCGAACGTGCGCCAGCCCGGCCTGCGCTGGATCTCGCCGGGCAGCATCCTCGCGATCGTGCTGTGGGTGATCGTCTCCGGCGGGTTCGCCCTGTACGTCGCCAACTTCGCGTCCTACAGCAAGACGTACGGCGCGCTGGCCGGGATCGTGGTGTTCCTGGTCTGGCTGTGGCTGTCGAACATGGCGCTGCTGCTCGGCGCGGAGTTCGACGCCGAGCTGATCCGGCAGCGCGCGATCGCCGGGGGCCGCCCGGCCGAGCGGGAGCCGTACGCCGTGCCACGCGACGAGCCGAAGGCCGATAGCCTGCCGGAATGACACTTCGAACGGCCGCCGCCGGGCTCGGCCTGCTGCTGCTCGCCGCCTGCGGCGGTTGCGGGGCCGGCTCGGCGGTGAGCGACCTCGGCACGGTGGTCAAGGGCGCCAAGGGCGCCACCGTGCCGGTGGAGCTGCGCAGCGGGCAGCGCTTCTCGCTGGCGGTGACCGGCAACGCGTCGGTGGGCGACAGCTGGTCGCTGAAGGCCCTGCCGGACACGAAGGTGGTGTCGTTCATCAGCCAGGAGCACGAGGGCGACGGCGACCAGGTCGGCGGGGGCGGCACCACCTACTTCGTGTTCAACGCCAAGCAGCCGGGCACCACCGAGGTCAGGCTGTACGACTGCTGGCGCTGCGGCACCGGCGGGACGCCGGAGAGCGAGCAGAGCCGCAGCGAGTCGGGCGAGGCCGTCTTCACGCTCACGGTGACGAAGGAGGGCCCGGCGACATCCCGCGGACCAGCACCTCCAGCACCGTCCGGGTGACGGCGGCGGGGTCGGCCGGGCCGGCGGCGAGCCGGCGCAGGCCCTCGCCGAGCACGTTCCAGCCCAGGTGGGCCACGAGGCCGGGGTCGTCGTGCCCGGCCTCGGCCAGGACCTCGCGCAGCGGGCCGATCATCGTCTCGTGGAGCTGGTCGAGCCGGTCGCGGCAGTCGGGCGGCAGGTCCACGGCGCTCAGGGCGCGCAGCAGCGCGTAGTCGGGATGCGCGGCGAACGACAGCGTCACCGTGCCGTAGGCGCGCACCCGGGTCTCCAGGTCGTCGCCGGTCGCCGCCGCGCTCGCCAGCCGGCCGGCCCAGCGCGGGATCGCGTCCTCGACGAGCTGGGCGAGGATGTCGGCGGTTGAGGAGAAGTAGCGGTAGACGCTGGAGCGGGCCAGCCCGACCCGGGCCCCGACGGCGGCCGGGGTGAGCCCGGCCGCGCCCTCGGCGGCCAGGATCTCCATCGCCGCCGCCAGCAGCGCGGCGTGCCGGCCCGCCCGATGGTCGGCCACCGTGGCCGCGCTGATCCTCGGCACCGCTGTCTCACTCCTCCTCGCGTCGTCCCACCCCAGTATCGGGCAGCAGCAGCGTCACCCCGACCCCGCCGAACAGCACGAGCCCGGTGAAGACGGTCACCCGGCGGGTGGCGTCGGCGGCCGCGGCGACCGCGGCGGCGTGCCTGGCCGGGTCCTTGATCATTGCGACGGCGGCGCCCGCGCTGTCGCGCACGGCCTTGCCGAGCGCCGGGTCGGCGGGCAGGCGGTCGGCCATGGCCGAGCCGAGGCCGGTCACCAGCACCGAGCCGAGCACGGCGATGCCGATCGCGGCGCCGAGCTGGCGGATCGCGCTCTGCAGGCCGGAGGCGACGCCGGACTGCCGGGGCGGCACCTGGGCCAGCGTGAGGTTCGGGAGCTGGGCCGAGGCGAAGCCGACGCCGACGCCGTAGAGGACGAGCCAGGGCACCAGCGTCCAGTGGCCGAGCGACGGGGAGACCGACAGGCCGACCGCGATCGCGCCGACGGCCTCCAGGGCCAGGCCGAGCCGGACGATGAGGCGCGGGGTCAGCCGGAGCTTCGGCACCACGCCGCCGGCCAGGAACGTCCCGAGCGCCAGCGAGGCGATGACCAGGCCGGCCTCGAACGCGGTGAACGCCATCGCCGACTGCAGGAACAGCGGCAGCACCAGGATCATGCCGAACTCGCCGAGCGTGACGATCATCGCGGTGAGGCAGCCGTAACGGAAGGAGGGGATGGCGAGCAGCGACAGGTCCAGGATCACCGGCCGGCCGGCCCGCGCCCGCGCCCGCTCGACCAGCGTGAACGCCGTGAGCGCCAGCGCCGCCAGCGCGAACGCGAACGGGATGGGCGAGATCGGGTGCCCCTCGGCCGGGGCGAACCAGCCGTAGCGCTGGCCCTCGATGAGCCCGAACACCAGCGCCGAGGTGCCGATGACGGACAGCAGCACGCCGGGCACGTCCCAGCCACGGGCGTCCGGGTCCTTGGACTCCGGCACCTTGAGCGTGCCGAGCAGCACGAGCAGGCCGATGGGCAGGTTCACCCAGAACGCCCAGCGCCAGCCGTGGCCGGTCACCAGCCAGCCGCCGAGCAGCGGGCCGAGCGCGGCCATGCCGCCGATGACCGAGCCCCAGACGGCGAAGGCGATCGTGCGGCGCGGCCCGACGTAGAGGGCGTTGATGACGGCCAGCGTCATCGGCACCACCATCGACGCGCCGACGCCCTGGAGCACGCGGGCGCCGATGAGCAGCGCGCCGCTGCCCGCCAGGGCCGCGAGCACGCTGGCCACCAGGAACACGACCAGGCCCGAGGCGAACATGCGCCGGCGGCCGTGCGCGTCGCCGGTGCGGCTGAGCGGGACCAGCAGGGCGGCGAAGGTGAGCGAGTAGATCGAGTTGACCCACTCGACGTCGGTCGCCGACAAGGACAGGTCGGCCATGATCGCGGGGACGGCCACGTTCACGATCGTCGCGTCGATGATGATCATCGACATGCCGACGCCGAGCACGAAGAGGGGGAGCCAGCTCTGCCGGGTCCGCTCGTTTAGCGACACCATGTCCCTAAGATAGCAACGACCTGTCGCCAAATGTCGAGCCGATAGGGTCGGACCGTGAGCACAGACCTGTTCTGCGAGATCATCGCGGGCGAGCGGCCCGCTCACCTCGTGCACGCCGACGACGTGGCGGTCGCCTTCCTCGACGCCCGGCCGGTCTTCAAGGGCCACGTGCTGGTCGTGCCGCGCGTCCACGCCGAGACGCTGGCCGACCTCGGCGACGTCGGGCCGTTCTTCACCCGGGTGCAGGCCCTGGCGCGGGCCGTGGAGGAGGGGCTGGAGGCCGGGGGCACGTTCGTCGCCATGAACAACCGCATCAGCCAGAGCGTCCCCCACCTGCACGTGCACGTGGTGCCCCGGCACCGCAAGGACGGTCTGCGCGGCTTCTTCTGGCCCCGCACCAAATACGACTCCGCCGAGGAGGCCGAGTCGTACGCCGCCCGCGTCGCGGCGGCGCTCTGAGCCGCCGGACCGTCCGGTGAGCGTGGGCCCTGTGTGTTCGGGCTCCGGCCTCGGCTAGGCTTCGGCCGCGTGGAGTACGTCGTCGGCAGCGCCGTGGTCGCCGTGCTCGTGGGCGTGCCCGCGATCGTGCTCTGGCGCGTGCTCCGGGGCCGCCGCGAGCTGGGCACCAGCCCGGCCGAGCGGGCCACGTTCGAGACCCTGCACACCGCCTCGCTGGCCGCGCCGCCGCTGCGCGCCGGGCTCACCGAGGACGGCGCCGAGCGCGCCTCCCGGCACCTGCGCGCCCTGCTCAACTCGCCCGCCCTGGCCATCGCCGACGCCGAGCGGCTGCTCGTCTACGACGGCGAGGGCGACGACCACCACGCCGAGCACGCCTTCGAGCACGCCACCGCCACCCTGGAGGACGGCCGCATCCAGGTGCTCACCCTCGATTGCGACCTGCTCGAATGCCCGATCAGGCAGGCCGTCGTGGTGCCGCTCACCACCGACGACCGGGTGGTCGGCGCGCTCATCGCCTACAGCCAGAGCGCCTCGGCCGGGCTGGTCCGCGCCGCCCAGGAGGTCGCCGGCTGGGTGGACTCCCAGCTCGAACTGGCCGAGCTCGACCGCTCGCGCACCCGGCTCATGGAGGCCGAGGTGCGCGCGCTGCGGGCGCAGATCTCCCCCCACTTCATCTACAACTCGCTCACCACCATCGCCTCCTTCGTCCGCACCGACCCGGAGCGGGCCAGGGAGCTGCTGCTGGAGTTCGCCGACTTCACCCGCTACTCCTTCCGCCGGCACGGCGAGTTCACCACCCTCGCCGAGGAACTGCGCTCCATCGACCGCTACCTGATCCTGGAGCGGGCCAGGTTCGGCGACCAGCTCCAGGTCACCCTCCGCATCGCGCCCGAGGTGCTGCCCGTCGCCGTGCCGTTCCTGTGCCTGCAGCCGCTGGTCGAGAACGCCGTACGCCACGGGCTGGAGAGCCGCAACGGCGTCGGCCGGATCACGATCGTCGCCGAGGACGCCGGGGCCGAGTGCCGCATCAGCGTCGAGGACGACGGCCTCGGCATGGACCCCGACCGGCTGCGGCTCATCCTCGCCGGGGAGATCGTCCCGGCGGGCGGCGTCGGGCTGGCCAACGTCGACGAGCGGCTGCGCCAGGTCTACGGCGACGAGTACGGCCTCGTCGTCGAGACCGGCGAAGGGGCGGGCACCAAGGTCAACATCAGGTTGCCGAAATATCACCCGGGTGTCTCTGCCCGTTGACCTTGATCTTTGTTGTCGGTTTCATCACTGTCTATGGCACAACTCCGGGTTCTCGCGGTCGACGACGAGCTGCCCGCCCTCGAAGACCTGTCGTACCTGCTGCGCGCCGACCCCCGCATCGGCGAGGTCGCCACCGCGCGGGACGGCGCGCAGGCGCTGCGGCTGCTGGACCGCGCCATCGCCGACGGGCGGCCGATCGACGCGGTGTTCCTCGACATCCGCATGCGCGGGCTCGACGGGGTGGTGCTCGGGCGGCTGCTGTCGCAGTTCGCCAACCCGCCCCGGGTGGTGTTCGTGACGGCGTACGAGGAGCACGCCGTGGACGCCTTCGAGATCAAGGCCGAGGACTACCTGCTCAAGCCGGTACGGCCGGAGCGGCTGTCGGAGGCCATCCGGCGCGTCGCGGTCTCGGCGGACGTGCCCGCCGCCGACGGCGGCGAGAGCGACACGATCCCGGTCGAACTGGGCGGGGTGACCCGCTTCGTCTCCAGCGCCGACGTCATCTACGTCGAGGCGCAGGGCGACTACGCCCGGCTGCACACCGCGGCCGGCAGCCATCTCGTCCGCATCCCGCTGGCCACGCTGGAGGAACGGTGGGCCCCGGCCGGGTTCCTCCGGGTGCACCGCAGCCACCTCGTGGCCGTCAAACACATCGACGAGCTGCACATCGACTCGGGCAGGTGCACGGTCCGGGTGGCCGGCACCGAGATCCCGGTCAGCCGCAGGCACACGCGGGAGCTGCGCGACCTGCTGGTCCGGCGCGCACGGAAGGGACGCCCGGAATGACACTCGGGGAAACGCCGGGGACGCCGCCGGAGGAGCCGCGGCCCGGCCGGCGGGCGCGGCGGACCGCCGTGACCAGCCCGCGCACCGCCGCCGCGCGCCGCCCCCGCTATCCGGCCACCCGCGAGATCGACGAGCAGACCGGCCTCGGCGAGGTCTACATGCGCTCCCTGCTGCGCACCCAGTTCCGGCTGGCGCTGTTCGTCTGCACCGTCCTCGCCTGCGTGGTCGGCGGCCTGCCGCTGCTGTTCCTGCTCATCCCCGAGCTGCGCGAGGTCGAGCTGCTCGGCGTGCCGCTGCCGTGGGCGGTGCTCGCCGGGCTCATCTACCCCGCCTTCGTCCTCGGCGCCTGGCTGTACGTCCGCCAGGCCGAGCGCAACGAACGCCACTTCGCCGAGCTGGTCGAGCGCCGATGAGCCTCACCGCCGTACTGGTCGTGGTGGTGGCGGCCGTGCTCATCGGAGCCTTCGGCATCCGCGTCTCGCGCACCACGTCCGACTTCTACGTCGCCTCCCGCACGGTCAGCCCGCTCTGGAACGCCTCCGCCATCGGCGGCGAGTACCTGTCGGCCGCCTCCTTCCTCGGCGTCGCCGGGCTCATCCTCGCGTTCGGCGTGGACATGCTGTGGCTGCCGGTCGGCTGGACCGGCGGCTACCTGGTGCTGCTGGTGCTGGTGTCCGCGCCGCTGCGGCGCTCCGGGGCGTACACGCTGCCCGACTTCGCCGAGGCCCGGCTGGAGTCCATGACCGTGCGCAGGACGGCGAGCGTGCTGGTCGTGCTCATCGGCTGGCTCTACCTGATGCCGCAGTTCCAGAGCGCCGGGCTGGTGCTGCGCGAGATCACCGGCGCGCCCCCGTGGGCGGGCGGGCTGCTGGTGGCCCTGGTCGTGGCGGTGAACGTGCTGTCCGGCGGCATGCGGTCGATCACGTTCGTGCAGGCGTTCCAGTACTGGCTCAAACTGACGGCGCTGGCCGTGCCGCTGGTGTTCCTGCTCATGGCCTGGCGCGCGGACGGCGCGCCCGGGGTGAGCGTCGCGGACGCCGTCACCTGGCAGACGCCGCTCAGCGGGGGCAGGGAGTACGGGCTGTACTCGACGTACTCGCTGATCCTGGCCACGTTCCTGGGGACCATGGGGCTGCCGCACGTGCTCGTGCGCTTCTACACCAACCCCGACGGCCGGGCCGCCCGCCGTACGACGCTCGTCGTGCTCTCCCTGCTCGGCGCCTTCTACCTGCTGCCCGCCATGTACGGCTGGCTCGGCCGCCTCTACGCCCCCGACCTGACCCGCACCGACACGGTCGTGCTGACGCTGCCCGCCCGGATGATCGGCGGCACCCTGGGCGAGCTGCTGACGGCGCTGCTGACCGCCGGGGCGTTCGCGGCGTTCCTGTCCACCTCGTCCGGGCTGACCGTGTCCGTGGCAGGGGTGATCGCGCAGGACCTGCTCAAGGGCGGGGTGCGCTCGTTCAGGATCGCCACCCTCATGGCCGTGGTGGTGCCGCTGGGCCTGGCGCTGTGGGCGCGCCAGCTCCCGGTGGCGGACGTGGTGGGGCTGGCCTTCGCGGTGGCGGCCTCGTCGTTCTGCCCGCTGCTGGTGCTCGGCATCTGGTGGCGCCGCCTCACGACGACGGGGGCGCTGGCGGGGCTGCTCGTGGGCGGCGGCCTCGCCTGTGGCGCGGTGCTGGCCACGATCACGGGGGCGCCGTACGACGGCTTCACGACGGCGCTGCTGGCCCAGCCCGCGGCGTGGACGGTGCCGATCGCGTTCGTGGTGATGGTGGCGGTGTCGTTCCTGACCCCGCACCGGGTGCCGGCGAACGTGGCGCGCGTCATGGTCCGCCTGCACACCCCCGAGAACCTGGACCTCAACCGCGGCGACTGGCGGCCCCGCTCGTCCTAAGGCAGGTGCGCCCTGGTGACGCGAGCCCGGTCGAAGGTGTGGCCGCGGTCGCAGTCGTGGCAGTAGCCGGTGATCGCGTCGCCGGCGATCGCGAGGTCGTCCATGTAGTGCTCGCGGCGCTGGGAGACGATGACGACCAGCTCGCCGGTCATCGCGGCCAGGGCCAGGGCCTCGGCGGTGCCGGACGTGGCGGTGCCCTTGAGCATGGCGGCGGCCGTGGCGGCCGGGTCGGGAGCGGGCTCGGCGTCGACGGTGAGCCGGGGCCGGCGGGCCGGCTCGGCCCTGATCGTCCCGTCGGGCGCCAGGGCCACGGGCGCCTGCCCGGCCTCGCGGAGAAGACGCAGGGTCTCCTCGGGCGGGCGGGCGGACAGCGCGACGGTGGGCGCGACCTGCTGGAGGGCGAGCTTGCGCAGCGACTTCGCGCGGCACAGCCCGGTGAGCGTGACCGCGTCGGCGGCGATCACCACCGACGGGGCGGCGGCGACCTTGAGCGTGCCGTGCTTGCGCGCCGTGTCGGCGACGAGGTAGCGCAGGGCCTGCGGAACGTCCTTCGCGCTGTGCCGGGCCAGGCCCGCCAGCAGGGACTCGGCGTCGCCGCCCGCGTCGAGGGCCCGCCGCACGCTCCGCTCGGAGAAACGCCACACGCTCGCCCGGTCACGCGACTCCAGGTCGGCACACGAGCCGAGGAAGGCGGCCAGGGCGGGCGCGGGAAGGCCGGTGACGATGGCGGTCAGGTCGTTCTGCAGGGTGACGGTGAGAGCGGGCACGGGGAACAGCGCCGCCAGCTCCTCCGGCTCCCCGCCGGAGGCGCCGGGGGTTGCGAGGTAGGTGCGGCCCAGGTGGGTGAGGGCGCCGTCGGTGGTGAGGCCGAGGAGGCCGCCCTCGCGGAGGGCGGCCGTCACGAAGGGCTCGGCGGCCGGCGGCGACTCGGCGGCGGCGCGGGTGCGCCAGTGGACGGCCGTCATCAGCCCGGACGCCTCCGCGCCCACGCCCTCGGGCAGGGTGCGGAGCGTGTCCAGGACGGCCCGGCGGATCGCCCCCGCCCCGCACTCGAACACGTAGGGCGGCGGCAGCGGGTCCAGATGCCCCTCGCAGCACCCCACCACCCGGTGGGTCGCCGCCTGCGGCAGCCCGTGCCAGGCGGCGGCGAGCACCCGCCAGCGGGCGGCGGGGGAGCGGGCGAGCCAGTCGTCGGCCAGGGTGGTGCCGGTCAGCCGCTCGCCGCCGTCGGAGGCGATCAGCGCGGCGGCGTGGGCGACGTCGAGCCACAACGTCACCTCCTGCTCCGTGACGCCCAGCGCCTTGGCCGCCCGCCGCAGCTCCCGCGTGCCGACGCCGCCCGCCTTCAGCTCGGTGAGCGGCGTGTCGGTGGCCAGCTCGACCAGGGCCTCGACCAGGTCGAGCGCACGCAGGGCGGCGCCCACCCCGTCGGCGGCCGGCCCTGCCTCACGCACGGGAACGCCGGGCTGCCCGGTCAGCGCCGGTCGCCAGCCGTCGCCGCGCAGCGCGAGACCGATCTCGCGCGGCATCTCGTACGCCCACCCGTCGCGCACCACGAACCCGGCCTCGACCAGCCGTTGCACCGGATGCGTACGAACCCCGGCCCCGAAATAGACCTGCTCGCTCTCCAGCACCGGCCGCCCGGCCGCCATCGTGCGCAGCAGGCCCGCCGCCTGACGGGGAAGGCGGGCGGCGCGGGCCCGGACCGCCGCGCCGTCGGCCAGCAGCCGCCCGGCCTCGGCCGCGAGCTCCGCCCGCCGGCCCCTGGCCCGGCCGCCGTGCGCGCTCACCAGCGTCGCCAGCATCTCGGCGCTCAGCTCACCGGCCAGCTCGCGCAGCGGCCTCCCCAGCCCGAACGGGTGCGCCCACAGCCCGCCACGGTGCGGAGAGCGTACGGAAGGGCCGTCGAGGGTGAGCAGGCCGTGGGCGGCGAGCGTGCCGAGCACCTCGCCCAGGCGGCCCCGGGGATCGTGCAGGGCCGCCGCCAGGCGCTCGCGGGTCGTGGCCCCGCCCGCCGCCTGGACGGCCTGGCTGACCACGTGGCAGTCGGCGTCGAGGCCGAGCAGGACGGGGATGGCCGGCTCGGGCCGGGCCAGCAGGCGTTCGACCACGTCGAGCGAGGGAGCCGCCGCCAGCTCCGGGCGGTGCTCCAGGAGGGTGGTGAGTTCGGCGTTCGTGCGTGGCACGGCACGAGACTAGCGAGGGCCGCCGACAGAACGCGGCCGAATCCCACCCCGGGACGCTCAGGAGGGCGGGAGCTCTCCGGAGCCGCGAGGGACCAGCTCCACGGGCAGCTTCACCAGCCGGGCCGCCCCCTCCGCCGGACGCAGCAGCAGGTCCACGGCCGTGCGCGCGAGCAGCGGGACGTCGTAGCGGACGACCGTCACCCCGGGGCTGAAGACGTCGGCGAGGGCGAAGTCGTCGAACCCCACGTACGCGGGCCGCTCCGGCCGCTCCCGCAGCGCCCGCAGGATCCCGATCGCGGCCCGGTTGTTGGCCGCGAAGAACGCGGTCGGCGGATCGGCCAGGTCGAGCAGCCGCGCCACCTCCTCCGCGACCCGGCAGGGGTCGAACACCCCGTGCACGACCAGCCCCTCGTCGACCGGCAGCCCGGCCGCCGCGAGAGCGGCGCGGTAGCCGGCGGCGCGCTCGTGGACGGAGCTCAGCCCGTCGTCGTCGGAGATCAGCGCGACCCGCCGGTGCCCGTGCGCCAGCAGGTGCTCGGTGGAGGCCCGCCCGCCGCGTTCGTCGTCGAGCACGACCACGTCGGCCGTCGCGAGGCCGGGCGGCAGCCGGTCCACGAACACCATCCTGAGGCTCGCGTGCTCGGCCAGCCACCCGTGGTCGGCCGCCGACGGGACGACGATGAGCGAGTCGACGCCCCGCGCCGCCATCGACTCGATGAGCATGCGCTCCTTGTCGGGGCTCTCCTCGTACGAGCCGAAGACGACCAGCGCCTCGTGCTCGGCCGCGGCGGCCTCCACGGCGGCCGCGAGCCGCGCGTAGAACTCGTTGGAGATGTTCTCCATGACCAGGCCGAGCGTCAGCATGGTCGCGCCCCGCGCCAGCCGGGCGGCGGCCTCGTTGCGGCGGTAGCCGAGCGCGCTGATGGCCGCCTGCACCCGCTGCTGCAACGAGGCCCGTACGTGCGGCTCCTGGTTGACCACCCGGGAGACGGTCTTGAGGCTCACGCCCGCGTGCCTGGCGACGTCGGCCATGGTCGGCTTGCGCGTTGTCATACTCTGCCCCCATGGATGACGAATGCATGGATGACGAATGGATCTGTGGCCGGTTGGGCGAGGACGAGCCGTGGACGCTGGGCGCGGTCAATCCGCCGGTGTTCGAGAACTCGCTGTTCACGTTCGCGACGGCGGGGGAGCTGGGCGAGGCCATCAGGAACGAGGACGAGCGCTACGTCTACTGGCGGGGGACCAACCCGACGGTCGATCTCGCCCAGCGTAAGCTGGCGGCGCTGGAGCGGGGAGAGCGGGCCAAGTGTTTCGGCTCGGGGATGGGCGCCATCGCGGCGACGATCTCGTCGCTGGTGTCGGCCGGTGACCACGTGCTGGTGCTGGGCGCGGTCTACGGGCCGACCACGCAGTTCCTGCGCTACCTGGAGAAGTTCGGGGTCACGCATACGCACGTGAGCGACCTCGCGGAGTGTGACAGCGCTATCAAGGAGCGGACGCGCCTACTCTACTTCGAGTCGCCCTCCTACATGGCGTACGCGATCGTGGACATCGCCGAGGTCGCGGCCTGGGCGCGGGGGCGCGGGCTGGTGACGGTGATGGACAACACCTGGTCCACGCCCCTGTTCCAGAAGCCGCTCACGCTGGGCGTGGACCTGGTGGTGCACTCGCTGTCGAAGTACGTGGGCGGCCACAGCGACCTGGTCGGCGGCGTCGTCATCGGCCCGTCCCGGCTCATCAGGCCGCTCGCGCTGACCGAGTACCAGCTCTACGGCGCCGCCATGTCGCCGCACGACGCGGCCAAGGTGATCAAGGGGCTGCGCACTCTTCCCGTCCGCATGCCGGCCCACCAGGAGCGGGGGCTCGCGGTGGCGCGGTTCCTGGCCGGCCATCCCGCCGTGCGGGAGGTCAACCATCCGGGACTGCCGTCGCATCCGGGGCACGCGGTCGCGCTGCGGCAGATGTCGGGGTTCTCCAGCCTGTTCAGCATCGAGCTGGCGACGGACGACACCGATCAGGTCGCGATTTTTCTCGACAAACTCCGGCACTTCAGGATCGGCGTCTCCTGGGGCGGTTTCGAGAGCCTGGTCAACGCCCCCGCCCTGTCCACCGAGGAGAGCGTACGCGCCACGATGGGCATCCCGGCCGGCCTCGTCCGCCTGTCCGTCGGCCTCGAACCGGCCGACACCCTGATCAACGATCTCGACCAGGCGCTGAAGGTGCTGAAGGGGGTGAACGGGATCACCGACCGCTCATCGCGCGAGAAGGACCTTTCACCGCAGGTCCGCCCCAACTAATCGCCGCTCGGCGGCGGCTCGGCGAACAACCCCTTCCGGGACCTCCACGCGGGGTACGTTGCGCTCTTACGTTGAGCGTGATCCGCATCACAGTGGAGGTCTCGTGACGACTCAAGAACATGACGCATCGGTCTATGAAAGCGTTCGGGAGAGCAGTGAGTTCCAGGAGCTGAAACGCCGCTTCCGGGCCTGGACGTTCCCCATGACCGTGGCGTTCCTCGTGTGGTACCTGCTCTACGTCGTGATGTCGGGCTGGGCGCGCGGGTTCATGGCCACCAAGGTCCTCGGCGACATCAACGTCGGTTTGATCTTCGGGTTGCTGCAGTTCGTGTCCACGTTCCTGATCGCGTGGGCCTACTCCAGGCACGCCGAGAAGAAGCTCGATCCCATCGCCGACAAGCTGCGCCACGAGGTGGAGGAGAAGACGAAGTGAGCTCCACCACCCTGGGGATGATCCTCTTCCTCATCTTCGTCGCCGCGACGCTGGCGATCACCTTCTGGGCGAGCCGCCAGACCAAGACGGCGGCCGACTACTACGCGGGCGGCCGCTCGTTCAGCGGCGTGCAGAACGGCCTGGCGATCGGCGGCGACTACATGTCGGCCGCCTCCTTCCTCGGCATCGCGGGCATCATCGCGCTGTCCGGCTACGACGGGTTCCTGTACTCGATCGGGTTCCTGGTGGCCTGGCTGGTCGCGCTGCTGCTGGTCGCCGAGCTCATGCGCAACTCCGGCAAGTTCACCATGGCCGACGTGCTGGCCTTCCGGATGAGCCCCCGCCCGGTCCGCACGGCCGCCGGCGTCTCCACCATCGTGGTCAGCATCTTCTACCTGCTGGCCCAGATGGTCGGCGCGGGCGCGCTGGTCGGCCTGCTGCTCGGCATCACCGGCGACGCCGGCAAGGCGTGGACGATCGTCGGCGTGGGCGCCCTGATGATCGTGTACGTGGTCTTCGGCGGCATGAAGGGCACCACCTGGGTCCAGATCGTCAAGGCCGTGCTGCTCATGAGCGGCGCCGCGCTGGTGACGCTGCTGGTGCTCGGCAAGTTCGGCTTCAACCTGTCGGCGCTGCTCGGCCAGGCCGCCGCGACGAGCGGCCCCAAGGCCAACCCGGAGTCCTTCCTCAGCCCCGGCCTGAAGTACGGCACCGAGGCGCAGGGCCTGGCCGGCAAGATCGACCTCATCAGCCTCGGCCTCGCCCTGGTGCTGGGCACGGCCGGTCTGCCGCACATCCTGATCCGCTTCTACACGGTCCCCACCGCCAAGGACGCCCGCAAGTCCGTCCTGTGGGGCATCGGCATCATCGGCGTCTTCTACCTGCTCACCCTGGTCCTCGGCTTCGGCGCGGCGGCCCTGGTCGGCAAGACGGCGATCACCGAGGGCGACGCGGCGGGCAACACGGCCGCGCCGATGCTGGCCCAGAAGATCGGCGAGGAGATCTTCGGCTCGGTCGGCGGCACGATCCTGCTCGCGTTCATCGGCGCGGTGGCCTTCGCCACGATCCTGGCCGTGGTCGCCGGCCTCACCCTGGCCTCCTCCTCCAGCTTCGCCCACGACCTGTACGCGCACGTCTTCAAGCGCGGCCAGGCCAGCGAGCGGCAGGAGGTCATGGTGGCCCGCGTCTCGGCCTTCGTCATCGGCGCCGTCGCGATCGGTCTCGGCATCCTCGCCCAGAAGCAGAACGTGGCGTTCCTGGTGGCCCTGGCCTTCGCGGTCGCGGCCTCGGGCAACCTGCCCGCCATCCTCTACAGCCTGTTCTGGCGGCGCTTCAACACGGCCGGCGCGGTGTCGGCCATCTACGGCGGCCTGGTCTCCGCCCTCCTGCTGGTGATCTTCTCGCCGGTGGTCTCCGGCGCCCCGACGGCGTTGTTCAAGGATGTGGACTTCCACTGGTTCCCGCTGAGCAACCCGGGCATCGTGTCGATCCCGATCGGCTTCCTGTGCGGCTGGCTCGGCACGATCCTGAGCAAGGAGCACAACGAGGCCAAGTACGCCGAGATCGAGGTCCGCTCCCTGACCGGCGTCGGCGCGGAGAAGGCCGACCCGCACTGACCGCGAGCGTGAGGCGCCTCCTGCCCTGAGGGCGCCTCTCCGCGGAAGGCGCCCACCCCCGCCCGGGCGCCTTCCGCACCGAAGGGCCCGGTCTCGGTGACGAGGCCGGGCCCTTCTCGCGTGCCGCCGCCGTCAGGGGCGCAGCCGGTGGAACAGCTCCACCCGGACGCGGTGGTACTCGACGTCCTCCTCGTCGTGCGCCACCCCTGAGCGGGCGGCCTTGCGGAAGTAGGCGTGCTCCCTGCGCAGCTTGTGCCTGACGAGCTGGGCGATCGACTCCTCGTCCAGGCGGGCCGCCGTGCCGCCCTCCTCGTGGTAGGCGGCCACGAACTCGGCGCTCGGCCCTTTCACGTCGTCGCCCCACTCCAGGGCGGCGGCGGCCAGCTCCAGCTCAGGGGCGCCGACGAAGCTCTCGTCCCAGTCGAGAACGGCCACGATCCGGCCGTCCCTGGCCAGGGTGTTGCCGGTGTAGTAGTCGCCGTGCAGGGGATGGCGGACGGGGTGCGCGGCGTGGAAGGCGCGCAGCCAGCGGTCCAGGCCGGGGTCGTCCAGCTCGGTGGCGTCCTGGGGCGGGTCGCCGTACAGGCCGGACTCCTGGAAGGCGGGCACCGGGCGCGGGGCGGGGCGGCAGCCGGCCAGGGACCTGTGCAGCCTGGCGAGCAGACGGGCGCCGGCCGCGCGCTGGGCCGGGAGGTCGGAGTCCGGCCAGGCGCCCTCGACGTACGGCCAGCAGGAGATCGGGCGGCCGTCCACCACGACGACCGTCGCGCCGTCGGCGGTCGGCAGCGGGGCGACGGCCTCGGGGAGGCCGGCGGCGGCGTGCCGGGCGATCGCGTGGCACCACTCCGACTCGGCGGCGCTCCGCCACGCGGGGCCGACGCGGACGACGTGCCCGTCGAGGCGGTAGGCGGCGGACTCCTCTCCGCCGTGCAACCGCTCACCCTCTCCCGTGACACCCCAGGCCGAAGCCACGGCTTCGCGGATCTCCCGGGTGAGGGGCGTCGTGACGAAGATCATCCCGCCAGCCTACCCGCCGTCGTCCGGCGGTATCGTCGGACTTTTCATGCAGGATTCTGGCGAGGAGCGGCGGTGTCACGAGACGGGCGTCGGCTGCGGCCGGTCGACCTGGCGCGCGCGCACGGGCTGTCCACCCAGGCGGTACGCAACTACGAGGAGGCGGGCATCCTGCCGCCCGCGGACCGAACGGCCGCCGGCTACCGCGCCTACACGCCCCGGCACGCGCAGGCGTTGCGGGCGTTCCTCGCCCTGGTGCCCGCCCACGGGCACGCGACGGCCACCGCGATCATGCGGGCGGTCAACGAGGGCGCGGTCGAGGAGGCGCTGCGGCGCGTCGACGAGAGCCACGCCCAGCTCCTGGACGACCGCCGCACCCTGGAAGCGGTGGAACGCGCCCTGACCGACCTCACCTCTTCCTCCGATGGGGAGCACGGGCCGGAGGCGACGTTCATCGGCCCCCTGGCCCGCCGGCTCGGGCTGCGCCCCGCCACGTTGCGCAAGTGGGAGCGGGCCGGGCTGGTCCGCCCGCGCCGCGACCCGCAGACCGGCTACCGCGTCTACTCGGCCGCCGACGTCCGCGACGCCCGGCTCGCGCACCAGCTCAGGCGCGGCGGCTACCTGCTGGAGCAGATCGCCCCGCTCATCGAGCAGGTACGCGCCGCCGGCGGCGTCGAGCCCCTGCGGGACGCCCTGGACGGCTGGCGCGACCGCCTCTCGGCCCGTGGCCGCGCCATGCTGTCGGCCGCCGCCGAACTGCACGCGTACCTGTCCCCGCCCACGTGAGGACCGCTACGCGTCGTTAGTCACTTTTGGCATAGGGTCCTGGAAGGGGCATCGGACCGGGGGAGGAGCACCAGTTGAACGTCAGCCGACCCCCGGCCGCCGGCGCCACCGCCGCCATGGAACGCTGCCGCGGCCTGCTCGAACCCGCGCTCCGCGAGGCCGTCGCCGGCCTGCACCCGTGGAGCTCACGGATGGCCGGGTTCGCGCTCGGCTGGTCCGACGCGGACGGCCGCCCCCAGACCGGGGACGGCGGCAAGGGCGTGCGCCCGGCCATCGTCCTGCTCGCCGCCGAGGCCGTGGGCGCCGACGCGGCCGCCGCGCTGCCCGGGGCGGTGGCGGTGGAGCTGGTGCACGCGTTCTCCCTGGCGCACGACGACATCATCGACCACGACGAACGGCGCAGGCACCGCGAAACCCTCTGGAAGGCGTACGGGCCAGGGCCCGCCCTGCTGACCGGCGACGCGCTGCTGGCCCTGGCCGTCGCCCAGCTCGCCGCCGCCCCGGAGGCGATGCGGCTGCTGTCGGCGGCCCTCACGGAGCTCGTCCACGGGCAGAGCGCCGACATGGCCTTCGAGAACCGCCCCTGGCGCGGGCCCCACGCGGTCACCGTCGAGGAGTACACGCAGATGGCGGCCGGCAAGACCGGCAGCCTGCTCGGGGCCGCGGCGGCGCTCGGCGTCACGCTCGGCGGGGCGTCGCGGGAGACCGCCGAGGCGATGGGCCGGATGGGGCGCGACCTGGGAGTGGCCTTCCAGATCGCCGACGACGTGCTCGGCATCTGGGGCGATCCCGCCGTCACCGGCAAACCCGTGCACAGCGACCTGCGGCGCGAGAAGAAGACGCTCCCCGTGCTGTGCGCGCTCGCCGCGGGCGGGACGGCCGCCCGCGAGCTGTCGGCCGTCCTGGCCGCGGGACTGGAGGACGAGGACGCGGTGCGGACGGCGGCCCGGCTGGTCGAGGAGGCGGGCGGGCGCGCCGCCGCCGGCACGCTGGCCGCCCGCCACCTCTCCGCGGCTCTCCATCTCCTGGACGCGCACCTTCCCGGGGCGGCGGACCTGCGCGCCCTGTGCGAGTCCCTGGTCAACCGCACCCACTGACCACCGGCGGGCCGGCGGGTACGGTCAGCCGGCCGGGCGGGAGGCCTCGTCCAGGAGGGCGAGCTCCTCGCCGCTCAGCTCCAGCTCGGCCGCCGCCATCAGCGCGCCCAACTGCGCGACGTCGCGCGCGCTGGAGATCGGCGCCACCACCGTCGGCTGCGCCGCGAGCCAGGCCAGCGCGACCGACGCCTGCTGCATGCCCCGCGCGCCGGCCACCTCGGCGAGCGCCCGCAGCGTCCGCTGCCCGTGCTCGGTGGCGAGGTATTCGGCCGCCGACGCGGCCCGCGGGCTCTCCACGGTCACGCCGGGCGCGTACTTGCCGGTCAGGAAGCCGCGCGCGAGCCCGAAGTACGGGGTGCTGGCCAGCCCTTCCCGCGCCACGACGTCCCGCAGCTCGCCCTCGTACCCGCGCTCCACCAGGTTGTACTCCTGCTGCAGGGCGACGTACCGGACGAGTCCTTCCTTGTCGGACAGCTCGACCGCCTCGGCGAGCCGCCGCGCCGTGTGGTTGGACGCGCCGACGTAGCGCACCTTGCCCTCGCGCACCAGGTCGTCGAACGTGGACAGGGTCTCGATCAGCGGCGTGTCGTGGTCGTCCACGTGCGCCCAGTAGAGGTCGATGTAGTCGGTGCGGAGCCGCCGCAGCGAGTCCTCGACCGCCGTGCGGATGGTCGCCGGAGCCAGGCCGCGCAGCCCCTCCAGCATGCCGACCTTGGTGGCGAGGACGACGGAGTCGCGGATGCGCCGCTCCGCCAGCCACTCGCCGATGATCATCTCGGACGTCGACTCGCCGGTCACCCAGGACGGGTAGACGTCGGCGGTGTCGATGAAGTTGCCGCCGCCCTCGACGTAGGCGTTGAGCACGGCGAACGAGGCCTCCTTGTCGGCCGTCCAGCCGAAGACGTTCGTGCCGAGTGCTATCGGGAAAACGGACAGGTCCGTGGTGCCTATCGATCTCATCCCGCTATTATCCGACGATCCGACAAGGAGGCCCGGATGGCGCCCCGATTACGTGGATGCCTGGTCGGCGCGGTGGTCGCCGGCGGTCTGTTCCTGCTCGGGCTGGTCGTGCTGCTGCCCCGCGGCGCGCAAAGGGCAGGTCCGGAAACCACCGCTCCCGCGTCCGTAACCCCCAGCCCGTCGCCGGCGGCGGAGGTCGTCGACGAGCGGCGCCTCGACGAGCGCAGGCTGGAGCTCACGATCCGCTCCCCGGCACTCGGGGACGAGACCACCAAAGTGCGCCTGCTCCTCCCGGACGGCTGGGAGTCCCGCCGCGACTGGCCCGTGCTCTGGCTGCTGCACGGCGGCCTCGACGACCACACCTCCTGGACGGCCAGGACCGACGTGGCCGCGCTCACCCGCGACACCGGCGTCATGGTCGTCATGCCGGACGGCGGCAGGTGCGGCAGCTACTCCGACTGGTGGAACGGCGGCCACGGCGGCCCGCCCCGCTGGGAGACCTACCACCTGCGCGAGCTGCTCCCCCTCCTCGAATCCCGCTACCGGGCCGGCCGGGACCGCGCGATCGCCGGCTACTCGATGGGCGGCCAGGGCGCGATGCTGTACGCGGCCAAGGGCCTGTTCAAGGCGGCCGCCTCCTTCAGCGGCGCCGTCAACATCACCGCCCCCGGCGTCCCCCAGGCCGTGATGGCCGGCACGACGGTCGGCTGCTTCGGCACCGACTGGAAGCGCGTCTGGGGCGACCCGGAGGAGCAGCGGCAGGTGTGGCGGGCGCACAACCCGTACGACCTGGCGGAGAAGCTGAAGGGCGTCGAGCTGTACGTGGCCGCCGGCGAGGGCGACCTGGTGGAGGACCTGGCCAACCGCGCCGCCCGCTCCTTCGCCGCCCGCCTCGACGACCTCGGCATCACGGTCCGCACGCACTTCTACCGTGGCGGGCACAACCACACGTACTGGCAGCGTGAGCTGCACCGCGCCTACCCGATGCTGGTGTCCGCGATCGGCGCGCGGTGAGCCCGCTCACAGGGGCCGGAGAGGGCGTGACGACGGCGCGGCGGTGCCGCTAATCTTCGTGCTGTGGTGACGGGTGACGTGCGCACGCGCATCCTTGACGCGGCGGAGGAGCTGTTCGCGGGATCCGGCTACGAGGCCACACCGACGGCTGTCATCGCCAGGCTCGCCCAGGTGCCCGGAGGGATCGTCTCCGACTACTTCCCGCGCAAGATCGACGTACTGGTCGCGCTGATCGACGAACGCACCCACATCGAGGAGGGGCGCGACGTCGACGCGGTGCCGGGCGACCCGGCGGGCACCCTCGCCCGGCTCGCCCGCGCGCTGCCGCTGCGCGCCTCCCCGGCGATGCGGCGCATCCTGTTCCGCGAGGCCGACACGCACGGCTCGGTCAAGGAGCGGCTCGGCCGCCTCAACGGCGAGCTCGTCCGGCGTGCCCGGTTCGCGCTGGAGCTGGCGCTACCCGGGGCCCGCGGTGACGCTGCGCGGCTGGAGGTCGCGGCGGCCATGTTCGCCGCCGTCCTCATCTACCAGGAGAACCTGTGGCAGCTCACAGGACACCAGATCGACCCCGACGCCGTCGCGGAACTCGTCGCCCACGCGCTCGTCTAGCAGCTCCTCCAGCGCCTCGCGCAGGTGCCGCACCAGGCTCCAGACGTCGTCCACGCGCTCCGGGCAGGCGACCACGCCGAAGTCCAGCATGCCGTCGTAGGAGAAGCAGGTGATGCTCAGCCCGCCGCTCATGTCCGTCAGGACGGACATCGGGTAGTAGGACAGCACCCTGCCCCCGCACAGGTACAACGGGAACTGCGGCCCCGGCACATTGCTGATGATCAAGTTGACCGGCGGCAGCGCCATGTCCGCCAGCCTGCCCGTCAGCCGGAACACCGCCGGCGTGGCCAGCGCCGTCACCGGGGCGGGCAGCAGCGAGCACAGCTCCTGCAGCCAGGTCGCCGGGGCCAGCGCGAACCTGCGCTTCGCCCGCCGCATCGTCGCCCCCACCAGCCGCAGCCGCTCCCGCGCGTCGGGCACGTCGGTGGGCATCGGGGCGATCATGGCCGAGATCTGGTTGCCCGCCGCTTCCTTGGCGCCGTGCTTGCGCACCGCGACCGGCACCGCCACCACCAGCGGCTCCTCCGGCAGCGCGCCGCGCTCGGACAGCCAGGCGCGCAGGGCCGACGTGCACAGGGTCATGACGACGTCGTTGACGCTGAGAGCGTTGGCCTTGGCGACGTTCTTGACGTCCTTGAGCGACAGCGACCCGAACGAGACGTGCCGCCGGGCGCTGATCGGCCCGTTGAACGGCGTGCGCGGAGCCGCGAGGCTCGGCAGCTCGGGCCGGTCCCGCCGCTGCCCGGACACGATCCGCGCGGCCCTCGCGATCGCCTTCGCGCCGGGCAGCCGCGACGCCAGCGGGATGGCGTCCATGTCCCCGGCCATCCTGACCGCCGACCCCACCGTCCGCACCGGCTGCGTCACCGACCGCGCCGCCGCCCCCGCCAGCATGCCCACCACCCCGGGCCCGCGACCCGCGGCGACCTCCCGCGACGTCCCGTCCCCGCCTTCGCGGCCCACCCCGCACTTGGACGGGCTCGTGGGGGGTGTGGCTTCCTGACGCCTCACGAGGTGGCCGTCGGGGGTGAGGTCGAGGAGGGTGGCCAGGGTCTCGGCGCCGGAGACGCCGTCGATGGCGGCGTGGTGCACCTTCGTGTAGACCGCCACCCGCCCTTCCGGCAGCCCGTGGATGAGGTGCATCTCCCACAGCGGATGGGAGCGGTCCAACCGGCGGGCGTGCAGCTCCGCGACCGCCTCGGCGAGCTGCCAGTCGCTGCCCGGCTGCGGCAGCGTCAGCTCGAACAGATGGTTGGCGATGTCGAAGTCGAGATCCCGCGTCCAGTACGGGCGGTCGAGCCCCAGAGGCACCTCCGCCAGCCGGAGGCTCAGAGCGGGGGACAGGTGCAGGCGGTCGAGCAGCAGGTCCGCCAGCGCGTCCCGGTTGACGGCGCCCTCGCCGGAGTCCAGGATCGCCAGTCCGGCCACGTGCGCGGCGGTGGTCGCGGTCTCGACGTTGAGGAACTGGGCGTCGAGCGCGGTGAGCTGGCGCATCTGCTCTCCTTTCTGCCGTCGTACGAGCAGCATCACACGAGCGGATTTCCGCAAGGTTTCCGGGAGAGTGTTTCAGAGGAATCGGTCCGCTTCGCGCAAGCTGTGAGAAAATGGCCAGCTCAGCAGCTATCCGTGACATTTATCTAGCCAAGAACAACCTCAACAGGGTGTTGCACCACAGCATTGAAGTGGTAGCCGAACGGGTGCCGGGGGATGGCGAGCGGCTGCGTGGCGCCCGTCTCGTCGGTCGCCCTGGCCATGAGCACATAGCGGCCCGGCCGCCGGGGCGCCCAGGTGACGTGCCACTGCGACCAGGCGCTGACCAGGTGACTTCCGTGCAACGCGGCCGCGCGCCAGGTGTCACCGCCGTCGAAGCTGACCTCGACCCGGGTGATCCGGCCCTGCCCCGACCAGGACCGCCCGTGCAGCACCAGGGGGACGCCGCTGATCGCCAGCCGCGCGTTCCACGGCAGTTCGAACGCGCTTTTCACCGGCTGAACGGTGACATCGGGGTAGAACACGGTGTTCCAGG
Organism: Nonomuraea sp. B208; assembly: GCF_057536035.1. Lineage (NCBI taxonomy): Bacteria > Bacillati > Actinomycetota > Actinomycetes > Streptosporangiales > Streptosporangiaceae > Nonomuraea > Nonomuraea sp. B208. The sequence goes on from NZ_BAAJOU010000028.1 coordinate 500,003, forward strand.
GACTCAGCAGGGTGCTCGTGGAAACCTCTATGTCGCCGAGCCATTTGATGGACGCGATTCCCACCCATCCCGGCACCACCAGCCGGGCGGGGAATCCGTGGTCGGGGGGCAGGGGCTCGCCGTTCATCTCGTACGCCACGAGCACGTCGTCCATGGCCTTGGCGATGGGCAGCGGGCGGCGTACGTGCCCGTAGTCCTCGAACGGTTCGTCCAGTCCTGACGGGAGCACGTCCACCGCCTCGGGCCGCACGCCGGCCTCCTTGAGCAGGTGCTTCAGCGGCACGCCGCGCCAGCGCGCCACCCCGATCGCGCCCAGCCCCCACTGGGTGCCCGGCGCGGGGTCGTGCTGCTGGCGGCCGTAGAAGCGGCGTCCGTTGCCGGCGCACTCGATCGCCACGTCGTACGTCCGCGACGGCATGGCGCGCAGCTCCTCGTAGCCGAACGCGCGCGGACATCGCAGGCCGGGGCCGTGCAGGCGCAGCCGCCAGGTCGCGGCGTCGATGAGCGGCGTGCCCGTGTGGTTGCGGACGAAGAACCGGTCGATCGGGGTGTGGTAGCCCTGCCCCGACATGGCCTCCCACCGCATCTCGGCGTTCTCGCCGCGCACCCTGAACAGGTGGCCGGGCAGGGGCTTCAGGATGCTCGCCGTGGCGTTCCTCATGACTGCTGTCACCTCGTTAATCGGCATTCCCTACCTGTAAACCATTTAATCTCCTCACGTCGGCTTCCGTCGCGATCCTTTACCGGAACAAGCCCTCAGCGTCGCACTCCCCAGGGGGAGCGCGACGGCTCTACCGTGACGCTCTGGCCCTACCCGGACGCGGCCGGGGGCTCACCCGGCGAGCGGGCTCGGCCTGTCGCTCAGGACGTGGGCCAGCAGCAGGTCCAGCGGCCGTGGCACGCGGTCGAGTTCGAGCGCCGCGACGAGCAGGCCGGAGTAGCGGATCTTCCGGCCGCTGCCCGCCCCCATGAATCGGCGCAACTGGTCGTGCGTGGAGCCCTCGCGCCAGGCCGGCTGCCGCTGGAGCGTGCGGAACGACCCCAGCTCGCCCTCGGCCTCGATGACCTCTTCGACCGCGTCGGTGCCGAGCGCCCTGATCAGCTCGTCCTCCAGGTCGGCGACGCAGGTGAAGAACCCCAGCGCCTCCAGGCCGTCCCGGTCGAGGCCGGAGCCGAGGCCGGCGCGTTCGAGGCTGCGCCGGTAGTCGTCCTCCTCCCCGGCGTCGCACAGGCCGGCCAGCCGCATGCCGAGCCCGGCGGGGCCGAATCGGGCGACGTACGTGCCGATGTTCGTGGCACCGCCCATCGCCACGAGGGAGATGCCCTCGGCCGCCAGATCCCGCTCATGGCGCCGGGCCAGCACCTCGAACGCCGCCTTGTCGCTGGCGCCCTCGACCAGGACCACGGTTCGCGTCTCGCTCACGAGCCCACCCTTTCACCCGACCCCGACGTTGTTCATCCGCTTTTGCGGCCGTTCCCAAGCGGGGCCGAGAGGGTGGAGCCCGTCCGATTCTGGTCAAAAGTGGGTCATGGACACCAGCTTTATGGTGTTATGTCCGAATTTCCGGAGCAGGCTAAGCGGGGAGAGGAGGACCGCACATGGGAGCTCCCCGCCCGCCCGGGCCCTTATTACCCTTTCACGCCTGTCACCGGGAACGCCCCAGAAAAGCCAGGAGGCGTTCGAGCGGCCAGGTGTTGATGACGTCGTCCGGCGTCAGCCAGGCCCGTTGCGCGATCCCGACGCCGAAGCGCTGGTGCGCCAGGTGCGGGATCGCGTGCGAGTCGCTGTCGATCGAGAACTTCACCCCGTGGTGCTTGGCCAGCCGCACCAGGTCGGCCGGCAGGTCGGAGCGGTCGGGATAGGAGTCGATCTCCATCGCGGTGCCCGTGCGCGCCGCCGCGCGGAAGACGGCGTCCCAGTCGGCGTCCACCGGCTCGCGCTTGCCGATCTTGCGGGTGGTCGGGTGGCCGATGACGTCGACGTACGGGTTCTCGCAGGCGGCGATGAACCGGCGCGTCATCTCGTCCCGTGACATGCCGAAATGCGAGTGGACCGACGCCACGCACACGTCGAAGTCCCGCAGCACCTCTCCCGGCCAGTCGACCGACCCGTCGGGGGCGATGTTGAGCTCGGAGCCGTGCAGCAGCCGCATGTCCGGATATTTCTCCTGCAGCCGGGACAGCCGCTCCCGCTGCTCCAGCGCCTTGTCCAGCGTCATCCGCTGCATCGACAGGTCGGGCGCGTGGTCGGTCACCGCGTAGTAGGCGTAGCCGCGGGCGTGCCCGGCGGCCACCATGTCCTCCAGCGAGGCGATGCCGTCGGTGAGGTCGGTGTGCGTGTGCAGGTCGCCCTTGAGGTCGGCCAGCTCCACCAGCGCCGGCAGCTCGCCCCGCAGCGCCGCCTTGACCTCGCCGCCGTCCTCGCGCATCGGCGGCGGGACGTACTGCATGCCGAGCGCGTGGTAGATCTCCTCCTCCGACTCGGCCGCGATCACCCGCTCGCCCTCGAACAGGCCGTATTCCGACAGCTTCCACCCCTTCTTCACCGCCATCTCCCTGATGGCCACGTTGTGCTCCTTGGAGCCGGTGAAGTATTGGAGGGCCGCGCCCCACGAGCCGGCCGGGATGCGCCGCAGGTCGACCTGGACGCCGGACGTGGTGCGGATCGAGGTCTTCTTGTCGCCGGCCGCGATGACCTCCGCGACGTAGGGCTGCGCGCGGAACTCCTCCATGATCGACTCGGGCGCGACCGCGAGGATGTCGATGTCGCCGATCGTGTCCTTCATCCGCCGCAGCGACCCCGCGTAGGTGATGCGCTCGGCGCTCAGCGACCCCATCACCTGCTCGGCCAGCGACATCGCGACCCCGATGTGCACCCGCCTGCCGGACTGCTCCAGCTGCTCGACGCCCTTCAGCAGGTTGGCCAGCGTCTTCGGGCCGAGGCCCTTGACGCCCTTGAGCCGGCCCCCCTCGATGGCCTCGCGCAGCGCGTCGGTCGAGTCGATGCCGTAGTCCTCGAACAGCATGATCGCCGTCTTCGGGCCCAGGCTCGGCACCCGCGTCAGCCTCCGCACGCCCTCGGGCACCCGCCCCCGCAGGTCGTCGAGCTGCCGGAAGCTGCCCCGCTGGAGGAACTCCTCCATCTTCTTGGCGATCGCCTCGCCCACTCCGGGCACCGAGCGCACGTCGACCACCGAGATGTCCTCGGGGAACCCGGCGATGGCCTTGGCCGCCTTCTGGTAGCTCCGCACCCGGAAGGCGTCGCCGCCGCAGAGCGCGAACAGCTCCGCGTATTCCTGCAGCGCCGACGCCGCCTCCTCATTTGCCCGCATGCCCCTAACCCTAGAGGCCCGCACCGACAATCCGGGGAGGTCAGAACCGCACCTCACGCGGCCGGTACGGCTCCGCCAGGAACGCCAGCTCCTCCTCCGACAGCCGTACGTCCACCGCCGCCACCGCGTCGTCCACGTGCCGGTCCTTGGTGGCCCCGACGATCGGCGCGGTGACCGCGGGCTGGTGCAGCAGCCAGGCCAGGGCGACCTGCGCGGCCGGCAGCCCCCGGTCGGCGGCCACCCGCGCCACGCGGTCCACGATGACCTTGTCGTTCTCCGGGTCGTACAGGGACTCGATGCGGGTGTCGGAGCCGGCCCGGGCGGTCGAGGCCGCCCCGCCCGCCCTGGCCAGCACCCCGCGCGCGAGCGGGCTCCACGGGATCACGCCCACGCCCTGGTCGAGGCAGAGCGGCAGCATCTCCCGCTCCTCCTCCCTGTAGAGCAGGTTGTAGTGCGGCTGCATCGAGACGAACTTCGTCCACCCGTTGAGCTCGGCCACGTGCTGGGCCTTGGCGAACTGCCACGCCCACATGCTGGACGCGCCGAGGTAGCGCGCCTTACCCGCCCTGACCACGTCGTGCAGCGCCTCCATCGTCTCCTCGATGGGCGTCTCGGGGTCCCAGCGGTGGATCTGGTAGAGGTCGACGTGGTCGGTGCCGAGCCGGCGCAGCGAGGCGTCGATGCCGGCCATGATGTGCTTGCGCGACAGGCCGCCGTCATTGGGCCTGCGGCTCATCGGGAAGTACACCTTGGTGGCCAGCACGTAGTCCTCGCGGCGCGGGAAGATCGCGCGCAGCGCGTTGCCGGTCACGACCTCGCTCTCACCCTGGCTGTAGACGTCGGCCGTGTCGAAGAACGTGACGCCGGCGTCGGCCGCCCGGCGGATGATGGGCTCCGCCTCGTCCTGCGGCAGCGCCCAGTCCTGGCGGGCGGGGTCGCCGTAGCTCATCATGCCGAGGCACACCCGCGAGACCTGCAAACCCGTGTCACCCAGTCGCGTGTAATCCATACCGCTCACATTAGGGGGCGGAACGTACGGGTTTCCGCCCTGTCGACCTGTTCCCCGATCCGGGGGATGCTGCGAGGATGGAACCCCGCGTGCGGCCCCTGCCTCCCGAGGAGTGGGACGGCTTCATCAGGGCCAATCCCTACAACGTCTTCGCCACCATCGCCCGCCACCCGAAGCTCTACCAGGCCTGGCTCGGTTTCGGCGGCGCGCTGCTCGACGGCACGCTGCCGGCCCGCGACCGCGAGCTGGCCATCCTGCGCACGGCCTACCACAGCCGCAGCGCCTACGAGTGGGCCCACCACGCCCGCCTCGGCCGCGAGGCGGGCCTGACGGAGCTGGAGATCGACTCCGTACGCCACCCCGACGCGCTGTGGCCGGTCGAGGACCGGCTCGTCCTCCAGGTGGCCGACGACCTGCACTACGGCGGCGACCTGACCGACGCCACCTGGGCCGCGCTCTGCGACCGCTACGACGAGGAGGGCCGGATCGAGCTGATCATGCTGGTCGCCCACTACCGGATGCTGGCGCTGGTGCTGCGGACGCTCAGAGTGGCGATCGAGGAGTGATCGACGTTCAGAGCGGCGATCGAGGAGTGATCACCGTGACGCCCGGCACCGAGCCCATCGCGGCGAGGGCCTTGCCCGCGTCGGCCAGCCCGATGGTCCTGGTGACGAGCTGGTCGGGGTGGAGCACCCCGGCCCTGATCAGCTCCAGCATCCGCGGGTAGGCGTGCGCGGCCATGCCGTGGCTGCCGAGCAGCCGCAGCTCCTGGCCGATCACGCGGTCCATCGGCACCGGGGTCGGCCCGCCGGGCAGCAGGCCCACCTGGACGTGCCGGCCGCGGCGGCGCAGGCTCTCGACCGAGGCCGCGCAGGTCTGCGGGCTGCCCAGCGCGTCGAGCGACACGTGCGCGCCGCCCCTGGTCAGCTCGCGCACCTGGGCCGCCGCGTCGCCCGCCGAGGCGTTGACGAAGTGCGTGGCGCCGGCCAGCTCGGCCAGGTGCAGCGCGTCACCGCTGACGTCCACGGCCACGACGCGGGCGCCGGCGGCCGTGGCGATCATGACGGCGGACAGCCCCACGCCGCCGCAGCCGTGCACCGCGACCCACTCGCCCGGGCGTACCTCGCCCACCTGGGCCACGGCGCGGAAGGCGGTGGCGAAACGGCAGCCGAGCCCGGCCGCCGTGACGAAGGCCATGTCCTCGGGGACGGCGACCAGGTTGACGTCGGCGTGGTCGATCGCGACGTACTCGGCGAAGGAGCCCCAGTGGGTGAAGCCCGGCTGCGTCTGCCGCTCGCACACCTGCTGCTCGCCCGCCGCGCAGGACGGGCACGTGCCGCAGGCGCACACGAAGGGCGCGGTCACGCGCGCGCCCGGCCGCCATCCCCGTACGTCGGAGCCGACGGCCTCGACGACGCCCGCGAACTCGTGACCGGGAACGTGCGGCAGGGCCGTGATGTCGGGGTCGTGGCCCTGCCAGCCGTGCCAGTCGGACCGGCACAACCCCGTGGCCAGGACCCTGATCACCGCGCCGTGCGGGGCGGGGGCCGGATCCGGCAGCTCGCGCACGTCGAGCTCGCCCCCGAAGACGTCAAACGCAACCGCTCGCATCTCATGAGCTTAGAGTGAGCGGCCGTGACCTGCGCAAGCACCTGCCCTGTCACAGGTGTGGAATCCGGTGGGCGGGACAGTTAGAGCTGATGGGACAAGACTTGGACAAGGAGCGCTTCTCGGAGGACGAGTTCCTCCGCTTCGGAGAGCGCATCCGCGAGCAGCTCGGCACGTTGCGCGAGCTGCTCGACACCCCCGGCTTCGGTCAGGGGCCGGTGACGATCGGCGCGGAGCTGGAGCTGTTCCTCGTCGACGACCGGGGCCGGCCCCTCCCGCGCAACAGCGACGTGCGTGAGACCCTCGGCGACCCCCGCGTGGTGCTGGAGCTCGGCCGCTACAACCTCGAGGTGAACCTGACCCCCACGACGCTGGAGGGCAAGCCCTTCGAGCTGCTGGGCGCCGAGATCCACGACACCGTGACCAAGGTGGACGCGGCGGTCGAGGGCGGTGGCGCGCTGCCCATCGGCATCCTGCCCACGCTGCGGACCGAGGACTTCACGGTCGGCGCGATGAGCGACCAGAACCGCTACCGGGCCATGAGCAGGGGCCTGCGGCGGCTGCGGCTGGAGCCGTTCCTCGTCAAGATCGACGATCTGGAGCTGTCGGTCGAGGACGTCATCCTGGAGAGCGCCAACACCTCCTGGCAGGTGCACATCCGCACCCCGCCGGAGCGCTTCGCCCGGCTGTTCAACGCCGCCCAGCTCGCCATCGGGCCGGTGCTGGCGGCCTGCGGCAACTCGCCGATCTTCCTCGGCCCCCGCAAGTGGGAGGAGACCCGCATCGCGCTGATGGAGGAGGCCGCCGACGACCGCGACGTGGCGCGGCTCGAACGGCGGGACGGGCGGGTCACGTTCGGCTCCGACTGGGTGCGCGAGGGCGCGATCGAGCTGTTCGAACGGTACGTCGCGGACTACGAGCCCATCGTGCCCGACCTCGTCGACGACGTCGGGCCCCACGACGTGCCCGAGCTGCGGCTGCACCAGGGCACCATCTGGCAGTGGAACCGGCCCGTCTACGACCCGGCCGACGGCGGCCACCTGCGCATCGAGATGCGGGCGCTGCCCGCCGGGCCCTCGTGCGCGGACATGGCGGCGAACACCGCGTTCCTGATCGGGCTCACGCTCTCGCAGGCCGAACGGGACCTGACCGGCTACCGCTTCGCCGAGGCGTACCAGAACTTCTACCGCGCCGCCATGCACGGGCTGGACGCCAAGCTGTCCTGGCCGGGCTGGGACGGCGAGCACGAGGCCGCCGACCTCATCCTCCGGCTGCTGCCCGAGGCGCGCGAAGGGCTGCTGGGCGCGGGGGTGGCCCCCAGCGACGCCGATCGCGCCCTGGAGATCATGGAGCAGCGTACGCGGCTGCGCCGTACGGGCGCGGTGTGGCAGCGCGAGACGCTGGAGCGCCTCGGCGGTGACGTCGAGGAGCTGGTCCGCCGTTATCGTGAGCTGGCCCTGTCGGGACTGCCGGTGCATATGTGGCGTTGAGTCACAACCATCCCCCTTTCGTTTCCGTCACACTGGGTAAAAGGACGGAAAAGGAAGGAAGTTATGTCGGTGACGGGGATGGTAGTAACCGATAAATCACCTTTCGTCCTGAAAAGGGCGACGGGGGACCTCGCGGACGGAGCGGCCAAACTGGCCGAGGAGATCGGCGCCACCGCCGTCGAGGCGGTGCTGGCCCAGGCCAACCGGGCGGCGGCACGCAGGGGAGCGACCGCCGCCCTCGGCCCGATGCAGCCGAGACCGGCCGAATGGTACGCCTTCGACGCCGGCGACCAGGACACCGTCGACTGGTACCCGCAGGGGATCACCGGCAGCACGGACTCCGGCGCGATCGGCGTGCCCACGCTCGTCATCAGCTGGTACTTCAAGCCGACGGCCGGCGAGCGCGGCATCCGGGTGTCGTTCCTGAGCCCGCGGACGCTGAAGTACCGGCACGCGCTGCTCGTGCTGGCCAAGCCGGACGGCTCGTACGGGCCGATCAACATCCACGCGGGCGGCATCGCCGTCGACGGCGACCTGCTCTACGTGGCCGACACGACGCGCGGCCTGCGCGTGTTCGACCTGCGCCGCATCCTCGACCTGCGCACCGCCCAGAACGACCTCGGCGACGCCGACCGCATCGGCCGGCAGGGCGGCAGGTTCCACGCCTTCGGCTACCGCTACGTCATCCCGCAGACCGACATGTGGCGGCTCGCGACCCCCGGCCCGGTCTTCTCCTTCGTCGCGCTCGACCGCAGCGGCGGCACCGGCAAACTGATCACCGGCGAGTACCGCGAGAACGACCCCGGCGGCCGGGTGGTCCGCTGGAACCTGCCCTTCTCGGGCGGCGAGCCCGCCGAGGCGTACGTCATGGGCCAGCCCAAGATCCAGGGCGCGCTCTCCCAGGGCGACACCTGGTACCTCAGCCAGACGGGTGGCTCGGCCCGCAACGGCAAGCTGCTGGTGCACCGCGCAGGCAAGCTCCAGACCAGGCCGTTCCCCATCGGCCCCGAGGACCTCACGGTGCAGGACGGCAGGCTGTGGAGCCTCACGGAGTTCAAGGGCAAACGCGTCGTCTTCGCCGTCCCTCTGTGACTCCGCGGTGAGTCGGGCTCAGCCGGCGAGGTGCCGGAGCAGGACCTCGCGGTAGCGGGCGTCGAAGGCGTCGTAGCGGGCCCGCAGCTCCGCGCCCGGCCAGCCCGCCGGCAGCAGCTCCGGCGGCAGCAGCGGATCGGCCAGCAGGTGGCGCAGCACCGCGGCCGACACCAGGAAGCCCTCCGCCAGCCCGTCCGCCCGCTCCAGCGCCCCCTCCAGACGGCGGGCCTCGGCCGCCCAGCCGTCGAGATCCCACAGCAGGGGAGTGGGATCGCCGTGCGGACGTCCGTCGATGAGCGTGCACTGGGCCGTGACGACCTCCGGCCAGCCGGAACGCACCAGGTTGGCCGGCCGCATCCAGGTGCCCTCGCGCAGCTCGGCCAGGCGCAGCGTGGTCATCGCGTGCCGCAGCGCGGCCCGGTCGGCGGGGGCGCGCCGCTCGGCGGTGACCACCGCCACCTCCCACGTGCCGTCCCAGGGCCTGATGTGGGGGTCGCGGCTCTCGTCCTGGCGGGCCTGGCGCTCGACCAGCCGCGGCGAGAGCGTGTAGAAGCCGTTCTCCTGCACGAGGTCGCCCGCCGCCACCATGCGGGACAGCGCCACCCGTACGGTGCCCTCGGCGACCCCGAACAGCGCGCCGATGCGGACGAGGTGCCGGGCCGGCAGGCGCGGGGGATGGCTGCCCAGCAACGCGCTCAGCACGGCCGAGCGGGCGCTCAACGTATTACGCTCTTCCATCGCGTGTCGAGTATATGTAACACTCGCAGATATGGGGCGCTATCTCATCGAACCCTTCGACCGCAGCGACCGTTACGCGACCGAGCGCTACCAGGGCGCGGCCGGGCGCAACTGGTGGGCCTGCGATCCCACGCTGCACCTGCTCATGCGACGCCACCTGGGCGACGGCTACGCCTGGGCCGAGCCGCACCTCGACCGGCTCGGCGCGCTCATGGGCGGCCCTGTCGCGGCCTGGGCGGAGGAGACCGACCGCAACCCGCCGCGCCTGGAGAAGTACGACAAGTGGGGCAGGGACGTCAGCGAGGTCGTCATGCCGCCGTCGTTCCACGCCGCCCGGCAGGCGCTCATGGCCGACAACTTCACCTCGCCCGCCTTCGCCCAGCAGGCCAGGGCCAACGGGGCGAACCCGTCCGCGCTCGCCGCCGCCTGGACGTACCTGCTCGACCAGGCCGACATCGGGATGGGCTGCGCGCTCGGCACGGGCGGCGACATGGTGGTGCAGCTCGCCGAGAAGCACGCCCCCGAGGACGTCCGCGACCGCGTACGGGAGATCTTCGCCAACGGCTACTACTCTGGCGAAGCCGCCCAGATGCTCACCGAGCGGACCGGCGGCTCCGACCTCGCCGCCCTGGAGGCCGCGGCCGTCCCCGCCGGCGACGCCTGGCTGCTGACCGGCTTCAAGTGGTTCGCCTCCAACGCCAACGGCTCGGCGTTCGTGGTGCTCGCCCGGTTGCCCGAAGGAACGGTGGCGCCGTTCCTCGTGCTGTGGGAGCGGCGCGACGGCAGCCGCAACGGCGTACGCATCCGGCGGCTCAAGGACAAGCTCGGCACCCGGTCGGTGGCGTCGGGCGAGGTCGAGTTCGCGGACGCGGAGGCGTTCCTGCTCATGGACCGCCCGGACGGCGACGGCCGCGCACAGGACGCGGCCACGTCGGGCAGCTCGGGCTCCGGGCTCGGCACCATGATGAAGCTCACCAACGGCTCACGGCTCGGCGTCGCCATGATGGGCCTCGGCGTGGCCCGCCGGGCGCTGGTCGAGTCGATCTGCTACGCCCGCGCCCGCGAGGCGTTCGGCCGCCCGCTCGCCGAGCAGCCGCTGATGCGCCGCAAGCTGGCCGAACTCGTCGTCGAGGTGGAAGCCGCGCAGGCACTCGTCTTCGACGGCCACCTCGGACCCCGCCTGCGGCTCGCCCCCGCCCTGATCAAGCTGCGCGCTGCCCGCCTCGGCCTCACCGCCGCGAGCGACGCCGTCGAGGTGCACGGCGGCAACGGCTACATCGAGCAGTGGCCGGTCGCCCGCCTGCTGCGCGACGCCCAGGTCAACCCGATCTGGGAGGGCGGCGACCACATCCTCTGCCTGGACGTACGCCGCGCCATGGCCAAGGAACAGGCCCACCTGCCCTTCCTCGACCGCCTGCGGGCCGCCGCCACCTCCGACCTGGTGCACACCCGCATCGACGACCTCACCAAGGCGATCACCGCCTGGGCCGCCCTGGAGCCCGCGGTGGCCGAGGCCCGGCTGTATCCGCTGGCGCAGTTCATGGCCGACGTCTACGCCGCCGCCCTGCTGGAGGAACAGGCCGGCTGGGGCCTGGACGACGGCCGCAAGTCGCTGGTCGCCCGCCTGTACGCCGCCGCCCACCTGGCCGACCACGGCCCCCTACGCGGCCTCGACGCCCCTGCCGAGGACCCCTTCGACGCACTGGTCGCGGGAGCCTTCACCGGCTGACGGGCGAATGTGCCGGTCCCGGCTGAAACACTCCGGGACCGCATCGCCTCTGGACCGGCCCGAGGACGAGCCGACCCTTCTGACGGAGGAAGCTACTGGCCGGACTCGTCGAACAACTCGTCGGCCGTCTGCACGGTGGCGGCGCGCACGGCCCAGGCTTCGAGCGTCTCGACGTCGGTGCAGTCGGTGATGCGGGCGCGTACGTCCTCGGTGACGTCGAGCCCCCGCGCGGAGAGGAACAACAGCACCAGCTTCGCCGCCTCCCGAGCCTTCCCCTCGGCCTGGCCTTCCGCCTTGCCCTCTGCCTTGCCCTCCGCCTTGCCTTCTTCGAGGCCGCGGCCGTAGTGCTCACGGGCGAAGGGGCTGTACACCGGCCAGGACGTGGACGCCATGAGTTCCTCCAGCAGGCATCGGATCTCGAACGAGGACATGCTGTACGCGTATTCAGTGTACTTCGTAGCGTAATCAGTGGCCGTGTCGTTCAGCGCGGTCGTGAACGCCTCCACCACCTTCCGCTGCTTGCCGTGCACCATCACCGACATGACCGCCAGTGCCATGTTGGCGGCGGCCTGCGTGGCGTCGGTGATGACCGGAATGTCGTCAGGTCCCAGAACCTGGGCCTGGAGTCGGTAGCCGGTCAGCCCGCTGTCGATCGGCTGCGCGTAGTACTTGGCCGCGGCGCGGTCGGGGCAGACGATCAGGACCGTCACGTCGCACTTCATGAGCAACCACAGTGCGGCGGCGTACCGGGAGAGCTGTTTCGGTTCCTTGGATTTGTCCTGCTGGACTTCGATGATGACGGCGTGCAGGGGAGAGGTGTGCGGCCCCAGACTGAGGACCACATCGGCGTCGAAGTCGTCCGAGGACCGGGTGTTGAAGGTGCGCTCCTCCTGGCGGACCAAGGGCGTGTCGGGGAGGGGAACGCCCATGTGGTCGCGCAGGATCCGCACCGCCAACTCTGGCTGTTCGGTGAACATCTGGGTGAGTGCGTCGTGTGGGGGGGATGGCATGGACTCATTGTGACATGGCAAACACGACGCGTGACCACAACCTATCTGAGGAGGGTCTGATGACCGTACGTGTGGAGCGCCAGGGGTCGGTCACCACGGTGGTGATCAGTCGGCCGGAGGCGCGTAACGCCGTCGATCGCGAGACCGCCGGCGCGCTCGCGGACGCCTTTCGCGGGTTCGAGGAGTCCGATGCCGACGTGGCGGTGTTGTGGGGCGGGGGAGGGACGTTCTGCGCGGGTGCGGACCTCAAGGCGCTGGACAACCACGTCGGTGAGGAGGGCGACGGGCCCATGGGGCCGACCAGGATGCGGCTGGGCAAGCCGGTCATCGCCGCTGTCGCCGGTCACGCGGTGGCGGGCGGGCTTGAGCTGGCCCTGTGGTGCGATCTGCGGGTGGCCGAGGAGGACGCGGTGTTCGGGGTGTTCTGCCGCAGGTGGGGTGTGCCGCTCGTCGACGGTGGCACGGTGCGGCTGCCGAGGCTCGTCGGTACGTCCCGCGCCATGGACATGATCCTCACGGGGCGGCCGGTGGGGGCGCGGGAGGCGTACGAGATGGGGCTGGCCAACCGGGTCGTCCCGCGCGGTGAGAGCCGGTCGTGCGCTGAGGAGTTGGCTCGCGAGATCGCCCGTTTTCCGCAGGCGTGCCTGCGCGGTGACCGACTTTCGGTGCTGGAGCAGGAGGGGCTCGGTGAGGCGGAGGCCATGCGTAACGAGTTGCGGCATGGGCTGAGGTCGCTGCCCGGTGCCAGGGACGGTGCGGCGCGCTTCGCCGGGGGCGCGGGCCGGCACGGCCACTTCTGAGAACGGCGCTTCTGAAACGGGCGCTGCTGACACGGCAGGCGGGGCGGCTGATTGTCGGAGGCGGAACGTATCGTGAGGTCATGCCTGAGATCGAGGTTGCCGGCCGCGAAGTGCGCATCACCAGCCCCGACAAGGTGGTCTTCCCGCGGAGCGGGCACACCAAGCTCGACCTGATCCGCTACTACCAGGCCGTCGGCGAGGCGGCGCTGCGGGGCGTGCACGGGCGGCCGATGGTGCTCAAGCGGTTCGTGCACGGCATCGAGGAGGAGGCGTTCTTCCAGAAGCGGGCGCCGGCCAAGCGGCCCGACTGGATCGAGGTGGCCGCGCTGAAGTACCGCTCGGGGCTGAGCGCGGAGGAGGTTGTCTGCACCGACCTGGCGCAGGTGCTGTGGGTGGTCAACCTCGGCTGCGTCGATCTCAACCCCCATCCCGTACGCGCCGACGACCTGTCCCGCCCCGACGAGCTGCGCATCGACCTCGACCCCGTGCCCGGCGTGCCGTGGTCGGACGTGCTGCGGACCGCCGAGGTGGCGCGTGAGGTGCTGGCCGACCACGGGCTCGTGGCCTGGCCGAAGACGTCCGGATCGCGTGGCTTCCACGTCTACGCCAGGATCGAGCGGCGCTGGCCGTTCGCGAAGGTCCGCAAGGCGGCCGAGACGGTGGCCCGGGAGGTCGAGCGGCGCGCCCCCGACCTGGCCACGAGCCGCTGGTGGAAGGAGGAGCGGCACGGCGTGTTCGTCGACTTCAACCAGAACGCCTACGACCGCACCGTGGCCTCCGCCTACTCGGTGCGTGCCGTGGCCGACGCGCGCGTGTCCACGCCCCTGACCTGGGATGAGGTGCCGGACTGCCGGCCGGAGCTGTTCACGATCGAGACCGTGCCCCGGCGGCTGGTCGAGCGCGGCGACCCCTGGGAGGACCTCGACCTGCACCCGGGCACCCTCGACGGGCTGCTGGAGCTGGCCGAGGAGCTGGGGCCCGCGCCCAAGCCGCCCAAGGGCGAGGGGCGCAGGCAGCAGACGAAGCCGGTCATCGAGATCGCGCGGGCCGAGCACAAGGACGAGGCCCTGGCCGGTCTCGAACGCTGGAAGGCCAGGCATCCGGAGGCGGCGGCCCGCCTGGAGCCCGCCGATGTGCTGGTCGACGGCATGCGCGGGCGCAGCAGCGTCTGGTATCGGATCCGGGTCAACCTGCACAACGTGCCCGAGGGGGAGCGGCCGGAGCAGGAGCCCCTGGAGGTCGACTACGACCCTTGGGGCCGCACGAGCGGGGGCGGTTGAGAGCCTCGCTCGTGCGGCTGAGGACGTCGCTCCCGCGGTCGCAGGTGTCCCTCACGCGGGGTTGAGGGCGTCCCGAGTACGGTCGGGGGCGTTCCTCGCGTGGCTGAAGGCGTCCCGAGTACGGTCGCGGGCGTCCCGGGTGTGGCTGAGGGCGTCCCTCGCGTGGCTGAGGGCGTCCCGCGTGCGGGTGCGGGACGCCCTCAGCCGCGCACTCCTGGGCGTCAGAAGTCGTCGGGGGTGCGGATCCGGTCGCGGATCCAGACGCCGGCCTCCTTCAGTCGGCCCGTCCCGGCGAACGAGCCGTTCGGGCAGGTCCCGGGGGTGAAGACGGCGCCCGTGCGGAAGTCGTCGGAGAAGTTCCAGTTCACCCAGCTGATCTTCTTCTGGGCCAGCAGGTCGAGATACTGCTGGGACCTGGTGAAGTTGTTGGCCCCGTCGCCGGACGCGCTCTGGGTGCCGAACTCGGTCACGAAGATCGGCAGCCGGTCGGCGGCCCTCGACAGGGTGTTCAGGTAGGCGGTGCCGTGCGAGGCCGCGTAGAAGTGGAACGTGTACATGATGTTGGCGGCGTTGACCGGGTTGTTCACGATCTCGGTCTCGTCGGCGCCGGCGGAGACGCCGAGCGACGACCACGCGCGGGTGCCGACCAGGATCGGGGCGTCGGGGTCGTGCTGCCGGATCACCGGGATGAGCTGGTGCGCGTAGTCGCGGATGACGGACCAGGTGACGGCGTCGCCGTTCGGCTCGTTGGCGATCTCGTACAGGATGTTCTTCTTGTTGTCGTGCCGCTGGGCGATCTCGGTGAAGAACGTCTTGGCCCGGCCGAGGTTGTACATCGGGTCACCGGGGTCGAGCATGTGCCAGTCGACGATGGCGTACATGCCGCGGGCGGTCGCCATCTCGATCAGGGAGTGGACGCGGTCGGTGAACAGCCGGGGGTTGGTCTCGTAGCCGTCCTCCTGGATGTACATCGAGATGCGCAGGACGTCGGCCTTCCAGTCGCCGGCCAGCGCGTCGAGTGAGGCGGTGTTGAGGCACTGGCTGTACCACTGGATGCCGTGGCTGCTCATGCCGCGGAGCTGGATCTGCTTGCCGTTCTGGTTGCAGAGCTTGACGCCGCACACGCGGAGCTGGCCGTTGGCCTGGACGGGGGTGCCGCCGCCGCTGCTCGCGGGGGTTCCGTAGACCTCCAGCTCCCACAGGGAGTAGCCGTAGGGGGTGCCGCGCTGGGTGCCGTACACCCGGACGTAGCGGCCGGCGCCGCTGATCGTGAGGTCGTCGACCGCGCCGTCGCCGCTCGTGGTGGAGTAGACGTCACTCCAGGTGGAGCCGTCGGGCGAGGTCTGCACCCGGTACGCGGTGGCGTGGGCGACCTCCCAGGTCAGCCGGACCCGGGAGAGGTTGTGCGCGGAGCCGAGGTCCACCCGGATCCACTGCGGATCCACCCCTTCGGCGCTGGCCCAGCGGGTGGCCGGGTTGCCGTCGACCGCCTTGCCCGGCTCCAGGCCGGCGGCCTCGGTCGAGGAGGCCGTCACGGCCTTGCCCTGCGACACCAGGGGGTCGGCCGCCGCCTGCCGCGCCGTGGCCGCGCCCGCGCCGGACGGCGCGACCAGCGGTAACGCCATCGCCGCCACGACGGTCAGGATGCTCGCCCATGCACTTCGCCTCACGTACGCCTCCGATTCTTCAGGGTTAGGAAAGTTTCCTAATTTGCGGCGCAGCATAAGTTGACGCCGCCCCTGACGCAAGACCCAAAGTGTCAGAAAAGATCGCGTCAGCCGCGGGTGGGGCGTTCGTAGCCGTCGTCGCCGCCGTACACGTGCACGTCCGGGTCCTGCTCCGGCTGAGTGGCCGGGCTGGTGGGGGAGGCGGTGTGCTCGGAGGCGAAGTCGTCGGAGTCGGGGAAGGCGGCCGAGCCGCCCCAACGGGCGGCGCGGGCCGTCGCGGGCGGCGACAGGTAGTCGTCCCAGGTGATCGTGCCGCTGGGCGTCGCGTCCGTGGTCAGCTCGCCGGCGCGCTGGGCCGCGTACAGCCGGCCGGGGAAACGCATCGGCAGGCAGAGCCGGCGCAGCCCGCGCAGACGGCACCAGGTACGGGCCAGCAGGGCATGGTCGAGCACTTCCGGCCCGCCGAACTCGACCGCCGTCCCGAGCGGTTCGCCGCCGATGAGCTCGGCCGCCCGCGCCGCGACCTCGCCTGTGTGCACCGGCTGCATGAGCACGGTCGGATCCACGGGCAGCACCGGCAGCGCGGCGTAGTCGCGCAACCGCCGGTGCAGCCACTGCTGGAACGGGGTGCTGCGGAGCACGGTCCAGCCGAGGCCGCCGGCGGCGACCAGGCGTTCGGCCTCCAGCTTGTACCCGAGATAGCCGACCGGAGCCCGATCGGCGCCGACCATCGAGGTGAGCAGCAGATGCCCGACCCCGGCCTCGCGGGCGGCGACGACGAGCCGGCGGGTGCCCGGGATGTCGGCCGCGCCGCGGCCCCTGCGGCCGCTGGTGGCCAGGTGCGCGACCGCGTCCACGTCGGCCAGGGCCTCCGGGACGCCGTGCCCGGAGAACAGGTCGCCCCACACCCATTCGACGTTGCCGCGGCTCTCCCTCCTGGTACGGCTCAGCGCCCGCACCTGATGACCCGCCTTCACCAGCGCGGGCACCAGGGCCCTGCCCAGCATGCCCGTCGCTCCCGTGACCAGAATCCGCATGCGGCCCCCACTACCCCCGATTGCCCTGGTCTGACATGTCTTCGCACGTCAGGGGTAGAAAACATCGCCACCGCGTTCAGTGGCCCGGCCGCTCGCCGGCGGCCGGAGGGTCGGCGAACGCGCGACCGATCCGTCCCGCGACACGCAGCAGCGGCTCGACCAGCCGGGGCAGCTCGCGGGCGCGGCGCGAGGACAGCACGATGCCGAGCGCGGCCATGGCCCGCCCGTCCACCAGGACGGGCGCGGCGGCCGAGCAGGAGCCGAGCGTCATCTCCTCGTAGGTGAGCGCGTACCCCTGCGCCCGCACTGCGGCGAGCTCCCTGGCCAGCCGGCCCGGCTCGGTGATCGTGTGCGGGGTCGGCCGTTCGAGGGTGCGGGCCAGGTACGACGTGACGAACCAGTCGGGCTCGTGGGCCAGCAGCGCCCGGCCGACGCCGGTCGGGTGCATGGGCAGCCGGCCGCCGGTCCTGGAGACGATGGGGACGGCGCGGCGGCCGTACACCTTGTCCACGTACAGCACCTCCATGCCGTCGCGGACGGCGAGGTGCACGTTCTCGCCGGTGGTGCCGAACAGCTCCTGCAACCACGGATGCGCGAGCGCCACCAGCCGGCCGGGGGCGAGCTGGCCGAGCTCCCACAGCCGCAGCCCCACGCGCAGCCGCCCGTCGGGGTCGCGGGTCAGCGCCTGCCACTCCTCCAGCTCGGCGACCAGCCGGTGCGCGGTGCTCAGCGGGACGCCGGCGCGCCGGGCCAGCTCCGTGAGCGTGAGCTGGGGGTGCGCGGCGTCGAACGCCCCGAGCAGGGCCAGCACCTTGGACGTCACGGTCCGGCCCGGCTCCCTGGATCCTCCTGCCATGGGGTAAATCCTGCATCAGGATTCCACTGGACGGAAGCCGACCCTCCCCCCGAAGGGGGACGAGGCAGCATGCTTCGGTCATGCGAACTCAGGTCGGGATCATCGGCGCGGGCCCGGCGGGCCTGCTGCTGTCTCATCTGCTCCACCTGCGGGGCATCTCCTCCGTGGTGCTGGAGCGGCGCAGCCGCGACTACGTGGAGCGGCGGGTACGGGCCGGCGTCCTGGAGCAGGGCACCGTGGACACCCTCATCGAGGCCGGCGTCGGGGAGCGGATGCAGCGCGAGGGCCTGCCGCACCACGGCATCGAGCTGCGGTACGGCGGCGCCGGCCACCGCATCGCCTTCGAGAAGCTGGTGCCCGGCCGCGCGATCACCGTCTACGGGCAGCAGGAGGTCGTCAAGGACCTCATCGCGGCGCGGCTGGCGGCCGGGGGAGACGTGCGCTTCGAGGTCGACAACGTGGTGCCGCACTCGCTGGAGTCGGAGCCGTACATCACCTTCGGCGACGGGGAGCGGCTGGACTGCGACGTCATCGCGGGCTGCGACGGCTTCCACGGCGTGTCCCGGCAGTCGGTCCCCGAGGGCGTCCTGACCGTCTTCGAGCGGGAGTATCCGTTCGCCTGGCTGGGCATCCTGGCCGACGTCGCGCCCTCGTCCGAGGAGCTGATCTACGCCAGGACCGACCGCGGCTTCGCGCTGCACAGCATGCGCTCGCCCACGGTCAGCCGCTTCTACCTCCAGGTCCCCGCCGACACGCGGGTGGAGGACTGGCCGGACGAGCGGATCTGGGACGAGCTGCGGGCCCGGCTGGAGAGCGTGCCGGGCTTCACGCTCACCACCGGCCGGATCACGGAGAAGGGCGTCACGCCGATGCGCTCGTTCGTGACCGAGCCCATGCAGTACGGCCGGCTCTACCTGGCCGGGGACGCCGCCCACATCGTGCCGCCCACCGGGGCCAAGGGGCTCAACCTGGCGGTGGCCGACGTGCGGGTGCTGACCGAGGCGCTGGCCGCGTACTTCGCCGACGGCTCGACCGCCCTGCTGGACGGCTACTCGGAGGCGTGCCTGAAGCGGGTGTGGCGGGCGCAGCACTTCTCGTGGTGGATGACCACGCTGCTGCACACGTTCGAGGACGAGGACGCCTACGGGCGGCGGCTTCAGCTCTCCTACCTGGACTACGTCACCTCGTCCGAGGCGGCGGCGACGACGCTCGCGGAGAACTACGTCGGGCTGCCGTTCCCCGATGACTCACGCCTAAACGTGCTTTAAGGTGTTTTGGTGGTCTTTGGGGATAATTGGGCGTCTTCGCCCCTTCGTTGGCTGATGAACGCGCTGGGCGACTCCCAGCTCGCCCGCCTGGGCGCCGAGCCCGGACTGGTCGCCGCCGTGGACCAGCACGCGGCCGAGCTGCGGGAGGCGATCCCCATCGACCGTGAGACGCTGGGCGACTACCTGCTCGGCTTTGTCGACGAGCTGCGCCATCGCGGCTGGGTGTTCACCGGAGAGCTGGACGAGCCGTCGCTCCGGCTGACGGCGGTCTGCTGGCTCGCCCGCGAGCACGGCTTCCTGGGCGACGAACTTCCCGCCTGAACGTCCCGTCCGGGGTTCCCGCCGACCGGCCGCGTGCTGGTCCACGGCGGCGGCCGGCCGGCGGGATGCGCCCGTCGCTCCGGGCGGGTGGGCGGTGCCGGGCGGCGGGCCGTTCTCGGAGAGGTCAGTCCGGAGGCATGTCGGAGCGGTGCGGCCCCGGAGGCCGGGACGTGCCGCCCGGAGGCGGAGACATCCCGCTCGGAGGCGCGGACGTCCCGGCCTGAGGCGGGGGCATCCCGCCCTGAGACGCGGACGTCCCGCCCTGAGGCGTGCCCGGCCGGCCGGCGGCCGTCGCGCCCTGTGCCGCACCGATGGGCGCTGTCTCCTCGCCGCTCATGGCGGCGGCGTCCCGCCGTCCGCGCTGGTAGGCCTCGGCGTGCGCCCTGGCCTGCGGAGCCTCGGACTCCATCCGGCTCAGCCAGCGCTCCCAGCGTTGCTGCATCGGCCGGATCAGGCCGCCGCCGATGCCGATGGCGAGAATGGCGCCGATCGTCCCGAGCACGGTGATCAGCACCGGCGTGGTGACCGTGGTGGCCACGCCGATCTGGTTGAGCGCGGCGATGATGCCGAGCGCCCAGATGAACACGGCGGCCGCCGTGGCGATCCAGCCGCCGTACGACAGCCCGCCGAGCGCCCCGTTGAGTATGTCCCGCACGGCCTTGGCGATCGCGCCCGCCACCACGATGATCACGATGGCGACCAGTGCCCTGGGCAGCCACGCGACCACGCCGGTGAGCAGCGCCGAGATCGGGTTCGGCCCGAAGACGCTGAAGGCTATCTGCAGGGTGACCAGCACGATGGCGTAGAAGACGATCCTGCCCAGCAGGCTGCTGGCGTCGTACTTGCTGCGTTCCAGCCAGCGGCGCACGCCGCTGCGCTCCACCGCGCGGTCGAAGCCGACCCGTTGCAGGATCTTGTCGACCACTTTCTCCAAGGCTTTGGCGATGAGGTATCCGATGATGAGGATGACCACGAACGCGACCAGCCTCGGCACGAACGTCGCAATTGATCGCCAGGCGTCGGTGAGGCCCTGGCCTATGTTGATGTCCACGTTTTCCTCCTCCGGGGAGTGTCACGGCGCTACCCGGAGAGCGACGGCGCATGCGCAAAGGGACATCAAAACTTCTCATCACCCGACAAATCGCCCAGATGGCGCGGCGAGAATCGGCACTGAGGCGTGGAACGCCGAAAGGCCCTACAGTCGGCGGGGCCTTTCGATGAGGGTGGACGATACTGGGATTGAACCAGTGACCTCTTCCGTGTCAGGGAAGCGCTCTCCCGCTGAGCTAATCGTCCGTATTGAGTTGGAACTCAGAGCGGAAGACGGGATTCGAACCCGCGACCCTCACCTTGGCAAGGTGATGCTCTACCACTGAGCCACTTCCGCATGGCGTTGCCTTTACTTTAGCGGATCCTGGCGGGTCCGCCGTTCAGCGAGGTGGAGACGGGATTTGAACCCGTGTAGACGGCTTTGCAGGCCGCTGCCTCGCCTCTCGGCCACTCCACCAGGAGTCACACTCCGAGCGGAAGACGGGATTCGAACCCGCGACCCTCACCTTGGCAAGGTGATGCTCTACCACTGAGCCACTTCCGCGTGAACCCCAGGCTACGTGCTCCGGGCCACGGGAAAACCATATCGTCTCCGCGGAGTGCCCGTGCGCACTCGGCGGCCCGTGCGGCGAAAATTCACGGGATCAACCGCACGTCCTTCGCCATGACGAACGCGATCCGGTGCCCGAGCTGGATCTGGTGGTAGCGGATGGTGCCGGTCGTCGTGACGTGCCGCGACGGGCTGAAGGCCCCGGCCGAGTAGTGGGAGCCGGTGATCGTGTCGCCCACCGTGTACGTCTGCCCCGGCTCGATCCGGTACTGCAGCGGCGTCAGCGGCTGCGCGGCCGCCCTCGTGTACGCCGACCGCTCCGGATAGGCCCGCCCGTACACCCGGGTGCCCGCCCGCAGCGGCGTGACCAGCGGTCCCTTGGCGGGCAGGGCGACCGGCCGCGCGGCCGGGTTGTGGAACCACGCCTTCTGCCCGAGGTACCAGATCGCCGTCCAGTCCCCCTGCCGCTCCGCGACCGCGTAGCGCTGGCCGGTCGAGGCGCGGGCGGCGTGGTCGTACACGCTGTACGTGCTGGCCTTGCCGCCGTGCTTGCCGACGTCGGTGACCAGGGAGGCGTTCTCCCGCGGCGCCGTGCGCAGCCAGACCGTGGACGCGCCGTGCGGCGGGCAGTCCTTGCCCGCCTTCGTGGTGACGCAGCCGGTGAAGCGCGGGCGGTTGTCGTCGTACGACGGCCGGATCAGCACCGAGTCGCCGTTCTTGGCGGCCCGCAGCGGCCGGCCCATCAGCTCGAAGTAGTGGGCCCAGTCCCAGTAGGGTCCCGGGTCGTCGTGCATGCCGGCGACGGTCTGGGGAGTGGTGCCGGGGACGTTGTCGTGGCCCAGGATGTGCGCCCGGTCGAGCGGCACGCCGTACTTGTTCCCGAGGTAGCGCACCAGCCTGGCCGAGGACCGGTACATCGCCTCGGTGTACCACGCCCCGCCCTTGGCCAGGTAGCCCTCGTGCTCGATGCCGATCGAGCGGGTGTTGACGTCCCAGTTGCCGGCGTGCCAGGCCAGGTCGTTGGTCCTGACGTGCTGGGCCACGTGGCCGTCGCGGGAGCGGATCGTGTAGTGCCAGCTCACGTACTTGGGGTCGCGGACCATGGTCGGGATGCCCCCGTAGCCGCCCTCGGTGTCGTGGATGACGATGTAGTCGACGTGCCGGGTCTTGAACAGGCGGTCGTGGTTGCCGTAGTCCTTGCCGCCCTTCTTGCCGAAGCGTTTGTGCGCGGCCGGCATCCACTCGCAGGCCAGGCTCGCGGGGCACTCCACCGAGGAGGAGCGGCCCGAGGCCGCGGTCACCTCGTCCGGGTCGTACGGCTCGGCGACATCATCATCCTGCGAGGGATCGGCGTCGTCGTACTGATCAGGGAAGAGCTCGGCGTAGGCCTCGTCGTACGGGGGGTCGGACCGCACGCGCAGGCCGGGCACCGGGTCGAGGCGCACCACGTGCCCGTCGTCGGTGCGCCGCACCATGCCCTCCCTCATCACCGCGAACACCTCGTCGGCGAACTGCCGCGCCGCGGCCGGGTCGTCGGCGCCGGAGAAGCGGGCGACGGCGTCGTACCAGCCGGCGAGCCCGGCGTCCACACCGGTGCTCATGCCGGTGCTCGGGGTGTCGTGGTAGGAGGCGAGCAGGGCGGCGCCGGCGCGGATGTTGTCGGCCGGGTCGTCGCGCAGCCGGGCGGGCGTGACGCCGATGAGCCGCCCGGCCTCGGGCAGCGTCGTGTGCGCCGGCCTCGCGGCGGCGCTCAGCGGGGACAGCATGTGCACGGGCCGGGGCGGCATCGGCCGGGTCTCGTCGCCGCGGGCGTCCCCGAGCGCGTCGCCGACGGCGAGGGCGCCGGCGGGCAGGGCGTCCACGAGATGCATCGGCCCGTAGCCGCCGGCGGTGCTGGGCCGCCCCTCGTGCGCGTCCCACCGCGAGCCCAGGTACGCCACCCCCAGCAGCACGCTCTGCGGCACCCCGAACTCGCGTGCCGCCGCGGCGAACTCGCCCTGCCGCCCGGCCGGCGCCTCCCGTGGGGGCCCGGCCGCGGGCGTGAGGGCGGCGAGCAGCGAGAGCGGCCAGGCCAGCCAGAAGTGCATGTCCATCCCCCTGAAGCGCGTCACGGTGTGACTACGCTCCGTAGCTTTCCCCAGAAAGTGCTGGGTCAGACGGGGCCAGTGTTACTGATGGGGCGTGAGAAGGAGTTAATTCCTGCCCGATTTCGGGCAGGATGTTGGCGTGCCTCGTTCCAGATGCGTAGTGTCCTCCTCTGTGTCCACGGCACGGCATCCCTACGAGGACCTCATCGCCCACCTCATCCGGACGAGCGCGCTCGGCCCGGGAGAGGCGGCGCGCGTCGTCGCCGACGTGCTGGCCTACTTCTCCGAGACGGCCGAGGAGTACGTCCGGCGCCGCCACGGCGAGCTCAAGGCGCGCGGGCACACCAACGACGAGATCTTCCCCAGGATCGCCGCCGAATTACGCGGCCGCCGGGTGGCCGCGCCCGAGCTGTCACTGCGGCAGCTCCGCAGGATCGTCTACGGATAACCAGAAACGCAGAGGAGACCTCGATGTGCGGAATCGTGGCCTATGTCGGCCCCAAGGACGCGGCGCCCATCCTGCTGGAGGGGTTGCAGCGGCTCGAGTACCGAGGCTATGACTCCGCCGGGCTCGTGGTGTCCAACAAGGGGCTGAAGCTCCGCAAGGTCAAGGGCCGGGTGGCCGACCTGGCCAAGGTCGTGCCGGCCAGGTTCAAGGGCGGGCTCGGCATCGGGCACACCCGCTGGGCCACCCACGGCGTCCCGAGCGACGAGAACGCCCACCCGCACCTGTCGGCCGACCAGCGCATCGCGGTCGTGCACAACGGCATCATCGAGAACGCCGCCGAGCTGCGCGCCAAGCTGATCGCCGACGGCGTCGAGTTCGCCTCCGAGACCGACACCGAGGTGCTGGCCCACCTGATCGCCGCTGCCGTGGACGAGAACGAGACCCTGGAGGAGGCGGTCAGGAAGACGCTGAAGAGCATCGTCGGCACGTACGGCATCGCGGTCATCGACGCCGAGCGCCCCGGCGAGGTGGTCGTGGCCCGCAACGGCAGCCCGATCGTGCTCGGCATCGGCGAGAAGGAGATGTTCGCCGCCTCCGACGTCGCCGCCCTGATCCGCTACACCCGCCAGGTCGTGCACCTGGAGGACGGCGAGCTGGCGGTGATCAAGGCCGACGGCTTCCATACCTTCTCCAGCGACGCCCGCGAGACGGCCAAGGAGCCGCTGACCGTCGACTGGGACGCCGGCCACTACGACACCGGCGGCTACGAGCACTACCTGCTCAAGGAGATCTCCGAGCAGCCCGAGACGATCACCAGGACGATGTCCGGCCGGCTCGACGAGCGCTTCCACGTCGCGCATCTCGGCGGGCTCAACATGGACGCCCGCGAGACCCGCTCGTTCCGCCGGGTGAAGATCATCGGTTGCGGGTCGGCGTACTACTCGGGCCAGATCGGCGCGCAGCTCATCGAGGAGCTGGCGCGCATCCCCGCCGACGCCGAGCCGGCCAGCGAGTTCCGCTACCGCAACCCGGTCGTCGACCCCGACACGCTCTACGTCGCGATCAGCCAGTCCGGCGAGACCTACGACACGCTCGCCGCCGTCCAGGAGCTCAAGCGCAAGGGCGGCCGGGTCATCGGCATCGTCAACGCCGTGGGCAGCGCCATCGCCCGCGAGGTGGACGGCGGCATCTACCTGCACGCCGGGCCCGAGGTCTCGGTCGCCTCGACCAAGGCGTTCACCTCCACGGCGGTCGCCTTCGCGCTGCTCGCGCTGCACCTCGGCCGGGTGCGCGACCTGTCGCCGGCTGACGGGCGGCGCATCGTGGAGGGCCTGCGCCGGCTGCCCGGCCAGATCGCCGAGATCCTCACCCAGGGCGACAAGATCGCCGAGCTGGCCCGCAAGTACGCCGGCCACCCGAGCATGATGTTCGTCGGGCGGGTGCGCGGCTACCCGGTGGCCAGGGAGGGCGCGCAGAAGCTCAAGGAGATCTCGTACGTGCACGCCGAGGCCTACCCGGCGAGCGAGCTCAAGCACGGCCCGCTCGCGCTGATCGGCCCCGAGATGCCGACGGTCGCGATCGTCCCCGACGACGAGCTGCTGGACAAGAACCTCACCACGCTCGGCGAGATCCGCACCCGCGGCGGCCAGGTGCTCATGGTCGGCCACCGGGAGCCGGACACCAAGCTGGCCGACGACGTCATCGTGATCCCGAAGAACGAGGTCGAGCTGGACCCGATCCTGCTCACCATCCCGCTCCAGCTCCTCGCCTACCACGCCGCGGTCGCGCTGGACCGGGACGTCGACAAGCCGCGCAATCTAGCCAAGAGCGTTACTGTTGAGTAATTGACTCCAATTAAGCCACATTTCGCTCTGGGTAGTGTTATCTGGGGCCGGACAGCATAAATTCGATACGTGCGGCAGTTCGACCAGCAACGGCCCAATCTCGCACGCATGTACGACTACATGCTCGGCGGGACGGACAACTTCGCGGTCGACCGCCTGGCCATCGAGCAGCTCGCCGAGCTGGTCCCGGAGGCGGTCCCGCTGGCCCGCGCGAACCGGGCCTTCCTGCAGCGTGCCGTGCGCTACGTCGCCGCCGCCGGGATCGACCAGTTCATCGACCTGGGCAGCGGGCTGCCCACCCAGGGCAGCGCGCACGAGGTGGCGCCCGGCGCCCGGGTCGTCTACGTCGACCACGACCCCGTCGTGGCCGCCCACGCCAAGGCCCTGCTCACGAACGTGGGCAGGGCCGTCTGCGTCGAGGCCGACCTGCTCGACGCCGACGACGTGCTGGCCAAGGCCGGTGACTTCCTCGACCTGGACCGGCCGGTCGCCGTCCTGCTGGTGTCGATCCTGCACTTCCTGCCCGACTCCGCCCAGCCGGGCCGGGCCGTGGCCCGGCTGCGCGAGCGGGTCGTCCCCGGCAGCTTCCTGGTGATCAGCCACGCCACCACGATGGGACGGCTGGGGGACGAGGAGGTCCCCCGCGGCTACCGGGGCTCGTCCGGGAGCGGGGGAGCGGACCGGCGGCCGTCCGAGATCCGGCGCTTCTTCGGCGAGTTCTCCCTTGATCCGCCCGGACTGGTGCAGGCCGTCGACTGGCGGCCGGACCGGCCGAAACTGGTGGGCGATTGGGCGCTGCCGTCGTCGCTCATGGCGGGCGTGGCCCGGAAAATCGATCATTCCACTTCCGCCTAAAAAGCGACATTTCACCAAATTTCGGCTGGTGGGATCTGTCGCCTATATGTGTATCTCTGCGTAATGTGTGAATAACTGTAGGTAAGGGGGATTCGTGGAGCTTCGGGGGAGAGACACATGCGCCGTCGACGGTTCCTGGCAAGCCTGCTGGCCGCGTCCGGCGTGGCGTTGACCGGTGCGGCGCTGAGCGGCTGCGGCGCCTGGCAGGGCGGCGGCGGCCCCGGCCGATCAAGGCTGCGGGCGCGGTTCGTCATCAACCCGGCCGCCCGCCGCTGGAGCGAGGTCGGGCGGGCGCTCGCCGGCGCGGCCCGCGCCGCCGGCTACGAGACCGGCACCGGCACCAAGGTCACCGTGAGCGGCCTGTCCGCGATGACCGCCGCCGAGCTCAACAACGGCCAGACCCTGCTCGACCTGGCCACCCCCCTCGCCCGGCTGGCCGGCGACGTCGTGGTCGTGGTCGTGCCGGGCGACTCCCGCTTCAAGGACTTCGAGGGCTTCGCCGCCCAACTGCTGGCCAGGCCCGGCGCCACGCCGCTGGCCGGCGGCCCGCAGGGCGCGCCCGACCACCTGCTGTTCGGCCTGATCGCCAAGGGCATCGGCGCCGACGCCCGTCAGGTCGACTACACCGGCTATCCCGGCAGCCAGGAGGTCGTGACCGCCCTGCTGTCCGGCAAGGCCGCGGCGGCCACCGGGGCGCTCGCCGACTGGCGGGAGGGCCTCGCCCGCGGCCGGCTCCGGGCGCTCGCGGTCTCGTGCGCCCACCGGGTGCCCGAGGTGGACGCGCCGACGCTGCTGGAGTCCGGCGTACGGGTCGACTTCACCGACTGGACCGCCGCCTTCGGTCCCGAAGAGATGCCGGACGAGAGCCGCGACGCGGCCGTGCGCATGTGCGAGGAGGCGACCTCCTCCACCGGCTGGCTGGCCGCCTGCCGGGCCGCCGGCTGGGTCTCGATCCCGCTCGGCGGCGACGACTTCGTGCTCTGGCTGGCCTCCGAGGTCGAGCGCACCCGGGCCGTGCTCCATGACCTGGGGCTGATCAACTCGGCGCGAGCCACAACCTGTAGGGGCAGTTGCGGGAACGGCCACTAGATGTAGGATCCAGGTCGTCGCTGGTTCGCCCCTCGGGGCGGAGTGAAAGGGAACCCGGTGCGATTCCGGGGCTGCCCCGCAGCGGTGAGCGGGAACGACCGCCGTCATGAGCACTGGAGAGATCCGGGAAGCGACGGCCAGTAGGAGCCGATGAGGCGTGCCCGCGAGCCCGAAGACCTGCCCGCGACGTGACCGTCCATGGCCCCGAGGGAGGGCCGGCGGGGCGACGCGGCCTGCCCGCGTGGCTCTGGCGTGCCCTTCCCCGGGAATGAGCTCGCGAGGAGAGCACGTGACGCAGACCGTCGAGGCCGCCAGGCACCTGGACGCGGCCGGTCGCCGGCTGGCCATCGAGGAGGCCGCCGCCCGGGTGATCACGGACCCGGAGAACTCACGGGTCGCCGCCCGGCTGCTGGCCGAGGAGATCGCCGAGGAGGCGGCCGGGCAGGGAGTGCGCGCCTTCTCCGAGTCGGTGGCCGCCTGCCACGCGGCCGGGCTGCTCCAGGACCGGCTGGCCGCGTTCGTCGCCGGGCACGCCGCCGAGCTGGACGCCCTCGTCGACCCGGCGGCCGACGACCGTTTCGAGTATTTCGGCCTGCGCACCGTCCACGACCGTTACCTGCTGCGCCACCCCGAGACCCGGGCGGTGCTGGAGCGGCCGCAGCACTTCTTCCTGCGCGTCGCCTGCGGGCTCGCCGAGACCGTGGCGGAGGCGGCCGAGCTGTACCGGCTGATGTCGACGCTGTCGTACCTGCCCAGCTCGCCCACGCTGTTCAACTCCGGCAGCCGGCGCCCGCAGCTGTCGTCGTGCTTCCTGCTCGACTCGCCGCGCGACGAGCTGGAGGCCATCTACGAGCGCTACGGCCATGTCGCCCGCCTGTCCAAGTACGCCGGCGGCATCGGCATCTCCTGGACCAGGGTCCGCTCGCGCGGTTCGCTGATCCGCGGCACCAACGGCCACTCCAACGGCATCGTCCCGTGGCTGCGCACCCTCGACTCCTCGGTTGCGGCGGTCAACCAGGGCGGCCGGCGCAAGGGCGCGGCCTGCGTCTACCTGGAGACCTGGCACGCCGACGTCGAGGAGTTCCTGGAGCTGCGCGACAACACCGGCGAGGACGCCCGCCGCACCCACAACCTCAACCTGGCCAACTGGGTGCCGGACGAGTTCATGCGCCGGGTCGAGGCCGACGAGGTCTGGTCGCTGTTCGACCCGAAGGAGACACCCGACCTCACCGACCTGTACGGCGAGGAGTTCACCGCCGCCTACCGCGCGTACGAGGCGGCCGGCCGCTTCGTCCGGCAGATCCCCGCCCGCACCCTCTACGGCCGGATGATGCGCACCCTCGCCCAGACCGGCAACGGCTGGATGACCTTCAAGGACGCCGCCAACCGCACCTCCAACCAGACCGCCCGCCCCGGCAACGTCATCCACCTGTCGAACCTGTGCACCGAGATCCTGGAGGTCACCAGCGACGGCGAGACCGCCGTCTGCAACCTGGGCTCGGTCAACCTGGCCGCCCACCTGGTGGAGGACGACCTGGACTGGGAACGGCTGCGCGGCACCGTACGCACCGCCGTGCGCTTCCTCGACCGGACCATCGACCTCGGCTTCTACCCGACGCCCGAGGCCGAGGCGGCCAACCGGCGCTGGCGGCCCATCGGGCTCGGCGTCATGGGGCTCGCCGACGTGTTCTTCGCGCTGCGGCTGCCGTTCGACTCGCCGCGGGCGCTGGAGCTGTCCACCAGGATCGCCGAGGAGATCGCGCTCACCGCGTACGACACCTCGGCCGACCTGGCCGCCGAGCGCGGCCGGCACCCCTCCTACGCCGACACCCGCGCGGCCGGCGGCGTGCTGCACCCCGACCACTACCTGCCGGCCACGCCCCGCTGGGACGCGGTGCGCGCCAAGATCGCGCGGACCGGGCTGCGCAACTCCCTCATGGTCGCCATCGCGCCGACCGCCACCATCGCCTCCATCGCCGGCTGCTACGAGTGCATCGAGCCGCAGGTGTCCAACGTGTTCAAGCGCGAGACCCTGTCCGGCGAGTTCCTTCAGGTCAACCGCTACCTGGTGGCCGACCTGCGGGAGCGCGGGCTGTGGACGCAGGAGATGCGCGACGCGATCAAGCGCGCCGACGGCTCGGTCCAGGACGTGCCCGGCATCCCCGACGACCTGAAGACGCTCTACCGCACCGCCTGGGAGCTGCCGCAGAAGGCGCTCATCGACCTCGCCGCGGCCCGCCAGCCGTACATCGACCAGTCGCAGTCGCTCAACCTCTTCATGGCCGCGCCGACCATCGGCAAGCTCTCCTCGATGTACGCCTACGCCTGGAAGAAGGGCCTCAAGACCACCTACTACCTGCGCTCGCGCCCCGCGACCCGCATCGCCCAGACCACCGTGGCCGCCGCCCCGGCCGCCCCGGCCGCCCTGGACGCGATCGCGTGCTCGCTGGAGAACCCCGAGACCTGCGAAGCCTGCCAGTAGTAGCCCCCTCACCGACGTCAAGGAGTCCCACGTCATGCTGCTCGACCCCGGAATGGACCTCACCCTGCGCCCCATGCGCTATCCGGACTTCTACGAGCGCTACCGCGCCGCCATCCGCAACACCTGGACCGTCGAGGAGGTGGACCTGCACAGCGACGTCGCCGACCTGGCGCGGATGACGCCGCAGGAGCGGCACCTGATCAACCGGCTGGTCGCCTTCTTCGCGACCGGCGACTCGATCGTGGCCAACAACCTCGTGCTCAACCTCTACCAGCACGTCAACGCGCCCGAGGCGCGGCTCTACCTGAGCCGGCAGCTCTTCGAGGAGGCGGTGCACGTGCAGTTCTACCTGACGCTGCTGGACACGTACCTGCCGGATCCCGACGAGCGGGTCAAGGCGTTCGCCGCGGTCGAGCACATCCCGTCCATCAGGGACAAGGCCGAGTTCTGCTTCAAGTGGATCGACTCGATCGGCGGGCTCGACCGGCTGGAGGACGCCGGTCAGCGCCGGCAGTTCCTGCTCAACCTCATCTGCTTCGCCGCCTGCATCGAGGGCCTGTTCTTCTACGGCGCGTTCGCCTACGTCTACTGGTTCCGCTCCCGCGGCCTGCTCGGCGGCCTGGCCACCGGGACGAACTGGGTGTTCCGCGACGAGTCCATGCACATGGAGTTCGCCTTCAGCGTGGTCGACACCGTGCGCGCCGAGGAGCCGTCGCTCTTCGACGACGAGCTGGGCAAGCAGGTGACCGCCATGCTGGAGGAGGCGGTCGCCGCCGAGCTGGCCTTCGCCGAGGACCTGTGCGGCGAGGGCATGCCGGGCATGGGCGTGGACCAGATGCGCCAATACCTCGAATACGTCGCCGACCAGCGGCTGACCCGGCTCGGCCTGCCCCGCAGGTACGGCTCGGCCAACCCCTTCGCGTTCATGGAGCTCCAGGACGTGCAGGAGCTGGCGAACTTCTTCGAAAGGCGTGTCTCCGCTTACCAGGTGGCGGTTGAGGGCAATGTGAGCTTCGACGAGACGTTCTAGGATTTTTGGGGGGCAAGAGCGTGCAGCATCCGGCGGACTGGCCGATCCTCGTGTTCTCGGTGGTCGGATCCATCCTCCTGGTCGAAGTGGTCCGGCGGGTGCTCGGCAGGATCGGGCGCAAATGGGCGCTCGCCCAGCACCTCGTGGAGCGCTGCACGTGGCCGGCGTTCGCGGTGGCCGCCGTGGTGGCCACCAACGTGGTGTTCGGGGTGGGCATCCTCGGCGAGTCGGGCCGGCAGCGGGCGCTCGCCGAGGGCGTGGACCGGGTGCTGGGGCTGCTCACCATCGCCGCGGTGACCTGGCTGATCGTGCAGGCCTCGTACGCGCTGACCGACGTCGTCCTCGACCGGCTGGTGCAGATCGAGGGCGAGCGCAACCGGCGGGCCCGGCGCATCATGACCCAGATCGCGCTGGTCCGCCGCATCGCCGCCGCGGTCATCATCGTGATCGCGCTCGGCGCGATGCTCTTCTCCTTCCCCGGCGTGCGCGCGCTCGGCGCCGGCCTGCTGGCCTCGGCCGGCATCGCGGGCGCCGTCGTCGGCATCGCCGCCCAGCCCACGATCGGCAACGTGCTCGCCGGGCTGCAGCTCGCCTTCAGCGACGCGCTCCGGCTGGACGACGTGGTCGTGGTCGAGGAGGAGTGGGGGCGGATCGAGGAGCTGACGCTCACGTACGTGGTGCTGCGGCTCTGGGACGAGCGGCGGCTCGTGCTGCCGGTCAGCTACTTCACCCAGAACCCGTTCGAGAACTGGACCCGGCACGGCAGCCGCGTCCTGGCCGCGGTCCAGCTGCGGGTGGACTGGTCGGTGCCGGTCAAACGGCTGCGCGAGGCGCTGTACGAGTTCCTCCAGGGCAACCCGCTGTGGGACCAGAAGGACTGGACGCTGCAGGTCACCGACGTGCTGCCCAATGGGCTGGTCGAGCTGCGCTGCCTGATGAGCGCCGCCGACTCGCCCTCGGCGTGGGACCTCAAGTGCGACGTGCGCGAGTTCCTGGTCGACTACGTGCGCGACAACCATCCGGAGGCGCTGCCCCGCTTCCGCGTCGAGGGCGCGGGGCTCCCCGGATAAATGGATGGCTCTCTGCGGATCATCCGCTTACCGTGGTGAATGTCCGGCAGCGAGCTTCTTGAACTTCCTTCGCGGCGGCCCTGAAAGAAGAGGGCCGCGGGCCGCGGCCTGGCCGACGGGATTGGCGCCCCCCGGCCGGACCCCGCCCACACCCCGGGCCGGCTCACGCCGGCCGAGCCCGGGGTCCACACGTCGCGGCGGGCGGGCTACGCGTTCGTGGGGAAGCCCAGGTTCACGCCGCCGTGCGAAGGGTCGGGCCAGCGGGACGTGACGACCTTGCCCCTGGTGTAGAAGTGCACGCCCTCGGTGCCGTGCACGTGCGTGTCGCCGAACAGCGACGCCTTCCAGCCGCCGAAGCTGTAGAACGCCATCGGCACCGGGATCGGCACGTTGACACCGACCATGCCGACCTCGACCTCGTTCTGGAAGCGCCGGGCCGCGCCGCCGTCGTTGGTGAAGATCGTCGTGCCGTTGCCGTACTCACAGTCGTTGATGACCTTCAGCCCCTCGTCGTACGACGACACCCGCACGACGGACAGCACCGGGCCGAAGATCTCGTCCACGTGCGTCCGCGAGCCGACGGGCACGTGGTCGAGCAGGGTCGGGCCCAGCCAGAAGCCCGGCGTCTCCGCGGCCCTGCCGCCGCCGAGCACGGGGGCGTCGCGGCCGTCGACCACGAGCGTGGCGCCCTCCTGAACCCCCAGGTCCAGGTAGGAGGCCACCTTGTCCCTGTGCGCCCGGGTGACCAGCGGCCCCATCTCCGACTTCGGGTCGTCGCCCGGCCCGACCACCAGCCGCTCGACCCGCTCGACGATCTTCCGTACCAGCTCGTCACCGATCGGCTCCACCGCGAGCACCACCGAGATCGCCATGCACCGCTCGCCCGCCGAGCCGAAGCCCGCGGACACGGCGGCGTCGGCGACCAGGTCGAGGTCGGCGTCGGGCAGCACCAGCATGTGGTTCTTGGCCCCGCCGAGCGCCTGCACCCGCTTGCCGTGCGCGGTGCCGCGCTCGTAGACGTACCTGGCGATCGGGGTGGAGCCGACGAACGACACCGCCCGGACGCCGGGGTGTTCGAGCAGCCGGTCCACGGCGACCTTGTCGCCCTGCACGACGTTGAACACCCCGTCGGGCAGCCCCGCCTCCTTCCACAGCCGCGCCATGAGCAGCGACGCCGACGGATCGCGTTCCGACGGCTTCAGTACGAACGTGTTCCCGCACGCGACCGCGATCGGGAACATCCACATCGGCACCATGACCGGGAAGTTGAACGGCGTGACCCCCGCCACCACGCCCAGCGGCTGACGCATCGAATAGGAGTCGACCCGGGTCGAGACGCCCTCGGAGAAAGCGCCCTTGAGCAGGTGCGGGATCCCGCACGCGAAATCCAGCACCTCCAGCCCGCGCGCCACCTCGCCCAGCGCGTCCGAGTGCACCTTGCCGTGCTCGGCCGAGATCAGCGCGGCCAGCTCGTCGCGGTGGGCCTCCATCAGCTCGCGGTAGCGGAACAGCACCCGGGCCCGCTTGACCAGCGAGGTGTCACGCCAGGCGGGGAAGGCGGCCGCGGCGGCCGCCACGGCCGCGTCCACGTCGGCGGGCGAGGCCAGCGCGACGTGCCCGCCCACCTCCCCGGTCGCCGGGTCGAACAGCTCGGCGGAACGGGCGTCGCCGTCCGCGCGGGCGCCGTTGATCCAATGCCTGACCGACCTCACAGCTCTCCCTTCCCCCCGGCCCAACCGTTGGACCGGAACGCCAGCTCCACGACGTCCACGAGCGCGCCGTCGGCGCAGGCCCTCGCCACGACGTCGGCCGCGGCGACGACGTCCGGGTGGCCGTCGCCGACGGCGAACCCCACTCCGGCCGCCGCGATCATGTCGAGGTCGTTCGGGTTGTCGCCGATGGCGGCGACCTGCTCCATCGGCACGCCCATGGCCGCGGCCAGCGCACGCAAGGCGGTGCCCTTGGTCGCCTGCTCCGACAGCACCTCCAGGTAGGTCGCCTCGGAGCGGACCGTGACCGTTCCCGGGATGTCCAGCTCGGGGAACGGGCCGCCGATGAGCATGCACTTGACGATCTCGTCGGGCGGCAGCGCCGCCCAGTCGCCGGGGTCGCGCAGCGTGATCCCGTCCCGCCTGGCGTACTCGCGCAGCTCGGGCACGTCGTGCACGGCCAGCGCCTCCCCGCCGGAGAACGCGACCGGGTAGACCCCCTCGGGCAGGTCGCCGAACAGGCCGAGCAGCGTCTTCCACGCGCTCGCCGGCAGGTTGCGCGAGCGCAGCACGGCGCCCGCCGCCGGGTTCACGGTCGCGGCGCCGTTGTAGAGGATGGCGGGCCCGTCCAGGCCCAGCTCGTCGTAGTAGGGGCGGGCGGAGCACTCCATGCGGCCGGTGGCGAGGATCACCTCGCCGCCCGCGGCGCGGAAGCGGCGCAGGGCCTCCCGGCTGGCCGGGACCATGGCCAGGTCGCGGCCGACGAGGGTGCCGTCGAGGTCCGTCACGATCCAGCGGATCACCGGGAGCTCCCCGCCCCGGCGACGTCGCCCCGCGCGGACTCCGCGCTGCCGGCCCGCGCGGAAACCGCGCTGCCGCCCCGCGCGGACTCCGCGACGTCGGCGAGCACGGAGCCCGCGAGGTCGAAGCCGCCCACGGTGGCGAGGTAGCCGCCCGGCTCGAAGACGCTGCCCGACAGCGGGATGTAGACGCCGCCGGCCTGCTCGATCAGGAGGGAGCCCGCGGCCACGTCCCAGGCGTTGACGCGCGTGCCGTAGGCCACGTCGGACCAGCCGGCGGCGACGTGCGCGAGCTTGAGCGCCGCGCTGCCGGGACGGCGGATGGCGGCGAACGCCTGGGTCATCCGCGAGAAGCGGCGCAGCGCGCCCTCCTCGTCCTCGGCCAGGTCGCGGGGGGTGGGATAGCTCGACAGCAGCATCGCCTCGCGCTCGGTGGCGGCGCCGGCGCTGCGGATCGGCTCGCCGTTGCAGACGGCGCCGCCGAGCCAGGCGGTGAACTCGTCGTCGCGTACGGGGTCGTAGACCACCCCGGCCACCACCTCGCCGTCGAGCGCCGCCGCGATCGAGGTGCAGAAGAACGGCAGGCCGGCGGCGAAGTTCGCGGTGCCGTCGATCGGGTCGACGTACCAGCGGATGGCGCCTTCGCCGCGGGTGCCGCCTTCCTCGCCGACCACCACGCTGTCGGGGCAGCGCCGTTCCAGAACGGCGCGGATGTCCTCCTCCGCCGCCTTGTCGTGCACGGTGACCGGGTCGTGGAAGTCACGCTTGGTCTGGATCTCGGGGCGGGAGCGGAAGGCGCCGCGCAGGCGGTCGCCGACCGCCCTCGCCGCCTCGACCGCGATGTCGGCCAGCTCGCGAGAGGTGTTCACATCCATGTCTGCTCCAGGAGTCTCAGCAGGGCGCGGGGGTCCTCGACGGTGGCCTGAGGGCTCTGCCGCACCGCGTACGGGATCTTGTCGGTGCTCGCGGAGACCATCAGGACGGTCGCGCCCACCCCGGCCCGCGCGCCGCAGATGACGTCACGGTCGTAGTTGTCCCCGACGTACCAGACGTCGGCGGGTTCCACGCCGAGGGACCGGCAGGCGAGCCGGATCATCTCGGGGTTCGGCTTGCGGATGCCGACCTCGTCGCTGTACACCTGCACCGCCACCTGGTCGTCGAGCCCGGCGGCGGTCATGTAGTCGCGGTGCACGGCCCCGGACAGGGAGTTGCTGACCACCCCGGGGACGACGCCGTGCTCCCAGCAGGCGGCCAGCAGCTCCGTCATGCCGGTGCGGAGCTTGCGGTCGCTGCGCAGCTCGCCCATGCGCTTGCACAGGGGCGTCGCCTCGACGGTCACCAGCGTGCGGGCCCGCTCGGGCCAGTCCGTGGCCACGAACTCGGCCCAGAACCTGCGGTGCGTCATCTCCTCCGGGGCGAACTGCCGGGAGGTGGAGTCCTTCCAGTACTTGTCGGCCCGCGCGGCGGCCCGGATGTCGCTCTCGACCTCCTCGGCCGTGAGCCCGTCGAACCCGGTCCGCGCGAGGAGCGCGTGCACCTCGGCGGCCAGCTCGGCGGCCCAGGACGGGCGTTTGACGGTCTCGACGATCACGCCGCCGAAGTCGAGGAGCAGCGCCTCGGGACGGTTCACGCGCTGACCTCCGCCCGGTCCCAGGAGGTGATCCGCGCGCCGTCGGCGCCGAACAGGTGCAGCTGCTCGGTCCAGCAGGTCAGCACGTCGCCCGGGCCGGCCTGGACCGGCTGGTAGGACACGGCGTACAGCTCGGTGTCGAGGACGCGCAGCCGTACCGTCCAGGAGGAGCCCGCCGGCAGCACGGCCTCGACCACCGCCTCCTCGCTCCAGGCGGCGGCGGGCGGGGTGCCGAAGCGCAGCGCCTCCGGCCGGATGCCGACGGCGGCCGGGGTGCTCTGCGCGCCGCGCGACTCGACGAAGCGCAGCAGGGACGCGGCCAGCCCGCCGGGGGAGGCGCCCGCGTCCACGATCGCCATCGGCGGGCTGCCGACGAACTCGGCGACGAACCGGTTGGCGGGCCTGGCGTACATCTCCATCGGGGCGGCGAGCTGCTGCAGCTCGCCCTCGTTCATGACGGCCACGTCGGTGGCCATGGTGAGCGCTTCGAGCTGGTCGTGGGTGACGAAGACGATCGTCGCGCCGCTCTCCTCGTGGATGCGCTTGAGCTCGGCGCGCATCTCCAGGCGCAGCCGGGCGTCGAGGTTCGACAGCGGCTCGTCGAGCAGGAGCACCGTGGGGTTGACCGCGAGCATCCTGGCCAGGGCGACGCGCTGCTGCTGGCCGCCGGACAGCTGGGAGGGGTAGCGGTCCATGGCGGCGTCGACGTGGACCATCTTCAGCGCCGCCTCGGCCCGCGCCCGCCGTTCCGGGCCGGGCACCTTGCGCATGCGCAGGCCGAACTCCACGTTCTCGCGCAGCGACAGGTGCGGCCAGAGGGCGTAGTTCTGGAAGACCAGCCCCATGGCGCGTTTCTCAGGAGGGACGTAGATCCCCTGCTCGACGGAGTCGAGGACCCGGTCGCCGACGGCGATGCTGCCCGCGGTGGGCTGTTCGAGACCGGCGATCATGCGCAGGGTGGTGGTCTTGCCGCAGCCGGAGGGGCCGAGCAGGCACATGAAAGCGCCGTCGGGGACCACGAGGTCGAGGTTCTTCACCGCGAACTCTCCGCCGCCGTAGCTCTTGGAGATCGCGCTGAGGGTGATGTCCGGCATCTATCCTCCTAGTCCGGAAGCCAGGCTGCTCTTGGTGAGGCGCTGGGTCAGGTAGGTCATGGTGAAGGAGAGCAAGGCGATCATGAGGACGACGCCGTTGGCGAGCTGGGTGTAGCCGTAGTCGACCAGGCCGATCGACAGTGTCGTGAGCAGCTGGGTCCCGGTGGTGGTCAGCATGATGACGATGCTGAGCTCCTTGAGCCCCGAGATGAAGGGCAGCACGATCCCGGTGACGAGCGCGCCCTTCTGGATGGGGAAGATGATCCGGCGCATCCGCTGCCACCAGGACGCCCCGGCGATCTGCGCGGCCTCCTCCGGCTCCCTGCCGAGCTGCATCATGGCCGCGATGCCCGAGCGTGAGCTGTAGGGCAGGTGCGTGACGGCCATGACCAGGATGAGCAGGAACGTCGTCCCGTACAGCGCGGGGACGGGCCCGCGGGCGACGGCGAACAGCGACAGCGAGGCGGCGGCGAAGGCGATGCCGGGGATGAGGTAGGGCAGGA
Organism: Nonomuraea sp. B208; assembly: GCF_057536035.1. Taxonomy (NCBI): domain Bacteria; kingdom Bacillati; phylum Actinomycetota; class Actinomycetes; order Streptosporangiales; family Streptosporangiaceae; genus Nonomuraea; species Nonomuraea sp. B208. The sequence goes on from NZ_BAAJOU010000028.1 coordinate 537,481, forward strand.
AGGAGACCTGCCGCAGGAAGGCCGCGATGCGCGGGGCCGTCCCGCGCACCACCACGTATCCGACGAGCAGACCGGCGACGGCGCAGATCAGCGAGGCCAGTCCGACGATGCGCACCGAGTTCCACGCGGCCTCCCACAGCTCCGAGCCGCGCAGCACGCCGTGCGGGAAGCCGACCGCCCCAGGGAGTTTCTCGGCGATCCAGAAGTCGAGGGTGAAGGTCGACAGGTCCAGCGGGGTCCTGGTCACCGTGGACAGCAGCAGGGTGAGCACGGGGACGAGCACGCTCACCGCGAAGACCGCCATGCCGAGCGCGTAGGCGGGCCAGCGCCAGTGGCGCAGGTCGCTCAGCCGGTCCATCGCGCCCTTGCCGCCCACGGTGACGAACCTGCGCTGCTCGCGCATCAGCCGCATGTCGGTGAAGACGATCACGATGCCGATGATCACGATGACGGTGGCGAGCACGGAGGCCACGCCGGTGCTGCGGTCGCGGATCGACTGGAACAGCCCGGTGGACAGCACCCGGTAGTCGGTGGGCAGCCCCAGCACGTACGGCGTGCCGAACGTGCCGAGCACCCGCCCGACCACGAGCAGCACGGCCGACGACAACGCGGGCAGCATGAGCGGGATCACGATCCGCCGGACGACGACGCGCCGCGGCGCGCCCAGGATCCGTGCCGAGTCCTCCAGCTGCACGTCGATGCGGCGCAACGCGTTGCCCACCAGGAGCAGCACGAACGGGTAGTAATGCAGCCCGAGCGTGACGATGATCGGCAGCGGGCCGTAGGCGAGCCAGTCCGGCGTGCGGATGCCTTGGGCCTGGAGGAAGCCCACCTGCCCCGCGGCCCGCTCGTTCTTGAACAGCGTCAGCCAGGCCAGCGAGAACGTCCACGACGGCAGCATGTACGGCACCACCAGCGCCCCGGCCAGCCACTTGCGCCCCGGCACGTTCGTCCGGGTCACCAGCCACGCCATGCCGCCGCCGAGCACCAGCGCGAACAGGGTGGTGCCCACGGCGACGACGAGCGTGTTGACCAGCGGCTCCCAGAACAGCAGCTCGCTGATCTGGGAGCGGAAGACCCGCCACAGGTAGTAGCCGGTCCACTCGCCGGGCTGCTGGCCGGCGTGCACCTCGTCGCCGTACTGCAGGCGGAAGGCGTCGGACAGCACCGCGAACAGCGGGGCCACGACGAGGTAGGCCAGCAGGACGACGAGGATCAGGCCGAGCGCGGCCGTCGGGTCGTGCCGCATGACCTGCAGGCGGTAGAGCAGTCTGCGCCGTCTCGGGGGGCGAGGCGGCGGCTCCGTCTTCGTCACAACAGCCATGGCGTTTCCTTCGGGGGGTTGGGCATCAGTGACTTCTCTTGAGCATCGCGTCGGCGAGGGCGTCGGCCGACTCTCCGAGCCGCCGGCCCACCGCGTCCAGGCGGGACAGCAGCTCGCGTTCGCGCAGGGTGTCCATCTCCAGGCGCCCCGCGAACAGCGCGGTGAGCCTCGCCTGGTAGAGCTGGCGCACCCGGCTCTGGGACTTCCTGGTGGCCAGCAGTGCGGCCATGACGGAGCCCGGATCGCCGAGGATCTTCACGAGGGCCTGTTCCAGCTCGTCCAGCCCGTCGATCACGGCCTGCAGCGGCTCGACGGCGAAGCTCAGGTCGGACAGCCCGAACAGGTCGGCCTCGCGGACGAAGTCCCGGAGCTGGTCGAGCACGTCGTCGATGGAGCGGGAGAGTCGGAACAGATCCTCCCTGTCGAGGGGGGTGGCCAGCGTCCGCGACAGCGCCCGGACGAGCTCGGCCCGCGCCTCGTCGCCCTCGTGCTCGACCACGGACATGCGGGCGCGGGCCCGCGTGCTCTCGACCGTGCCCGACGCGGCCGTGCACGCCAGCTCGGCGCCTTCCCGCGCGCTGGCGACCTGGCGGCGGAGCAGGTCGATCACCCGCCGTCCGGTCCGGCCCCGCAGGTCGTCCAGGACCCTGCCGAGCCGGCCGGCGCGGCCCTTCGCGCCGCTCACAGCAGCCTCAGCCCGAGTCCGGCCAGGCAGCCCAGCACCAGGGACGACGGGAGGGTGACCAGCCACGCCGTGCCCATGTTCACCACGCCCTGCCATCGCACCCTCCTGCTTCCCTCACTGGCGGCCACGCCGACGACGCCGGCCGTCACCGACTGGGTCATGCTCACCGGGCTCCCCAGGGCCGAGCTGCCGAGCACGGCGCCGGTGGCCGCCGTCTCGGCCGACAGCACGTGCAGCGGCCGGGCGATGACCAGGCCGCGGCCGATCCGCTCGCCCACCCGGTCGAGACTGGTCAGGGACCCGGCCAGGAACAGCGCCACGAGGACGGCCATCCACGCGGGGGAGACGGCGACGGGCCCGACCCCGCCGAGTCCGTTGCGGCCCACGTCGAGCGCCACGCTGACGACCGCGATCATCTTCTGGCCGTCGTTGACGGCGTACGCGGTGCACTGGGCCGCGTACGCCACCAGGTGGGCGGCCAGCACGAGCCTGGGCATCCGCCGGTAGGACGGCACCCGGCGGGAGGCGGTCCCCAGCAGGTAGCCGAGGACCAGGCCGACCACGGGAGCGCAGAGCCCGATCGCGAGCACGCCGGCCAGGCTGCCCCACGACACCGGCACGCCGGCGCCGAGCCCCGCGCCGGAGATGCCGCCGATCACGGCCAGCGTGAGGCTGGTCGGCAGTCCTCTGCCGGTCAGCACCGCCACCACCACGATCGCGACCACCACGCCGACCAGGAACACCGCCGCGCCGATGCTGGTGCCGAGGCCCGCCAGCCCCTCGGTGAAGGTCCGCGCCACCGCCACGCCCAGCACGTACGGCACCGCGAAGAGGATCGTCACGAGCAGCGTGACGGCCACCCAGCCGGGCATGTGCGGGAACCGCAGCCCGAGCCCGATCAGCGTGGCCGCGTCGTTGGCCCCGCTGATCAGCACGAACAGGACGGCCACCAGGGCGAAGGCCAGCGTCCAGCCCATCAGAGGTAGGACCGTTGGTCGCGTTTGGCCTCGTCGTAGCGTTCGCGCGCGGCCCGGGCCTCGGGCAGCGCGGACACCTCGGCGACCGGCACGTCCCACCAGGCATGAGCGTCCGGACCGTCGCCGGGGACGGGCTCCACGTGGACGACGGTGGTCCTGGCGGACTCCTTGGCCTTGACCAGGGCCGCCCGCAGGGACTCGGGGGTGTCGGCGCGCAGCACGTCGGCGCCCAGGCTGGCGGCGTTGACGGCCAGGTCCAGGGGCAGGGGCGCGCCGTCGAGCTCGCCGCCCGCGCCGCGCGCCCGGTAGGCGGTGCCGAGCCTGCGCGCGCCCACGGACTCGCTGAGCCTGCCGATCGAGGCGAAGCCCTGGTTGTCCACCAGGACGATGACGAGCTTGACGCCTTCCTGCACGGCCGTGGCGATCTCCTGGGCCATCATCAGGTAGGAGCCGTCGCCGACCAGCACGATCACCTCGCGCTCCGGCGCGCCGAGCTTCACCCCGAGCCCGCCGGCGATCTCGTAGCCCATGCACGAGTAGCCGTACTCCACGTGGTACTGCTCGGGGTCGCTCGCCCGCCAGAGCCGGTGCAGGTCGCCGGGCATCGAACCGGCGGCGTTGACCACCACGCCGCCCGCGGCGATCTCGTTGACGATGCCGAGCGCGACGGGCTGCGTGAGCTGCGTCCCCGCGTAGGCGCGGCCGACCTCGGCCTGCCAGGCGGTGGCCAGGGTCGTGGCCCGGCGGGTCCAGTCCGCGTCGGCCCGCCAGTCCACCTCGTCGAGCGCGCGCAGGGCCGCGCGGGCGTCGGCGACGAGCATCAGGCCGGAGTTCTTGGCCGCGTCGAAGGCGGTGACGTTCACGTTGAGGAACCTGGCCTGCCCGAACAGCGTGCGCGAGGCGGTGGTGAAGTCGGTGTAGCGGGTGCCGACGCCGATGACCAGGTCCGCCTCGCGGGCCAGGGTGTCGGCGGCCCGCGTGCCCGTGTGGCCGATCGCGCCGACCGCGCAGGGGTGGTCGTACGGCAGCGCGCCCTTGCCCGCCTGCGTCTCGCCGACCGGGACGCCGTGGTTCTCGGCGAACCTGGCCAGCTCCGTCCACGCCTCGCTGTACCTGACCCCGCCCCCGGCGACGATCAGCGGCCGCCGCGACTCCCGCAGCAGCTCGACGGCCCTGGCCAGCGCGGCGGGCTCGGGCACCGGGCGCGGCACGTGCCACACCCGCCTGGCGAACAGCTCCTCCGGCCAGTCGTGGGCCTCGGCCTGCACGTCCTGCGGGAGCGCCAGCGTGACGGCGCCCGTCTCGGCGGGATCGGTCAGCACCCGCATCGCGGCCAGCAGGGCGGAGGGCAGCTGCTCGGGCCGGTTGATCCGGTCGAAGAAGCGCGCCAGCGGGCGCAGCGAGTCGTTGACCGACACGTCGTAGGAGCGCGGATCCTCCAGCTCCTGCAAGACCGGCCCCGCGGCCCGCGTGGCGAAGATGTCGCCGGGCAGCAGCAGCACGGGAAGGCGGTTGATCGTGGCCAGCGCCGCCCCGGTGACCAGGTTGGTGGCGCCGGGGCCGATGGAGGCCGTGCAGGCGAACGTCGACAACCGGCGCCGGGTGCGCGCGTAGCCGACGGCGGTGTGCACCATGGCCTGCTCGTTGCGCGCCAGGTAATAAGGCAGCGGATCGCCCGTGCCCGCGCCCTCCTCCGCCAGGGCCTGGCCGATCCCCGCCACGTTGCCGTGGCCGAAGATGCCGAGGACGCCGGCGATCAGCCGGTGTTCGACGCCGTCGCGCTCCGACCACTGGTTGGCGAGGAAGCGCACCAGCGCCTGCGCCGTGGTCAGCCTCATGACGCACCTCCCGCGGGCACCGGCCGGGGTCCGGTCGCCTCCAGCAGGCTCAGCGCGGTGTCGACCGCGCCCTCGACGTCGCCGCCCGGCGGGTAGAGCAGCGTCCTGCCGACGACCAGGCCGCGTACGCCGGGCAGGCGCAGCGCCCTGCTCCACGAGCCGAACATCTCGTCGGAGTCCTGGCCGGAGTCGCCGCCCAGCAGCAGCACGGGCAGGGTCGTCGCCTCCATGACGCGCTCCATGTCCGCCACGACCGGGAGCTTGAGCCAGGTGCGCGCGGAGGTCGCGCCGAGCGCCTGGCCGACGCTGACGCTGCGGATCACCGCCTCGGGCGACAGGTCGTGCCTGACCACGCCCTCGTGGCGGCTGGACCAGAACGGCTCGACCATCGCCATCAGGCCGTGGCCGGCCAGCCGGGTCACGGCCTCGCCGCAGTAGGCCAGGGTGGCGGCGGTGGCGGCGTCCTCGGGGGCGATCCTGCACAACATCTTGCCGCCGTCGAGCCCCATCGCCGCGATCGAGTCGGCGTCGTAAGCCGTGAACCTGTCGTCGAACTCGAACACCGCTCCCTGCACACCGCCGCGGTTCATCGACCCGATGACGAGCTTGTCGTCGAGCGCGCCGAGCAGCAGCAGGTCCTCGACGATGTCGGGGGTGGCCAGCAGGCCGTCCACGCCCGGCCTGGCCAGGGCGGTCATCAACCGGTCCAGCAGGTCCACGCGGTTGCGCATGGCCATGGGATGACCGGCGACCCCGAGCGAGCCGCGCGCGGGGTGGTCGGCGGCGATGATGAGCAGGTGTTCCCTGCCGTTCCTGAGCGGTCTGCGCCTGCGCGCGGCGGCCGCCTCGGCGACCAGTTCCGGCTGCCAGGCCCGCTCGTCGAGCAGTCTGCGGTAGTCCTGCTCACGCATGGGTGAGACCTCCTTCCGAGTGGGTGGACAGGGCGGCCTCGATCTCGTCCACCGTGGGCATCGCGGGCGCGCAGGCCAGGCGTCCCGCGACGATGGCGCCCGCCGCGTTGGCGAAGCGCAGCGTGCGCTCCAGCGGCCAGCCGGCGAGCAGGCCGTGGCAGAGCGCGCCGCCGAAGGCGTCGCCCGCGCCGAGGCCGTTGACGACCTCGACGGGGACGGGCGGGACCCGTACCGTCTCCGTCGCGGTCATGCCCAGCACGCCGGCCGAGCCCTGTTTGACGATCGCCAGCTCGACGCCGGCCGCGAGCAGGGCCGCGCCGGCCGCGACCGGGTCGCGGGTCCCGGTGGCGACCTCGGCCTCGTCGAGGTTGCCGACCGCGACGGTGACGTGCCCGAGCGCGGCGCGCACCCGCTCGCGGGCGAGCGCCGCGTCGGGCCAGAACATGGGCCGGTAGTCCAGGTCGAGCACCGTGTGCGGCTGCCGCCCCCGGGCCCGCCACGCGGCCAGATGGGCGCTGAGCGACGGCTCGGCCGACAGCCCGGTCACGGTGGCCCAGAACAGCCCGGCCCGTGTGACGGCGGTCAGGTCCAGCTCGCCGGGCGAGATCTCCAGGTCGGGGGCCCGGTCGCGGTAGAAGTAGAGCGGGAAGTCCTCGGGGGGCCTGATCTCGCAGAACGTCACCGGGGTCGGCCGCCCCGGCACCGCGGTGACGAGGCTGTCGTCCACGCCGTACGCGCGCAGCGCGTCGTGGACGAACGCGCCGAACGGGTCGTCCCCGGTCCTGGTGATCACCGCGCTGTCCCGGCCCAGGCGGGCGGCGGCCACGGCCACGTTCGTCGCGCTGCCGCCCAGGTACTTGCCGAACGTCTCCACCTGCCGCAGCGGCACGCCGACCTGCAGCGGGTAGACGTCCACGCCGACCCGGCCCATCGTCAGCACCTCCGGCGGCCTCACGCGAGGCCCCGCAGGAACGCCACGCTCGCGCGGACGTCGTCGGCCGGGCCCGCCCCCGCCGGGGGCTCGGCGTCGAGGATCACGTCCTGCTCCATGACGTACCAGCCGGTGTATCCGGCGGCCGTCAGGCCCGCGACGATGCCCTTGACGTCCACGTCGCCCAGCCCGAGCCGGCGGTAGATCCCGGCGCGCACGGCCTGGGTGTAGGACAGCTCGCCGGAGCGCACGCGCGCCGCGAGCGCCGCGTCCACGTCCTTGAGGTGGACGTGGGCGATGCGGCCGGGGGCGCGGCCGACGACGTCCAGCGGGTCGGTGCCGCCGATGAGCAGGTGACCGGTGTCCAGGCAGAGCGCGACGGAGCTGCCTTCGAGCACCCGGTCCACCTCCCGGCGGCTCTCGACCATGGTGCCGACGTGCGGGTGGAGGGTGACGACGCGGCCCGCCCGCGCCGCCTCCGCGGCGATCCGGTCCAGGTTGCCGAGAAGGGTGCGCCAGCCGGTCTCGTCCAGCTCGGGGCGGGTGTCGTAGCCGTCCTGGCCGGTGGCGGCGGCCAGGACCACCACGGTGCCCTCCTCGAACCCGGACCACGTGGCCCGCAGTCCCGGCAGCGGGTCGTGGCCGGGGTCGTGCAGGACCACGGGGACGAATCCGCCCACCGGCCGCAGCCCGTGGCGGCCGAGCAGGTCCTGGTCGGCGGGCAGGAAGCCCTCGGGGCCCAGCTCGGTGGCGGTCAGGCCGAGCTCGGCCATCTCGGCGAGCACCCGTCCGGCGGAGAGCTGGTGGCCCCAGCCGGGGACCTCGCAGACCCCCCAGGAGATGGGGGCGGCGGCGATCCTCACTTGGCCACCTCCGTGACGCGCACGCCGCGGCCCTCGCGGCGCGACAGGTCGGCCGCCTCGGCGAGGTGGAGCGCGGCCAGGGCGTCCCGGACGGTGCAGGGGCTCTCGATCTCGCCCCGCGCCATCGCGAGGAACGCGTTCATCTCCTCGACGTACGCGGCCTCGAACCTGCTCTGGAAGTCCGGCCACGGCGGCCCGGCGGGATCGAGACCTTCGGCGGAACGCAGCGGGGTCCGGTCGCCCAGCCCGGCCGTCCAGGTGCCGCGGGTGCCCGCGAGCTCCATGCGCACGTCGTAACCCGCGCCGTTGTAGCGCGAGCCCTGCAGCGTGACCAGGGTGCCGTCGTCCATGGTGATGAGCGCGGCGCTGTTGTCGACGTCGTCGGAGTCGGCGAAGAACTCCGCGCCGCGGTTGGCGCCGATCGCGTACACGCTGTCGGCCTCGTGGCCGGTGACCCAGCGCAGGATGTCGAAGTCGTGGATGTGGCAGTCGCGGAAGATGCCGCCCGACTGGGCGACGTACGCGGCGGGAGGGGGCGCGGGGTCGCCGGTCAGCAGGTGGACCCGGTGCAGCTCGCCGAGCTCCCCGGCGCGCAGCGCGGCGCGCGCGGCCGCGTAGCCGGCGTCGAAGCGGCGCTGGAAGCCGATGTGTACGGGGGTGCCGCTGCGCTCGGCCGCCGCGGCGACCCGCAGGGTCTCGGCCACGGTCGGGGCGGCGGGCTTCTCGCAGAACGCCGGCACCTTCAGCTCGCAGGCCCGCAGCAGCGCCTCGGCGTGGGCGGACGTCGGTGTCGTGATCACCACCGCGTCGGCGTCGAAGGGGTCGCCGACCCGGGCTCCCAGCCGTCGCGCCGCCTCCTCGGCTCTGCTCCCGTCCACGTCGGTGACGACGAGCTCGTCGACGAGAGCGGACAGGGTCGCGGCATGGAACATGCCGATCCGCCCGAGGCCCAGTAGACCCACACGCATGATCGCTCCTCATCCAGGGGTCTCCAGTTGTAGATGAACGGGAGATGAACAGTCAACAGTTTGTCCTGACATAAGGAGAAAGTTGCTCATCGCTCCACGAGGGTGACCTCCAGTGAGTAGTGGGAGGCGCGGTAGAGGTGCGAGCCGTGCTCCACGCCGCCGCCCTGGTCGTCGTAGGCGGTGCGGACCAGGGTGAGCAGGGGGCAGGACGGCCGCTCGCCGAGCAGCGTGGCCTCCTCCTGGCTGGCGGCGCGGGCGCTGATCCGCTGGTTGGCCACCCGCAGTCGTACGCCGCCTGAGCGCAGCAGCTCGTAGAGCCCGTGTTCCTCAAGAGCCTCGGCCGACACGCGGGCCGGCGGGGACTGGGGCCTGAGCGGCAGCCAGTTGCGTAACAGGGCCAGCGGCTCGCCGCGGGCGTACCTGACCCGCTCCAGCCGGACCACGTCGGCGCCCGGCGCGATCCCCAGCGCGACCGCCACGTCGTCCTCGGCCGCGACGGTCCCGATGGACAGCACCCTGGTGCTCGGCTCCTGGCCCGACCTGCGCAGGTCGTCGTACAGGCTGGTGAGCTCGACCGCCCGCTTGACCTGGCTGTGCGCTACCTGGGTGCCCACGCCGCGTTTGCGGACGACCAGGCCCCTGTCCACCAGGTACTGGATGGCCCTGCCCACGGTCGGGCGCGAGAGCCCCAGCTGTCCTGCCAGCTCGACCTCGTTGAGCAGCCAGGAGCCGGGAGCCAGCTCGCCGGTCCGGATGGCGTGGGCGATGCGCTCGGCCACCTGGAAGTAGAGGGGGATGGGACTCGTCCTGTCGAGGTCGATGTCCAGTTTCGAAGTCACGAGGCCGAACGTAAGTGATGTCTGTATGTCCTGACTATGTGAGGACAGGGCCTAATTTCTGCCTATAAGAGAGTGGCAATATGACGTAAGAATGTCTTGACAAACTGTTCACGCGACGTTCATCTTGAGTTCACCATGGCGTCGTCGGGGCTGGTGCGACGCTTCACCCTTGCTGAGTAAGAGGAGTGACGCCATCATGAGGCGTACCGCGAAGATCATCTCCGTGGCGGTGCTGGCGGCGGCCGCTGCGGCGTGCGCGCCTTCCACGGCCGGCAACGCCCCGTCCACGGCGACCGCCAAGGCGCTGCCCGGCCCCTCTCTCGACGCGAACTTCGACCTGGAGGCGCTGGTCGCCGCCGCGAAGAAGGAAGGCAGCCTGCTGGTCTACGACTCCAGCGGCGACATCGAGGAGGTGGCGAAGGCCTTCACCGCCAAGTACGGCATCGCCATGGAGGGCGTGAAGTCCGACACCCCGCAGACCGCCGAGAAGATGCTCAGGGAGCACGCCGCCGACAACGTCACCATCGACGCGGCCATGTACGAGGACGGCGGCGTGCTGGTCGGCCAGCTCGCGCCGCAGGGCGTGACGCAGACCTGGATCCCCTCGGACCTGAAGGACCAGATCCCCGCCGAGAACCAGAACCCGCTGCTCGCCCTGTCCAAGGCCACCGTCTTCGCCTACAACACCAAGCTGTCGCCCGGCGGCTGCCCGGTCAAGAACATCTGGGACCTGACCGAGCCGGAATGGGCCGGCAAGCTGGTGATGCAGGACCCGCTGGGCAAGCCGACCGTGCTGTCGTTCTTCACCCAGCTGGACGCGCACGGCAACCAGGCGCTGGAGCAGGCGTTCCAGGCCAAGTACGGCAAGCCGCTGAAGACGGAGGAGAAGAGCGCCGCCTATGAGTGGGTCAAGCGGCTGGCCGGCAACCGGCCGGTGCTGACCGGCTCCGACGAGGACATCTCCGGCGCGGTCGGTGCGCCGAACGCGACCGACAAGAAGATCGGCTTCATGTCGATCTCGAAGTTCCGCAACAACGAGGACAAGGGCTACAACCAGTCCACGTGCGAGGGCATGGCGCCCTTCACCGGCTTCAGCTACCCGAAGTACGTGGCGATCGCCAGCAAGAGCAAGCACCCCAACGCGGCGAAGCTGTACGTGCACTTCATCATGACCGAAGAGGGCGTCAAGCACGAGATCGGCGAGGGCGGCATCTCGGGCAACAGCACGGTCAAGCCGCTGGTCACCCCGGCCGGGCTGTCCGACTGGCAGGGCCAGCTCTTCCACACCGACCCCAAGGGCCTGCTCGGGGACCTGCAGAACCGCCAGAACATCTCCGACTTCTGGCGCGTCAACAAGAGCTAGCCGGCGCACCGGAACGGCCGCCCGGCCGGAGACCTCGGCCGGGCGGCCGGCCTCGCATGCCCTGGATCTCCTGTAAGTCCTTATGTCCTGACATAAGGATGACCGGTTGAAATCCTGGCACCTAGTGGTTACCTTCGCACCATCACTCCCCAGAACGAGGAGGCGCAATGCGTCCCCTGCCCAGGCTCACCCTGGCAGCCTTGATGTTCACCCTCGCGGCGGGCACGGCGGTCCCAGCGTCCGGCTCCACCGTCCCGACGGTGCACCCTGACGTCGAGACCCCCGCCTTATACGACGACGAAGCGGGCGGCAACGCCAACGGCGACGACCCGGCGATCTGGGTGCACCCGTCCGACTCCGGCAGGAGCGTGGTGGTCACCACGGCCAAGGAGGGCGGGCTCAACGTCTACGACCTCGACGGACGCCAGCTCCAGCACTTCGCGGCGCCCGCCGCGCCCGGGCCCGACGACGAGCCCGGCCGGTTCAACAACGTCGACGTCACCTACGGCTTCGGCGGACGCGACCTCGCGATCGTCTCCGACCGCGGCCGGGACACCCTGCGCATCTACTCCATCTCCAACGGCCGCCTCACGGACGTGACCGACCCGGCCGCGCCGTTCGTCTTCAACACCAGCCAGGGGCAGGTCAACGACGGCGAGACGGCGTACGGCCTGGGCGCGTGGAAGGACTCCACCGGCACGTACGCGCTGGTCAGCCGCCGGCACAAGACCTCGATCGGCCTGGTCAAGCTGCTGGCCAAGCCCGGCGGCAAGGTCGGCTACCAGCTCGTCAGGACGCTGGACCTGCCCGCCTCGTTCACCCTCCCCAACGGTCAGTCGTGGACCCCGTGCCTGGAGCCTGACGAGCAGGCGCAGGTCGAGGGCATGGTCGTGGACCAGGACCGGGACGTCCTCTACGCCGCGCAGGAGGACGTCGGCATCTGGCGGATGCGGGCCGACCTCACCGGCACGCCGGTGCTGGTGGACAAGGTCAAGGAGTACGGCGTCCCCGGCACCTACGACCCCGCGACCGAGGAGTGCACGCCCGGCGCCGACCCGGGCTTCGGCGGCCACCACCTGACCGCGGACGCCGAGGGCCTCACGATCTACTACCGCGAGGACGGCAAGGGCTACCTGCTGGCCTCCAGCCAGGGCGACAACACCTTCGCCGTCTACCGCAGGGAGGGCGCCAACTCCTACCTCGGCCAGTTCAGGGTGGGCGCGGGCAACGGCATCGACGGTGTCGAGGTCAGCGACGGCTCGACCGTGCTCAACGTGCCGCTGGGCGACTTCGACGAGGGCGTCTTCATCGCCCACGACGGCGTCAACACGCCGGCCGAAGGAGACCGGGAGATCACCAACTTCAAGTTCACCAAGTGGGACGACATCGCCGACGAGCTCGACCTGGACGTCGACACCGACGGCTGGGACCCGCGCGACTGAGCCGCCTGACCTGCTCTGAAGCGCCTTGAGGGGGCGCCGCCCGGCCGGGCGGCGCCCCCTCTGCGAGAATCACGGACCGGCGACGACGGCGCGGGCCCGCGCCCGGAACTCCGCGTACGGCAGGCCCGACGTGCTCCCGCTCCACATCTTCTGGGCGAGCACCCCCACGGTGTCCTCGATCAGCTCGTACATCCGCTCCTCGCCGTACGTGGCGTGCACCAGGTCGTTCCACAGCGCCGGCATGGCGCCGAGCAGGCGGGGGTCGTCCGGGTCGAGGCTCTGCCCGCCGGCGAACACGTGCGGCTCCCAGTGCTCGTGCAGCCACGCGCCGTCGAGGCCCTGGCCGTGGTAGTAGTCCGCCTCCGGGACGATGTAGAGCAGGTCGTCGTTGCTGTTGATCAGCGGATACGCGTCGCCCTCGGCCCCCTCGGGCCCGTAGAAGCCGTTGTTCCAGCTGTTGATCACGACGTCCGGGTCGAACCCGGCGGTGTCACCCGTGGGGGACAGGCGGGTGAAGCCGCCCCAGGCGCGGGGCTGCTTGCCCAGCGACCGCAGGTGCGCGGCCATCTCGTTGAAGAAACGTCTCCACAGCTCCTTGCTCTGGTAGTACTCGTCCGCCCCGAAGTGCGCCGCGGGCCCGCGGAACCACGGCACGAACTCCTCGAACACCTCCTTGACCAGCTTCGTCGCCGCCGGGTTGGCCAGGTCGAGATGGTCGGAGTCGCCCCCGTCGTGCCCGATGGAGGGCTCGTAGGCGATGAACGCCCGCGCGTGCGCGGGCGCGTCGATCTCCGGCACGATGGTGACCGCGTGCGCCGCCGCGGCCTCCTCGAACCCGTCCCAGTCGGCCCGCGTGTACGACTCCACGGCGGCCAGCCCGGGAAAGGCGTCCGACCGCAGCCGGAACGCCGACACCGCCCGGCTCCAGTCGCCCTCCGGCGGCTCGATCTCGTTGTCGTTGAGATGCAGCTGCAGCTCGTTGAGCTTGAACGTGCCCATCAGCCCGATGATCCGATGGATCATGGCCGGCGTGACGAAGCGGCGGCCGACGTCCAGCATGTAGCCGCGGACCGGATAGTTCGGCCAGTCCACGGCGACGCCCACGGGCGCGCGGCCGTCCGCGCCGAGGATCTGCAGCAGGCTGCGGGTGCCGTAGAAGAGCCCGGCCGGGCCCGGCGCCTCGACGAGGACCCGCTCGGGCGCGATCTCCAACCGGTAACTCTCGGAACCGCGCCCGGTCTCCGCCAGAGCGAGCACGACGTCCCCGCCCGTGTCCCCGCCCGTGTCCCCGCCCGTGTCCCCGTACGGGACGCCCAGCTCGGCGGCGAACCGCCGGGCCGGCTCCGGGGCGTCCCGCGACACCACGCGGGAGCCGCTGCCGAGCCGGAACGCGCCGGTCCCGCCCGTCCACTGCTGCAGGGCGGGGATCACCACAGGACGCTCGTTCACGCCGGCCACTCCGCCACCAGGTAGCCGCGGTGCGGCAGCTCCACGTCCGTGGCGTCGGCGCGCCGGGGCTCGGCGAGCGGCGCGAGCAGCGTCGTCACCGCGTCCTCCGGCACGCCGGACAGCACCGGCCTGGCCGGGTCCGCCGAGCCGTTGACGACCGCGAGCCGCCACCGGTCACCGACCCTGGCGAGGTGCGGCATGAGGTGCGGCCCGCCGGTCACCATGGGGAAGTCGCCGCCCAGCCACCGGACCGCCTGCTGCGCCAGGGCCTGCCCGTCGTCGCAGCGCGCGAGCCGCTCGGGTGCGCAGGCGGCCAGCGTGAACACCCGGCCGCCGAGCGCGTTGACGTAGGCGACCCGCCCGTCGCCCCACGGCTCGTCCCGCGGCGTGACCACCCGCGTCCACACCTCGGCCGCCGGGTCGGCGGCGAGCCGCGCCAGCGCGGGCTGCAGGTTCACGCTCAGCAGCCCGCCGCCGTCCGCGATCCGCTCCATGCTGTACGGCCGCCGCGACGGCGTCCACCGGTCGGTCACCTCCTCGACCCGCACGCCGAGCAGCGAGCCGTACCCGCGTTCGGTGAGGATCAGCGCCGCGTGCCCGTCGAGCAGCACCCCGCCGGAGAACAGCTCCTCCACCCGCTCGTCGGGCAGCCCCCAGGCGACCTTGCCGAACAGGGCGGTGACCGGCGCGATCCCGGCCCGGATCGGGACCCCGTACGGCAGCAGGTAGTCGGCCGGCCGCAGCGGGTCGGCGATCAGCCCCTCGATGGTGCCGTCTCCCTGCACCCGCGCGGCCGTGTCCGGCCACCAGGGGACGCCGACGCCGTACGTCTCCAGGTCGCGGCCCGCCGTGAAGTCGAGCGCGGGACGCGAGCGGTCGAGCAGCTCGCCGATCCTGGGATAACGCTGGGGTTCGCCGGTCACGAAGGGATGCAGGTCGAGCAGCATGCCGTCGGCGCCCGACAGCCGGGCCGCGACCATCTCCGACCACGTCTGGGTGTCGGACTTGGTCCACTCGGTGTGCGGCGAGTTCTCGATCTCCGGCGCCACCTCGGCGCCGGCGGGCCGGATCGCCCGCTGGAGTTCGAGCATCGCGAGCGAGTACGACAACCGCGCCCCCGGCACGTCGGCGTAGGGCGCGAAATGCGGCCGGTGCACCCCGGCCCGTTCGAAGACCGACGCCCAGTCGCGTCCCTCGATCGAGGCCACGTCCAGCCGAGAGCTCATCAGCCCGAGCGCGGCCCGCCCGGCCACCGCGTCCCTGATCGCGTCCAGGACCTCCAGCTGGGCCTCCCGCCAGGTCCGCTGGAGCAGCGCCCGCCACGGGTGCGGCGGCCCGCCCGCGGTGATCGCGGCGACCAGCTCCTCCCGGGTCGGCTCCGCGCCGGCGAGCGCCGCGAACCGGGTCATCATCTCGGGCTCGAACCCGCCGCCCCAGGTCAGCGGCTCGTGGTTGTGGTAGCGGAAGTCGTCCTCGACCCACAGGACGCGGAAGCCCAGCCCGGCGAAACGCCCGTAGTGGCCGGCCACCCACTCCCGCCAGACCGGGCAGGCGAAGGACGCGCAGGTGGTGGCGACCTCGCCGAGCGGCGAGACCATGGGCGCGAAGCCGAGGTCCTGGACGCGGCCCCGGTCGGTGTGCCCCGCCGTGATCCACGGGTTGAGGCTCGCGCCGATCCCGTAGCGGTCCAGCACCTCCTTGGCCTGCGCGATGTGCTCGAACCACAGGTCCTCGCCGACGCCGGCCGGATGGCCGGAGTGCAGCTCCTCCGCGCCGTAGAACAGCACCACCTCGGGGATGGCGTGGTCGACGCAGTAGCGGGCCAGGCCGGTGGCGTCCCGTCCGGGCAGCACCTGGTAACGAAGGTGGTAGGTCATGGCGTCGGGGTGTCCTCCGGTCGGGTGACGTGCAGCCAGCAGGTGGTCCAGCCGCCGTCGGGGAACTCGGTGCGCGGCGGGAACTCCGTCCGGCACTCGTCCCTGGCGAACGGGCAGCGCGGGTGGAAGCGGCAGCCGGGCGGCGGGTCCACCAGGCTGGGCGGCTCGCCGAGCTTCTCGGCGGCGGTGAACGCCGAGCTGCCCGCGGCGCGTTCCGGGTCGGGCGAGGAGTCGATGAGCAGCCGCGTGTACGGGTGCTTCGGCTCCTGGATGACCGATTCCGCGGGGCCGCCCTCGATCATCTGGCCGGCGTACATGACGAAGATGTCGTCCGACAGGTAGCGGGCGCTGGCGATGTCGTGCGTGATGTAGAGCAGCGCCAGCCCCTCCTCGTCGCGGAGCCTGGCCAGCAGGTTGAGCACGTCGAGCCGGATCGACACGTCCAGCATCGAGATCGGCTCGTCCCCGAGCAGCACCGACGGCCGCACGGCGAGCGCCCGCGCGATCGCCACCCGCTGCCGCTGGCCGCCCGACAGCTCGTGCGGCAGCTTGCGCGCGAACTCCGCCTCCGGAGTCAGGTTGACCTTGCCGAGCAGCTCGCGCACGTGCTCGTCGCCGGCCGGGTGCGCGTGCAGCTTCAGCGCCCTGCGCAGGTTGTGCTCCACCCTGCGCAGCGCGTTGAGCGAGGCGAACGGGTCCTGGAAGACGAGCTGCACCTCGCCGGCGAAGCGCTTGTCCGGCCCGGTCACCGGCTCGCCGTGCAGCAGGATCCGCCCCGAGGTCACCGGGTAGAACTGGGCCAGCAGCCGGGCCAGCGTCGTCTTGCCGCTGCCGCTCTCGCCGACCAGGGCGGCGATCCGTCCCCGGTGGAGGCGGAGCGTGACGTTCTCCACGGCGCGGACCGTCACGTGCCTGCCGAGGCCGTCGCGCGACTGGAAGTGCTTGGTCACGTCCTCGGCGGCGAGGATCGGGGTGTCAGACATGCGCCCTCTCTCGGTCGTGCAGGTGGCAGGCCGCGAGGCCGCCGCCCACCGGCAGCAGCTCGGGCCGCCGCTCCGCGCAGTCGCCGAACCGCCGCGCGCAGCGCGGCTCGAACGCGCACCCGGGCGGCAGGTCGCGCAGCGCGGGCGGCGTGCCGGGGATGCCGCTCAGCCGGGTGACCGGCGCGCGCAGCGGCGGGAAGGAGTCGCGCAGGCCCTTGGTGTACGGGTGCTTGGGGTCGGCGTAGATGCCGGCCGCCTCGCCGATCTCCACGATCCGCCCCGCGTACATGACGGCGATCCGGTCGGCCAGCTCGACCAGCAGCGACAGGTCGTGCGTGACGAACACCACCGAGAAGCCCAGCCGGTCGCGGAGCCGGAGGATCTGGGAGAGGATCTGGCGCTGCATGACGACGTCCACGGCGGTGGTGGGCTCGTCCATGACGACCAGCTCGGGGTCGCAGGCCAGCGCCAGGGCGATCATCGCGCGCTGGCGCATGCCGCCGGACATCTCGTGCGGGTACGACCGGGCCCGGTCGGGGGAGATGCCCACCATCTCCAGCAGCTCGGCGGTGCGCTTCTCGACGTCGCGGTAGCCGTGCTCCTTCAGCACGTCGGCGAACTGGGCGCTCAATCGGGCGACGGGGTTGAGCGCGTCCATGGCGCTCTGCAGCACCACGGCGATCCTGCGCCAGCGGAGCGCGCGCAGCTCCCTGTCGGTCCTCGCGGCGAGGTCCACGGGCTCGCCGTCGCGCGGGTGCAGCCACACCTCGCCGCCGGTGAGCGCCGCCGGCGGGCGCAGCAGCCGCATGATCGCCATGATGAGGGTGGACTTGCCGCAGCCCGACTCGCCCGCCACGCCGAGGATCTCGCCGCGCCGGAGCTGGAAGCTCACGTCGTTGACGGCCCGTACGGCTCCTTCGGCGGAGATGTAGTCGACGTTGAGCCCTTTGACGTCCAGGATCATGCGAGCGCCTTTCTCATCGCCTTGATGTCGGCCGTGCGCAGGCGAGGGTTCATGACCTCGTCGATGCCGAAGTTGACCAGCCCGGTCGCGGTGCCGAGCAGCGCGATGCACAGGCCCGGCGGGACGAACCACCACCACATGCCGTTGAGCAGGGCCACCTGCCTGGCCTGGTCGATGATGGTGCCCCAGCTCACGGTGTCGGCCGAGGAGATGCCGAGGAAGGCCAGCCCGGCCTCGGCCAGGACCGCGCCCAGCACCAGGTGCAGGAACATCGCGGAGATCCAGCCGGCCAGGTGCGGCAGCACCTCGACGAAGATCAGCCGGGCCTTGGTCTCGCCGAGCATGCGCATCGCCATGACGAAGTCCCGTCCCCGCAGGGAGAGCGTCTGCGCCCGCAGGGTGCGGGCCCCGGGCGCCCACCCGAACAGCCCGATGATCAGCGCGATCGTGATCGGCCCCGTGTCCTGCACGTAGCCCGCCACGATGAGGGTGAGCGGGAGCACCGGCAGGACCAGGAACATGTTGGTGAGGAAGGACAGCAGCGCGTCGACCTTGCCGCCGAAGAAGCCGGCGGTGACGCCGACCACGACCGCGAGCACGATGCCGATGACGCCGGCCACCGCGCCGACCACCATCGAGTTGCGCGTCCCGGCGATCACCTGGGCGAGCACGTCGGTGCCCTGGCTGGTGGTGCCGAGCAGATGACCGCCGCCGGGCGGCCGGCCGATCGCGTCGTAGTCGATCTTCCAGGGCCCGATGCCCATCAGGTCGTTGAGCCACGGACCGACGATCGCGACCACCGCGAAGAAGGCGATGATGCCGATGCCGACGCGGACCTTCATCGGCCTGCCTCCCTCGTGCGCGGGTCGATCATCACGTAGACGGAGTCGGCCACGAAGTTGGCCAGCAGCACGGTGAGCGTCGTCAGCAGGAAGACGCCCTGCATCAGCGGGTAGTCGCGCTTGCTGACCGCGTCGTACAGCAGGTAGCCGATGCCGGGGTAGGAGAAGACGATCTCGGTGAGCAGCGCGCCGCCGAGCACGCCGCCGATCGCCATGGCGAAGCCGGTGACGCTGGGCAGCAGGGCGTTGCGGGCGGCGTACCGGAACATGACCCGCCCGGCCGAGAGCCCCTTGGCCCGGCCGAGCAGGACGTAGTCCTCGCTCACGGCCGTGACCATCATGTTGCGCATGCCGAGCAGCCAGCCGCCGAAGGCGGAGAAGACGATCGTCGCGGCGGGCATCACCAGGTACGTGAGGACGCTGCCCAGGAAGCCGGGACCGCCGTACAGGTCGGGGTCGAAGCCGCCGCCCAGCGGGAACCAGCCGAGCACCAGGCCGAACACGTACAGGGCGATGAGCGCCACCCAGAAGTACGGCAGCGCGCTCAGGAACGTCGACATGGGCGACAGGAACCCGTCGAGCCGCCCGCCAGGCTTCCATCCGGCCGCGATCCCGAGGCCGGTCCCGAGCAGGAAGGCGACCACCGTGGTGGTGCCGACCAGCAGCAGCGTCCACGGCAGCCCGGCCTCGAGCAGCTCGCCCACGGGCGTCGGGAAGCGGCTGACGGACAGGCCGAAGTCGAGCCGCGCGATGCTGGCGAGGTAGTCGCCGTACTGCTGGAGCAGGCCGGCGCGGGGGTCGCCGAACAGCTTCTGGATCGCCGCCACGGTCTCGGGCGAGACGGACTCGCCCGACTGCCGCTGCAACTGCCTGACGATCACCGACGCGGGGTCCCCCGGCATGAGCCGGGGGATGAGGAAGTTCAGCGTGATCGCCGACCAGGCGGTGGCCAGGTAGAAGCCCACCCGCCTGGTCAGGAACCGCCACTTGCCCTGCTTCATCTACGCGCCCGCGGGCTTGAGGCCCTTGAGGGTCAGCACGATGTCCGGGCCGATCCCGCTGTGCGGGACGTGCTGGGTGCTGCCCGCCTCCGGCCAGCCGGTCCAGCGGGCCTGGTTCATCTCGACGAACCAGTCGGCGGTGAACATCGGGGAGTACGGCACCTGGTCCAGCACGATCTTCTGGAGCTGGTGGCCGGTCTCCTTCTGCGCCTCCGGGTCGCCGGCGTTCTCGCGCAGCTTGTCGAGGAGCGGCGCGGTGGACTCGTCCTTCCAGCGGCCCTGGTTCTGGTACTGGGCGTCCTTGCCGCTCGGCACGTACGTCTCGGGGTCGAGCTGGTCGGTGAAGACGGAGTACAGGCCGTTGGAGCCGCCGGTCCAGTAGAGGGCCATGTCGAAGTCGCCGTCGTTGAGCTGCGGGTCGTAGTTCTCCTCGGGCACGGCCGTGACCTTCACGTCCAGGCCCAGGTTGGTCTTCCACTGGTCCTGCATGCCCTTGCCGTACGCCATCCAGTTGGCGTACTCCTGCACGACCTTGAGGCCCAGCGGGTAGGTCTTGCCGTCCTTGGCGAGCTGCCCGTCCTGGACGCTCCAGCCGCCGTCGGCCAGCGCCTTCTTGGCCCCCTCGGCGTCGAGCGCCTGCGGCTCGCACTCGGGGGCCATGAAGTCGGCGTACACGGCGGGCTCCAGGCCGCACGCGTTGGCCGGCTCCTGGCCAGTGGGGGCGAGTTTGAGCAGGCTGGAACGATCCAGGCTCATCGCCAGCGCCCTGCGCACGTTGACGTCGTCGAAGGGGGCCTTGTCCAGGTTGAACAGCAGCGACTCCTCGCCTCCCGTGTGGAACGTCTTGTAGACGTTGGTCTTCGGGTTGCGGGCCATGTACTCCTGCTCGGCGTTCGGCCAGGAGATGGTGGCGAAGTCGATGTCGCCCTTGAGCAGGCGGGCCTTGGTCTGGTCGTCGGAACCGGTGGCGACGATCTTGATCGTCTTCATGGGGAACGGGCCGCCCCAGTAGTCCGGGCGCGTCTCCAGGGTGAACTGCTGCGGGGTGAACTGGGTGAGCCTGCCCACGCCCGTGCCGACCGGGTCGGGGTTCGTCCAGGTCTTGAGGTCCTGGTCCTTCCAGATGTGCTCGGGCACGATCCTGGGCGCGAAGCCGGTGACGCCGAGGGCGAAGCGGTAGAAGTCGAGCTGGGCGGGCTTCTTCCACTTGACGACCACGGTGTGCTCGTCGGTCGCCTCGGCCGAGACGTAGGTCTGGCCGCCGGTGTTCAGCTCGGGGTGCTTCAGCGGGATGTTCAGCGTGAAGGCGACGTCCTTGCTGGTCATCGGGGTGCCATCAGAGAACTTCACGTCGGTGCGGAGCTTGAGCGTGACGGTCTTGTCGCCGTCGCTCCACTCCCACGACTCGGCCAGCCACGGCTCCAGCGCGCCGCCCTTGAAGACGTTGCGGCGCACCAACGGCTCGTAGATGAGGCTGATCTGCGGCGCGATGTCGGTGGAGGGGGAGTAGATGTTGAAGTTGCGCGAGTACGTCGTCGCGTTGTTGACCCGCAGGCTGATCGAGTCCGCCGCGCCGCCGGTCTCCCGGGTCCCGCCGGCTGTGCCGGGTGAGCACGCGGTCATCAGCAGTGCCAGAGCGAGTGTTCCCACGGCTGCGGAGGATCTGAGCTTGGACACGGGGGATGCTCCTTCGTCAGGGTCGGGGAGGTGGTGAGGAGGCTAGCGCTGATTTATGCAAATAAGTAGCGCTATCTGAGCACGTATTGGCAGACGATGCTCCCCTGCGATGCGATTGTGAGCAAGCCGTGACTAAAATATGTAGGACAGTTTCGAAAAAGGGGCTGTGGGGCCGGTTTCCGGCGAAGATGCGGGCGGGCGGATGGACTCCGGGTCGCCCTAATAAGGAAGGAACTTGGATTAATTGGGCCGTCGGACACGCGGAAACCCCCTGCCCCGGAGTTCGCTCCGGGACAGGGGGAGAGGGGTTGACCAGGCGTTCTCTATGGCTCGTTGCGCGCGGCGGGACGGTAGACGAGGTTCAGCACGCCCGTCGGGAAGGTCTCGGAGCGGACCAGCTCCAGTGGGATCGGGTTGCCCTCGTCGAACAGCCGCTCGCCCTTGCGGACCGCGATCGGGTGCACCAGCAGGTGCAGCTCGTCCAGCAGGCCCGCCTCCAGGAGCTGGCGGATCACCGAGATCGAGCCGCTGATCGCGATGCGGCCGCCCTCCTCCTGCTTCAGCGCGGTCACGGCCTCCACCAGGTCGCCCTGGATGACCTCGGAGTTGCGCCAGGTGGACTCCAGGGGCCGGTGCGTGGCGACGATCTTGCGGGCGTCGCCGAGCGTCTTGGCGAAGCCGGCGTCCTCGCCGCCCTCCGCCTCCCGCTCCGGCCACGCCTCGGCGAAACCGTCGTACGTCACCCGCCCGAACAGCATCGTGTCGGCCATCTGCGCCTCCACGGCGGCGCCCATCGCCTCGTCGAAGTACGGGAAGTGCCAGTCGGCCGGGTCCTGCACGACACCGTCGAGGGAGATGAACAAGCCGGCGGCGATGGTCCTCATGATGGTCCTCCAGGGGGAAGGGGGCCGGGGTGTGCGGCCCTCCGTCGTTGTCTGGTCACAGCCTCGCGGAGCCCGCTTACGCATTTCTTAAGGTCTCCCTGCGCCGCCGGATCGGCGGGCGACATCCGCCATCCGCGCGCGGACCGCGCACCGCGCGGCGGCCAGAATGGTGGGATCCCGACTCCCGAGGAGTGCGCATGAGCGTGAAGCCCGGCCCGTCCGTGCCCTTCGACCCCGACGTGGCGGCGGCGCTCGCGACCGTGCGCGACTTCATGCCCCGCGTCACCCTGGACAACCTGGACGCGGTCCGCGCGCCGCTGCCCGGCATGGACGTGACCCTGGAGGACCTGCGGCGCGACGGGGCGTACGAGGTCGAGGAGCGCCAGGTGCCCGGCCCGGACGGCGCGCCGGACCTCACGCTGCTGATCTGCCGGCCCAGCGGCGCGGCCACCCCGGTGCCGGTGATCTACCACATCCACGGCGGGGGCATGATCTCCGGCAACCGCCGCCTCGGCGTGGCCGACGTGCAGGACTGGCTGGACGGCACCCCGGCGGCCGTCGTCTCCGTGGAGTACCGGCTCGCGCCCGAGCACCCCCATCCCGCGCCGGTCGAGGACTGCTACGCCGGCTTGGTGTGGACCGCCCGGCACGCCGCCGAGCTCGGCGCCGACCCCGGCAGGATCGTCGTCGCCGGCGGCAGCGCGGGCGGCGGCCTCGCCGCGGCCACCGCGCTGCTCGCCCGCGACCGCGGCGGCCCCGCGCTCATCGGGCAGATGCTGCTGTGCCCGATGCTGGACGACCGCAACGACACGCCGTCGGCCGTCCAGATGGCCGGGCTCGGCGTCTGGGACCGGGCCGCCAACGAGACCGGCTGGACCGCGCTGCTCGGCGAGGACCGCGGCGGGCCCGGCGTGTCCTGCTACGCCGCCCCCGCCCGCGCCGCCGACCTGTCCGGGCTGCCGCCCGCCTACATCGACGCCGGCTCCGCCGAGACCTTCCGCGACGAGGACGTCGCCTACGCCTCCCGCATCTGGCAGGCGGGCGGCGACGCCGAGCTGCACGTCTGGCCCGGCGGCTGCCACGCCTTCGAGGGGATCGCGCCGCACGCGGCCATCTCGATCGGCTCCCAGCAGGCGCGCGCGAACTGGTTGCGGCGGATCCTGGCCTCCTGACCGGGGCCCGGCCGACGCTCCCGCCGCCCGAGTGCATGATGTGACGATGAGAGAGCTGGCAGGGCGGGTCGCCGCGCTGGACCCCGAGGCGGGGGCCGCCCTCCGGGTGATCGCCTACTTCGACGAGCTGGCCGGGCACCCCGCCGGTCTCGGCTCGGTCGTCCGCGGCGCGGCGTTCCTGGCCGGCTGCCCGGTCCGTCTGGTCGACGACGCCCGCCACCTGCGCATCCGCATCGGCCCCGACGGGGTGCCGCTCGACGCGCGGGAGCCGGTGCTGGCGTGCTGGCCGGCGCAGGACCTCACCCCCGGCGGCGGGGCCCGCCTGCTGCTCGAACGCGAGCGGCCCGCCTCCGTCCTCGACGCCGTGATACTCGAACGGGCGGCGGGCGTGGCCCGTACGGTGCTGGAGCGCACCCGCGGCCGGGCCGCGCCGGACGATCCCGCCTGGGTCGAGGTCCTGATCGACGGGCACGCCGCCGAGCACGAGCGCCGGGCCGCCGCCGCCCGGCTCGGCCTGACCGGGCCGGCCCGCGCGATCGCGGTCCACGGCGAGGCGGCCCGCGTCCAGCCGATGCCGCCCGGCGGCGGGCCCGCCGACCCCGGCGTGCCGGCAGGGCGGCGGGCGGGGATCGGCGTCACGGTGCCCGTCCTGGACCTGCCCGCCTCCTGGGAGAGCGCCCGTACGGCCCTGCGCTTCACCGCCGCCGGCGGCGAGCACGACCCGGGGCCGCGCCTGGTCCACGCCGGCGACCTCGGCACCTTGACGACGCTGGCCGCCGTCATCCACCCGGGGACGCCGCCGCCCGCCGACGTGGACGCGCTGCGCCGCGCCGCCGTCGCCGCGCCCTGGATGCTCGCCACGCTGGACGCCGTCGTCACCGCCCCGAGCCTGCGGGCCGCCGCCGGGGTCCTGCACGTCCACCACTCCACGCTGCAGGCCCGCCTCGGCCAGGCGTCCGGCCTGCTGGGCTGGGACGTGACGGAGCCGCCCGGACGCCTGCGCCTCCACCTGGCCCTCATCGCCCGGCGGCTGCACAGGAACGAGTTGACCTGAGCGTCGCCGTCAGGCGGTGGTGAAGGAGATCCACACGTCCGGGGGGACGTCGGGACGGCCGGGGACGGGGAGGCGTTCCTCGGCCCACGCCGTGCCGGCGATCTCGGTGGCGACGCGCCGCCAGAACGCGACGGCCGCCGTGTTCGCGTCCTGGAAGGCGATCCGCCACGGGCCGGGGTGCCGGTCGATCACGTCGCGGACGACCGCCGACCCGACGCCGGACCGGCGCGCGCCGCGGACCACGAAGAAGCTGTTCAGCACGTGCGCGGGGCCGGACAGGGCGCGCACGAACGAGAACCCGACCGGCCGGTCGCCGCTGGTGAACAGGTAGGCGACCCAGTCGTCGTCCTCGAACGCCTGACGCAGCCGGTCGCTGTGGTAGGTGCCGTCGGGGCTCGGCAGGCCGCCCTGGTAGTCGGCCATGTCGTGGCGGAACATCAGCCAGAGCCGTTCGACGGCGGGACGGTCGGCGGCGGTCACGGGCCGCACGAGAACCGGAGAAAGAGTCATGAAAACACTTTCGGCCGGAAGCGAATCCGGCCGGAAAGGTAAAACTAGCAGAGTCCGCAGGCCGACCCGCGCGCGTCCCGGGCGCATCCTTCGTGCTCCGCAGGGTAACGCGGGTCCATGGCATACACACCCGATCAGGACCACCGCCGCCCCGACGGCGCCGACGACCAGGCGGTCAAGGCCGCTGGCATGCTGTCGGAGGCGCTGGAGACGGTCGAGCGCGCCCGCGGCCACCTCTACTCCTTCCACCAGCTCACCGGCTCCGCCCACGCCACCGTGGCCGAGGCCGTGGACCTGCTGAAAGGGGGTGCCCACGACGACCTGGCCCGCCGGCTGGCCGCCGAGCTGGTCGGCCGCGACGTCCTGCCCGGCCGGTGGACGTTCCAGATCGTCGAGGAGTACGACGACGACTACTACGCGGCCTTCCGCGAGCTGGAACGCGAGGTCCGCGACCGGCTCATGGCCGGCCGCCGGCACGTGTACGAGGCGGAGATGAAGCAGCGTTCGCAGGCGGCGGGGGAGGCGTGAGCATGCTGTCGTACTGGATGGACTCCGCGCCCGCGCGCGAGCACCCGCCGCTCGCCGAGGACGTCACCGTGGACGTGGCCGTCATCGGCGGCGGCATCGCGGGGCTGTCGGCCGCCTGGGAGCTGACCCGCGCCGGCCGGTCCGTCGCCGTGCTGGAGGCGGACCGCCTGGCCGCCGGCGTGACCGGTTACACCTCGGCCAAGCTGTCGGCGCAGCACACGCTGATCTACGCCGAGCTGGCCGGCCGCGACCCCGAGACGGCCCGCCGCTACGCCCGCTCCCAGCAGGAGGCCGTCGAGCACGTGGCGCGCACGGCGGCCGAGCTCGGCGTGGACTGCGAGCTGGAACGCCGTCCCGCCTACACCTACGCCCGCTCGGCCGACCAGGTGGAGCAGTTGCGCGCCGAGGCGCGGGCGGCCGCCGAGGCGGGGCTCGCGGCCTCCTTCGTCACCGGCACGGCGCTGCCGTTCCCGGTGGCCGGGGCCGTCAAGGTGGACGGCCAGGCGCAGTTCCACCCGCGCAAGTACCTGCTCGGCCTGGCCGACGCCATGACGGCGCGCGGCTGCCGGCTCTTCGAACGCACCCGCGTCACCGGCCTGAGCGAGGGCAGGCCGTGCCGGGTGACGACCGAGAGCGGGGCCGTGGTGAGCGCCGCCGACGTCGTGGTGGCCACCCACTACCCGATCTTCGACCGCGCGCTGCTGTTCGCCCGGATGGAGGTGACGCGGGAGCTGGTCGTCGCGGGCACGCTGCCGCCGGAGGACGACCCGGAGGGGATGTACATCACCTCGGAGGAGAACACCCGCTCGGTCAGGACCGCGCCCCTGCCCGGGGGCCGCCGGCTGCTCATCGTGACCGGCGAGTCGTACCGGCCCGGGGCCGGGCGGGTGGGCGACCGCTTCGAGCGGCTGGCCGCCTGGACGGGCGAGCACTTCCCGCGGGCGCGGATCACGCACCGCTGGGCGGCGCAGGACAACCACACCACCGACCGGCTGCCGTTCGTCGGCCCCTTGCATCCGGGTGCCGGGCACGCCTACGTCGCGACCGGGTTCGGCGGGTGGGGCATGAGCAACGGCGTGCTGGCCGGGCTGCTGCTGTCCGCCCTGGTCACCGGCGAGGACGAGCCGTGGGGCGGCCTGTACGACCCGCGCCGGCTGCACCCGCGGCAGGAGGCGGTCCCGATGGCGAAGATGCAGGCCACGGTCGCCCGCCACTTCGTGGCCGACCGGCTCGCCGCGGGTGACGCCGCCGACGTCGCGGAGCTGCGGCCCGGCCAGGGCGCGGTGGTCAAGGTGGGCGGCCATCGGTGCGCGGTCTACCGCGACGAGCAGGGCCGCGCGCACGCCGTCTCGGCGGTCTGCACGCATCTGGGGTGCGTGGTCGGGTTCAACGAGGCCGAGCGGACCTGGGAGTGCCCCTGTCACGGCTCGCGCTTCGGCCTGGACGGGCGCGTCCTGCAGGGCCCGGCCGTCAGCCCGCTGGAGCCGGTGGAGCTGAAGGAGGAGTGACCGGCAGGACGTAAAGCAGCCGCTTGACTTGCGTGGGCCTGTGAGGTTGAGTGAAACCGACATAGGGGGCACACCATGCGTCAAGCCGGCTGTCAGTGAGCGCCGTCCGCGCCGAGCGCGTCAACGCCACCCGCGCGCAGATCCTCGCCGCCGCCGAGCGGCTGTTCGCCGAGCGCGGGGTCTACGCCGTCTCCAACCGGCAGGTCAGCCAGGTGGCCGGCCAGGGCAACAACGCCGCCGTCGGCTACCACTTCGGCACCAAGGCCGACCTCGTGCGGGCCATCGTGCGCGCCCACACCGAGCGGGTCGAGCTGCTGCGCCGGCGGCTGCTGGCCGAGGTCGAGGGCTCGGACGACGTACGCGACTGGGTGGGCTGCCTGGTCCGCTCGTTCACCGGGCACCTGGACGACCTCGGCCCGCCCACCTGGTACGCCCGCTTCGCCGCCCAGGTCATGACCGACCCCGCGCTCCGTCTGATCATGGCCGAGGAGGCGCTGAACTCGCCGACCCTGCGCCGCGTGGTGGACGGCCTGCGGCGCTGCCTGCCCGAGCTGCCCCCCGAGGTGCACGCCGAGCGCGCCGACATGGCGGGCCAGCTCGTCGTCCACATGTGCGCCGAGCGCGAGCGCGCGCTCGCCGAAGGCCGCCCGACCCTCCGGCCGAGCTGGCACGGCGCCGCGACCGGGCTGATCGACGCGGTGGTCGGGATCTGGACGGCCCCCGTCACGGCCCCTGTCGCGGTCCCCGTCACGGCAGCAGGAAGGAACACCGCATGACCGAGACACTTCCCGAGTTCCCGGGCGTCAGGGCGGCCTCGTGCCCGTTCGACCCGCCGCCCGCGCTGCGCGCCCTGCAGAAGGACGCCCCGCTCACCCGGGTGCGGCTGTGGGACGGCAGCACGGCCTGGCTGGTCACCGCGTACGCCGAGCAGAAGGCGCTGCTCAGTCACCCGCAGGTCAGCTCGGACATCACCCGGCCCGGCTACCCGCTGCCCAGCCAGGCGCTGAGGCGCCCGGACAGCCCCGTGAGCTTCATCCTCATGGACGACCCCGAGCACCACCGGCTGCGCCGCATGGTGCAGGGGTCGTTCACGGTCCGCAAGGTGGAGGGCATGCGCCCGGCCGTGCAGCGCATCGTGGACGACCTCATCGACGACCTGCTGGCGGGGCCGAAGCCGGTGGACCTGGTGGAGGCGTTCGCGCTGCCGGTGCCGTCGCTGGTGATCTGCGAGCTGCTCGGCGTCCCGTACGCCGACCACGGCTTCTTCCAGGAGAACAGCCAGGTCATCGTCAAGCGGAACGTGACGCCGGAGGAGCGGTCCGCCGCCGGCGGCCGGCTCACCGACTACCTGGACGGGCTCGTCGCCGACAAGCTCGCGCGCCCCTGCGACGACCTGCTGTCCAAGGTGGCCGCCCAGGTCACGGCGGGCGAGCTGAGCAGGCAGGAGGCGGCCAGGATGGGCGTGCTCCTGCTCGTCGCGGGGCACGAGACCACCGCCAACATGATCGCCCTCGGCACCCTCGCCCTGCTGCAGCACCCCGACCAGCTCGCCCTGCTGCGTGAGAGCGACGATCCCGCGCTGGTCGCGGGCGCGGTGGAGGAGTTGCTGCGCTACCTCAACATCACCCACCGGGGACGCCACCGGGTCGCGCTGGCCGACATCGAGATCGCCGGCCAGGTCATCCGCGCCGGCGAAGGGCTCATCATGGCCAACGACCTCGGCAACCGCGACCCCGAGGTCTTCCCCGACCCCGACACGCTCGACCTGCGCCGCGACGCCCGCCGCCACGTGGCCTTCGGCTTCGGCGTGCACCAGTGCCTCGGCCAGCCGCTGGCCCGCATGGAGCTGCAGGTCGCCTACGCCACCCTCTACCGGCGCGTCCCCACCCTCGCCCTGGCGACGGACCTGGAGCGGATCCCGTTCAAGCACGACGGCCAGGTGTACGGGGTCTACGAACTTCCCGTCACGTGGTGACCCGCGGGTCCGCGCGGCGGGCGGGCGCAGGCATTACCGTCGGGATGTGAACGTTGTCAGGAACTCCGTGGAGATGACATGAGCGATCCTGCGGTGGTGCCGCTCCACATGCGGCGTGACGGCTTCGACCCCGTCCCCGAGCTGTCGGCTCTGCGCGACGGGGAAGGCGTCCGGCGGGTGCCGACCCCGTTCGGCGTGGACGCGTGGGTGGTGAGCCGCTACGCCGACGTGCGCGAGGTGCTCGGCGACTCCACGCGCTTCAGCAACGACGTGGGCACGGCTTTCCGTCCCACGGGAGGGACCCGGCTCAGCGAGGAGGAGCTGCGGCAGGCGCGGGCGGGCAACCTGCTCGCCTTCGACCCGCCCGAGCACACCCGGCTGCGCCGCATCCTGACGCCGGAGTTCACCATGCGCAGGATGCGCCGCCTGGAGCCGCGCATCCACGAGATCGTCCGGGATCACCTGGACGCGATGGAGCGCACCGGGCCGCCGGTCGACCTGGTCACCGCCTTCGCCCTGCCGATCCCGTCCCTCGTGATCTGCGAGCTGCTGGGCGTCCCGTACGACGACCGCGACGACTTCCAGCGGCGCACCGGCGCGTTGCTCGACATCTCGCTCCCGGTGGCCGAACGGCAGGCCGCGAGCCTCGAACAGCGTGCCTACATGGCCGAGCTCGTCGCCCGCGCCCAGGCCGAGCCGGGCGAGGACATGCTCGGCATGCTGGTGCGCGAGCACGGCGACGACCTGTCCACCGACGAGCTGGTGGGCGTCGCCGGGCTGCTGCTGCTGGCCGGGCACGAGACGACGTCCAACATGCTCGGGCTCGGCACCCTGGCGCTGCTGCGCCACCCCGACCAGCTCGACCTGCTGAAGAAGGAGCCCGAGCGGATCGGCGCCACCGTGGAGGAGCTGCTGCGCTGGCTCAGCATCGTGCACTCCGGCACCGGCAAGCTCACCAAGGTCGAGACCGAGCTGTCCGGCGTCCGCATCCCGGCCGGCGCGCTGGTGATGGTCGCGCTGCCCGCGGCCAACCGCGATCCGGCGTTCATCGCCGATCCCGACCGCTTCGACATCGCCCGCGGCGACCTCGGCCACGTCGCCTTCGGCCACGGCGTGCACCACTGCCTCGGCGCGCCGCTCGCCAGGATGGAGATGCGCATCGCCTTCCCCGCGCTGTTCGAGCGTTTCCCCGGGCTGCGCGAGAGCGGCGTCCCGCCGCGCTTCCGCTCCTTCAACGTCGTCTACGGGCTGACCTCGTTCGAGGTCGCCTGGTAGCTCACCGGACGCCGACGCCGTCGAGGTAGGCCGCGAGGGCGCCGAGCTCGTCCTGGCCGCCCACCGCCGCCACGTATCCGTCCGGGCGGACCAGCGCCCACTCGCCCCGCGACAACCCGTAGGCGTCGCGGACGTGGCCGCCGGTGTCGAGCACATCCCAGCCGACGACGTGGACCCGCAGGCCACGGCGCGGCCCGGTGAAGGCGTCCGGGTCGCTCCCGTGGCCGAGCAGGGTCCAGTGCGGCCCCTGGAACAGCCTGAACAGCCGGGTCGCGACCCCGGCCGCGCCCGTCACGGGGGCGTCGGGGGCGCGGTCGCCCGGCCGCACGCCCTTGTCGCGGTCCGGCCCTGCGACCGTCAGCGGCGAGTCCGGGTAGCCGAGGTCGAGCTGGGTCACCTCCCGGCCGCGCCGGGTGTCGCGGTTCATGGCCGCGTGCAGCAGCCGCTCCGACAGGCCCAGCACCGCCTCGGCGATCGGCCGGCGCTCCAGCTCGTACGACGCCAGCACCGATTCCGGGGCGCCGCCGAGCACGGCCGCCAGCTTCCAGCCGAGGTTGTAGGCGTCCTGGACGCTGGTGTTCAGCCCCTGTCCGCCGGTCGGCGGATGGCAGTGGGCGGCGTCCCCGGCCAGCAGCACCCGCCCGTTCAGGTAGGCGTCGGCGAGGCGGGCGTTCATCTCGTAGGCCGACGCCCACGTCACGGCGCGGACCGTGAGGTCGTCGCGGGCGGCGCGGGCGCGGACCAGCGCGGTGAGCCCTTCGGCCGACAGGTCGACGTCCACGCCGAAGGGGACGGGGGCCTGGAGCTGGAACAGATCGGTGCCGTAGAGAGGGCACAGCGACACGTCCTCCGGCGTCCCCTGGTTCCAGCGGTGCCAGAAGCCGGACGAGAGCCCGTCCAGCCGCACGTCGGCCACGAGCGCCCGCACGCCGAGCGTCTTGCCGGGGAAGCCGATGCCGAGGGCCTTGCGCACGGAGCCGGCGCCGCCGTCCGCGCCGACCAGGTAGGCCGCCCGTACGGTCTCGCGGCCTCCGGGCGTCTCGATCGTGGCGGTGACGCCGTCCGGGTCCTGCTCGAAGCCGGTGAGGCGGTGGCCGTACTCGGGGGCGTGGCCGAGCTCGGCCAGCCGCTCGCGCAGTCTGCTCTCGGTCCGGAACTGGGGGACGAGCAGCGCCAGGTGGTACGGCTCGGCCGGCGTCGGGTCGGGCAGCTGCCCGGCGGGCCGGTCGACGGGCCCGGCGTCGGTGTAGAGGCGCTGGTACGGGTACTCGCCGCCGGAGGCGACGACGCGGTCCAGCACGCCGAGGTCCTCGAACACCTCCTGCGTACGGGGCTGAATGCCCTTGCCGCGCGAGCCGGGGAACGGGCTCGTCGCCGCGTCGATCAGGCGGAAGGGGACGTTCCTGCGGGCGAGGTCGATGGCCAGGGTCAGGCCGGTCGGACCGGCGCCGCAGATGATCACGCCGAGTGCGGTCATGAGTGTGAGCCTCCTTGGATAAGTGCGTGTATTTTGCACATAATTTGGAGACTAGGTCAAGATAGGGCCTGTGGGCAGCTTGAATATCCGTGTAAGGAGAACATATTTGTCGTAGCGGTATCCTCACGTCAGCACCGCCCCGCCCGTCTACGTAAGGCAGCACGACGAGCATGACCTCCAAGCACCGCCGGCAGGCCGCGTTCAGGCGCCTGCACGAGTCCATGGTCGACCTCACCGTGCTCATGAGCCTGCCGCAGCGCGACGAGGCGCTTCTCGCCGAGGCCGGCCTCCAGCTCGACCGGGCCCTGTTCCCCCTGCTCATCGGCATCCAGCGGTTCGGCCCCATCAGCGTCGGCGAGCTCGCCGAGCGGACGGGCCGCGACCACACCACCGTGAGCAGGCAGGTGGCCAAGCTCGCCGAGCTCGGCCTGGCCGAGCGGCGGCCGGGCGCGGTGGACAAGCGGGTGAAGGAGGCGCTGATCACCGACGCCGGCCGCCAGGTCACCGACGCGCTCGACGCCGCCCGCCAGCGGATCGCCACGCCGGTGCTGGAGCACTGGAGCGACCGCGACCTGCTGGAGCTCGAACGCCTGATGCGCCGCTTCGTGGACGACCTGATCTCGCTCTCCGCCGTGGCCAAGGAGGACACCTGAGCGGCCTGCCATCATGATCGGATGACCACGATCCTCACCCGCGGCGACCTGCTCACCCTGCTCGATCCCGGCGCCTGCCTCGACGCCCTGCGCGAGGGCTTCGTCGGGGACGCCGGCGGGGCGGCGGTCGCGGGGCAGCGGATCCGTACGGACCTGCCGTTCCCCGGCACCGCCACCGCGCTGCTCCCCGGCCTGCTGCCCGGCGCCGAGGCGTACACGGTGAAGGTCAACGCCAAGTTCCCCGCGGCCTCACCGGCGCTGCGCGGCGTCATCTGCCTGCACGACGGCGCGGACGGCGAGCTGCTGGCGCTGCTCGACTCGGCCACGATCACGGCCTGGCGCACCGGGCTCGCGGCGGCCCTCGGCACGCACGCCCTCGCCGGCGAGAGCGACGTCGTCGGCGTCGTCGGCGCGGGCGCTCAGGCCGACCTGGTGGTGACCGGCCTGCGCCTGCTGCGGCCGGTGAACGACCTGGTGGTCCACGACCTGTCGCCGGAGCGGGCCGCCGCCTTCGCCGCCCGGCACGGCGGCCGCGTCGCGGGCTCAGCCGTGGGCTCAGTCGCGGGCTCGGATGCGGGCTCAGCCGTGGGCTCGGTCGTGGGCTCGGTCGCGGGCTCGGTCGTGGATTCGGCCGCCGAGGTCGCCGCCCGCGCCGGGATCGTGGTGCTCGCCACCTGGTCCCGCACCCCGCTCCTGGACCTCGCCGACGTCCGCCCCGGACAGCACCTGACGACGCTGGGCGTGGACGAGCCGGGCAAGCAGGAGCTCTCGCCCGCCCTCGTACGGGCCGCCGGCGTGCTCGCGGTCGACGACCGCCCGCTCGCCGCCGCCATGGGCGTGCTCGCCGCGACCGGCCTGCCGGCCGGCGCCGCCCACGCCACCCTCGGCGAGATCCTGCGCGGCGACCACCCGGGCCGCACCGGCCCCGAGCAGATCACGGTGTACGGGCCGGTGGGCCTCCCGTGGCAGGACCTCGCCCTCAGCCTGCTCGCCTGGCGCGAGGCGAGGCGGCGGGGCGTCGGCACCGAGATCGACTTCCTGGCCTGAGCCCGGAGAATCAGTCGCCCTGCGCGGCCCGGCGGTAGCGGCCGGGGGCGGTGCCGTACGCGCGCTTGAAGGCCGTGCCGAAGGCGAACTCCGAGCTGTAGCCGACGCCGGCGGCGATCTGCGCCAGCCCGAGGTCGCTCTCCCGCAGCTGCCGGGCCGCGGTCGTCATGCGCCACCAGGTCAGGTACGTCAGCGGCGGCCGCCCCACCAGCGCCGTGAACCGGGCCGAGAACGCCGCCCGCGACATCCCGGCCGCGCGCCCCAGCGACTCGACCGTCCACGGGCGCTCCGGCTCGCGGTGCATGGCGCGCAGCGCGGCGCTGACCGGCGGATCCGTCAGCGCCACCGCCCAGCCGGTGGCGTCGTCCCCGGCGGGCCGTTCCTCCAGCCAGGCCCGCAGGATGAACAGCAGGAGCGTGTCGAGCAGCGCGGGGATGACGGTGTCCGTGCCGAGCCGCGGCTGGTCCATCTCCCGCCCCAGCACCTCGACGAGGGCGTGCAGCCCGGCCGCCGCCGGAGCGGCGTCGCCCCGCGGTCCGGGGATGTGGATCAGGCCGGGCAGGTCGTGCAGGAGCGGGTGCGCGTGCCGGGGATCGAGCCGGTAGCCGCCGCACAGCGTGACCACGCCCGTGGGGCCGCTGCCGACGGTGTCGGTGGCGAACAGGGCCGGCTGCTCGGCCAGGGGATCGCAGCCGGTGACGGCCAGCGGGGTGCCGGGGGAGTCAGCCAGCCCGTACGGCTCGCCGTGCGGGAAGAACACGACGTCACCGGCGGACAGCGGCAGCGGCGCGGCGTCGGGGTCGCTCTCCGGCGGGATGAGCCAGCACGCCCCCTGCAGAATCACCTGGAACCCGGCCGCCCCCGGCACCGACGGGAAACGCCGCCCCCAGGTGCCGTGCCAGGCGATGCGCGCCGTGTTCGGC
Organism: Nonomuraea sp. B208; assembly: GCF_057536035.1. Classification (NCBI taxonomy): domain Bacteria; kingdom Bacillati; phylum Actinomycetota; class Actinomycetes; order Streptosporangiales; family Streptosporangiaceae; genus Nonomuraea; species Nonomuraea sp. B208. The sequence continues at coordinate 571,421 of NZ_BAAJOU010000028.1, forward strand.
CGGCCGGTGCGCATGAGGGCGATCACGTCGCTGAGCACGTCCATCCGGTCACCCTACCGACGAACGCGTATGTTTCCCGGATTCCAGGACATTGGTCGTCTCGCGCCGCCGCCCTAGCGTGGCAGTCATGTCAACCAAGATCCTCGTCACCGGGGCCACGGGCACGGTCGGCCGCGCCCTCGTGACCGAGCTGGCCGCCGACCTCGCGGGGCCGCGCGTCCTCGCCCTGGTCCGCGACCCCGCCGCCGTACTCCCGCCGCGCGTCGAGCCGGTACGCGGCGACCTCACCGACCCCGCCTCGTTCGCCGCCGCCGTCGAGGGCGTCACCGCGGCCTTCCTGCTGTGGCCGTTCGGGGCCGCCGACGGGTTCGGCGCGGTGCTCGACGTGCTCGCCCGGCACGCCCGCCGCGTCGTGTACCTCTCCTCGGCCGCCCGCCGCCCGGCCGAGCGCGAGATCGAGCGGATGGTCCGGCGCTCCGGGCTGGAGTGGGTGATCCTGCGCCCGCACCAGTTCGCCGGCGCCGCCCTGCGCTGGGCCCCCGATCCGCGGTTCCTGGCCGAGGGCGTGGTCGCCGAGCCGTACGGGAAGTCGGCCGCGCCCCCCGTCCATGAGCGCGACCTCGCCGAGGTGGCCGCCGACGCGCTCACTGGGCGCGGCCCCGCAGGGGTCGTGCACGAGCTGACCGGGCCGGAGACGCTGACGCAGGCCGAGCAGGTGCGCATCGTCGGCGAGGCGGCCGGCCGCCCGGCCCGCTGGGAGGAACGGCCTCCCGAGGAAGGCCGCCGCCGTCTGGTCGCGGCCGGGTGGCCGGCCGAGGTGGCGGACGGCGTGCTGCGGGCGCGCGCCGAGCTGGTGAACTCCCCGTGGCCGGTGACCCCGCGCCCCGGCGCCCGCTCCTTCCGCGTTTGGGCGGACGAGCACGCCCACCGCTTCCGTGCCACCATGCGGGCCGCGCGCCTCCACGCCTACGGCGACCCCTCCGTCATCCGCCACGACGAGGTCCCGATCCCCGCGCCGGGGCCGGGCGAGGTGCTGGTCAAGGTGGCGGGCACCTCGTTCAACCCGTCCGAGGTCGGGCTGCGCTCCGGGCTGCTCGCGGCGGCGGTGCCGGAGTTCGCCGGGCTGCCGCTGCCGTACGTGCTCGGCTGGGACGTCGCAGGGACCGTCGTCGAGACCGGTCCCGGGGTCGGCCGGCCGCGCGCGGGCGACGAGGTGATCGGCCGGCTGGACGGGGGCGCGGCGGCCTCGTACGCGCTCGCCCCCGCCCGCGTGCTCGTCCGCGCGCCGCGCGGCGTGCCCCTCGCCGACGCCGCCGCGATCCCGGTGGCCGGGCTGACGGCGTGGCAGGCCGTCCACGAGCACGCCGGGATCGGGCCGGGGCAGCGGGTGCTGGTCAACGGGGCCGGCGGCGGGGTGGGCGGGTTCGCCGTGCAGCTCGCCAAGCTGGCCGGGGCCACCGTGATCGCCACGGCCGGAAGCGCGCGCAGCGCGGCGCGGGCGCGGGCGTACGGCGCGGACGAGGTCGTGGACCACCGGACGGACCCGCTGCCCGGCGGTCTCGACGCGCTGCTCAACCTGGTCCCGCTCGACCCCGCCGACGGGGCCGGTCTGGCCCGGCTGGTGCGGCCCGGGGGCGTGCTGGTCTCGGCCACCGTGCCGGTCGAGGCGCCGCCCGGCGTCACGGCGATCCGCTTCGTGGCCCGCAACGACGCCGCCCACCTGGCCGCTCTCGCCGAGCTGGCGGGGGAGGGCCGGCTCGCCGTGGACGTCGCCGAACGGCTCCCGCTGACGGAACTGGCCGCCGTCCACCACCGCGCCGAGGCCGGCACCGCCACCGGCGGCAAGGTCATCCTGCTGCCCTGATTCCTGGCGCCGGTCAGGGGCGGGGCGGCCACCAGCCGCCGACGACCTCGATGTCCTCGCTCTTCAGCGCGTCGTGCCAGACGGGGTCGCGCAGCAGCCGGGCCTCCCAGGACCGTACGACGCCGTCCGGGCCCGCGACCGCGTCCTCGCTGGACGGATGCAGGAACAGCTCGCTCGTGCCCTCGGGCAGCGCGGCGAGCCGGCGCAGGTAGTCCTCGCGCAGCCGCTCGTAGCCGCCCAGCTCGGCCGCCGTGCTGCGGTTCGTGGCGATCGTCTCGGGAAGGGCCACGCCCAGCGCGTCCGCGAGGGCGACGGCCTGCCCGTGCGCCGCCGCGAGCTCCGGCGGGAGCGGCCCGCCCATGTACGGCTCCGGGTCACGGGGCAGCCGGAACGCGAGGCCGTGCCGGGCGCACCAGCGCAGGGTCTCGGCCAGCCACGACCTGCCGTGCAGGCCGTACAGGGTGCCGGCGTGGGAGTCGGCCGCCTCCGGCGCGAGGCCGCGTTCGCGCAGCCAGCCGAGCTGCGCCTCCGCCTCCCGCTCGACGTCCCCTGCCGCGCCGCGGGCGCCGAGCGCGAACGGGTCGTCGAACAGCGTCCCGTCCGGGCCGGTGAGGCTCGCGCCGCCGGTGAGCGGCCGCCAGGGCGGGACCCCGCGCTCGCTCGTCAGCGTGACGTGCACGCGCGGCACGACGCCGAGCGCGCGGACCCGTTCGGCGGCGTGGGCCGCGGACGGCGAGAGGCAGATGAGCGTCGTCGCGCTGACGTGGCCCTCGGCGAGCAGGCCCAGGATGACCTCGGTCGAGCCGGGCTCCCTGCCGAGGTCGTCGGCGGTGATCACCAGGCGGCGGCTCATCGGGGACGCTCCACGGCGGGCTCGCCGGCCGGGTCCGCGGGCGGCGGGTCCTCCGGTACGGCCGCCTCGGGCGGCGTCTCGACCGGCACCGAGACGAACCGCGCGGCCACCGCCCCGATCGCCGTCAGCGCGAACGGGTACACGCACAGATAGACCCGGAACGCCAGCCCGGGATCGCCGCCGGGGTCGTCGCCGGAGTTGTAGCCGAAGAACACGCCGAGCGACGTGAGCGCGAGCCCGGTCACGACCCCGTTGAGCCGCCCGAAGAAGCCGAACGCGGACAGGAACAGCCCTTCGCGGTGCTCGCCGTTCCGCGCCGCGTCGGCGTCCAGGACCCGCGCGACGATGAGGTCGTTCGTCGCGAGCATCCCCGACCAGCCCGCGCCGACGACCACGCCGGCCGCGATGGCGGTGACCAGGTCGCCGGCGAAGAACAGCGCCGCGAACCCGGCCGCGAGGACCACGAAGGCCACGCGCCAGGCCCACAGCGCGCCGCGCCGGGCCACGACCCGCGTCCAGGCGACCAGGCCGGCCGCCGTGACGAGGATGACGACGCCCTGGAGGTAGAGCGCGTTGCCGACCGGCAGGCCGAGCGAGTAGCGGACGTACAGCTGGATGCCCGCGAGGACGAGCGCCATGGCGATGCCGTAGCAGGCGCCGGTGAGCCCGACCGTCCAGAACAGCCGGTTGCGCACGATGGACCACACGCTGCGCAGCAGCATCGGCTGCTCGCGGGTGGAGTAGCGGGGGTTCTCGCGGGCGCCGAGCGCCATGAACACGATCACGGCGAGCGCCACCACGCCGTAGATGACCGCCGTGGTCCGGAAGCCCTCGGTGGAGTCCTCGGTGCCGAACACCTGGGTCGTCAGCACGGGGGTGACCGCGAGCGAGATCACCAGCGCCACGAGCTGGAAGCCCTGCCGCAGGCCGTTGGCCACGGCGCGGTCGCGCTCGCGCGGATACAGCTCGGGCAGCAGCGCGCCGTAGTTGGCGTTGAGCATCGAGTCGAACGCCTCGCACAGGATCGCGAACACCGCGAACCAGATCAGCAGGCCCATGCCCTCCAGCGAGGACGGCGCGGAGAAGAACGCGATCATGCAGGCGGTCAGCAGCGGCGCGCCGACGAGCAGCCACGGCCGGCGCCGGCCGAACCGGGTCCTGGTGCGGTCGGAGAGGTGGCCGAGCACGGGGTTGTCGAGCGCGTCGATGACCGCGTAGACCACCATGACCACCCCGTACGCGCGGACGTCCAGCCCGAGGATGTCCACGTAGAAGAGGATCATCGACCCCTTGATCATGTTGATCGGGATCGAGGTGCCGAACATCCCGATGGCGTAACGCCACGCGGGAGTCCGTCCCGGAGCCGGGGGTCCGCCGGGCTGGGACACGCGATCACCCTTCCTCGCCGGACGCCGGCGCGGATGCCGGCGCTGGACGCGAGGTTACTCTCGCGTCCGCGGAAGAACAGCGGGTGAAGCGGAGTCGTGACCTCGCCGGACACCCGGCGAGGCGCTCATGTCGTGCGACGCGGTTCCGGATCCCGGGAAGGCGCGTCGGACGCGCGCAGCCGCTCGCTGTCCTGCTGGAGCTCGTCGATCATCCGGGACGCGTCGGCCTTGCTGAGCCCTTCCGGCACCTCCTTGCCCGCCTCACGGGCGAGGGTGCGCAGGTAGGACTCCTGCGGCCCGGTCATGGGCTCGTCGCCGGTCGTCCACTCCTCCGGGTCCTTCTCCACCGGTCCGTGGCTCATGTGCTCATCTCCTCGAACGTACGTTCCCTCGGTCGAGCACACCACCATGCCCTCAGCGTCGCGGGGCAAACCCTCACGTGAAGGAGAGCAGCAGCTCGGCGCTGCGGAGCTCCTCCAGGTGGTCGCGGCCGGTCAGCAGCGGGGGGCGAATGTTCCCGGCCTCTTGCGCCGGCATCGGGACCTGGCATCGGAGCGTGCGGACTTTCGTGCACGGCGCCGCCGCGTGGGGCGTGGCCTGCCCGTCCCGGCCCAGCGGGGTCGCCGGCGTCACCATGGCCGGGTTACGCATCCCGGACCTGCGGACGATCCGGATGGTGCCGCATCCCGCCGTGACGCTGCTCGTCGGGTTCGGCGACGGGACGCCCGTCCTGGACCACGCCGCCGGGCCGCGGCCGGTCGGGAACGTCGCGCCGGGCCGGGGTTCGGCTCCGGCGGCACCGGGCGGGGTCGCCGGTGGATCCGGAGGTGGCCTGGGCCTGGCGGCGGATCGTCGCAGGCGGCGGCCTGGTCCGGGTCGAGGGGCTGGCCGGCGAGGTCGGGTGGAGCCGCAAACGCCTGTGGTCCCGGTTCCGCGCGCAGCTCGGCCTGCCGCCCAAGCGCGCCGCGAAGCTGGTCCGCTTCGACCGCGCCGCCCACCGCCTGGTGGCGGGGGAGGGCGCGGCCCGGGTGGCGGCGGAGGGCGGCTACGCCGACCAGTCGCACCTGCACCGCGAGGTCATGGCGTTCACCGGCCCGACGCCGTCGGCCCTGGCCGAGGAGCCGTTCCTGGCCGTGGACCACCTCGCCTGGCCCGGCCTCAGCCTCTCCCGGCGGTGAACCGGGCCAGCAGCAGCGCCAGCCTGCGCTCGTGCGGCTCGCGGGGCAGCCGGCCGCCGAGCGTGAGCGTCACCAGGCCGTGCAGGGCGGCCCAGTACGTCTCGGCCAGCAGGGCGAGGTCGTCGTCGGCGGCGTGCGGCCGGACGGCCTCGACGAGCTCCTGGAAGCTCGCCGCGAGCGCGGGCGGGACCTGCGGGGTGGCGAACGGCAGGTCCACGCCGCGCCGGAACATCGCGTCGTAGAGCGCGGGCCGCCGCTCGGCGAAGGCGACGTACGCCTGCCCGACCCCCTCCAGGGCGCCGGTCTCGTCGCTTGCCGCCGTACGCGCGGCACGCAGCTCGCCGGCCAGCTCGGCGAAGCCCTCCACCGCGACGGCCGCCATGATGGCGTCCTTGCCCTTGAAGTGGCTGTAGAGCACCGGCTGGCTGTACTCCACCCGGTCGGCGAGCCGCCGGGTGGTCACCGCTTCCCATCCCTCGGTCTCGGCGAGCTCACGGGCGGCCGTGATGATCAGCTTCTCGCGTTCCGCGCGTTCACGCTCCCGGCGCGACTGGATTGTCATGCTTCAGAATCTAGCATCGCTAGCCGAATTGTCGATGCTCTGCTAGCGTGATTCTTGTTCCTAGCGCTGCTAGATCCCTCTGGAGACGAAGATGCTCACCTACCTCGCTTACGGCCTGGCCGTCGTGCTCAACCTGATGATCCTGTTCATCGGCGCCCGTTTCCTGCTCGTCCCGCAGGCCGCGGCGGCCGCCTACGGCGTGCCGGCCAAAACCGACGGCGACCGGGCGTACCTGGCCGTCAAGGGGGTGCGAGACGGGGTCTGCGGCCTGATCGGCCTGGCGCTGCTGGCCTTCGCGGGGCCCACCGCCGAGGCGTGGTTCATGCTGGTCGTGGCGCTGGTGCCGTTCGGCGACACCCTGATCGTGCTGCGCAACGGCGGGACGAAGGCCGCGGCGTTCGGCATCCACTTCGCGACCGCCGTGGTCGTCCTGATCTGCGCGGCCCTGCTCTTCGCGGTCAGCTGACCGCCTCGCCGGCCCGGGTGAAGGCGCCGGCGGACGCGGCGAGGACGGCGGTCCTGGCCGCCTGGCCGGGCAGCTCGGGGTCGGGTGGCGTGCGGAGCAGCATGAGCTGGTGGTAGAGCGGCGCGGTGGCGGCGACGAGCAGCCGCCGCGCGTCGGTGTCCGGTGGCAGTTCGCCCCGCGCCACGGCGCGGGCCACGATGACCTCGCAGCGTGTGTAGCGGTCCGCCCAGAGCCGCAGCAGGCCGCGTTCGGCCTCCTCGGAGCGGAACGAGGCGGCGAGCAGGGCGGCCGCGATCGACGGCCGTGCGGTCAGCGCCTCCTGGTTCTCCTCGTTGAGCGCCGTCAGGTCGCCCAGCAGGGAGCCGGTGTCCCGGGGCTGCCAGTCGTCGTCGCCGGTGGCCGCGAGCAGATCGGCGAGCAGGCCGCCGACGTCCCGCCAGCGCCGGTACACCGTGGCGCGGTGCACGCCCGCGCGGGCCGCGACGGCGTCCAGGGTGAGTGCGTCGTAACCGCGTTCGCCCAGCTCGGCCCGCACCGCGTCGAGCACCCGGGCGCGGGTGCGGCTGGTCCGGCCGCCCGGGCGGCGGCGCACCTCAGGGGCGGGAGCGGGCGTCTCCCCGGAATCCGTTTGCCCTGCGGACGAGGTCATGACACGATCCTAATGTATAAGTTGTCGCATTAACGATGAAGGAATGGCCGATGCAACCGCTCGTCCCCGCCGACCCCGACGTCCTGCACCCCATGCCGGGGCAGCCGCGGGTGGTGCTGCTCCGGCCGCTGGTGACGTCCCCGCTGATCGAGGTGGGGGAGTTCTCGTACTATGACGACCCGGACGACCCGACCGCGTTCGAGACCCGCAACGTGCTCTACCACTACGGGCCGGAGAAGCTGGTCATCGGCAGGTTCTGCGCGCTGGGCACCGGGGTGCGGTTCATCATGAACGGCGCCAACCACCGCATGGACGGCCCCTCCACGTTCCCGTTCCCCACCATGGGCGGCTCGTGGGCCGAGCACTTCGACCTGCTCACCGGCCTGCCCGGCCGCGGTGACACGGTCGTCGGCAACGACGTCTGGTTCGGCCGGGGCGCGACGGTGCTGCCCGGCGTGCGCATCGGCCACGGCGCGATCATCGGCGCGGGCTCCGTGGTCACCTCGGACGTCCCCGACTACGGCATCGTCGGCGGCAACCCGGCCCGGCTCATCCGGGTCCGCCACAGCGACGAGGACGTGGCCCGGCTGCTCGCCGTCGCCTGGTGGGACTGGCCGGTCGAGCACATCACCCGGCACGTGCGCACGATCATGTCGGGCACCGTCGCCGAGCTCGAAGCGGTCGCGCCGGCCGTCGGCCACCCCTGACCACCCGTCGCGTACCCAGAACCGAACCGAAGGACTCCCACGTGTCCCGCGCCCACATCGCCATGATCGGCATTCCCGCCGTCAGCCACGTCCTGCCGAGCCTGGACATCATCCGCGAGCTGGCCGCCCGCGGTCACCGGGTGACCTACGCCAACGACCCCGCGGTCCGCGACCTGGTCACCGGGGCCGGCGCGGAGCTGGTGCCATGCTCGTCCACGCTGCCGGTCGCCGACAACCTCTGGCCCGACGACCCCATCGCCGCGATGAGCCTCTTCCTGGACGACGCCGTCCAGGCCCTGCCGCAGCTCCGGGCCGTCTACGACGACGACCCCGCCGACCTCTACCTGTACGACATCGGCGCCTATGCCGCCCGCGCGCTCGCCGAGGCGCAGGGCCGCCCTCTCCTGCAGCTCTCGCCGACGATCGTGGGCTGGGACGGCTACGACCAGGAGGTGGCCGCGCACCTCTGGGAGCTGCCGGGCGCCGCCGCCTACCGGGAGAGGTTCGCAGGCTGGCTGGCCGGCTGCGGCGCGACCACCACCGACGTGGACGCCTTCTCCAGCCGTCCCGAACGGGCCCTCGCCCTCATCCCGTACGCCATGCAGCCGCACGCCGACCGGGTCGATCGCCGCCGGGTGACCTTCGTCGGCCCCTGCTTCGACCTGAGCGCGGACAAGGACGCGTGGAGCCGCCCCGCGGGCGTCGCGAACGTCCTGCTGATCTCCCTCGGCTCTGCCTACACCCGCCGGCCGGAGTTCTACCGCCAGTGCCTGGCCGCCTTCGGCGACCTGCCGGGCTGGCACGTCGTCCTGCAGATCGGCCGCCACACCGACCCCGGCGAGCTGGGCGACATCCCCGCCAACGTCGAGGTCCACCCGTGGGTCCCCCAGCGGGCCATCCTGGAGCAGGCGGACGCGTTCGTCACCCACGCGGGGATGGGCGGCTGCGGCGAAGGGCTGCTGGCGGGCGTGCCCATGATCGCCGTGCCGCAGGCCGCCGAGCAGTTCCAGAACGCCGACCGGCTCGTGGAGCTCGGCGTCGCCCGCCGGATCGACACCGAGGACGCCACGGCGGAGGCCCTTCGCGCCGCCCTGCGCGAGCTCGTCTCCGACCCCGAGGTCGGCCGCCGCTCGGCGCGGCTCCAGGCCGAGGCGCGGGCCGAGGGCGGCACCACGCGGGCCGCCGACCTCATCGAAGGCATGCTGAGCCCGCGCGGCGGGTCCCCGGAGACCTTTTGACCGGCGCGCCGGAACAGCGCCGGCGGGCGGCCACGTTCCGCTCAGGCGCATGCCCGCGGGCGGGATCGGCGTCATGGTCATCACCGTCGCCGTCGTGGTCGTCACCCACAACCTGGCCGTCGGCGTCGTCGTCGGCTCGCCGGCCGCCCTGGTCGTCTTCGCCCGCAGGGTGGCGCACCTGGCCGAGGTCACCGCCGTCGTCGGCCCCGACGGCGGGCACGTCGTCCACGTCGTCCACGCCGTCGAGGCCAAGTACGCCGCCCGCGGCAAGAGCGTGCGGATCGTCGGGCTCAACCAGCCCAGCGCCCGCATGCACGGAGCCCTGTCCGGGGAGCTGACCGGCCGCCACTGACACCCCACGGTTTTGGCCGGCCGTCACCGATGAGTTCTGTCGGTGGCGGCTGTCATTCTGTGCATGACAACGAATTCCGCTTGCGCGATCGAGGGCCGCGACGCCGGCCGTGAGCACGTTCCGTCCGACGACCCTGAACGAGGTGCCGTGTCCGGCCGACAGCCCCACTCCCGAGCCAAGTCCACTGGCGGCACGCCGGCCGTGATCCGGCTCCTGGTGCTCGCCACGTTCGTGGTCGTGCTCAACGAGACCATCATGATCAACGCGATCCCCCGGCTGATGAGCGCCCTCGCCATCACCGAGCAGACCGCGCAGTGGCTCTCGACCGCCTTCATGCTCACCATGGCCGCGGTCATCCCCGCCACCGGCTGGTTCCTGCAGCGGGTCACCACCCGCCACGCCTACGCCACCGCGATGGGCCTGTTCCTGACCGGCACGGCGCTGGCCGCCGTCGCGCCGACGTTCGAGGTGCTGCTGGGCGCCCGCATCGTCCAGGCGGCGGGGACGGCCGTGATGATGCCGCTGCTGATGACCACGCTGATGCGGGTGGTCCCCGAGGAGGACCGGGGCCGGGTGATGGGCAACGTCAGCCTCGCCATGTCGGTCGCGCCCGCCATGGGGCCGGCGGTCTCCGGGGTGATCCTGCAGTTCGGTTCCTGGCGGCTGCTGTTCGCCGTGGTGCTCCCCATCGCCGCCGTCATCACCTGGGGCGGGCTGAAGCGGCTCCAGGACGTCGGGGAGACCGAGGTGAGCAGCATCGACTGGTTCAGCGTCGTCACCGCGGCGGCCGGGTTCGGCGGCCTGGTCTACGGCCTCAGCCGGTTCGAGGGCGGCGACCCCGCCTTCGCCGCAGCGATCGTGGCGGCCGGCCTGGTCACCATCGCCGTCTTCGTCTTCCGCCAGCTGTGGCTGCAGAAGCACGGCGTGCCGCTGCTGGACCTGCGCACCCTGCGCCAGCGCACCTACACCGTCGCGCTGATCCTGATGTCGATCGCCTTCATGGCGATGCTCGGCTCCATGATCCTGCTGCCCCTCTATCTGCAGAGCCTGCGCGGGCTCAACGCCCTGGAGACCGGGCTGCTGGTGATGCCGGGCGGGCTCGCGATGGGGCTGCTCGGGCCGACCGTCGGGCGGCTGTTCGACCGGTTCGGCGGCCGGGTGCTGGTCGTCCCGGGCGCGGTCGGGATCATGCTCACGCTCGCCGGGCTCACCCAGGTGTCGATGACCACGCCCTACTGGCAGATCCTCGGCCTGCACGCGCTGCTCATGGTCAGCCTGGCCGCCACCTTCACCCCCGTGTTCACCCTCGCGCTCGGGGCGGTGCCGCCGCGGCTCTACTCCCACGGCAGCTCGATCCTCAGCACGCTGCAGCAGGTCGCGGCGGCGTTCGGCACCGCGCTGGTGATCACCGTCATGAGCGCGCGGGCCGGCTCGCTTCGGGAGGCGGGGGTCCCCGAGGCGCTGGCCCAACTCGACGGCATGCGGCTGGCGTTCGTCATCGGCGCGGTGCTGTCGGTGGCCGTCGTGGGCACCGCCCTGCTGCTTCCCGCTCGGACGGGCGACGCGGAGGGCTCCGAGGAAGCCCGGCCGGTGCACGCGGTGTGAGGGGTGACCCAGGAGGAGGCCGGGAGGCCCGGTCAGCGGCCTGGGGGGTTCGACTCGCACCAGGTGAACAGGTCACGGACGTGCAGCGGCTCGGGGTGGGGCTCGGGTCCGGGGTCGGGTGGGTCTGCTGGCTCGGGCGGATCCTGTGGCTTGGGTGCGGGGGGTGGGGCGTCGGTGGTGGGCAGTGGGTCGTCGTGCATGACCTCCACGATGGCGGGCCACGGAGATCGGGCGCAGCCGTACGGTCACATCTCGCGCGGGTCAGACCGATCCCTCGCAGTTGGTGAGGCGGGATGACCTGCCCGCCGTGCTTCGAACCGCGTGACTGAAGGAGTCGATGCTGGGATGACGGCAGAGCGAACGATGCCTACGCAGGACGACGTGCTCGGATACTTCGACACCCTGTCGAACTGGGGCCGGTGGGGCGACGACGACGAGCGCGGCACTCTGAACCACATCACCGACGACGTCCGGCTGGCGGCGGCGCGGGCCGTTCGTCACGGCAGGAGCGTGTCGTGTGCCTGGGAGGTCGCCGTACCGGAAGAGATGGAGCGGTCGACGACGGCGTGCCCGTGCGCCGCCGACATGCCGGGCGCCGAGAACATGCCATCGCCCACGTTCCGCAACGACCGGCACTGGGGCTTCTCGTCGGAGCGGCTCGGCCTCACCTTCCACGGCAACACCGTCACCCACCTCGACTCGCCGTGCCACATCTTCTGGGATGGCGCGATGTACAACGGGCGGTCGCACGAGCTGGTCGACGCCGCGACGGGATCGGCGTGGGCGTCCGTCACGGCGACGGCGAACGGGATCGTCACGCGCGGGGTCCTGCTGGACGTCGCGAGCGTGCGGGACGTGCCGTGGCTGGAGCCGGGGGAGGGCGTGTTCCCCGACGATCTCGAGGAGGCCGAGCGTCGTCAGGGTGTGCGGGTGCGATCCGGCGACGCGGTGCTCCTGCGGACCGGCTACGGCCGCCACCGGCACGAGAGCGGTCCGGCCGGCGGTTTCACGCAGGCCGGGTGGCACGCGTCCTGCCTGCCGTGGCTGCATGAACGGGAGGTCGCGCTGATCGGCGCCGACACGCCCCAGGACGTTCAGCCGTCGGGGTACGAAGGCGTGCTCATGCCGGTTCACGCCGTGAGCCTCGTCGCGATGGGGCTGTGGATGCTCGACAACTGCGACCTGGAGGCGTGTGCGAGCGCGGCCGCCGAGCTCGGCCAGTGGGACTTCCAGCTCGCGGTCGCGCCGGTCCGCTTCGCCGGCACGTCCGGCAGCCCGGTCAACCCGATCGCCACCTTCTGACCGGGTTCAACAGGGCGGATCACGGCGGCTTGGCCGGACCACGGCCGAGTGTGGACGGGAATCGGCCGGGAGGTCGGGCGAGAACCGCAGCCGCTACCGATGCCGGTACGGGCGCGGTTGTCGCGTGCCGTCGTGACCCGCTGTCTTCACCGGCTGCTCTCGCCGGCTGCTCTCACTGGGGATGGATCACCACCACCAGCCACCCCAGTCGTCCCCTCCCCAGGGGCCGCCCCACCACCGTCTGCGGTAGCGGCAGCGACGACCGCACCAACGGCGGCGGCGGCAGCAGCCTCCGCCTTCGCGGAACCCATATCCGGCCATGGTTCCTCCCTCTGACGGTCTGATCCCTTCAACACGACGCTAGCTTGCAAATAGGGACGAAATATCGCATATAGGGCGATTTCGCGGTCGTTTGACAGGGATTTGGAGAGGGGCGCTCCGTCACAGCCACCGGAAGGCGACCTGGTGCTCCCGCTCGAAGCGGCGCCGGGCGAGGGCGAGGAGAACGCGGGCGATGGGGCCGCCGCCCCAGGTAAGGGCCGCGCCCGTCATCGAGCCGCCGCCAGGAGCGGGGGCCGTCCGGCCGGGGCCGCCGCCAGGAGCGGGGACTGCCCTACCGGAGCCGTTGCGGTTGAGCGCGGCGCGGGCGATGGGGCCGGTGTGGGCGAGGACGTGGCCGAGTTCGTCGCGCGGTGTGTCGTGGGCGAGCCAGGGCAGGACGAGCGAGGGCAGGGCGGGTCGGGGGAGGGTGACGGTGGGGCCGAGTCGGCCGAGTGCCTGCCATGCCGCCTGCTCGGCCTCCTGCCACGAGGCCACCGACAGGTGTCGCTGGACGAGTGGCAGGACGGTGCTCTCCTCGTACGCCAGCAATTCCACCAGCGCGTCACGAAGGCCGGCGACCTCGGCGGCGAGTCGCTCCCGGATCCCGGCCCCGGGGATCGGCTCGGAGGTGAGGGCGCGGAAGGCCGCGGTGCAGGCGTCGATCATCGGGGTCAGGTGGTCGCGTTCGGTCCGCGCGCGTTCCGCCGCTTCGCGGGCCGCCGGGTCGCCGGCGGCGTCGGCACGTTCCAGCAGGAGCGGCAGGACGGCGTCGGCCCCGGCCGTACGGTGGCTCAGGACGGCCGCGCAGACGTGCCAGCGCCGGGCCAGCGCCGCCCAAGCCTCGGCGTCCCCGGGCGGCGTGGCGGGCACGGCGCGCGCCAGCAGGTCGAGGTCCCGGCGGAGGGCGCAGTGGAGGGCGTACACGCCGGTGAGGTCGATGGGACCCTCGGCCGTGTGCGTCTGGCCGAGCCGGGCCTGCCGGGCGTGGGTGCGTCCCTCGACGGCGTCGGCGAGGCGGTCCAGTGAGCGCGCCATGTCCGGCCGCCGGTCCCGGTGCGGGGGGATGAGGAGCGTCGCGAGCCGCTCCTGGCCGGGCGTCAGGTGGGCCACCATCTCGTACGCGTGCGTCACCCGCGTCCCGCCCGGCGCCGGTTCGAGGCGGAAGGTCCACACCGTCGAGTCGGCCACCTTGGCGTCCGGCAGCGTACGGAAGGAGAACTCGCGCCCGGGTTCGGCCACGACGACCTCGCACTGCCGGGTCCAGCGCAGCAGCGCGAAGCGGTTGACCCCGGCGAAGCGGGCGCCGGCGCGGGCCGTGCGTACGTCGCCGGCCCACGTGCAGCGCCGGGTCTCGGGGCTCCACTCGGGGGTGCGCGTGATGTCGGAGACCCAGTGGTAGAGCCGCAGGGGATCGGCGGCGATGACCCGCGACACGCTTCCCTCCCCCCTCATGGGGGAGGTGCCGGCGTCGGAGGGGCGGCGGCGTTCGGCCGAGGTCGCGGTCATCGCGGCTCCTTGGTAGTGTTTATCCCAGCCGAGCTGGATTGGATACAAGATGACTGTAGCCAAAAACCGTGAGCCGTCAAGAAGGTACCGATCGCCGCTCAGGGAGGAGCAGGCCCGGCGGACGCGTACGGCGGTGATCGACGCGGCCACCGGGTGCTTCGTCGAGACGGGCTACGTCGCGACCACGATGAAGGACATCGCGGCGCGGGCCGGCGTCTCGGTGGAGACGGTCTACGCCCAGGGCAACAAGGCGTCGCTGCTGCTCAAGGTGGTGGACCGAGCGCTGGCGGGCGACGAGGGACCGGAGACGGTGCTGGAGCGGCCGGGCATGCGCGGCGTCCTGGAGGCGTCCGACCCCCGCGAGGTCCTGCGGCGGCTGCGGGAGATCCTCGTCGCGGGCATCCCGTACGCGCTGCCGGTCATGCACGCCTTCCAGACCGCGGCCGCCGCCGACCCCGAGATCGCGGAGGTGTTCGCGACCTACGAGGAGCGCCGCCTGACCGACATGACCGCCATCGCCGAGGCCCTGGCCCCCGGCCTGCGGCCCGGCGTCACCGTGGCGGAGGCGGCGGACGTCGTCTGGGCGCTGTTCACCACCACCGCGATCCGGGCGCTCGTCGTGGACCGCGACTGGGGCGTGGAGCGGTGGGCCTCCTGGGTGACCGACGTGCTGGAGCGCACCTTGCTGGACTGAACTGCTGGACTGAAGCGGTCAGGCGTCCATGGCCGGGCGGCGGTCGGCGTAGCGGCCCGGCGTGCAGCCGTACTTCTTGGTGAAGGCCGAGATGAACGCCGACGGGCTGGAGTAGTCCACGCGGTGCGCCACCTCGGCGACCGGCCGGGTCTCCAGCAGCACCCGAGAGGTGCTGAGCCGCAGCTTGGTCCGCACCTTCGAGTACGGCATCCCGAACTCCCGCTCGAAGTCGCGCTGCAACGTCTTGACGCTGATGTGCAGCCGTTCGGCCCACTCGGCGAGCCCGGCCATGATGCGGGCGCCCGCGGCGAGCGCGCTGAGCACGCGCGCCGCCCGGCTTGAGCTGCCCTCGTGCCGGTCTGCCCCTGCGCCGGGCCGCCCCCGCCCCGCGCGAGCTGCCCCGGCGTGAGCCGCGAAGGGCGTCAGGATGTGGGGTGGCTTGTGCGCATCTCGTGTTCGATGTCTCGGGCGGTCACCGACAGGGCGCCCACCAGCTCCGGCAGCCGGTTGCGGGAGAAGCGGCTGGTGGGCATCGACACCGACAGGGCCGCCTGGGCGTGGCCGTCGGGGCCGCGTACGGCCCGGCCGACGGCGGTGACGCCCGACTCGGTCTTGCCGGCGTTGATGGCGAAGCCCCGCTCGCGGACGTTGCGCAGCTCGCGGCGGAGCGCCGTCAGGTTGGGCCGCTGGTCGAGCCGGTCGGCCCACTTGTCCTCGTCGTAGAGCCCGTCGAGCCGCTCCTGCGGCAGGTCGGCGAGCAGGACCTTGCCGCCCGAGGCCAGGTGGGCGGGGAAGACCATGCCCTCGCGGTTGCCGACCCGCAGCGCCTGCGTGCACTCGACGGAGCCGATGAAGCGTACGTGGTCGCCGGAGAGTATCTGCAGGTTCGCGCTCTCCTGGACCCTTTCGACCAGGGCGGCGAGGTGCGGCATGGCGACCGCGCGGAGCAGCGCGGTGTGCGACTGGGAGCGGCCGCCCAGCGAGAGCACCGGCCCGGCGGCGTACTGGTGGTCCTCGCGGCGGACCGCGAAGTCGCGGTAGACGAGCATGGCGAGCAGCCGGTGCGCGGTGGAGGGCGCCACCCCGAGCCGCCGCGCCGCCTCGCCCACCCCGAACGGGCCCTCGACCTGGAGCATGACCGCGAGCTGCAGCGCGTGATCGACGCTGCGGACCAGATAGTTGGGAGGATTCTTCACAGCAGAATCTCCTATTCTTTACCGCTCCCTACGATACAAGCTGGAGACCCGCGGGAGCGGCGGCGTGCCGTCGCGTCGTCCCGCGCCCGAGGACGCTAGGAGTGGACATGACCGAGATCGCGAACTCCCCGGTTCGCCTCACCGCGGTCGACTCTCCGGATCAGCCGACGCCGTCGGCGGCCCTGGAGGAGCTGTACCGCGGCTTCGAGAAGGAGCTGCTGGTCCCGCTGTGGACCGAGATCGGCGACCTGATGCCGGTGCACCCGAGGAGCAAGGCGGTCCCGCACCTGTGGCGGTGGGAGAACCTGGTGGCGCTGGCCGGCGAGGCCGGGCACCTGGTGCCGGTCGGCAGGGGAGGGGAGCGGCGGGCGATCGCGCTCGCCAACCCGGCGCTCGGCGGCCGGCCGTTCGCGACGCCGACGCTGTGGGCGGCGATCCAGTATCTGATGCCGGGCGAGGACGCCCCCGAGCACCGCCACACCCAGCACGCCTTCCGTTTCGTGGTCGAGGGCGAGGGCGTCTGGACGGTCGTCGGCGGCGACCCGGTGCCGATGCGCCGCGGCGACTTCCTGCCCCAGGGCGGCTGGAACTGGCACGCCCACCACAACGCCGCCGACCGGCCCATGGCCTGGATCGACGGCCTGGACATCCCGTTCCAGTACGTCACCGAGTCCCAGTTCTTCGAGTTCGGCCGGGATCGGATCAGCGACGCCGAGCGCACCACGCCCGAGCGGTCCCGTTCCGAGCGGCTGTGGGGGCACCCGGGCCTGCGGCCGGTGTCCGCGCCCGGCGCGCGGACCTCCTCCCCGCTGCTGGCCTACCGGTGGGCCGACACCGACCGCGCCCTCGCCGACCAGCTCGCGCTGGAGGCCGAGGGGCACGCCGGCACGGTCGAGCCCGGCCACGCCGCCGTCCGTTACACCAACCCCACCACCGGCGGCGACGTGCTGCCCACCATCCGGGTCGAGATGCACCGCGTGCGCGCCGGCGCAGAGACCGCGCCCCGCCGGGAGACCGGATCCTCGGTCTACCAGGTCTTCGACGGCAGCGGCCGGATCACCGTCGGCGACCGGTCGTGGTCGGTGACCCGTGGCGACCTGTTCGTCGTGCCGTCCTGGACGCCGTTCTCGGCGCGCTCCGAGGCGTCGGCGTCCGACTCCGACTCCGGCTCGCTCGACCTCTTCCGGTTCAGCGACAGCCCGATCTTCGAGGCGCTGCGCCTCGACCGCTCCGACGTGGAAAGGCCGCAGGCATGAGGCTCGCCACCATCCGTACCTCCCAGGGGGACACCCGCGCCGTGCGGGTCGAGGGGGAGACCCTGGTCGACCTGGGCCTCGCCGACGTCGGCGAGCTGCTGGCCCAGTCCGACTGGGCCGAGCGCGCCGCCCGCGCGGGCGAGCCGGTGGCCGCGTCCGGGTTCGCGCCCGTCGTGCCGAACCCCGGCAAGATCGTCTGCGTGGGGCTCAACTACCGCAACCACATCCTGGAGATGGGCCGGGAGCTGCCGCGGCACCCGACGTTGTTCGCCAAGTATCCCGAGGCGCTGGTCGGCGCGTACGACGAGATCCGGCTCCCGCCGGAGTCGGACCAGGTGGACTGGGAGGCCGAGCTGGCGGTCGTCATCGGGGCGCGGGTGCGGCGCGCGGACGAGGCCGGGGCCGCCGCGGCCATCGCCGGGTTCGCCGTGCTCAACGACGTCACGATGCGCGACTGGCAGTACCGCTCGCCGATGTGGCTGCAGGGCAAGACCTGGGAGGCCAGCACGCCGTTCGGTCCTTATCTGGTCACGCCGGACGAGCTGGAGGGCGGCGTACGGCCCTCGCTCACGCTGACCGGCTGGGTGGACGGCGAGCAGGTGCAGCAGGCCGACACCGCCGACCTCGTGTTCGACCCGGTGGACCTGGTCCGCTACGTCTCCACGATCCTCACGCTCAACCCCGGCGACGTCATCGCCTCCGGCACGCCGGGCGGCGTCGGCCACGCCCGCAAGCCCGCCCGCTACCTCGCCGACGGCAGCGTCCTCGCCACCGAGATCACCGGCCTCGGCCGCTCCGAGGTCAAGGCCGTCGCCGAGGCGGTCGCGCGATGACCGGCGACCGCGGCCGCGCCGACAGCCTGCGCTGGACGGCCGAGGGCAGCACGATCTTCTTCGACGCCCTGGCCGGGCTGCCGGACGAGCACCTGGACGAGCCGACCGCGCTGCCGGGCTGGAGCGGCAGGCACCTGCTCGCGCACGTGGCCGCGAACGCCGACGCCCTGGCCAACCTGGTGCACTGGGCGCGCACCGGCGAGGAGCGCCCCATGTACTCCTCGCCGGAGCAGCGTGACGCCGACATCGCGGCGGGTGCGGCCAGGCCCGTCGCCGAGCTGCGCGAGTGGGCGGCACGGGCCGCCGACGACCTCGGCGCGCGCCTCGCCGAGCTGGACGAGCGGCAGTGGAAGGAGCACGTCCGCACCGCGCAGGGCCGTACGGTCACCGCCGAGGAGATCCCCTGGATGCGCGCCCGCGAGGTCATGGTGCACGCCGTGGACCTCGGCGCGGGGGTGACGTTCGACGACCTGCCCGCGGACTTCCTCGCGGCGCTGGTCGGCGACATCGCCGCCAAGCGCGCCGCCGCCCCCGGCCCGGCGCTCACGCTCACGGCCACCGGCGGCGGAACGTGGTCGATCCCCGGCTTCGGGCCGGCCGTTCCGCTCACCGGGACCCTCGCGGGCCTGGCCGCCTATCTCTCCGGCCGGGGCTCGGGCGGCGTGACCGGTGAGGCGGGCGGCCCGCCACCCGAACTGCCGCGCTGGCTCTAGCCGCGAACCTGAAGAGGAAAGGAACGGACATGGTCGGACACGGCCGCGAGGTCGACGTCGTCGTGGTGGGCGGGGGCATCGGCGGCCTGGCCAACGCCCTGGCGCTGACGCGGAAGGGCCTGCGGGTCCGGGTGCTCGAACAGGCCCACGAGTTCGGCGAGGTCGGCGCGGGCCTGCAGATCGCGCCCAACTGCACGCGCATCCTCGACCGGTGGGGGCTGCTCGACGAGGTCACGTCGCTCGGCGTGCTCCCCGAGAGCATCGTCATGCGCGACGCCATCGACGGCGAGGTCCTGACCCGGCTCGACCTGCGGGATGTGGAGCGGCGCTACGGCTTCCCCTACCTGGTGATCCACCGCAGCGACCTGCACGGCACGCTGCTGCGGGCCTGCCGCCGGGCCGGGGTGGACCTCGTCAACGACGTCACGGTCACCGGGTACGAGCAGGCCGCGGACGGAGCGGTCGCCGTGCACGCGGGAGGGCGCGAGCGGGGCGCGGTCGTCCTCGCCGCCGACGGGCTCCGCTCCGTGGCCCGCCGCCTGCTGAGCGACGACGAGCCGGTCAGCTCCGCCTACGTCGCCTACCGGGGCGCGGTGCCGTTCGAGCAGGTCGCCCGGCTCGACGTGCAGCCGAAGGACGTGGTCGTGCACGTCGGCCCGCGCTGCCACTTCGTCCAGTACGCGCTGCGCCACGGCGAGATGTTCAACCAGGTCGCGGTCTTCGAGTCGCCGAAGGCGCTGGCCGGCGAGGAGGACTGGGGCACGCCCGACGAGCTGGACGCGGCGTTCACGGCCACCAGCGAGCAGGTGCGGGCCGGGCTGCCGCTGATGTGGCGTGACCGCTGGTGGCGGATGTTCGACCGCGAACCGATCGACGACTGGGTACGGGGCCGCGTCGCCCTCACCGGCGACGCCGCGCACCCGCCGCTGCAGTACCTCGCGCAGGGCGCGGTCATGGCCATCGAGGACGCGTGGGTGCTGTCCGAGCACGTGGCCCGCCTGACCGGCCCTGCCGGTGGCACGGCCGGTGGCACGGCGGGCGTGGACTGGGACGGCGCGCTGGCGGCCTACAACGCCGTCCGTCCCCTGCACTGCCGCCGGGTGCTGACCACGGCCCGCGCCTGGGGCAGGCTCTGGCACCACGACGGGGAGCGGCGGGAGTGGCGCAACGCGGTGCTCCGCGAGCGCGACGTCCACGACTACGCGTACGTGGACTGGCTCTTCGGGCCGACGGCGCTCACGCCCGGCGAGCTGCCGCCGATGTTTCCCGGGTACGACGGCGAGCCGGCCCTGGCGTGATTGCGGTCCGCCGTAACGGTGGTTTCGGGTCCGATCGGCCGAAGATTTCGGGAGCGCTCCCAAAGCCTCTGGGCTCCGCTTCACCTGCGTTTATGTAGTCTTCGTCCTCCGGACGCCTGTCTGGAAGGCGACGGCCGCCCATCGACGGCCTTTTCGCGCGGGGTCTTGACATCGCAGGCAGACGATTTACTCAAAACTTTGACCACCCTTTTGGGCGTACCGCTCAGCAGGCTTTGAGCTGGTCTTTTGCTGTCGTCTCACAAGCAGTCAGTATCGATGCAAATTCCGGCGAGTCCCTAATTTCATATTGAGACCGGCTCCGTGGGGAGGGATGTCATACTGCGCTGGGAGCGCTCCCGCCGACCCGTCCCCGACCTCCGAGGGCCCGGTACGTGAATCATCCCGACCCCCCGCTCGACACCCGCCGCCCATGGGCCGCGCACATCTGGTGGATCGCCCTGGCCGCCGGCGCCGCCGGCTTCGCCTTCGTCTGGCTGGCCACCCCGCACACCCGCGACATCGAGGCCGCCTGGCAACTGGCCGCCAAACTGCTCGCCTTCGCCTGCCTGTGCTGCGCGATCGCGTTCTTCCCGTGGGTGTCGCCGCGGCTGCACTGGCTGCTGTACGTCCCGTTCGTCGTCCTGACCGGCTATCTCGTCCCGCGCATCAGCTGGTTCTACTACGGCGACGGCGCCCGCGCCCACGGCGACTCCTTCTACACCCACCTCTATCTGCTGCTCTATCCGGGCATCGTGCTCTCCGTCGCCGCCGCCTACCGGATCGGCGGCGGCTCGCCGGGCCGCTGCCTGAAGATCATGGCCACCGGCGTGCTGATCGTCTTCTCCGGCTTCCTCGACGTCATGTGGCAGGTGGTCAACCCGGTCACGATCCCCGAGACCATCGACGCCCCGCACATCAACCTGTTCACCGGCGGGCCGATCTCGTTCGGCGCGGCGATCTGGTTCACGCTCGCGCACGTCCCGATCATCGCCGGGATCAACCTGCTGCCCCTCGACCGCTGGATCGAGCGCCTGACCGGCGCCGCCCCGAGGAGGTGACCGATGCCCATCGAGATCTCGGTCGCGGCCCCCGCCTACAACGAGGCGGCCAACATCGCGGCGGCCGTCACCGAGTGGCGCGACTACCTGGAGCGCCACCCCGAGGTCGCCGCGTGGGAGATCGTCGTCTGCGACGACGGCAGCTCGGACGGCACCGGCCGGATCCTGCGCGAGCTCCAGGCCGGCTGCCCGCGGCTCACGGTCGTCACCTTCGCCCGCAACCGGGGCGCGGGCGCGGCCATCGCCGCCGCCGTCGCGGCCACCCGTCTGGAATGGGTGGTCCTGCTCGACTCCGACGGCCAGTTCCCGATCGCCAACTTGGACGCCTTCATCGGGCGCATCCAGGCCGGCGGCGTGCTCGCGCTGTCAGGGGCGCGGATCAGGAAGGCCGACAGCCTGCCGTACCGGTGGGGGTCGGCCGCCAGCGGCGCGGTCAGCAACCTGCTGCACCGCACCCGCTACCGCGACTTCAACTCCATCTTCAAGGTCGTGCACGGGCCGCTGTTCCGGGCGCTGCCGCTGGAGTCGGCGGGCATGAACTGCTCCACCGAGATCACCGCCCGCGTCACCGAGCTCGGCCACACCTGGACGGAGCTGCCCATCGAGCACCGCGAGCGGGGCGGCGGCAGCCGCGGCTGGCGGTTCTGGCGCGGCGCGCGCGACCGGGCGCTGTTCGTGGGCTACCTCGGGCTGCGGCACTGGCTGCTGCGCCGCGGCGTGCTGCGCGTGCCTGAGCGGGGTCTGCCTGAGCCGCGCCTGCCTGAGCCGCGCCTGCCCGAGCCGGGCCCGCCCGAGCCTGGCCCGCCCGAGCCTGGCCCGCCACAGCCGGGCGAGCACGTCGGCGTGCCCGTACGGGAGGCCCGATGAGGGTGGCCATGTTCAGCGGCGGCCGGGGCGCGGCCGGCATCGCGCGGGCCCTGCTGCGCACGCCGGGCCTCGACCTCGCCCTGCTCGTCAACGGCTACGACAACGGCCTGTCCACCGGCGCGCTGCGCCGCTACCTGCCCGGCATGCTCGGCCCGTCCGACTTCCGCAAGAACCTCCTGCTCCACCTGGGCCGCGACGACCCGCGCCGGGCGCTGCTCGAACACCGCCTGCCGCCCGGCAGCACCCTCGCCGACCTGCACAGGATCGCCGGGGCCGCCCCCGAGCCGGTGGCGCGCGACCTGCGGATCTTCGCGGCGCGGCTGGCCGCCGGCCCCGGCGGGTTCGACCTGGCGGACTGCGCGCTCGGCAACCTGGTGTTCGCGGGGGCGTACCTGCGGCTCGGGGAGGACTTCAACGCCGCCGTACGGGCCTGCGCCCGCACGTTCGCCACCCCGGCGCGGCTGCTGAACGTCACCGACGGCACGAACGCCTACCTCGTCGCGCTCAAGCAGGACGGCCGGGTGCTGGCTGACGAGGCCGACATCGTCGGCCCGCAGGACGCCGCCGCCATCACCGACCTGTTCCTGCTGCCCGCGCCGCTCACCGGGCCCGAGCTGGCCGGGCTCGCGGGGCTGCCCGCCGAGCGGGTGCGCGAGCTGCTGGCCCGCCGCGCCGTCCCCGCAGCGCCCGACCCCGAGGCGCTGCGGGCGCTCGCCGACAGCGACCTCGTCGTGTACGGCCCCGGGACCCCGCACTCCTCCCTCCTGCCCAGCTACCTCACCCAGGGCGTGGCCGAGGCCGTCGCCGGAGGACGGTCGGCGGCGCGGGTGTTCGTGGTCAACGTGGGCAGCGACCACGACGTCCAGGGGCTGAGCGCGACCGACCTGGTGGACCGGGCGCTGGCGTACCTGGGCGACCCGGGCAACGAACGCCGCCTGATCACCCACATCCTCAGCCACGACGGCCCGGCGGGCGGGCCGGCGGTGCCGCGCGCCGTCGCCGAGCGGGGGACGTGGGCCGGCGCCCGCTGGATCGCCGCCGACCTGGAGGACCCGTGCCGTCCCGGCAAGCACCACGGCCCCCGCACCGTGGCGGCGCTGCGCGCGCTGCTCGGCGAGACGCCCCTGGCGCGGGCCGGATGAGCGGGGAGCGGTCCTGGCGCGTGTGGCTGTGCGACCTCGACGGGACGCTTCTGGACTCCTTCCCCGCGCACGAGGCCGCCTTCCGCCAGGCGATCGGCGAGCTGGTCCCGTCCCGGCTGGCCGGATTCAGGTACGCCGAGCACGCCGGGGCGAGCACCGCCGCCGTCGCCGCCCGCCTGACCGGGGACCCCGGTGTGGCCGATCGGCTGGCCCGGCGCAAGCAGGAGCTCTACCGCGAGCACGTACGCGCCGGGCGGGTCCGGCCCTTCCCCGGCGCGCGCGTCCTGCTCGACCGGCTCGCCGCCGGCGGGCGGACGGCGTACGCGGTGACCGGCGGCAGCCGCGCGTCCGTCGCGCGGGCGCTCGCCGGCGCCGGGCTGGCGGACGCCTTCCGCGACGTGCTGACCGCCGACGACGTCCCGGTCAGCAAGCCCGACCCGGAGGTCTACCGCCTGGCCTGCCGCCGCTGGGACGTGGACCCGGCGGAGGCGGTCGTGCTGGAGGACTCCGCGCACGGGGTGGCGGCGGCGCTCGGCGCGGGCCTCGCGACGCTGCACGTCCACACCGCCGAGCCGATGCCCGGCGCGATCGGGGCGGGCGACCTGCACGACGTGGTGTCCCTGGTAGGAGAAGAGATGAACGGCAGTGAGTGAGCGGGGGGTGTGCGCCGTCGTCCCGGCGGCGGGACGGGGGACCCGGCTGGGCTCCGGCGTACCCAAGATCATGATCGAGGTCGCGGACGGCGTGACGCTCTGGCACCTGCTGCGCCGGCGGCTGCGGCCGGCCGCCGGGCACGTCCACGTCGTCGTCTCGCCCGACGGGGAGGGCCCGTTCCGCGCGCTGGCCGCCGGGGACCTGGCCGGCGGCGGGGTGTCGGTGAGCGTCCAGGAGCGGCCCACGGGCATGGGGGACGCGATCTTCGGCGCGGCGGCCCGGCACTGGGCGGCGTACGAGACGATCCTGGTGGTCTGGGGCGACCAGGCGAACCTGTCGGCGCAGACCGTGCGCGCGGTGCTCGCCGCGCACCCCGGCGAGGGCGTCACGCTGCCGCTGGTCGCGATGGCCGACCCGTACGTGGAGTACGAGCTGGCCGGCGGCGAGCTGGTCCGCGTCCGGCAGTCCAGGGAGGGCGAGGAGTGCCGGCCCGGCGGGCTCAGCGACGTGGGCGTGTTCTGCCTGGCCACGGACGGGCTGGAGGCCGCCTGGGCGCGCTACGTGGCCGGGGCCGGGCGGGGCGCGGCCACCGGAGAGGTGAACTTTCTGCCGTTCCTGACGCATCTGTCCCGGGTGGAGCGCCGGCCGGTGACCGTCGTGCCGGTGGCCGACCCGGCCGAGGCGCGCGGCGTGAACACGCCCGAGGACCTGGAGTTCGCCCGCCGGACGTACCTGCGGTGCCCGGACTGAGCGCCCCGGAGCGCCGCAGCACGCGCGGCTGGCTGGCCGCGCACCGGTGGGCGGCCGGGCCGACCCTGGTCAGCACGCTGGCCAGCGGGATCGCCGCGGCCACCACGCTGGTGATCGCGCGCGGAGCGGGGGCGGCGGCGTTCGGCGACTTCACGGTGGTGCTGTCGATCGCGCTGATCGTCACCGTCGGCATGCTGACCAGCCTCCACTACGTCATGCTGCAGGAGCTGCCGCGCGCCGCCCCGGAGGAGCGGCCGGCGCTGCTGACGACGGCGCTGCTCGCCACCCTGGCCGTGAGCGCGGCCCTCGCCGGGCTCGCCCTGCTGGCCGCTCCGCTGCTCACCGCAGCGCTCAACGTGGACACCGGGACGCTGGCCGCCGGGCTGGCGCTGGCCGCGTCCATGACGGTCAACCAGCTCGCGGAGAGCTTCCTGCGGGGGCTGAAGCGCTTCGCGTTCGTGGCGTGGCTGAAGCTGGCCGTCGCGCTCTGCTACCTGGGGGCCGCCTGCTTCTGCCTGCTGGTGCTGGGCGTGCGGGAGGCGGAGCCGTACCTGGCGGCGCTGATCGTCACGAACGCCGGGTTCGCCGTGGTCGCGGTGGCGGCGGCCCGGCCGCGGCTCGGGGCCTGGTCGGCGCGGCTGGCCGGGACGCTGTACCGGCACGGCGGCTGGGTGACCGCGATCGCCGCGCTGAGCGGCGTGCTGTTCGGGGTGGACGTGATCTTCCTCAACCACTGGGCGCCGGCGGCCGACGTGGGCGTCTACTCCGTCTACAACGGCTTCCCCAAGCGGCTGATGGGCGTGGTGTTCACCGACGGGATCGGGCTGGCGCTGCTGCCGCTCATGGCCACCACCGACAAACCCCTGCTGATGCGGCGGATCGCCCGGCTGGCGCCCGCCGTGGCCGTCGCGACGGCGGTGCTCTCCTTCGCCGCGAGCCTGGTGTTCTTCCTGCTGATGCGCGGCGCCTACCCGTACGCGCCGGAGCTGATGGCGCTGTCCGCGCTCGGCATCGGCCTGCACACCGCCTTCAACCTGTACTCGGTGGCGCTGTCCATGGACGGGGTGCGCGGCGCGAAGGTGCTGGCCGGCTGCCTGCTGGTGAGCGCGCCGCCCGCGCTCGCCGTGCTCGCCGTCTGCGTGCGCAGGGACGGGCTCACCGGCGGGCTGGTGGGCTTCGCGCTGGTCAACCTGGTCCTGCTGGCCGTCGTGGGGACGACGGCCGCCCGGAGATACCGCTCGTGAAGGACGTCATGAGAATCGCCTGCATCGTCAACCAGTTCCCGCCCAACGTGACCGCGGGACTCGGCCGGTACGTCGAGCTGATCACCCCCCACCTGGCCCGCGACCACGACCTGACCGTCCACACGCCGAACGACGGCGCCCTGCCCGTGGACGAGCGGGTGGACGGGGTCGCCGTGCACCGCCCGCGCGTCCGCCTCCCCGGCGGCGGCAGGCGGCTGAACCGCACCAGGCGGGCGGAGTTCCTGCTGCTCGCGGCGCGCGTGGTGGCCAGCAACTGGCGCTACGTGCGGCGGCTGCGCCGCGGCCCCCGGCCGGACCTGGTCGCCGTGCACGACTCCACGAACTTCCTGGCCGGCCTGCTCTGCCACTACCTGCTGCGGCTGCCGGTCGTCTTCCACGTCCACACCACCGAGTACGGCGTCGCGCCGCAGCGCAGCATCGCCGACCCGCTCAACCTGTTCGCCGCGCTGGAGCGGTGGCTGGCGCGCGTCTCGCGGCGGGTGGTGGTCGCCACGCCCGAGGTGCGCGAGCAGCTGCTCGCCGCCGGGTGGCGGCGCACGCCCATCGACGTGGTGCCGCTCGGCGGCACGTACGAGGCGGCGCTGGCCGGCCCCGCCTTCGACCGGGAGGCGCTGCGGGAGGAGGCGGCCGAGCTGCGCCGGTCGCTGGGGCTCGCCGAGCGGGACCGGGTGCTGCTGTTCGTCGGCAGGATCGAACGGCAGAAGGGCGTCTACCAGCTCCTGGAGGCGATGCGGGAGGTGGTGAAGGCGGTGCCGGGGGTGCGGCTGGTGATCGCCGGCGAGGGCGACGAGACGGGCGTGCGGCGCATCGTGGCGGCGACCGGGCTGCGCGGGAAGGTGGTGTGCTCCGGGCGGTTCGTACCGGCTCGGGAGCTGATGGCGTACTACGAGCTGGCCGAGGTGTGCGTGTTCCCGTCGCTGTTCGAGCCGTTCGGGCTGGTGGCGACCGAGGCGATGGCGCTCGGGCGGGCCGTGGTGCTCGGCGACGGCTTCTCGCGGATCTTCATCGGGCCGGACCCGGCGCGGCCCGCGGTCCGGTTCGTACGGGCGAGCGAGCCCGCCGACATCGCGCGCGGCGTCGTCGAGGTCATGTCGGACGCGGCGCTGCGGCGGGCGCTGGCCGGGCGCGGGGAGCGGCTGGTCAGGGAGGGGCTGAGCTGGGAACGCGCCGCCGCCGAGACGCTCGCCGTGTACGACGCGGCGCTCAAGCCCTGAAGACCCGCTTTCAGGCTCTGGCCGGGCGGAGCACGCGCAGGGAGCCCACCGCCAGCCCGGCCACGAGCACCACGTGCACGGCCAGGTGCACGGCCATGAAGTAGGCGGTGAACCCCGCCCCCCGCTCCCGGTGCACGAACCGCAGCAACCCCGGATCCGCCACCACGAACCATCCCACCAGCGCCACCGGCACGGCCAGCAGCGCCGGTGACAGCAGCCCCAGCGGCAGGCAGGCCAGGGCGAGCGCGCAGGCGAGGATCCCGGCCCGGCTGTTGGCGTTCTCCGGCTTGGCCGCGCCGCGCCGGGCGGTGGCCAGCGCCAGCGGGATCAGCGGCAGCGCCCGCCGCCACTGCTCGCCGAGGACCGGCAGCAGCCGGTGCCCCTCGTCGTGCCGGCCCACCACGGCGTCGGACAGCACGATCCTGGTGCGGACCGCGAGGCGGCTGCTGTACTCGACGTCCTCGCAGTCGCGCAGGCTCTCGTCCAGCGCGCCGGCCGCCGCCAGGACCTCGCGCCGCACCGCGGCCAGCGCGAACACCACGCTGTTGACCTCGCCCACGTGCCGGCTGCGCCAGTGCACCTGGTGCAGCAGGCGGTACCACTCGACCGGGCCGTCGTCGATGAGCGGCTCGGTGTCGTACACGCCGTGCACGCAGCCCACGCCCGGATCCGACTCCAGGATCGCCAGGGCGCCCGCCACGGCGTCGGGGCGCAGCGCCACATCGCTGTCCAGGAAGAAGATCACCTCGCCGGTGGTGCTCGCGACGCCGGCGTTCCTGGCCGCGGAGACGCCGCGGTTGTCCGGCAGGCGTACGACCCGGCAGCCCAGCTCCTCCGCCAAGGCGGGGGAGCCGTCGGAGCTGGCGTCGTCCACCACCACGATCTCGTCGGGCACGCGGGTCTGCGCCAGCACCGACTCCAGGCACAGGCGCAGGGTCCGTGCGGCGTTGTAGCAGGGCACGATCAGGGAAACTCTCGTCACGGGGGACCCCTCGGCAACGGCTCGTCCTGACGGCCGGCTGCGACGCCCCGGCCACCCCTCCATGATCCCGCATCGCGCCCGTCCGGGAGCCGTAGAGGTCGTCTCTCTTGAAATTAGAGCATTTCTCCAGAAAAATGCTCTGGCATGACCTCTCTCGCGGTGGTGACCGGCGGCAATCGCGGCATCGGGTACGCGGTGTGCGCCCGCCTGGCGGCCGACGGCTACAAGGTGCTGCTGGTCGCCCGCGATCCCGTACGGGGCCGGCGGGCCGCCGCGGCGCTCGCGGGCGACGTCGAGTGCGTGCCCGGAGACCTCACCACCGTGGCGTCCGTCCGCAGGCTGGCCGAGGACCTGCGTACGCGGTGCCCGAGCGTCGAGGTGCTCGTGCACAACGCCGGGCTCTGGCCGAGCCGCCGCGTCCTGACCGGCGACGAGCTGGAGGAGTCGTTCGCGGTCAACCACCTGGCGCCGTTCCTGCTCAACCACCTGCTGGAGGACCGGCTCGAACGGGTGGTGCAGGTCAGCGCGGGAATCTACGTCAAAGGCCGGGCCGAGCCCGGACGCACCGCCGTCGGCGCGGACTTCTCCTCCCTCCGCACCTACGCCGACACCAAGCTGTGCAACCTGCTGACCGTGCCGCTGTTCGCCGAACGCTGGCGCGACCGGGGGATCACCATCGACGCCGTGCACCCCGGCGTGATCCGCACCGGGCTGGGCGACCGCGGCGGCCCGCTCGGCTGGCTGCTCAAGGCCGCCAAACGCAAGTGGGCCACGCCCGAGGAGGGCGCCGCCCCCGTCGCCGCCCTCGCCCGCGACACCGGCACCGGCCGCTACTTCGACCAGGCCAGGGAGGTCCCGCTGGAGGGACCGGCCGCCGACCGCGACCTGGCCCGGCGTATCTGGGACGAGGCCGAGGAGCTGACGGCGGCCCGGTGACCCCGCACAGGCGCAGCGCCGAGACGATCACGAAGCTCCTCGACACGGCCCTGGAGGTGCACCCCGGCGACTTCACCCTGAGGGCCGTGACCGAGCGCAGCGGCGTCAGCATGGGCAGCCTGTACCACCACTTCGGCAGCCTGGAGGCGCTGGCGGCCGCACTGTACAGCCGGTGCATGGCCGAGCTGCTCGACGCGCTGATCGCCGCCGTGGAGAGCGCCGCGGACGCCCGTGACGGCGTGTGCCGGGCGGTGCGGGCGTACCTGGACTTCACCGGTAGCCATCCGGACAAGGCGCGCTTCATCCACGCGGGGCCGTACGCGATCGACCTCGGGCCGCACGCCGAGCGCATCGCGGCCGGCAAGGCGGAGCGGCTGGCGCGGCTGAACGACTGGATCGGCCGCCACATGGCGGCGGGAACGGTCGCGCCGCTGCCGCCGGCGCAGGTGGAGATGCTGCTCATCGGGCCGGTCGCCGAGGTGACCAGGCGGTGGCTGGCCGGGGCGCCGGACATCGACCTGGCCGAGGCGGCGCGCATCCTGCCCGACCGCATCTGGCGCTCCCTGAGCCCCTGACCGCCCGGCTCAGCGGCCCCGCGGACGCCGGCGACGGGCAGGGCAGACGGGCCACGCGGAAGAGCGCGACGATCAGGGTCACCGCGGCCACGAACCAGGCGACCGCACCGAGCCGCCAGGGGGGAGGGGGAAGACCTCGCTCCGCCGCTAACCTGTTCGTTCTGGCGGCCGGACGGCACGCCTGTCTGCCGATCAGGGAGGAAGACCGATGATCGATGAGAGTTATGCCAAGTGGTTCGGTCTGCACACCAATGACGTCCTCCACCTTGTTTGGTGCTCCGCCACCACGACCGACGTCTTGGCGGCCTACGGCATCTCTCCCGAGAACACGAAGCCGATGCGCTTTCAAAGTGACGATATCGATATGCTCATTGGGCGTCTCGGTAACGGCACGATCATCATGGACTACGACGTCGATTATTGGTCGCGCGGATGTCTTCCCGCCCTGGCGCAGTATGGACCCTGTCTGAGCGCTGCATGGTGCGACGACGCCCCGGCGATCGTGTCCTATTACGCTCAAGGCGGCCGCGTGGTCGCGTTCGACGCGAGCTTTCGGGACTGGTACCCGGATCCGGATCTCGCCGGCGTCGAAGAATGGATCGCCGCTACGCCAGGCGGTAGGGAAATGTGGGACACCCGCTGGGACCGCGCCATACTTTTGACCGCCGAAGCGCTGCTGCAAGCTGCGGTGGACGATGAATGGATGCGATCGACCCACATTGGCGTTACCTTCCCGGAATGAGAGGCCGCCGGGCGGCGCTCCAGCGAAGGGCGGGCGCCGGTCAGGGGCGGACGGCGCCGGCGAGGCGGCCTCGCCAGTAGGCGTCGAGGTCGACCACCTTGACGACGTCGCCGGTCTGCGGGGCGTGCACCATCTTGCCGTTGCCCGCGTACATCCCCATGTGGCCGAGGCCCTTGCTGAACAGCAGGTCGCCGGGCTGGAGGGCGGTCAGGGGGACACGGCGGGAGGCGCCCCAGCTCCACTGCGTGTACGTCGTACGCGGCAGCGTGACCCCGGCCGCCCGCCACGCGGCCTGGACGAGGCCGGAGCAGTCGTAGGAGCCCGGCCCCGTGCCGCCGTACCGGTAGGGCTTGCCGACCTGGGCGAAGGCGAAGCGGAGCGCCGCGCGGGCGCTGCCGGAGGCCGGGCCCGTGTACGGGATGCCGCGGCTCGCCGGGTCGCCGGTGCGGAAGGTGCCCAGCCGGCGCAGCAGCTTGGTCTGCTCATCGACCATCTCGTCCACCTTGTCGCGCCGGCCGCGTACCTGGTCGCGGGCCTCCTCCGCCTCCGCCAGGACAATCTTGGCCTGGGCGTGCCGCCTGCGCAGGTCCGCGTCGGCGGCCTCGTACGCGCGCAGCTTCGCCGCCCGCGCCCGCGCGATCTCGTCGAGCGAGGCCACGCCGCCGAGCAGCGCCTCCGGGCTGCCCTGCCCCACCAGCCTGGCCCAGCCGTCCACGGAGCCGATCTGGTAGTCGCTGACCACGGCCGCCATGAGGTCGCGGCGCAGGGCGGCGGCAGCGGCGTCCTTGCGGCCGATCTCGGCGTCGAGCGCCGCGTACTTCGCGCGGGCCTTGCGGTAGGTCTCGTTCGCCTGGTTGTACTGCTCGACGAGCTGGTCCGCCTGCTCGTTGAGCTTCACCAGCTTCGCCCTGGCCTGGGCGGGGGTCGGCTCGGCGAGCGCGGCGCCGGGGTGGACGGCCGCCCCGGCGACGGCCAGCGCCGCCGCGACCGCCGCCGCGCGCGCGAGCCTTGTTGGCACGGCCACTCAGCCTCCTCGTGGTCTCCCTGTCCGGTGGGCGGCCCATAGGGAGGTACGCCCGCGGCGGCGGGCGCGTTCAACGAGGAGCCGGAGGAGTCAGTGGTGGTATTGGTGGACGACCGCGTGCCCCTTGCCGCGCCCGATCAGCCACTTGTTCACGGGCGTGGTCAGCACGAAGGCGGTCACCAGCGAGCCCG
This sequence comes from Nonomuraea sp. B208, assembly GCF_057536035.1. Lineage (NCBI taxonomy): Bacteria > Bacillati > Actinomycetota > Actinomycetes > Streptosporangiales > Streptosporangiaceae > Nonomuraea > Nonomuraea sp. B208. Next base: position 602,802 of record NZ_BAAJOU010000028.1, read on the forward strand.
CCAGCGCCGCCCAGAACAGGCCGCTGTCCAGGCCCGCGTTCATCGCGCCCGGCACGAGCAGCATGACCGCGTTGTCGAGGACCTCCATCACCGCGATGGAGACGGTGTCGGCGGCCAGCGCGACCTTCAGCGCGGTGCGAAGGTCGACGCCGGCCCGCAGCACGCCGCGCATGGTGAGCGCGTAGCCGAAGAGGAAGGCGAGCGCCACGGACAGCACGACCGTGGCCAGGCCGGACAGACCGCGCCAGGTGCCGATGACCATGCCGAGCACCTCGCCGATGGCGCAGCCGGTCAGGCAGTGCAGGGTCGCCTGCGCCGCCGCGGCCCAGGTGGCAGCGGGAGGCCCGGGGGCCGGGTGATGATGATCGCCGTGTTCCATGACGCTCCTTGAGGGGGTGGCGTCAGGAATTATAGGGGGAGGGGGTATACGGGTGTCTCCGGCGGAGGTCGCGGGCGGCGGTCAGGCGGCCGTCCTGGCCGCCGAGGCCGCCGAGGCCGCCGAGGCCAGCGTGCGCCACCCGGCGGTGACCGCCCCCGCGAGCAGCGTCACCCCCGACAGCACGCCGCTGACGAACGGCACCCACGCGATCGCCGCCGTCCCGGTCATGACCAGGCCCGCGACCCCGAGCACGGTCAGCAGCGCCCCCGGAACGGCGATGTCCCAGGTCCGCCAGATCGGCGCCAGCGCCACGAAGTGCACGCCCACCACCACGGCGATCCACGCCACGTTGGCCTGTACGGGACGTTCCCACGCGGCGAGCACCCGCAGCCCGCCGAACAGCAGCAGCGCCTCGGCCGCCACCACCGCCAGATAGCCGCGGCCGAACATCGGCCCCCCGCTGCCACCCTCGCCGGTCCGCTGCCCACGCGCGGCGCTGAACCACATCGCGGCGACCGCGACGGCGGCCAGGCAGGCCGCCACTCTGAGGAACGTCGCCACCACGCCGTTCAGCGGCTCGTGCGCGTTCACGACGACGAAAACGGCGCCGAAGACGGCGCCGATGAGCAATCCAGTCATCCTTTGCATGCCGCCCATTGAACGGCCCCGCACGCCCCGCCCACACGGGGGACAGGGCGAGGTCGAGGTAGGGCCACCCCTATTGAACGGCGCCCCGGAGATAGGCGAGCACCGCCAGCACCCGCCGGTTGTCGTCGGCGCCCGCCGGGATCTCCAGCTTGGCGAACAGGCTGGCCACGTGCTTGCCGACGGCCGCCTCGGTGATCGACAGCGCCCGCGCGACCGCGCCGTTGGAGCGTCCTTCGGCGATCAGCGCCAGCACCTCGCGTTCGCGCGCGGTCAGCCGGTGCGCCGGCTCGGTGACCTCCCGCCCCTTGGCCCAGGTCAGCTCGAACAGGTCGACGAGCGCGGCGATGAGGCTCTGCTGCCGGATCACCAGCGCGCCGGGGGCCTCCGCGACGGGGGTGAGCCGGACGAACGCCACCGCCCGGTCGAAGATCAGCACCTGCTGGATCGGCTCGTCCACCACCCGGTGCAGGTCGCCTGCCGCGTGGAGCTGCCGGATCCGGGCCGCCTTGAGCGGGTCGTCGAGCACGCTCGCGTGCACGATCGTCCGCATCGACACGCCGCCCTCCAGGACGTCGAGCACGTCGCGCCGGCTGCGCTGCTCCTGCCGGCCCGTGTCCTTCGAGCCCACCGGGTGCATGGCGCGCAGCGCGCGGGCGGCGCGGGCGGCCTGGAGGATCCGGGCCCGTACGACGGCGTCGTCGTCCACCCGCTCGACGTCCACGGGGAGGCCGCGCAGCTCGCCCACGACCTCCTCCAGGCGGCGGGTCAGCCGCTCCAGCGAGACGCCGTCGTTCATGCCGGCGGGTGGCGCCGGGCGGCGGCCGTGAGGCGGGTCAGCGCCTGGTGCAGGTCCTGCAGCTCGTCGAGGCCCATGCCGAGGCGGGAGACGATGGCGGGCGGGATCTTCTCCGCCTCCGCCCGAAGCGCCCTGCCCTCGGGCGTGAGGGTGACCGACAGGGCGCGCTCGTCCCTGCTGTTGCGCTCGCGGCGCACGTAGCCCAGGGCCTCCAGGCGCTTCAGCAGCGGCGACATCGTTCCCGGGTCGAGCTGGAGCAGCTCGCCGAGCTCCTTCACCGACAGCGGCTCGTGCTGCCAGAGGGCGAGCATCGCGAGATACTGCGGGTGGGTGAGGCCCATGGGCTGCAGCAGCGGCCGGTAGAGGCCGATCACACTGCGCGAGGCGATGCTGAGGGCGAAGCACACCTGCCGTTCCAGCGCCAGCGGGTCCGTGATCTCTGTCACGTCCTTCACATCTGTCGCGTCCTCCATATGGGGACCTCCGCCGGCCTCTGGTAGCTTTCTTTGTGTACCAACTATTAGCCTGCCAAACGTGAGTACGCAAACCAACCGCCGGGAAGGACCGCCGTGTTTCACCGCAAGCCGCTTGAGGAGCGCATCGCCGAGCGCCAGGCCAAGCTGCCGCCGCTGAAGGAGGGCAAGCACTTCGAGCACGGCCCGGCCAAGTTCGTCTTCATCGCCCTCATCGTGTCCGTGGTGCTCATGCACTTCGTCGGCCTGGCGGTCGTCATGCACTTCTACTCGTGACGACACCCTCCGGTATCACCGGGGCCCCTCGCGGTCTCTGCAGGGGACATGGGGCTCCTTCTCCCGGGAGACCCGCGACAGCTCGGGGACTACTGGCTGGTCAGACGTCTCGGAGCGGGCGGGCAGGGGGTTGTCTACGAGGGGTACGACCGCGCCGGGCGCCGGGTCGCGATCAAGGCGCTCCGTGAGGAGTACCTCGACCAGGGGGACATGCGCTCCCGCTTCGCCAAGGAGGTCGTGGCGGCGCGGCGGGCGGCGTCGTTCTGCACGGCGCGCGTCCTGGAGGCCGACCTCGACGCGCGGCCGCCGTACATCGTCAGCGAGTACGTCGACGGCCCCGACCTGCGGCGGGCGGTCGAGACCGGCGGGCCGCTCGACGACGACTCGCTGCACCGGCTGGCGGTCGGCATGGCCACCGCGCTCACCGGCATCCACCGGGCGGGCATCGTGCACCGCGACCTCAAACCGGACAACGTGCTGCTCGGGCCCGACGGCCCACGACTGATCGACTTCGGCATCGCCCACGCCGAAGGCATGACACTCACGAACGAGGGCCGCGCCGCCGCCGGGACTCCCGCGTACATGGCCCCGGAACGCCTGGCCGGCCAGCGCGGCGGGACCGGCGTGGACGTGTGGGCATGGGGAGCGGTGCTGCTGTACGCGGCCAGCGGGCGCTCACCGTTCGCCGGCGACAGCGGCGGCGACGTGACCCTGGTGCGCTACCGGGTGCTGAACCATCGGCCGGACTTCTCCGTCGTGCCGCCGCCGGGACTGCGGGAGCTGGTGGAGGCGGCGATGTCGCTGTACGCCGACGCCCGGCCGGACGCCGCGACGCTGCTGCTCCGCCTGGTGGGCGGCTGGGCCCCGAAACGGCTGCTCCCGGAGACCCTGCTGACCCCGGACGGCCTCGCCAAGCCGGAGGTCCTCACCCACCCCGAACTCCTCGCCCGCCCCGGACCGCCCGGAAGTCAGGACGGCGACGCGAGCCTCCCGCAGGAGTTCACGCCCCAGCCCTCCGGACCACCCCCGCCCGATCCGCGTGATCGGCGGGACGACACGGACCGGCTGCTCCGGCAGGGGAGCAGGGCCGCCGCCGGGCTGCTCCGCCCGGCGGCGGCCGTCGAGCCCTCGCCCGCCGAGCTGGCCGAGCGGGTCTACAACGAGCTGGGCCCCGAGGACAGGGAGGTCGTGCCGCGCGTCCTGCTCCGCCTCGTCCTCCCGGGCGACGGGGCCGACGGGGCCGACGGCGCGCTGCGGACCGCGTACGTGCACGAGCTGTCCGACCCCGCCACCGACCCGCAGGCGGTGGCCCGCGTGCTGGACGGCTTCGCCGGCGAGGGCCTGCTGGTACGCCGCGACGACGCCGTGACCCTGGCCGCCGCCGGCCTGCTGCGCGCCTGGCCCCGGCTGCGCGGCTGGATCGAGGCCGACCGGCCGGGCCTGGCGGTGCACGGCCCGCTCGGCGCGGCGGCCCGCCTGTGGGACGACCACGGCCGCGAGTCCGACGACCTGTACCGGGGTACGGCCCTGCGCGACGCCCTGGCCTGGGCCGAGAGCGGCGGCGGGCTGCTCCGGCCGAACTCGCTGGAGCACGCGTTCCTGGAGGAGTCGGCCGCCCGCACCCGCAGCCGGGCGCGGCGGCGCAGGCGGACGGCGGGCGTCATGGCCGCGCTCGTGGCGCTGGTCCTCGCCGTCACCGCCGTCGCCGTCGCCCAGGACCGGGCCGGCTCCAGGCAGCGGGACGAGGCCGCCGCCCTCCGGATCGCCCAGCTCGCCGCGTCGAGCCGAAGCGACGACCCGGCCACGGCGATGCTGCTCAGCGTGGCGGCCTGGCGGGTGGCGGCGGTCCCGCAGGCGGTGGCGGCGCTGCACAGCTCGCTCGCCCAGCGCGAGCTGCGGACGTTCACGCCGCCGGTGCGGGTGAGCGGCGCGGCTCGCTACGCCCTCAGCGCCGACGGCCGCACCCTGGCCCTGGCCGACGGGGACACCGCCACCCTCTGGCGTCTGCCCGTCACGACACCGGCCTCGTCCGGCGTCGCGGCGGTCACCGTACGCGGGATCGGCGGGCCGGCGCACGCCCTCGCCCTGAGCGGCGACGGGGCCCTGCTGGCCGCCGCGGACGCCCGTTCCATCAGGACCTGGGACGTCGCGACCGCCCGGCTGCTGGGTGAGATCGCGGGCGGCGCGGAATGGCTCGGCTTCGGCCCCGGCGGCCGCCTGCTCGCCGCCGTCACCCCCGAGGGACGGGCACGGGTGTGGGAGCTTGCGGCTGGCGGCGGCCGGCCGCTCCCACTGGACGTCCCCGAGGCCCTGGGCGTCGCCTTCGCCCCGGACGGCCGGCACCTGGCCGTGCCCGTCTCCCGAGGCCGCTACGAGCTGTGGGACCGGGAACGCCGCCTCGCCATTGCCCCGGGCCGCGCGGTCGCCCTCAGCCAGAACACCCTGGCCGCGGCCGGCAACACCACCATCCACCTGACCACCCTGCCCCCCACCGCCTCCACCGCCCCCAGCGCCCCCGGCGTCTCCACCGCCTCCGCCCTCACCATCTCCGCCGTGCCCGCCGCCCCAACCGCCACAACCGCCCCTGACGGGCCCGTTTGGCGCGGGGGGTTGCCTGTGCGGGCGCGGGTTCTGGTCTTCAGTGGGGACGGGCGGCGGCTGGCGACCTACGACGGGGCCGCGCTCGCGCTCTGGGCGGCGGGCAGGGACGACCCGCTGCTCGTGTGGCCGCTCGCGCAGCCGCCCGCCGAGCTCGTCTTCGGCCCCGGCGACCGGACGCTCGTCGCCCTCGGCCCCGGTGGAAGGGCCGTCGTGCTGGACGTCGCCGCGCCCCCGCCGCTGGTGCCGTCGGCCGGGGCGGCCACGTTCGCGCCCGGCGCCGCCACCGTGGCCGTCTGGCGCGCGGGCGCGGCCGAGCTCTGGGACGTCGCCGCCCGCCGCCGCGTCGCGCGCCTCGTCCCGGCGGCCGGCGGCTCCCCGGTCGCCCTCGCCTTCGCGCCGGACGGCCGCACGCTGGCGGTGGGCACGTCCTACCCCGCCACGGTCACCCTCTGGGACACCGGCGGCCCGGCGAGGCCGCGCGCCGTCCCGATCGCGGGCGCCGACGAGGTCGAGGGGCTGGTCTTCGCCCCCGACGGCCGCACGCTGGTGGTCTCGCCGCAGTCGGCCGCCCGCGGACGCGCCCGCGCCGAGAAACGGGACGTGGCGACCGGCCGCAGGACCGGCGTACTCCCGCACACCGGCGGTTCCCGGATGGCCTTCCGCCCCGACGGCGGCGCGCTGGCCGTCAACGGGCGGGACAACGCCCTGCTCGACCTGCGCACCGGCCGGACCGCCGAAACGCCGTTCGCCGCCGCCGACGGCGTACGGGCCATCGCCTACAGCCCGGACGGCAAGGTCCTCGCGACCGGCACCACCACCGAGGGCGTGATCTTGTGGGACGGAGCCGGCCAGCCACGGCGGCTGCCGGTCGGCGCGGAGGAGGGCGAGCAGATCGACGCCCTCGCCTTCTCCCCGGACGGCCGCACGCTGGCCGCCGCCGGCGCGTACGGCAAGGTGTGGCTGTGGGACCTGGCGCACGGCGTCCCGCTGGGCCTGCCGGTGCCCCGGCACGAGGGCGCGGTGCTGGCGCTGGCCGTCAGCCGGGACGGCCGGGCCCTGCACAGCGTGGGCGCCGACGGCCGGCTGGCGGTCCACCCGCTCGACCCCGGCGCCCTCGTACGGGAGGTGTGCGCCCGCGCCGGCGGCACGCTCCCGTCGGCCGCGTGGCGGCGGCTGATCCCGTGGACGCCGTACCGGAAGGTGTGCTGAGCCGAGGAGCATGACGATGCCGTGTGTCCGCAGTGGGTCCATCGAGATCACCCGCCACCCCGTCGTGGTGGGCGCCGAGCCCGTGGAGGTGACGTTCGTCGTCGCCTTCGCCGCGCCCGAGGCGTGGGGGCTGCTCGTCCCGCCGGACGGGCCGCCGGTGAAGCTCGACCTGACCGCCGCGCCGCCGCCGTGCGACTGGCGGGCCACGTACGCCTTCCCACCGGACGCGCCGGCCGGCCTCTGGCGGGTGCAGGTCACGGACGACACCGCGTCGGTGGTGAGGGAGTTCCGGGTCGAGCGTGAGGGTACGAAGGCACGCACCCGCTTCGCCTCGTTCGAGCTGCGGCCGCATGAGGCGGAGGCCGGGGAGCCGCTGGTCCTCCGGGGGAGGGTGGAGATCGAGAGCGGCGGCGACTGGGCGCCGCTCGCCGGGCAGATCGTCACCATCGGCTTCCACGGCGCGGACACCTGCGGCCGGCACCTCGTCACCCAGACCCTGACGGGCGACGACGGCACGTTCGGCGCGCTCGCCACGGCCCCGGAGGAGGACGGCGACTGGCGGGCCGAGCTGGACGGCGGCCCGGCGTTCATGGGGTCGCGCAGCCCTACGTTCCTCACGCGCTCGCTCCCCGCGACCGAGATCGTCAAGTACACGATCCGCCCCTATCCGAACGACCGGCTCAAGCACTCCGGCGTCCTGCGCACCAAGAACGGCCGCACCCGGCTCGACGACCTCGCCGTGACCGTGTCCAAGGGCGGCGTCTCGGTCACCGACCACAGCACCGGCAACCCCTCCGGCAGGTTCACGGTCATCACGCCGCGCAGCAACGGGCAGTGGCGGGCGTCCTTCGCCGCCTCCGGCGGTTACGGCTCCTCGCACGCGACCCAGGACTACCCCTGAGTCCCGGGCCGGGCGAAGCCGGTAGGGTGTGGATCATGTCGTCCGGCCCTGAGGCGTCAAGACTCTAGCCACCGGTCATCCGGTGGCGCCCCGCAGCATGCCGTCGTGCCCGCGTCCGCTCTTCGCCGCCCGGGCCGTCAGCAGGCTGCGCCTTCCCCCAGCCACCGGATCGCCGTCGTACGGACCGGAACCCCGTGCCCATCTGCCGGGGTCGTTCTTCGACGTGGCTGTGGAGTCGCAACTCATGCCTTTGGCCCTTTATGTCCTCGCGCTGGCCGTGTTCGCGCAGGGGACCTCGGAATTCATGTTGTCCGGCCTCGTCCCGGACCTCGCCCGCGACCTCGGCGTCTCCGTCTCCGCCGCTGGGGCGCTGACGTCGGCCTTCGCCGCCGGGATGATCGTCGGGGCGCCGCTGATGGCGGTCGCCGGCCTGCGCTGGCCGCGCCGGCGGGCGCTGACCGCGTTCCTGATGGTGTTCGTGCTCGTGCACGTCGTCGGCGCGGTCACCGACGACTTCGGCGTGCTGCTGGTGACGCGGGTCCTGGCCGCGGTCGCCAACGCCGGGTTCCTCGCGGTGGGGCTGGCGGCGGCCGTCGCCATGGTGCCGCAGAACGCCAAGGGACGGGCCACGTCGGTCCTGCTCGGCGGCGTCACGCTGGCCTGCGTTGCGGGGGTGCCGGGAGGGGCGGTGCTCGGGCAGGCGTTCGGCTGGCGCGCGGCCTTCTGGGCGGTGGCCCTCGCCTGCCTCCCGGCCCTGTACGCCGTCCTCCGCAGGATCCCCGCGACCTCGGAAGAGGGCGCGCCGCGGAGTGCCAGGGGGGAGGTGCGGGTGTTGAGGGAGGCGCGCGTGGTCGTGGTGCTCGTCCTGGCCGCGCTCGTGAACGCCGCCACCTTCTGCGTCTTCACCTACCTCGCCCCGCTGGTGACGGAGGTCGCCGGGCTGGCGGCGGGATGGGTGCCGGCGGTCCTGGCGCTGTTCGGGCTCGGCTCGTTCGCGGGGGTGAGCGTCGCGGGCCGGCTGTCGGACACGCGGCCGGCGCCGCTGCTCGCCGGGGGCGGGATCGCGCTGCTCGCCGGGTGGGCGCTGCTCGCCGCCACGGCCGGCAGCCCGGTCGCCGCCGTCCTGCTCGCCTTCGTCCAGGGGGCGCTCGCGTTCGCCGTCGGCTCGGCCCTCATCGCGCGGGCGTTGTACGCGGCGTCCGGCGCGCCGTCGCTCGGCGGCTCGTTCGCCACGGCCGCGCTCAACGTGGGCGCCGCCGTGGGGCCCGCCCTGGGCGGCCTGGCCCTCGCCGCCGGCCTCGGCCACCGTTCGCCCGCGTGGGCCGCCGTCGTCCTGGTGGCGGCGGCCCTGCTCATCGGAATCCTGGCCCGCCGGACCCTCTTCGCGAGCGCACACGACCAGTCATCCGACCTCCGGGCCTAGCGGAAGGCCCCTCGCCCGCACGGCGGGGGGCCGCTTATCATCGCTCTCATGCTTCCCGCCGGTTTACCGCCCGCCGATACACCCGATGACTTGACCCTGTGGTACGACGAGCCCGCCACCGACTGGGAGACCCAGGCCCTGCCCATCGGCAACGGCCCCCTGGGCGCGACGGTGTTCGGCGGCGTGGCCGGCGAGCGGCTCCAGTTCAACGAGAAGACCCTCTGGACCGGCGGCCCCGGCTCTCCCGGCTACGACTTCGGCAACTGGACCAGCCCGCGCCCCGGCGCGATCGCCGAGGTCAGGCGGCAGATCGACCGCGACGGCAGCATGGCGCCCGAGGCGGTGGCCGCCGTGCTGGGCCAGGCCAGGTCCGGCTACGGCGCGTACCAGACGTTCGGGGACCTGTTCCTCGATCTCCCCGGCGCGCCCGCGACGCCGGAGGGCTACCGGCGCGAGCTGAGCCTGCGCGAGGCCGTCGCCCGCGTCGCCTACAGCGCGGGCGGCGTCCGCCACTCGCGCGAGTACTTCGCCAGCAACCCCGGCGGCGTCATCGTCGGCCGCCTGTCCGCCGACCGGCCCGGCACGGTCTCCTTCACGCTGCGCCACACCTCGCCGCACGAGGACAAGACGGTCACCGCCGCCGGCGGCCGGCTCACCGTCCGGGGCCGGCTGAGCGACAACGGGATGGTCTTCGAGGCGCAGGTGCAGGTGATCGCGCAGGGCGGCACCCGTACGGACGCGGGGGACCGGATCACCGTCACCGGCGCCGACAGCGCCGTGCTCGTGCTGTCGGCCGGCACCGACTACGCCGACACCTACCCGGCCTACCGGGGCGAGGATCCGCATGCGAGGGTCACCGCCGCCGTGGACGCCGCCGCGGCCACGCCCTACGACGAGCTCAGGCGGGCGCACGTCGCCGACCACCGCGAGCTTTTCGACCGGGTGGCGCTCGACCTCGGCGGCGCCGCCCCGGCCGGGGTCCCCACGGACCGGCTGCGCGCGAGCTACACCGGCGGCGCCTCGGCCGCCGACCGCGCGCTGGAGTCGCTGTTCTTCGCCTACGGCCGCTACCTGCTCATCGCCTCCTCCCGGGAGAACGACCTGCTCCCGGCCAACCTCCAGGGCGTCTGGAACACCTCCACGGCACCGCCCTGGTCGGCCGACTACCACGTCAACATCAACCTGCAGATGAACTACTGGCTCGCCGAGCAGACCAACCTGCACGAGACCGCGAAGCCGTACATCCGCTACGTCGCGGCCCTGGTCGAGCCGGGCCGCAGGACCGCGAGGGACATGTACGGCGCCCGCGGCTGGGTCGTGGGCGACGAGACCACCCCGTTCGGCTTCACCGGCGTGCACGACTGGCCCACCGCCTTCTGGTTCCCCGAGGCCGCCGCCTGGCTCACCCAGCACCTGTACGACACCTACCGCTTCACCGGCGACGAGACGTACCTGCGCGAGACCGCGTACCCGGTGCTCAAGGGCGCGGCGGAGTTCTGGCTGGACTTCCTGCACACCGACCCGCGCGACGGCACGCTTGTCGTCAGCCCCAGCTACTCGCCCGAGCACGGCGACTTCTCGGCGGGCGCGGCGATGTCGCAGCAGATCGTCAGGGAGGTGCTGGCCAACGCCGTGGCCGCGGCGCGGACGCTCGGCGTGGACGCCGACCTCCAGGCCGAGGCGGGCGCGGCGCTGGCCCGGCTGGACCACGGCCTGCGCGTCGGCTCGTGGGGCCAGCTCCAGGAGTGGAAGAGCGACCGGGACGCGCGGGACGACACCCACCGGCACGTCTCCCACCTGTACGCCCTCCACCCCGGCGACCGGATCCGGCCCGGCACGCCGGAGGCGGAGGCGGCCAAGGTGTCGCTGGCCGCGCGCGGCGACGGCGGCACCGGCTGGTCCAAGGCCTGGAAGATCAACTTCTGGGCGCGGCTGCTGGACGGCGACCACGCCCACAGGATGCTCGCCGAGCAGCTCAAGGGCAGCACCCTGGACAACCTGTGGGACACCCACCCGCCGTTCCAGATCGACGGCAACTTCGGCGCCGCCTCCGGCATCGCCGAGATGCTGGTGCAGAGCCATCACGACGTGGTCCACGTGCTGCCCGCCCTGCCCTCGGCCTGGAAGGACGGCTCGGTACGCGGCCTGCGCGCCCGGGGCGACGTCACCGTGGACGTCGTCTGGCGGAACGGCGCCGCCGGCTCCGTGACCGTACGCAAGGGGAGGACCGGCCCGATCACGGTCCGCTCCTCCTTCGTCGCCGGCGGCTGCCGCGTCCACGACGAGCGGGGCCACGAGGCCGGCGCGCGCCGCGACGGCGACACGCTGACCTGGACCGCCCGCGCCGGCACGGCCTACACGATCACGTCGTCCAGGAACGCGCCGACGATCTCGTTGTAGACGCCGGGGCGTTCCAGGTTGGGATAGTGCGCGGCGCCCTCGACCGTGGCCTCCCGGCCGTCGGGGACCTCGGCGGCCAGGCGCGCGGCCATCGCGAGGTGGTCGGGGGAGTCGAGCGCGCCGTGCACGGCGAGGACCGGGACGCCGATCTCGGGAAGGCGCTCCCAGGTGTCCCGGACCGGGACGAGGTGCACCGGCTCGCCCGGGGCGTGCTTGCTCATGGTGGTCCTGGCCATGGCGCGCAGCCGGGCCGTGACCCGCGGATCGAGGTCCGCCTCCGCGCGGTGCGGGCCCGCCGCGAAGGCCATGAACCCGTCGATCGAGCCCTCCAGGTCGCCGGCCGCCATCGCCGCGTGCCAGGAGGACATGGCCCGGACGGTCCAGGGGTCGGTGAAGTACGGCTCGGAGGTGCCGGCGCCGCTGACCACCACGGCCCGGACCAGGTCCGGGTGCTCCAGGGCGGCGTCCACGGCGACGCTCGCCCCCATCGAGACGCCGGCCAGGACCGCGGGACCGGTGTCCAAGTGGCGCAGCAGCCCGGCGAGGTCGTCGGCGAGCCGGTACGGGCCCGTGGCGCCGGCCGAGCGGCCGTGACCGCGGGCGTCGGCCGCGATCACCCGGTGCCGCCCGGCGAAGTACGGGATCTGGCCGGCCCACATGCCGTGGTCGAGGAAGCCGCCGTGCAGCAGGACGAGCGGCGGGACCGAGCCTCCGGTGTCGAGCCAGAAGAGGTCGTTCATGACAACCAAGGTGTCATTTTCTCGCCAGGATGACAACCTAGGTGTCATGATGGAGTGGTGACCGGAACAGATCCCGTACGGCCCACCGACCGGCTGACCGAGGTCTTCGACCTGGTCGGGCCGCTGTACCGGCGGGCCCAGCGCAAGGTCGAGCAGGACGCGCCCATCGAGGGCCTGTCGGTCGGTGTCCGCGCCGTGCTCCACCTGCTGCGCGAGCACGGCCCCATGACCGTGCCGCAGATGGGGCGGGAGCAGGCGCTGAGCCGGCAGTTCGTGCAGCGCACGGCCAACGACGCGGCGGCGCGCGGCCTGGTGGCGTTCGTCCCCAACCCGGCGCACCGGAAGTCGTCCCTCGTCCGGCTCACCGAGGAGGGGCGGGCCGCCATCGACGCCGTCCTCGCCCGGGAACGGGCGGTGCTCGGCCGGATCGGCGGCGACCTGTCCGACGCCGACATCGCGGCCTGCCTCCGCGTGCTCTCCCGCCTGCTCCGCCTCCTCGACGACGTGGACGTGGACTGAGCGGCGCGGGGTTTCCCGTCGCGCTGCCGGGAAAGAGGAAGTGCTCGCTGAGAACGACAGCCCAGCACGACCAGGGAGGCACATATGAGCACCGAGGACAAGATCTCGAACAAGGCCCAGGAGCTCAAGGGCCGGGCCAAGGAGAACCTGGGGGACGCCACCGGCGACGAGGAGCTGCGCGCCGAGGGCCGTGCCGACCAGACCGAGGGCGGCCTCAAGCAGGCGGGCGAGAAGGTCAAGGACGCCGGCAAGAAGGTCAAGGACGCGTTCAAGAAGTAGTGACGCCCGTCGGGGCGGGCCCGCTGTGACGGGCCCGCCCCGTCCGCTGCCCGGGGGGCATAGGCGAGCGCGCCCGGATGGGCGATAGTGCCCGTAGCGGGGTACGGCGACGCGTGCTGGCGGTGGGCGATGGAAGGCGGCAACGACTCGGGTGCAATCCGCATCGGCCGTACGGTCAGGCGGCCCGTACGGGCGTGGACGGCCTCCGTCCACGAGCTGCTGCGGCACCTGGAGACCAAGGAGTTCGAGGGCGCGCCGCGCGTGCTCGGCGTCGACGCCGACGGCAGGGAGATCCTCACCTACCTGGAGGGCGACACGATCGGCGGGCGCCGCGTCTGGCCGGAGTGGACCCGGGCCGAGGACACCCTGCGCCAGGTGGCCCGCTGGCTGCGCGCCTACCACGAGGCCGTGGCCGACTTCGCGCCGTCGCCGGACGCGCGCTGGCGCACCGGCGGACGCTGGGCGCCCGGCCTGATCATCGCGCACAACGACGCGAGCCCGTTCAACGCCGCCTGGCACGACGGCCGGCTGGCCGGCTTCTTCGACTGGGACTTCGCCGGTCCCGTCACCCGCGACTCCGACGTGGCCTGGGTCGCGCTGGCCTGGGTGCCGCTGCACGCCCGGCGCGTCGCCGCCACCGAGGGCTTCGCCGACTTCGCCGCGCGGCCCGCCCGGCTGCGGCTGTTCCTGGACGCGTACGGATGGGCGGGCGACCTGGCGGCGGTCATCGCCGACATCCGCGGCCGCCTGGCCGAGCGGGCGGCGCGCATCCGCCGCCTCGGCGCGGCCGGCGAGCCGCTGCACGCCCGGCTGCTGTGCCAGGGCGTCGCCGACGACCTCGACCAGGCCGTCGCCGAGCTGGAGGGGTTCCCGCTCAGCGGGGGACGACAGGAAGGGTGAGGTAGGAGTCGGGGAACACCCGCTGGCGCTGCACCACCAGGTCGCCGTCCCCGGCCTCGGCCGCGGGCCGCCCGGTGCCCGGGTTGCGGTCGAAGCGCGGGAAGTTCGAGCTGGAGATCTCCACCCGGATCCGGTGCCCGGTTTTGAAGACCTGGCTGGTCGCCACCAGATCGATCAGGTACGTCCCCGACGAGGTCGAGGTGCGCGTGATGCCGTCGATGACGCTCATCGCCCGCCCGTCCGGATACACGTCCACCAGCTTCGCCGTCCAGTCGGTGGACGCCGCCGAGGTCGCGGCGCGCAGGGTCACCGTCACCGGCCCGGTCACCTCGACGTCGGCCGCCAGCTCCTCGCTCGTGTAGCAGAGCACGTCGGGCCGGCGCTCCACGTCCCGCTGGTCCTGCGGGCCGACGTTGGTGGGGTCGGCCAGCAGCAGCGGCCCGCCGGTCGTCGGCACCGGGTCGCGCGGGTCGAAGACGAACGTGCGCGGCTCGCCCGACGCGGGGGGAGCGGGCGACAGCAGGCCGTCGGGGTGCAGGTGGTAGCGGGTCTCGACGGCGCGGGCCAGCGGCCAGGACTCCTCCTCCCGCCACACGTCGTCGCCCATGACGAAGATCTGCACGGCCGGCCCGGTGTCCTCGCCCTTGAGGAAGGCGAGCTGGCGCTGTTCGAGCCGGATGGTCCCGGCCTGCGCCCCGAACCCGAAGTCCAGCCGCCCGGCGCCCGACGCGCCCGGCGCGAGGTGCGTCCACGGCCCGATGACCAGCGGCCCGCCGAGGCGGCGGTGGTTCTCCAGCGTCCCGGCCAGGAACAGGTCGAACCAGCCCGCCACGTGCATGACCGGCACCTCGATCCGGTCGTGCCGCAGGGTCTCGGCCAGCTCCTCCCAGTACGCGTCCCGCTCCGGATGCCCCGTCCAGTCCCGCCACCACGGGATGCCCGGGATGTCGCGCACCGGCAGCGTGCGCGCCGCCGCCCCCAGGTCACCCAGCACCGGGAGCAGCGCGCCGAACGCGGGGCCCGCGTCCTCGCCCGCCTCCATCGCATGGAGCAGCCCGAGCATCGCCTGCAGCGCCCCCCAGTTCAGCGCCGAGCCGAGCGCGAACGCGCCGCCGTGGTACTTCAGCCCGTCGTGGAAGTCGTGCGGCGTCATCTGCGCGACGACCGCCTTCAGCCCCGGCGGCCGGGTGGCGGCGGCCTGGAGCGCGCAGCCCGCCAGGTAGGACATCCCGCTCATCACCACCTCGCCGTTCGACCACGGCTGCCCGGTGATCCAGGCGATCGTGTCGTGGCCGTCGGCGCCCTCGTCCCGCCACGGCCGGAACTCGCCGTCGCTGCTGCCCCGCCCCCGGCAGTGCTGCAGCACCACCGCGAAGCCCGCCTGGAGCGCCGGGATCACCGGCGCCGACCGGAACGTCTGCTCCCCGTACGGCGTGCGCACCAGCAGCGCCGGGAACGGCCCGCCCTCGGCGGGACGGTGGACGGAGCCGCGCAGGACGGTCCCGTCGCGCATCGGCATGGGCGCGTCGTGCTCGACGGCGACGGACAGCGGGGGGCGGTCGAGCTTCGGCATGGCGGCTCCCGGGAGGACGGTCAGGTGAGGACGTAGGCGTCGTAACGGACGGCGGACGCCGCACGGGCCGCGGAGGCCACGGCCAGCGTCCTGTTGAGCCAGTGATACCGCTCGTCGCCCGTCTCGAAGCGGCAGAACAGCCGGAAGTAGTAGTCCGCGGGATCGACGTCCTCGCCGCGCGCCAGCCGGTCGAGCACCTCGGGCGGGCCGTGCCGGACGCCGCTGGTGGTGATGTAGAGGTGCGCGCCGTCGTGGGTGCGCAGCGTGTAGCGGGTGTCGATGCTGATCGTGCCGTCGGCGTGCACGACCTGCCAGTCCGCGCCGCCGGGCAGCACCCGCCCGGACAGACGGGGCCCGTCGAACGAGCCGCCCGCGATGGCGACCACCCGGCGGTTGCCCCAGTGCGTCGCGCCCAGGTCGAGCATCGGGTCGAGCTCCACGTGGAAGCGGGCGAGCGGTTCGAGGTTCACCGGGTCACGCTCCAGGAGGGACGCTCGTCGAGAGCGCGCGGGTCGAAGCCGGCGGTGCGCTTGTAGGAGGCGGCGATCTCGGCCAGCTCGGCGTGCGGGATGACCCGCTCGACGTCGTCGAAGCCGCCGGGCGCGCGCTCGTGGGCGAGCTTCATGACGATCTCGGGGCCCATCCGCCGGTTGGACAGTTGCAGGGCGGTGGTGGCGGGGCGGCGCTCCGCCTCGTACCCGGCGAGGTCGCCCCTGGCCAGGCAGTACGCCAGCACGCGGGCGTCGATGATCGCCTGCGAGGCGCCGTTGGAGCCGATCGGGTACATCGCGTGCGCCGCGTCGCCGAGCAGCGTGACCCTGCCGGAGGTCCAGCGGGGGAGGGGGTCGCGGTCCACCATCGGGTACTCGTAGGCCGCCTCGGCCCCGGCGATGATGCCCGGCACGTCCAGCCAGTCGAAGCGCCAGTCCGCGAAGTGCCGGCCGATCTCGGCGAGGTCGGCGGGACGGTTCCAGTTGCCGCGCTCGGGCGGCTCGCCGTCGAGGGGGCGTTCGGCGATCCAGTTGACGAGCGTGCGCCCGCCGGTCTCGATGGGGTAGGCGACGAACTTGGCGGTGCCGTCCCCGGCCATGATCATGGATCGGCCGGTGCGGAACGGCTCGCCGTACGTCACGCCGCGCCACAGGACCAGGCCGTTCCACGGCGGCGGGCCCTCGTCCGGGTAGAGGTGGGCGCGCACGGCCGAGTTGATCCCGTCGGCGCCGACGAGGAGGTCCTCCTCGCCGGGGCCGGTGATCCGGCTGCCGGTGCGTACGGCGTCCGGGCCCAGGCGTTCGACGACCGCCTCCAGCAGCAGCCGCTGCAGCCGGCCGCGGTGCACCGAGTACTGCGGCCAGGAGTAGCCGGCCGCGACGCCCCGGGGCTCGGACCAGATGAGGGTGCCGTGCCGGTTGAAGTAGGCCAGCTCGGCGGTGGCGACGCCGATGGCGGCGAGACGGTCGGCGAGGCCCAGCTCGGTCAGCTCGCGCACGGCGTGGGGGAGCAGGTTGATGCCGACGCCCAGGGGCCGGATCTCGCGGGCGGCCTCGTGCACCGTCACGTCCGCGAACCCGGCCGCGTGCAGGCTGAGCGCGGCGGCGAGCCCGCCGATGCCGGCTCCGGCGATGACGATGCGCACAGGCCCTCCTCGTGGATTGTTATGGCCGAAACAATATGTCGGAGTGGTCCGCGCCTGCGCAAGACTTGACCGGTGAGCGACACAGGGGCCGGAGACCCCGGCAGGCAGGCCACGGACGCGCCAGCGGACATGCGCGCCACGGACGCGCCAGCGGACATGCGCGCCACGGACGCGCCAGCGGAACCGCCCGGCGCGGACGCGCTGGACCTGCGCGCCGCGGACGCGCCGCCGGATCTGCGTTACGCCGCCTACGCGCGCGAGCGTCTGGCCGCCATGCCGCCGCCCGCCGACGCCGAGGCGTTCGCGCTGGCCTACCACCTGCTCCAGCTCGCCTACCTGCTGGTCACCGACCTGGAGACGCGCATCCACCGCCCGCGCGGCTGGACGCTGCCCGGCTTCCGGCTGATGTTCAAGCTCTGGCTGCTCGGCCCCACGCAGCCGGTCCGGCTCGCGGAGATCTCCGCGATGTCCCGCTCGGCGGTCACCAACGCGGTCAACACCCTCGTACGCGCCGGCCTGACCGAACGCCGCCCCGTGCCGGGCGACGCCCGCGCGGTCGTCGTCGCGCTGACCCCGGCGGGCGAGACGGCGGTGCGGGAGGCGTTCGCCGAGCAGACCGGCAGGGAACGCGAGTGGTTCGCGGCGCTCGGGCCCGCCGAGCGCGAGCAACTGACCGGGCTGCTCGTCCGCATCCTGCGGGCCAGGCCGCCCCTCACCACGGAAGGACCCGGACGATGAGCGCGGCGGACGCCCTGGTGGCCGAAGGCCCCTTCTTCGACGAGCTGGAGCCGGGACAGATCTTCGACGGCGCCCCTGGACTCACGCTCACCGCCGGCCACGCCGCCGCCCACCAGGCGATCTGCGGCGACCGGCTGCGGCTGCCGCTCGACGCCCACCTGTGCCGCGAGGTCACCGGCGGGCCGCCCCTGGCCCATCCGGCGCTCGTGTGGGACGTCGCGATCGGCCAGTCCACGCTGGTCACCCACCACGTCAAGGCCAACCTGTTCTACCGGGGGCTGGTCTTCCGCCGCTTCCCGGTGCTCGGCGACACGCTGCGCACCCGTACGGAGGTCGTCGCGCTGCGCCAGAACCGGCCCCGCCCCGGCCGCCGCCCGACGGGCCTCGCGGCGCTGCGGATCACCACCGAGGACCAGGACGGCCGCCCCGTGCTCGACTTCTGGCGCTGCGCGATGCTGCCGCTGCGCGACCAGGAGGCGGACACCGGCCACGACGCCGACCTCGACCGGATCGGCGACCCGATCGAGGACGACGGGGGTCTCGCGGCGGCGGTGGCCGGCTGGCGGCTCGACCGGTACGCCGCCCTGGTGCCCGGCCCGCACCTCGACGGCCTGCGCGCGGGCGAGCGGCGGCGGGTCAGCGGCGGCGACGTGGTGTCGGCCGCCCCCGAGCTGGCCCGCCTCACCCTCAACATCGCCCAGGCGCACCACGACGGCCGCGGCGGCCCGCGACTGGTCTACGGCGGGCACACGATCGGGCTCGCGCTCTCCCAGGCCGTCCGCGCGCTGCCCAACCTGGTCACCGTGGCCGGCTGGCACGGCTGCGACCACCTCGGGCCGGTCCACGAGGGCGACACGCTGACCAGCGAGGTGATCGTCGAGCGGTGCGAGCCGCTGCCCGGCGGTGGCGGCCTCGCGCACCTGCGCTCGCTCGTCGCCGCGACCGGGCCGGACGGCGTGCCCCGTGACGTGCTGGACTGGCGGTTCGCCGCCGTGCTCGCCTGAGGGCGGGGCTTGGGGCTCCCTCCCGGCGGGAAGGGGTGCGGCATGGACGTGCTGAGCAGCCGGTTGCTGCTGCGCCCCCGGGACCCCGCGCGCAGCCGCCGCTTCTACGCCGAGACCCTGGGCCTGGCCGTCTACCGCGAGTTCGGCCCGCCCGAGCACCCCGGCACGGTGTTCTTCCTCGGGCAGGGCTTCCTGGAGCTGTCCGGCCGGTCGGACGAGGGTGAGGTCGGCGGCGTGTCGCTCTGGCTGCAGGTGCGCGACGTGGCCGCCGAGGAGGCCCGCCTGCGTCAGGCCGGCGTGGAGGTGCTGCGCGAGGCCCGCCGCGAGCCGTGGGGGCTGGTCGAGCTGTGGATCGCCGACCCCGACGGCCACCGTCTCGTCCTGGTGGAGGTGCCGCCCGACCACCCGCTGCGCCGCGACCACCGCTGAACGACGGCCCCCGTCAGCGCAGCGCGTACCGGATGGGCAGGCTCTTCAGCCCGCCCACGAACGTCGTCGCCAGCCAGGCCGGCTCGCCGTCCAGCCCGACCTCCGCCAGCCGGGGGACGAGCTCGGCGAACAGCGCCTGGATCTCCATCCGCGCCAGCCCCGCCCCCAGGCAGTAGTGCACCCCCGCCCCGAACGCCAGATGCCGGTTCGGCGTCCGGCCCACGTCGAAGCGGAACGGGCCGTCGAACACCTCCTCGTCCCTGTTCGCCGACGGGTACGACAGCAGCACCGACTCACCGGCCCTGATCGGCGTCCCCCGCACGACGGTGTCGGCCGCCGCCGTCCGCATGAACGCCTTCACCGGGCTCACCCAGCGGATCATCTCCTCGGCGGCCGGGGCCAGCAGCCCGGGGTCCTCCCGCAGCCGCCGCAGCTCGCCCGGATGCCGGACGAGTGCCTCCAGCCCGCCCGCGATGGTGGAGGTGGTCGTGTCGTGCCCGGCCGTGGCGATGATGACGTAGTACGAGGCCGCGTCGGCGTCGCTCAGCGGCCGGCCGTCCACCCGGGCGTTGGCGATGGCCGAGGCCAGGTCGCCGGTCGGGCGGGCGCGGCGGGCCGCGGTCAGCTCGCGGAAGTAGCCGAGCAGGTCCGCCAGCACCGACGTGTGGGCCGCCGCCCCCTCGCCGCGCCGCCGGCTGTCGTCGTCCTGGCCGAACAGGTCCTGCGTCAGCCGCAGCATCAGCGGGAAGTCCGACTCCGGCAGCCCGAGCAGCGACAGGATGACGCGCAGCGGGTAGTGCGCGGCGACCTCCCGTACGAAGTCGCACCGGCCGCCGTGCTCGGCCAGCAGGTCCACGTACCGTCTGGCCAGCTCCCGCACCCGCGCCCGGAGCTCGCGCATCGCCTTCGGGCTGAACCAGTCCGCGCCGATCGCGCGCAGCGCCCGGTGCTCGGGGTCGTCGGTGTGGACGAGCGTCTTCAGCCCGTCGCCGCGCGCCCGCTGCGCCTCCAGGACGGCGTCCACCTCCGCGCGGCGCAGCACCGGCCGCGGCGCGCTCAGCCACAGCGCGTTGTCCCGCTCGATCTCCAGGACGTCGGCGTGCCGCGTCACGGCCCAGAAGGGCCGGTAGCCGTCGGCCTCCACCCGCCGCACGGGCGACTCGCGGCGCAGCAGCGCCAGGGCTTCGTGCAGGCGTGCCTCGTCGGTGTACGCGGCCGGCGTGGCGAGGCAGCGCCCCGCCTCCTCCGCGGACGTCAGGGTCGTGGCCACGGGTCAGCCTCCCGGCGGCAGGCGGGTGCAGGGGCGTCGAAGGGCATTCCCCTCCCGCTCCGCCCCCATGCGGCCGGGGTCAGGGGCCGGTGGCGGCGGGGCGGAGCAGCAGGACGGCGCAGTCGTCGATGCGCTGCTCCTGCGCCCCCGGATCGATGAGCGAGTCCGCCAGGGCCGGCAGCGGCCCGTCCTCGGTGGGGTTGAAGCGTTCGGCCAGGTGGCGGATGGCGTCGCCGAGGTCCAGGCCCGGCTGCTCGATGAGGCCGTCGGTGTAGAGGACCAGCACGCTGCCGGGCGGCAGGCCGACGTCGAGGACGGCGTACTCGGCCTCCGGGTCGATGCCCAGCAGCAGGCCCGGGGTGCTGTCGACGACCCGCGTGGGCGCGCCGGGCCGGCCGAGCAGCGGCGGCAGGTGACCGGCGCTCGCCAGGCAGGCGGTGTGCCGCTCCAGGTCGATGCTCACGTACAGGCAGCTCGTGAAGCGGTCGGGGGCCAGCTCGATGAGCAGCCGGTTGGTGTGCGCCAGCACCTCGCCGGGGGAGGCGCCGGCGGTGGCGTGCGCGCGGACGGCGGTGCGCACCTGCCCCATGAGGGCGGCGGCGGTCACGTCGTGGCCCTGGACGTCGCCGATGACGGCCGCGGCCTGGGTGTCGCTGAGCCGGATCAGGTCGTAGAAGTCGCCGCCGATGTCCATGCCGGGGGTGGCGGGGACGTACCGGGCGGCGAGGTCGAGCCCGGGGATCTCCGGCAGCGTACGCGGCAGCAGGCTCGACTGCAGGCACTGGGCGAGCTGGTGCTTGACGTCGTAGAGCCGGGCCCGTTCGAACGCCTGCGCGATCAGTCCCGCCAGCGCGGTCAGCGTGGCCCGCTCGTCGGAGTCGAAGCGGTGCGGCCGGTCGTAGGCGAGGACGCAGGTGCCGATGGGCCGCCCCGAGGTCACCAGCGGCAGGAACGCCCACGCCTTCATGTCGTCGGAGGCGACGGCGTCCGGGTACGTCTCCCGCAGCTCGTCCCAGCTCTCGAAGAAGGCCGGCCGGGTGGCGTCGTACGGCCGCCATCCGGGCGGCGGCGGGATCTCCGGCTGCCCGTCCAGCTCGGCGACGGCCTGCCGGGTGTAGCCGCGCGAGGCGGCCACCCGCATCCGCCCGCCCTTGGCGGTGAGGATGGCCAGCGCCTGCACGTCGTAGACGGGCATGACGTGGTCGGCGACCAGGTCGACCACCTCCTGCGCGGTGACGGCCCGCGCGAGCGTCGTCGCGAGGTGCAGCATCTCGTGCAGGGCGATGATGCGGGTCGGCTGCCCGATCTCGTGCGGCGGCGGCCGCTCCGCGGGGTCGTGGTCCTGCCCGCCGGGCGTGATGCGCAGGGTGACGCCGGTCAGGCCGGGGAAGAGCCGGAAGGTGACCAGCCGCCCCGACGGGTGGCGGGCGGTGAACGCGGTGACCCGGCCGCTGACCACGGCAGACCGGTAGAGGTCCTCGTAGAGCGGGTCGTCGAGCCAGGGCAGCGCCTCGCCGAGGCGTTCGCCCTGGAGCTGGGAGGTGTAGACGGACAGCATCTCGGCGGCCGGCGCGGTGATGAGCGAGATGCGGCCCTCGACGTCGATCGAGCAGTAGCCCTCCGGCAGCCGGTTGAACGCCTGGAGCGCGATGAGCTGGGAGGCGGTGTCGGCGGCGCGGGCGGGGCCCGGGTTGAGTATGCGCGGGCGCGGCCCCGGCGTGATCGGCTCGCCCCGGTCGGCCTCCCGCTGGAGCAGGCGGGCGAGGGCGGCGGAGCTCGTGTCGATCACCTCGCGCTGCTCCCGTGACAGCGTGTGCGAGTATCCCGCGGGCCAGACCAGCAGCAGCGCGCCCCAGACGCGCCCGCCGCCGCGGATGGGGGAGACGGCGGCCGCGAAGTGGTAGGGCAGCGAGAGCGCCGCCGAGGGGAACTGCCGCGCGAGCTCCTCCCGCCCGGAGACCCAGACCAGGCGGTCCTCGCGTACGGCCCTGGAGACCAGAATGGGATCGCCGACCCGGAGCCTGGCCCAGGACATGGCGATCGGCTCGGGCATCCCGAGCTGGACGTCCATCAGCAGCACCCGGCCGTCGTCGGCCAGGAGGTAGACGGTGCCGATGTGCGCCCCCGCGCCGGTGATGGCCTGGATCAGCAGGTCGTCCAGGCCGGCCCGGCCCGAGCGGGGCGCGGCGTGCTCCCGCACCGGCTCAGCCGTCCGCTTCTCCACTCACGCATGGTGAGCAATAAAGCAGCGAAAAACCCCCCATATGGGCAGGATACCCCGCAAACAGGTAGCGAACTGCTCACCTTCCGCTCAACATCCCCCATCCGCTTGCCCGAACCGCCGCCACCCGGACACGATGGGCCGGTGATCCTGCCGGTTCCCGCGACCCCGCTGCACCCGCTGCCCCGCCTGGCCCGCCGCCTCGGCCTCGGCCCCGACGACCTGTGGGTCAAACGGGACGACCTGACCGGCCTGGCGGGCGGCGGCAACAAGGCGCGCAAGCTCGCCGCCATCGTCGCCGACGCGGCGGCCAAGGGCTGCGACCACCTGGTCACCGGCGGGGGAGCGCAGAGCAACCACGCCAGGATGACGGCCGCCGCCGCCAACCTCGCAGGGATGGGCTGCGACCTGCTGCTCACGCCCGGCGACGACAGCGGCAACCTGCTGCTCGACCGCGTGCTCGGCGCCGGCATCCACTGGCTGGACGGCGGGCCGCTGCCGTACGCCGAGACCGAGGCCGCCATCGAGGAGCACGCCAGGGCCCTGGCGGCGCGGGGCCGGCGGCCGTACGCCATCCCGATCGGCGGCTCCTCACCGCTCGGCGCCTCCGCGTACGTGGACGTGGGCCGTGAGCTCGCCGAACGCCTGGACCCCGGCCTGGTCGTGGTCGCCGCGGGCTCGGGCGGCACGCAGGCCGGGCTGGCGGCCGGGCTCGGCGACCACGGCAAGGTGCTCGGCGTGGACGTCGGCGCCCGGCCCGGCCTCGCGGACGCCGTCCAGGGGCTGGCCGCCGAGGCCGCCGCCCTCGCCGGGCTGCCCGCGCCCCGGGGCCGCTGCCGCCTGGACACCGAGCAGGCGGGCAAGGCGTACGGCGAGCCGACCGACGCCGGCCTGGACGCGCTGCGGGCGGCCGCACGGGCGGAGGCCCTGCTGCTCGACCCGGTCTACACGGCCAAGGCCATGGCGGGCCTGTTCGCCGCCGTGCGCGAGGCGCCCAGGGGCACGCGGGTGGTGTTCGTGCACACCGGCGGGCTGCCCGGCCTGCTCGCCTCCCGTTACGCCGGCTGGCTCACCAGCGGGACGCCAGGCGACGCCGCAGCCGGACCGGCGGCAGCGGCGGAGCCTTGCTGAGCTGCCGCCTGCCGATCACCTGGAACAGCGCCCGCCGGTCGGTCATGCCGCCCTTGCCGCTCGGCTCCCTGCCGAACAGCGCGAGCAGCGCCGTCCGCACGCCGGAGCGCGCGCTCCAGTCCACGAAGGCCCGGCACTCGGCCGGGTCCTCACCGTAGAATTCGTCGAACAGCAGCAGGGCGCCGTCGGCGAGCAGCGGCGTCAGCCAGTCCAGCGCGCACGCCGTGGCCGATTCGAGGTCGGCGTCCAGGTGCGCCAGGCTGACCAGGCCCACCTCGGCGGCGAGCGCGGGCGTCAGCGACTCGGCGAAGAACCCCTTGACGACCCGCACCCCGTTCAGCCGCGGCACCGGCGTCGCGAACGTGCCGGCCGGCAGGTTCTCGTAGCCCTCCGGCAGCCCCTCGAACGAGTCGCAGGCGTAGATGCGCTTGCGCCGCTGCCGGCGCTCCCACAGCCGGGCCCGCCACAGCTCGTCCCTGATGACCCGGGTGGAGTAGCCCTTCCAGACGCCGAACTCGACGATGTGGCCGGGCACCGGCCGCGAGAGCTGCACCGACAGCTCCAGGACCTGCGCCCGGGACGGATATGTGACCTTGTTCCTGAGCCCGTCCCACTCGCCGGGAGCGCCGGTTAACCAGCTTCCGTCGAGCATGGTGCGTTCTGACATGCGTAACCCCTTCGCAGTCGCTCGCGCTAAGGCGAGGCAATCAGTAAGGGTGGGGTGCGGACCACGCCTGAATACGGACAGCAGTATGACCGTAGCGTGACCCCGCCGTCACCGATTGCCGTACAAGGTTGGGGTCACTCCTCCTCGGACAGGACGCGCTGGGCGACGGCGAAGGCGGCGTTGGCGGCCGGGACGCCGCAGTAGACGGCGCTCTGCAGCAGCACCTCGCCGATCTCGTCCGGGGTCAGCCCGTTGCGGAGCGCCGCCCGTACGTGCATGGCCAGCTCGTCCAGGTGGCCGTGGGCGACGAGCGCGGTCAGCGTGACGCAACTGCGGGTGCGCCGGTCGAGGCCGGGCCTGGTCCAGATCTCGCCCCAGGCGTAGCGGGTGATGAAGTCCTGAAAGTCCCTGGTGAACGACGTGGTACGGGCCACCGCCCGGTCCACGTGCGCGTCGCCCAGCACCTCGCGCCGCACCCGCATGCCGGGCGTGGCGGTCAGGTGGGCGGTCAGGTGGGCGAGCAGCGCGGCGGTCAGGCGTTCCGGCTGGTCGGCGGGGGCCAGGTGGGCGGCGCCGGCCAGCTCCACGAGCGTCGCGCCGGGGATGCCGTCGGCGAGCTCCCTGGCGTGCGCGGGCGGCGTGGCCGGATCGTCCCGGCCCGCCACGACCAGGGTGGGAGCCTTGATCGCGGCCAGCTCGGCGCGCACGTCGTAGGTCGCCAGGGCGTCGCAGCAGGCGGCGTACCCCTCGGGGTCGGCGGCGGCCAGGTCGTCCAGCAGCGCCTGCTGCGGCGGCCCGGCGAACCAGCGGGCGGCCGTGCTCTCCAGCAGCGGGCCGGTGCCCTCGGCGCGCACCAGCCGGGCCCGCTCGTGCCACGACGCGGGCTCGCCGAAGCGGGCGGAGGAGCAGACCATCGCGAGCGAGCGCACCCGGCCGGGGTGGCGCAGCGCCAGGGTCGCGCCGATCGCGCCGCCGATGGACACGCCCGCGTAGTGGAAGGTGCCGAAGCCGGCCGCGCCGGCCGTCTCCAGCACCAGGGCGGCCAGGTCCTCGACCGTGGCCACCGGGGCCGCGGGGGAGCCGCCGTGGCCCGGCAGGTCGAACCTCAGCACCCGGAACGTCCGCGCCAGCGCGGCGAGCTGCGGCTCCCACAGCCGCAGGGACGTGCCGAGCGACGGGCCGAGGATCAGCGGCTCGCCGTCCGCCGGGCCGTCCAGCCGGTGGTGCAACATCGTCAGTCCTCCTTGAGAGCCCGCTCCACCAGGGCGCGGGCGGAGCCCGTGGAGCCGGACAGGGTCAGGTTGGCGCGCATGCGCTCGGGGTGCACCCGCAGCCCGGCGACCAGCTCGGCCGCGTCGCGGGCCGCCCCGGCGACCAGGCGCAGGCACTCGCGCAGCGGCTGCCACTCGGCGTGCCAGGCGCCGGAGGGGCGTTCGTCCTCGGCGGCGAGCGAGCCGTACAGGACGGCGGCCTGCGCGGGGACCTGCCGGGCCGCGGTGGCGATCATGGTGGCGCGGACCGGGTTGTGCTTGTGCGGCATGGACGACGAGCCGCCGCCGACGCCCTCGGACAGCTCTCCCACCTCGGTGCGCGAGAGCACGAGCACGTCGGCCGCGAGCTTGCCGAGCGCGCCCGACGCGAACGCCAGCGCCCCGCCGAGGTCGGCCACCGGCGTGCGCAGGACGTGCCACGGCAGCACCGGCTCGGCCAGCCCCAGCTCGGCGGCGAACCGGGCGGCGAGCCGCAGCCCGGGGTCCTCGCCCGGCTCCGGCCCTTCGGGGTGGAAGGCGGCCTCAGCGGCCTCGGAGGCCTCAGGGGCCTCGGCGGCGTCGGGGTGGAAGGCGGCCAGCGTGCCCGCGGCCCCGCCGAGCTGCGCCGGCAGGGAGCCGCGAACGGCGCGCAGCCGGTCGCGGGCGTCCAGGACCAGCTTGCGCCAGCCCGCCGCCTTCAGCCCGAACGTCGTCGGCACCGCCTGCTGGGTGAGCGTCCGCGCGGCCATCACGGTGTCGCGGTGCGCGGCGGCCAGCCCGGCGAGGTCCCCGGCCACCCGGCCGAGGTCCGCCAGCACCGGGCCCAGCGTCCGATGGGCCACCAGCATGAGCGCGGTGTCCATGATGTCCTGGCTGGTCGCGCCCCGGTGCACGTGCGCGCCGTACGGCCCGGCCGCCGCGCGCAGGTCCTCCACGAGCGGGATCACCGGGTTGCCGCCGGAACGCGCCCGCGCCACGAGCCCCGGCAGGTCGAACGCGGCCACCCGTGCCGCCCCCGCCACCGCCTCGGCCGCCTCCCGCGGCGCCCGGCCGAGCGCCGCCTGGGCGCGGGTCAGCGCCACCTCGGCGTCCAGCAGGGCGCGCAGCACGGCGACGTCACCGGTCTCCCCGGCCGCGCCCCGCATGGGGGACAGCAGGCCGAGATCGGCGTCCGGGTCAGCCGAAGTCAAGGAAGACCGTCTCCTTCTCGCCCTGCAGATGGATGTCGAAGCGGTAGAAGTCCTCGCGCTCAGGCACGGCCAGCAGCGTCTCCCGCCGCTCGGCCGGCACCGTGTCCAGGAAGGGCGCGTCGCGGTCGAAGTAGACGCGGGTGAACAGGTGGTCCAGCAGGCCGCGGGCGAAGACGCACACGCTGATGTAGCCGTTACCCGGCATGAGCGTACGCAACCCGTAGCGGCCGTCGGCGTCGGTCGGCACCCGGCCGAAGCCCGTGAAGTCGAGCCCGTGCCGCCCGATGACGGCCCCGGTGACCGGGTCACGGCGCAGCGAGCCCGGCCGGCCGCGCAGGTCGCCCGACGGGTCGGCCTGCCAGAACTCCAGCAGCGCGTCCGGCACCGGCACGCCGTCGCCGTCGTAGACGTACCCCTGGACGGTGATCCCGCCGGTGGCGAGGTCGCCGCCGCCGGGGAACGGCAGCGCGTAGCCGTAGAACGGACCGATCGTCTGCGAAGGGGTCGGCTTCGTCATCGTCCCTCCTCCATCCAGGTCGCGGCCGGGCCGTCGAGGACGATGTCCCAGCGGTAGCCCAGCGAGAACTCGGGCACGGACAGGTCGTGGTCGTAGGCGGACACCAGCCGCTGCCGGGCCCGCTCGTCCGTCACCGACTGCAGCACCGGGTCGAACGGGAACAGCGGATCGCCCGGGAAGTACATCTGGGTGACCAGCCGCTGCGTGAACGCCGTGCCGAACACCGAGAAGTGGATGTGCGCCGGCCGCCAGGCGTTGACGTGGTTGCGCCACGGGTACGGCCCCGGCTTGATCGTGGTGAAGTGGTAGCGGCCCTCGTCGTCGGTCAGGCAGCGCCCGACTCCGGAGAAGTTGGGGTCGAGCGGGGCGGGGTGGTCGTCCCGCTGGTGCGGGTAGCGGCCGGCGGCGTTGGCCTGCCACACCTCGACGAGCTGGCCGCGTACCGGCCGGCCGTCGCGGTCGAGCACCCGGCCCTGCACGGTGATCCGCTCGCCGAGCGGCTCGCCGAGGTGCTGCTTGGTCAGGTCGGAGTCGAGCGCGGTCACGTCGGAGACGCCGAACACGGGCCCGGTCAGCTCGGCCGCCTCGGGGTCCTTGACCGCGAGCGCCGGCAGCTTCGGGTGGCGGAGGATGCTGCTGCGGTAGGGGGCGAAGTCGCGCAGCGGCTGGTGCTGCTCCTCGCCGGCGTGCGCCTCGTGCAGCTCGGCGATCTCGCGGTCGATGTCGGCCTGCGAGGGGGGTGGGATCATTCGGGGCTACCTTTCCAGTACGACGGCCAGGCCCTGGCCGACGCCGATGCAGAGACAGGCCAGGCCGACGCCGGAGCCGGCCGCCGCGAGGCGGTGCGCCACGGCGCCGGTGACGCGGGCGCCGGACGCGCCGAGCGGGTGCCCGAGCGCGATCGCGCCGCCCTCGGGGTTGACCAGGGCGGGGTCGAGATCGGGCAGCTCGGCCAGGCAGCCGAGCGTCTGGGCGGCGAACGCCTCGTTCAGCTCGACGGTGGTGAGGTCGGCGAAGGTGCGGCCGGCCTTGGCGAGCGCCCGGTTCGCGGCCTCGACCGGGCCGAGGCCGAAGTAGCGGGGTTCGAGAGCGCTGGCGGCGCCGGCGGTGATCCGCGCCAGGGGTTCGCGGCCGCCCAGCCCGTCCTCGTCGGTGAGCAGCAGCGCCGCCGCGCCGTCGTTGAGCGGGGAGGAGTTCCCCGCGGTGACCGTGCCCTCCTTGCGGAAGACCGGCTTGAGCCGGGCGAGCTTGTCCAGCGAGCTGTCCTCGCGGATGCCCTCGTCCCTGCTCACGTCCCCGACGGGGACGATCTCGCGCTCGAAGGACGCCTTGGCCGCCTTCTGGTGGCTGGCCAGGGCGTAGGCGTCCTGCTGCTCGCGGGTGATGCCGTGCTTGTCGGCGATGAGCTCGGCGCCCTCGCCGAGCGGCACCGTGTGCTCGGCGGGCATGTTCGGGTTGACCAGGCGCCAGCCGAGCGTGGTGGAGACCAGCTCGGTGCCGCCCGCGGGGAAGGCCCGCTCGGGCTTGGGCAGCACCCAGGGGGCGCGGGTCATCGACTCGACGCCGCCCGCGATCACGGTGGACGCGTCGCCGAGCGCGATCATCCGGTACGCCTGGATGACCGCCTCCATGCCGGATCCGCACAGCCGGTTCACGGTCGCGCCCGGCGTGCTCACCGGCAGCCCGGCGAGCAGCGCGGCCATGCGGGCGACGTTCCGGTTCTCCTCGCCGGCGCCGTTGGCGTTGCCGAGGATGACCTCGTCGGGGGCCTCGACGCCGTTGCGCTCGGCGACGGCCCTGACCACGTGCGCGGCCAGGTCGTCGGGGCGGGTCCCGGCCAGCGCGCCGTTGTGGCGGCCGAACGGGGTGCGGACGGCGTCCACGACGTAGACGGTCTTCATGCCAGGACCTCGGCTTCCGTACGCTCGCGCAGCTCCTCGACGCTCACGCCCGGCGCGGTCTCGACCAGCCGCAGCCCGTCCTCGGTGACGTCGAGCACGCCGAGGTCGGTGATGACGCGGTGGACGCACGCCTGCCCGGTGAGCGGCAGCGAGCACCTGGTGACGATCTTCGGCGAGCCGTCCTTGGCCGTGTGATCCATGATCACGATGACCTTGCGCGCGCCGTGCACGAGGTCCATCGCCCCGCCCATGCCCTTGACCAGCTTGCCGGGCACCATCCAGTTGGCCAGGTCGCCCGTGGCCGACACCTGCATCGCGCCCAGCACCGCCACGTCGATGTGCCCGCCGCGGATCATCCCGAACGACAGCGAGGAGTCGAAGAACGACGCCCCCTCCCGTACGGTCACCGTCTCCTTGCCCGCGTTGATCAGGTCGGGGTCGACCTCGTGCTCGTACGGGTAGGGGCCGACGCCGAGCAGGCCGTTCTCCGAATGGAGGATCACGTCCACGTCGTCGGGCAGGAACGACGGGATGCGGGTCGGCAGGCCGATGCCCAGGTTGACGTAGTCGCCGCCGCGCAGCTCGGCCGCCGCGCGCGCCACCATCTCGTCCCGCGTCCAGCTCATGATCGGGTGGTCCTCTTCTCGATGCCCTTGTCGGCGGCCTGCTCGGGGGTCAGCGCGACGACGCGCTGGACGAAGACGCCCGGCAGGTGGACCTCGTCGGGGTCCAGCTCGGTCAGCTCCTCGACCTCGGCGATCGTGACGCGCCCGGCCATCGCGGCCAGCGGGTTGAAGTTGCGCGCGGACTTGTTGAAGACGAGGTTGCCGTGGCGGTCGCCCTTGGCCGCGCGCACCAGCGCGAAGTCCGTCGTGATGCCGTGCTCCAGCACGTACGGGCGGCCGTCGAACTCGCGTACCTCCTTGGGCGGCGAGGCCACGGCGACCGAGCCGTCCGGGTTGTGGCGCAGCGGCAGCCCGCCGTCGGCGACGGGCGTGCCGACCCCGGCCGGGGTGTAGAAGGCGGGGATGCCGGCGCCGCCCGCGCGCAGCCGCTCGGCGAGGCTGCCCTGCGGGGTCAGCTCGACCTCCAGCTCGCCGCCGAGGTACTGGCGGGCGAACTCCTTGTTGTCGCCGATGTAGGAGGCGGTCACCCGCGCGATGCGGCCGGCGGCCAGCAGGACGCCGAGGCCGCCGCCGTCCACGCCGCAGTTGTTCGACACGACGGAAATGCCGGTCACGCCGGTGTTGTAGAGGGCCTGGATCAGCACGTTCGGGATGCCGCTCAGCCCGAACCCGCCGACCGCGAACGACGCGCCGTCCCGCACGTCGGCCAGCGCCTCCTCGGCCGAGGCCACCACCTTGTCTCTCCGCACGACGCTCCAATTCACCGGGAGTGTTCGCATAGTGAACTTTTGTCCACTATTGTGCTGTCGAGTATCCGTAAAGAGGGGTGGCCTGTCAAAGGAGCTCACTCGACCGGAGGAGTGACCGGATGGAAGCGCCCGGAACCCTGGAACCCGGAACCCTGGAACCCGGAACCCTGGAACGCGGCCTAGCCGTGCTGCGCGTGCTGGCGGACGAGCCGGGACGGCCCATGGCCGCGACCGACCTCGTCCGCGCGACCGGGCTCGCGAGAAGCGCGGTGGACCGGGTGCTCGCCACCCTCACCCACCTCGGCTACCTGCGGCTCGACGGGCGGGAGGTACGGCTCGCGCCGCCGCTGATGGAGCTGGGGGAGGCGTACCTCGCGGGCGGCGGGCTCCGCGACGCCCTGTCGCCGGCGGCCCGGCGGCTGGCCGAGGAGCTCGACGAGTCGGTGTCGCTGGCCGTGCCGGACGGGGAAGGGGTGCGCTTCATCGCGCAGTTCACCCGGCGGCGCACCATGTCCGTGGCCTTCCGGGTCGGCGACCTGCTGCCCGCCGACCGGTGCGCGGCCGGGCTCGCGCTGCTCGACCCGGCCGCGCCGTGGGCCGTGGACGACCAGCTCGTGGAGCCGGGGCTGGTGGCCGTCGCGGTGCCGGTACGTGACCCGGACGGGCGGGCCGTGGGGGCGCTCAGCGTGGTCAGCCACACCAGCAGGCACACGGCGGACGGGCTGCGCGCGCACGCCCTGCCCCGGCTGCGCGAGACGGTGACCGAGATGGAGACGGCCCTCACCCGCCCGCCCGCCAGCGGGGTCCGGGACAAGGGCCCGGGCGAGGGCTCGGGCGTCTTGGGCGAGGCCTCGGACGGGGGCTCGGACGGAGGCTCGGACGGAGGCTTGGGCGGAGGCTCGGACGGGAGCTTGGGCGTCGGCTCGGGTGGGGGCTCGGCGGCAGGGGGCGTGGATCGGTCGCGGGCGGTCAAGCAGGAGCTCGGCGCCGGCTACCTGCAGTCGCTGGCCCGCGGCCTGGCCGTCATGGTGGCGCTCGGCCGGCCCGGCGGCGCCACCCTCGCCGACGCCTCCCGCACGACCGGCCAGCCCCGCGCGACCGTGCGCCGCGCAGTCCAGACCCTGGAACGGCTCGGCTACGCCGCCGCCCGCGGCACCCGCTTCGTCCTGCTGCCGAAGGTGCTGGAGCTGGGCTACGCGCACCTGTCCGGCCTGCCCTTCCGCGCTGTCGTGCAGCCGCACCTCAACGACCTGGTCGCCCGGGTGCACGAGTCGGCGTCGGTCGCCGTGCTGTCCGGCGAGGACATCGTCTACCTGGCCCGCCGCCCGACCCGGCGGATCATGAGCGTGGACATCACGGTCGGCACCCGCTTCCCCGCCTACGCCACGTCCATGGGCCGGGTCCTGCTCGCCGACCTGCCGGAGGAGCGGCTGGACGCCATCGCGGTCAAGCCGCTGTCCAGCCACACCATCGCGACCACCGCCGAGCTGAAGGCGGTGGTGCGCCAGGTCGCCGCCGACGGGTACGCCCTGGTGGACCAGGAGCTGGAGGAGGGGGTGCGGTCGCTGGCGGTGCCCATCAGGGACGGCTCGGGGCGGGTGGTCGCGGCCGTCAACGTCGCCACGCACGCCAGCCGCGCCACCCCCGCCGACCTGGTGCGCGACGTCCTGCCCGAGCTGCGGGAGACGGCCGCGCGGATGGCGGCCGACCTGGCGTCCGTGCACGGCCCGGCGTGGAACGGCGACCTGCGCGAAGTGGTCCGCCTCGGCCGATGATCCGCCCGGCCCGGGTCCGTGGGCCGTCCGTAGCCGAGGCCCGTTGGGGCCGAGGGCCGGCGGGTCGGCTCAGCCGCGCCGGTGGCCGTGGCCGCGCTTGTCGGCGATGGCCCAGGCGGCGTCCCACGAGCGGTAGCGGCGCCGGTCCAGCGCCCAGCGCCCGGCCGCGAAGCCGGTGACGGCGATCAACGCGGCCACCAGCACCACGAAGACCGCCATGCCCGCGCCCCGGATGACGATCTCCAGCGGCTTCTTCGGCGCGGTCGCCGGCCGCCCCTCGGCGTCGATCCAGATCCGCACCGCCGTGCCGCTCCTCGCCAGCCCCGGAGCCGCCACCTCACCGGTGCGCGCCGCCCCGTCCGGCCCCGTCCACCGCGCCGGCGTGCGCGGCAACTGCGGCGGCATCTCGCCGTACGTCGCCCTGGCCGGCGGCGCGTCCCGCAGCAGGGTGGCCGTCACCTGCTGCCGTCCGCCCGGCCCGACGCGGGTCTCGGCCATCCCGGCCCCGTACGTGGCCCTCCCCGCCAGCACCG
The DNA here is from genome assembly GCF_057536035.1 of Nonomuraea sp. B208. Lineage (NCBI taxonomy): Bacteria > Bacillati > Actinomycetota > Actinomycetes > Streptosporangiales > Streptosporangiaceae > Nonomuraea > Nonomuraea sp. B208. Next base: position 635,556 of record NZ_BAAJOU010000028.1, read on the forward strand.
CCGGCCAGACGCTCACGAGGACCAGCAGCACCGCCGCCACCACCAGCGCGGACTCCAGACGATCGGTACGGCGGCGCAGCGGGTTGCGATCCCATCGGTACCTGCGCGTCAACATCCTCAGGGAATCCAGTGCAGCTCTCACCGCGCACCTCCTCGACACCACAAGGGTGGGCTCCAACTGCCCGTACGGGGAGTGTCGTAAGCCTCACCGACCAGGGACCTTCGCCCTCTTCCGCATCCCGAACCACCCCATACCCCCAAAAACCCCCTGCACGCAGGGGTTTCAGGAACTCGGCCGGTACGCCGCTCGTTGTGCGGGCGCAAGTAGTGATCATCAACCGATCTTCGACAGGGAGAGCAACAGCCGTGGTCTTCAAACGCATGCTGGGCGCGTTCGGCGTCGGCGCGCCTTCGGTGGACACCGTCCTCGCCACGTCGCGCACGCGGCCGGGCGGCACGCTGGAGGGCGAGGTCCGGCTCAAGGGCGGCGACTTCGACGCCGAGATCGAGCACGTCACGCTCGGCCTGGTGGCGCGGGTGGAAATCGAGTACGGCGACTCCGAGGGCGCCGGCGTCACCGAGTTCGGCCGCCTCCAGGTCTCCGGGCCGTTCACGCTGCGCAAGGGCGAGGACCGCACGCTCGGCTTCACCATGCCCGTGCCGTGGGAGGCGCCCGTCAGCGAGATCGGCGGGCAGCCGCTGCGCGGCATGGTGCTCGGCGTGCGCACCGAGCTCGCCATCGCCAAGGCCGTCGACAAGGGCGACCTCGACGCGTTCGCGGTCGAGCCGCTGCCGTCGCAGCTGCGCATCCTGGACGCGTTCCTCGGCCTCGGCTTCTCGTTCAAGTCCGCGGACCTGGAGGCCGGGCGGCTGGTCGGCGTGGACCAGCGGCTGCCGTTCTACCAGGAGATCGAGTTCTACCCGCCGCCGCAGTACCAGGGCCTGATCAACGAGGTCGAGGTGACCTTCGTCGCCACCCCCGAGGGGCTGACCGTCGTCCTGGAGGCCGACAAGCGGTCCGGCCGCTACTCCTCCGGCGACGCCATCGACCACTTCACCGTCAGCCATGACGACGCCCTGCGCACCGACTGGCCCGGCGAGATCGGGCGCTGGCTCCAGCGCCTCTCCGAGTACGGCGGCCACCACGGCGCCCCGCACGGCTACCACGACCCGCACGGCTACCACGACCCGCACCACCAGCCGTACCACGACGACCACCACCACCACCAGCACAGGAGCGGGCCGGGCGTCGGCGCGGTGGTCGCCGCGGGCGCGGCCGGCGTCGTGGGCGGACTGGTGGCAGGCGAGATCATCGAAGAGGTCTTCGAGGACGACGACGAGGGCGGCGACGACGAGTGGTGACCCCGCGCCGGGCCTAGGCCAGGCCGAGGTCTGAGCGGAGTGGGACGGGCGGCCGCGGGGATGTGCCCCGGGCCGCCTGTCGGCTCACTCGCGGCGGCGCTTGACGTACAGGCCGGCGGTGAGCGAGACGCCGAGCGCCGCCAGCGCCACCTGGATCAGCAGCTCGATCCAGTCGATGCCGCTGGTGTCGGCGACGCCGAGCGCGGCGGCGATGGCGGTCCCGATGAGGGCCGCGACCACGCCGATGAGGATGGTGAGCCAGATCGGGATGCGCTGGCGTCCGGGCACGACGAGCCGCCCGAGAGCGCCGATGACGATGCCGATGATCAGGCCGGAGATGATGCCGGTGATTTCCATGGTGCGACTCCAGAAGAGACGACGATCGACGGCCATCCCGACAACGAACGAACCGGTGCTCCGGGTGCCCGCCACCGCGCCCCGTCCGCCCGGGAGCTGTTGACACGGCACCCCCCACCCCAGGAAACTCTCCCAACACACCGCAAGGTGCGTACTGTAAACGTTTACGGCTCCCCTCGGAAGTGCTCCATGCCCCTGCCTCGCTGGATCGGCGCCGCCGCGCTGGCCGCTCTCACCACGTTCACCCTCCTCGCCCCGCCGGGCGAGACGGAGACGCGGGCGGGCGGCACGCTCACCACTGGCTCGGCCCCCTCGCCGGCCCTCGGCGGGGAGGCCGTCGCCTACACCGCCTACCTGCCCGCCGGCTACGACCGGGGCGGCGCCCGCCACCCCGTCCTCTACCTGCTCCACGGCCGCGGCGACACCATGCAGGCGTGGACCCGCGTCAAGACCGTGCTCGACGACCTGATCAGGACCAAGCGCATCCCGCCGGTCATCGCCGTCATGCCGGACGCCCCGTGGAGCGAGCGCGGAAGCTGGTACACCGACTCCCGCTACACCGGCTCCGACCTGCCCGGGCGCAAGGTGGAGACCGCGCTCGCGCACGATTTGGTCGAGCACGTGGACGCCACCTACCGCACCGCGCCGATCCGCGAGGCCCGGCTGGTCGGCGGCTACTCGATGGGCGGCGCGGGCGCGCTCCGCTTCGCCCTCGCCCACCAGGACGTCTTCAGCGCCGCCGCCGTCCTCAGCCCCGCCGTCTACACCCCGCTGCCGCCCGGCGACTCCTCAGCCCGGGACTACGGCGCCTTCGGCGAGGGCGCGGCGAAGTTCTCCGACGACGTCTACCGCGAGCTCAACTACCCGGCCCTGCTGCCGAAGCTGGACCCCGACCTGCCGGTGCGGATGTTCGTGGCCGTCGGCGACGACGAGTACGCCAACCCCGACCCCGCCGACGCCCGCCACGACCTCGACTTCGAGTCCGCCGCGCTCTACAACGCCGCCCGCCGCTCGCCCGCCGTCTCCGCCCAGCTCCGCGTCCTGGACGGCGGCCACGACTGGACGGTCTGGACGCCCGCCTTCGAGCAGGCCATGGCCGAGCTGGGCCCGGGTCTCAGCGTGACGCCGCCCGCCGGGCTGCCCGCCCCGCTGCACGGCACCGCCGCCACCGACTGGGCCGGCGGCGTCGCCGCCCACGCCGACGGCTCGCTCACGGTCGGGTACGCGGCCGGCGGGCCCGTAGCCGGCCAGCCGCACGCCGGCCGCCTCGACGCGGTCATCACCCGTACCGGCGCGAACGGCTGGACCCGGCAGCTCGGCACGGCCGCCGACGAGCGCCTGTACGGGGTCGCGGCGCTGCCCGACGGCGGCGTGCTGGCCGCCGGCTACACCAAGGGCGACCTCGACGGCCGGCATCCCGGCAACACGGCCGACGACGCGTTCGTGGTCCGGCTCGGCCCGGACGGCGCGGTCCGCTGGATCACCCAGTTCGGCGCGCCGGACGCCGCCGACCGGCTCTACGGCCTGGCCGCCGCGCCCGACGGCGGCGCGTACGTGGCCGGCTACACCAAGGGCGACCTCGACGGCCGCAACGCCGGCGACAAGGACGCCCTCGTGGCCCGGCTCACCCCGTCGGGCGAGCTGGCCTGGCTACGCCAGTACGGCGGCCCCGGCGAGGACAAGGCGTACGGCGTGGCCGCGGACGCCGCGAACCTGTACGTCACGGGCAGCGCCACCGCCGCCCTGCCCGGCACGAGCGCGCTCGGCGGCCTCGACGGCTGGCTGGCCGCGTTCGGCACCGCCGACGGGACCCGTAAGTGGGCCACGACCGCGGGCGGCGACGGCGACGACCGGCTGAACGCGGTGACCGTCACCACCGGCGGCCTGGCCGTCGCGACGGGCGCCGTGGACGGGGACGCCCACACCGCGGCCTACGACGCCCGCGGCAAGCGGCGCTGGACCCACACCCTCGCCACCCCGTCCGCCGACGAGGGGGCCGCCGTGGCCGCGCTGCCCGGCGGCGAGGTCGAGGTCGTGGGCCACACGCGGGGCCGGGTGGGCGTCCAGGCGGGCGGCGCCGACGTGCTGACCCTCCGGCTCGACGCCAAGGGCGGGCAGCGCGCCGCCGCCCAGTTCGGCTCGGCCAGGGACGACGCCGTGGACCCGTTCGCCGAGCCGAACCTGTACGCCGCGCCGACGCCGTCCGGCCAGGTGGCGGTCTCCGGCCTCACCTACGGCCCCGGCGGTCCCGGCAACGGGGACGTCTTCCTCGCCACGGTCGCCCCGGAGACCGGCCTGCCGTCCTAGAACGTCACCAGCGGCTCGCCCACGAAGTCGAAAGAGAAAGCTGAGCACCAGGACGACGTAGTGCCACGGCCGGGGCCGCGCCGGCCGTGGCACAAGGAGTCCGACTCTCACGTCCGCACCCGCTCCTATGACGCGGGCTCGACCGGCGGCGCGAACCTGGCCACCGTCAGGGCCTGCATTCAGGGCCAGGACCGGCCTGCACGCTGAGGTTCAGGTTCGGGTACGGGTGCGGCATCAAGGCCCAAATGGGTGATCACAGGTCACCGCGTGGCGTTACCCGCCGTATCGCCCTTGACTACTTAGAGTGAACAAGCGATGTCACATCGTGATCACAGGGAGAAATGGTGAAAGGTAACCTCATAGCCGCCGGCGGCGTGCTCGCCGCCGCCGTCGCGCTCGTCGGCATGGCCGGCCCGGCGAACGCCGACGAGCGCTGCGACCTCGGCTCCAGCGACAAGACCCACTCATTCGGCATCGACGCCGAAGCTGAGCGCATCTGGTTCACGAGCCGGGAGTCCAAGTCCTGCCAGAACCACGACGACCGGCACCACCACGACGGCTGGGGCAGGTCCGACGACGATTCCGACTCTGACGACGACGAGGCCGACGACCGGTCCGACCGCGGGTCCCACCACGAATCCGACCGCGGGTCCCACCACGAATCCGACCGCGGGTCCCACCACGAATCCGACCGCGGGTACCACCACGAATCCGACCGTGGGTCCGACCGCAGGTCCGAGCACGAATCCGACCGTGAGTCCGGCCGCGACTCCGATGACGGGTTCCACCGCGGGTTCAAGGACCGGTTCGACCGCGGGTTCGACGACAAGTCCGACCGCGGGTTCGACCGTGGGTTCGACCGCGGGTTCAAGGGCAGGTCCGACGGCGGGTTCGACGACAAGTCCGACCGTGGGTTCCACCGTGGGTTCAAGGGCGGGTCCGAGGACGACGCCTACGACCACGGGTTCGACGGCGACTTCAACAAGGCGTCCTACGGGGACGACAAGGACGGCCGCGACCGGGGCCGCGGCTGGGGCTGGATCGAGCCCGACGACCACGGCCGCACCTGGGGCGCCAACGGTTACCGCTACGAGGCCGCCAAGCACGACCGTCACTAGAGACTTTCTGGAGCGGGCCGGTCCCGGGGCCGTATCAGCGCCCCCGGGACCTCTCCCTGTGCGACCCGCCGCTCAGCGGTCCACGATCTCGTTCTTGCCGATGACCACGACGCCGCCGCGCGTGAGGGCGAAGCGCGTACGGTCGTAGTCGAGGTCGAACCCGATCCGCGCGCCGTCGGGGATCACCACGTTCTTGTCGATGATCGCCTTGCGCACGATCGCGCCCCGACCGATCTTGACGTTCTCCATCAGCACGGAGTCCTCCACCAGCGAGTGCGAGTGGAGCACCACCTTCGGCGACAGGACCGACCGTACGGCGGTGCCGCCCGAGACGATCACGCCGGGTGAGACCAGCGAGTCGATGGCCCGCCCCACCCGGTCGCCCTCGTTGTGGACGAACTTGGCCGGCGGCAGCGGGTCGTGGCCGGTGAAGATCGGCCACTTGTCGTTGTACAGGTTGAACACCGGATGCGCCGAGATGAGGTCCATGTGGGCCTCGTAGTAGGCGTCCAGCGTCCCCACGTCACGCCAGTAGCCGCGGTCGCGCTCCGTCGAGCCGGGGACGATGTTGTTCTTGAAGTCGTAGACGTCGGCGCCGCCCGACTTGACCAGCATCGGGATGATGTTGCCGCCCAGGTCGTGCTTGCTGGTCGGGTCGAGCGCGTCCTCGCGCAGCGCGTCGATCATCGACTGCGTCTTGAACACGTAGTTGCCCATCGAGGCGTAGACCTCGTCGGGGGAGTCGGCGAGCCCCACCGCGTCCTTCGGCTTCTCCCTGAACGCGACGATCCTGCGCCCCTCGGGGTCGGTCTCGATGACGCCGAACTGGTCGGCCAGCGCCAGCGGCTGCCGGATCGCGGCCACGGTCACGTCCGCGCCGGAGTCCTCGTGCTGCTCGACCATCTGCCGCGGATCCATCCGGTAGATGTGGTCCGCGCCGAACACGATCACGTGCTCGGGCATCTCGTCGTAGATGAGATTGAGGTTCTGGAACAGCGCGTCGGCCGAGCCGGAGAACCACCGCGGGCCGAGCCGCTGCTGCGCGGGCACGGGCGTCACGTAGTTGCCGAGCATCGCCGACAGCCGCCAGGTGCGCGAGACGTGCCGGTCGAGGCTGTGGTTCTTGTACTGGGTCAACACGACGATCTTCAGGAAGCCGCCGTTCGCCAGATTCGACAGCACGAAGTCTACGAGCCGATATATCCCCCCGAACGGCACCGCTGGTTTGGCTCGATCCGCCGTGAGCGGCATGAGCCTCTTACCCTCTCCACCTGCCAGCACGACCGCAAGCACCCTCCGGGACCTCATGCCCGAGACGCTACCCTCAAATGGCCGTTCTATCGACGAATCCCGGCGCGGCTAACTTCCCTCGTGTCCCGATTTGCCGTTTGCGGGCCCGGCGGGGGTCGCCGAGCCCGGGCTCGCCGGTTGTGTCCCCATGGTCGCGTTGATCGTAAGGTCGTCTCTATGCGTGTTGATCTACTCAGCCGGGAGTATCCGCCCGAGGTGTACGGCGGCGCCGGGGTGCACATGGAATACCTCGCGCGGGAGCTGCGTCCGCTGGCCGACGTACGGGTGCGCTGTTTCGGCGCGGACCGTGCCGAACCGGGCGTCTCGGCATACCGGGTGCCGGGCGGGCTGGAGAAGGCCAACGCGGCCCTGCAGGTGCTCGGCGTCGACCTGGAGATGGCCGCGGCCTGCGAGGGAGCCGACATCGTCCACTCCCATACCTGGTACGCCAACTTTGCCGGGCATGTCGCGAAACTCCTGCACGGCGTCCCCCACGTCATCACCACGCACAGCCTGGAGCCGCTGCGGCCGTGGAAGGCCGAGCAACTCGGCGGCGGCTACACGATCTCCTCCTGGGCCGAGCGCACCGCCCTGGCCGCCGCGGACGCCGTCATCGCGGTCTCGGCCGGCATGCGCCGCGACGTGCTGGCCGCCTACCCCGAGATCGCGCCGGAGAAGGTCACCGTCATCCACAACGGCATCGACACCGCCGAGTACGCCCCCGACCCCGGCACCGACGTCCTCGCCCGGCACGGCATCGACCCCGACCGCCCGTACGTCATCTTCGTCGGTCGCATCACCCGCCAGAAGGGCCTGGTCCACCTGCTGCACGCGGCGCGCTCGTTCGACCCCGACGCCCAGCTCGTGCTCTGCGCAGGCGCGCCCGACACCCCCGAGATCGCCGCAGAGGTGAGCGGGCTCGTCCGCGACCTCGACCGCGACGGCGTCCACTGGATCCAGGAGATGCTGCCGAAGCCGCAGGTCATCCAGCTTCTCACGCACGCCGCGGTGTTCGTGTGCCCGTCGGTCTACGAGCCCATGGGCATCGTCAACCTGGAGGCGATGGCCTGCGAGACCGCCGTCGTCGCGACGGCCACCGGCGGCATCCCCGAGGTCGTGGCCGACGGCGAGACCGGCCTGCTCGTGCCCGTCTCGCAGGAGCGCGACGGCACCCCGCACGACCCCGACCGCTTCGCCGCCGACCTGGCCGAGCGGGTCAACACGCTGCTGCGCGACCCCGCACGGGCCCGTGCCATGGGTCTCGCGGGACGGGCACGGGCGGTGGAGCACTTCTCGTGGGAGCGCATCGCCCACCGCACCATGGAGCTCTACGCCACGCTGTGACGCGCGTCGCGGGCGGGGCGGTCCGCTCCCGCCCGCGAGGTCACCTCAGGCGCGTTCCAGGACGACGATCGGGATCTCCCGGTCGGTCTTCTCCTGGTACTCGTCGTACTGCGGCCACGTCGCCGTCATGACCCGCCACATCTCCGGCCTCTCCTCGGGCCGGGCCGGGCGGGCCCGCGCCGCGAACCTCTCGCCCTTCACCTGCACCTCGACCTCGGGGTCCGCCCGCAGGTTCTTGAACCACTGCGGGTCGTCGGGCGCGCCGCCGTACGAGGCCACGACCAGGTAGACGTCGCCGTGGCGCTGGTAGATCAGCGGTGTGGTGTACGGCCGGCCCGAGTTGCGGCCCTTCGTGGTCAGCAGCAGGACGGTGGTGTTGTTCCAGTCGTGCCCCTCCGCGCCGTCGGTCTCCTGATAACGCCGGACATGTTCCTTGCCATAGAGCATGCCCGCGACCTACCCACCAGCAAGAACCCTGCACCGCCGCCCCCGGCGTCTGTACGAAGAGTTGCCCCCGCACAGCGCGGGCCCCGCCCCGAACTGTACGCACGGGCGCGCCGGTGAGAGCCTGTGCCCATGACCGATCCGGCCGAGACGCTGGCCGCCCGCATCGAGCGGTTCGAGCAGGCCGCGGATCCCGAGCTGATCTGGGATCCCGCGGCGCTGATCGAGGCCGAGCAGGCGATGCTGGCCTGCGCCGGCGACCGCTCCGACGCCGCCACCTGGCGGCTGATCGGCGTGCTCCACCTCGCCCGGTACCGCCTCGACCCGCGTACCAGCCAGGACGCCGCCGTCGCGGGAGCCTTCTTCGCCGCCGTGGCCGTGCTCGACCCCGCGCGGCTGCCGGAGAAGCTGCGCGGGGCCCACGTGCCGTCCGCCGACGCGGCCGGCACCTGGGCGGGGCTCGTCGAGGAGGTGTTCAGGCACGTGGACCCGGCGGCGTACCGGCACGTCGGGCTGCTCGTGCACGCCCTCGTCGGGCGGGCCGCCGCCCAGCTCACCGCCGACGCCGCCGACCGGCTCGGCGAGCTGCTGCTCCAGCAGGCCATGCGCTCCGCCGACCCGTCCTGGGCGCCCGGCGCGCTGGCCCTGCTCGGTGGCGGGCTCGTCCGGCTGCACGGGCGGACGGGGGAGCGGGAGCTGCTCGACGACGCCGTGCACGTGCTGTTCCGGGCCGCGCTCGCCGCCCCCGGCGAGGCCGCCCACCTGGCGGAGCTGGCCGCCGCGCTCGCCCTGGCCGTGCCCGACGACGAGGACCTGGTACGGGCGTACCTGTCGGCCGCCGAGTCCGAGCCCGGCACCCGCGAACGCTCCCGCGCGCTGCTCAGCCTCGTCGGCCTCGCCCAGGCCCGCGCCGCCCGCTCCTGCCTGGACGACGACCTGCTCGCCTTCATCCGGGTGGGGCAGTGCGCGCTCGACTTCTGGCACGAGCGGTGGGCGCATCCCGGGGTGCTGGGGCCGTACGCGGTGGGGCTGGTCGAGTGGTACGTGGTGACGGGGGACGAACGGTCGCTGGAGGCCGGCCACGAGATGTTCCAGGCCCTCGGGCTCCCCGCCCCCGCTGCGGACTTCCCGCCCGGCACCGCGACCTGGGACGGCCCCGCCTCCTCGGCTGATCCCGACGCCACGGACGGCCCCGACACCACAGGCGGGCCCGCCGCACCCGGTGGTCCCGCCATCGGGGACGCCGACCAGGGCGCGCCCCTGCCACCCGCCACCCGGGACGTCGACCGGGACGTCGACCGGGGCGAGGCCCTGCCGCCCGTCGTCCGGCACGTCGACCAGAGCGGGGCGTTGCCGTCCGTCGTCCGGGAGGCCGGCCAGGGCGGGGCGTTGCCGTCCGTCGTCGGGGAGGCCGGCCAGGGCGTGGCGTTGCCGTCCGTCGTCGGGGAGGCCGGCCAGGTTGGGGGCCTGTCGTCCGTCGTCGGGGAGGCCGGCCAGGTTGGGGGCCTGCCGTCCGTCGTCCGGGAGGCCGGCCAGGGCGGGGCGCTGCCGCCCGTTGTCAGGGAAGCCGACCGGGACGGGGGCCTGCCGCCCGTCGCGGGGGACGTCCACCGAGGGGAGGCCCCGCAGCCTGTCGTCCGGGACGCCGGCCAGAGCGGGGCCCTGCCACCCGTCCCCTCATCGAACGCTTCTCCCGCCGCCCCCCTACCCCTCACCGGCGAGCGGGTCGCGTACCGCGCCACCTTCGAGCTGGCCCGGCGGCTCTCCGCGGACCCGCTCGCCCGCCTCGCCCTGCTCGGTGAGCGGCGCCGGCGCCGCTACGAGGCGACCGGCGCGCAGCAGGACCTCGACGTCGCCGTCGAAACCCTCCGCGAGGCCACCCGGGAGGTCCCGCCCGGCCACCCCGACCGCCCGAGGCTCCTCACCGACCTCGCCGCCACCATCCTCGAACGCACCCTGACCACAGGGGGCGACCCCGCCGCCCCGGTAACCGCCGCCCGTACCGCCCTGGCCGCCCACGCCGTGGACGACCCGGCCCGCCCCGACGCGCTGCTCCTGCTCGCCCGCGCCCTGCGCCTCCGGCTCACCCCGTCCACCGCCGCCGAGGCGATCGCCGCCCTGCGCGAGTCCCTGGCCACCGGCGACCGGCTGACGGCGCGGCTGGAGGCGTACACGCTGCTCTCCGAGCTGCTCCGCTGGCGCGCCACCCACCAGGACGCCGCGCCGCACCGTGCCGAGGGCCTCGACGGCGCGGTGCCGACCGCCCGCCAGGCCGTCGCGCCGTACCGCGCGGAGGACCTCGACGGCGCGGTGCTGACCGCCCGCCAGGCCGCCGAGCTGGCCGTGAAGAGCTCCCGCGACCAGACCCCCGCCCACCGCCTGCTCTCCCGCGCCCTGCTCGCCCGCTTCTCCCACGGCGGCGACCCGCGCGACCTCGGCGAGGCCCTGGCCCTCGCCAGGGACGGCGACCCCGACCTGCTGGCGCAGCTCGACGTCCTGCTCACCGACCCCGCCCGGCTGCCCGTCGACGAACACCTCGCCAGGGCCGCTGCCGACCTCGCCCTCCAGACGTCCGACGAGTCCCTGACGCTCAAACTCCTCGCGTACGCCGAACGCCACCCCACGGCGAGCGCCCCCGGCCCGCATGGGGACGCCGGCCGTGGCGCGTTCCTCCTGGAGACCGGGCTCCGGCTGGCCGGCGCCGGTCGCCGCCGCACCGCCGGCGCCGTGCTCGCCCGCGCCGCCGCCGCCTTCGACGAGGAGGGCGACCGGGCCCGTACCGCGCACGCCCTGTCCCTCCAGGGCGTCAACCACGACCACCTGAACGACCCCGCCCGCGCCGCCGAGGCGTTCGAACGAGCCGCCGCCGTCCACCGCACGCTCGGCGACATCCCGGCCGAGGCGGAGCAACTGGGCCACCTGGGCGCCGTCCTGCTGCGCGCGGGCGACCCCGAGGGGGCCGTCGAGCAGCACCTGCGGGCGATCGCCCTGTGCGCGGGAGCCGGGCTGAGCGCCGGCGAGGCGGCCCACCAGCTGCGGGCCGCCGAGGCGTACCTGGCCGCCGCGGACCCCGCCGCCGCCCTGGCCTGCGCGGCCCGCGCCCGCGAGCTGTACCTGGCGTTGGGGGAGTCGAGGGAGGCGGCCCTGGTGCTGGTCCCGGCCGCCCGTGCCGCCGTCGACCAGGGCGACCTCACCGCCGCCGGGGAACGCATCGCCGCCTGCGCCATCGAGCTGGAGGCCACCGGCGCCTGGGAGGACGCCTGCCGCGCGCTGGACGCGCACGCCGTCCTGCTGTCCGTACGCGGGCACCACGAGCGGGCCGCCGCGTGCGAGGCCCGCCTGGTCGAGGTCGTACGACGCCGGGGCAGTCGGCGCGAGCCCGCCGACGAGTGGTACCGCATCGCCCAGCGCCGCCGCGCCACCGGCGACCCGGCGGCGGCGCGGGCGGCCTTCGAGCTGGCCGAGCAGGAGTACCAGGCGATCGGGCACCTGGACGGCTCGGCTGCCGTCCGCTACAACCTCGGCGCGCTCGCCTACGGGCAGGGGGAGGCCGGGCGGGCGCTGGAGGAGTTCGGGGCGGCGGCCGAGGCGTTCGCCCGGCTGCGCGCCCCCGGCAAGGAGGCGACGGCCCTGACCATGCGCGCCGCCGCCCTGTCCGCCCTCGACCTGCCGGAGGACGCGGCCACGGAGCTGGACCGCGCCCTCGACCTGGCCGCCTCCGACGGCGACCTGAACGCCCTCTTCCTCGCCACCCTGCACCGGGCGGTCCTGGACGAACGCCTGGGGGAGTTCCTGGCCGCCGGGGAACGCCTGCGCGCCGCCCTCGGCCTGGCCGCCGCCGACCCGCTGAAGGAAGCCGTCGTACGGGACCGCCTGGCCTCGCTCGCCGCCCGCCTCGGCGACCTGCCCGCCCAGATCGACGCCCTGGAACAGGCGGTCACCGGCTTCCGCACCGCCGCCCAGCCCCACCTCGCCGCCCTCGCCTCCCTCCGGCTCGGCTTCGCCTTGGAGGAACGCGGCGAACACCGCCGCGCCCGCACGGCCTTGGAATCCGGCCTCACCACCCTCACCCCCTCCCTCCAACCCTCCTCCGGGTCGTCCTCCTCCGGGTCGTCCTCCTCCGGGTCGTCCTCCTCCGGGTCGTCCTCCTCCGGGTCGTCCTCCTCCGGGTCGTCCTCCTCCGGGTCGTCCTCCTCCGGGTCGTCCTCCTCCGGGTCGTCCTCCTCCGGGTCGTCCTCCTCCGGGTCGTCCTCCTCCGGGTCGTCCTCCTCCGGGTCGTCCTCCTCCGGGTCGTCCTCCTCCGGGTCGTCCTCCTCCGGGTCGTCCCCCGTCGGGTTGCCGGCCACCTGGCCGCCTACCACCGGGGCGTCCTCCGTCGGGTCGTCTCCCACTTGGCCGTCGTCCACTGGGTCGTCCTCCACCGGGGCGCCTTTCACCGGATCGCCGTCCGACCCGTCGCCTCCCGCGCCACCGCCTCTCCCCCCATCGCCGCCCAGACAGGAGCCCACCTCCCAGCCGTCTGCCTCATCGCCCTCCGGACAGGAGGCCCGGTGGGCGGGGGCGGCGCCGTTCGAGATCGTGGCGGCCATGGCGGCGTCGGGCGGGCTGGACGCGGACGTCCTCGCCCGGGTGGCCGCCGTTCAGCTCGCTCTCGGCGACCTCGCGCACGGCCGGGCCACCCTGGCCGAGGCCGTCACCACTCTCCGGGCCGGCCGCGACCGCGTGCAGGCGATCGGCCCGGCCGCCGCCGAACGCCTGGAGACGTGGCTACGTCTGGAGGAGGCCGAGTCCACGGGCGATCTCCCGCTGGCCCGCGCCATGGCCGAGCAGGCCCTGGCCCAGGCCCGCCCCGAAGCTCCCGCCGGCGACCCCCGGCGGCATGAGGACAGGCTGGGCCGCCCGCCCGGCTGGGGCGACGACGACTACGGTGCCGCCGCCCCGCTCCTTCCACAGGATCGTTCCCACCTTCTCGCCAAGCTGTCCCCGTACTGCCTGGCCCTCGGCGACCTCACCGCCGCCTACAGCTACGCCGCCGAGGGCTGCGAGCTGCGCGACGCCCGTCGGATCGAGCACCTGCGCAACCTGGGGGCCGCCGCGCACGCCCTCGGCCGTCCCGACGAGGCCATCGGCCATCTGACCCGCGCCGTACAACTGGCCCGCGACGACGCCGGCCCGGCCCTCCCCGCGCCCCTGGTCCACGCCCTGATTGCGCTGGCTCGCGCCCTCGCCGACCAGGCCCGCTGGACGGACGCCGCCCGCGCGTACGACGAGGGCCTGACGCTCACGACGGCTCCGGCCTGGCGCGCCCTTCGCGCCCCTCTGCTGTCCGGCCGCGCCTCCCTGCACCTCGAGCTCGGCGAGCTGGACGCCGCAGCCGCCCGCTACCGGGACGCCATCACGCTCCGCGAGGAGCTGACCGAGCGGACGGGCCTCGGGGACGACTGTGCCGACCTGGCCCTCGTACACGTCCTGTGTGGCGAGCCGGCCCAGGCCGGTCCTCTGCTGGAACGCGCGCTGGCCGTCCACCGCGAGACGGGCGACGACCGGGGCACGGTCCTTACCCTGATCGCCCTCGGCACCCTGCCGTCGGCGTCGGCGTCGTCCTCTGGTCTCGCTGCGGCGTCCTCACCGGCTGCCGCCGACCAGTTGGAGGAGGCGGCCGGCCTGGCGCGACGGATCGGGTTCGGCGGCGGGGAGGGGCTCGCGCTGGCCGCTCTCGGCGCGCTGGACCTCGCCGCCGGCGACCCGGGCCGGGCGCACGAGCGGCTGTCCCGGTCCGTCGAACTGCTGGAGGACCTGGGGCACGACCCGGCGTTGGTGTTCGCCCTCGAACGCCGAGCGGACGCGGCCACCCAGCTCGGCGACCCCGCCGCCGCCCTCACGGACGCCGAACACGCCTCCGACCTCGCCACCCTGACGCCCACCAGCACCCGCCTCGCCCCTTCCGCCGGCCTGGCCCCCGCCACGCCCCACCCCGCCCCCTTCGGCGACTCGGTGCCCACCCCGCCTGACCTAGCCCCTTTCGCCGGCCCAGTACCTGGCACGCCCGACCTGCTCCCCTTCAGTGGCTCGGTGCCTGCCACGCCCCACCCCGCCCCCGCCGCCGGCCCAGCGCCCGCCGCGCCCCACTCCACCCCCTTCGCCAGCTCATCGCGTTCTGGTCGGGACGGGCAGGGGGGCGTGCTCGACCGTGCCGTCTCCCTCGCCGTACGCCTGGGTCGTGGCGGGGCGGCGTGGGCGCGGGCCGAGCAGGTCAAGGCACGGTCGCTGGCCGGGCAACTGGGCGACGGGCGGTGGCCGGCGCCGCCCGGCGTCCCCCCGGAGTTGCTGGAGCGCGAGGAGCGCGACCTCGGCCGGGCCCGGGCCCTGATGGCGGCGGCCGGGCGTGCCCGGGATCCCGTCCGGGCCGCCGCGCTCGTGCGTCGCGCCCACGCCGTACGTGAGGAGCTGGAGACGACGTCGTGGCGGCATCTGGAGCCCCTCGCTCCCGGGCACGTGGCCGCGCGGCGGGCCGCCCCGCTGACGGGAGCCGAGCTGGACGCGCTGGTCGCGCGGGGCGAGCCGGCCGGGCTTCTCGGGTTCCACGTGGGCGCGGGCGGTGTCACCGTGCTCGCGCACCGCACCGGCTGGGCCGAGCCACGCGCGTTCGGGTCCGCCGCCGATGCGGCGCTGGTGGCCGAGTTCGTGGCCGGGATCGACGGCGGGCGTCCCGGGCTGCTCGACCTCGCCGCCCGCAGGCGCCGGCTCGACCTGTGGCGCCGCCTGGCGGACCTGCTGCTGGGGGACGCGCTCCGGGAGCTCGGTGACGACCTGTCCATGCTGCACCTGCTGCCGCACCGCGAGCTGCACCGCGTGCCGCTGCACGCCCTCGCCCCCGATGGCGGCCCGCCGCTGATCGAGCGCTGCCCGGTGACGTACGCCCCTTCCGCCGCCGTCCTGGCCCGGCTGGCCCGCGACGTCCCGGTCCGCGCGGGCGGTCCGTCGTTGGTGATGGCTCACGGCACGGAGGCGGACGCCGGGACCGCCGCCCTGCTCGGCGCCGAGCCGCGCACCGGCCGCGCCGCCACCTCCGCTCACCTGGCCGGGAGCTGGGACGTCGTGGACCTGGCCGCCGCCGTGGTGAGCGATCCGCGCGACCCGCTGGGCGCGGGTGTGCGGCTGGCCGACGGGGTGCTGACCGCCAGGCGGCTCATGAGCCTGCGCGTACGGGCCCGCCTCGTCGTCCTCACCGGCTGCGCGGGCGGCCCCGGCGCGGGTGACGGGCTTGCGGCGCTCGGGCAGGCGTTCCTGCACGCGGGCGCCCGCGCCGTGCTCCTCACCCTGTGGCCGCCCGCCGCCGAGATCACGCGAGCGCTCCTACGCGACCTGCACGCCCGTACGCGAGCGGGCGCCGACCCCGCCCAGGCGCTGCGCGATGAGGTGCTGGCGCTACGCGAACTGTACGGGGCCACCGAGCCCGAGCTCTGGGCGCCGTACGTGCTGCTCGGCCTGCCCCACTGACGCGCACGCACCTGCTCCTGGCTGCGATGACGCGCGCAGCCGGCCTGCTGCCGGCCCGCATGCGACAGCGGGCTGCGTGACCTTCCCGCAGCCGCCTCGGCAAGCACGACTCAGCCGGTGTTGACGCGTGTGCGTGGCTCAGCCTGGGCTGACCCGTGGGCGCGTTGCCCGGCTCACCTACAGGTGGGAAAGCGTCGAGGTCGCAGTGTGGAGTGGGAGGGCGGTGTCGGGGGTGCGTTCGCGGACGTCCTGGTCGCGGATGGCGAAGACGGCCGGTGCGACGCCCACGTCACCGTAGCGGGCGGTCACGGCGGCGCCGACCGCGCGCCGGACGTCGCCGACCACCTCGCGCACGGTGTGGCCGGCCCCGGTGGCGGTGAGGTGACCCAGCATGCCGGCGAAGCGGAGCTCGCCCTCGGCGGCGGGCCGCTGCTCGGGCAGCACGGGGCGGTCGAGCCAGAACACCCGGCCGGCGAGGGATCCCGGGTAGCCGTCGCCCAGCTCGCGCACCGTCTCGGCGAGCAGCTCGCCGAACCCGGCCAGGTCGGCGTCAGGCGGCAGGTCCGTGGTGACGAACAACGGCACGATCAGCGAGTCGAGCATCAGGCCATCCCTCCGTGAGGAGGCTCATCGTAGGATGCCGCACCGACAATTCCGCGGGGACTTGACCGGTGCCGGGAAAGGGCCAGGGAATGGACGGGCCTTCCTTGACAGAAGGCGAAACAATAGGCCGCTCTCGAAAAGCCGCTAGCGTTCGGTCCATTCGTCTTCCAGCACCGAGTGCACGACGGAGTCCCGCCACCCGGCGGGCGTACGCATATGGTGCCGGATGCGGCCCTCCTCGACCATGCCGGCGGTCAGCATGGCGAGCTGCGCGGGCAGGTTGGAGGGGGCGCGGGCGCCCCAGATGCGGTGCAGCCCGAGCTGCTTGAACCCGAACGACAGCAGCAGGCGCACCAGGTCGGTGCCGATGCCGCGCCCCCACTGGTGCGGGTGGAGGCCGAAGCCGATCTCGGCGCTGTGCGGATGCTCGGGCTCGATGCGCAGCCGGGCCACGCCGATCACGTCGCGGTGCTCGGCGTCCACCACGGCGAGCACGTACAGCAGGCGCGGCTCGGCGCGGGCGGCCTCCATGGCCTGCCCGACGAGATCGGCGACCTCCCGCGGCGAACGGGGCGCGAACGGCATGTGCTGGGTGGCGGCGGGGTCGCCGTAGACGGCGTGCAAGGCGGGGACGTCGGCCTCCGTGACATCACGAAGGCCGAGTCGCAAACCGTTGCATACCACGCGCCGCATGCGCAGACGGTAACGCGATTCCCGCGATCTTCACAAGCCCTTGTCAAGTGGCGAGTTGACTACCGTAAGCTCGGGCGACAAGTTCGGCGACCGCGCCGTGCGCGCCGAGCGGCTCGGCGTGCCCGGCGTCGATCTGCTCGGCGGCGCGCTCGACGATCCCGGCGGGCGCCTCGTGGCCGATCATGCAGGGGGCGATCGCCAGCCGCTCGGCGCCGGCCGCGCGCAGCCGCTGGGCGGCCACGCTCACGCCGGGCTCGGTGTCGAGCGAGGCGGCGACGACCGGGAGGGTGAGCCGGGAGGCCAGCAGCACCGCGGTGGCCTGCACGGCCCGCACCGCGCGCTCGCCGCCGACGGTGCCGAGGATGACGGCGTCGACGGGACTGGAGATGTTGAGCAGGCGCACCCGGTCGGCGCGGGCGAGCCCGCGCTCGGCCAGCCGGATGTGCAGGGCCTCGGCCAGCAGCGGGTGGGGGCCGAGCGCGTCGGTCACCACGGCGCCGCTGCCGGTGGCGGCGACGGCCTTGCCGATCTCGGCCATGACGACGGGGTCTTCCCAGGTGAGCAGCGGCACCACGACGGCCTCGCGTCCGCCGGGCAGCGCGTCCGCCAGGTCGGCGACGCTCGTCAGCCGTACCTCGATCTGCGGGTTGTCGACGCGCACGACGGCGGCGATCTCCTCCGCCACGCCGGAGGTGTCGCCGGGGGTGGCGAGCACGAGCATGGGCGCGTCCGGCGGCAGGGACGTGGGCACGGGACGGCGGTGGCGACCGCCGCCCGGGCGAGGGGAACGTTCACGTACAGGCAGGCTCACAGGCGCGCAGTTTATGCCTATTCCATGCGCCGTGTTCCGTGAATAGATGGCGATTCCGTCACGACGCAGGGGCAGTGATCGAGATCACATCGTGATCGCGCCGCTCGTTGACTTGGGCGGGCGAAACGGAAGGCTGGAAACCACCGCCGGAGGCCGGGAATGAAGCCGTTCCGTGTCCGTCACAAGCCGTTCTATGTACGCGAGCTGAGTGTCTATCCGGTGGGCCGCCGCCGGATCTTCCTGCTGTCCGTCGCGGTGCTGGCGAGCCTGGTCGCCAACTTCGAGACGACGATCGCCACCATCCTGCCGCTGCTCATGCAGGACCTGGACATGTCGCTGACCGTCTACGGCCAGATCGCCGCGCTGTCGGTGCTGGTGGGCGGGCTGTCGGCGGGGTTCGGCGGCATCCTGTCCGACCGGTGGGGCCGGGTCACGATCCTGGTGCCCACCCTGACGATCACGGCCGCGTGCAACTTCCTGCTCGCCACCGTGGACAGCGTCGCCGGGCTGTTCTGGGTGCGCTGCCTCATGCTGTTCATCGAGGGCGCGGGCATCACGATCACCGCCTCCCTGGTACGCGACTTCTCGCCCCGCATGGGACGGGCCCAGGCGTTCGCGTTCTGGACGTGGGGACCGGTGGGGGCGTCCTTCCTGGCCTCCGCCATCGCGGGTTTCACGCTCCCGCTGTTCGGCAACTCCTGGCGCTCGCAGGCGATCATCATGGGCGTCGTGTCGCTGAGCCTGTGCGCGGTCATCATCTGGAAGATCGCCGAGCCGTCGGCGGCGCTGCGGGCCGAGGTGATGCACCACGAGGCCCAGGCCAGAAGCCAGGCCGAGGAGGGGAACCCCGCTTACCGCGCCCGCCTCGCCGAGCTGTTCCGCCATCCGCACCTGTGGGCGCACGTCCTCGGCAACACCGGCTGGCAGGTCCTCTACTGGACGTTCGCGATCTTCGGGCAGACGATACTCAGCGGCGGCTTCGGCATGGACCCGGCCGCCGCCAACCGCGTCGTCGCGCTCGGCATCGTGCTCAACGCCGTCGCGGTGGTCGTCGTCGGCCGGCTGTCCGGCCGGCTGCAGCTGCGCAAGCCGTTCATCGCCGCCGGGACCGTGCTGACCGTGGCGGCGCTCGGCTACTTCATCGCGCTGATAGGGCCCGGCGTCCCCGCCGGCCAGGTCACCGCCGTCTACGCGCTGCTCTACCTGTTCATGGGCATCGCGTACGTGCCGTGGATGGCCAGCTTCTCCGAGAACGCCGAGGACGTCGAGTCCCGGCTGCAGGGCTCCGCGCTCGGCATCTGGGGCATGGTCGTCCGCGTTATGATCGTGGCGCTGCTGGTGGTCTCGCCGATGGTGGTCGAGGCGTCCGGCTGGCAGACCTGGCTCGGGGTGGCGCTCGCCGGGCAGGTGGTGTTCCTGGCGTCGACGGCGGCGTTCAAGGGGCGGTGGCGGGCCCGCCGGCCGGTGGACGTGCCCGCCGTCCCGTCACCGTGAGGGCCTCCGCCCTGGCCGCCCGCGCGGGCGGCGTTGGCAGCCGCCGCCCGCGCTCTCGCGGCAGAAGGCAGAAGACAGAAGACAGAAGGAAGAGGGAAGGTCAGGCGAGCGGTCCTACCGGCCGGGAGCCGGGTTCCGGCGCGGCGGCGAGGTCCAGGTCGCGGGTCTCCGGCGCGATGGCCAGGCCCACGGCGGTGACCGCCAGGGCGGCGACCACGTACAGCGACACCGCCACCGTGCTCCCGTACGCCTCGAAGAGCTGCAGCGCGATGATCGGCGCCAGCGCGCCGCCGACGATCCCGGCCACCTGGTAGCCCATGGACGCGCCGCTGTAGCGCAGCCGGGTGCTGAACAGCTCGGCGATGAAGGCCGCCTGCGGCCCGTACATGGCGGCGTGCGTCACCAGCGCCACCACCGCGGCCAGCGCGATCAGCGGGAACGATTTCGTGTCCAGCAGCGGGAAGAACGCGAAGGCCCACACCGCCGCCGCGACGACGCCCGCGAGGTACACCGGCCGCCGCCCCAGCCGGTCCGACAGCGCGCCGAACAGCGGGATCAGCGCGAGCTGCAGCGCCGAGCCGATGAGCACGGCGTTCAGCGCGTACGAGCGCGGCAGGCCGAGCTGCCCGGTCAGGTAGACGATGATGTACGCGGTGAAGGTGTAGAACGCCACGTCCACCCCGATGCGGGCGGTGAAGGCCGACAGCAGCGCGCGCGGGTGCGTGCGCAGCACCTCGACCAGCGGCATCCGCGCCTTGGCCCCGCTCTGCTCGACCTCGGCGAACAGCGGCGACTCGGTGACCTTGAGCCGCACCCACAGGCCGACGAACACCAGCGCCCCCGACAGCAGGAACGGCACCCGCCACCCCCACGACAGGAACGCCGCGTCCGACTGGACGAAGGACAGCAGCGTCAGCAGGCCGGTGGCGAGGACGTACCCGGCGGGGACGCCGACCTGCGGCCAGCTCGCGTTGAAGCCGCGCCGCCGCCCGTCGCCGTGCTCCAGTGACATGATCACCGCGCCGCCCCACTCGCCGCCGAGCCCGAGGCCCTGGACGAAGCGCAGCAGCGCCAGCAGGATCGGCGCCGCGATCCCCACGCTCGCGTACCCGGGGAGCACGCCGATGAGGAACGTCGAGACGCCCATCACCAGCAACGTCACGACCAGCACGGTCTTGCGGCCCACCCGGTCGCCGAAGTGACCGAAGACCACCCCGCCGAGCGGCCGGGCCACGAAGGCCACCGCGTTGGTGGTCAGCGAGGCCAGCGTCGCGTTGAACGGATCGAGGGACGGGAAGAACAGCTGCGGGAAGACCAGCGTCGCGGCCGTGGTGTAGAGGAAGAAGTCGTACCACTCCAGCGAGGTGCCGATCAGGCTGGCGAGGATCACCCGCCGGGTCTGTTGCGTGGAGCCTGCCATCCGATGCTCCTTCATCAGGGGGATGATTTCAACGTAAGGATCGTTCAACAATTCGACAAGAGTTTTGTCCCATGATTTCCTGTGAAGGTGGACGACCTCGTCGCCGATCTCTCCCAGGACCGGCCGCGCCTGGGGCGCAGCAGCACGGCCGAGCGGGTGGCCGACATCCTGCGTGAGCGCATCAGCGAGGGCTTCTTCCAGCCCGGCCAGCGGCTCTCCGAGGAGGCCATCTCCGAGGCCCTGCGGGTCTCACGCAACACGCTGCGCGAGGCGTTCCGGCTGCTCGGGCACGAGCGGCTGCTCGACCACCAGCTCAACCGCGGCGTGTTCGTCCGCCTCCCGTCCGTCGAGGACGTGCTCGACCTCTACCGGGTGCGGCGCGTGCTGGAGGGCTCGGCCGTGCGCCGGCCGCCGTCGCCGCAGACCCTCGCGCTGGTCAAGGAGGCCATGCGCGACGCCGAGCGGGCCGCCGCCGAGGACGACTGGCAGCGGGTCGGCACCGCCAACATCCGCTTCCACCAGGCCCTCGTCTCGCTCAACGACAGCCCCAGGATCGACGAGCTCATGCGCCAGCTCCTGGCCGAGCTGCGGCTGGTCTTCCACGTGATGGACAACCCGCGGGCCTTCCACGAACCGTTCGTCGAGCGCAACCGGGTGCTGCTCGGGCTCGTCGAGTCCGGGCGGCGCGAGGAGGCCGCCGCCTATCTCGACGACTACCTCGACCACGCGGAGAAGCTGCTCGTCCACGCCTACGAGCCCAACCGGTAACGTGGGCGCGATGAACCGCCTCTTCACCGTCGACGAGGCCCGCGCCCTGCTGCCGGAGATCATCGACGACGCCGGGCTGATCGTCGCCGCCCGCGCCGACCTCGCCGAGATCGCCCACGACCGGCAGACGCTCGGCCACTCCGCGCTCGGCGGCATCCCCGAGATCAAGGCGCTGGAGGCCCGCATCGAGGACGTCCTCGGCGGATGGGCCGAGCGGGGCATCGAGGTGAAGGGCGTCGCGCCCGTCCTGGTGGACTTCCCCGCGGTGCTCGACGGCGTGTCCGTACGCCTCTGCTGGATCGAGGGCGAGCCCGAGCTGGCCTGGTACCACCGCACCGACCTGGGGTTCGCCGGCCGCCGCC
Organism: Nonomuraea sp. B208; assembly: GCF_057536035.1. NCBI lineage: Bacteria > Bacillati > Actinomycetota > Actinomycetes > Streptosporangiales > Streptosporangiaceae > Nonomuraea > Nonomuraea sp. B208. Next base: position 657,429 of record NZ_BAAJOU010000028.1, read on the forward strand.
CGCTCTGATCTCCTGCCCGTCTTGACGACGGCGCCGTCCGCGTGCCTATATTCAACCTGACGGTTGATTAACCGAAAGGTTGAATACCATGCTCCTTCAGGACAGGACCGCGATCGTGTACGGCGGCGGCGGACCCATCGGCGGCGCCGCCGCCCGCGCCTTCGCCCGCGAGGGCGCCAGGGTCGTGCTCGCCGGCCGCACCCGGGCCGCGCTCGACCCGGTGGCCGCCGCCATCGGCGCAGCCGGCGGCACGGCCGAGGTCGCCGAGGTGGACGCGCTCGACGAGGCCGCCGTGGACGCGCTCGTGGACGGGGTCGCCGCCCGGCACGGCCGCGTCGACGTCTCGTTCAACGCCATCGGCGTCGGGGACGTGCAGAAGCCGCTGCTGGAGATCACCGCCGAGGAGTTCGCCCGCCCGATCGTCACCGCCGTACGGACGCAGTTCCTCACCATCAGGGCCGCCGTCCGGCACATGATCCCGCAGAGGTCCGGGGTGATCCTCATGTTCGGCGGCGGAGGGCCGCAGACGCTGCCGGGGCTCGGCGGGTTCAAGGTCGCGCTCGACGCGATGGAGGGCGTACGGAGGCAGTGGGCGTGCGAGGCCGGCCCGCACGGCGTCCGCGTGGTCACGATGGTGACCGGCGGCGTGCCCGAGAGCATCCCGGACGGCTACGGCCCCAAGGAGGAGATCACCGCGTCCCTCGTCGAGGCCACCCTGCTCGGGCGGGCGGCGACGCTCGCCGACGTGGGGGACGTGGCCGCGTTCGTCGCCTCCGACCGCGCCAGGACCATGACCTCGGCCACCGTGAACATCTCCTGCGGCGCGATCGTGGACCACTGACGCCGGGGATCACCGACACCGGGGACCATCGACACCGTGGATCATTGACCTCGTGCCCGACGACCCGCTCAGCCTGACCTTCGCCGCCCTGGCCGACCCGACCCGGCGCGCCATCCTCGCCCGCCTGGCCGAGGGGGAGGCGACGGTCAACGAGCTCGCCGAGCCGTTCGACATGAGCCTTCAGGCCGTCTCCAAGCACCTCAAGGTGCTGGAGCGGGCCGGGCTGATCAGCCGGGGCCGCGACGCCCAGTGGCGCCCGTGCCGGCTGGAGACCGCGCCGCTGGACGGCGCATCGGAATGGATCCGCCGCTACCGCGACCGGTGGGACGACCGCTTCGACCGCCTCGACCGCGAGATCCGGCGCATGCGACCAGGGAGTGACACCGATGGGTGAGACCGTGTTCGTCATCGAGCCCGGACGGCACGACATCGTCATGATCCGCCACTTCGCCGCGCCCAGGGAGGTCGTCTTCCGCGCCGTCACCGACCCGGAGCTGGTGCCCCGGTGGTGGGGGCCGCACTCCCTGGCCACGCGGGTGGACCGCATGGAGGTCCGGCCCGGCGGCCACTGGCGCTACGTCAACATCGACGCCGAGGGCCGCGAGTACGGCTTCCGCGGCGTCTACCACGACGTCGTGGCGCCCGAGCGGTACGTACGGACCTGGCAGTACGAGGGCACGCCCGAGGACGTCGCCCTGGAGACGGTCACGCTGACGGAGGCGGACGGCGGCACCCGCTACGTCGCCCAGTCCGTGCACCAGTCCGTCGAGGCCCGCGACGCCGTCGTGCGCGCCGACGCCGCGCGGGGCGGGCGCGAGTCCATGGACCGCCTCGCCGAGCTCCTGTCCACCCTCCTGTGAACGGCCTGGCCGTGGCCGATCCGTGACGAACCCGCCGCCCTCCCGCACTGTCTAAGCGGGTGAGCGAAAGGACCACCCTATGAGGCACCCTTCGGCCACCGCCGCCCTCCTGACCGCGGCGGTCCTCGGCGGAGCGGGTCTCGCGCCCGCCGCCGCCCACGCCAGCGCGGGGCCGGCGCCCGTGCGCGCCGCCTGGCTCCCGTCCTGCGCCGATCGCGAACACGACAACGACGGAGATCCCTGCGGCCCCTGGCGGCTGCTCCTGCGCGACGGCAGGCGGCTGACCGTCCGCGACGCCGCCATCGGCAAGATCGACGCCGCGGGCGTCGAGAGCCGCATCCAGAGCACGTTCGTCGTCAGCGCCGACGGCCGCGTGATCGCCTACGAACGCGCCCGCGACCACCGCCTCGTCGTCCGCCGCGTCGGCGGCCCGGCCACGGTGCTGCCCGCCGGGCTGCGGCCCAAGGCGTTCGGCACCGACGACCTGCAGATCGAGCTGTCGCCCACCGGCGACAAGCTGCTCATCGACTACGAGGACCAGCCTTCCCGCCTGCCCTCCAAGGTGGTCACCGTCGCGACCGGCGCGGTCGCCGAGCTGCCCGCCGGCGACGACGCGCTCGGCTTCAGCGGCGACGGCGGCGCGGTGCTGGCCTTCCGCTACCGGGCCGACCACACCACGGCGCTGCGGGCGTACCCGCTCGGCGACGGGTCCCCGGTCGCCGGCACGCCGCCCCAGGCCGTCGCCAACGCCATGCTCCACGCCCTCGCCCCGGACGGCAGGACGGTCGCCTACCTCGTGACCGGCGACGAGACCGCGAAGCGGCCCGACCGGGTACGCCTGTACGACCTCGACACCGGCGACGTCTCCCCGGCCCTGGACCTGCCGCTGGGCCGCGGCGAGTCGCCGTACGCGCTCCACTACGTCCCCGACGGGACGCTGCGGGTGATCACCCAGCGCGGCGACAACGGGAAACCGGCGGTGATACGGGTGCTGACCGCCGACCCGCGCGCCGGCGAGGCCCGGCAGATCGACCGTTACACCATCACCAAGGACGCGTACGCCTACTACACGGCGGGGGAGTGACCGGCATGAGAACGACGATCCTCGCGGCCCTCACGGCGGCGGCCCTCGCCTGGCCCGCCGCCCTCCCGGCCCACGCGGCTCCCCATCACGGGGCCGACAGCATCAGGTACGCCTCCATCAAGAGCTGCGCCACCCGCGACGGGCAGGCCCGGCCGTGCGGCGACTGGCGGCTCGTGCTGCACAGCGGCAAGGTCACCACCCTGCCGGACGCCCAAGGGGCGGCCCGCGACGCCAAGGGCAGGGAGCTGACCTACTTCCCCGCCCCGATCGCGGTGAGCGGCGACGGCCGCAAGGTCGCGTACTTCACGAAGGCGAACCGGCTCGCCGTACGCACCCTGGGCGGCGGCGTCCGGCTGCTGCCCGCCACGGCGCTGCCCCGCGTGCGCCAGGACGCGCTGCTGCTGCGGCTCTCGGACGACGGCGCCCGGCTGGCCGTCTCCATCGACGGCGACAAGCCGCGGAGCACCCGTGTCTTCGACACCGCCACCGGCGCCCGCGTCGGAACCGTCCCCGCCGGCCGGAACGTGCTCGGCTTCAGCTACGACGGCGACGAGCTGCTCGCGACCGCCGACGGCGAGGACAACGCCACCGACCTGGTCGTCCACGACGAGACCGGCGAGGAGCTGCTGCGCGCCACGCCGCCCCAGCTCGTCGCCGCGAACGGGCCGCAGGCGCTGGCCGCCGACGGGCGGACCGTCGCCGCCGTGGTGCAGGGCGGCAAGCCGGAGCTGGTGACGTACGACATGGAGACCGACCAGGTCGTCGAGCGCCGGCGGATCGGCCTGCCGCGGGCGCCCGTCCAGATGGTGGACTGGACGGGCGCTTCCCAGGTGACGGCCCACCTGGCCGCCTCCGGCTCCAAGGGCACCACGATGACCATCGTCAGGATCGACACCGAGACGGGCGCGGTCACCGTCAGGGACCGCTACACCGTGCTGAAGGACAGCTTCGTCTTCGCCGCGTGCGGCGGTTGATCGGCTGAGCCGGACGGGCGGGTGGGTCTACGCTGCTGCTGTGCGGGCTCACTCGGCCAAGGTTCACTCGACCATGGTTCACTCGACCAAGGTTCACTCGACCAGGGCGATGGCCGCGCGGGCCGTCGACCTCTGCGTGGCGCTGCTGCACCGGCAGGCGTCGGTCGAGTCCGTGTCGCGCGTCCTGCGCGAGCACGGCGAGACCGGAGACCTCGACCTCGGCGAGGCGGACGTCGCCGCCATGCGCGCGGCGGCGGCCCGCCTGCGCGAGGTGCTGGCCGCCCCCGACACCGGCCGGGCGGCCGCGCTGCTCAACCGGCTGCTCGCCGACGCCGCCCGCGCGCCCCGGCTGACCGACCACGGGGGCTCGACGAGCTGGCACGTGCACGTGGACGACGCCGACGACGTGCCCTGGGCCGAGTGGTTCCTGGCGTCGTCGGCGATGGCGTTCGCCGTGCTCCTGGCCGATCACCAGCGGGTGCCGGGCGGGCTGTGCGCGTCGCCGGGCTGCCGGCGGCCGTACCTCGACCTCGGCGGGGGCAGCCCGCGCCGCTTCTGCAGCGCACGCTGCGCGACCCGCGAGCGCGTCGCCGCCCACCGCTCGCGCGCGGCCTCCTCAGAAGCCTCAGACGTCCCGGACTGACCGCCGGCGGCCTGCCGTCAGCACGGCCACCGCCACCGCCTGGGCCGCCGCACCGGCCAGCAGGGCCGCCCCAACCGAGTACGCCGCCAGCGGCCCGGCCACCGCGGACCCGACCGCGAACGAGGTGATCTTCAGGCTGGCGCCCGTGGTGAACACCTGGGCGCGCAGCCGCGCGGGCACCTCGCGGTGGCGTACCGAGAACAGGGCGGTGAGCTGCGGCCCCTCGCCCAGGCCCACGACGCCCGCCGCCACCACCGCGACCCAGTACGCCCCGGACACCCCCGCTGCGGCGGCCAGCAGCATTCCCACGCCCGCCACCACCGTCCCCCATACCAGCAGGGCGTCCCAGCGTCGCGGCCCGCGCGCCCTGGCGACGAGCGCGTTCGCGGCCAGGCCGCACGCGGCGGTCACGGCGAGCAGCAGCGCGCCCAGGCCGGTCGAGCCGGTGAGCCGCTCGCCGAGGACCGGGGCCGACACGACCAGCATCGCCGTCCCCGCGCACGAGACCATCGACCCGGCCGTCGCCCGCAGCAGCACCGGGTTGCCCAGGATCGCGCCGAACCCCTCCCGCAACTCCTCGCCGACGCCGCGACGCGTCTTCACCCCCGCCGAGGCGGGCAGAGTCCATGCGGCGGGCAGCGCGGCGACCAGCAGGACGACGCAGACGAGGACGGCGACCGGCCCCCCGGCGATCACCCCCGCGAGCGCCGGCCCCGCCAGCCCCGCCACGTTGTACGTCATCGCGTCCAGCGCGTTGGCCCGCCCCAGCCGGTCCGCATCGGAGCCGGACGGGTCGCCCGCCCGTCCGGACCGGGCCGCTACGGCGACGGCGGGGATCTGGGACGTCCAGCCGCCGGTCAGGGCGGGCCCCACGAGCCCGGCCGCGACCGCCACCGCGACCAGCGCGGCCTCCGGCAGCCGTCCCAGCCCGGAGACGATGACCAGCAGCCCGCCCGCGTACGCCACGAGGCACCCGGCGAGCAGCCGCCCCGGCCGCCGCGCCCGGTCCAGCAGCACCCCGAGCAGCGGCCCGCCCGCCGCGGCGGACACCGTCAGCCCGGCCAGCAGCCAGGACGCCACCACCGGCGACCCAGTCACGGCCAGCCCGGCGATCAGCAGCGCGGGGCCCGACATCTCGTCCGCGGTGCGGGCCGCCGCCGCCCCCGCCAAGTAACGCCATAACACGAAGGAGACGTTACACCGGAAACCGCACCCGCAAGATCACTCGAAAACGTGTTTGAAGGATCGCGTAGACTGGGCAGCATGACAGTCGCGTTCCAAGCATCTTTGCTGGGCCTCGACGAGGAGCTGGGGCTCGGGCCGCTCGGCGCGTCGGTGCGCCGCACGCGCCTCGACCACGGCGCCTGGATCGACCTCCGGCCCGGCTGGCTGACGGGCGCCGACACGCTGTTCGAGCGCCTGGCCGCCGAGGTGCCCTGGCGCGCCGAGCGGCGGCGCATGTACGACCGGTTCGTGGACGTCCCCCGCCTGCTGAAGTTCTACGGCGAGGACGAGCCGCTGCCCGACCCGATCCTCGACGAGGCCCGGCGCGCGCTCGACGCCCACTACGGCGCCGAGCTGGGCGAGCCGTTCCGCACGGCGGGGCTCTGCTTCTACCGCGACGGGCGCGACAGCGTGGCCTGGCACGGCGACACCATCGGCAGGGGCTCCACCGAGGACACCATGGTCGCCATCCTCTCGGTCGGCGACCCGCGCCCGCTGCTGCTCCGCCCCAGGGGCGGCGGACCGTCGATCCGCCACGAGCTCGGGCACGGCGACCTCATCGTCATGGGCGGGAGTTGCCAGCGCACCTGGGAGCACGCCATCCCCAAGACGTCCCGGCCCGCGGGGCCGCGGATCAGCGTCCAGTTCCGCCCGCGCGGCGTCCGCTGACCTCTGTTCATCACTCCAGGCGCAGGCGGGCGAGGCGGCCCTGCTCGCCGGAGGCCCAGCAGGAGCCGTCCCGCGCGCACGACACCGTGTCGAACGAGCCGTCGTCGAACGTCCGCCACGTCCGCCCGCCGTTCCACGTCACGTCACTGCCGCCCGGCCCCACCGCGACCGCCGCGAGCGACGGGAACGGCAGCCACGTCACCCCCGACCGGTAGCCCGGCGGCGGCGTCGCGGCCGGCCGCCAGGTGACGCCGCCATCCCTGGTGACCGCCGCGGCGCTGGGCGACCGCTGGTCCGGCCGGTAGTCGCCGCCGACCGCGAGGCCGTGCCGCGGGTCGCGGAAGGCGAGCCCGAACACGCCCCGCGCCGGGTCCCCGGCCGGCAGGGGCGTGTTGGAGACGGTCCACGTACGGCCGCGGTCGGCCGAGTGGAACACCCGCGCCCGTTCGGCCCCGCCGGCGGCCAGCCAGGCGTCCCGGCCGCCCGCCGTCACCAGGCACTGCCCGCTCGCCGCGAACCCGGCCTCGCCCGGCAGCGCCTCCGGCATGCCCTCGGCGGGCAGCACCCGCCAGCTCCGGCCGCCGTCCTGGGTGGCCAGGATGCGGAACCTGCCGTCCACCGGGTCGCTCATCGCCAGGCCGTGCCGCTCGTCGAAGAAGGCCAGGCAGTCGTAGAAGGCGCGCGGCTCGTCGTTCCTGAACGTCTCCGCCCACGTACGTCCGCCGTCCTCGGTGCGGTAGACGCGCGAGTCCGTGCCCTCGCCGATGGACAACGCGACCGCCTGGCGGGCGTCGAACGCCTCGATGTCGCGGAACTGCAGCTCGGATGTGCCGGGCGGGGGGACGTTCTGCCAGCTCCGGCCGCCGTCCGTGGTGCGCAGCACGGTGCCTTCCGAGCCGGACGCCCAGGCCACGTGGCGGCTGACGGGGGACAGGCCGCGCAGACGCGCGCTCACCCCGGTCTCCTTCAGCTCCCAGCCGAGCCGCGGCATCTCGTCGGCCGCGGGCGAGAAGGAGGGGAAGCCCGTCGTGATGACGGTGGCCGCTGACAGCATGCCCAACGCGATGTGAAGCATCATGTCGGGAAAACTAATCCAAAAGGATCATCCAGTCCATGCGGCGTACAGGTCAGGCCGCGGTACGGTCAGCCCCCCAAGAGTGCCCCCAGGAGAGCAGAGACTCCGCGGTCGAGAAGCGCCGGGAGGAGACCGACTCGCCGAGGATCACGCCCACGAGCGTGCGCCCGTCCCGCTCGCCCGCGAAGGCCAGGCAGTACCCGGCGGCGCGGGTGAAGCCCGTCTTCAGCCCGATCGCGCCCGGCGTGCCCAGCAGCCGGTTGGTGTTGCGCCAGCCGTACGCGCGGTGCTCGGCGGTGGCGTCCAGCTCGTGGTAGCGGGTGCCGGCGGCCTGCTTGATCAGCGGGTTGCGCAGCGCCTCGGCGGCCAGGACGGCCTGGTCGCGGGCCGTGGAGTAACCGTTGCCCCGGGGGCTGGGCAGGCCGTCGGCGTTGACGTACTCGGTGTCGTTCATGCCGAGCTCGCGGGCGGTCGCGTTCATCCTGGCGACGAAGCCGCTCACGCCCGGCCCGTACGTGCGCGCCAGCGCGTGCGCCGCGTCGGCCCCGGACGGCAGCATGAGGCCGTAGAGCAGCTCGCCCACGGTGAGGCGGTCGCCGGGCCGCAGGTCGGCGGTGGTGCCGCCGCCGTCCTCCGCGTACGCGACGTCGGCGCGCGTGATCTCGACCACGTCCGTCGGCTTGGCGAGCTTCAGCACCACGTAGGCGGTCATCGTCTTGGTGAGGCTCGCGATCGGCATCCGCTCCCCGCCGTGGTCGTCGAGGAGCGGCTTGCCGGTGGAGGCGTCGAGCAGGTACGCCGCCCGCCCGTACAGCACGGGAGCGTCGAGTGCCGCGTGCGCGGCGGTGAGAGGGGCGGGGACGGCCGCGTGCGCGGGCGCCACGACCCCCGTGGCCAGGGCCAGGGCGCCGGCCACGGCGGCCAGGCGGGCTTTCCGGTTACGCATTACCCCAGGTTGCCGCCCGCTTTGAGGTGAATTTGACAACGATTCGGACACGCAGTCCGGAACCGCCGACAGCGTCGGCGTTTCCGTACGGGTAGATCTTTCTCCCGGTCACTGCCCGGCGAGGCCGGTGTGCGCGACGCCGCGCACGATCTGCCGCTGGAACAGCACGAACACCACCAGCAGCGGCAGCCCCGCGAGCACCACCGACGCCATGATCTGCGCGTACCGGAGGCCGAAGGTGCCCTGCACGACGTTGGCGAGCCCCACGGGCAGCGTCATGGTGTTCGGGTCGGTGGAGACCAGGAACGGCCACAGGAAGTTGTTCCACGTCGTGATGAAGGTGAAGATCGACACCGCGGCGAGCACCGGCCGCGACAGCGGCAGCACGATCGTGAAGAACACCCGCCAGCGCCCCGCCCCGTCCACGAACGCGGCCTGCTCCAGCTCCGGCGGCACGTCCTGGAAGAACTTGAACAGGACGTACACGATGAGCGGCGCGGCCACCTGCGGCAGGATGATCGCCCACCAGGTGTCCACCAGGCCGAGCGCCACCATCTCGGCGAACAGCGGCGCCATCAGCACCTGCGGCGGCACCATGATCCCGGCCAGGATCAGCGCCAGCAGCGCCCGCCGGCCGCGGAAGTGCGTGCGCGCGAAGCCGTAGGCGGCCATCGCCGACAGCAGCACGGTCAGGAACGTGACGAGCACCGCCGTGACCGTGGAGTTGATCGCCCAGGTGAGGATGTCGCCGGTGCCGAGCACCAGCCGGTAGGCGTCCAGCGTGAGCTCGCTGCCGAACCACTGGAGCGGCAGCTTGGTCGTCTCCGTCTCCGGCTTGAGCGAGGTCGCCACCGCCCAGGCGATGGGCGCGAGCCACAGGGCCGCCAGCACCAGCGCCACCAGCAGCAGCACGAGCTGACCGGGGCGGAACCGCTTGGTCATGAGTCCTCCGCGCGCTTGCGGAACAGCCGCAGCTGTGCCAGGGAGACGACGACGATGATGGCGAACAGGATGTACGAGACCGCCGAGGCGTAGCCGATCCGGTAGCCGGTGAAGCCGACGTCGTAGGCGTACTCGATGATGGGCCGGGTGGCGTCCTGGGGGCCGCCGGCGGTCATGAGGTAGATCTGGTCGAAGACCTTCAGCGAGGCCAGCAGCTGCAGCACCACGATGAGCGCGGTGGTGCGGCCGAGCATCGGCAGCGTGATCGAGCGCAGCCGGGCCCAGGCGCCGGCGCCGTCGAGGGCGGCGGCCTCGTACAGGTGGTGGGGGATCGACTGGAGCGCGGCCAGGTAGAGCAGGAAGTTGAAGCCGACCGTCCACCAGACCGTGGTCAGCACCATGGACCACATGGCGACGGACGGATCGCCCAGCCACAGCACGTCGAGGCCGAGCGTGCCGTTGATCAGGCCGTAGTCGGGCGGGTAGATCATCTGCAGCCACAGCAGCGACACCACGGCCGACGGCAGCAGGAACGGCCCGAAGAACGACAGCCGCCACAGCCACTGCACGAACCGCAGGTGGTGCACCAGCAGCGCGAGGACCAGCCCGAGCAGCACCAGCGGCACCGTGCTGAGCGCGGTGAAGACGAGGGTGTTCCACAGCGAGCGCCACATGCGCGGGTCGCCGAACGCCTCGGCGTAGTTGGCGAAGCCGACGAAGGTGTCGTTGGTGCCGGCGATGTTGACGCTGGACAGGCTCATCCGCACGCCCAGCGCCACGGGCCAGACCAGGAACGCCACATAGACGGCCAGGAAGGGCAGGACGAACAGCAGCCCGTGCTGCGTCCAGGCGTGCCTGACCTTGGCCTTGGCGGCGGGCGGGGCGGCCGCGGGGGCCGCGACGACGGTCGTCATCAGCGCTCCTGCCTGGGGAAGGGGTTCGGGGCGGCGAGCAGCCGGGTCAGCGACGCCTTGGCGGCGGCCAGGCCGTCCTCCGGCGAACGCTCCCCGCTGATCACCGGCGAGAACGCCTCGCCGAACTCGATCCACATCCGCGACGCCGAGCCGGCGAACCACACCTGCGGGTCGAGCGCGACCTCGGTGACGACGGAGCGGTACTCCGACTGCGGCTGCAGCGCGAGGTAGTCGGGCTGCTCCAGCGCCGGCAGGTACGCGGGCACGTGACCCGCCACCGCCCACTGGGCGCTGTTCTTCACGATGTGGGCGATGAAGCGATAGGTGGCCCGCTCGACCTCGGGATCGCGGTCACGCTGGTGCGGCAGCACGAACGAGTGGCAGTCGGCCTGCGCCGCGCCGGTGCCGAAGACGCTGGGGAAGCGGGACATGCTGAACGGCGTCCCGCGCTCCTTGAGCCCGGTCACCTCCCAGTCGCCGTTCCAGAGGAACGCGGCCTCGCCGTTGGTGAACTTCGCGACCGAGGCGCCGTAGTCGGTGCGCCAGTCGCACAGCCCCTCCTTGCCGAGCCGGGCCATGAGGCGCAGCGCGGCTAGGGCCTTGGCGTCGTCGATGGCGATGGCGGAGCCGTCAGGCGACAGCAGCGTGCCGCCGCTCTGCGGGTAGAGCGATCCCCACACCCGCCAGGGGCCGACCGTGCCGAGGCCGAGCGCGTCGAAGGCGAGGGGCGGCCGGCCGCCCATCGCGTCCTTGGCCTTGCGCAGCATGGCGATCAGGCCGTCCTCGCCCTGGGTGGGCCGCAACTTGCCGCCCGAGTCGAGCAGGCCGGCCTTGGCGCAGATGTCGGTGTTGTAGTACTGCACCATGGGGTGGGCGTCGAACGGGATCGCGTACAGCACGCCGTCGAGGTGGGCGCGCTCCCAGATCGGCGGGGAGAAGTCCGCGCCGCGCAGGCCCGCCTCCTCCAGCAGTCGCACGTTGATCGGGTCGAGGATGGCGCCCGCGCCGATGCCGGCCAGCCGGGCCAGGTGGAAGGTGGCGAGGTCGGGGGAGCGGCCGCCCGAGCCGGCCATCGCGACCTTCGTGTAGTACGGCTCGCCCCAGGCCAGCACGTTCTCCTCGACGAAGACGTCCGGGTTGGCCTGGCCGAACGCCTGGACCATCCGGTTCATGATGATGCCGTCGCTGGCACCGAGGAAGTGCCAGTACTGGACGCGGGTGCGGGACGAGCCGAGCCCCACGGGGAGGGCGCAGCTCGCGGCGGCGGCGCCGGCGAGCGCGAGGCTGCCGCCGAGCAGACTCCGGCGGGTGAGGGGGGAGGGGGGACCTTGCACGGTTGCCTCTTCCTTCACCGGGCTGTCGCCCGGCCGTTGATCGAGGTCGTTCGAGGCGGTTACGGCGGGGTTACCCGAGTGTTAGCGGTAACAACAAAGCGTGTCAAGGCCCATGTAGCAACCGTTTTCCACGGCCCGGCCCGCTCGGTCCGACCCTTGACCGGCCACCCTGATAGCGCTAACAATGCCTCCGTGACGTAACGCCCGCGAAACCTGAGGAGCCCCCTTCGTGCACCAGGCCGCACTCACGCTCGATCCCGCCTTCCGCGTGGCCCCGGTCCAGCGGCGCACCTTCGGCACGTTCGTCGAACACCTGGGCCGCTGCGTCTACACCGGCATCTACGAACCCGGCCATCCCACCGCCGACGAGGACGGCTTCCGGGCCGACGTCCTGGAGCTGACCCGCGAGCTCGGCGTCTCCACGGTGCGCTACCCCGGCGGCAACTTCGTCTCCGGCTACCGCTGGGAGGACGGCGTCGGCCCGAAGGAGCTCCGGCCGCGCCGGCTCGACCTGGCCTGGCACAGCACCGAGACCAACGAGGTCGGGGTGGACGAGTTCGTCCGCTGGTGCCGCAAGGCCGGGGTGGAGCCGATGATGGCGGTCAACCTCGGCACCCGCGGCATCGAGGCCGCGCTGGACCTGCTGGAGTACTGCAACCACCCCTCCGGCACCGCGCTCTCCGACCGGCGGATCGCGGGCGGGGCCAAGGAGCCGCACGACGTACGGATGTGGTGCCTCGGCAACGAGATGGACGGCCCCTGGCAGACCGGCCACAAGACCGCCGCCGAGTACGGCCGGCTGGCCGCCGAGACCGCCCGCGCCATGCGGATGATCGACCCCAAGCTGGAGCTGGTCGCCTGCGGCAGCTCCAGCTCGTCGATGCCGACCTTCGGCGCGTGGGAGGCCGAGGTGCTCACCCACACCTACGACGTCGTCGACTACGTCTCCTGCCACGCCTACTACGAGGAGAAGGACGGCGACCTCGGCAGCTTCCTCGCCTGCGCCACCGACATGGAGTTCTTCATCCGCTCGGTGGCGGCCACCGCCGACCACGTGGGCGCGAAGCTGAAGTCGCGCAAGCGGATCGACATCTCCTTCGACGAATGGAACGTGTGGTACCTGTCCCGCTTCCAGAACGCCGACCCCCCGTCGGACTGGCCGGTCGCGCCGCGCCTGCTGGAGGACCACTACCACCTGGCCGACGCGGTCGCCATGGGCGGCCTGCTGATCACGCTGCTGCGGCACAGCGACCGGGTGCGCGCCGCGTCGCTGGCGCAACTGGTCAACGTCATCGCCCCGATCATGACCGAGCCGGGCGGGCGGGCCTGGAAGCAGACCACGTTCCACCCGTTCGCCCAGGCCAGCAGGTACGCGAGCGGCGACGTGCTGCGCGTGGAGCCGGTCTGCCCGAGCTACGAGACGGCCGCGTACGGACAGGTGCCGCTGCTGCACGCGGTCGCCACCCACGACGAGCGCTCCACCACCGTCTTCGCCATCAACCGCGCCACCGACCGGCCGATGGAGCTGCGCATCGACGCCCGCGCCCTCGGCGGGGCGCGCGTCGTGGAGGCGAGCACGCTGAGCGGCCCGGACGTCTACGCCCGCAACACCGCCGACGACCCCGGCCGCGTCGCGCCCCGCCCCAACCCGGACGTGCGGCACGACCCGGAGACCGTGGTGCTGCCCCCGGTCTCCTGGAACGTCATCAGGCTCGGTTGAGCCCCGGCGCGGCGCCGGTGCTCTCGCGTACGACCAGCTCCGGCTCCACCAGGCGCCGGGCCTCGGGCTCGGTGCCCGCCATGCGGTCGAGCAGCATGTGGAAGGCGTGCCGGCCCACCTCGCCGAAGTCCTGTCTGACGGTGGTGAGCGGCGGCCAGAAGTACGCGGCCTCGGGGATGTCGTCGAACCCGACCACGCTGACGTCCTCCGGCACCCGCCGCCCCGCCTCGCGCAGCGCCCGCAGCACCCCGAGCGCCATCTGGTCGTTGGCCACGAACACCGCGCTGACCTCGGGATCGGCGGCCAGCCGGCGGCCGAGCTGGTATCCCGAGCGCGAGCTCCAGTCGCCGCGCAGCACGTCGGGCACCGGCCGCCCGGCGGCCTCCAGCACCCCGCGCCAGCCCTGGATGCGGCCGTTGGCGTCGAGCCAGTCGGCCGGGCCGCCGACGTGCCAGACGCTCTGATGGCCGAGACTGAGCAGGTGGCGGGTGGCCCTGATCGCCCCGGCGCGCTGGTCGACCTTGGCCACCGGCACGGGGATGTCGTCACCGGCGTCCACCGCGACCACCGGCATCTCCGGCGGCAGGTGACGCAGCCCGTCGGCGGCCGACTCGTGCGGCGCCACGATGATCACCCCGTCAACCGCCTGCGCGCGCAGCCGCTCGACGCCCTCGCGGATGGAGGTGCGGTGCAGCGAGCTCAGGCTGGCGATGCTGACGTTGTAGCCGGCGTGCCTGGCGGCCTGCTCGACGCTGTAGAGCGTGGAGGCGGGACCGTAGAGCGTGGTGTCGATGCTGACCACGCCGAGCACCCCGGACCGCCCGGTCACGAGCTGGCGCGCGGCGTGATTGGGCCGGTAGTCGAGCTCCTTGACGGCGGCGAGCACCCGTTCCCTGGTCTCGGCCCTGACTCGCTCGGGCGCGTTGAGCACCCGCGAGACGGTCATCGTGGAAACCCCCGCGAGAACGGCCACGTCCATGAGCACCGCAGGCCGCCCCGTCTTGGCTTTGACCACAGCTCACCCCCTGCCAGGTAAACGCTAACAGGCGAAAGAGGCAGACGCGCGCATCATTTCAGGGCAGATGTTCAGCACGGGCAGGGGCCGGAGGACGCGAAAAAGCCCCGGCCTGGGCGACCGGGGCTTTCAACGGAATGGTGGTGGACGATACTGGGATTGAACCAGTGACCTCTTCCGTGTCAGGGAAGCGCTCTCCCGCTGAGCTAATCGTCCTTGTGAGGTGGCGACGGGATTTGAACCCGTGTGGACGGCTTTGCAGGCCGCTGCCTCGCCTCTCGGCCACGCCACCGCGTCAACATCCCACTCCGAGCGGAAGACGGGATTCGAACCCGCGACCCTCACCTTGGCAAGGTGATGCTCTACCACTGAGCCACTTCCGCGTTGCTGCTTTCACAACTCTAGCGGGTTTTCGGCGTTGATGCTTACTTGCGCAGCTGCCGGGCCACGCTCCGCTCGGTCGCGGGCAGGCTGAGGAAGATCTCCAGGATGCGGGTGAGGCGGTGGACCTCGATGCGGTGGAAGGCCGGGCCCTCGGAGCGGGCCAGGACGAGGGTGAGCGCCAGCGGCGGCAGCGGGGCGTGGATGATGTGCAGCCCGTCGGCCAGGGTCGTGGCGGCCGGGCGGGACGGCGCCTCCGCCGGGAGTTCGAGCTCCTGCGGGGCCCGCCAGCTCGCGTAGACCACCCGGCCGGCGGCGGCCGTGGCCGCCCAGTCGGCGCTGAACAGCACCGGCAGCGAGTCGACGAGCGTGGTCAGCGCGCGGTCGCCCGCCGTGGTGATGTATTTGAGAATCTCCAGCTCCGGGTAGGTGCCGGGCGCCTCGCGGGTGGTCCAGATCGCCTCGACGGCGACGCCCTCGACGCCCTCCAGGCTGGTGACGAGGTCCTGGCGGGACGTGCTCTCCGGGCAGAAGATCGTCAGGTCGTCGAGTGCGCTGCCCTCGCCCCGGTCGAGGACGATCACCTGGGTGATGTCGGCCCCCGCCGCACCCAGGACCTTGGTGACCTGCGCCAGGGAGCCCGGCTTGTCGGGCAGCCGCACGCGTACGCGAAGAAGCATCCATCCCCCCTCACCGAGATGCCGATCACAGCCTATCGGCCGAATACCGGTCACAGCCTGACCTGCGCTACAACTGGGCGGATGAAGATTGGGCCTCTCGCAGTGTGGCCGCCGGTGGTGCTGGCGCCGATGGCGGGCATCACGAACGCGCCGTTCCGGGTGCTGTGCAGGGAGCAGGGCGCCGGGCTGTTCGTGTGCGAGATGATCACCACGCGCGGGCTGGTGGAGCGCAACCCCAAGACCATGCGGATGATCCGGTTCGACGACTCCGAGCGGCCACGGAGCATCCAGCTCTACGGGGTGGACCCCGACATCGTGGGCCGGGCGGTCCGCATGATCGCCGAGGAGGATCTCGCCGATCACGTCGATCTCAACTTCGGCTGCCCGGTGCCGAAGGTGACCAGGCGCGGGGGCGGGTCGGCGCTGCCGTACAAACGGGGCCTGCTGCGCCGCATCCTGCGGGCCGCGGTCGCGAACGCCGGGGCGCTGCCCGTGACGATGAAGATGCGCAAGGGCATCGACGACGACCACCTGACCTACCTCGACGCGGGGCGCATCGCGGCCGAGGAGGGCGTCGCGGCGATCGCGCTGCACGCCCGCACGGCCCGGCAGCACTACGGCGGGGTCGCCGACTGGGCGGCCATCGCCCGGCTGAAGGAGGCCGTGCCGGAGATCCCCGTGCTGGGCAACGGCGACATCTGGTGCGCCGACGACGCGCTGCGCATGGTGGCCGAGACCGGCTGCGACGGCGTGGTGGTGGGGCGCGGCTGCCTGGGCCGCCCGTGGTTGTTCAAGGACCTGGAGAACGCCTTCAACGGCAGCCCCGAGCGGGTCCGCCCCACGCTCGGCGAGGTGGCCGGGATGATGATGCGGCACGCCGAGGGGCTGGCCGGCTGCTTCGACATCGAGCGCTACGCCGTCGCCGACTTCCGCAAGCACGTCGGCTGGTACCTGAAGGGCTTCACGGTCGGCGCCGAACTGCGGCGCGAGCTGGCCACCGCCGAGTCGCTCGACGGGCTGCGGGCCGGCCTCGCCAAGCTGGAGCACGACCAGCCGTGGCCGCCCCACACCGACACCCCGCGCGGCAAGTCGGGCGAGCGGGACAAGGTGCTCCTGCCGGACGGCTGGCTGGACGACCCGTGGGACGTGGCGGTGCCGCAGGACGCCGAGTCCGAGGTGTCCGGCGGCTGAGCCCGCCCAAGGCGGCAAGCGGGCGACGGTCAGCGGGCGACCGGGAGCGGGCCGCGGTCCGGGGGGAAGAGCTGGTCGTCGAGGTGGGCGACCGCGTACTCGATGGCGCCCACCACCACGCACTCGTCCCCGAGCGTCGAGGCCCGCACCTCCGGCATCCGCATGCAGCGGGTCTCCAGCCGCCGCCGCAGCGGCTCCAGGAGCACGTCGGACGAGCGCGAGAACCCGCCGCCGAGCACCACCATCTGCGGGTCCAGGATGAGCACCATGGCGGCGGTGCCCACGGCGAGGTCGTCGACGTAGCGCTCGACGCACTCCGTCGCGACCGGGTCGCCGTTGCGGGCGGCGGCGAGGGTGTGGCCGGCCGCGTCCTCCGGCGCGACGCCCTCGGGCACGCACGCGCAGGTGTTGAGATGCTCGGGCGCGTCGAACCAGCGGGACTCGGGCAGCATCGCGACCTCCCCGGCCGCCGCGCCGAACCCCCGGTGCACCTTGCCGTCGATCACCAGGCCCGCGCCCATGCGCCGCCCGACGTGCAGGAACACCACGTCCCTGGCGCCCTGGGCCACGCCGCGCCTGGTCTCGGCCATGGCGGCCAGGCGGCTGTCGTTCTCGATGAGCACCGGGCAGGGGAACATCTCGCGCAGCCGTCCCGCGAGGTCGAGGTCGCGCCAGGCGGGGACGGCCGCCGAGTAGATGACCCGGCCCTCCACGTCGATGACGCCGATGGTGCCGACGGCGACCATCCAGAGGTCGGAGACGGAGGTGCGGCTCAGCGTCAGGCACCCCTCGACGGCCCGCTCGATCGCGGCCAGGCGCTCCTCCAGCGGGGCGTCGGGCAGCACCGGCTGCCGGGTCTCGGCCAGGATCTCCCCGTCCAGGTCGGACAGGGCGGCGCGGATGTTGTGACCCCCTATGTCGACGCCCACCAGGTAGCCGCTGTCGGCGCGGAAGCGGTAGCGGCGGGCGGGCCGGCCCATCGTGCCGGGGCTCGGCGGCACCTCCTCCACCCAGCCGAGCCCCATCAGCTCGTCGGCGACCTCCTTCATGGACGGCCGCGACAGGCCCGTACGCTCGGCGAGCGCCGACAGGGTGAGCGGGCCCGCCCGGCGCAGCGCGCGGATGGCGGTCAGCGAGTTGAGCTGGCGCAGCCGGGACAGGTCGCCGCCGCGTAGGTCCGCCATTCGCCGTGTCCTTAGGTAGGTCTCCTGTTTATGTCTCGCATTATGCCAGGGATGAGGGGGTGTACGAGCGCGACTCACCCGTGCTACTAATGAAGCGCTCCTTCGTAAGTAGACAGGAAAGAGGACTGATGTCGTTCGTTGACATCGGCGAGGTCGCGTACGTCCCCGGCTCGGCCCGGGTGTTCGAGCACGGCTGGCAGTCGTGGAGCCCCACGGGCGCCTATCGCCTGGACGAGACCCCGCCCCGGCCCGCGAACGGGACGATACAGATCCTCTGCTACCGCCCCGGCACGCCGGTCCCCGAGCGCGCGTTCCAGGGGGAGGGCCTGCTCGCGGTCGAGACCGGCGACGGCTCCGTGGAGTTGTGGTCCGCCGCCGGCCCCCACGAGGTGCCCTCGATCCGGGCCCGCGAGGAGGGCGGCCGCCTGGTGATCTCGGCCGACGCCCCGGCCCGCCGCCACCGCGTCGAGGGCGACCTCGGCACGGCACTGCGCCGGTGGGCGGAGACGATGGCCGACGCCGCGTCGGCGCCGCGCACGTTCCCCGCCGTCCCGCCCATGTGGTGCACCTGGTACGGCTACTGGGACAAGGTCGTCGAGGCCGACGTCCTGGAGAACCTGGAGCTGGCCACCCGCCACGGCCTGCCCGCCGACATGTTCCTCATCGACGACGGCTACGAGGCCGGCATCGGCGACTGGCTGGACCCCCGTCCCGGCTTCGGCTCGCTCGCCCGCGCCGTGGACGCCGTCACCGGCACCGGCCGCCGCGCCGGCATCTGGACCGCGCCCTTCCTGGTCGGCCACGACAGCCGCCTGTACCGGGAGCATCCCGACTGGCTGGTCGGCGGCGCGTACGCGGGCCACATGTGGGACCAGGACCTCGCCGTCCTCGACGTCACCCACCCGGACGCCGCCGAGCACCTGACGAACGTCTTCCGCACGTTCGCCGGCATGGGGATCACCCACTTCAAGCTCGACTACCTGTACGCCGGCGCGCTCGCCGGCCGCCGCCACGAGGACCTCGACCCGATCGCCGCCTACCGGCGCGGCCTGGAGATCGTCCGGCGCGGCGCCGGCGAGGAGGCCACGCTGCACGGCTGCGGCGCCCCGATGCTGCCCAGCATCGGCCTGGTGGACGTCATGCGGGTCAGCCCCGACATCGCGCTCACCCTGCGGCCGAGGTCCGGGGACATCAGCCAGCCCTCGCAGCTCGGCGCCCGCCTCACCGGCGCGGCCCGGGAGTTCCTGCACGCCCGGTGGTGGGTCAACGACCCGGACTGCATCGTCGTCCGCCCCGAGATGGAGGCGCGGGAGGAGTGGGCGGCACACGTCGGCGCGACCGGCGGGCTGCGCGGCTCCAGCGACCCGATCGCCGCCCTGGACGACTGGGGCATGGAGACCACCCGGCGGCTGCTGGTCCCCACCGCCACGGAACCGTCGTGAGCCGAGGCCGCAGGGGCGGCTGGCACGCCTACCTCTTCATCGGGCCCAGCCTCTTCGGCGTGGTGGCGTTCCTGCTGCTGCCGATGGTCATCGTGCTCGTGCTGAGCCTGTTCGACTGGGAGCTGCTGTCCGCGCCCGAGTTCGCCGGCCTGGACAACTACCGCCGCCTGGCCGCCGACGGCGGCACCTGGCACTCGCTCCTCGTCACCGTCGGCTACGTCCTGCTGTCCATCCCGCTGCAGACCGTCCTCGCCCTCGCGCTGGCGGTGCTGCTCGACCGGCGGGTGAAGGGCCTGCGGCTCTACCGCTCGCTGTTCGTGGTGCCGTGGATGGCGACGCCGATCGTCCTCGGCCTCGTCTGGCAGTGGATCTTCGATCCGCGCGACGGCGCGCTCAACAGCGCGCTGGCCCTGGTCGGCGTGACCGGCCCCGACTGGCTGTCCGACCCGTCCTGGGCGCTGCCGGCCGTCGCGCTGGTCAGCGTCTGGCAGCACACCGGCTACAACATGCTGTTCTTCCTGGCCGGGCTGCAGGGCATCCCGCGCGAGCTGCACGACGCCGCCGCCGTGGACGGCGCGGGGCCGCGCGAACGCTTCTGGCGGGTGACGCTGCCGCTGCTCAACCCCACGATGTTCTTCGTCACGGTGACCAACCTGATCGGCGCCTTCCAGGTGTTCGACACGGTGTACGCGATGACGGACGGCGGGCCCAGCCACAGCACCGAGGTGCTGAACTTCCGCATCTTCCAGACCGCGTTCAAGGAGTTCGACTTCGGCTACGCGGCCACGCTGTCGACGCTGCTGTTCGCGATCATCTTCGCGGTGACGCTGGCGCAGGTCCGGTTCTTCGGCAAGCGCACCACCTACGACCTGAGCTGAGGAGCCATGGCCAAGCGCGTCCTCCTGTACGCCGTGCTCACGATCGGCGCTTTCGTGTCGGTGTTCCCGTACCTGCTGGTGGTGCTGACCGCGTTCAAGACGCAGGCGCAGCTCAGCTCGACCGAGCCGTGGCTGCCGGGGCTGCCGCCCACGGCGGGCAACCTCGCCACGATGCTGGCCGGCGACTTCCCCCGCTACGTGCTCAACACGGCGTTGATGACGGCGCTGCTGACGGCCGGGCAGCTGGTGTTCACCACGTTCGCCGCCTACGCCTTCGCCCGGCTGCGCTTCCGGGGCAGGGACGTGCTGTTCTGGCTGTACGTGGCCACCATGATGGTGCCGAGCGCCGTCACCATGATCCCGCTCTTCCTCATCATGCGGGAGCTGGGCCTGGTCAACACCTGGTACGGCCTGCTCGCCCCCTACATCCTCGGCACCCCGTACGGGATCTTCCTGATGCGGCAGTTCTTCAAGAGCCTGCCCGCCGGGCTGGAGGAGGCGGCCCGCATCGACGGGGCCGGGCAGCTGACGATCCTGCTGCGCGTGCTGCTGCCGCTGTGCCGGCCCGCGCTCGGCACGCTCGCCATCATCACCGTCATCTCGTCGTGGAACAGCTTCCTGTGGCCGCTGATCATCACCAGCGGCGACGACACCCGCGTGATCACCGTCGCCATCGCCACGCTCAAGTCCGGCATCGGCGTCGACTACCACCTCATGATGGCCGGCAGCCTGATCGCCCTGGTGCCGATGGTGGCCGTCTTCATCTTCTTCCAGAAACACATCGTCAGGTCGGTGGTCCTCACCGGCCTCAAATGAGAACCCGAACAAGAAGAGGTCAGCGAATGATGCCAACCCCCCGGATTCGCTGGGCCGGGGCGCTGCTCGGCGCCGCCATGCTCGTCCTGCCCGCCTGCTCCTCCTCAGGGGACTCCGGCAAGGTCACCCTGACCTACCGGCTCTGGGACGAGCAGCAGAAGGCCGGCTACGACCAGGTCATGGCGGCCTTCGAGAAGGCCAATCCCGGCATCGACGTCACCGTCGAGCTCCTGCCCTACGACCAGTACTGGACCAAGCTCACCGCCGACGCGGTCGCCGGCACCGCGCCGGACGTGTTCTGGATGACGCCCACCCAGTTCCCGGAGTTCGTCACCAAGGGCGTGCTCGCCCCGGTGCAGGTGGACGCCGCGAAATACCACAAGACCGTCGTCGGCTCCTTCACCTACAAGGACAAGCTGTACGGCGTCCCGAAGGACTGGGGCGTCGTCGGCCTGCTCTACAACAAGGACCTGTTCGCCAAGGCGGGCGTGGAGATGCCGGACAAGCTCACCTGGGCCGCCGACGGCAGCGGCACGCTGCTCGACACGGCGCGCAAGCTCACCGTGGACGAGGCCGGCAAGCACCCCGGCGAGTCCGGCTTCGACCCCGCCAAGGTCAAGACGTACGGCTTCGCCTCCTGGAACCACTACCAGACCCAGTGGATGAACTGGGTCGTCTCCAACGGCGGCAAGCTCGTCGACCAGCCCTTCGGCAAGTACGCCTTCAACGAGCCGGCCGCCGTCCAGGCCCTGCAGTTCGGCGTGGACCTGGTCAACAAGCACCACGTCTCGCCGCCCGCGACCCGGACCAACCCGCCCACCGGCAAGGTCACCGACATGTTCAAGGCAGGCGAGGTCGCGATGTTCCCCGCCAACAACGCGCTGCTGCCGTTCGTGGCGCCCGAGTCGACGTTCGAGGTCGGCGTCGCCCTCATGCCCGAGGGCCCGGCGGGGCGCGCGGTCAACCTCAACGGCCTGGCCGAGGCCGTCTACGCCAAGAGCGAGCACCCCGAGGAGGCCATGAAGCTGGCGCAGTATCTCGGCACGGCGGAGGCGCAGAAGATCATGGCCGACGGCGGCTACGCCTTCCCCGCGCTCGACGGCCTGTCGCAGGGCTACGTGGACTACTGGAAGTCGAAGAACGTGGACGTCTCGCCGTTCGTCGAGGAGGCGGCCGGCACCACCTTCCCGCTGCCGATCACGACCGGCTTCACCGGCTTCGAGACGAAGCTTAACCAGCTCTTCAACGAGATGTACCTCGGAAAACTCTCTCCGCAAGAGGCCGCCGACCAGGCTGTCGCAGAAGGCAACGCCACCGTCAAGTAAGGATCCCCCATGATCACCCGGCGTTCTCTGTTCGCCGGGGGCGCGAGCCTGGGCCTGACCGCCGCACTGGGCGTCCAACCCGTGCGCGCGGCGGCCCGCCGTGCCCCTCTCTCCGACCCCTTCCAGCTCGGGATCGCCTCCGGCGAGCCCGCTTCCGACGGCGTGGTCCTGTGGACGCGCCTCGCCATGGACCCGGTGGCGCTCGACGGGCTCGGCGGCATGCCGAACCGGGCCGTGCCCGTCCAGTGGGAGCTGGCCAAGGACGAGGGCTTCCGCCGCGTCGTGCGCCGCGGCACCGAGGTCGCCCGCCCCGAGGCGGCCCACAGCGTGCACGTCGAGCTCGACGGCCTCGACCCGGGCGCGGAGTACTTCTACCGCTTCCGCACCGAGGGCGAGATCAGCCCGGCCGGCCGCACGCTGACCGCCCCCGCGGCCGGCAGCCGGAGCCGCGCGCTCAACCTGTCGTTCACCTCGTGCGCCGACTACCAGGCCGGCTGGTTCACGCCGTACCGGCGGATGGCCGAGGACCAGCCCGACCTCATCGCCTTCCTCGGCGACTACATCTACGAGTACGGCGACTACAAGTACCCCGTACGCGACCAGGCCGGCGGCGAATGCCTCGACCTGGCCGGCTACCGGCTGCGCCACGCCCAGCACAAGGCCGACCCGGAGTCGCAGCTCGCCCACGCGATCGCGCCCTGGGTCGTGGTGTGGGACGACCACGACATCGAGAACGCCTGGGCCGGCGACGTGCCCGAGCAGCCGGACCCGCCGTTCATGAAGCGCCGGGCCGACGCCTTCCAGGCGTACTACGAGAACATGCCGCTGCGCCGCGCCCAGAAGCCTGACGGCTCCTCGCTTCGGCTGCACCGCAGCATCCGCTGGGGCGAGGTGGCCAACCTGCACCTGCTCGACACCCGGCAGTACCGCGACCTGTACGCCTGCACCGGCAGGAGCGGCACCGTCGGCGCCGACTGCCTGGAGCGGTTCGAGCCCAACAGGACCATGCTCGGCCAGGAGCAGGAGGCGTGGCTCGACGCGCGGCTCAAGGGCTCGCGCGCCACCTGGGACCTGCTCGGCCAGCAGGTCTTCTTCATGGAGATGGACTGGACGAACGGCGCGGGCAAGGGCTACTCCAACGAGGGCTGGGACGGCTACGTCGCCTCCCGCAACCGGCTGACCGCCGCCATCGACGCCTACCGGCGCAACGCCGTCGTCCTCACCGGCGACGTGCACTCCCACTGGGCGGGCGAGGTCAAGCGCGACTACGCCGACCCCGAGTCGAAGTCCGTCGCCGTCGAGCTGGTCACCACCTCGGTCACCAGCGCGGGCAACGGCCTGGACGAGTACCCCGACACGCAGAACCTGCTGGCGGAGAACCCGCACGTGAAGTTCTTCAACGGCCGCCGCGGCTACGTCCGCACTCGGATCACCCAGCAGGAGATGAAGGTCGACTTCCGCTCCCTGTCCCGGGTCACCGAGCCCTACGCCCCGGCCTACACCTCCGGCTCCTTCGTCATCGAGCCGGGCCGCCCCCAGCTCAACCCCGCCTGACAGGAACCCCCCATGCGCACCTTCACGGCCGTCGCCGCGGCGGCCCTCCTCGCCCTGCCTCTCGTCCCGTTATCGGCCGCCTCGTCCGCCGAGGCCGTACGCCCGCCGATGGGCTGGAGCAGCCGGACGCTCGGCTGCGCGGTCACCGAGGCGGCGGTGCTCAAGGCGGCCGACGCCCTCGCGCCGCTCGCCCCGCTCGGCTACCGGTACGTCATCATCGACGATTGCTGGCTCGCCCCGCAGCGATCCGGCGGCGCCCTCGTCCCCGACCCGGCCCGCTTCCCCGGCGGCATCGCCGCGCTGGCCGACGGCCTGCACGCCAAGGGGCTGAAGCTGGGCCTCTCCCTGTCTGCGGGCACCAAGGCGTGCGCCGGCGGGGGCCCCGGCTCGTACAAGAGCGAGGCCGCCGACGCGGCCCGGCTCAAGGAGTGGGGGGTGGACCACGTCACGTACGCCTGGTGCAACATCCCCACCGCCGACTTCCCCGGCCAGAACGTCCAGCAGATCGCGCAGACCCTCTACCCGCGCATGCGCGAGGCCCTGGGCGACGGCGTCGTGTTCGCCATGAACAACGAGGACGGCAGCACCGTCCCGTGGCTGTGGGGGAAGGACGCCAAGGCCACCACCTGGCGCACCAACGTCTACAACCGTCCCATCCCGGACGCCTACCCGAACATGGTCGACATCTGGGAGACCAACCAGCTCAGGGCCGAGTACGCGGGCGGCGGCAGCTACGCCGACCCCGACCTCATCCAGGCCGGCCGCGGCGGCATGACCGACACCGAGTACCGCGCCCAGTTCACGCTCTGGGCCATGGGCGCGGCCCCGCTCGTCCTGCAGGCCGACCCGGCCGCCGCGCCGCCCGCGATCGTCGCCGACCCCGAGGTGATCGCCGTGGACCAGGACGAGCTGGGCGCGCACGGCCGGCTCGTCAAGAGCGACGGCTGGTACCACGTGCTGGCCAAGCCGCTCGCGGGCGGCGACCGGGCGGTGGCGCTGTTCAACGAGAGCGACCGGGCCGCCACGATCTCCTGGTCGCTCGGCTCCGGCCGCTTCCGCGTCGAGGAGCTGTGGACCGGGGCGGTCGCGACCACGACGGGCGCGCTGTCGGCCCAGGTGCCCGCGCACGCCGCGCTGCTCTATCGGGTCAGCGCGCGCAACGACCCGGCGCCTCCGCTGGTGACGTTCGAGGCGGACCCGGCGAAGGTCCTCGGCGAGGACCGGCCCACCACGCTGGAGCCCGGCAGGACGGGCGAGATCGTCACCCGCGTCACCAACACCGGGGCCACCGCGCGGCTGCGCGACGTCGAGGTGACCGCCTCCGGGCCGCAGGGATGGAAGGTCGCCGCCCGCACCCCGGTCAGGACCGGCCGGCTCGACGGCGGCGACGCCTTCGCCGTCACCTGGGCGGTCACCCCGCCGGAGGGGACCGCGCCGGGCACGTACGAGCTGGCCTTCGAGGCGGCCGGGCAGCGCGCCACCGCCGTCGTGGCCGTCGCCACCGGCCCCGGCGCGGGCCGCACCTATCTCAGCGACCTCACCTGGACCAGGGCGACCAACCACTTCGGGCCGGTCGAGAAGGACATGAGCAACGGCGAGCGCGCCGCGGGCGACGGCCGCCCGCTCACCATCGAGGGCGTGCGCTTCGCCAAGGGACTCGGCGCGCACGCGCCCGCCGACATCGAGTTCTACACCGGCGGGCGCTGCACGTCCGTCTCGTTCCAGGCCGGGATCGACGACGAGGTGGGCGCGGCCGGCTCCGCCGGGTTCGAGGTCTGGGCCGACGGCGGCCGGGTCGCCTATTCCGGCCTGCTGACCGGCGCCATGCCGGCCCGCGCGGTCACCGCGGACGTCACCGGCGCCCGCCACGTCCGGCTGGTCGCGACCAACGGCGGCGACAACGCCACCTCCGACCACGTCGACTTCGCCGACGCCGTCATCACCTGCGAGTAGGGAGTCAGCTGTTCATGATCGTTCCCAAGCCCGTCACGTACGAGCCCAGGCCGGGCCCGTTCATCCTCGACGGCCGGACCTCGCTCACCGCCGATCCGGCGCTGGCCGGGCCGGCCGCCTGGCTGCGCGGCGAGCTCGCCCCCGTCACGGGCGGCGAGCTGCTGCCGGGGCCGGGCTCGGGAACGATCAGGCTCGGCCTCGGCGACCTGCCGGCGGAGGGCTACCGGCTGACCGTCGGCCCGGGGGAGGCCGAGATCGTGGCGGGCGGCCCCGCCGGGGCCTTCTACGGGGCGCAGACCTTCCGGCAGCTCCTGCCGCCCGCCGTCTTCCGCCGGGCCGCCGCCGGGCCCTTCGAGGCGCCCGGCGCGTACGTCGAGGACGCCCCCCGCTTCGCCTGGCGCGGCTGCCTGCTCGACGTCGCCCGGCACTTCATGACCAAGCACGAGGTATTGCGCTTCATCGACCTGCTGGCCCTGCACAAGCTGAACGTGCTCCACCTGCACCTCACCGACGACCAGGGCTGGCGCGTCGAGATTCGCCGCCACCCCCGGCTCACCGAGACCGGCTCCTGGCGCAGGGAGAGCCAGAGCGGCTGGAACGGCGCCATGGACGGCCGCCCGCACGGCGGCTACTACACCCAGGACGACATCAGGGAGATCGTCGCCTACGCCGCCCGGCGGCACATCATGGTCGTCCCCGAGATCGACCTGCCCGGCCACACCCAGGCCGCCATCGCCGCCTACCCGGAGCTGGGCAACCTCGGCACGCCGCTGGAGGTGCGCACCACCTGGGGCGTCGGCGTGAACGTGCTCAACGCCGAGGAGTCCACCATCGCCTTCTTCCAGGAGGTGCTGGAGGAGGTGCTGGAGCTGTTCCCCGGCCCGTACGTGTCCATCGGCGGCGACGAGTGCCGCAAGGACCAGTGGCGGGAGAGCCCGTCGGCCCGCCGCCGCATGGAGGAGCTGGGGCTGCGCGACGAGGAGGAGCTGCAGAGCTGGATCGTCCACCGCTTCGACGAGTGGCTGAGCGCCCGCGGCCGCCGCCTGGTCGGCTGGGACGAGATCCTGGAGGGCGGGCCGCCCCCCGGCGCGGTGGTCGCGTCCTGGCGGGGCGACCTCGGCGCGGTGATCGCCGCCGAACGCGGCCACGACGTCGTCAACTGCGCCAACACCAGCCTCTACCTGGACTACCGGCAGGCGGAGGGGGAGGAGGAGCCGGCCCCGTTCGGCCCCGTGCTGACGCTGGAGGACGTCTACGCCTTCGAGCCCGTGCCCGAGGCGCTGCGCGGCCGGCCCGCCGCCGACCGCGTGCTCGGCGCGCAGTGCGGGGTGTGGACCGAGCTGATCGACTCCGCCCGCCGCGTGGACTACATGGCCTTCCCGCGGCTCGCGGCCTTCGCCGAGACCGTGTGGAGCCCGGAGGGACGCGACCTCGCCGACTTCAGCGAACGGCTGGCCGCCCACCTGCCGCGGCTGGACGCGATCGGCGTGGAGTACCGGCGGGCGGACGGGCCGTTGCCCTGGCAGCGGCGGCCCGGCGTGCCCGGCCGCCCCGAGGACGCCGAGCGGTGGCGGGCCAAGCTCGCCGCGTGGACCGCGAACCTGCCTCAGATCTCGACGTGACCGCCGCTGCGCCAGTAGACGTTGTCCTCCCGTGACAGCAGCCCCTCGTCCACCAGATAGCGGCGCAGGGCCGCGTAGTCGTCGTGGAAGGCCCGCAGCGCGACGTTGACGTCCTTCTCCGTGTAACGCCTGCCCGGCTCGAAGACCAGGGCGATGTACCGCAGCACGACCAGCCTCTTGTCGCGGCGCATCGCCAGGGTCGTCAGCCGCCCGTCGACCAGGAACGTGCGCAGCACCCGCTCCTCGTCGCTCAGCGCCTCGGCGGGCTCGGCCCGGTCCCGCAGCAGCTCCCTGAACCGCTCGGGCGCCGCCCGCCACTTCCCGCTCTCGTCGCGCGCGGCCAGCCCGCCCGCCTCCAGCTTGTGCAGCGTCTTCGGCGGCAGCCCGTCGCTCTCGCCGAGCACCAGGGAGGCGAAGGCGCGCAAGGTGTCGTCCTGGGAGAGCAGCCCGAGTACGCGTCTGATCTCTTCGTCACTCATTTGATCTATTTTGTCCCCGACCCGGACGGTTGGGAAATGTCACGATCTTAAGACAGTGTCATGACATGACCCCTACGTCCTCCGTCAGACACTGAATCGACAGGCGTGTGCCGGGACGCCCTTGCCAGTCCGTTCCGGCACACGGCTTGTCATCTCCCTACAGCCGGTTGAGCCCCTGCACGTGCAGCACGGCCCGGCCCTCCTCGTCGGAGGCGGCGAGGTCCACCTGGGCATCGATGCCCCAGTCGCCGTCGCCCGCCGGATCCTTGATCGTCTGGCGCACCTTCCAGAGCCCCTGCTCCTCCTCGATGCGCAGCAGCGCGGGCCCGCGCGCGTCGGCGTCGGTGCCGATCTCCTCGTGGTCGGCGTAGTAGGCGTCCAGCGCCGCGCCCCAGTCGACGTCGGGAGCCAGCTCCGCCAGCTCCTCCTCCTTCTCCAGCGCGCACAGCTCGACCAGCCGGAACATGGCGTTGCGGACCAGCACCCTGAAGGCCCTCGGGTTGCCGGTGACCGGCCGCACCCGCGCCTCCAGCTCCTGCTGCCGCTCCAGCGCCTCGGCCGGGTTGGCCAGCTTCTCCCACTCGTCGATGAGCGAGGAGTCGACCTGCCGGACCAGCTCGCCCAGCCACTCGATGAGGTCGACCAGGTCGTCGGTCTTGAGGTGCTCGGGCACCGTGCGCGACAGCGTGCGGTAGGCGTCGGCGAGGTAACGCAGCACCGTGCCCTCGGAGCGGGACAGCTCGTAGAACTGGATGTAGTCGCCGAAGGTCATCGCGCGCTCGAACATGTCGCGCACCACCGACTTCGGGCTCACCGTGTGGTCGGCGACCCACGGATGGCCGCGCCGGTAGGTCTCGTACGCGCCGAGCAGCAGGTCCTCCAGCGGCATCGGGTACATGACCTCGGTGAGGCGCTCCATGCGCTCTTCGTACTCGATGCCGTCGGCCTTCATCTGCGCGACGGCCTCGCCCTTCGCCTTCTTGAGCTGCGCCGACAGGATCTGGCGCGGGTCGTCGAGGATCGACTCGACGATCGAGACCAGGTCCAGCGCGTACGACGGCGACTCGCGGTCCAGCAGGTCGAAGGCCGCCAGCGCGAACGTCGACAGCGCCTGGTTGAGCGCGAAGTCCTCCTGCAGCTCGATGGTGAGGCGGGCCCGGCGGCCCTGCTCGTCCGGCTCGGCGAACTGCTCGACGATGCCGCCCGCGAGCAGCGACCGGTAGATGGCGATGGCCTGGCTGATGTGCCGGCGCTGCCACTTGCGGTCCTCGTGGTTGTCGGTCAGCAGGTGCTTCATCGCCTGGAAGCAGTCGCCCGGCCGGTTGATGACGGCCAGCAGCATCGCGTTGGTGACCTTGAAACGCGACTGGAGCGGCTCGGGCTCGGCCTCCTGCAGCTTCTGGAAGGTCTCCTCGCTCCAGCCGACGAAGCCCTCCGGCGGCTTCTTGCGAGCGTAGCCGCGCCGCCGCTTGGGATCGTCGCCGATCTTTGCGAGGGCGCGGGCGTTGTCGATCTCGTGCTCGGGGGCCTGGCAGGCGACGTAGCCGATGGTGTCGAAGCCCGCCCGGCCGGCGCGGCCGGCGATCTGGTGGAACTCGCGGGCGCGCAGCCTGCGGACCTTGTTGCCGTCGTACTTCGACAGCGCGGTGAACAGCACCGTGCGGATCGGGACGTTGACGCCGACGCCGAGGGTGTCGGTGCCGCAGATGACCTTGAGCAGGCCCGCCTGCGCCAGGCGCTCGACCAGGCGGCGGTATTTCGGCAGCATGCCCGCGTGGTGCACACCGATGCCGTGGCGCACCAGCCGCGACAGCGCCCGGCCGAAGCGGGTGGTGAAGCGGAAGCCGCCGATCATCGCGGCGATGGCCTCCTTCTCGGCCTTCGTCGCCATGTTGATCGACATCAGCGACTGCGCCCGCTCCATGGCCGCGGCCTGCGTGAAGTGCACGACGTAGACCGGCGCCTGGCCGGTGGAGAGCATCTCCTCCAGCGTCTCGTGCAGCGGCGTCATCCGGTAGGAGTAGATCAGCGGGACCGGCCGCTCGGCGTGCTTGACCACGGCCGTCGGCCGGCCGGTGCGCCGGGTGAGGTCGCGCTCGAACATCGTGACGTCGCCGAGCGTCGCCGACATCAGCACGAACTGCACGTGCGGCAGCTCCAGCAGCGGCACCTGCCACGCCCAGCCGCGGTCGGGCTCGGCGTAGAAGTGGAACTCGTCCATGACGACCTGGCCGATGTCGGCCTGAGCGCCGTCGCGCAGCGCCACGTTGGCCAGGATCTCGGCGGTGCAGCAGATGATCGGCGCGCCCGGGTTGACGCTGGCGTCGCCGGTCATCATGCCGACGTTCTCGGTGCCGAAGACGGCGCACAGGTCGAAGAACTTCTCCGACACCAGCGCCTTGATCGGCGCGGTGTAGAAGGTGCGCTGGTCGCGGGTCAGGGCCGTGAAGTGGGCTCCGGCGGCCACGAGCGACTTGCCCGAGCCCGTCGGCGTGGCCAGGATGAGGTTGCTGCCCGAGACGACCTCGATGAGCGCCTCTTCCTGGGCCGGATAGAGGGTGAGCCCACGTTCGGTGTTCCAGGCGGCGAACGCGTCGAAGATGGCGTCCGGCTCGGCGTCGATCTCTTCTGGCAGGCGGTCCACGAGTAGGCTCACACCACCTATCCTGCCGAAGTTTGCCCGGTGCTCGAACCGGTCCCCGCCGACTCGGGCCGGCCAGGGGCCTCCGGACCGCTACGAGCGGGTCCGCGGCACGGTCACGAGCAGCCCGCCGAGGATCGCCAGCATCGCCAGGAACGCCCACGGGCCCGGGGCGAACCCGACGCAGGTCAGCGTGAGAACCCCGGCCCCGATTAGCGCCGCAGCCGCCGTCATCGCGCGCATGCCGGCCGTGCCGTACGGCAGCGCGGGCGGCGTCTCGAACCGGGCGAAGATCCGCGTCAGCGGCCACATCACCAGGCACAGCAGCCCGAACCAGAGCGGCCAGCCCGCCAGCCAGAACGCGCCACCCGGCGCCGGCGTGTCCACCCGCAGCAGCACCACGACCACGCCGGTGACCGCGAACAGCGCCGGCATGTGCCACAGGTACACCGTCATGATCCGCGGACTGGCCCACGCCAGCAGCCGGTCGAGCGGCAGCCGGACCAGCGCCGGGCGCAGCAGCACCGCCAGCCCGATCTGCCCGAGGCCCACGGCCAGCATGGCGAGCGTGGGCGGGGCCATGTTCGACACCTCGGCGCCGGGCAGGCCGATCATGCTGCCCGGGTAGGGGCCGAAGCCCACCAGCAGCGCCGCCGCGCCGAACCCGCCCGCCGCGAGCGCCCACGGCCGGCGCAGCCGCCCCTCGGCGTAGAAGAAGCCGAGCTGGTGCACCGCCAGCCAGACGAACACCACGTTGAGGTAGCCGAGGGCGTCGATGCCGGTCGTGAAGCGTACGACGTCCGTGAGCACCGCCCCGGCCGCCAGCGCCGCCGGCACCGCCACGCCGAAGCGGGCGTGCAGGCGCAGCGCGTACGGGGTGACCACCACCGCGATGAGGTAGACCGCGAGGAACCACAGGAGCTGTCCGGTGAGCTGCGCCCCGACCCGGAGCGGCTGCTCGGGCACGCCGAGCGTGAGCAGCACCTGGGGGAGCGGGATCCACACCGCCGCCAGCGGCAGCAGCGGCCAGGCCAGCCGCCGCAGCCGCACCGCCAGCCAGCGCGGCGTCCCCTCACGGGAGCGGGCGAAGCCGATCGCGTTCGCCGCGCCGCCCGCGAAGAACACCAGCGGCATCACCTGGCTGAGCCACGTCACCACCCACACCCCGGGCGTGGCCAGCGCGTTGCCCGTGGTCAGCCGCGCGCCGTCGTACGACAGCACGGGGATCGTCCAGTGCTGGAACACGATCAGCGCCATGCCGAGCACCCGCAGCAGATCGACGAACGGGTCCCGCCCCTTCGGAGGGCTCGCGGGAGCGCCCGCGGACGGGCGCGGTGGCGCGGCGGGGGCGGCCGGGCGGTCCAGCAGGACGGTCATGGGGAGCCTCGATTCAGGGGGGAGCCGTTGGCTCAAGGCTCCCGCCGTGGACCGGTCCGGCACATTGCCGCGAGCCGCCGTTCCCGGGTCGCGATCACACCACTGCCGGGGGTAGGGGCAGCCCTACCCCCTCACACCGGACCGCCTGCTCGTCACGCCCGTGCCCGAGGTTCTAGCGTGATGGACATGCGCTCCCTGATGAGGCGTGTCCTTCTGGACACCCGCTACACGTTCGTCGGCTTCCCCACGGCCGTCATCGGCTTCTGCCTCTTGATCGCCGGCTTCTCGGCCGGCGTCGGCACCGCGGTCGTGTGGGTCGGCGTGCCGCTGCTGGCCGGCACGCTGCTGATGGCGCGTGGTTTCGCCGACGCGGAGCGCGGCTGGCTGTCCGACGTGCTCGACCGCCCGCCGGTGCGGCCCCGGTACAAGCCCGCCCCGGCCGGCGCGGGCAGCTTCCGCCGCCTGGTCAACCCGCTCACCAGCGGGCAGTCCTGGCTGGACCTGCTGCACGGCGTGATCAACTTTCCGATCGCGATCGTGTCGTTCGTGCTGACCCTGGTGGCCTGGGCGGTGCCGCTGGCCGCGCTGACGTACCCGATCTACGGGATCGTCACCTCGCGCATCCCCGGCAACGTCGAGCTGCCCGAGCTGCTCGGCCTCGGCGACGGCTACCTCGTCAACTCGGCCTTCTACGTCGTGCTCGGCCTGGCCTTCGCGATGCTCACGCCGGTCCTCGTGCGCGGCGCGGCGCTGCTGCGGGCCTCGCTCGGACGGGCGCTGCTGACCGGCGTGGC
Source organism: Nonomuraea sp. B208 (assembly GCF_057536035.1). Taxonomy (NCBI): domain Bacteria; kingdom Bacillati; phylum Actinomycetota; class Actinomycetes; order Streptosporangiales; family Streptosporangiaceae; genus Nonomuraea; species Nonomuraea sp. B208. Next base: position 689,987 of record NZ_BAAJOU010000028.1, read on the forward strand.
CGAGCTGCAGGAGCGCATCAGCGACCTCACCGAGGGCCGCGCCGCCGCCGTCTCCGCCGAGGCGAACGCCCTGCGCAAGCTGGAGCGCGACATCCACGACGGGCCGCAGCAGCGGCTGGTCTCGCTGGCCATGGAGCTGTCGCGGGCCCAGCGCCAGCTCGCCAGGGACCCGGAGGCGGCCTCGGCCACCATCACGTCCGCGATCTCCGCCACCCGCGAGACGCTGGACGAGCTGCGCGCGCTCTCGCGCGGCATCGCCCCGCCCATCCTGTCCGACCGGGGCCTCGCGCCCGCGCTCGCCGCCCTCGCCGGGCGCGCCACCCTGCCCGTGGACCTCGACGTGCAGGTGGTCGAGCGCTACCCGGCGGCCATCGAGAACGCCCTCTACTTCGTCTGCGCGGAGAGCCTCACCAACGTGGCCAAGCACAGCCGCGCCACTGTCTGCACGATCCAGCTCCAGCGCCTCGGCGACGCCCTCATGCTCACGATCGGGGATGATGGGGTCGGCGGCGCGAACGTCGCCAAGGGACACGGTCTCGCCGGGCTGGCCGACCGGCTCCGCGCCGTTGACGGGGAGCTGACCGTACAGTCGCCGGACGGCGGGCCGACGTTGATCGTGGCGGAGGTGCCGTGCGGGTAGTCGTGGCCGATGACGCGGTTCTGATCAGGGAGGGCCTGGTCAGGCTGCTGGAGGAGTTCGGCTTCGAGGTGGTCGCCACCGTCGGTGACGGTGACACGCTGGTCGAGGCGATCGCCGAGCACAAGCCCGACGTGTCGGTGGTCGACGTGCGGATGCCGCCGTCGTTCACCGACGAGGGGCTGCGCGCGGCGGTCGAGGCACGACGCAGGGTGCCGGGCGCTCCCGTGCTCATCCTGTCGCAGTACGTCGAGGTCTCCTACGCAGACGACCTGCTCGCCGATGCCCGTGGCGCCGTCGGCTATCTGCTGAAGGACCGGGTCGTCGACGTGGACGAGTTTCTGGAGGGCCTGCGGCGGGTCGCCGCGGGCGGGACCGTGTTCGATCCACAGGTGGTGTCCCAGTTGATGGTACGCAGACGCAAGGACGACCCGCTGGCGCAGCTCACGCCCCGCGAGCGGGAGGTGCTCGGGCTGATGGCCGAGGGGAAGTCGAATCCGGCCATCGGGCGGCAGCTCGTCATCAGCGACGGGGCGGTGGAGAAGCACATCAGGAGCATCTTCAGCAAGCTCGGCCTCTACGCGGAGGACGCCGACCAGCATCGCCGGGTGCTCGCCGTCCTGGCTTACCTGCGCTCCTGACAGGCGTGCCGCCCGTCTCCGGCCCCTCTGCCCCTCGGCCGGCCCGCCGGTGAAGAGCGGGGCGGCTCGCCGCTCTTCCGGCCCCTCCGCGGCCTGGTCGAAGGGTCGTTGGCCGGTCCGCGCGACGCCCCGCGCGGACCTGGCCGCCCTACCTAGCCGAGCGCCTCGACCAGCTTCTTGCGCTGCTGGGCGCCCAGACCGCCGAGGCGGCGCTTCTCGTCGACGCCCGCCTCCTCCATGAGCGCGGTGGCCTTGGCCGGGCCGACACCCTTGACGGCCCGCAGGGCCTGGGACACCTTGATCTTCTTCGCGATGTCGTCGTCACGCTCCAGGAGCTGGGAGAAGGTCAGCTCGCCGGCCTTGACCTTGGCCAGCAGGGCCGTACGGGCGGCGCGGGCCTCGGCGGCCTTCGCCAGAGCCGCCTGCCGCTGCTCGGGGGTGAGAGTGGGAAGTGCCATCTCTGTTCTCTCCTCGGGGAGTTTGGGTTCGGGTCTTTGTTACCCGTGGTGCAGTGGCTAATCATTGCGGATGCCGGGGGTTCTTGTTTGCGGAAAGCTCCCGCTCAGCGCCATCTTCGGGCTGTGTCGTCACTCAGGAGGGGGCCGCGGGCGTCCGCTCCGGCCGCCCGGCCGCCCGCCAGGCGATCTTGCCCGCCGCCCCCTCGTACCCGGCTGGTGGCGACCTCTCGGGGGGCTGCCGGGCTCGCCCGCCGGTGGGGCAGCGGTGAAGTGGCTGCGCGGGGCGGCGAAGCGGAGAGCTGCGCCCGTCCCCGGGACCTGTCCGAGGGCTCGCAGAACCCCGATGACCTGCGACGATGTGACCGCTCGGTCGGTCGGCCCGGCTCGGCGGCGAGCGGCTGGGTCGGGCGCGGCCTCCTGTCCGGTGACGGGGGAGTGGCGGCGCGATCGGCGACGGCCGGAGCCCGGACCATGATTGTTCCGCTCCCCGGCCTTCTCCGGGCCGCGCCCGCTTCCCGCAAGATCACCTGACGGGGGCTGGAAGACGGGCCCTACGGTGTCTTTTCCGCCTTTGACGTGGAATTCATCACATTCGGCGGATCGGGCGTGTCGCGGGCCTGGTCAGGGTGGGCTCCCGCGCCACCCGCCGAGTCCTTCCGGCGTCAGGAAGGCGTCGAAGACCGACTCCATCGCGCCGAGGAGCGCGCCGCGCCAGCCCAGGGCCGAGCTCTCGATGCGGGGCGGGGCCTCGCGGCGGATCGCCATCAGGTACGGCTCCGCCGCCGCCCGCAGCGTCTCGCCCGCCCGCTCGTACAGCTCGACGCCGTGGCCCGAGAGCGTGACGGCCTCGGGGTCGTGCGCGTTCACCAGGGCGGCGATGCCGCGGCCCAGGGCGCGGGCGTTCGCGGCCACCGCCTTGCTGCTCGTCGCCAGCACCCGCTCGGCCTGCTCGCGGCCCCGTCCGCCGCCGTGGGCCAGGCCGGCGTGGCGCAGGAGCGCGTTCGCGCCGACCTCCGTGCTCCAGCAGCCGAGCGCGCCGCACGGGCAGGGCCGCTCGCCGCCGGTGAGCGGCATGTGGCCGAACTCCGCGCCGGAGCCCGCGGCGCCGCCGAGCGGGCGCCCGTCCACGACCAGCACGCCGCCCAGGTCGAAGTCCACATGCAGGTGCAACCCCACCCGCACCCCCCGCAACCGCCCCCGCCGCGCCTCCGCCAACGCCGCGAACGCGGTGTCATTCCCCACGAACAACGGCACCCCCCGCCCCCCGCCCCCGCCGAGAACCGCCGCGGCCCTCCGCAGGGAGGGGGGACCGGAGGGGCGAGGGGCGTCGGCCGAGCCGTGCCCGCTCTCCGCTAGCTCGCTGAGGGTGAGGGCGTCGGCGGGGCCGGGGCCGGCGGTGAGGAGGTGGGGGACGTCGACGGCGTGCCAGGACAGGTGGGCGATGTCGACGAGGCCGCCGTGGCGGACCGGGCCGGCCAGGGCGACGCCTACTCCGACCACGCGGTGGCCGAGCCGCTGGCGTTCTGCGGCCAGGGCCTCGCCGAGGGTGCCGAGCGCGCCCTCCGGGGTGCCGTCGTGGGGCCGTACGGCGAGGACCGTGACCCGGCCGCCCAGTTCGCAGGCCGCCAGTTCCCAGGCGTCCTCGCGCACGTCGGCGGCCAGCGCCACGGGGCCGTGCGGATGGGGGCCCGGCACCTGGGTGGGGCGGCCCCTGGCGTGTTCCCTGGCGGGCTCCTCGTGGAGCAGCTCGTCCTCCAGCAGGCCGGCGACCAGCACGGACGCGGTTCCACGGGCCAGGCCCAGGTCGCGGGTGAGCTGGGAGCGGGTCAGGGTGGCGCCGCCCTCGTGCACGGCACGCAGCAGCCGGGCCCGGTTGTGGGCACGCAGCTCACCGCTCGTCGTCGCCCCGTTCATGCCGTCGCCCCGCTCACGCCCTGGCTCCGTTCACGCTGTCGCCCGTCACGCCCTGGCTCCGTTCACGCGGTCTCCCGTCATGCTGCATCTCCCGTCATGCCGTCGCCCGTCACGCCCAGGCCCCGTTCGTGCCGTCGCCCGTTCGTGCCGTCGCCCGTTGGCGCCGTGGCTTGGTTCGCCCCTGGCCTCGGTCGTCTTGTGGCGGCGTTCATGGCGTGGCTCCGTTCGGCTGTGGCTTCGTTGACGGGGACAGTTTATGCTCTAGGCGTGAACAAAAGCCTCATTGATGCCAGGCGTGCTCGTGTCGGAGTTTTCGGATTCTTCGTCTTCGCCGGATTTGTGATGGGTCTGTGGGCGGCCGGGCTGCCCTCGCTCAACGACCGGCTCGATCTCGGCCCGCGCCTGCTCGGCACTGTCCTGCTGCTGATCTCGGGCGGCGCGCTGGTGTCGATGCTGGCCGCCGGGCCGCTCGTCGACCGGTACGGCAGCCGCCGCGTCTGCTGGATCGCCGGACCCCTGTCCGCCCTGGCGCTGCTCGGCCCCGCGCTGGCCCCGTCGTACGCGACGCTGGCCGCGCTCGCCGTGGTGTTCGGGATCGGGCTCGGCGCCTGCGAGGTCGCCATGAACGCCCATTCCGTCGAGGTCGAGCGCGCCTACGGGCGGCCGATCATCTCGGCCTTCCACGGCACGTGGAGCCTCGGCGGGGCCGCGGGGGGCGCGCTGACCGCGCTGTTCCTGCGGGCCGGGGTGGACCCGCAGCTCGTGCTGGTGGTCGCGGCCGTGGTCGTGGCGCTGCTGTACCTTCCGGCGGCGCGGCTGCTGCTGCCGTCCGCCCCGGCGAGCCCCGAACCGGCGGCCCCCGGCGAGGCGAAGGGCGGGACCGGTGGCTCGCTCACGTGGGGGCTCATCGCGCTGCTCGGTCTCGCCGCCTTCGCCGGCCACCTGAGCGAGGGGGCGGCCATCGACTGGGCCGCGCTGCACGCCCGCTGGGTCCTCGGCACCGACCCGGCGGCGGCCCCGCTGGCGTACACGATCTTCTCCGTCGCGATGACCACCGTGCGGCTGCTGGGCGACCCGATCCGGGCCAGGCTCGGCTCGGTGCGTACGATCCAGCTCGCGGGGCTCCTCGCCACCGCCGGGTACGCGCTCGTCCTGCTCTCCCCGCTCGTCCCGGAGGGCCTGCGGGTGGCGTGCGCGTGGACCGGCTGGGCGCTGGCCGGCGTGGGACTGGCGACCGTGGTGCCGGTGCTGTTCAGCGCCGTCGGCGCGGCCGGGGAGCGGGTCGGGCGGGCGCTCGCCATGGTCACCGCCTTCGGCTACAGCGGCCTGCTGCTCGGGCCCGCCGTGCTGGGCTACGTGGCGGACGCGGCGTCGCTGCCGGTCGCGCTGATCATCCCGGCGGCGCTGGCCGCCGTGGTCACCCTCGCCGGCGCCCCTGCCATCCGCTCCCTCCTGCGCGTCTCGCCCCCGGCGTCCACCGCCCCCGTCCCGGAGCCCGCCCGGGACTGACGCCTCGGATATGTAGATGATCGGTATATATTGATCACATGCGACAGATGCAGGAGCCGACCTTCCTGATCCTCACCGCGTTGGCCGCCGGCCCCCAGCACGGGTACGGCGTCATCACCGACGTGGAACGCATCTCCGAAGGCCAGGTCCGGCTCCGCGCCGGCACCCTGTACGCCGCCTTCGACCGCCTCCAGGAGGAGGGCCTGATCGCCGAGGACCGGGAGGAGATCGTCGACGGCCGGGTGCGCCGCTACTACCGGCTGACCGGCGACGGCGCCACGAGGCTGGCGGCCGAGGCCGAGCGGATGCGCAGGCACGCCAGGGCGGCCACGGCCCGCCTGCGCGCGCTCGGGGCGGGAGGAACGGCATGAGCTCCCTCGAAAGCCGCTACCGCCGCCTCCTCGCCGCCTACCCCCGCGACCACCGGGCGCGGCACGAGGAGGAGATGCTCGGCGTGCTCCTCGCGGGGGCGCGGCCCGGCCAGACCCGTCCCCGTCCGGCCGACGTGGCCGACCTGCTCTGGGGTGCGCTGCGCGTCCACGGGCGGCGGGCCTTCGGCCCGGTCTCCGCGCCGGCCTGGCGTGGCGGGGCGGCGCTCGCTGTGGCGCTGTGGCCGTTCCTGATGCTGGCCGGCGCGCTGGCGACCGAGCTGCTCCAAACGGCCGTGAGCGTGGGCAACGTGGGGGTCGCCGCGGTGGCGCGGCCGTTCCGGATCCTGCTCGTGGCTCAGCCGATCATCTCCGCGGCCCTGCCGGTGCTGGCCGTGCTGCTCGGCCGGCGGTGGATCGCGGTGCTCGGCGTGGTCGCGTTCGTGCTCCCCCAGACCCGCGGCCCCGCTCTCCTGGATCTGGACGCGCTGCTGCTCCCGAACCACGGCCCGGTCCTGCTGGCCCAGCTCGCGGCCGTCGCCATCGCGTTCGTGCCCGCCGCGCACCGCGCGATCGCGGTCGTCCCCTGGCGCGCGTTCCTGCTGTGGGGGCCGCTCGCCGTGGCGGGGCTGGCCATGAGCAAGGCGATCGTGCGCTGGGTGGACGTGATCGCCCATCACGACCTGGTGACCTGAAAGCCCGTGCCCTGGCTGGTCGTGGTGGGGCTGGCGGCGGGGTGGGCGTGCGGGTCGCCCGTGGGGCGGCGGGCGGCGCTGGTGCTGTTCCTGCCGGCGGCGGCCCTGGGGGACCTCGGGGACCTGCCGTCGGTGCCCGCCGCCACGGCGCTCGCCCAGATCGGGTGCGCGGCCCTGGCCTTCGCCGCCACGGCCGCCCTGGCCCTGAGGAGAGGGGCCGGTCGCTGAGCCGCCGCTCGGTTTGCGTTTCACCCCTCTGACCTGGTGTTATTCGATCGTGACTTGACCTGCGAGTTACGTACGGGTTTCATGTCCCCCACGCCGTAAACGTTTACAGAAGCAAGATCGTAAACGTTTACACCGATGGAAGGACTACCTTGGCCGACGGACCCACGATCAACACGATCGCCGCGCGCGCCGGTGTCTCGATCGCCTCCGTCTCGCGGGTGCTGAACGGCCTGCCGACCAGGCAGGAGACGGTGCGCAAGGTGATGGCGGCCGCCGACGAGCTGGGCTACGTGCGCAACGCCGTGGCCAGGTCGCTCAAGTCCCGCCGCACCCATCAGGTCGCCTTCGCCATGGCCGACGTCGGCAACCCCGCCTACCTGGCGATGCTGCGCGAGATCCAGCCCGTGCTGAAGGCCGCGGGCTACCGGCTCGTGCTGCACTCCACCGACGCCGTCGCCGCCGACGAGATCGACGTGCTGCGCAGCCTCGGCGAGCGGTACGTGGACGGCCTCATCATGAGCCCCCTGCGGGTCACCGACGCCCACCTGGAGACGCTGGCCGCCGCCCGCGCGCCGGTCGTGATCATCGGCCAGGTGCCCGAGGGCACGCCCGTGGACAACGTACGGGCCGACTCCCGCACCGGCGTCCGGCTCGCGATCGACCACCTGCACGCGCTCGGCCGCCGCCGCGTCGCCATGGTCAACGGCCCGCTCGACACCGTGCCCGGCGCCGCCCGCGGGGCCGGCTACCGGGAGGCGCTGGAGGCGGTCGGCCTGCCGTACGACGAGGACCTGGTGCAGATCGCCGACTTCTACCGGCCCGAGGGGCGGCGCGCGGTCGCCGAGCTGCTGGCCCGCCGCCCCGACGTGGACGCGCTCATGTGCGCCAACGACCTCATCGCGCTCGGCGCGCTCGACGTGCTGCGCGACGCGGGCCGCCGGGTGCCGGAGGACGTGGCCGTGGCGGGCATGGACGACACCGACCTCGCCGCCGCCTCCTGGCCCTCGCTCACCAGCGTCTCGCTCGGCTCGGCCGAACGCGGCCGGGTCGCCGCCGAGCTGCTGCTGGAACGGCTGAACGGCGGCGAGCGCGAGCCCCGGCGGGTCACCGTCCCGCCCCGGCTCGTGGTGCGCGCCTCCACGGCGGGCGAAGGACACTGCGGCGAGGGCCACGGCACCGAGGGCCACGGCACCGAGGGACACGGCACTGAGGGGAGCGGCGCGTGACCGCCACCGCGACCAGGCCCGCGCCGCCGCGCCGGCCGCACGCCCGCCCCCGCGGCCTGTCCCGCCAGACCCGCGAGATGTGGCTGCTCATGCTGCCCGCGCTGGTGCCGGTGCTGCTGTTCAGCGTCGGCCCGCTGCTGTACGGCATCGCGCTCGCCTTCACCGACGCCCGCAACACCCGTAACCACGAGACGAGCTTCGTCGGCCTGGAGAACCTGTTCGAGCTGCTGACCGCCGAGGACTTCTGGTCCTCCTTCAGGATCGGCGCGATCTGGTCCGTCTCGGTGACCGTGCTGCAGTTCCTGGCCGCGCTCGGCCTGGCGCTGCTGCTCAACGAGAACCTGCGCTTCCGCGGCGTGGCCAGGGTGCTGGCCGTGGTGCCGTGGGCGATGCCCCCGGTCGTCATCGGCCTGATGTGGAAGCTCGTCTACCACCCGGACGCCGGCATACTCAACGCCCTGCTCGGCACGCACGTCAACTGGCTGGCCGACTTCTCGCTCGCGCTGCCGGCGATCATCGTGGTCGGCGTCTGGACCGGCATGCCGCAGACCACGGTCGTGCTGCTGGCCGGCCTCCAGGGCATCCCGCGCGAGCTGTACGAGGCCGGCGAGGTGGACGGCGCGAGCCGCTGGCGGCGCTTCTGGAACATCACGCTGCCGCAGCTCCGCCCGGTGATCGTGGCGATCACCTCGCTCGACTTCGTGTGGAACATCAACCAGTTCGGCCTGGTCTACGTGCTCACCCAGGGCGGGCCGGGCGGCCAGACGCGGCTGCCCATGCTGTTCGCCTACGAGGAGGCGTTCCGCTACCGCTTCGCCGGCTACGCCTCGATGCTCGGCCTGGCCATGGCGATCGTGGTGCTCGCGGTGCTCGGGCTGTACCTGTGGCGCCAGATGAGGGAGACCCGATGAGACGCTTCTCGCAGTACGCCGCGCTCGCCGCGTACGTCGTCTTCCTCGCCTTCCCGCTGCTCTGGCTGCTGTCGACGGCGCTGAAGACGCCGCAGGAGATGGCGCTGGCCGATCCCACGTGGATCCCGCGCGAGCCGACGCTGTCCAACTTCACCGACGCCTTCGGGGAGCAGGACCTGGTGGGCGCGGCGGTGCGCAGCCTCGGCGTGGCGCTGGCCGCCAGCCTGATCACGGTGCTGATCTCGCTGCCGGCCGCCTACGCGATGGCCCGTTACCGCGGCCTGGTCAACAAGATCGCGATCGGCTGGGTGCTGGTCAGCCAGGTGTTCCCGTTCATCCTGATCATCATCCCGCTCTTCATGATCCTGCGGGACCTGGACCTGGTGAACACGCTGCCCGGCCTGGTGGTCGTGCACGTGACGTTCACGCTGCCGTTCGCGTTGTGGATGCTGCAGGGCTACGTCCGCGCGGTGCCGCGTGAGCTGGAGGAGGCCGCGGCCGTGGACGGCGCGAGCCGGCTGCGCTCGATCGCCTCGGTCGTCGCGCCGCTGCTCGCGCCGGGCGTGGTGGCCACGCTGCTGTTCGCGTTCATCTCGTCATGGAACGAGTTCATGTTCGCCCTCGTCATCCTGCAGAACCCCGACGTCATGACGCTTCCCCTCACGCTGGTGCGCTTCACCGGCCCCGAGGGGGTGGCCAGGCTCGGCCCGCTGGCAGCGGCGTCGCTCATGGCGACGATCCCGAGCTTGATCTTCTTCTCAATCATCCAGCGGCGACTGAAGTCCGGCCTGATGGCCGGCGCCGTGAAGGGCTAGGAGGCTCACATGCGTATCAGGTCCGCTCTGGCGGCGGCCGCCATCGTGGCGCTCGCCGGCGCGTGCGGCAGCGGAGGCGGCGACGGCGGCAGTTCCTCGTCGTCGTCCTCCTCCGGCGAGCCGGTCAAGATCAATTTCCTCAGCCTGGCCTGGCAGAAGGAATCCGTCGCCGCGAACAAGCAGATCGTGGACGAGTGGAACAAGGCCAACCCGAACATCCAGGTCACCTACGTCCAGGGCAGCTGGGACAACGTCAACGACCAGCTCGTCACCCAGTTCGCCGGCGGCACCGCGCCCGACGTCATCCACAACGACTCGCCCGCGCTGTCCGGGTTCGCCGCCGACGGCTATCTGCTCGACCTCAAGGACAAGGTGCCCGCCGAGCTGAAGAGCGACATCCCGCAGTCCGCCTGGGACACCGTCACCTTCGACGACGGCAAGGGCGGCCAGGGCGTGTACGGCGTGCCGTTCCTGCAGGAGTCGCAGGTCATCATCGCCAACAAGAAGCTGCTCGACGCGGCCAAGGTGCGCGTCCCCACCGCCGACAACCCGTGGACGTGGGACGAGTTCTCCGCGGCCGCCAAGAAGATGACCAAGGACGGCACCTTCGGCGTCGCCTGGGCCATGAAGTCGCCGGTCAACAAGACGCTCAACCTGGCGCTGAACTTCGGCGGCACGTTCTTCCAGACCGCCGACGGCAAGACCACGGTCAAGGTCGGCCCTGAGGAGCGCGAGGTGCTCCAGCGCATCCACGACCAGCTCCACAAGGACAAGTCCGCCGACCCCGCCGCGCTCGGCCAGGGCACCGCCGACCCGCTGCCCGCCTTCTACAAGGGCAAGTTCGCGCTGCTGCCGGCCGGCGTGTTCCTGCGCCAGCAGGTGGCCGAGCAGGCGCCCGACGGCTTCGAGTGGGTCACCCTGCCCGGCCCGAAGGGCACCACCGCCCAGCAGGGCGCGGTCTCGCAGACGCTGTCCATCGCCCAGGACAGCAAGCACCCCGAGGAGGCGATGAAGTTCATGGCCTTCTTCCTCAACGGCCCCAACCAGGCCAAGCTCGCCAAGGGGGACTGGCTGCTGCCGACCTCCCAGGCGGCCGCCTCCGACCCGGCGATCACCACCGAGGAGAACGGCTGGGACGTGGCCACCGCCTCCGTCAAGAACCTCGTCGTCGCGCCGTTCCTCAAGGTGAACGGGTTCGACGAGTGGAAGAGCAAGGTCGCCACGCCGGTGCTGCAGGAGTACTTCGCCGGCAAGATCACCCTCGACGACGCGGCCAAGCGGCTCGTGGACGAGGGCAACAAGGTCCTGGAGCGGTACCAGCGGTGACCTCCTACCGGGAACGGGCCCGGGGGTGTCTGCTCGGCCTCGCGGCCGGCGACGCCCTCGGGGCCCCCGCCGAGAACCTGACGCCGGCCGAGATCCGGCGGCGGTGGGGCCGGCTCACCGAGATCGAGGGCGGCGGCACCGACGACACCGAGTACGCCATCTTCGCCGCCTCGCTGCTCAGGCGGCACGGCCACGGGCTGACCCCCGAGCTGGTCGCGCGGGCGTACCGGGAAGAGATCATCCCCAGGGTGGACGGGCCGATGCGCGGCGCCGGGTTCTCGGAGCTGGGCACCGTCGAAGCGCTTCGACGCGGGCTGGAGCCACCGCTCACCGGGCTGGTCCACTCCCACGGCTGGTCCGACGGGCTGGCCATGCGCGCCGCCCCGTACGGGATCTTCTGCCCGGGCGACCCGGCGGAGGCGGCCCGGCTGGTGGAGCAGGACGGGCTGGTGAGCGGGTCCGGCGAGGGCATTCTCGGCGGCCGCGCGGTCGCGGGGGCCGTGGCCGCCGCGATGAGCGGCGCCGAGCCCGAGGACGTCGTGGACGCCGCGCTCGCGGTGATCCCCGGCGACTCGTGGACCGCCAGGAACATCCGCCGCGCCCGCGCGGTCCTTCGCGACGCGGCGCCGGACGATCTCGAAACGGCGCTGCACGAGGCCGTCGTCGTCCGGCACTACCCGTGGACCGACCTCGCCCCGGAGGCCGTCGCGCTCGCGCTGGCCGCCTTCCTGGCGGGCGGCGGCGAGGTGGAGGCGGCGGTGACGTTCGGGGTGAGCCTCGGACGGGACGCCGACACCATCGGGGCCATCGCCGGGGCCGTCAGCGGCGCGCGGCAGGGCGAGAGCGGCGTGCCCGCCCGCTGGGCGGCCAGGATCGGGCCGGTGACCGGCAAGTGCCTGCCCGTCGTGGCGGGACGGCACGTGCTGGACACTGCTGACGAACTCGCCGACGAACTCGCCGGTCCGCTGACCGGCGAGCCCGCGGAAGGACGGTGACCGACATGTCGGGGGACAGGATCAGAGGAGCCGTCGCCGGGCTCGCCGTCGGTGACGCCGCGGGCTGGCCCGCGAGCCGGCACCGCGCGGCCCTGCACGCGCCCTGGAGCAGGCGGCTCCACCGGGAGCTCGACGCCTTCGCCGAGGAGCACCGGGTCACGACGCTGCCGGTGCCGTTCGCGCTGAACCAGCCGACCGCGCCGCTCGCCGTCGGCCCGTCCGACGACGCCGAATGGCTCGCCTGGACGTTGCTGACCGCCGACCGGCCGCGCGCCGCGGCCTTCCGCGAGCTGATCGGCAAGGACCTGCGGGCGCGTGTCTCGGTGCGGACCGCGCTCGACAACCTGGAGCGGGGCGTCGAGCCGCCCGCGTCCGGGCACGACAACCCGCACCACTTCGACGACGCCGCCGCGGTCCGGGCCGTCGCGTTCGGGGTCCTGGGGAGGGACCCGTCCGACGACGCGCAGGTCACCAACGCCGGGGACGGCGTGCTCGGCGCGCGGGCGATGGCCGCCGCCGTGACCGCGGCCGTGGCCACCGGTGACGTGGCGCGGGCGGTGCGGGCGGCGCTGGACGTGCTGCCCGAGGGCACCGCGATCGGGCACAACGCCCGTCTCGCGCTGGGCGCCGCCGAGCGGGCGGGCGAGGCGTTCGCCGCCGTGCCCGCACTGGACGCGGCGCTGCTCGACCACGTCTACAGCTACGGCGTGGGCGCCGCGCAGACGGTGCCCGCGGCGCTGGCGCTGGCCGCGGCCTCCGGGGGCGACCTGACCAGGGCCGTGCCCGCGGCGGCGTGCCTGGCCGCGCTGGCCGACTCGGCGCCGGCGCTGACCGGCGCGCTCACGGGGGCCTGCGGCGGCTTCGAGGCGATCCCGGAGGGGTGGACCGCCTCGGCCCGTACGCTGGCAGGCTGTTGCCTGCCGGAACTGGCGGGCCAGGATCTGATGGAACTGACGAAAGGACTCGCATGACGCCGCTTGAGGACAGGGCGACCGGCTGCGTGGCGGGGGCGGCGGTCGGCGACGCGCTGGGCGGCGCCACCGAGGGCTGGACCCCCGAACAGATCGTCGAGCGTTACGGCGGGCGCGTGGAGGGGATCGTGCCGCCGTACAACGACGACTGGCGCAACGCCCGGCCGATCGCGCCGTACCACAAGGGCGACGGCCACATCACCGACGACACCCTCATGACGCACGCGCTGATCCGCGTCTACGAGAAGGCCGGCCGCCACCTCGACGCCTACGCGATGGCCGAGCACCTGGTGCCCGAGCTGATGGGCGAGCGGCGCTGGATCCCCGAGCTGGAGGCCGAGGCGCTGCCGCTGCAGCGGATCTTCCTGGCCGAGAAGTGGATCGTGGCCCGGCTGCACTACGGCCACGCCGACCCGCGCGAGGCCGGCGTCGGCAACATCGTCAACTGCGGCGCCGCCATGTACGTCGCCCCCGTCGGCATCGTCAACGCCGCCGACCCCGACGCCGCCTACGCCGAGGCGATCGACCTCACCGGCGCCCACCAGTCCAGCTACGGCCGCGAGGCCGCGGGCGTCATGGCCGCCGCCGTGGCCGAGGCCATGCGGCCCGGCGCCACCGCCGACTCCGTGGTGTCCGCCTGCCTGCGCCTGGCCAAGGACGGCACCAGGGCCGCCATCGAGGCGGTCTGCGAGGCCGCCTCCGGGCTAGGGCACTGGGAGGGCTCGTTCGAGACGCTGCGGGCCGCCGTGCGCCCCTACGACACGGTCGCCGACACCTACCGCGACCAGGGCCTCGGCGCGCGGCGGCCGAGCCGCGTGCACAGCATCGAGGAGCTGCCGCTGGCGCTCGGCATGCTGGTGATCGCCAAGGGCGACTACCGCGAGACCGTGCTGGGCGGCGTCAACTACGGGCGCGACGCCGACTCCATCGCTTCCATGGGCGGCGCCATCGCGGGCGCGCTCGGCGGGCTCGCGGCGGTGCCGGCGGAGTGGGTGGAGCAGGTGGGGGCGGCGAGCCGTACGGACCTGGTGGCTCCCGGCCGCGCCATCGCGGCGGTCGCGCGCCGGGTGCGCGCGGGCGACCAGGAGCGGCGGCGGGCCGCCGAGGCCGCCTTCGCCGAGCTGGACCACCCGTGATCCGCCTCACCTGGGTGCAGCCGGAGGACCTGGTCGGGCACGAGCTGCGCCAGGCCGCCGAGGACGGCCGCGACCCCGCCCGGGTGCGCGCCGTCGCGGAACGCTGGCACGCGGCGGGCGGTCACGACGCCCCGCCGCGCGCCGGCGCGTCCGAGGCGGGCGCGGCGCGGCTGCGCGGCCTGGCCGAGGAGCTGCTGGACGAGCTGGCCGCGCTCCCGTCGCCCCTGGAGGAGCCGTCGGAGCTGGCCGACATCGCCGCCGCCTGCCCCGCCTGGCCGGACGCCCGCCCTGGCGGCACGGCCGACCCGGAGCGGGTGCTGGCGGCCTGGCAGGGCCGGGCGGCCGGGTGCGTGCTCGGCAAGCCCGTGGAGAAGATCCCGCGCGCGGGCATCAGGGAGATCGCCGAGGCCACCGGCAACTGGCCGATCCGCGGCTGGTTCACCGCCCGCGGCCTGCCGGACGACGTCGCGCGCCGCTGGCCGTGGAACCGCCGCAGCGCCGTCAACTCCCTCGCCGAGAACATCGACGGCATCCCCGAGGACGACGACCTCAACTACCCGCTGCTCGCGCTGACCGTGCTGGAGCGCCACGGCCGCGGCTTCACCACTGAGGACGTGGCCCGGCTGTGGCTGGACGAGCTGCCGGCCGGGCGCACGTTCACGGCCGAGCGGGTGGCGTACCGCAACCTGCTGGACGGTGTCGAGCCGCCCGCGACGGCCACCCGGCGCAACCCGTTCCGCGAGTGGATCGGCGCGTTCATCAGGACGGACGTCTACGGATGGGTCAACCCGGGCGATCCGGCCACGGCCGCCGAGTACGCCTGGCGCGACGCCCGGCTCACCCACACCGCGAACGGGATCTACGGGGCGATGTTCGCCGCCGCGATGTGCGCGGCCTCGCTGACCGCCGGTTCGCCGGAGGAGGTCGTCGAGGCGGGCCTGTCCGTCGTGCCGCCGGGCTCGCGCCTGCACCGCGCCGTGCGCGAGGCCGTCGCGGACGCCGCCCGCGAGCCGGACTTCGAGCGCGTCGTGGACCGGCTGCACGAGCGGCACGGCGCGCTCCACTGGGTGCACACCATCCACAACGCGGCCCTGGTCGCCGCGACCCTCGTCCACGGGCGGGGCGACTTCACCGCCACGATCGCCGGAGCCGTCGCCGGCGGCTGGGACACCGACTCGGCGGGCGCCACCGCCGGCTCGATCTGCGGCGCGCTCGCCGGGGACGTGCCGGAGCGGTGGCGCATCCGCGACAGCCTGGCCAGCAGCCTGACCGGGTTCGACGGAGTGAGCCTCGGCGAGCTGGCCCGGCGTACTCAGGAGATGATGCAGGCATGATCTCGGTTTTCGGCAGCGCCAACATGGACCTCGTCGCCTACGTCGCCCAGGCCCCCGCCCGCGGCGAGACGGTCACCGGCCACCGCTTCCGCACCGTGCCCGGCGGCAAGGGCGCCAACCAGGCCGTCGCCGCGGCGCGGGCCGGGGCGGAGGTGGCCTTCCTGGGGGCGGTCGGCGACGACGGGTTCGGCGCCGAGATGCGCGCCGCGCTGGCCGCCGCCGGGGTGGACGTGCGCGGCCTGCGCCAGGTGCCGGGGCCGAGCGGCATCGCGCACATCGTCGTGGACGACGACGGCGGCAACTCCATCATCGTGGTCCCGGGCGCGAACGGCACCGTCACCGGACCCTCCGAGGCCGACCTCGCGGCCATCGCCGGGTCGCGGGCGCTGCTGCTCCAGCTCGAACTGCCGCTGCCCGCCGTCGTGGCCGCCGCCGAGGCCGGGCGGGCCGCCGGCGTCCCGGTCGTGCTCACGCCCGCGCCCGCGCAGCCGCTGCCCGGCGAGCTGCTCGACGCGGTCACGCTGATCGTCCCGAACGAGCACGAGGCCGCCGCCATCACCGGCGCGAGCGGCCCGGACGCCGCCCTGGACGCCCTGCTGGAGCGGGTCGAGGAGGCCGTCATCACGCTCGGCGGCGCGGGCGCGCTCTACGGGTCGCGCTCGGGGGAGCGGCTGCGGGTGCCGGCCGCCGAGGTCAAGGCGGTGGACACCACGGCGGCCGGTGACACGTTCGTGGGGGCGCTGGCGGTGGCCCGCGCCGAAGGCCGGCCCATGGCCGACGCCCTCCGCTTCGCCACGGCGGCGGCGGCGCTGTCGGTGCTGCGCGAGGGCGCCAGCACCTCGATGCCGCACCGGCACGAGATCGAGGACTTCCTGGCCTGACGCCGCGCCGCCGCGAAGCGGTGGAGCGGCGATACGGGGGAAGAGGAAGGGCATGAGCGAGATGCCCTATGAGCTGCCGGAAGCCGTCGGCGGCGTTGACGGGGAGAGCGACGTGGTGGCCGAACGCTCCGGCTGCGTCACCCGGCACAACCGCCGTCCGGTCTCCGCCGACATGCCCCAGGACCTCGATCCGCCGCATCCGTACGAGGAGCCGGAGGAGAACGAGGAGGACGTCACCCGCCCCGACATCGGCCCCACCGGCTGACCCGGCTCAGGCGCGGGCGCGCAGGTGGGCGAGCGTCCGCTCCAGCTCGGCCTGCAGGACGGCCTCGGCGGCGGGCCCGTCGCCGCGCCGGACGGCGTCCACCAGGGCGGCATGCGAGTCGTGCCCGGGGTCGGGGTCGTGCTCGCGCAGGCCGAGCAGCTCCACCAGGTCGATCAGCCGCTCCCGCAGCACCGGGGCGAACTCCGCGAACAGGTCCGTCAGCACCGGGTTTCCGGCCGCGGCCACGACCGCCGCGTGCAACGCGATGTCGGCGTCCACGAACCCGGCGTCACTCCCGGTGGCGGCGGCGTGCCGGGCCGCGAGCGCGGCCTCCAGCGCCGCCACGTCCTCCTCGGTGCGCCGCTCGGCGGCCAGGCGCGCCGCGCGGGTCTCGACCATGACGCGGACCTCGTACACGTCGGTGATGGCGGCGCGGCGCAGCCGGGCCGGCCAGTCCTCGGCCGGCTCGGTGGCGATGACGTAGACGCCGGAGCCCTGCCGGGCCTGCACGAGGCCGGCGCCGGCGAGCGCCCGCAGCGCCTCCCTGACCGTGGAGCGGCCGACGCCGAGCGCCTTGGCGAGGGCGTTCTCGCCGGGCAGGCGGGTGCCGACCGGCCATTCGCCCTGGGTGATCTGCTCCCGCAGGTGCTCGGTGGCCTGTTCGACGAGCGGGCTGGGGCGGAGGGAGCCGAGGGGCATCGAAAAGAACCTCTCAGGTTGTCTGAGGACCTGTGGTGTGGTTAGTCTAGCGCCTATGACGTCGTACGGTCTCCTCCTCGGCCGCCGCGGCGGGGCCTGACCGGACCGGCACCCCGTCGCGGTGGCCCGATCGTGCCGGTCTTCCCCCACCGGAGACGGACGACAAGGAACCCGACCGCCATGCACCCCTGGAACCGGCAGCGCCCCAGCGGCATGCCCTCCCACCGCTACCGCCCCGCCCACGAGCGCGTCGAGGTCCCCCTCGCCGCCGACCGCTCCTGGCCCGCCCGCCGCCTCACGCACGCCCCGCTCTGGGTGCCCGTCGACCTGCGCGACGGCAACCAGGCGCTGGCCGAGCCGATGGACCCGGCCCGCAAGCGCACGATGTTCGCGCTGCTGACGCGCATGGGGTTCAAGGAGATCGAGGTCGGCTACCCGTCCTCCAGCCGGCTCGACTTCGACTTCGTCCGCGAGCTGGCCGCGCCGGGCGCGCTGCCCGAGGACGTGACGCCCGTGGTGTTCACCGCGGCCCGCGCCGACCTCATCGAGCGCACCTTCGCCGCCATGGAGGGCCTGCCGCGCGCGGTCGTGCACCTCTACACCGCCACCGCGCCCACCTGGCGCGAGGTCGTGCTCGGCCACGACCGGCGCGAGCTGCGCGCCCTGATCATGGACGCCGCCGGGCAGATCGCCCGGCTCGCCGACGGCCTGCCCGGCGTGCGCTTCGAGTTCTCGCCGGAGGTCTTCAACCTCACCGAGCCGGACTACGCGCTGGAGGTGTGCAACGACCTGACCGCCCTGTGGGACGCCTCTCCGGACCGCCCGGTGATCCACAACCTGCCGGCCACGGTCGAGATCTCCACCCCGAACGTGTACGCCGACCAGATCGAGCACATGCACCGCCACCTCGACCGCAGGGACGCGGTGATCCTCTCCGTGCACCCGCACAACGACCGCGGCACCGGCGTGGCCTGTGCCGAGCTGGCCCTGCTGGCGGGGGCGCAGCGGGTGGAGGGCTGCCTGTTCGGCAACGGCGAGCGCACCGGCAACGTCGACCTGGTCACGCTCGCGCTCAACCTGCACACCCAGGGCGTCGACCCGATGATCGACTTCTCCGACCTCGACGGGATCAGGCGCGTGGTCGAGCACTGCAACCGCCTGCCGGTGCCCGACCGCCACCCGTACGCGGGCGACCTCGTCCACACCGCCTTCTCCGGCACCCACCAGGACGCCATCGGCAAGGGCCTGGCCCACCACGCCAAGCGCGCCGCCGAGCTGGGCGTGCCGCCGGAGCAGGCGCCGTGGGAGGTGCCGTACCTGCCGATCGACCCGGCCGACGTGGGCCGCGGCTACCAGGCGGTCATCCGGGTCAACAGCCAGTCGGGCAAGGGCGGCATCGCCTACCTGCTGCGCAGCAGGTACGGCCTGGAGCTGCCGCGCCGCCTGCAGATCGACTTCGCGGCCGTCGTGCAGCGGGCCACGGACGGCAGCGGCGAGGAGATCACCGCCGAGGAGCTGTGGGAGCTCTTCCGCGCCGCCTACGTCGCCCCGGGCGAGCCCGGCGCGCTCGCCGACTGGACCACGGCCCCGGCCGGGCCGGGCGAGCACGTCTTCACCGGCACGCTGCGCTCCGGCCGCCGCCTGCACGGGACCGGCAACGGCCCGCTGTCGGCGCTCACGGCCGCCCTGGCCGCCGACGGGCTCGACGTGGAGATCCTCCACTACGCCGAGCACGCGCTCGGGACGGACGCGGCCAGCGAGGCCGTGGCCTACGTCGAGGCGCGCGTCGCGGGCCGGACGCGCTGGGGCGTGGCGCTGGACACCTCGGTGCTGACCGCGTCGGTGCACGCGGTGCTGTCCGCGGTCAACGCCGCCCTGGCGGGCGACGGGGTCAGCCCGGAGGCTCCAGCTCGCAGCGGCGCTTCAGGCTGAGCGCCTCCGTACGGACGTAGCGGCGGGTGCGGGCGCCGGTCAGCAGGGCGAGGACCGGCGCCAGCAGCCCGCTGCGGCTGATCGACAGCTCGACGACGGCCCCGCCGCGCGCGGCCGCCTCCACGACGTGCCCGGCCGCGACCGTCACGCCCGCGGCCACCGTCTCCCAGACGAACGAGCGGCCAGGGGTGAGCGCCGTCACCATCCAGTCGAGGGCCGGCATGCCGGGCTGCTCGATGCGCACCCGGCTGCCGGCGCCGAACGGCTCGTCGTCCAGCAGGCGCACGCTCGTCATCGTCGGCGTGAACTCCGGCCAGCGGGTCACGTCCGCCATCGTCCGCCACACCAGCTCGGCGGGGGCGTCCACGGCCACGCGGGTGCGGAAGGTCATCTCCTGCCCGCCGCCTCGGGCGTCAGGTGGGCCGCGCACTCGTCCCGGTAGTGCAGGACCCGGCCGCGCAGCCGCTTCGGGTCGGCCAGCACCGCCCGCGAGACCGACGGCAGGACGGCGTGCCGCACCGGCGCGAACAGCCGCGCCACGTCGGCCGGACTCGCGCCCTGCGCGCCCACCCCGGGGACCAGGATCGGCCCGTTGAGGTCGGTCAGCGGATGCTCCACCTCGGTCAGCGTGGCGCCCATGACCAGCCCCACCGGCCCGAACGGCGTCGCCCCCGCGTTCGCCGCGGTCGCGCCCGCGACGACCTGCCCGGCCACCAGCCGCTGCAGCTCCGCCGACTCCGGGTTGGAGGTGCGGGCCAGCACGAACACGCCCGCGTCGTTGGCCACCGCCGAGGCGATCGCGCCCGTCAGCGAGCCGAACCCGAGGTAGGGGCTCAGCGTCACGGCGTCGGCGGCCAGCGGGCTGCCCCGGTCGAGATACGCCTCGGCGTAGGCGGTCATCGTGCTCGCGATGTCGCCCCGCTTGACGTCCAGCAGCACGAGCGTGCCGGCCTCGCGGAGGTCGGCGATGGCGCGTTCCAGCACGGCGACGCCCCGGCTGCCCCATCGCTCGAAGAACGCCGACTGCGGCTTGACCACGGCCGCCACCTCCGCCACGGTCTCGACGACCGTCCGGCTGAAGCGTTCGAGCCCGGACGGCGAGTCGTCCAGCCCCCAGGCGTCCAGCAGGGCCGGGCTCGGATCGATGCCGACGCACAGCGGCCCGCACGCGTCGAGCCTGGCTCGCAGGCGTGCCCCGAACGACTCGTTCATGGTGAACCCCTTCGCACGGTTATGCGGCGACCCTACGGGACGGGCCACTCGGGTGAACAGGAGACCGACCGTTCCCGTTCACCAGTCTTCCGGCGGCGGCGGCAGGGGTAAGGCAGCAAGCATGTACGAGATCGCCCACCGGGTGCTGGCGCTGCGCAGCGATCCGCCCCGTGACGTGGTCGTCACGGTAGGCATGCCGTACGAGGAGCCGACGGGGGAGTGGTCGTGCCCCTACCGCATCGACGGGCTCGACGGATGGGAGCACGAGAGGAAGGTCACGGGACCCGACTCGCTGGGCGCGGCCGAGCTGGCGCTGGCCATGGTGCGGGCCGCGGTCACCGGCTCCCACGAGGCCAGGGAAGGGCTGCTGAACTGGGACGACGTCGCGCCGGGGCCGCGGGCGCAGACCGTCTGGGTCACCTGGGACAAGGAGCACGACCTCGCCTACATCGCGATGAAACGCGAGATCCTGCCCGGCGAGGCCACCCGGCAGGTGGTGGCGGAGGACGCCGTGCTCGACTACGGGGAGAAGGGACGGCTGATCGGCGTGGAGCTGATGAACGCCGCCGCCCGGCTGCCGTCGGAGATGCGCCTGTGAGCCGTCCTGATCAGGGGGGCTACGGTTACATGCCGTGAACTCTCCCCGTATCGTCGCCACCGACCTCGACGGCACCCTGCTGACCTCCGACCGCACCGTCTCGCCCCGCACCAGGGACGCGCTCCGGCTGGCCCGCGAGGCCGGGGCCGTGATCGTCTTCGTCACCGCCAGGCCGCCGCGGGGCGTGCGCGAGATCGCCGAGCAGGCGGGGGTCACGGGCACGGCGATCTGCAGCAACGGGGCCATCGTCTACGACCTGGACACCGACGAGATCACCGAGAGCCTGCCGCTCGACCCCGCCGTCGCGAGGCGCGCCGCGCTCGCCCTGGCCGAGGCGCTGCCGGGCGTCGGGCTCGCCGTCGAGACGGGCAGGGGCGTGCTGGCCGAGGCCGCCTACACCCGGCGCGTCCCCGAGGACATGCCGTTCTACCGCGAGGTCGTCTCGGTCATGGAGGAGGCGGAGCCCTTCGTCAAGCTGCTCGCCCACTCGCCGGCGCACACCGCCGACGAGATGATCGCCGCCGTGCTGGCGACCATGAAGGGCCTGGCCGAGGTCACCCAGTCGGGCGACGGCGGGCTCGTCGAGGTCAGCGCGCCGGGGGTGACCAAGGCCGCCGCCCTGGACCGCGTCTGCCGGGCGCACGGCGTGCCGGCGGGCGAGGTGGTGGCCTTCGGCGACATGCCGAACGACCTGGCGGTCCTGACGTACGCGGGCCAGGGGTACGCGATGGCCAACGCGCACCGGACGGTGCTCGCGTCGGTGCCGCGCCGCACCCTCTCCAACGACGAGCACGGCGTCGCGGCGGTGCTGGAACGCCTGTACGGCTGACGCTCACGGGGGCGCGTCGCTCCAGCGGTCCTGGGCCCGCATGACCTCGTCGGCGTGCGCGAAGGCCCACTCGCCGACCGCCCCCACCGGGCCGAGCAGGCTGCGGCCGAGCTCGGTCAGCTCGTACTCGACGCGCGGCGGCGCCTCGGCGTAGGCGTGCCGGACGACGAGGCCGTTGTACTCCAGGCGGCGCAGCGTCTCGGTGAGCACCTTCGTGCTGATGCCGCCGATCTCCTCGCGCAGCCGTCCCGGGCGGCGCGGGCCGTGCCGCAGGGACCACAGCACGACGGCGTTCCAGGTGTTGCCGAGCAGATCGAACGCCAGCCGGGCCTGGCAGTCGGCGAGGAACAACGCGGACCCTCCCGTCGTCAGGCACCGAACGGTGTGTATCGGGCTTTCTAGTGTGCTCCCACCGAAGGAAACCCTTTCACAGGAGGAGGACGTACGTGCGCATCGGGATCCTGGGCGCGGGTGGGATGGCGGACGCGCTCGGCACGCAGTGGGCCGGGGCGGGGCACGAGATCATGATCAGCGGCAGGGACGCGGCGGCGACCGCCGCCCGCGCCGCCCGGAGCGGGTTCCGGGCGGGGAGCTGGGCCGAGGCGGCCGCGTTCGGCGAGGTCGTGGTGGTGGCGGTGCGGGAGGCGGGGCTCGTGGACGTGCTGAGCGCCTGCGGCGGCGCGCTACGCGGCAAGCCGCTCGTCGACGTCACCAACGCGGCCGACCCGTCCGCCTACGACCCGGCCCGCTCGCCGGCCCTGCTCATCGGCAGGCTCAGCGGCGGCCACGTGGTCAAGGCGTTCAACCTGTGCCACGTGGACGTGTGGCGGATGACGCCGCCGGTGTTCGGCGGGCGGCCGCTCGCCGTGCCGCTGTGCGGGGACGACCCGGCGGCGCTGGCGGCGGCCCGCACGCTGGTGTCCGTCCTCGGCTGCACCCCGCTGGACGGCGGCGGCCTCGCCCGGGTGACGCAGCTCGAGGCCACGGCGGCGTTCATGATCGGGCTGTGGTTCGGCGGCGCGGACGCCCAGGCCGTGCTGCCCCCGCTGGAGCAGTCCGGCACCCACGGCGTACGCCCCGGGGCGTAGCGGTGACCACCACCCACGGCGGATGCCCGGCTGCTCTCCTCGGATGATCCTGGTGGTCACGTGTCGGCGGGAGTTCGAAGGAGAGTGTCCGTGGTGACCACGCAGGTGGCCGTGAGGAACGGGTACGTGACCGCGTTCCGGGCCGTGACGGTGCTGAACACGCTGGCCGTGCTCGCGCAGGGGGTGACGGCCGGGCAGCTCCTCAGCGGGGGCGGCGCGGGCCTGCACGCGTCGGGGGCGCTGGCCGTGCACGTGCTGGGCCTCGCCCAGCTCGTCGCCGCCGTGCTGCTGTGGCGGCCGGGACGCGGCGCGGGCTGGCCGGCCCTGGTGGCGCTGGGGGTGCTGCTGCTCGGGTTCGTGCAGTCGATGCTGGGCGGGACGGGGGCGGTGGCCGGGCACGTGCCGCTCGGGATGGCGCTGCTCGGCCTCAGCGTGTGGCTGCTCGTCGCCGCCTGGCGCCGCTGACCTGGAGTTCAGGGGTGGCGGGCGAGGTGGTCGGCGCGGCGGATCGGCTCGGGGAGGCGGTAGCGGGGGGCCAGGCGGAGGACCTGGGCGGTGACGGTGTCCAGGGAGACGCGGTGGCCCTGGGAGACGTACACCGGCTTGACGCCCGGCCGGGTGCGCAGGGCGCGGCCCACCACGGCGCCGTCGTAGGTGATCGGCGTCCAGTCACCCCGCTCCGGCCCCGGCGGCTCGTGCGTCCCGACGAACGGCGTCTTGCCCACCCCCAGCGCGGGCAGCCCGGTCAGCACGCCGAGATGGCAGGCCAGCCCGAACCCGCGCGGGTGCGCCAGGCCGTACCCGTCGCAGACCAGCAGGTCGGGCGTGACGGTGAGCCGTTCGAGTGCCTCGACGAGCGCGGGCAGCTCGCGGAAGGCGAACAGCCCCGGCACGTAAGGGAAGGCCGCCTTCCCGTGCGCCACCACCTGCTCGGCCACGGCGAGCGTGCCGGCGTCCATGACGACCACGGCGGCCGTCAGCTCGCCGTCGCCGTGGTAGTGCACGTCCAGGCCCGCCACCAGGTCGAAGGAGTCGGGCCCGGTCAGTTCGACGTGGGGGCGGAGCCGGTCCTGGACCGCCTCCGCCTCCTCGACGGTGTCCGGCCACGGATGGAGCTGCTGTACCTGCACCCGGCACAAGGTACGCCCTGACCGCGCCCGGGGCCTACTTCGCGGCGGCCGGCCCGCGTCCTGCCGGGCCGCGGGACCCGACGGCACGGACAAAACGGACAAGCCATAGCATGACCGGGTGATCGTCGGAGATGTGCTGGGCCTGCTCGGCACCGGTGTCGCGGCCGGCGTGGTGAGCACGGTCGTCAGCCTCGCCTCGATCGTCTCCTACCCCGCCCTGCTCGCCTTCGGCCTGCCCCCGCTGACCGCGAACGTCACCAACACCGTCGCCCTCGTCTTCACCGCCGTCGGCGCCGCCGCGGGCTCCCGCCCGGAGCTCGCGGGGGAGAGCCGGCCGATGCTGCGCCTCGGCCCGGTCACCGCGCTGGGCGGCGCGACCGGCGCGCTGCTGCTGCTGGTGACGCCGGGGAGGACGTTCGAGCTCATCGCGCCCTGGCTGATCGGGATGGCCTCGCTCCTGCTGGTCCGGCCGCCCTCGGGCAAGGCACGCGGCGAGCACGGGGTGCTCGGGAAGCTCGCGCTGTTCGCCGTCACGATCTACGTCGGCTACTTCGGCGCGGCCGGCGGCATCCTGCTGTTCGCCGTGCTCTCCGCGATGTTCGCCCATCCCGCCGCGAAGCTGAACGCGATGAAGAACGTGCTGTCCGGCCTGGCGAACGCGGTCGCCGCCCTCGGGTTCGCGCTGTTCGGCCCGGTGGACTGGGCGGCGGCCGCGCCGCTGGCGGCGGGCTTCCTGATCGGCGGCTGGATCGGCCCCAAGATCGCCCGCCGCCTGCCGGGCCACAGCCTGCGCTACCTGGCCGCCGCCTGCGGGGTCGCCGTGGCGGTCAAGCTCGGCTGGGACTCCTACGCGGGGTAGCCGCCGCGTGCTCGGCGACCAGGGCCGCGAAACGCAGGGTCACCTGATGCCAGACCGGGGTGGACACCGGCTCGTCGGCCACCGCCCGCGCGTGGACCTCGTCCGGGTCGAAGCCGTCGGCCTGCCACTCGCGGATGCGCGCGGGCAGCACCTCGGGATGGAACTGCACCCCCCAGGCCCGCTCGCCCACCCGGAACGCCTGGTAGGGGCAGGCCGCCGTCTCGGCCAGCCACACCGCGCCGGGCGGCAGCCTGGTGACCGCGTCCTTGTGGTGCTCGACGGCGGGCACCACCGGGGGCAGCCCGTGGAAGAGCGGGTCCGTCGCCGCCTCCGGCCGGATCGTGACGGGCAGGCTGCCGTTCTCGGGGGCTCCCGCGTCGCCGGTGACCTCGCCGCCCGCGACCTCGGCGATCATCTGGCCGCCCAGGCAGATGCCGAGCAGCGGGACGCTCTCCGCGAGCGCCTGCCCGACCAGCCGCCGGGCGCCGGCCAGCCAGGGGGCCCGGTCGTCGTCGCCCGGCAGGTAGCCGCCGCCGAGCATGATCATGGCGTCGTGCTCCAGCCGGTCGGGGAGCGGGGCGCCCTCGTGGGCGAGCACGACGTCCAGCTCGTGGCCGGCGTCCTCCAGCCAGCCGCCCACCCGGCTCGGACCGCCGCTCCTGCTGTTCTGTACCACCAGCACCCGGCCGGCCGGGAGGTCATGGATCTTCGTGTCGCGCATGGCCAAGCATTCTGCCAGGCCGCGCGCGGCCTACTCGCGGAACATCGGCCTCGTGGCGTCCTCCGGCAGGTACGGCGAGCTGCCCTGCCCGTACGCGGGGGAGACGGAAAGGGGCTCAGGGACGCTGGCCCGCCACCGCGAGGGGAACAGCGAGACGGCCAGCAGCAGCACCCCGACGAACAGCAGCATCCCCGAGTGGCCGAGGGCCAGGTAACCGTCGTTCACGCGCGCGGGCAGCCCGTCCAGCCTGAGCACCGGCCCGCCCGCGTACTCCAGGAGGGGCAGCAGGCCGAGCCCGGTGTAGGCGAGCCCGCCGATGAGCGAGGCGACGGGCGAGAGCCGCGAGCCGGCGAGGAAGGCCAGGACGATCGCGGCGGCGGCCAGCACGCCGACGGCGTGCCACGGCAGCTGGAACGTGGACCGCGACTGGACGAGGATCTCGCCGATGCCGTAGAGGAAGCCGGCGAGCGCCAGAGGAGGAAGGAGCAGCCCGGCGACCACTCCGAGGGCATGACGGGCACCATTTGACATGATCTAACCCCGTTTGTTGGCTTGGTGCCCAACCTACCCCGCCCGTCCCGCGAGTGCGGGCGTACCGTGACCGATCAGTTCTTGATCGTGTAGCTGTCGCCGTAGACCTTCCACTTCAGCGGCGGCTTGAGGTCGAGGTTGCCGTTCTTCAGGAAGACCCGCTGCATGGTGTCCACCCGGGTGGTGTCCTCGTGCGCCTCCTCGGCCTTCATCGCCGCCTTGCGCGCGTCGAGGAAGGCGTTGAGGTAGGTGACCTCGTTCCCGCCCTGCGCCGGGGTTTTGGCCTTGGCGAGCGCGGCCTTCCTGATGCCGCCGAAGCTGAGCTTGTCGCCGCCGGGGCCGTGCATGACCATCGCGTCGTAGTAGACGAACTGGCCGAGCGCCCGCAGCCCGTCCTTCTCGGCCCGGCGGACGGCCGGGTCGAAGTAGACGCGGTCGCGCTCGTCGTCCTGGGCCCGCTGGAAGACGGGGTCCTTGGCGGCGGCCTTCCAGTCCTTGGTGAAGGCAGGGTCGAGGCCGGCGTGGGAGTCGGTGCCGTTGACCTTGCGCAGGGCGGGCAGGTACTTCGCCAGGACGTTGCCGGGCTTGCGCTTGGTGTAGAGCTCGACCAGCTCCAGCATGTCGCCCGTGCCGGAGCAGAAGCCGATGATGCCCGCCGTGTAGCCGCGCTCGTCCTTGATGTCCTCGATGTAGCCGTACTGGGCCTTCCAGTCCAGTGAGGAGTTCTCCGCGCTGGACACGAGCCGCAGCGCGATGTCCTTCTTGTGCGGATCGCTGAGGTCGGGCGCGGCGCTGCCGGTGACGGCGAGGGAGAGGGTCAGGAGGGTGGCTGTGAGCACGAAAGCTCCTGGTTCGTTAGGAAAGTTTCCGAACGGACCCTACTCCGGCGACGCGCCCGAAACTACCGCTTCGGGCGAAGTGCGGCGAGCTGTTCCTCGAACGGCACGACCTCCTCGCCGGCGTCCGCCGCCTCGGGGACGCGGTGCGTCAGCAGGCCGGCCAGCTCCCCGGCGGCGCGCTCCACGCGCTCGCCGAGCCCGTCGGTGAACGCGTCCTGCCCGCCGCCCCAGTCCTCCGCCGCCGCGTACACGGCGGTCGGGACGACCACCGCCCGCAGGTACGCGAACAGCGGCCGCAGCGCGTGCTCCAGCGCCAGCGAGTGCCGCGCCGTGCCGCCGGTCGCCGCGATCAGCACCGGCTTGCCGGTCAGCGCCGTGTTGTCGAGCACGTCGAAGAACGACTTGAACAGCCCGCTGTAGGAGCCGCTGAAGATCGGCGTGACCGCGACGAGCCCGTCGGCCTCGGTGACCGCGTCCAGCGCCGCGCGCAGCCGCGCGTTGGGAAACCCGGTGACGAAGGCGTTGGCCACGTCGACGGCCAGTTCGCGCAGCTCGATCACCCGCACGTCGGGCTCGTGCCCGGCCAGCCGCCGGACCGCCGCCTCGGCGAGGCGGTCGGCGAGCAGCCGGGTCGAGGACGGCTGGGTCAGTCCGGCCGTGACGACCGCGAGCTTCATGATGTCTCCTTCGTACGGGGGGTCAGGCTTCCACGGGGGCGATCTCCGCCTCCTGCTTGGCGGCGAGCAGGGAGGCGTGCGTCGGCGCGTCCGGCACCTCGGCCGGCCGGTTCTTGGCGAACTCGGCGCGCAGCACCGGCACGACCTCCTCGCCCAGGAGGTCGAGCTGCTCCAGCACGGTCTTCAGCGGCAGGCCGGCGTGATCCATGAGGAACAGCTGGCGCTGGTAGTCGCCGAAGTAGTCCCTGAACTCCAGCGTCCGCTCGATGACCTGCTGCGGGCTGCCGACGGTCAGCGGCGTCTCGGCCGTGAACTCCTCCAGCGAGGGGCCGTGGCCGTACACGGGGGCATTGTCGAAGTACGGACGGAACTCCCTGATCGCGTCCTGGGAGTTCTTGCGCATGAACACCTGCCCGCCGAGCCCGACGATCGCCTGCTCGGGGGTGCCGTGGCCGTAGTGGGCGTAGCGCCGCCGGTAGAGGGCGATGAGCCGCTGGAAGTGCTCCTTCGGCCAGAAGATGTTGTTGGCGAAGAAGCCGTCGCCGTAGTAGGCGGCCTGCTCGGCGATCTCGGGGCTGCGGATCGAGCCGTGCCACACGAACGGCGGCACCCCGTCCAGCGGGCGCGGCGTCGAGGTGAAGCCCTGGAGCGGCGTGCGGAACTTGCCCTCCCAGTCGACCACGTCCTCGCGCCAGAGCCGGTGCAGCAGCGCGTAGTTCTCCACCGCGAGGGGGATGCCCTGGCGGATGTCCTGGCCGAACCACGGGTAGACCGGGCCGGTGTTGCCCCGGCCCATCATCACGTCCACGCGGCCCTCCGCCAGGTGCTGGAGCATCGCGAAGTCCTCGGCGATCTTCACCGGGTCGTTCGTGGTGATGAGGGTCGTGGAGGTCGACAGGATCAGCCGCTCGGTGCGCGCCGCGATGTAGCCGAGCATGGTGGTGGGGGAGGACGGCACGAACGGCGGGTTGTGGTGCTCGCCGGTCGCGAAGACGTCCAGGCCGACCTCCTCGGCCTTGAGCGCGATCGTCACCATGGCCTTGATCCGCTCATGCTCGGTCGGCGTCCTGCCCGTCGTGGGGTCCATGGTCACGTCGCCCACGGTGAAGATCCCGAACTGCACTTTAGTCACCATCCATGACTGTTGAAACTTTAACGGTTACGGTAGCGCTCAGGCCCTCGTGGTTATTCCATCATCGTCGTTCAGAGGGCGTTGATGCCCGCCGGGCCGAGCACCCGCTCGGGCGCCCCGTGCTCGGCCACGGCGATCATGGCCTTGCCGATCTGCTCGGTCGTCGTCATCGCTGGGCCGAACATCCGCCGCAGGAGCGGATAGACCGGGCGCGTGACGATGTAGCCGAGGCGGTAGAGCCGGGTGCGCGAGGTGATGCCGTGCATGGGCTGGATGTAGCCGGGCCGGAACATGTAGGCCCGCAGGTCCATCGCCAGCAGCGCGTTCTCCGTCTCGCCCTTCACCCGCGCCCACATGGCGCGGCCGTGGGCGTCGGTGCCGGCGCCGGAGACGTAGACGAAGACCGAGCCGGGGCTGAGCCTGGCCAGGACGCGGCCGGCCGTCACCGTGTAATCGTAGGTGACGTGCCGGTAGTCCTTCTCGTTCATGCCGGCCGAGGAGACGCCCAGGCAGAAGAAGCAGGCGTCGTACCCGGCCAGGCGGTCCTCGATCGGCGACAGGTCGGTCAGGTCGCCGTGGACGAGCTCGCGCAGCTTGGGATGGGCGACGCCGGTCGCCGTGCGCCCGACGGTGAGCACGTCCGTGACCCTGGCGTCGAGCAGGCACTCGCGCAGCACGCCCCGGCCCACCATGCCGGTCGCCCCGAAGATGATCACTTTCATGGCGGCCCGCCCCGATCGTCTCGCCGATGTCGTCAGGGGAAGGATAGGGCCGGGCGGCGGGGTGGGCGGCAGGGTGGGCGGCAGGGTGGGCGGCGGGGTGGGCGGCAGGGTGGGCGGCAGGGTGGGCGGCAGGGTGGGCGCGCGGGCGGGCGGGGGAGGGCTACGGGCCCGCGAGATCGCGGGCCGCCTCGGCCAGCAGGGCCACCGCCGGCGCCGGGAGCTCCAGCCCGCGGGTCGAGATCCCGATCGCCCACGCCGTGCCGGCGACCACGGCCCCCGCGCACGCCACCTGCTCGCGGAACTGCCCGTGCTCCTCCACCACCACCTGCCCCGGAGGCAGGCCCGCCAGCTCCTCCTCCACGTCCTCCAAGGTGGCCGGGGTGGCGGAGGTGAAGCGCGGCAGCCGGCCGTACCCGAGCAGGATCTCCCGCCGGTCCCGCGCCGGCAGCGCCCGCAGCAGCGCCTTACCGAGCGCGGTCGCGTGCGGCGCGGTCTCCAGCCCCGACTGCAGGTCCTCCAGCCACGGCGAGCGCGGCCCCTGGACGACGTCCACCACCAGCAGCCGCCCGTCGGCGAGCTGCGCCAGGTACGCGGTGTGCCCCGTGACCTCCGTCAGATGCCGCAGCACGGAGCGGGCGCGCGGCGGCCGCTCGAAGGCGTCCAGCATGTCGTGGAAGCGCTCGGCCACCTTCGAGCCCAGCAGGTAGTCGCCCTCGGGCCGCCGGTGCAGGTAGCCCTCGTAGCACAGCGTGCGGACCAGGTGGTACGACGTCGACAGGTTGAGCCCGCAGCGGCGGGCGATCACCTTGACCGGCAGGGGCCGATCGGCCCGCGCCACCTCCTCCAGCACGCGCAGGGCACGCGAGACACTGCGGATCAGATCGCTGGGCTGTGCGTCACCTGTCATCGCTCCAGCATCTTCGCCGGGTGGGATCGGCACGCCTGACCCGGCGGACATACCCGCCTGACGGTGAGGACAGGCCGGTGATATCGCAGTGCGCCAGTGGGGCGCGCGGGACAGGTCAGCGGGCGGTGCGCCAGCTCTGCTCCTCCACCAGCTCCACGCTGCGCCAGCCGTCCGGGGTGCGGCGCAGGCGGTGGTGGTACCAGCCGCCGCCGTGCAGGAAGCCCGCCGTCCCGGCCGCGACCATCTCCCGGCTCGGCGCGAGGGTGTCGGTGAACGGCGCGCTCACGCGGGCCTCCCCGTCGCCGCTGAAGTCGATCACCGGCGCGCCGATCAGGTGCAGCCGGCCCGGCCAGTGCGCCAGCACCTCCGCGAGCCACGCCTTCACCTCCTCCCGCCCGCCCCTGACGCCGCCCGCCGAGCTGTAGTCGATCACGGCGTCCTCGGTGAACACCTCGTCGAGCCGCTCCCAGCGGCCCGAGTCGACGGCGCGGGTGTAGCGGGCCAGCAGGTCCGCGATCTCCAGGCGGTCGGCGAGCTCTCGTGCGTCCATGCGGTGATCGTCGCGCCGGGACGGCGTTCCCGCCAGACCCGGTGCACGCCGGCGCGCTCAGAGCAGCCAGTTGACCACCACGGTCAGCACGATCGACAGCAGGACCGACACGATGATCATCAGCAGGCAGCCCGTCCAGCCGCCCAGCGGCCGCACGTCCCAGTTCCCGAACCTCATGGCCCGCGCCTACCCCGGCCCGGGAGCCCCAGACAAGCACGAAGCCCCGGCCTGTCGGGACCGGGGCTGTGGCGTCGTGCTGGTGGACGATACTGGGATTGAACCAGTGACCTCTTCCGTGTCAGGGAAGCGCTCTCCCGCTGAGCTAATCGTCCTTGTGAGGTGGCGACGGGATTTGAACCCGTGTGGACGGCTTTGCAGGCCGCTGCCTCGCCTCTCGGCCACGCCACCGAGCCGGAAGCTCCGAGCGGAAGACGGGATTCGAACCCGCGACCCTCACCTTGGCAAGGTGATGCTCTACCACTGAGCCACTTCCGCATCCGCCCCGCTCGCGACCCGGGGCGACGAGAGAACTGTAGCGAATCTCGGCCGAGTACCCAAACTGGATAAGCCGCGCCCCCTCGCCCGCCGGGCTCAGGCTGGACGCGGGCCCGCCGTCTCCAGGCGGTAGTCCTGGCCGGAGACCCGCCGGTTGTCGTCGATCACCTGCTCGGACGCGGGCTTCACCCCGTCCACGACCGCGTCCTGCCGCTGCTCGAACCGCTCGTGGGGGCCGGGCGCGTAGCCGGTGCCCAGCGTGGTCCAGCCGGCCTGGGCGGCGAGCAGCTGCCGCAGGTACGCCTTGTTCGGCTCGAACGTCACCGGCGGCGGCAGCGCCGGGGCCAGCACCTGGTCCGGGTCGCGCCCGTCGAAGCGCCGGAACAGCTCGGCCGCCAGCCGCAGGTGCTCCAGCTCCATCCCCAGGTGCAGCTCCCAGAGGCGCTTCACCTCCGGGTCGGACTCGGTCTCCATGAAGGAGTAGTAGAGGTAGCACTCGTTGTACTCATGGTTGAGCAGCCGCTCCCACCAGCTCTGCCCCGGGTCCACCAGGGACTCGTAGAGGGTGACGTGCTCCTCCTCCACCATGCCGATCTCCTGGTAGAGCCCGCGCGCGACCGGCTCCATCTGCTGGGGGCCGGCGTTGAGGTAGTAGTTCATGGTCTGCTGCTCGGTCGCCGCGATCGTCAGGGCGTGCAGGCGGGACAGCGGCTCGGTGCGGCCGCGGTCGTACGCCTCGCGCACGTCGTCCACCGGATCGCGGTGCTGCAGGTGCGTCGGCCGCCCCGGCATGATCTCGGTCACGTCGCCGACGATCTTCTCGGCCTCGCGGTGCTCGAGCAGCTCGTACAGGTTGGCGTACCGGTAGAGGTGGTCGACCTCGTCCAGCACCCCGAACTCGTACGCCTGCCGCAGGTACGGGTCCGGCTCCATCCGCGCCACCCACGCCGTCAGGTCCACGGCGACCTGCTCGTAGGCGATGGTCGTCTCCAGCACCGACGACACCCCGGGCAGCAGCCAGTTCACCGCCTTCTGCTGCTGCGCCTCGACGGCGCGGACCTGGGCGAGCCGCCGTCTGAGCGCCTCGTCCGGGCAGTGCCGGGCCAGGTGGTGGCTGAACAGCACCGCCTCCACCTCGATGCCGTTCATCGTGATGATCCGGCAGCGGGTGTACGGGTCGGCGCGGTCGGGGTCGATGGGCGTGCGGTGCAGCTCGCGCCAGTCGCGCAGCTGCCTGTCCAGCGGGATGCCCCGCTCCTGCAGCGGATCGAAGGCCATGTCGCGGGCCGTACCCGGAGGCCGGGCGGGCAACCTCCGCGTTGGGTCCCCGGACGGCCCGCGTTCGGTAAGGAGGCGCGTGCCAGGGGGGAGGCCGGGTAGGCCGCCTGGCGTGGCTGAACACGATGTGATCGACCTGCTGGTGGCCCAGCACGGGAGGATCAGGGACCTGTTCGACGAGGTCGAGCAGGCGCCGCCGGACAAGGTGGAGGCGGCCTTCGCCCGCCTGACGCGGATGCTGTCCATGCACGAGACCGCCGAGGAGGAGATCGTCCATCCGTACGCGCGCAGGAAGCTCGACAACGGCCCCGGCGTCGTCGCCGACCGGCTGCGCGAGGAGAGCCTGACCAGGCGGCTGCTGCAGGACCTGCACCACGACGGCGTGGACCACCCCCGGTTCTGGGACCGCCTGGCCGAGCTGCGGGCCGCCGTCACCGCGCACGCGCGCGGCGAGGAGCGCTACGAGTTCGCCCGGCTGCGCGCCCGTACGACGCCCGTCGAACGCCGGGCGATGGGCGCGGCGCTCCGGGCCGCCGAGGGCCTGGCGACGATCCGCCCGCATGCCGGCGCCGAGTCCGCCACCAGGAACCTGCTGGTGGGCACCCCGAGGGCGGTCGCGGAACGGGCCCGCGACGCGATCCGCAGAGCCCTCGGGAGAAGCTGAGTCCCCGGGAGAAGCTGAGCCCTCGGCAGGAGCTGAGCCCTCAGCAGGAGCTGAGCCCTCGCGCGCACCCTTCGACGCGGACCGAAATGTCCGCGTACTACCGTCGTGAGCATGGAACACATCGCCCGGGACGCCGACATCGCCCCCGTAGCCGCGCTCATCGCGGACCCGACCCGGGCGGCCATCCTCACGGCCCTCCTCGACGGCCGCGCGCTCGCGGCGGGGGAGCTGGCCAGGGTCGCCGGAGTGAGCGCCGCCACCGCGAGCGCCCACCTGGCGAGGCTGCTCGACGGCCGGCTCGTGGACGTCGTCCGGCAGGGCCGCCACCGCTACTACCGCCTCTCCGGCCATGAGGTCGCCGAGGTCCTGGAGGTCCTCGCCAGGATCAGCGCCCGGCCGCCGGTCCGCTCGCTGCGCCAGTCCCGCCAGGCGCGGCTCCTGGAGGAGGCCCGCACCTGCTACGACCACCTCGCCGGACGCGCCGGCGTCGGGCTGCTCGACGGCCTGCGCGCCGGCGGCTACTACACCGGCGCCGACCTCACCGGCGAGGGCGAGCGGTTGCTGACCGGTCTCGGCGTGGACGTGGCGGGCGCGCGCGGCTCGCGGCGCAGGTTCGCCCCCGAGTGCCTGGACTGGACCGAGCGCCGCGCGCACCTCGGCGGTGCGCTCGGCGCGGCGGTCACCGACGCGCTGTTCGAGCGCGGCTGGTACCGCCGGGGTACGGTCCCACGTGCGGTGATCCTGACGGACGAGGGCAGGGAAGGGCTGGCCGCGTTGTTTCCGAGTAAGGAGCTAACATCGCACACACCAGTTACCTGACGAGGGAGTGCCCACCATGCGCGACAACGGAGTCGTGGCCGTAGGCCCGGAGCCGCTGAGCTTCCAGGACGTGATCGACGTGGCCCGCCACGGTGCCGCGGTCAGGCTCACCGACGACGCCGTGGCCGCCATGGCCGCCGCCCGCCAGCGGGTGGACGAGCTGGCCGAGAGCCCCGTCCCCGCGTACGGCGTCTCGACCGGGTTCGGCGCCCTCGCCACCCGGCACATCGACCCGGCGCTGCGCGCGCAGCTCCAGCGCTCCCTCGTCCGCTCGCACGCGGCCGGCAACGGCCCCGAGGTCGAGACCGAGGTCGTGCGCGCCCTCATGCTGCTGCGCCTGCACACCCTCGCCACCGGCCACACCGGCATCCGCCCGGTCACCGCCAAGACCCTGGCCGCCCTCATCAGCGCCGGCCTCACCCCGGTCGTGCACGAGTACGGCAGCCTCGGCTGCTCCGGCGACCTCGCCCCGCTCGCGCACGTCGCGCTCACCCTCATGGGCGAGGGCGTGGTCCGCGACCGCGACGGCGACCTCCGGCCCGCCGCCGAGGCGCTGAAGCAGGCCCGCATCGAGCCCGTCGAGCTGGCCGCCAAGGAGGGCCTGGCGCTCATCAACGGCACCGACGGCATGCTCGGCATGCTCGTCCTCGCCGTCCACGACCTCACCCGCCTGGTCCGCACCGCCGACGTGAGCGCCGCCATGAGCGTGGAGGCGCTGCTCGGCACCGACCGCGTCTTCGCCCCGGAGCTGCAGGCCCTGCGCCCCCACCCCGGCCAGGCGAGCTCGGCCGCCAACATGGTGAAGGTGCTGCGCGAGTCGGACATCATGGCCAGCCACCGCGACCCGGAGGCGTGCACCCGCGTCCAGGACGCCTACTCGCTGCGCTGCGCCCCGCAGGTCGCCGGGGCGGTCCGCGACACGCTCGCGCACGCCGCCACCGTCGCCGAGCGGGAGCTGGCCAGCGCCGTGGACAACCCGGCCGTGCTGGCCGACGGCCGGGTGGAGTCCAACGGCAACTTCCACGGGGCGCCCCTCGCGTACGTGCTGGACTTCCTCGCCGTGGTGGCCGCCGACCTGGCGTCGATGTCGGAGCGGCGTACCGACCGGTTCCTCGACGTGGCGCGCAACCACGGGCTGCCCGCCTTCCTCGCCGACGACCCCGGCGTGGACTCCGGTCACATGATCGCCCAGTACACCCAGGCCGCGATCGTCTCCGAGCTGAAGCGCCTGGCCGTGCCCGCCAGCGTCGACTCGATCCCCAGCTCGGCCATGCAGGAGGACCACGTGTCCATGGGCTGGTCGGCGGCGCGCAAGCTGCGCAGGTCGATCGACGGGCTCACCCGTGTGCTGGCGATCGAGGTGCTGACCGCCGCCCGCGCGCTCGACCTGCGCGCGCCCCTGCGGCCCGCCCCCGCGACGGCCGCCGTGGTGCGGGCGCTGCGCGAGACCGTGCCCGCCCCCGGGCCCGACCGGTTCCTGGCGCCGGAGATCGACGCCGCCGTCCGCCTGGTCGCCGACGGCGGCGTGGTCACCGCGGTGGAGCAGGTCACCGGCCCCCTGGCGTGACCCGCGAGGGCAGCGCCACGATCAGGTCCACCTCCAGCAGCAGCCCCGGCATGAACAGCCGCGACACCTCCACGGTCGTGCTGGCCGGGGGCGTGCCGGTGATGTACTTGCGGCGCACCGCGCCGTGCTCGGCGCGGGCGTCCATGTCCGTCAGGTACGTGCGGATGAACGCGATGTCGCCGAACCCCGCCCCCTGGTCGGCGAGAATGCGCTCGATGACCTGGTAGACGTGCTCGGACTGGGCCGTCATCGAGCCCTCGCCGACGATCCGGCCCTCCTCGTCGAAGGCCGCGACCCCCGAGACGTAGAGCGTGTCGCCGGCCCGCACCGCGTGGGAGTACATCCCGTTCGTGGCCGGGACCGTCGCCAGGTTGAGCGGCACCGCCCGCGTACCGGCCCGGTGGCCCCCCACGTGGGCGGCGATGGCGGTCAGGTCGCGCTCGCCCAGCCCGGCCGCCCGCGCCTCCTGCAGCCGGGCGCGGGCGGCCCCCGCCACGCTCGCGCCCTCCCACGCCCCCAGCTCCAGGTCCTTGGCGGCGTGCGCGAGGGAGTAGCGGGTCTCGGCGGCGGGCACGCGCAGCCGCTCGGCCAGCGCGCCCAGCGGGGTGGCCGCCAGCACGCCGAACAGCTCCTCGCGGTCCACGCCGTGCGCCTCCCCGTACGCCAGCGTCTCGGCCAGCAGCACCTGGGCGGGCACCAGCGCGTTCATCACGGCCAGCTTCATGGCCGCGCCCGCGCCCAGCGGCCCGAGCTCGCGCACCGTGCCGAACACCGACAGCACCTCGCGGCAGCGCGCCAGGTCCGCGCCGTCGCCGCCGGCCAGCACGGTCAGTGAGCCCTCGGCCGCCGGGCCGACGCTGCCCAGCACCGGCGCGTCCACCAGGCCGACCCCGGCCGGCAGCAGTGCGCGCAGCTCACGCACCGCCTCCGGGCCGATCGTGGACATCTCGACCACCGTCGTGCCCGCCCGCAGCCCCGGCAGGGCCGCCGTCAGCACCTCGCGGACCGCCGCCGGATCGCTCAGCATCGTGATGACCAGGTCCGCGCCCTCCACCGCCGCCGCGGCGGTGACGCCCGTGCCGCGCCGCCAGGTGGTCACGTCGTGCCCGGCCGCCGCCAGCCGCCGGGTCATGGGGACGCCCATGCGTCCCTGTCCGAGAAAAGCAATCATGCGGGCCAGTGAAGCGGTAAGCCCGGTATTCCACCACCGACTAGATTGCATGCCAGCCATGCTTGATACGAATGCCTTCGACGCCGCCACGCTCCGCCTCTTCGACGAGGTCGCACGGAGCGGATCCTTCACGGCCGCCGCCGAGCTGCTCGGCTACACCCAGTCCGCGGTCTCGCGCCGCGTCGCCGCACTCGAACGGGCCGCCGGCGGGCCGCTGTTCGAACGGCTGGCCCGCGGCGTCCGGCTCACCCCGGCGGGGGCCGCCCTGCACCGGCACGCCGTCGCCGTCCTCGACCGGCTGGAGCGGGCCGGGGAGGAGCTGGCCGCCCTGCACGCGGGCCGGGGCGGCACGCTGCGGCTCGGCGCGTTCGCCACGGCGAACGTGGACCTGGTGCCCGGCACGCTCAGGCGCTTCGCCGCCCGCCGCCCCGACGTCGAGCTGCGCCTGGTCGAAGGGCTGACCACCAAGCTGCTGGAGCGCCTGCGCGCCGGGGCGCTGGACGCCGCCGTCATCAGCGACTACCCGGCGGGCCTGCCCGCCGCGGACGCGGGCCGCTTGGTGCCGCTGCGCGAGGACCGCCTGCTGGTCGCCCTGCCCGCCGGGCACCGGCTGGCCGCCGAGGCCGAGGTGGACCTGCGCGACCTGGCGGGGGAGACGTGGATCGAGGCCGCCCCGCGCGGCCAGCCGACGCTGCTGCTCGCCGCGTGCGCCGCCGCCGGGTTCGCGCCGCGCGGCGGGCTGCGGGTGGCCGAGTGGACCGGCAAGTTCGGCTTCGTCGCCGCCGGGCTCGGCGTGACGCTCGTGCCCGAGCTGGCGGCCCGCGCCGTACCGGCCGGGCTGGTGCTGCGGCCCCTGCGCGGGCAGGCCCCCGCCCGCAGGGTGTACGCGGCCCTGCCGGAAGACCCCCTCCCCGCCGCACTGGAATTCGTCCAACTCCTGGAAGAATGGGAAGCGTGTACGGATTCGCCCACTTAGGTCATATGTTGGCCACCGGGCTACGGGACGTGACCTCCGACCTCGCCGCGCTCGACGGCGAGGGCTGGTGGGCTGTCGTCGTGGACTACGAGGGCAAGGTGACGTGCGCCCGCTTCGACCAGGTGCGCCCCGCGCCGCTGCCCCGCCCCGCCGTTCCTTGGCACGGTCCAAAGCCGGATGAGTGGCGCAGTTCGCTCGACCGTGACGCCTACGAGAGCGGCGTGCGCGCCATCCGCGCCCTCATCGAGCGGGGCGAGGTCTACCAGGCCAACCTGTGCCGCGTGCTGACCGCTCCGCTGCCGTCCACCGCCGACCCGCTCGCCCTGGCCGTACGGCTCGCCGAGGGCAACCCCGCCCCGTACGGCGGCGTGGTCCGCGTCCCCGGCCTCAGCGTGGTGACCGCCTCGCCCGAGCTCTACCTCGCGCGCGACGGCGACGTCGTCGAGTCCCGGCCGATCAAGGGCACCGGCGTCACCGCCGCCGACCTGCTGCCGAAGGACCACGCCGAGAACGTGATGATCGTCGACCTGGTCCGCAACGACCTCGGTCAGGTGGCGGCCGTCGGCTCGGTCGAGGTGCCGGAGCTGTGCGTGGTCGAGGAGCACCCCGGGCTGGTCCACCTCGTCTCGACCGTACGCGCCAGGCTCGCGCCCGGAGCGGGCTGGCCGGAGCTGTTCGCCGCGACGTTCCCGCCGGGCTCGGTCACGGGAGCCCCCAAATCGTCCGCGCTGCGCATCATCAACGAGCTCGAACCCGCACCTCGGGGCCCGTACTGTGGCACGGTGGGTTGGGTCGACGCCGACCGACGCAGGGCGGCGCTGGCCGTCGGCATCAGGACCTTCCAGATCTCGGCAGGCGAGATCCGGTTCGGCACGGGAGCGGGCATCACCTGGGGCAGCGATCCCCGGCGCGAATGGCTCGAGACCGAGCTCAAAGCAGCCAGGCTCATAGCCCTGGCATCCACAGGAGGAAACGCATGAACATCCCTGTCTGGGTCAACGGGGAGCTGATCGACCCCGCGCAGGCCACCGTCTCGGTCTTCGACCACGGGCTCATGGTCGGCGACGGCGTCTTCGAGACCATCAAGCTCGTGCACGGCCGGTCGTTCGCGCTCACCCGGCACCTCGACCGGCTCAGGCTCTCGGCCCAGCGCATGGACCTGCCCGAGCCGGACGTCGCCGCCATCGCCGACGGCATCGGCCGCCTCCTGGAGCACGCCCCCGACTGGGCGCTCGGCCGCATCCGCGTCACCTACACCAGCGGCCCCGGCCCCCTCGGCTCCGACCGCGGCAACGAGGGCACCACGACGGTCGTCATCGTGGACGAGCAGAAGCCGTTCCCCGCCACCGCGAACGTCACCGTCGTCCCCTGGCCGCGCAACGAGCGCGGCGCGCTCTCCGGCGTCAAGAGCACCTCCTACGGCGACAACGCCAAGGCCCTCCTCTACGCCAAGAAGCGCGGCGGCGGCGAGGCCGTCTTCGGCAACCTCGCCGGCAACCTGTGCGAGGGCACCGGCTCCAACGTCTTCCTCGTCCTCGACGGGCGCCTGGTCACCCCCACCCTGGAGGCCGGCTGCCTGGCCGGTGTGACCCGCGGGCTGGTGCTGGAGTGGTTCGGCGGCGAGGAGACCGACGTCCCGCTGTCGGCCCTGTACGAGGCCGAGGAGGCGTTCCTGACCTCCACCACGCGCGACGTGCAGCCGATCAAGCTCGTGGACGACACCGAGCTGCCGATCGCCCCCGGCCCGATCACCAGCAAGGCCATGCGGGTCTTCGCCGAGCGCTCGGCCTCCGACCTGGACCCGTGACCGGCGTACGCCTCTGACGAGCTCCGGCCGCGCGTCGGCGCGGCCGGAGCCGGAGCTCAGTAGCTCTTCTGGGTCTGGACGTTGAAGTCGTCCATCTTGACCTTCTTGGCGGGGTTCGTGAGCGGGTCGTCGATCTCCAGGACGTCCAGGCCCTCCATGATGTCGCTGGAGTAGATGTAGCCGTTGTAGTAGTAGGCCGACCAGGAGCCCGCGATGGTCGGCGGCTCGTGCGGGCCGCGCTCGAAGAAGCCGATCTCCTTCGGGGCGGAGGAGTCGGTGAAGTCCCAGACGGACACGCC
This sequence comes from Nonomuraea sp. B208, assembly GCF_057536035.1. Classification (NCBI taxonomy): domain Bacteria; kingdom Bacillati; phylum Actinomycetota; class Actinomycetes; order Streptosporangiales; family Streptosporangiaceae; genus Nonomuraea; species Nonomuraea sp. B208. The sequence continues at coordinate 729,799 of NZ_BAAJOU010000028.1, forward strand.
GCCCTGGTACCACGCCTGGACCATGACGTCCTTGCCCGGCACCGGGATCAGCGAGCCGTTGTGGGCCACGCAGTTCTCGTCCTGCTGCTGCTCACGGTCGATCTTGAAGTAGCCGCGCAGCTCCAGCTTGCCGTTCACCAGGTCGTACACCGCGTTCGCGCCCTTGGTGCGCGGCGTGTTGCGGTCGCAGGTGGCCTGGCCGCCGCCGCCGAGCTCGTCGCTGAAGACGACCTTGGTCGCGTCGTTGTTGAACGTCGCCGAGTGCCAGATCGAGAAGTTCTCGGTGTCGGTGAGCTGCTGGAGCACCTTCGGCCGTACCGGGTCGGCGATGTCGAGCAGCACGCCGTCGCCGAAGCAGGCGGCCGCGGCCAGCTTCTTCTCCGGGTAGGCGGTGATGTCGTGGCAGCCCGAGAGCATCTCGTCGTGCTGGCGCTCGGGGAAGATGTCGGGCTTGGCCACCACCCGCGCCGACTGCGGCGCCCCCATCGGGATCTCCACGATCTGGATCAGCTCGTGGGGCGGCGGGCAGGTCCGCGACTCCGGCTCGGGGCCGGGGGAGGAGACGTAGACGTACAACGTCTCGCCGGCGGGCACCATCGTGTGCGTGTGCGAGCCGCAGTCGGTCGCGACGGCGCCGACGTAGCGCGGGCTGGCCTTGTCGCTCACGTCGAAGATGCGCAGCCCTTCCCAGGCGGGCTCGTCGTCGTCCGCGTCGCACTCCGGGCCGGAGACCGGCTCGTCCACGGACAGGATCAGCAGGTTCCGGTAGATCGACACGTCGTTCTGCTGGCCGGGACAGGCCACCTGGGTGACGGTCTTGGGGTTCTTCGGATCGCTGATGTCATAGATGGCGAAACCGCCGAAGTTGCCCTGGAAGGCATAGTCGCCCTGGAAGGCGAGGTCGGTGTTGATGTCGTCCCGTCCGTCGAACGGGGCGGCCCTCGGCACCTGCGCGACCTGTTTGATGTTGTCGCTGGTCGTGACGCCGTCCCCGGACGGGGATCGGCCCCCTGGAGCGCTGGTCTCCTGCTGGGAGGTGTCCGAGCTCGCCGGCTCCCCTGAGGCCGACGGGCCGCCCGCGCACGCGGCGGTCAGCAGCAGCATCGCCGCGACAGACACCGCTCCGCGCAGCTTGGCAGAGATCAACGCGCATTCCCCTTTGTCTCGTAGCTCACTATGGAAGGTATGTCAGCAGGTTCGCGGCCGTGTACGGCATTCATCACAGTTAAGGAGCTTTTGGCGCTCGCCGCCTGCGCCCTCTTGGCCGTCGCTTGCGGGCCTGAGCCCGTACGGCAGCCGTCCGCGATCGGCACGGACGCGCCCGTCATCGTGCCCGGCAGCCCCGGCGCGCCCGCGCGGACCGCGACGCCGGGGGAGCGGGTGGGCCGGACGCCGCAGCCGACCGTGGCCGCCGACGTGCGCTTCGCGGAGGGGATGATCCCGCATCACCGGCAGGCGCTGGAGATGACCTCACTGGTCGAGGAGCGTACGACGACGGACGTCGTCCGCAGGGTGGCCCGCGCGATCACCGCCGCCCAGACCCCCGAGATCAGGGCGATGACGAGCTGGCTCGCGGACCTGGGCCGCCAGGCCCCCGCCGGGCACGACCACACCTCCACGGGCCCCGGCTACGGGATGGCCTCGGAAGAGGAGCTGAACGCGCTGCGGGCCGCCCGCGGCCACGCCTTCGACCGCCTGTTCCTCCAGCTCATGACCCGCCACCACGAGGGCGCCGTGAAGATGGCGGAGGAGGAGCTGGCCGGCGGCCGCGACCACCGCATGCGCCTGCTCGCCAAGGACGTCTACTCGGGACAGAGCATCGAGATCGCCCGCATGCGCGCGGCCATGAAGTCCCTGCCGCCCGCGTGAGCCGGCACGCGAAAGGGGCGGGCCCGTCAGGCGGGCCCGCCCCTTTCGCGGTTCTGTCGTCTAATGGCTCAGGACGGCCACAACATGTTGGTCAGCTCGGCGTCGAGGTCCATGAAGTCGGTCTCACGCCCCGCCGGCACCTTCTCGTAGGTGCGGTGCAGGAACTCCGTCAGCGGCGCCAGCGGCACCTCGAACAGGGCCTGGCCGAACGGCGACGTGAGGCTGATGTGAAGCGTGCGCTCACCGTCGGCCCGCGCGGGCCACACCTGCACGTCTCCGTCGCCGACACGCCTGACGATGCCCACGGTCAGCAACTCGCGGGCGAAGATCCACTCGACCGGTTCGTCATTCCCTACGTGGAAGGCCATGCGGATGGCGTAAGGGTCGTCGGCTGTGTAACTCAGTCCGGCGAGCAGGGGGACGGTTGTCCGGTCGGGGACCACAAGCCGAAGGCCAAGCTCGGCGGAGACGGTGGTGCTGTTCATCGTCAGCCAAACCTTTTCGTCGTAGGTCCCCTCTTCGGGGCTTTCACTGCTCTGACGGACTTCGTCCTGAGCTATGACGCGGAACGAAGAAACCCGTAGGAAAGATTCCGCCCCAGGGGCCTTCTGTAACGCACATCACAGCTGGACATTCAGGCATCTACCAGGCTAAACGGCATCAATCAGGGTCGCATTTGCAAGGGTTTTGCGTGCTGTCGAGCCTGCCCCGGAACGGCCGACCATGAACGTTTCTCAAGAAAGATCGCGACCGCCCACTTCCGGGACACGACGATGGTATGTCACCGACCCCACTCGTCGGTGGGCAACCGCCGCCTTTCACCCTGAATCCCTCCGCCGCAACCGCCGGACACCCCCGCAACCCGCCTGACACCCGCCCCCCGACCGCCCCCAGACCGCCCCCCGACCGCTTCGCTTCGCCAGCAGGTGCCGGAGTGCGGTATGGTTTTCCCCGTCGGCACCGCGAGGGACCGGCAGGAGGGCGATTAGCTCAGCGGGAGAGCGCTTCGTTCACACCGAAGAGGTCACTGGTTCGATCCCAGTATCGCCCACCGAGCTCAAGGGCCACACCCCAACACGGGATGTGGCCCTTTTGATCTTCCAAGTGATCAACTGAGCGACTGTCCCGCACCACCCTCCTTACCTGACAAGATCCGATCGATGACGATCAGCGCTGTCCGCGCTCGCCCTGAGCGTCGCATGCCCGTGCGCGCGCTTCACTGCCCGGAGGACTCCTGACCGGTCGCGCGCGCCTGCCACCAGGTGAGCCCGTTGCGGACGGCCAGCTCGTGCAGCGTGGCCAGGTGCCGCGCGGCTGCGTCGCGGTCGCCCGCGGCCGTGGCGAGCCGGGCCAGGAAGTGGTCCACGGGCCCCAGCGTGACCACCGCGGAGCTGACCGCGATGTAGCCGCTGTAGGGCAGCAGCTCGGCATAGGTCCTTCGGCAGGCCGCGACGTCCCCGACCGCCGCCTGCGCGGCGCCCCGCAGGCAGGTCATGGTCAGCCACGACCAGTCCCGCGCCAGCGGCGACCAGCCGCCGGACACCAGCCCGCGCGCCTCCGCCACCCGGCCCTGCTGGCACAGCGCCAGGACCCGCAGGTCGCGGTCGAAGGACGGATGGATGCCGGCGACCGCGTCGATGAGCGGGGCGGCACCGGCCAGCGTCCGCTGGTGGAAGTGCTGGATGAGCCGCCCGGCGGTCACCACCGCCTCGGCGTGCCACACACCAAGCTGGGCGCCCTGGCGCCCGGCCTCGCGGTACTGGGCCTCGGCGTCGTCGAACCGTCCCGCCAGGGCGAGCCTGTTGGCCCGCCACAACGTGTGCTGGAACCGGGGCCAGGGCAGCGGCAGCCGCTCCAGCATGGCGTCGCAGCGCCCGGCGGCCAGGTCCGCGCCCGCCACGTCGAACAGCTCCAGCCGGTGATGACTGTAGATCATGTACGCGAGCAGCTCGAACGCCGGCTCCTCGGCGCGCAGTGCCGTCTCCAGCAGCTCGCCGGCGAGCTCCAGCGGCTCGGTGGCGTGCGCCGCGAAGGCCGGCAGCGACAGGTACCGCGCGTTGAGCATCCGCAGCAGCAGGTGGTCGTCGCCCAGCCGGCGGGCCATCTCGACCGCCTCCAGTGACAGGGCGTCGCGGCGCGGGTCGTCCGTCGCGTCGTACAGCTCCTCCACCAGACCCCCGAGCAGGCGGGCCCGCTCGGGGCTGTCGGCACCCGGCAGCGCGCGCAGTGCCGCCTCGAAGCGGTGCACGAGCTGCAGGTCCACCGCCTCGTACGGGTCGCGCAACGTCCAGACGGCGGGCGCGTCGAGGGCGGTCAGCGCCCGGGTGGTCGCCTCGGGGCCCGCGCCGGCGCGGTCGGCGGCGCGGATGGCCGCGGTCCTGGCGTGCCGGGCGCCGATGGCGTCACCCGAGTCCAGCCGGGCCCTGACCTGCTTGAGCAGCAGCTCCAGATGGTCGAGCGGGTCGCCCGCGGACGCGCCGTGGGCGCTGATCGCCCGGTCCCACCACAGGGCTGCCTCCTCGTAAGCCAGACGCAGGCCGGCCTGCTCGGCCGCCGCCTTCGCCCAGTGCACCGCCTCGCCGTACGCCGCCGGGCCGGCCTCGACGGCGTGGTGGGCGATGACCGCCACGTCGGTGCCCGGCCGGGCGGACAGGGAGGCCATCACGGCGCGGTGGATCGCCGCCTTGCGCAGCGGCGGCAAGCCGTGCGCGAGGGTCTCGCGGACCAGGTCGTGGGCGAAGGCCATCCGCCCCCCGCGCGGCACGACCAGCCCGGCGCCGGCCGCCTGGTCCAGCAGGCCGGACGCCTCCGCCGTGCAGTCCTCGGAGGCATGGACCTCCGCGACGACCGCGGGGTCGAAGTCCCGGCCGATCACCGCCGCGATGCCGAGCACCGCCTCGACCTGCGGCCCGAGCGCGCCGACCCGCTGGCGGACCACCGCGGCCACGGCGCCGGGCACGGCGTCGATCGGGCGGCCTTCGGCCAGCAGGCGGACGCTCTCGCGGACGAAGAACGGGTTGCCTCCGGTGCGGTCGGTCAGCCGCTGGGCGGTGGGGTCGTCCACCTTCGCCCGCATGCTCGCCGCGATGGCCTGGACGGCGTCCACGCCGAGGCCGGGCAGGTGGATGTGGTGCAGGTCGTAGCGGACCAGGCGGGCCAGCAACTCGTCCACGGACGGGCCGTGCGCGCCGTCCCTGCCGTCCGCGGTGTCGCGGTACGCCGTCACGATCTTGAGCGGCGCGTTTCCCACCAGCATGATCACGTCGCGGAGCAGTTCGAGCGAGGCAGGGTCGGCCCAGTGCAGATCGTCCAGGACGACGATCACAGGCCGAATCCTCGCCGCCGCCACCAGCCAGTCGGCGACGGCCTGGTTGCGGCGCAGCAGCGCCGCGTCGGTGGAGCCGAACGGCTTCTCGTCGTCGAGGAGCCCGGCCAGCGCCGCCCGGTTCGACAGCGGATGGTGCTCGGCGAGCGTGCCCAGCACCTGCAGCCACGGCCACAGCGGGGGAGCGCCCCGCAGGTCGTGGCAGCCGCCCCGCAGCACGAGGTAGCCGAGGTCGGCGCAGTGCTCAGCGAACGCCTCCAGCAGGAACGTCTTACCGATGCCCGGCTCGCCGGTCACCGTGGCGACCGCCACGCCACCGTCGTCGAGCAGCGCCTGCAGGGCCGCGAACTGCCGCTCCCGCCCGAGGACGGCCCGCCGTGGCGCGGACGGCGCCGCGGACGCCAGCACCGTCGCGGCCCGCATGGGATGCAGCGACTCCACCTGGCGCAGAATGTCATCTTCCAGATCGCGCAGCTCGGGGCCGGGATCGAGGCCGAGCTGGTCGGCGAGCATTTCCTTGGCGCGGCGCAGCACGGCCAGCGCGTCCGCCTGGCGTCCCGTGCGGTAGAGCGCCAGGGCCAGCAGGCTCCACAGCCGCTCGCGCAGCGGATGGCCGAGCGTCTCGGCCTCCAGTTCGCTGATGACCGGCTGCGGGCGGCCGAGGTCCAGCAGCGCCTGGGCGCGCCGCTCGACGGCCAGCAGGCGTAGCTCCCCCAGTCGGTTGACTTCCGTCAGGGCCCACGTCCGGTCGGCGAACTCCCCGTACGGCACGCCGCGCCAGAGCCGCAGCGCCCGGTCGAGCGAGGCGAGCCGCTCCTCGGGCGCGTGGAACTCCGAGCGGCCGACCAGCTCCGCGAACTCGCGCGCGTCCACGTCGGCGCAGGCCAGCAGGTAGCCGGGCTGCCGCGCGACGAGCACCCGCGGCGGGGCGTTGCGGGGCCGCCCGGGCTCGATGGCCCGGCGTAAGTTCGAGACGTACGACTGCAGCGACGACAACGCGCTGGCCGGGGGCGAGCCGTCGTAGACGTCCTCGATGAGCGTGTCGGTGGAGACCACGGAGCCCTGCGCGACCAGCAGGCGGGCCAGCACCGCGCGCTGCCGCCGGCCGCGCAGCTCCACGAAGGTGTTGTGATCGTCGTACGCCTCAACCGAGCCGAGAACGCGAAATCTCACGTGCGCCGCCCCTCCATCGGCGCCAGTTTAGGCAGACGATCGGCGAGCGTTCTGGCCCGGCGGCGAGTGACCTTGTTCACAGCCGCAGGAACCGCGTGGGTGCCGGGTCACAAGCGGCGCTCTGCACGATGGGCGGCACGTAGGCCGGACGTGATCCTGCGGGACCCCGCGACGCTGCCCGTACGGCTCCGGTCCTGAGCCGGGGACACGGCTTTCACGATGCCCTGGCGGGCTCTGCGCCGGCCGGCCCGCAGCTCGTTTTCCACGACCGAGCGGTACGACACGGGGTCCAGCAGCATCCCGGCCCGGCGGTCCGCCCCGAACATGCGCTCCGCCCGCGCCCGGTCCCGGATGAGCCGGCGGGCGATCTCGTGCTCGCCGGGCAGGGCGTAGCGTCCCGACAGCCTGGCCGCGACGAGGCGCGCCTGCCGTTCGAGGGTGGCGGGCGCGGCCCCGAGGACCTGCACCAGCCCGACGAACGCCAGGTCCGTCGCGGCCGGATGGAACACCCGCCGGAACAGATCCAGCCCGTCGCGCGGCGGTGCGATCGCCGGGTCCAGGAAGGGGAACGACGGGCGGTAGCCGGTGCACAGGATGACGCTGTCGTACGGCTCGACCGATCCGTCCGCGAACACGACCGCGTCCTCCTTGAATCCCTTGAGCGCCGGCCGCACCGCCAGGTCGCCGTGGGACAGCCGGGTCAGCAGGTCACTGGTGACCGTGACGGCGGCGTTGCCCAGCGGCCGGTCGGGCGCCGTGATCCCGTACCGTTCCTGCGGTCCCCTGGACAGGTGCACAGCGAGCCGCATCACCATCCACCGCAGCCATCGCGGACGCGTGCGCACGGGGAAGGTGTCGAAGGGGCGGCCGAACAGGTGCTTGGGCACGATGTGCACGCCGCCGCGCACCGACACGGCGGTCCGGGCCGCCGTCCGCGAGACCTCGCAGGCGATGTCGGCGCCGCTCGCCCCGAGGCCGACGACGAGCACGTTGCGTCCGGCGAAGCGCTCGGGCGAGACGTAGTCGTGGGCGTGGAGCACCTCGCCCGCGAAGAAGTCCGGAATGGCCGGCATGACCGGCTGGCTGAAGTGACCGGCCGCGACCACGACCGACGCGTAGCGACGGCGCTCCCCGTCGGAGGTCTCCACGGTCCATCCGCCCGACGGCTCCCGCTTCAGCGAGGTGACCTCGGTGCGCCGGCGCACGCGGGACGACAGGCCGAAGTGCTCGGCGTACCGGACCAGGTAGCGGCCGATCTGCTCCCGGGAAGGGAACTCGGGGTAGTCCGGTGGGATCGGAAGACCGGACATCGCCATGAACTTCGCGGAGGAGTTGACGTGGAGTGCCCGGTAGGCGGGCCCGTCCTCCCGTTCGGGGTCCTGCGACCACAGTCCGCCGACATCGGGGCGCCGGTCGAAGCACTCCCAGGTGACGCCGGCGTCGTCAAGTGCCTTGGCCGCGGCGAGCCCGCCGATCCCGGCGCCGATGATCGCGACAGCCGGTGTGTGCTCGTGGTTTCCGATCGGCATGATGCGTTCCATCCAGTTCGAGGTCCGTGCGGGTGATGGAGGCGGCACGCCCTTGGCGCAATCGCGCGGTCTGCCGTGCGTGCGCGTGCCGCGTGCGTGAAAGCGATCGGTCCGGACGCAGACAGCCTGAGCGGTCGCGCTCATGATTCGCTTGGCGCGCTTGGAGGACCTGGGAACGGATGGAAAAGCCGGCCCGGGCGACAGGTGAGCGGGTCGGGCAGGCCGTCGGCGGCGCGCGCGCACTCCGGCCGTAACCATGTCGCGCCCGCGCCGCCGGAGTGCGGAAGCGTCACCCGATGGCGTACGCCCGGATGATGGTCTGGGTCACGCGGTCACCCGCCGCGTCCGTGACCTTGGCGCGCAGGGAGACGAACCCGGGGGCATCCGGGTTCGCGATCCGGGCCGTCCATCCGGCGCCGGCGCGGGTCAGCCGGACCGGCCGCCAGCGCGCCCCGTCGTCGAAGGACGCCTCGACCGTGATGGAGGTGGCGCGGGGTGCGGAGGCGCCGGGGTTACGGTGGAGGCTCACCGGGATGACGGTCGTGGACCCGGGCCTGGCGCGGTTGTGGTCATCCAGGCCCTCGGGGGCGTAGCGGACGGCGGTCAGGGGCAGCGGCCGGGGCTCGGCCGTCCGCTCCGACCGGAACGTCCAGGCCGACTCGACCTTGGTGGACAGCGCCGACGGCCGCCGCGCCGAGGCGGTCAGCGTGTAGGTCGCCGGCTCGGCGGGCAGGCGGACGTCCAGCCGGCAACTTTCCGTGTACGCGGGCTCGCAGGTCGCCAGATCGGTCTCGGCCAGTTTCTCCGCGCCGCGGGCCAGGGTGATGCTGCCGGTCATGTCGTAGTCGCCGCCCATCAGCCCGGCCCGCCCGTCGGCGAGGAGGCCGTCGACGTTGAAGTTCAGCCAGTCGCCGTCGCGGCTGCCCGCGGACGTGCCGAGAGCGGGGCCGGTCACGGCGGCGTTCCACAGCTCGGTGACGGGCCGCCGGCCGAGCACCTGACTCACGCCCGACACCCAGTGGGTGCCCGTCATGATGTCCGTCGCCCAGGCGAAGCCGGGAGTGCGGTAGTGCGTCATGGTGGACGGCAGATCCACCTCCGGGCTCTCGGACAGCCAGGCGCCCCCCTCCCAGGACCCGCCGGGGAGCACCGGCCCCACCATCACGTAGGCCGCGCCGGGCGCGCCGGGCGCCCGGTACGTCGCGCTCACCTTCACCAGGTCACGCGTGCGCGCCGCGTACGACAGATCGTCCGGGATTCCGCCGGTGTGGTGGGCGACCAGGTCGTAGCGGTACGGGCTCGGCGCGGCGTCCTTCTTGTGCCAGGTGCTCCCGGCCATGTACGTCAGGCCGGGCTGGCGCACCGGCAGGGCGTAGACGTCGTCACCGAAGCTGGCCCAGCCCTGGCCGAACCAGCCGTTGGCCAGGATGATCTGCTCGCTGCCGTCCTGGACGGCGGTGGGCTCGTCCACCGTGAACGTGATCTCCTTGCCCTGGCGCGCGTCCACCGTCACTTCCTGGTCCGCGCCGTCGATGGTCACGGGCCGGTGCGCGGTCGTGGAATGGTCGGAGTCGTAGACGTTGACGTAGAGGTTCCACTCGCCCTCGGGCACCCGTACTCGTGCGACGCCCTGGTCGTCGAACGAGAGTGTCCTCTGGGCGCCGGTCCTGAGCTGGTAGAGATACCCCATCGCGGCGCGGGGTGTCTGGCCGTTCCTCTCGATGGTCCTGACGGTCAGGGTGTGGGTCTCGGCCGCCACGGACGCGCCCGCGAGCGTGCGCACGAGGAGGTCGCCCGATCTGGCGGTGACGACGCCGGGATAGTCCCCGGGCGCCCTGCCCTCCGCGCGGATCGTCAGCTCGACCGACGCCTCTCCCTGGGCGGGCACCTCCAGCCGCTCGGACCCCAGCTCCAGCACCTCGCCGTCCGCGGCGAGGTCCAGGGTGAGCGGGGTGTCGCCGGAGTTGGCGTACGTGAGCGTCCTGGTCGCCACGCGCTCGCCGGCGCCGTCCCAGGGGAAGGAGGCCCAGACGTTGCCGGTCGTCGCGGCCACCGGCTGGGAGACCGCGCGGGCCACGTCCACGCGCCCGGCTCCCTGCTCGTAGATCCCGGCGCTCTCCTTGGGGGCGGCGCTGCCGATGAGGGCCGCCTTGAGACGCTGTCCGCTCCAGTCGGGATGGCGCTGGGCGAGGATCGCGGCGGCTCCCGCCACGTGCGGCGTGGCCATCGAGGTGCCGCTCATGGCGACGTACGGGGCGTCGGCGCCGCCGTTGGCGTTGGCGGCCCTGATGGCGACGCCGGGAGCGGTGAGGTCCGGCTTGACGGCGTGGTCGGCGAGGCGGGGGCCCCTGCTGGAGAAATCGGCCACCTTGTCGTCCCGGCCGACGGCGCCGACCGTGAGGGCGGCGTCGGCGCTGCCGGGGCTCAGGACCGAACCGGGCGTGGCGTCGTTGCCCGCGGCCACGACGAAGAGGGCGCCGGTACGCTCCGACAGCGTGTCGACCGCCTGCTCGACCGGGTCCACGTCGTCCGTGTCCGGACCGCCGATGCTCATGTTGATGACCTTGGCCTCGACCTCGGCCGCGGCCCACTCCATGCCGGCGATGACGTCGGACTCCTGCATCAGGAAGTCGCCGATCTTGCCGATGGCGAGTTTCGCGCCGGGCGCCACACCGCGCTGCTTCTCGCCCGCTCCCGCGACGATCGACGCGACGTGCGTGCCGTGCCCGTTCCTGTCGCGGACGTCGTCGCGACCGGTGAAGTCGCGTGCCTGCGTGACGACGCCCTTCAGGTCGGGGTGCGTTGGGTCGTAGCCGCTGTCGAGCACGGCGACCGTGACGCCCTCACCGGTGAGGCCCTGCTTCCACGCCTCGGTGGCGCCGATCTGCTCGACGCTCCGGTCGAGGGTGAAGGAGCGGTGGCCGTCCAGCCAGATCTTCGTCCGGCCGGCGGCCAGGGTCCGGACGCCGTCCGTGATGCCCTTCCAGGTCTCGGCGGCGTTCTTCTTGGGCACCTCCACGGCGGACATGCCGAGGGAGGACAGCCGCCGGTCCTGGCGGGCGCTCCGGAGCGCGGGCACATCGTCCTCGGCCGACCGCGTGATCAGCGGGATGTCGCTGCGCTTCGCGTCGCCGTACCCCCAGGTCAGGAGTTGTGTGACGTCGAACAGCCGCTCGTCCAGAACACCTCTGGCCACCAGCGGAAGGGCGTCGGACGGGTAGACGTGCAGACGGCCGTCGCGGTACTGGCTGCTGTAGTGCACCCGCCTGCCCGCTCCCGGCTCCACCCGGTGCCCGGCGGCGGTGACGACGACGCGGTCGCCGGTGATCAGCGTCACGGTGCCGGTCGGCCGGGTCGTCGCGCCTTCCCGCCTCGCGGGTCCTGGCGTCGCGGCGGCGGGTCCGGGGGCGGCCGTGACGCCGGCCGTCACGGCCAGGACGGCGGCCACCAGGCTTCTGCCTAACCTCATGCGTTTCCTTTCGGTTGAGCGGCAACGCATGGGCAAATGTCCGGACCAGGCGGGGTGTTACCCGGATTCCCGTGAAAGCTGGACCTCTCGGAAAAATGGGCTTCATCGTGAAACAGCGCTGTTAAGCCGGACATCTGCTGAGTTGTGTCCAAACAACGGAGAGAAGGCGACATCGGGCCCCCGGCGCCGGAGCAACGCTTCGAGCAGCTCTACCTGGCGCACTATCCCGCCATCGCCGCCTATGTCGCGCGACGTACCGAGTCCACTGACGACATCGCCGACGTGATCGCCGAGACGTTCACGACCGCCTGGCGCCGGCTGGACGACGTTCCCGCGGGGAACGAGGCCCGGCTGTGGCTGTACGCCGTCGCCCGGCGGGTCCTCGCCAACCACTTCCGCGCCGAGGAACGCCGATCGGCGCTGGCCGCCCGGCTGCGCGAGGAACTGTCCACCTGGTCCAGGCCGGTGGCCGACCGGTACGACGAGGCCGCCCGCGAGGCGTTCGGACGCCTGACGCCCGACGACCGGGAACTGCTCGCCCTGGTCGGCTGGGAAGGGCTGGACAGCGCCGAGATCGCCAAGGTGCTCGGCTGCTCACGCGGAGCGGCGCGCCTGCGCCTGCACCGCGCCCGCAAGCGGCTGGCCAGGGAACTGGCGGCCGCCGACCTCGACCTGACCACCTACGGCCTGCGCGCCGTCGCACTCGCGGAGGGAAAATCATGAAGAACAGCGTGGACCGCGTGGTCGCCCACCTGTCTCCCGGTGACGGGCCCGGCATGACCGAGGCGGTCCACGGGCTCATGCGCGACATCATGGCCGCCGAACCCGCCGCGTCCGGGGCCGTCGCACCGGCAGGGCGGCGCACGCGCCGGCCGCTGATCCTGCGCGCCGCGGTGCCGGGCGTGGCCGTGCTGGCCGCCGCTTTCCTCGCTCTGGGCTGGCTCCTGCCCGCCGGGCTCGGCCTCGGACCCGGGACGGCCGCGGCGCTGGACATCAAGAAGGAGGACGGGTACTACGTCATCGAGATCAAGGACCTGTACGCCGACGCCGGCACCTATCAGGCGCAGCTCCGTGACGCCGGGCTGAACGTGACCCTCAGGGTCATCCCCTCGACGCCGTCGTGGGTGGGCTCCATCTTCCCCACCTCGCCCACCGAGAACCGGTACCTCGACGAGATCAAGACCATCGACCGGCCGGGGGACTGCGACAAGATGGGCGGCTGCCCCATCGGGGTGAAGATCCCGGAGAACTTCCAGGGGCCCGCCGACATCACCCTCGGGCGCGAGGCCCGGCCCGGCGAGCCGTTCGAGAACGGCACCACGATCGACGGCCTGGGCGAGCCGCTGCACTGCGTGCCCTACATCGGCCGGACCGTGGCCGAGGTGCGCGGCATGCTGCAGGAGCGTGGCGTGACCATCCAGAGCTTCGAGGACCTGGACCCCGAGTCCGGCGGGACGAAGCAGTCGGTGCCGGACTCGTGGCTGGTGGAGGGCGGCTCCATGAGGGAGCCGGGCAAGGCGAGCCTGAACGTGTACGAGGGGTCCGAGCCGCAGGAGCCAGGAGGCCGCCGCGGCCAGAACTGCCCGACCTCCTAGACACACGAGTTGACTCAGGAGGGCCGTTGCCCGCACGGGCGCCGGGCAGCGGCCCTTGTCATGGAAAGTGGTTGCGAGGTGATCGCCCGCCGGTCAGGATCCGACTTCGTGGACGAGGACGAGTGGCCGTGGCGGGAGGCGGCGGGCGAAGGGCGCCGGGAGTCTCGCGTGAGCGGGGTGCCGGTGGAGGCGGTGGCGGCCGCGTACGGGCTGGGGGAGCCGGTCGGGGCCGCAGTGTACGCGGCGCGTGGCGAGCTGGGGCGCATCTGGCGGCTGGACACGCGGCGCGGCTCCTGGGCGGTCAAGGAGCTGCTGGTGCCGGTGCGGGAGGAGGACGCCCGGGCGGATGTGGCGTTCCAGATCGCGGCGGCCGAGGCGGGGGTGCGGTTGCCGCGGCCCGTTCTGACCGGTGGCGGGGACGTGGTGGCCGGGGGGCGGTGGCGGGTCTACGAGTGGGTGGATCTCGTGGAGGGGGCGCAGGTCACGGCGGCCGAGCTGGGGGCGGTAACGGCGGGATTGCACGGCATCGGGCATCCGGCGGCGGGGCCGGTGGCGGCCTGGTTCGCCGAGCCGGTCGGGCGCGCAGGCTGGGAGGCCCTGGCGGTCGCCGCGGCCGGTGCCGGCGGGGGGTGGCGGGAGGAGTTACGGGAGTCGGTGGGCGAGCTGGTCGCGCTGGACGAGCTGATCGTGCCGCCCGACCCGGCCACCGTCGTCACCTGTCACCGTGACATCACCCCCGACAACATCCGCCGCGCCGCGCACGACGGCGGCATCGTGGTGCTGGACTGGGAGAACTGCGGCCCGGCGAGCCCGGCCTGGGAGCTGGCGAAGGTGCTCGCCGATCTGCCCGACGGGGCCGCGACGCCGGCGTACCGGGCGTACCGGGAGGCGGGCGGTCCCGGACGGGTGACGGAGCCGGCCGACTTCTCGATGGCGATCGCCGAGCAGGGGCATCTGCTGGAGTTCTACGCCCGGCGGGCCATGAACCCGCAGGAGAGCGAGGAGAACCGGACCCGGGCCGGGGCGCGGTTGCGGGCGATGCTCGCCCGTCCCCTCACCAGGGCCAGGGTCGAGCGCCTGGTCGGGGAGTGCGCGCGAGCAGACGTTCCCGCGCCTTGACCAGGCACGGACCTACAGGAACACATTTTGACCCCCAAATGGGGTAACCGGTACGGAATGCGGATCGAGGACTGGTTCCTGACCGAGGAGGAGCGCGGCAACGGCGCGACCAAGCTCGGCCCGTGGACGACCGGCAACGACGTACGCCCGCTCGTCCACGGAGCCACCTACTTCGCCGAGCTGCGGTCCTGCCTGGAGCAGCTCGGCAAGGACGACCTGCTGCTGTTCGCCGACTGGCGCGGCGACCCCGACGAGCGGCTGACCGCCGGCGGGCCGACCGTGAGCGAGGCCATGGCCGCGGCCGCCCGGCGCGGCGCCCTCGTACGCGGCCTCATCTGGCGCTCCCACATGGACCTGCTGCGCTTCAGCTCGGCCGAGAACCGCAGGCTCGGCAAGGAGATCGAGGACTCCGGCGGCCAGGCGCTGCTGGACACGCGGACCAAGCCGGGCGGCGCGCACCACCAGAAGTTCGTCATCCTGCGTCACGACGGCGACCCCGCCAGGGACGTCGCCTTCGTCGGCGGCATCGACCTGTGCCACAGCCGCCGCGACGACGCCGACCACCTGGGGGACCCGCAGAGCTGTCCCATGCCCTCCGTGTACGGCCCCCGCCCGCCCTGGCACGACGTCCAGGTCGCCATCCACGGGCCGGCCGTCGCCGAGGTGGAGACGGTCTTCTGCGAACGCTGGGAGGACCCCGCCCCCGAGACCCGCGACCCGCTGCGCCGCCTGCGCGACCACGTCGGCCGGCTGGACGACGCCCCGCCGCTGCCGAAGCCGGGCCCGCCACCGCCGCCGGCGGGCCGGCACGCTGTGCAGTTGTTGCGTACGTATCCGGCGCGGCGCGACCGCTACCCGTTCGCGCCGGACGGCGAGCGCAGCATCGCCCGCGCCTACCGCAAGGTGCTCGCCCGCGCCCGCTCCATCGTCTACCTGGAGGACCAGTACCTGTGGTCCACGGACGTCATCGAGCCGTTCGCGGAGGCGCTGGAGCGCGAGCCGGACCTGCGCATGATCGTCGTCGTGCCGCGCCACCCCGACCAGGACGGCCTGCTGGCCGGGCCCGCCAGCCTGATCGGCCGCGCGGACGCCCTGGCCCGGCTGCGGGCCGCCGGCGGCGACCGGGTCGCCGTCTACGACCTGGAGAACCACCAGGGCACCCCGATCTACGTGCACGCCAAGGTCTGCGTGGTGGACGACGTGTGGGCCACGATCGGCTCCGACAACGTGAACCTGCGCTCGTGGACGTACGACTCGGAGCTGAGCTGCGCGGTGCTGGACGAGCGGGAGGACCCGCGCCCGCCGTACGGCGCGCTGCGCTTCGCCCGCGACCTGCGGCTGACCCTCATGGCCGAGCACCTGGACCTGCCGGACGGCGAGCGGGACGAGCTGTGCGACCCGGCGGCCGCCTTCGCGGCGTTCGAGCGGGCCGCGTCCCGGCTGGAGGCGTGGCACCGGGGCGGCGAGGAGGGGCCGCGCCCGCCGGGGCGGCTGCGCCCGCACCCGGCGCCCACGCTGTCGAGGCTGCAGAAGGCGCTGGCCATGCCCCTCTACCGGTTCGCGGTGGACCCGGACGGGCGGCCGGCCGACCTGCGGCGGTCGGGACGGTTCTGAGCGCTGCTAGGGTGCGGCGGGTGAGCAACGGACGTGGAGTGCTCGTGACCGGCGCGTCGCGGGGGATCGGGCGGGCCGTCGCGGCGGCCTTCGCCGGGCAGGGCGACCGGGTGGCGGTCCATCATCGCGACTCGGCGGCGGAGGCACACGGGCTGCTGGAGGAGCTGCCCGGGGAGGGCCACGCCGTCGTCCGGGCCGACCTCGCCGACCCGGCCGAGATCCGCGACATGGTGGACGCCGCCGCCGGCGCGCTCGGGCGCATCGACGTGCTGGTCAACAACGCCGGGGTCTTCTTCCACCATCCCGTGACCGAGGTGTCGTACGAGGAGTGGCAGGACGCCTGGCGGCGCACCCTCGCCGTCAACCTGCTGGGGGCGGCCGACGTCACCTATTGCGCGATCCGCCACATGCCCGCCGGCGGCCGCATCGTCAACGTCTCCTCGCGCGGGGCCTACCGCGGCGAGCCCGACGGCCCCGCGTACGGGGCCGCCAAGGCGGGGCTCAACGCGCTCGGGCAGTCGCTGGCCGTCGCGCTCGCGCCGCACGGGATCGCGGTCGCCTCGGTGGCGCCGGGGTTCGTGGAGACCGACATGGCCAGCGAGCACCTCAAGGCGCCGCGCGGCGACGCCATCCGGGCGCAGAGCCCGTTCGGGCGGGTGGCGCGGGCGGAGGAGGTCGCGGCGGCCGTCGTCTTCTTGGCCTCGCCGCAGGCCGAGTGGGCGAGCGGCGCGGTGCTCGACCTGAACGGGGCCTCCTACCTCCGCTGACGGCCTTCCGGCGGCCCCGAGAAGGCGCGGTATCGCCGCGGATTGTCGGAAGTGGCGGCTATTGTGGCATCCAGGGCACTGCGGGTACTCGCTTCGGAGGGGACGGCGTGGCCAGAGGATGGGGTTGGGCGCTGGCGTCGCTCGTCGCGTCCGTCGGGGTCCTGCTGACCGGTTTCACCCTGTTTGTCGAGTTAGGCCCGATCGCCGCGGTCATCGTGGTGCTGCTCGCCCCCATCATCCTGTGCGGCTTCGTCGTGGCCCACGACGTGCTCCGCCACCGCGCCCTCAGCCAGGAGGAGGCGCTGCGGCTGGACCGCGAGCGCGAGCACGTCCGGCGCACCGTCGACCTGGTGCTCGACCCCGAGCTGAGCGCCGAGCAGCGCCTCGCCGTGCTCGACTGCCACATCCCCCGGCTGGGCCGCGACCCCCGTTCCTCGCCGCTGCGCGAGCGGTTCGTGGCCGTCGCCGAGCTCTCCCCGCCGGGCCGCGCCCTGCTGGAACGTGCCCGCCGCGCCGTCAACATCGTCCAGCGGTCGGAGGCCATGCGCCGCCACCTGCTCGACGTCGTGGCCAACGAGGTGCTGCTGCCCCGGCAGGTCTGGGAGATCGCCCGCCTGCTGCGCGTCCAGCACGAGCTCCAGCACGAGCAGGACACCGCCCGCCACGGCCTGGTCACCGACGAGCTGCGGGCCGTGCTCGACCCGCAGCAGGAGGCGCTCGACCGCTCCCTGGCCGCCGTCACCGCCCGCGTCGAGGGCCTGGAGCGGTACGCCCGCCGCGTCCAGGAGGCCGACGCCGCCCTGCGCGCCCGCGAGGCGCTGGACAACAACCACAAGTACCGCGCGCTGCTGGCCGCCACCGACGACGCCGAGGGCATGGCCGCGCTGACCGCGCACGGCGACGCGCTGGAGGAGACGCTGGCGCGCAGCGTCCGCGAGGCCATCGAGGCCGGCCAGACCCTGGCCCTCTGAGCCGTCTGAGCCGGCTGTGCCGCAGGGGGTTCACCCGGCGCTGATCAACCTGCAAGCCCTTCGCAAGCGCCCCTTTTTACGCTCGACGCCCCGGCGGCCACGGGGAGGCAGCCGGCCGCCTGTATCTGACGCCCTCGGGGACGCTCTGAACTCTTCGAGGCGAGGGACCAGCGAACGGGAGACACCCCCCATGCCCGAGACCCGGATGACCGCGGACGACGTGCTCCGCATCGCCGCCTACCAGGACAGGAGCCCGGCGCTCGAGGCGATGGTCATCGCCTACGCCTACCACCGGCTCGCGGGGGACCTCTCCGAACATCTCGGCCAGGCGTGCAACAACTGGTACTGCTACGCCACCTGGACCTCCAAGGCGGTGGGCGAGAGCCTCGACCTCACGCCCGACTCGCCGTTCATCGAGGACTTCGGGCGCCGCCTGCGGGTGCCGCGCCGCCTGCGCCGCCTCTTCCGCGCCACGCTGCTCACCCTGCTCGGCCCCAGCTACCAGCTCGGCCTCGCGCTGGCCAACCGGGCGATCTTCCTGGAGACCGCCAGCCTCGCCGTCAACCTCTGGCGGGACGACACCCCCGACGGGTTCCTCAAGGTCAGCCCCGAGTCCGAGCTGACGCCGTCACCGCCGGAGTTCCTGGCCGCGCTGCTGGAGCCGGCCGACCCGCGCTACCTGCGCGACGCCGCCCAGCTCCTGCTGGAGGCCCGGGAGGCGAGCGACCCCGAGGTACGCGCCGAGCTGATGTTCGGCGCCAACGTCGCGCTGTCGGCGTACGAGCAGAAACGCGCGCAGAAGGCCCTGGAGCTGGTGCTCTACCGGCCGGTCCGGTGGCTGACCCGGGGATCGTGGCGCTCGCTGCGCGCGCTCGTGACCCGCCGCCCGTACGCCCCCTTCCCTCTCTACTCCGCCCGCCACGAGGACCAGCCCTGGCTGACCCGCAGGCTGGAGGAGCTGTGGGCGGGGCTCTACACCCGCCACCTGTTCGCGGTGCGCACCCCGCTCAGCGACATCAAGGTGGGCCGCCCGCTGACCGCCCCCGAAGGCGTCGACCTGGACCGGGCGTGGGCGCCGATCCAGGACGAACGGGTGCGCAAGCTCGCCGAGGAGTTCATCACCGAGGACCGCGAGGCGTCCACGGCCGGGGTGACGAACTGGGTGTCCTACCCCGACCGCATGCGCTTCATCGTCAGCTATTTCCGCGTCTACCAGACGGTGGCCGCCCTCTACCGGGTGCCCTTCGACCAGAGGATCGCCGACGGCCTCGCCGAGGAGATGCGGCGCGGCCTGGTGCCCGACGCGATCGGCGAGATGTTCGACCGCGACCCCGGCCTGCCCGGCATCCGGCGCAGGCTCTACCGCTACCCGGCCGAGAGCGACCCCGACGCCTTCGAGATGGCCACCTTCGATCTCGAGCCGTTCCTGGAGGCGATCCCGTTCGACCGGAGCGCCACGTAGATGAGCGGCCGGGTGGATCAATCGAGGAAGTCCCTGGTGATCTCGCGGGCCTGGAGCATCCCGCGCAGCTTCGCGAAACAGCGGGCACGGGTGGGCCCGATGCTCCCGACCGGCCTGCCCAGCCTGCGCGCCACGTCCACGTAATGCGGCTCGGAGGTCTCCGTGAGCGCCCTGAACAGCACCCGCTGTGCGTCCGGCAGCCCCTCGACCAGCTCTTCGAGGGTCCCGGCGAGCCAGATCCTGGCCAGCTCCCTGTCCACGTCGTCGGTGCTGCCGACCGTGTCGAGGTCGGGGGTGCAGATCTCGCGCGTCCTCTTGGTCAGCTTGAGGCATTCGCGGAAGGCGATCGTGGCCAGCCAGCCGGCCATGCGCTGGCCGTCGGCGACGCTCTTGAGGTTCTGCCAGGCCAGCAGCCAGGTCGTCTGCAGCACGTCCTGGGCGTCCTCGTGGCCGAGCCTGAAGCGGCGGATGCGCGCCTTCAGCATCGGCGTGAACTCCTCGACCAGCCGTTCCCAGGCGCCGGCGTCGCCCTGCTGCGCGGCCGCCACCAGAGCGCCCGTGTCGAGGCGGTCGACGGTCTCCAACTGCATGTTCCACTCCTCGCCGGCACGGCTACTCGGGGGGCCTCTTCCGACCGGCCCTCCCACGGTCCGCCTGAAGATCCGCGGCGTCTGTCGCGCTTGTGACAGTCCGGATGTGTTCCTCGTCACATTCGAGGCGTGGAAGAGACCGCTTACCGGTTACTGCCGGGCCGCCGATCGCGGCCTAGAGTTCTGTCATGAACGGGTTCAGCGGGCCCCCACGGGACGCTCAGCAGCTCGCCGCCGCGCTGGCGGAGATCCCGTTGTTCCGCGTACTCGGAGAGGACGGCGTCAGGAGCGCGCTACGGGCCGGGCTGGCCCGCCGCTACCGGTCGGGGCAGATCATCTTCCACCAGGGGGACCCGGGGGAGTCCCTCTACGCGATGCTGGACGGCCTGGTCAAGGTGGTGTTCACCACCGAGCACGGCGACGAGATCGTGCTCAACATGCTGAGCAGGGGCGACACCTTCGGCGAGCTGGCGCTGCTCGACGGCTCGCCGCGCTCGGCGTCGATCGTCACCGTGCGCCCCTCGTGGGTGTTCGCGCTGCCCAGGGCGCGGCTGCTGGAGCTGATGCGCGAGCATCCCGCGCTGGCGGACGAGTTCCTGCACCTGCTCGGCCACCTCGTCCGCCGGCTCACCGGGCAGGCGGCCGACCTGGCCTTCCTCGACCTCGGCGGCCGGCTGGCCAAGCTCCTGCTGGAGCTCGCCGGCAAGCACGGCACGGCGGACGCCGTGGTGGACCTGCCCGGCCTGACGCAGTCGGACCTGGCCGCGCTCATCGGCGCGACCCGGCCGGCGGTCAACCGGGCGCTGCAGTCGCTCGTGTCACGGGGGCTCATCGCCATCGAGGGCCGCACGATCACGCTGCTGGACGTCGCCGCACTGCGCAGGCGGGGCGGCCTCTGACCGAATCTGGAGTACGGGGACGATGAACCGACGCGAGGATGCCCACGAGCGCTGGCCGGAGGAGAGGTTCCGGCAGCTGAGGCAGATGGCCGACCCCGAGATGGACGAGGTCGTCGCCCGCCACCTCAAGGAGCGCGACGACGGCCTCGGCCCGCTGGAGCTGGTGAAGGCCGTGGTCAAGGAGCTGGGGGAGGCCAAGAAGGAGGCCAGGCAGCCCTCGGGCGCGCCGCCCGCCTCCGAGATCTTCGACGCCCTCGACTTCGCCGCCGACCTGCCCGAATGGGGCCGCGACGCCGAGCTGCTGGCCAAGGGCCAGGCGGTGTTCGCCGACTACGGGCTTTACCAGTCGGCCGCATTGTTCTGCAAGTGCCTGCCGATGGCGTACGTCGAGGTCTCCAGCGCCCGCGTGCTGGCCGGGGTCTCGCAGCTCGCCACGCACGGCCTCACCCGCCGCGTCGCCGAGACCGGGCAGATGCTGGTGGACGTCATGGGGCTCAAGGCCACCGACAGCCTGCTGCCCGGCGGCCCCGGCCACACCACGGCGTTCGGGCTGCGCATCCTGCACGCGTTCGTGCGCGCCCTGGTCGACGAGCGCTACGGCGACCACTGGGACACCGAGCGGTTCGGCCCGCCCGTCAACCAGGAGCTGCTGCTGGCCACCCTGTTCGACTTCACGGTGGTCACCTGGGAGGCGCTGGAGACGATGGGCGTCACGCTGACCGACGAGCAGCGCGAGGCCCACCTCTACACGTGGAGCGTCTTCGGCCACCTCATGGGCGTGGAGGCGTGCCGCGACCGGCCGCTCACCCTCGACGACGTCGCCCCGGTGAGCGAGCGCATGGGCCGCCTGTACGAGTCCAGCCCCGAGGGCCGGCTGCTCATGTCCATGCTGCTGGCCGAGATGGAGGAGTTCATGCACCTCGGCTGGCGCAAGCTGCCGCGCAGCCTGGTGCACTGGGTCTTCCGCGACGCCCGTCACGGCGCCGACCGGGTGCCCGAGCTGCTGGAGGTGCCGCCGCCCGCGTGGTGGTTCACCGCGCTGTTCGCCCTGGCCAGGGCGGCGCACCGGCAGCCGTGGCTGGGCCGCGCGGTCGACCGCGTGGTGCGCGGGCTGGTGCGCAGGGTGGGCCGGCATCTCGTGGTCGCCCTGGTCGACCGCCACTCCGACGGGCAGGCCGCCTTCCGCATCCCGCCCGAGCTGGCCGGCGCCTGGCGGATCAGGCAGACGAAGACCGCGGTCAAATCACGTGAGATCCGGCGCGCCGTCCGTAAGAATGTCCGCAAGAATGTCCGCAGAAGTGTGCGCAAGACCGAACGAGCGCCCGCGCAGGGGCGAAAGGGGCTGCGCGCGTGAGTGTCCCGCACGAACCAGGCACCCTCACCACGGCGACGATCCTGTTCACCGACGTGGTGAGCTCGACCGCGCTGCGGGTCAGGCTGGGCGAGGAACGCGCCAACGACGTCTTCCGCCGCCTCCGCCGGCTCCTCGGCTCGGTGGCGCAGGCCAACGGCGCCACCTTCACCAAGAGCCTCGGCGACGGCCTCATGGCCGTCTTCGAGTCGGCGACCGCCGGCCTCGACGCGATCATCGCCGTCGAGCAGGCGGTCGCCGACGAGAACGAGCGCGCCATGGAGAAGATCTCCATCAAGGCGGCGCTCGCCGCCGGCGACGTCTGCTGGGGCCACGACGACGTGTCCGGGCTGCCCACGGTGGAGGCGGCGCGGCTGGTCGCGATCGCCGAAGGCGGCCAGGTGCTCTGCACCGACCTGGTGCGGCGCCTGGCCCAGGGCCGCAGCCGGCACGAGTTCAAGGACCTCGGCCGGATGTCCGGCAAGGGCCTGCGCGAGCCGATGCACACCTACGAGCTGCACTGGCAGAACGCCGACCACCACCAGAGCGGCGCGCTGCCGACCTGGCTGTCCGGCGAGCGGGAGCTGACCTTCGTCGGCCGGGGCGAGGAGCTGCGGGCGCTGGAGTCCGAGCTCGCGGCGGCCGAGTTCGGCAGCGGGCTGGTGATCCTCCAGGGCGAGCCGGGGGTGGGCAAGACCCGGCTCGCGTCGATGGCCGCGCGGCAGGCGCTCAAACGGCAGTTCACCGTGCTGGCCGGGCGGTGCACCGATCCGGCGCGGCAGGCGTACGAGCCGATCGCCGGAGCCGTCGAGCGGCTGGCCCGCACCTCGCCCGCGCTGCTGCTGCGGGCCGGGATCGACCAGCAGTGCGGCCAGCTCGTCCGGCTGGCGCCGTCGCTCGCCGCGCCGCCGCTGTCGCTGGAGGTGCCGCCCGCCACCGAGCCGGTCTCCGAGCGCTACCACCTGATGGCCGCCGCGCGCACCCTGATCGAACGGCTCACCACCGTGCGCCCGGTGCTGCTCGTCATCGACGACCTGCAGTGGGCGACGCTGGAGTCGCTGCAGATGCTCAACGCCCTCATGTACGACGCCGACGCCCTGCCGCTGCTCATTCTGGCCACGTCCCGGCCGGCGCCGGTCGAGACGGCCATGCCCGAGCTGCTCAAGCTGACCGCCGACGGCCGCGTGCTGCAGGTCGCCTCGTTCGGCCTGGAGGAGGTCGCCGGCGTGCTGGCCGAGGTGCGCCCCGGCGCCGACGCCGAGCTGCTGCACCGCGTCACCGGCGGCAACGCCTTCCTCGTCAGCGAGATGGCCCGCGAGCTGACCGCCGGCAAGGAGCTCGACGCGCTCGGCGTGCCCGACTCCGTCACCCGCATGGTGCGGGCCCGCCTGGCGCAGCTCCACACCGACGCCCGCGACCTGGTCAGCATGCTGGCCGTGGGCGAGCACATGGAGTCGGCCGAGCTGCGCGCCGCCCTCGGCCTGGACGAGGCCCGCTTCGTCGCGGCGGCCGAGGAGGCGCTGGGCGCCGGCCTGGTCGCCATGTCCGCCCGCGGCGCGTGCAGCTTCCCGCACGAGCTGACCAGGAACGCCCTCTACGCCACGCTCTCGCCGCCGCGCGCCGGGCTGCTGCACGGCAAGGTCGCCGACGCGCTGTGCCAGGCCGATCCGCGCGCCATGGAGACGCGCCCGTACGTCGTGGCGCGGCACCTGATGGCCGCCGCCGAGCACGGCCGCGATCCGGCCCGGGTGAGCGCGGCGGCCGAGGCCGGGGTCCTCGCCGCCGGGCACGCGCTGAAGGGCCTCGCCCACGACGAGGCCGTCACCTGGTACCGCCGGGTGCTCGACCTGCTCGACGACACCCCGGGCACGCCCCCGGAGCGCCGCGCCGAGCTGCTCGTCGGCTGCGGGCGGGCGATGTGGCTGGCCGGGCACCCGGAGGCGCGGGCCACCCTCGGCCGGGCCGCCGACCTCGCGCTGGAGTGCGGCCGCGGCGACCTCGTCGTCACCGCGGCGCTCGGCGGCGTCGCCTTCTCCGGCATCAACGCCGCCCTCGACCGGCAGCGCATCGCGCTGCTGGAGGAGGCGCGCAGGCAGGTCGACTCGACCGACGTCAGCACCCGCGCGCTGCTGGCCGCCAACCTGGCCGCCGAGCTGATCTGGGCCCCCGACGGGGAGCGGCGCTTCGCGCTCAGCGACGAGGCGGTGGCGCTGGCCCGCAAGTCGGGCGACCCGCGCACCCTCGCGCTGGTGCTGGGCCTGCGCAGCCTCACCATCATCCCGGCCGACCCGCTGCACCAGCGCCACCGCGACGGCGACGAGATGCTGGAGGCGGCCCGCCGCACCGGCGACGACCTCGCGCTGTTCCACGCCTACGTCCAGCGCACCCCGCCGGTCCTCGACAGCGGCGACGCCGCCCGCGCCGCCACCCTGCTCGACCGGGCCGAGGAGCTGGCCCACCGGCTGGCGCAGCCGCACCTGCACTGGCTGGTCGGCTACTCCAGGGCCGGGCTGACCCTCATGCAGGGCGACCTGGCGCAGGCCGAGGCCGAGGCCGAGGCGGCGCTGCGGCTCGGCTCGCAGATCGGCCGCCGCCTGGAGGCCGTGGCCATCTACGCCGAGCAGATCGCCGAGATCCGCCGGCTCCAGGGGCGGCTGTGGGAGCTGCGCGACCGGCTGCGCCGCGCCGCCCAGGCGCCCCGCGCGGACCCCGTGCACGCGGTGCTGCGCTATCTGAGCGAGCTGGACGACGAGGAGGCCGGCCCCCTGCTGGAACGCATCCTCGCCGACGGGGGCGCGGTCCCGCCGCGCAACATGGCGCACCGCCCCGCGCTCGACAACCTGACCGTGGCCGCCGGCCGGCTCGGCCGTCCCGACCTGGCCGCGCGGCTCTACGACGCGCTGTCCGGCGAGGGCGACACGTTCGGCCACTCGACGGTGGCCCACCACTGCGGCCACCACTACCTGGCCCACCTGTCCGTGATCATGGGCGAGCCGCGGCGGGCGGCCGAGCACTTCGAGGCCGCCGCCGAGGTCCACGAGCGGCGTGAGGTGCCGCTCATGCTCGCCGAGTCGCTGCTGGACTGGGCCGACCTGCTGGACGGCGGCCAGGTGAGCGGGCCCAGACCGGCCGACCTGCGCCGGTGGTGCTCCTCGCTGCTGGCCGGACGGGGCGCGCTGCTCCTGGACCGCCGTCTTCGCTGACTCCGCCGTCACTCCTTCACCATGATCTTGCTGAGCACCACGAAGCCGCCGAGCGCCCCCGCGGTGCCGGCGGCGGTCATGGTGGTGAGGTTGACCACGAGGTCATAGGTTCCGGGGGCGAGCTGGCCACGCATCGGGATCGAGGCGGTATATCGGCCCGACCCCGGGGTGAACGTCAATTCCACGGGCGGCGAGGGATGCCGGCTCTCGCCGCCGCCCAATAAGTCGGCGATGATCTCCAGCTGCCATCGGCCCTGCAACCAGTCGATGAGCTCACCCGACACCTCCCAGCTCACGTCCACGGTCCACCCCTCGCCGCATCTGACGACGGTCGTGGGCTGCGCGCCCGGATCCACAACCTGGCCGTGAAGGGCACCGGCCAGCTGCTCCGCCGGCACTTTCATCACTTGGAACTCTCCGGTCGCCATCTGCTCTCCTCTCCGGGTGAGGACCAGGTCCCCGTGTGAAGGAGCAGAGCGGCGGCACCGCCGCCCAGATACGCGTGCTTTTCGCGGCAGCGGCGGCGGTCAGGGACGCAGGCGCACCAGGTCGCGGTCCAGGCCCTCGACGCCGGGCGCGCCGAGGAGCTGCAGGGTCCGTACGAGCTCGGCGCGCAGCAGGTCGAGCACCCGGGTCACGCCGGGCTCGCCGCCCGCCATCAGGCCGTACAGGTAGGCCCGGCCGACGAAGCAGGCCCGCGCGCCCAGAGCGACCGCCGCCGCGACGTCCGCGCCGCTGCGCACGCCGCCGTCCAGGAACACCTCGGTACGGTCGCCGACGGCGTCCACCACCTCCGGCAGCAGCTCCAGCGGGGTGGGGGAGCGGTCGAGCTGCCGGCCGCCGTGGTTGGACACGACCAGCCCGTCCACGCCCACGTCGGCCAGGTCCTTCGCGTCGTCCACCCGCTGCACGCCCTTGACCAGCAGCGGGCCCCGCCACGCCGACCGGATCCACTCCAGGTCGGCGACCGTCACGGACGGGTCGAACATCAGGTTGGTGATGCCGGCCAGGTCGCCGGGGGCGCCGTCCACCGTCGCGAAGCGCAGCGGCTCGCTGGTCAGGAAGTCGAACCACCACGCGGGGCGGGCCAGCGCCTGCAGCGCGCTGCGCCAGCGCAGGGCCGGCGGCACCGTGAGGCCGTGCCTGACGTCGCGCAGCCGTGACCCGGCGACCGGCACGTCCACGGTGACGACCAGCACGTCCATGCCCGCGTCGCGGGCCGCGGCCAGCATGTCCAGGGTGCGGGCGCGGTCGCGGACCACGTAGAGCTGGAACCAGTTCCACCCGCCGGTTGCCGCCGCCGTCACCGCGGGAGCCGGGGTGGTGCCCATGGTGGACAGCGTGTACGGGACGCCCGCCCGCTCCGCCGCCCTGGCCACGGCGCGCTCGCCCGCCCGGTGCATCATCCGGGTGAACCCGGTCGGGCCGAGCACCACCGGCATCGCGATCCTGCGGCCCAGGACCTCCACCGCCGTCGGCGCCTCGGCCACGTCACGCAGCACCCTCGGCCGGAACTCCACCCGGTGGAACGCCTCCACCGACCTGGCCATCGACCACTCGCCCTCGGCGGCGCCGTCCACGTAGTCGAACACCATGCGCGGGGCGCGCCTCCTGGCCAGCTCCCGCAGATCACCGACGTCCGCCGCCGCGGCCACCCGTCCGGCCCGGGAGAGGCGAGGACGCCCGGGCAGCACCTCCCGCAGCTCCCGCCACCGCGGCAGCCGCCGCCGCTCCTCCGCACTCCCGTCAATACCCCGACGCTACCAAAACCGGAGGCACCCCCCTATACCTTGATCGGGACCTCGCCACCCGGGGGCACCCCCCGCACCTCCCGAGGCCCCGGTCGTCTGCGAGCGCCCTCTGCATCTCCCGAGGGATCTGGGCCGTTTGCGGCACCCCCCGCACCTCCCGGGGGACCCCGGTCGTCTGCGGCACCTCCCGCGCCTCCCGAGGGATCTGGGCCGTTTGCGGCACCCCCCGCACCTCCCGGGGGACCCCGGTCGTCTGCGGCACCTCCCGCGCCTCCTGAGGGACCTGGGCCGTCTGCGGCGCCCCCCGCACCTCCCCAGGGACCTCGGCCGTCTACGGTGGGGGCGTGAATGATCACCGTAGTGATGGCGGGCTCGTGGCGGCGTGGGTGCGGCTCGCCGGGGCGTCGGCCGCCGCCCTCGCCACCGGCGCCGAGCTCGTCGCCCGCTGGTCCGAGCCGCACCGCCGCTACCACGACCGCGCCCACCTGGCCGCCGTGCTCGCCGCCGTGGACGACCTGGCCGGTGACGCCGCCGACCCCGACGCGGTCCGCCTGGCCGCCTGGTTCCACGACGCCGTCTACGACGGCCACCCCGGCCGGGACGAGGAGCGCAGCGCCCAGCTCGCCCAGTCCAGGCTCCCGCGCTGCGGCGTGACCCCGGCGGTGGTCGCCGAGGTGGCGAGGCTGGTCCGGCTGACCGCCGCCCACGACACCCTCGCCGACGGCGACGCGAACGGCGCCGTCCTGTGCGACGCCGACCTCGCCGTCCTGGGCGGCCCGGCCGACGGGTACGCCGGCTACGCGGCCGCCGTCCGCCGTGAGTACGCCCACGTCCCCGACGACCTGTTCAGGCTGGGCCGCGCCGACGTCCTGCGCCGCCTGCTCGCCACCCCCAGCCTCTACCGGACCGCCCGCGGCCGGGCGTTGTGGGAGGAACGGGCCCGCGCGAACATGACCGCCGAGCTCGCCTCACTCACCGCGCCTTGACGGCGTTCACCGTGGCAGGTGCCGCTTGCGGCGGCGCAGCCCCGCGGCGACCAGCCGGCGCAGCAGCTCCCGCGAGCTGACCGCCTCGGCCCCCAGCGACACCGCCCGCGCGTGCACGGTCTCGGGCACGTCGTAGTGGTCGCGGTCGAACGCCCGCTCCGGCACCCCCAGCAGCGCGGCGAAGTCGTGCAGCTCGTCCAGCGTGTGGTCGCTGACCAGATGCGACCACATGAGCCCGCGCGGCCCCGGCCAG
The DNA here is from genome assembly GCF_057536035.1 of Nonomuraea sp. B208. Taxonomy (NCBI): domain Bacteria; kingdom Bacillati; phylum Actinomycetota; class Actinomycetes; order Streptosporangiales; family Streptosporangiaceae; genus Nonomuraea; species Nonomuraea sp. B208. Next base: position 757,725 of record NZ_BAAJOU010000028.1, read on the forward strand.
TTGGGAGGATCGATGAGAACGGTCACGAGGACAAGGGTAGGACCCGCCCGCGCACCTCGACCTCCCCGAGGTCGGTGACGACGGACCCGGCCCCTGCGGCGCGCAGCTCGTCCGTCTGCCCGCTCTCGCGTACGACCCCGACGACCAGCCCGAACGCGCCCTTCCCCGCCGCCTCCACGCCCGCGCGCGCGGCGTCCACCACCGCGACGCGGGCCGGCGGCAGCTCCAGGCGGCGCGCCGCCTCCAGGAACAGGGCGGGGTCGGGCTGGCCGGGGAGGCGCAGCTCGGCGGCGTCCGCGCCGTCCACGATCACGTCGAACAGGTGGGACAGGCCGGCCGCCCGCACCAGCCGGCGGCCGTGCAGGCTCGCCGACACGGCCGCCGTCCTGGCGCCGCGCCGCCGCAGCTCGTGCAGCAGCGCCACGGTGGACGGGAACGCGGCCACGCCGTACTCGTCCACCTGGGCGAGGAACGTCCGGTCCTTGGCCAGGCCCAGCCCGTGCACGGTGGGGGCGCCGGGCTCGTCGTCCTGCGTGCCCTCGGGCAGCGTGATGCCGCGCGCGGCGAGGAACGTGCGGATCCCGTCGAGGCGGGGCCGCCCGTCCAGATGGCGCAGGTAGTCCTCACGGATGTCGAACGGCGCCGAGCGGCCGCGCAGGAAGGCGTCGAAGACGTGCTTCCAGGCGGCCGCGTGCCCCCGGGCGGTGTCGGTGACCGCGCCGTCGGCCCCGAAGGCGACGGCGCCGACCCGGGTCAGGTCGATGACGGGCGCGTCAACAGCAGCAGGCTCGCTCACATGGCGAACGTAGCCCGTCTACCAGGTCACGGGTAGCGTCTTGAGCCCGTAGACGATGGCGAGCTCCCTGAACGTCACCTCGCCCGCCACCTGGAGCGTCGGGAAGCGGCGCAGCAGGGCGGGGAAGGCGATGCGCATCTCCATCTGCGCCAGCGGCGCGCCGATGCAGCGGTGGATGCCGTGGCCGAAGGCCATGTGGGAGCCGTCGCGGCCGGGCCGGATCTCGTCGGCGTCCGCGCCGAGCGCGCCCGGGTCGCGGTTGGCGCCGATGAGCGAGCACAGCACCATCTCGCCCTTCTTGATCGGTACGCCGTGCAGCTCCAGGTCGTCGCGGGCGAAGCGCGGGAAGGCCACCTGCACCACGGACATGTAGCGCAGCAGCTCCTCGACGACGTCGTTGACGTGGCCGTCGACCTCGCGCACCTTCGCGGCCTGCTCCGGGTGCTCCAGCAGCCAGAGCGTGCCGAGGGCGAGCATGCTGGTGCTGGTGTCGTGGCCGCCGGTCAGCAGGCCGTCGGCCATGCTGGCGAGCGTGCGGTCGTCGAGCTCGTCTCCGTGCTCGCGCAGGAGCTGGCCGAGCAGGCCCTCGCCGGGGTTGAGCCGTTCCCTGGCGACCAGCTCGACGAGGTAGGCCATCGCGTCGTTGATCGCCTGCAGCGACGCCTCGGGCCCGGCGGTGAAGTCGAAGCGGTCCTTGCTGATCTTGACGAAGTCGGCCCGCTCCTCGTACGGGACGCCCAGCAGCTCGCACACCACCAGCGACGGGATCGGCAGCGCGAACTCCTCGAACAGGTCGACCGGCCTGCTCTCGGCGCCCTTGGCCTCGATGCGGTCGAGCGCCTCCTCGACCAGGGCCTCGATGCGCGGCTCCATCCTGCGCAGCCGCCGCACGGTGAACTCGGGGGTCAGGAACTTGCGCAGCCGGGTGTGCTCGGGCGGGTCACGGAAGCCCAGACCGCCCGGGTCCTCCTGGTTGGAGCCGAGGCCGATGACGCCCGCGAAGTCGTTGCTGAAGCGTTCGTGGTCGCCGAGCACCGTGCGGACGTCCTCCCAGCGGGTGACGAGGTACACCGTCTGGTCGCCTGGGATCTGCATGGGATAGACCGGATGCTCGTTCCTGATGCGGCCGAGCTCGCCCACGGGGTCGAAGCCGTCGCGCATGAACTGGACGAGCGGGAACTCATTGTCTGCCATCGTGTCCGTCCTGCTGGGATATAGCGCACTATCTAGGGATAAATCCCTCGATAGATGGTCCCACCTGGAGAGCCTGCCGGGCCCCTCCGAAAGGACGAATTTACCCCTCACCCCGCCGGGCGACCTCCCGTTCGGCTCCGCCGTCCTCCGGCGGGCGGACCGGGACAGGGGAGGTGACCCTGGGAAAGCGGGGCAAACTGGGACGGCAGCCGGGGTTTGGCGTACAGATTGGCGACCTTCTGCGATGATCTCGTCGCATAGAGCCGGAGTTAACGCCCCCCACGGATAGTGACTGATGCCGACATTCGAGGAATTCACCGCCTTCGTCAACGAGAAACCGGTCGCCACCGCGGTCATCGCCCTGCTCAGCCTCCTCGGGCTGGCGCTCGCGTTCCTGGTGATCAGGGTCGCCTGGAGAGCCCTCGCCTGGCTGTTCGCCAGATACGTCGCCCCGCGCCCCATCGAGGACGTGCTGACCATCGTGGCCGCCTCCATCGCGACCGGCGTGTCGGCCCAGGGCATGTGGCGCTTCTCCGGAGACGTGCTGGGGCTGGACGGGCCGCTGCGGTTACTCCTGTTCGCCTTCATCGAGGTCGCCATCATCACCTCGGCCGTACGCGCCCGCCGCAACATGCGCGAGAACTTCTCCGCCGGCATCGACGGCATCGCCGTCTGGGCGCTGACCTGCCTGACCGCCGTCCTGTCGTCCATGGACGCGCGCAGCCTGCCCGAGGCCGTCTTCCGGCTCGCCGCGCCGCTGGTCGCCGCCTGGCTGTGGGAGCGCGGCATGGCCATCGAACGCCACCGCATCCGCGGCACCGGCCGCATCAACTGGCGGCTCACCCCCGAGCGGCTGCTCGTCCGGCTCGGCCTGGCCGAGGTCAGCGACCGCACGGCCAGCGAGGTGGACGCCCACCGCAGGCTCACCCGCGTCGCGCTGGCCGCGAAGAAGGCCAAGGCGCTGCGCGAGGCCGGCGCGCCGGAGCGCAAGATGCGCGCCGCCCTCGCCAGGCTCGACAAGGCGATGGACCAGGCCGTCGAGCACACCGGGCTGGCCGTCGACCCGGCCCGCCAGGAGGCCCTGCTCGCCCAGATCGCCGCGCTCTACAACACCAGCGCCCTCATCGACGCCGACCCGCGCGTGCCGTGGGAGCACGACGCCGAGCGGCACCCGGTGCCCGCCCGCCCGGCGCTGCCGCCCGCGCTGGCCGACCTCGTGGACGACGAGGACGAGGACGTCGAGGTGCTCGACACCACCCCGCAGGTGCTGTCCACCGCCGAGCGCGCCGCCCGGCAGCGGGCCGCCCGCGACTACTGGGACCGGCAGATCGCCAAGGGCATCGTGCCGCGCACCGTGGACATCGCCCAGGAGATCGGCATCTCGCTGGCCACCGCGCGCGAGTATCGTGCCCTGTGGAAGCTGGAGCCGCAGGCACACGCCCTCATCGAGGCGCTGTTCCAGCAGCACGGCATCGTGGACACGGGCGCCTTCCCCGCACTCGGGGCCGACGGGCGGGTGCTCGCCAAGCACTGAGCGGCGGCACCCGGGGGGCGGCACTTGCGCGAGCAGCGCACACTCGAACGCGTCAGGAAGCTCCTGGCCAAGGCCGAGCGCACCGACAACGAGCACGAGCGGGCCACGTTCATGGCGGCGGCCTCGGCGCTCATGGCCAAGCACGGCATCGACGCGCTGCCGCCGGGGGCCGACCGTGAGACGCCCGGCGACCGCGTCGTCACCCTGCCCGCACCCTGGGCGAGGGAGAAGGCCAGGCTCGTCAGCCTGGTCGCCCAGGCGGTGCGCTGCCGCCCGCTGCTCATCGGGCGCGGCGACGACGGCCAGCGCGTGCACGTCTTCGGCTTCGCCGCCGACCTGGAACGCGCCGACCTGCTGGCCACGTCCCTGCTGCTGCAGATGGCCTCGGGGCTGGCCCGCGTCCGGCCGCCCGGCGACGCCGTCTCGCCGCGCGCCTACCGGCGCTCCTGGCTGATCGGCTTCACCGACGAGGTCTACCGGCTGCTGTGCGCGGCCGAGGCGGGCGCCGAGTCCGACGCGGTGGCGGCCGGCACGGGGACCGCGCTCGTCCTCGCCGACCGCCGCGCCGAGGTGGAGCGCGCCGTGGCCGCGCACTACCCGCGCGTCAGGATGAGCGTCCCGCGCACCAGCGGCACCGGCTACCGCGACGGCGTCGCCGCCGCCCGCCACGCCGACCTCGGCCGCACCGGCATGGCGTCGCCCGCCGCCCGCGAGCTGACCTGACCCCGGCGCAGGTCAGCCGGCCAGCGCGGCGGAGACCAGCGAACGGGCCTCCTCCTGGACCTTCGCCAGGTGGTCGGGGCCGCGGAAGGACTCGGCGTAGATCTTGTAGACGTCCTCGGTGCCGGACGGCCGGGCCGCGAACCAGGCGTGCTCGGTCGAGACCTTGACCCCGCCGAGCGCCGCGCCGTTGCCGGGCGCCGACGTCTGCACGGCGGTGATCTCCTCGCCGGCCAGCGACGACGCCGTCACCTGCGCGGCCGACAGCTTGCCGAGCACCGCCTTCTCCTCGCGGGTGGCGGGGGCGTCCACCCGCGCGTACGCCGGCTCGCCGAAGCGCCCCACCAGATCGGCGTAGTGGGCGCTCGGCGACCTGCCGGTGACCGCCAGGATCTCGGAGGCGAGCAGCGCGAGGATGATGCCGTCCTTGTCGGTGGACCACACCGAGCCGTCCCTGCGCAGGAACGACGCCCCCGCGCTCTCCTCGCCGCCGAAGCCGAGCGAGCCGTCCAGCAGCCCCGGCACGAACCACTTGAAGCCCACCGGCACCTCGTACAGCCGCCGGCCCAGGGACTCGGCGACCCGGTCGATGATGCCGCTGCTCACCATGGTCTTGCCGATCCCGGCGTCGGCCGGCCAGCCGTCGCGGTGCGCGTAGAGGTAGGAGATGGCGACCGCGAGGTAGTGGTTGGGGTTCATCAGGCCGCCGTCGGGGGTGACGACGCCGTGGCGGTCGGCGTCGGCGTCGTTGCCCGTGGCGATGTCGTAGCGGTCGCGGCCGGAGATGAGCGAGGCCATCGCGTACGGCGACGAGCAGTCCATCCGGATCTTGCCGTCCCAGTCGAGCGTCATGAACCGCCACGTCGGGTCCACCAGCGGGTTGACCACGGTCAGGTCGAGCCGGTGCCGCTCGGCGATCTCCCCCCAGTAGGCCACGCTCGCCCCGCCCAGCGGGTCGGCCCCGATGCGCACCCCGGCCGCCCTGATCGCGTCGAGGTCGAGCACGGAGGGCAGGTCGTCCACGTACGTGCCGAGGAAGTCGTACCGGCCGGCCCGCTCCAGGGCGCGGCTGTAGGGCACCCGCCTGACCTCCTTGAGCCCGTCGGCCAGCAGCCGGTTGGCGCGGTCCTGGATCCAGCCGGTGGCGTCGGTGCCGGCGGGGCCGCCGTTCGGCGGGTTGTACTTGAACCCGCCGTCGGCCGGCGGGTTGTGCGACGGCGTGACCACGACCCCGTCGGCGAGCCCGGAGGTGCGCCCCTGGTTGTGGCGCAGGATGGCGTGCGAGACGGCGGGCGTCGGCGTGTAGCCGTCGCGCGTGTCGATGAGCACGTCCACGTCGTTGGCCGCGAACACCTCCAGCGCCGACACCCGCGCGGGCTCCGACAGCGCGTGCGTGTCGATGCCCAGGAACAGCGGCCCGTCGGTGCCCTGCTCGCGGCGGTATTCGCAGATGGCCTGGCTGGTGGCCAGGATGTGGCCCTCGTTGAAGGCCGCGCCGAGCGCCGACCCCCGGTGCCCCGAGGTGCCGAACGAGACCCGCTGCCCGGCCTGGTCAGGATCGGGGCGCAGGGCGTAGTAGGACGTCACCAGCCGGGGGACGTCGACCAGGTCGGCGGGCTGAGCGGGCTGTCCGGCGCGTTCGTGGGTCATGCAGGCCACTTTACAAACGGGGCCCGGCGCGGCGGGTGACCGAGTCGGGGTGTGCGAAGTACATTCACGTCAGCAACCAGAATGGAGTTCTGTTCGATGCGTTACGGGTACTTCCTCAACGAGCCCACGGGCGCCGACCCCATCGGCGGCCTTCGCGACCAGATCACCCAGGCCGCCGAGGACGGCTTCAGCTCGGCCTGGCTGTCCCACATCTTCGGCCTCGACGCGATCACCGCCCTGGTCGCGGCCGGCGTGCAGGCGCCGCCCCTGGAGCTCGGCACCGCCGTGGTGCCCACCTACCCGCGCCACCCGGCCGCGCTGGCCCAGCAGGCCATGACCGCCAACGCCGCGCTCGGCGGCCGCTTCGCGCTCGGCCTCGGGCTGTCGCACCAGATCGTCATCGAGAACATGTTCGGCTACAGCTTCGAGCGGCCCGGCCGGCACATGAAGGAGTATCTGGACGTCCTCGTGCCGGCCAGCCGCGGCGAGCACGTGCGCTACCAGGGCGAGACGCTGAAGGCCGACATCAAACTGAGCACCCCGGGCGCCGGCTTCCCCGTGCTGGTGGCCGCGCTCGGCCCGCGCATGCTCAAGATGGCCGGTACCGTCGCCGACGGCACCGTCCTGTGGATGACCGGCCCGAAGACCGTCGCCGAGCACATCGTGCCGACCATCAGGGCCGCCGCGGCCGAGGCGGGGAGGGAGGAGCCGCGCGTCGTGTGCGCGCTGCCCGTCTGCGTCACCGACGACCCCGAGGGCGCCGTCGCCCGCGCCAACGAGATCTTCAAGATCTACGGGCAGCTGCCCTCCTACCGCGCCATGCTCGACCGGGAGGGCGCCGCGAACCCCGGCGACATCGCCCTCGTGGGCGACGAGAAGACCGTGCTGGCCAAGCTCGAAGAGCTGGAGCGGGCCGGGGTCACCGACTTCGTCGGCTCCGTCTTCGCCGAGCGGGAACGCACGCGGAGCCTGCTGACCGGCGCGGCGAAGGGCTGAGGCGGGAGAGATCCCCCTAGTTTTGGCAAGGTGGAGTTTGGCAAGGTGAAGGGCGTGCTGCAGGGCATAGACGTGTCGAACTGGCAGGGCTCGGTCAACTGGCCCGGTCACGCCGAGGCGGGCGTGGCGTTCGCCTTCGCCAAGGCGACCGAGGGCGGCGACTGGACCGACAAGTGGTTCGCGCGCAACTGGAACGGCATGCGGGAGAGCTGGCTCGTCTGCGGCGCGTACCACTTCGCCCGCCCCAAGGGCGACCCCGTCCAGCACGCCCGCCACTTCCTGGCCACGATCAGGTCGGCCGGCGGGCTGCGCCGCGGCGACCTGATCGCGCTCGACCTGGAGACCGGCGACGGCCTGCGCCCCGAGCAGGTCGCGCGTTACGCCCGCCGCTGGTGCCACCACGTCGAGCGCAGCACCGGCGTGCGCCCCTTCATCTACACCTTCCACTCCTTCGCGAACTCCGGGCACTGCGCCGGCCTCGGCGAACATCCCCTCTGGATCGCCGGCCCCGAACACGCCCGCGGCCGCCCCGCCGTCCCGAGGCCCTGGAACGACTGGACCATCCACCAGTACGCCCAGAGCCCCGTGGACCGCAACGTCTTCCACGGCACCCGGAAGGACCTGACAAAGCTGGGGTTTCACCCGCGATAGCATCGTTGTTCGTCACCGAAGCAGCCCCGGTGCCGGGCGCCGGGCGCGCGACCTCAAGGAGTCACCGTGTCAGCCGAGCTACACATCACCCTCGCCGGAGCCGAGCGTGTGGTGGCGGCCGGCACGACGGCCGGCGCCGCGCTGGAGGCCGACGGCCGCACGGTCATCGCGGCCAAGGTCAACGGCGAGGCCCGCGACCTGGCCCACGAGCTCGCCGACGGCGACGTGGTCGAGCCGATCGAGGTCTCCAGCGAAGAGGGCAGGGCGATCGTCCGCCACTCCACCGCGCACGTCATGGCGCAGGCGGTGCAGGAGCTGTTCCCCGAGGCCAAGCTGGGCATCGGGCCGCCCGTCGACAACGGCTTCTACTACGACTTCGACGTCGCCCAGGCGTTCAACCCCGACGACCTCAAGCGCATCGAGAAGCGCATGCGCGAGATCGTCAAGGAGGGGCAGCTGTTCTCCCGGCGGCCGGTCGGCGACGACGAGGCGCGGGCCGAGCTGGCCGGCGAGCCCTACAAGCTGGAGCTCATCGGGCTCAAGGGCGGCGCCGCCGACGAGGAGTCGGTCGAGGTCGGCGCGGGACAGCTCACCATCTACGACAACCTCGACGCCAAGAGCGGCGAGCTGCGCTGGAAGGACCTCTGCCGCGGCCCGCACGTGCCGTCCACCCGGTCCATCCCGGCCTTCAAGCTCATGCGCTCGGGCGGCGCCTACTGGCGGGGCAGCGAGAAGAACCCGCAGCTCCAGCGCATCTACGGCACCGCATGGGAGTCCCGCGACAAGCAGGACGAATACCTCAAGCTGCTGGAGGAGGCCGAGAAGCGCGACCACCGCAAGCTGGGCGCCGAGCTCGACCTGTTCAGCTTCCCGCCCGAGCTGGGCAGCGGCCTGCCGATCTTCCACCCCAAGGGCGGCATCATCCGCAAGGAGATGGAAGACTACATGCGCCGGCGGCAGGCCGAGGCGGGCTACGAGTTCGTCAACACGCCGCACATCACCAAGTCGTCGCTGTTCGAGACCTCCGGCCACCTGCCGTGGTACGCCGACGACATGTTCCCGGCCTTCGAGCTGGAGGGCGTCGAATACCGCGTCAAGCCGATGAACTGCCCGATGCACAACCTCATCTTCCGTGCGCGTGGCCGTTCCTACCGTGAGCTGCCGCTGCGGCTGTGCGAGTTCGGCTCCGTCTACCGCTACGAGAAGTCCGGCGTCGTCCACGGCCTCACCCGGGTGCGCGGCATGACGCAGGACGACGCGCACATCTACACCACCCGCGAGCAGATGGCCGAGGAGATCCAGTCGCTGCTGCGGTTCGTGCTGAGCGTGCTGCGCGACTTCGGCCTCGAGGACTTCTACCTGGAGCTGTCCACCCGCGACGACTCCGAGAAGTTCATCGGCGACCCGGCCGAGTGGGAGGAGGCCACCGAGGCGCTGCGCCAGGTGGCCACCGAGTCCGGGCTCACGCTCAAGGACGACCCGGGCGGCGCGGCCTTCTACGGCCCGAAGATCTCCGTCCAGGCCAAGGACGCCATCGGCCGCACCTGGCAGCTGTCCACCATCCAGCTCGACCTCAACCAGCCCAAGCGGTTCGGGCTCGAATACCAGGCGGCCGACGGCTCCCGGCAGACGCCCGTCATGATCCACCGGGCGCTGTTCGGCTCCGTCGAGCGCTTCCTCGGCGTGCTCACCGAGCACTACGCCGGCGCCTTCCCGCCCTGGCTCGCGCCGGTGCAGGTGGTGGGCATCCCGATCGCCGAGGCCCACGTCCCCTACCTGCAGGACGTCGCCAAGAAGCTGCGCGAGCACGGCATCCGGGTCGAGGTCGACACGGCCGACGACCGCATGCAGAAGAAGATCCGCAACGCGCAGAAGGCCAAGGTGCCGTTCATGCTGCTGGCCGGCGACGACGACATCGCGAGCGGCGCGGTCTCCTTCCGCTACCGCAGCGGCGAGCAGAACAACGGCGTGCCGGTCGAGCAGGCGATCACCGAGATCGTCCGCGCGGTGGAGCAGCGCGTCCAGGTCTGACATACAGGCGACTGAGCTGACGGACGGGGGGCGGAGCCAGGCGGCTCCGCCCCCCGTCCGTGCTCGTCACCTGGGGAACAGGCGGAAGGTCACGGCGGGCCGGCCGCCGAAGCGCCCGGCCGCCTCCCGCGCCTGGCCCTCGATGAGGTCGCGGGCGTACTTCTCGGGGTCCTCATCGGTCAGCGCCTCGATGTAGGCGCGGTGCGCCAGGAGCGAGCGCACGCCCCGCTCCAGGCCGTCGGTGACGTCCACGGCGTGGGTGGGCGTGTCGGTGCCGGCGACGGCGACCCAGCGCACGCCGTTCCACGGCTCGGCGTCGGTGTCGGGGAAGATCCACCGGTTGCCGGCGTCCCCGGCCGCGTCCAGCACGGCCCTGCCGACCGCCCGGTGGTCCGGGGTGTTCCAGTACGTGCCGCCCCACGTGTCGTCCGGGTTGAGCGTGATCACCAGCTCGGGGCGGTGCCGGCGGATCGCGGCGGCCAGGTCGCGGCGCAGGGCGACGCCGTACTCGATGACCCCGTCAGGATGGCCGAGGAACTCCACCTCGCGCACGCCCACCACGGCGGCGCCCGCCAGTTCCTCCCGCTCGCGCAGCGGCCCGCTCTCGGCGGGGTCCAGGGTGTCGATGCCCGCCTCACCGCTGCTGACCATCACGTACGTGACCTCGCGGCCGGCGTCGGTCCAGACGGCCACGGCGGCGGCGCAGCCGTACTCCAGGTCGTCGGGGTGGGCGACGATGGCCAGGGCACGCCGCCAGTCGCCGGGCATGGGCTCAAGCTGATCGTTCGTGGTCATCCCCACACCCTAGGGCGGTGCGGTCCGGCCTTGCTCCGCGCGAGCGGCCTGAGACCCGGTCCGCCCGGGGTCCTATGCTGCTAGATATGCACGATCAGGCAGGGGCCGGGGCCCCGGACAACTTCGACCGTCTCTGGACCCCGCATCGGATGGCGTACATCAAGGGTGAGAACAAGCCGACGGGCACCGGCCCGGGCGACGGGTGCCCGTTCGACGCCATCCCCGAGATGAGCGACGAGGACGGCCTGGTCGTGGCCCGGGGGGAGAGCGTCTACGCGGTGCTCAACCTCTATCCGTACAACTCCGGCCACCTCATGGTGGTGCCCTACCGGCACGTCTCCGACTACGACGAGCTGACCCCCGCCGAGCTGGTGGAGCTGGGCGAGTTCACCCAGAAGGCGCTGCGCGCGCTGCGCAAGGCCAGCGGCGCCCAGGGCTTCAACGTGGGCATGAACCTCGGCCACGTCGCCGGCGCGGGCATCGCCGCCCACCTGCACCAGCACGTGGTGCCCCGGTGGGGCGGCGACACCAACTTCATGCCGGTCGTCGCCCAGACGAAGGTGCTGCCGCAGCTACTTCGCGACACCCGCCAGCTGCTCGCCGACGCCTGGGGCTGACTCCTCCCGCCGCACCAGCACCCCGATGCCGGTGGCCAGCAGCAGCGGCACCGCCAGGGCCAGCGCCATGGACAGCACCGCCGCCCCTGAGTCGTTGACCAGCATGCCGACCACGCCGGCGACCATCGTGCCGATCAGCCCGGCCCGTAGCGCGGGCGAGTGCTCGAAGGCCGCCGGCACCACCCCGGCCGAGGCCTGGTCGGGGCGCAGGATCGCGTACACCAGGAAGGCCACGGCCACGATCACGATCGGCATGAGGTTGGGGCTGAGCAGCGTGGCCAGCATCGCCTGCAGCTTGCGCCAGATGACGTCGAACGCCTCGCCGGTCAGCACCTGGCCGACGAACCGGCCCAGATGGGTCTGCTCGTTCGGCGGCTTGAGATAGTTGAGCCAGGCGAACGTCATCACGATCACCCCGCCGGCCACGCAGAACAGCCCCAGCTTCACCAGCGACACCCGCTTGCCCGTCAGCACGAGCGCGGTCACCGCGATGCCCGGCACGAACGCGATCACGCCGCCGAAGTCGCTGCCCAGCCCCGACCCGCCGAGCACCATGGCCCCCGCCCCGAGGCCGACGATCGCGGCCAGCCCGATCCGGCCCGGCCAGCGGTGCGCGATCGCGGTGGTGGTGAGCAGGGTGCCGGTGGCGAACAGCGCGAACGGGATGTTGCCGAGCCCGAAGTAGCGGGCGCCCTGCTCGGCGCTGTAGCCCATGAAGCTGTTGAGCTGGAGCGTGGTGCCGGTCAGCAGGTCGCCGGCGAGCGTGAGCGCCGTGACCCCGGCCACCACCGCCAGCGGGCCGAGCGGGCGCCTGCGCCACGGCCCGCCCAGCGCCAGCGCGACGATCACCGCCCACCAGGCCAGCATCCAGCCGAACAGCTCCAGATGCGTGGTCCACGGCAGCAGGTTGACCAGGAACGTGGTGACCGGCAGCGCCGCGAGGCCCACCGCCGCCACCCGCACCAGGGGCAGCCGCCTGCGGCGGCGCAGCAGCACGAACGCCAGCACGTAGAACAGCACCTGCAGGACGGCCAGCGTGGTGAAGTACTGGCCCTTGGCCGAGCGCATCGTCTGCGCGGTCGCGTCGGCGCGGGCCATCGCCTCGATCGTCGCGCCGCCCTCGCCCGCCCGCATCGGCACGCCCACCACGGTGGCGGGCACGGGCACGCCCAGCTCGGTCAGCACGGTGGCGGTCAGGTCGGGCAGGATCGAGATGTCGTCGCGGTGGGTGGAGGCGGCGCCGAGCAGCCGGCCCTCCATGCCCGGGGCGTGCAGGGCGGCCACCCGCAGGTGAGGCACCGAGCCGTGGTCGGAGAGCCCGGCGAGCAGCACGGTCGTCCCGGCGGGCAGGGCCGCCAGCAGCGCGCCGGCCTTGGCGTCGGCCAGCCGCGCCGCCTCGCGCCGCCGGGCGGGGGCGAGCTGCTCGGGCGTCGCGGGCAGGCGGTCGCCGGTGAGGTAGGGGCTCACGAGGTCGTCGACGTCCATGATGGTCAGCCGGCACCGTTCGAGGTCGCCGGCGGCGAGCTGCGCGGGGGAGGCGTGGTAGCGCGGGACCCGGCCCTCGCGGTCGGCGAGCGCGAGGGCCGCGCCGGGGCCGATCGCGAGCGAGCACTGCCCGGCCGCCTTCAGCGCCTCGCCCAGGTTGCCGGCCTCGCGGTTGCCCGCCGTGTCGATGAGGTAGTGGTAGCCGGGGATGACCGCGCCCTCGCCCTGCTGCTCGGGGGCCGGGGGCGCGCCGCAGCCGTAGCCGGCCGCCGACCTGGTGCCCGCCGAGACGGTCAGCCAGCCGTCATAGGGGCAGGTCACGTTGCCGACCGTGCGGACCGACAGGGAGCCGATCGCGCTCGATCCGGCCAGCGCCCACAGGTGGGGGGTGTCGGCGGGGCTGAGGTCGTTCCAGTGCAGCGCGGGCACCCCGATCAACGCCACCCGCTGCGCGGCGGCGGGGGGCGCCGCGGCGGCGGCCGGCCCTTGGCCAGTCATGAGCTGGCCGGTCAGTACGGCCAGCACGATCAGCGCGCGCCTCACCTCGAAGACCTCCCGCGACTCGGTTGGGGCGTCGTGCCACCGGCGCACGAGGGGCCGGTGGAGGCCGCGCCGTCGGACGCGACTACCCTCTCATGCCGCGGCCCCACCGCGAGCCGGTAACGCGCACGCGGGATCAAGCACGCGGCACCAGGTCGGAGGCCGGGTCGTGCGGGCGGGCCAGGCCGCCGGACGCGGGCACCGGGGTCAGCCAGTGACGATGACGGTCGTCGCGGCCGTGGGTGACGGCGTCGTACGCGTCCGCGAGCCTCTCCGTGACCGGCCCGGGGCCGCCGAGCTCGCGCCCGTCCACGGCGCTGACGTGCACGACCCCGGCGCCGGTGCCGCACAGGAGGATCTCGTCGGCGGCGTACAGGTCGGTCCGCATCAGGTCCTGGCGGACGGCCGGGACGCCCAGGTCGGCGGCGAGCCGTTCGAGGGTGTCCTGGGTGATGCCGTCGAGCGCCCCCGCGCCGGGCGGCGGCGTGAGCAGCCGCCCGTCGCGCACCACGAAGAGGTTGGCGCCGGTGCACTCGCTGACGTACCCGGCGGCGTTGAGCAGCACGGCCTCGTCGTAGCCGGCGGCCATGGCCTCGTCCTTGGCGAGGACGGAGTTGAGGTAGGGGCCGGTGGCCTTGGCCGCGACCGGGACGACCCGGTGGTCGTTGCGCCGCCAGGAGCTGGTCATGAGCCGTACGCCCGAGGTGCCGAGCAGCGGCGGCCACTCCCAGGTCGCGACGGAGACGACGGTCGGGCACCGGCGCGCGGCGATGCCCATCTCGCCGTGGCCCCGGTGGGCCAGGTGCCTGATGTAGCAGGCGGCGTGGCTGTTGGCGGCGACGGTCTCCAGGGTGGCGGCGCGCAGCTCGTCCACCGAGTACGGCAGCGCGAGCCCGATCATCCGCGCGCTGCGCACGAGCCGCGCCAGGTGGTCCTCCAGCCGGAACACCGCCGGCCCGTCCGGCGTCGTGAACACGCGGGTGCCCTCGAAGACGGCGGTGCCGTAGTGCAGGGCGTGCGTCAGCACGTGCACGCGGGCCTCACCCCAGGGGACCAGCTCCCCGTCCATCCAGATGTACGTGGCTTCGCGCACTGTGCCCACCCTCTTCCTGATTGGCCGCATGTTTGCGGGATATATGGGCCAATTGGCTAATGAGTGGCACAGTAGCGGGATACTAGTGGCATGGGAAGGGATGACAATCTCGTCACACTCGTCCGCGACCGGCTGCGCCTGCACCGGGGCACCCCCAGCCGCAGGCTCGCCGGCGCGCTGGCCGACCTGGCGCAGACCGGCGCCCTGGCCCCCGGCGACCGCCTGCCCTCCGAACGCGACCTGGCCCAGGCGGTCGGCGTCAGCCGGGGCACGGTGGCGGCCGCGTTCAACGCCCTGTGCGAGGAGGGGCTGTGCGAGCGGCGGCACGGGAGCGGCACGTACGTGCTGGGCACGCCCTCGTTCGGCGGCCTGCTGAAGGGCGAGGCGGTGGTGGCCGACCTGTCCACCTCGGTCGTGCCCGATCCGTCCCACCTGGTCGTGCCGTCGCTCGACCCGGCCGCGCTGCTGCGCTCGCCGAGCGGCCACGGCTACGACGCCATGGGCGACCCCCGGCTGCGGGCGCTGCTGCGCGGGGGCGCGGCCGGCCCTTGGCCGGAGGGTGGGGGAGAGGTCCTGGTCACGGCCGGGGCGCAGCAGGGCATCGACCTGGCCGCGCGGGTGCTGCTGCGTCCCGGCGAGCGCGTCCTGGTCGGCGATCCCACGTACGGGGGCGCGCTCAGCGTGTTCCGGCGCGCCGGGGCGATCGCCGTGCCCGTCGACCTGACCGCGCCCGCCGCCGTGGCGGACGCACTCGCCCGGCACCGGCCCGCCGCCGTGTACGTCGTCGCCGTCGAGAACCCCACGGGCGCGCTGCCCGACCTGCGGCCCGCCGCCGAGCTGGCCGCCGCGGCGGACGTGCCGCTCGTCGAGGACCGCACCCTGGCCGCCCTCGTGCACGACGGCGCGCCGCCGCCCGCGCCACTGGCCCCGCTGCATCCGTACGGCACGGTGACGGTCGGCTCCCTGTCCAAGGTGCTGTGGGGCGGGCTGCGGGTGGGCTGGCTGTCCGCGCCCGAGCCGCTGCTGGCCCGCCTGGTGGACGCCAAGCTGGACGCCGACCTGGCGACCAGCGCGGTGGCCCAGCGGCTGGCGGCCGACCTCCTCGACCACAACCCGCCAGGCCCGTGGCTCGCCGAGCTGGCCCGGCGCCGCGACCACTTCACGGCGGCCCTGGCCGCCCGGCTGCCCGAGTGGACGTGGGAGCGGCCGGCGGGCGGGTTGTCGGTGTGGGCGCGGCTGCCCGGCACGGACACCGACCGGTTCGCGGCGGCGGCGAGGGAGGAGGGGGTGGCGGTGGCGCCCGGCTCGCTGTTCTCGCCGGACGGCCGGCACCGCGACCGCCTGCGGCTCAGCTTCGCCCTCCCGCCGGCACTCCTGGACCAGGCGGTCGAGGGCCTGACCCGCGCCTGGACCTCCGGCCACGACGACTGAGCGGCCCCGGCCGGATGGTGCCGCCACGGCGGTTGAGCGGCCCCGGCCGGTTGTGGTGGTCACGGCGGTTGAGCAGCCCCTCGCCGGTCGTGGCCGGGCATGGCAGCTGAGAGGCCCCTCAACAGTGGGGGCCGGGCTGTCAGGTGAGGTCGAGGACGGCCTTGCCGTGCAGGCGGCGCTCCAGCAGCGCGCTCACGGCCTCGCCGGCTCGGTCCCAGCCGCCGCGCCACGCCACGTGCGGGTCGAGGACGCCGTCGGCGACGCGCGCGGCCAGCCACGTCAGGTCCGCTTCCAGCGGCTGCCCGTCCAGCAGGTAGAAGGTGACGATCGAGCGCCCGTGCCGCCCGTCGTTGCCGTAGAACGCGCCGGGCGGGAAGACCTCGGGCTCCTCGGCGGAGTGGCCGACCGAGACCAGCGTCCCGTGCGGCGCCAGCTTCATGAAGCCCTGCACGAGCTGCGGCCCGCCCACGCAGTCCACGACCCCGTCGAGCGCCCCGGAGGCCAGCTCGGGGGCGGCGACCACCTCGTGCGCGCCCAGCGCCCGCAGCCCGTCCCCATGAGCGTGCGGGTCGCCGGTGGAGGCCACGACGTACGCGCCGCCGAGCGCGGCGAGCCGCACCGCGTACCGGCCGACGCCGCCCGTGGCCCCCGTGACCAGCACGCGCCGGCCGAGCAGCGGCCCGATCACGCGCAGGGCGCGCAGCGCGCTGGCCCCCGCGACCGGGACGGTGCTGATCGCGCCGAGGTCGGCCCCCTCGGGCACGACGCCGAGCGCGCGGGTGTCCACGGCCCGCAGCTCGGCCCAGCCGCCGTCGCCGCCGAGCGTGACGACCGGCGTGCCCGCGGCGGGGCCTGAGCCGTCGGCGGCCGGCCGCTCGACCACCCCGGCGGCGTCCCAGCCGATCACCGCGCCGTCCGGCGCGCCGGCCAGGCCGTGCCTGACCTCGCCGTAGTTGAGCGAGACGGCACTGACTCTGACCAGGGCCTCGTGCGGGCCGGGCACGGGATCGGCGGTCTCGCCGAGACGCAGGCCGGAGGCGGTGGAGTGGTCGACGAGCAAGGCACGCATGCGAGATCTCCTCGTGGAGCGAACGGATGTCCGAGCCATTTATGCCACTGAGTGGCATAAGCCTGCAAGTGGCATTCGCCCCTGCTACACTCCCCGCGTGACCCTGCGCGAACGCAAGAAACT
The DNA here is from genome assembly GCF_057536035.1 of Nonomuraea sp. B208. NCBI lineage: Bacteria > Bacillati > Actinomycetota > Actinomycetes > Streptosporangiales > Streptosporangiaceae > Nonomuraea > Nonomuraea sp. B208. Next base: position 774,450 of record NZ_BAAJOU010000028.1, read on the forward strand.
CCGGACCCGGCAGTCCCTGATCGACACGGCGCTGGAGCAGTTCACCCGGCTCGGCTTCGACGGCGTCACGCTGGACGAGCTGTGCGAGGCGGTGGAGGTGTCCAAGCGCACCTTCTTCCGCACCTTCGCCAGCAAGGAGGACGTCGCGATGGCGCCCGCGCAGGACCTGTGGACGCTCTTCCTCGCCGAGATGGAGTCCGCGGAGCCCGGCGGCCGGACGCTGCTGGAGACGGGGCGGGACACGTTGCTGGCGGCGCTGGAGCGCGCCGCGCAGGAGGAGGGCTGGGGCCGGCGGATGGCGCTGGCGTACGCGCTCGCCCAGCGCACGCCCTCGATGGACGCACACAACCGGCACTTCTGCGAGAGCACCACGCGCAGCGCCCTCGACGTCCTGTGGCGGCGGTTCGGCCTCGGCGGCCCGGACGACCCGCGGCCCCGCCTGGCGATCGACATGCTGGTCGCGGCGTTCCACGTCGCGATGGCGGGCTGGGCCGACAGACCCGAGCCCGACCCCGCCGATCTGGCCGCCCGGCTCCGCGACGCGGTGGCGGCCCTGCCCGCCGCCCTCGCCCTGGTCCCGGGCGAGGGCACGGCGGGCGTCAGCTCACCTTGACGCTCGTCGCCTTGCTCTCGTGCTGGAGCCGGTCGAGCGAGGTGACCAGATAGGTGCCGGCGGCCTTGGCCGTGTAGGACGGGGTGGTGACGACGGCGACCAGGCTGCGGGCGTCGGTCTCGTGGCAGGCCTCGCCGGACTTCGGCACCTGGTAGACCGCGTAGGCGCGGGCCCCCTGCGAGGGCGTCCACGACAGCGTCGTGCCCGCGGCCTTGACGTCCGCCGGCTTGGGCGGCGCCTGCCCGTCGAGGTCCTTCATGATCGGCAGCAGCGCCGGGCGGCTGTAGAACTCCTTGACGACGCGGTCCATCGCGCCCAGCGGGTTGGCCAGCAGGTTCTTCGCGCTGAAGTAGACGTCGCCCTTGACCTCGGGGTACTTGCGGTTGAGCGTCAGGTGCGCGGCCAGCTCGCCCGGCCTGGACCACGACTGGTCCTCGCCGACCCGGTAGAGCGCCTGGCCGATGTAGAGGTGCACGCCGGTGCCCTTGACCGCGCCCGCCCACCAGGGCAGCAGCACGCGGTAGTCGGCCGCCTTGAAGCCGCGCGGCCAGTAGAGCTGCGGCATGACGTAGTCGACCGAGCCGGCCTTGATCCAGGCGAGCGCGTCGGCGTAGATCGAGTCGTAGGCCGACATGCCGGAGGTGTCGGACCCGGACGGGTCCTGCGCCTTGTTGCGCCAGATGCCGAACGGGCTGATGCCGAACTTCACGTAGCTCTTGCGCTCGTGGACCGACTTGTCCACCTCGGCGACGAGCTTGTCGACGTTGGCGCGCCGCCAGTCGGCCAGGCTCTTGCCCTTGCCGTGCTTGGCGAAGGCGGCCTTGTCGTCGAACTGCCCGCCCTCGCCCGGATAGGGGTAGAAGTAGTCGTCGAAGTGCACGCCGTCGACGTCGTAGCGGCTGACGACGTCGTCCATGACCTTGACGACGTGCTCGCGCACCTTGGGCAGGCCCGGGTTGTAGTAGAGGCGGCCGCCGTACTTGACGACCCAGCCGGGGTGCTGCCTGGCGGGGTGGTTGGCCGGGAGCTGCGAGACGTCCGACTCGTACGCCGCCCGGTAGGGATTGAACCAGGCGTGGAACTCGAGGTTGCGCTTGTGCGCCTCGTCGATGAGGAACGGCAGCGGGTCCCAGCCGGGATCCTTGCCCGCGACGCCGGTGAGGAACTTGGACCAGGGCTCAAGCGACGACTTGTAGATCGCGTCGGAAGCGGGCCTGACCTGCACGAAGACCGCGTTGAGATTGCGCTTGGCGGCGGTGTCGAGGATCTTGACGTATTCGGCCTTCTGGCGGGCCTGCGACAGACCGGCCTTGGACGGCCAGTCGAGGTTGGTGGTGGTCGCGATCCAGAGTCCGCGCAACTGGCGCTTGGGGTAGCGCGGGTCGGCCTTGCAGGCGGCGGCCGCCGCGGTGGCCGCGGTGGTGGCGGTGGTCGTCTTCTTCTTGCTCGCGGCGGGGCTCTCTCCGGCTCCTGGGCCGAACAGGTAGGCGGCCGTGGTGGTGGCGACGGCGAGAGCGGCGGCGGCCAAAAGTGGGCGTCCAGTACGCATAGTGCCACCCAGTCTGGCAGCCCGACGCCGGTGATCAGGCCAAAAGAGCGAAATGAAACTGTGATGATTCTGTGATTATTTGTTATGGCTGGGCCGGGAGGGACCTGATCCGGCCCTCCCGGCTCCACGGTTCAGAGTGGATCAGCCGGCCGCGGCCATCTTGTTCGCCAGGTTCGGCGGCAGCGGCTCGTAGCGCAGGAACGAGCGGGTGAAGGTGCCCGTGCCGTGGGACATCGACCGCAGGTCGATCGCGTACCTCGTGATCTCCAGCTCGGGCACCTCGGCCCGCACCAGCGTGCGCCCGGTGCCGACGGGCTCGGTGCCGAGCACCCGCCCGCGCCGCGAGGACAGGTCGGACATCACCGAGCCGACGTAGTCGTCGGCCACCAGCACCGACAGCTCGTCCACCGGCTCCAGCAGCAGCGTCGGCACCTTCGACGCGGCCTCCTTCAGCGCGAGCTGGCCGGCGATCTGGAAGGCCATGTCGGAGGAGTCGACCGAGTGGGCCTTGCCGTCGTACAGCGTGACCCGCACGTCCACCATCGGGTAGCCGGCCACGACGCCGCGCTCCATCTGGGCGCGCACGCCCTTCTCCACCGACGGGATGAACTGCCGCGGCACCACACCGCCGACGATCTTGTCCACGAACTCGAACCCGCCGCCGGAGGGCAGCGGCTCGACCTCGATGTGGCAGATGGCGTACTGGCCGTGGCCGCCGGTCTGCTTGACGTTGCGTCCCATCGCCTGGCACCTGCCGCCGAACGTCTCGCGCAGCGGCACCCGCAGGTCGACCCGCTCGACCTCGACGCCGTAGCGCTTGGCCAGCCGGTCGAGCAGCACGTCGGTGTGCGCCTCGCCCATGCACCACAGCACGAGCTGCTTCGTCTCGGCGTTGTTCTCCAGCCGCAGCGTGGGGTCCTCGGCGACCAGCCGGGAGAGCGCCTGCGCCAGCTTGTCCTCGTCGGCCTTGGACCTGGCCCTGATCGCCACCGGCAGCAGCGGGTCGGGCATCGTCCAGGACGTCATCAGCAGCGGCCGCTCGACGTCGGAGATGGTGTCGCCGGTCTCGGCCCGGCCGAGCTTGGCCACCGCCACGATGTCGCCCGCCACGCCCTTGGGGATCGGGCGTTGATGCTTGCCCAGGGGGCAGGACAGCGTGCCGATGCGCTCGTCCACGTCGTGGTCCTCGTGCCCGCGGTCGGCCAGGCCGTGCCCCGAGACGTGCACCGTCATGTCGGGGCGCAGCGTGCCGGAGAAGACGCGGACGAGGCTGATGCGGCCGACGTACGGGTCGCTGGTGGTCTTGACGACCTCGGCCACCAGAGGGCCGTCGGGGTCGCAGGTGACGCCCTGCACCGGCTTGCCGGACAGGTCGGTGATCTCCGGCATCGGGTGCTCCAGCGGCGAGGGGAAGCCCTGGGTGATGACCTCCAGCACCTCGTGCGTGCCGACGCCGAGCCCGCTGCACACGACCGGGTAGAAGCTGCCGCGCTCCACGGCCTTCTCCAGGTCCTCGATGAGGACCTTGACGTCGATCGGCTCGCCCGCGAGGTAGCGGTCCATGAGCGACTCGTCCTCGCTCTCCTGGATGATCCCCTCGATGAGGCTGCCGCGGTGCTCCTCGATCTGCGCCTCGTAGCCGGCGCCCGGCTCCTTCTCGGTGCGGGCGCCGGTCGCGTAGTTGTAGAACTTCTGCGTCAGCAGCCCGATCAGCCCGTTGACGTGGCCGTTGGTGATGACCGGCAGGTAGAGGGGCGCGACGCCGTCGCCGAAGATCTCCTGGCAGGCGGCGAGCGCCTCCTCGAAGTTCGCCCGCTGGTGGTCGATCTTGGTGATGACGACCGCGCGGGGCATGCCGACCTGGGAGCACTCCTCCCAGAGCATCTGGGTGAGCCCGTCGATCCCGTCGGAGGCCGACACGACGAACAGCGCGGCGTCGGCCGCGCGCAGCCCGGCCCGCAGGTCGCCCACGAAGTCCGCGTAGCCGGGCGTGTCGATGAGGTTGATCTTGATGCCGTTGTGCGTCAGCGGAGCCACGGCCAGGTTGACCGAGCGCTGCTGCCTGACCTCGACCTCGTCGAAGTCGCTGACCGTGTTGCCGTCCTCCACGCGCCCCGGGCGCTGGACGGTGCCCGTGGCGGCCAGCAGCTGCTCGACGAGGGTCGTCTTGCCCGCTCCCGAGTGGCCGACCAGCACGACATTGCGTATCGCATCAGCCCGGTCGGCCGCGGGTGCCCTGCCCGCGGCTCCCACGGCGCTGCCTGAGCTCTTCTCCGCCACATCAGCCTCCCGCGCGTCGAACTCCGTCCCGGATCGCGCCCGCGGAATGTGCTGGAAACCGCATGGACGCGGTGTGTTCACCAAATACCCGTGTGGCGGATATCACAAGGGGGGCGGGGCAAAGAAAGTGCCTGGGTCCGTGATGGCCTACGATCGGACCGCGATGCTCAAACTCCTGCGCCCGGCCATGACCCGGATACTCACCCCGCTGGGCAGGGCCCTCGTGAGCCGCGGGATCGGCCCGGACGCCGTCACGGCGATCGGCACCCTCGGCACCGTCGTGGCCGCCCTGACCTTCTTCCCCCTGGGCCAGCTGACCTGGGGCGCTCTCGTGATCACCGTCTTCGTGCTGTTCGACCTGCTCGACGGCGTGGTCGCCCGGCTCGGCGGCAAGGGGGGCAGCACCTGGGGCGCGTTCCTCGACTCGACGCTCGACCGGGTCGCCGACGCCGCCATCTTCGCCGGCCTGATCTTGTATTTCGTCTCCCGAGGCGACACGCTGATGGCGACGGTCACGCTGGCGTGCCTGATCGCCGGCGCGCTGGTCTCCTACGCGAAGGCCAGGGCGGAAGGGCTCGGCCTCACGGCCGACGTCGGGCTGGCCGAGCGTCCTGAGCGGCTGGTCGTGGCGCTGGTCGCGGCCTTCCTGTCGGGGCTCGGGGTGCCGTACGTGCTGGCGGCCGGCATGTGGCTGCTGGCCGCGGCGAGCGTGATCACGGTGGGCCAGCGGGTGTGGCACGTCCACGAGCAGGCGAGGGAGAGATGAGCGGGGACACGTCGTTCGGCGACCGGATCGTCGCCGCGGGCTTCGCGGCCGGCTGGAAACTCGTCCCGCTGCTGCCCGAGCGGCCCACGGCGGCGGTCTTCCGCCTGCTGGCCGACCGGGTGTGGGCCAGGCACGGCAAGTCGGTGGCGCGGCTGGAGTCCAACCTGGCGAGGGTGACCGGGCTGGAGCCGGGCAGCCGCGAGCTGAGCGAGCTCACCAGGGCGGGCATGCGCTCCTACTTCCGCTACTTCCACGAGATCTTCCGGCTGCCGCGGATGAGCGGCGCGGAGATCGTGCGCCGCACCCGCGTCGTCGGGGCCGAGCACATCCACGACACCGTGGCGGCCGGCCGGGGCGTGGTGCTCGCGCTGCCCCACATGGGCAACTGGGACCAGGCCGGCGCGTGGCTGGTCAACGTGGGCCACCCGTTCACGACGGTGGCCGAACGGCTCAAGCCCGAGTCGCTGTTCCGCCGCTACGTCGCCTTCCGCGAGGGCCTCGGCATGGAGGTGCTGCCGCTGACCGGCGGCGACGGCCACAACTTCGCCACCCTGGCCCTGCGGGTGCGCAGGGGCGGCGTCGTGTGCCTGCCGGCCGAGCGCGACCTGACGAAGACCGGCGTGGAGGTGCGCTTCTTCGGCGCCGCCACCAAGATGCCCGCGGGGCCGCCGCTGCTGGCCGTGCAGACCGGGGCCGCGCTGCTGCCCGCGATCGTGCACTTCGACGGCGACGACTGGGGCATCCAGATCCAGGAGGAGCTCCCGGTGCCGGCCGAGGGCACCCGGCAGGAAAAGGTGCAGGCGCTCGCCCAGGGGCTCGCCGACGCCTTCGAGAAGGGCATCGCCCAGTATCCGGAGGACTGGCACATGCTGCAGCGGCTCTGGCTGGACGACCTACCGGGCGGGGCCGGCCGATGAAGGTCGGCATCGTCTGCCCCTACTCGTGGGACATGCCGGGCGGCGTCAAGCAGCACATCGACGACCTGACCCAGGCGCTGGCGGCGCAGGGCCACGACGTGTCGGTGATCGCGCCGGCGGCCGACGACGACGAGCTGCCTCCTTACGTCACCGGCGCGGGCCGCGCGGTGCCGGTGCCCTACAACGGGTCGGTGGCCCGGATGTCGTTCGGGTTCCTGTCGGCGGCACGGGTGCGGCGCTGGGTGCGCACCGGCGACTTCGACGTGCTGCACATCCACGAGCCGCTGATCCCGAGCCTCGGCGTGCTGGCCTGCTGGGCGGCCAAGGGGCCGATCGTGGCGACCTTCCACGCCTCGTTCTCGCGCTCGCGGGCGATCGCGGTGGCCGAGCCGCTGCTGCGCAGCGCGCTGGAGAAGCTGACCGGCCGCATCGCGGTCTCCGACGCGGCCCGCAAGAGCCTCGTCGAGCAGTTCGGCGGCGACGCGGTGCTCATCCCCAACGGGGTGACCGTCGACCGCTACGCGCGGGCCGAGCCGCTGGAGGGCTGGGGCCCCGACGGCCGCACGATCGGCTTCCTCGGCCGCATGGACGAGGAGCGCAAGGGCCTGCCGATCCTGCTGGAGGCGTTCGCCGTGCTGGCGGCCGACCGGCCCGAGGTCAAGCTGCTCATCGCGGGGCCCGGCGACGAGAAGGACGTCTACGAGAAGATCCCCGCGCGCTTCCACGACCGGGTGACGGTGCTGGGCATGGTGAGCGAGGCCGACAAGATCCGCGCCTACCACTCGGTGGACGTCTTCTGCGCCCCCAACACCCGCGGCGAGAGCTTCGGCATCGTGCTCGCCGAGGCCATGGCCTCCGGGGCGACGGTGCTGGCCAGCGACATCCCGGCCTTCCGCAAGGTGCTCGGCGAGGGCCAGGCGGGCGCGCTGTTCGCCAACGGCGACTCGGCCTCCCTGGCCCGCGAGGCCGGTGCGCTGCTCGACGCGCCGGAGCGCCGGGCCAAGCTGGCCGAGGAGGCGCTGGTGGCGGTCAGGAAGTACGACTGGTCCACGGTGGCCCGCGACGTCGTGCGCGTCTACGAGACGGTCACCGCGGCGGGCGCCGGCCGGGTGGAGGAGGACCTGTGACGTCGACCATGGCCGTGCTGGTCGCCGGCCTCGTCGTGGTGCTGCTCGCGGTCTACGTCTCCTGGCGCGCGGGCCGGCTCGACCGCCTGCACATCCGCCTGGAGCTGGCCGGCGAGTCGATGGACGCGGCGCTGACCCGCCGCCGGGCCGTGGTGCTGGAGCTGGCCGGCTCGCGCCTGCTCGACCCGGCCACGTCGCTGGTGCTCGCAGCGGCGGCGCACGAGGCCAGGATCGCCGGCCCCGAGGAGCGCGAGCACGCCGAGAGCGACCTGTCACGGGCGCTGCGGGCGGCGGTGGACCAGGAGCGCTTCAGGGAGAAGCTGGCCGAGTCGCCCGGCGGCGCCGACCTGCTGGAGGAGCTGGACGCGGCGGTGGCGAAGGTGGTCTACGCGCGCCGCTTCTACAACAACGCGGTGGCCGTCACGCGGACGGCGCAGCGCCGCTGGCTGGCGCGTACGCTGCGGCTGGCGGGCCACACGGACTACCCCGCTTTCTTCGAGATTGATGACAATCCCCCGGCGACCATGGCAACTGAATGACCAGATTTGGGGGGAAGCAGTAAGCTCATGCCGGTTTGCCAGGCATGGAGCGAGGAGTGTTCAACGTGCGGCTACCCCGGATGATCTCGGTCACGCTGGCCGGAGCGGCCGTGCTGCTGCCCATGGCGGCCTGCTCCAGTGAGGAGCCCGCCGCCGGCCAGGCCCCCCAGGCCGCCACCGCGGCCCCCAGCGACGAGCCCGAGGAGTCGGCGCCGGCGCACCCGTTCACCGGCAAGCCGTACGACACGCTGAAGCCGGTGCTCGCGGTCAAGATCGAGAACACCGCGGCCGGCAAGCCGCAGCTCGGGCTGAAGAGCGCCGACATCGTCTACGTCGAGCAGGTCGAGGCCGGGCTGACCCGGCTCATGGCGATCTTCTCCTCGAAGCTGCCGGCCAAGGTGGGCCCGGTCCGCAGCGCGCGCGTCTCCGACCTGCACATCGCGCCGATGTTCGGCAAACCCGCCTTCTCCTACTCGGGCGCGCAGACCAAGATGCTCCCGCTGATCGCGGAGGCCTCGCTCTGGGACGTCGGCGACACCCGCAACCCCGGCGCCTACTACCGCGAGCCCGGCCGCTTCGCCCCCTACAACCTGTTCGCCACCACCAAGCAGCTCCTCGCGAAGGCGCCCAAGGCGAGCAAGGCCCACGACATCGGCTTCACCTTCGGGGAGGCGCCGGAGGGCGGGGTGGAGCGGAAGTCGTACACGGTCCGCTGGCCCGCCGCGCGCTTCACCTTCGCCTGGAACGAGCAGCGCAAGCTGTGGATGATCTGGCAGGACGGCAAGAAGGACATGGCCGCCGAGGGCGGGCAGCTCGGCGCCCCGACGATCGTCGTCCAGTACACCAAGACCGAGCGCTCGCAGTTCCACGACAAGAACCAGAGCTACACCCCGCTCGTCCACACCACCGGCAAGGGCTCGGCGATCGTGCTGCGCGACGGCAAAGCTTTCAAGGCGCGCTGGGAACGGGAATCGGAGGACAGCGGTACGACGTTCACCACGGAGAGCGGCGAGCCGATGAACTTCGCGCCCGGCCAGGTCTGGGTGGCGCTCGCCAGCCGCAAGCCCGTGATCCCTTAGCCGCCTGCATGTACAACAACGGCCCTGAATCCTGACATCTTGGCATGTCGGGCGAGGGGTCCCGCAGGACCTACGATGGGCTTGACAACGAACCGATCCGCCGTGAGAGCCCGTGAGGATGACCGTGTCCAGCAGCACGCCAGAAAGCACCCCCGTCACCGGAACCGCCCGCGTCAAGCGCGGCATGGCCGAGATGCTCAAGGGCGGCGTCATCATGGACGTCGTCACCCCCGAGCAGGCCAAGATCGCTGAGGACGCCGGCGCGGTCGCCGTCATGGCCCTCGAGCGCGTGCCTGCCGACATCCGCGCCCAGGGCGGGGTGTCCCGGATGAGCGACCCCGACATGATCGACGGCATCATCGAGGCCGTGTCCATCCCCGTGATGGCCAAGGCCCGCATCGGCCACTTCATGGAGGCCCGGGTGCTGCAGTCGCTCGGCGTCGACTACGTCGACGAGTCCGAGGTGCTGACCCCCGCCGACTACGCCAACCACATCGACAAGTGGCAGTTCACCGTGCCGTTCGTGTGCGGCGCCACCAACCTGGGCGAGGCCCTGCGCCGCATCACCGAGGGCGCGGCCATGATCCGCTCCAAGGGCGAGGCGGGCACCGGTGACGTGTCCAACGCCGTCACCCACATGCGCACCATCCGCGCCGAGCTCAAGCGGCTCAGCTCCCTGCCCGAGGACGAGCTCTACGTCGCGGCCAAGGAGCTGCAGGCCCCCTACGAGCTGGTCGCCGAGGTCGCGAAGAGCGGCAAGCTGCCGGTCGTGCTGTTCACCGCGGGCGGCATCGCCACCCCGGCCGACGCCGCGATGATGATGCAGCTCGGCGCCGAGGGCGTGTTCGTGGGCTCGGGCATCTTCAAGTCGGGCGACCCGGCCAAGCGCGCGGCCGCGATCGTCAAGGCCACCACGTTCCATGACGACCCCGACGTCATCGCCAAGGTCTCGCGCGGCCTCGGCGAGGCGATGGTCGGCATCAACGTCGACGAGATCCCGCAGCCGCACCGCCTGGCCGAGCGCGGCTGGTAGGCCCACCGGCCCCCGGGCGCTGACGGAAATCTTCGAGTGAGGCGGCATCCGCGAAGGATGTCGCCTCACTCGCGTCGCGTGGCGTTCACCACCTGGCCATGATCCTCGGTCAGGCTACGGGCGTTCCCCCCTCCTCGATCGTCCAGGAGCGCCCATGTCCTTCCCCAACCGCAGGCACTTCCTCGTCGCCGGGCTCGCCGCGGCCCTTCCCGCCACGCTCGCGCCCGGAGCGGCCCACGCCGACGACCCCACCTCCGCGAGCGCCGCGCGCGGGCTGCGCGGCGACCCCTTCACCCTCGGCGTGGCCTCCGGCGACCCCGACCACGAGGGCTTCGTGCTGTGGACCCGCCTCGCGCAGCAGCCGCTCGCCGAGGACGGGCTCGGCGGCATGCCGCAGCGGCCGTTCCCCGTCCTGTGGCAGGTCTACGCCGACGAGCGGCTGCGCCGGGTGGTGCGCGCCGGCGTCGCGACGGCCGCCCCGGAATGGGGGCACAGCGTCCACGTCGAGGTGGACGGGCTGGCCGCCGACCGGGAGTACTGGTACCGCTTCCGCGTCGGCCCGTACGTCTCCCCGGCCGGCCGCACCCGCACCGCCCCGCACCCGGCGTCCTACGGCGGCGCCCTCGCCATGGCGTTCGTCTCCTGCGCCCAGTACGAGCACGGCTACTTCACCTCGTACCGCAGGCTGGCCGAGGACCACCCGGACCTGGTCCTGCACCTCGGCGACTACCAGTACGAGTACACCAGGGACACCTACACGATCCCCGGCGGCAACATCCGCGACCACGAGGGCCCCGAGACCGAGACCCTGGCCGGCTACCGCCAGCGCCACGCCCAGTACAAGACCGACCCCGACCTGCAGGCCGCGCACGCCGCCGCGCCCTGGCTGGTCGTCTGGGACGACCACGAGCTGGACAACAACTGGGCGGACGAGGTGCCGGAGAAGCCCGAGGTCCCGCAGCCGAACTTCCTGGCCCGCCGCGAGGCCGCCTTCCGCGCCTACTACGAGAACATGCCGCTGCGCCGCACCTCGATCCCGCGCGGCATCGACATGCAGCTCTACCGGCGGGTCCGCTGGGGCCGTACGGCCACCTTCCACATGCTCGACACCCGGCAGTACCGCGACGACCAGGGCTGCGGCGACGGCTACAAGGACTGCCCGGCCGCCGTGGACCCGGCCCGCTCGATCACCGGGGCCGAGCAGGAGGCGTGGCTGCTGGACGGCTTCCGCCGCTCGCGGGCGCAGTGGGACATCCTGGGCCAGCAGGTCTTCTTCGCCCAGCGCGACAACAACGCGGGCCCCGCCAAGATCACCAGCATGGACGCCTGGGACGGCTACGTGGCCTCCCGCCGGCGCATCACGCAGGGCTGGGTGGACGCGGGGGTGCGCAACGCCGTCGTGCTGACCGGCGACGTGCACGCCCACTGGGCCAGCGACCTCAAGCTCGACTACGACGACCCGACCGGGCCCTCGGTGGGCGCGGAGCTGGTCGCCACCTCGATCTCCACCACCGGCGACGGCGCCGACTCCGACCCGGCGGCGCACCCGTTCCTGGCGATCAACCCGCACCTGAAGTTCTACAACAACCAGCGCGGCTACGTGCTCACGAAGATCGAGCGCGACCAGATCACCGCGGACTTCAAGGTGGTGCCCCGGGTCACCGTGCCGGGCGCGGAGGCCTACACGCGGGCCACGTTCGTGATCGAGGACCGGGTGCCGGGCGTGCAGCAGACGTACCTGCGGCCGCTCGACCCGAGCCTGCGCCTCGCGCCGGTCACGGCCGAGGACACCGTCCGGCAGGAGACCGAGCGCCCCTGACGCTCCCGGAGGAATATTAGCCAGGCTAAGTTAGTTGGGTCAGGCATGAGGGACGATCCCGCCCGCCTGGCAGAACAGGTCTCAACGGTGCTGCGTCACCTGGTGCTGCTCCTCCGGCGCACGGTCGCCGGACAGCCGCTCACCAGCCAGCAGTACGGCGTCCTCGGCTCGCTCGAACCCGGCCCGCGCCGGATGACCGAGCTGGCCGAGGAGCACGCCGTCCAACTGCCCACCATGACCGTGCAGATCAACCGGCTGGAGGACGCGGGGCTGGTCACGCGCGGCGGCGACCCCGCCGACGCCCGCGTACGCACGGTCGGGCTGACGGACGAGGGGCGCGAGCGGCTGCGGGCCGTACGCGCGGCCAGGATCGCCCACCTCACCGAGGAACTGGCGGCACTCACCGACGACGAGCGCGCCACGCTCGCGGCGGCGCTGCCCGTCCTGGCCAAGCTCGGCCGCAGCTAGACGCACCACCACCACAGAAGGAGCACCATGCAGACCGGCGGAGGGATTCTGCGCCAGCCGATGTCCGTCTGGGCCACCGCGTTCGCCGCGGTCGTGGCCTTCATGGGGATCGGCCTCGTCGACCCCATCCTCCCCAGCATCGCGCAGGGACTGAAGGCGACGCCCAGCCAGGTGTCGCTGCTGTTCACCAGCTACTTCCTGGTGACGGCCGTGGCCATGCTGATCACCGGCTGGGTCTCCAGCCGCATCGGCGGCAAGCGCACCCTGCTGGCCGGCCTCGCGCTGGTCATCGTGTTCGCCGCGCTCGCCGGCACCTCCACCAGCGTCGCCGAGCTGGTCGGCTTCCGCGCCGGCTGGGGACTCGGCAACGCCCTGTTCGTCGCCACCGCGCTCGCCGTCATCGTCGGCGCCGCGAGCGGCGGCGCAGAATCGGCCATCATCCTGTACGAGGCCGCGCTCGGCCTCGGCATCTCCGCGGGACCGCTGGTCGGCGCGCTGCTCGGCGACTGGAACTGGCGGGCGCCGTTCTTCGGCACCGCCACGCTCATGGCCGTCGGCTTCGTCCTCATCCTGACGCTGCTCAAGGCCACACCCAGGCCGGCCACCAGGACGGCGCTCAGCGCCCCCATCCGCGCCCTCGCGCACGGCGGCCTGTCCACCACCGCGTTCACCGCGCTGTTCTACAACTTCGCCTTCTTCACCATCCTCGCCTTCACCCCGTTCATCCTCGGCATGAGCCCGTACGGGATCGGCGCGGTCTTCTTCGGATGGGGCGTCTGCGTCGCCCTGGCGTCGGTCTTCGGCGCGCCGCCGCTGCAGCGCCGCGTCGGCTCGGTCAACGTGCTGCACCTGGCGCTGGCGCTGCTCGCCGTCCTGCAGGCCGGCATCGCCGTGTTCGGCGTCACCGGCATGAAGGCCGGGATCGTCGTGTGCGTGGTCCTGTCCGGCATCCCCATCGGGCTGAACAACACCGTCTTCACCGAGTCGGCCATGGAGGTCTCCGACGCGCCCCGGCCCGTCGCCTCCGCGGGTTACAACTTCGTCCGCTGGATGGGCGGCGCGCTGGCCCCGTTCGTCGCCACCAAGCTGGGCGAGGAGATCGGGGTGGCGGTGCCGTACGTGCTGGGCGCCGTCTGCTGCTTCGTCGGCATGATGATCCTCTACCTGCGCCGGCACCACCTGCGGACGCTCGTCCGCGTCGACGCCGACCACACCCGGCAGGACCTCGCGGCGGCCCCCGCCCGCTGAGCCCTCCTCGCGCGGCCCAGCTGGAAGATGCGGGGCCGCGCTGGTGTTGAATAGCCTGAATCCGCACCCGGACGGAAGGATCGACTGTGCCCACGATCGGTGTACTCGCTCTCCAGGGAGACGTGCGCGAGCATCAGCGCATGCTTCAGGAGGCAGGCGCGACGGCCGTCGCCGTGCGCAGGCCCGCCGAGCTGGACGCGGTCGACGCCCTCGTCATCCCCGGCGGCGAGTCCACCACCATGTGGAAGCTCGCCGACATCTTCGACCTGCTCGAACCGCTGCGCCTGCGGATCAAGGAGGGCATGCCCGCCTACGGCTCCTGCGCCGGCATGATCATGCTGGCCGACCGGATCGAGGACGGCATCGCGGGACAGCAGACGATCGGCGGCATCGACATGGTGGTCCGGCGCAACGCGTTCGGCCGCCAGGTGGACTCGTTCGAGTCGGACCTGGACTTCGCGGGGGAGCGCGTGCACGCCGTCTTCATCCGCGCGCCGTGGGTCGAATCCATCGGCGGCGACGTCGAGGTGCTGGCCATGTGCGAGCCTGGGGATAGGATCGTCGCGGTCCGTCAAGGTCCGTTGCTCGCGACGTCGTTCCACCCTGAGCTCACCGGGGACACGCGCGTGCACCGTTACTTCGTAGACATGGTTAGGGAGCTCTAAGTAATGTCCGGCCACTCCAAATGGGCGACGACGAAGCACAAGAAGGCCGCGCTCGACGCCAAGCGCGGCAAGCTGTTCGCCAAGCTCATCAAGAACATCGAAGTGGCGGCCCGCACCGGTGGCCCTGACCCCGACGCCAACCCCACGCTCTTCGACGCCATCTTCAAGGCCAAGAAGAACTCGGTGCCCAACGACAACATCGAGCGGGCCCGCAAGCGCGGCGGTGGTCTGGAGGCCGGCGGCGCCGACTGGCAGACCATCATGTACGAGGGCTACGCGCCCGGCGGCGTCGCGGTGCTCATCGAGTGCCTCACCGACAACCGCAACCGCGCGGCCTCCGAGGTGCGCGTCGCGCTGACCCGCAACGGCGGCTCGCTGGCCGACCCGGGGTCCGTCTCGTACATGTTCAACCGCAAGGGCGTCGTGATCGTCCCCAAGCAGGACGGGCTCGACGAGGACACCGTCCTCATGGCCGTCCTGGAGGCGGGCGCCGAGGAGGTCAACGACCTGGGCGACTCCTTCGAGGTCGTCTCCGAGGCCGGCGACCTGGTCCCGGTGCGCAAGGCGCTGCAGGACGCGGGCATCGACTACGACTCGGCCGAGTCGAGCTTCCTGCCCACGATGAGCGTGCCGCTCGACGAGGAGGGCGCCAAGAAGGTGTTCCGGCTCGTGGAGGCCCTGGAGGACAGCGACGACGTGCAGAACGTCTACGCCAACTTCGACGTCAGCGACGCGGTGCTGGAGCGCCTGGGCGCCGAGTGACGCCCGCCTCGGGCGCCTCGGCGGCGACCCGCTCGCCATCGTGACGAACGGCACGTCCGGCCGGGCCGGAAATGGCTCGCGCCGGAAGGCCGCCGCTGCGTAGGTTGAACGGTTGTGGAACTTCGCGACGTGACCCCCGACGACCTCGACCAGGTCCTCGACCTCCGTAAGCGGGCCTTCGGCCCGATCCCCGCCGCCGACATGGAGACCTGGCGGCAGGCCGTCACCCCGGTGCTGGGCGAGGGACGCTACCTGGGCGTCTTCGACGGCTCCCGGCTGACCGCCGCTGCGCGGCTGCGCCAGTTCACGCAGTGGTGGCACGGAAGGCCCCAGCCCATGGCCGGCGTCGCGGGCGTCACGGTCAGCCCCGAGGACCGCGGCCGGGGCCTCGGCACCCGGCTCATGCGCGCCGTCATCGAGCGGGGCGTCGAGCTCGGCGACGCGGTGTCCGCGCTCTACCCGGCCACCACGCCGATCTACCGCTCCCTCGGCTACGAGCACGCCGGCGGCCTGCGCAAGGTGACCCTGCCCGCCGAGGCCCTGCGCGGCCTGCGCCCGTCCGGGCAGGTCAAGCTGCGCAGGATGGGGCCGTCCGACGCCGCCGAGCTGATCGCCGTCCTGCACAAGGTGTACGGCGGCGCCCGCTCCAGCGGGCCCGTCTCCTACGACGAGCGCACCTGGGGCCTGTGGCTCGGCGACGACGACGATTTCCGCTACATCGCCGACGACGGCCTCGTCATCTACGGCTGGCACGGCCAGGACATCCAGATCGACACCCTCGTCGCCGGGTCGCCCGAGACGGCCAGGGCGTTGTGGTCGATGGTGGGCACCTCCTCCTCCGTCGCCAAGAACGTCATCGCCCCGCTGGCGCCCGACGACCCCGTCCTGTGGCTGCTGCCGGAACGCTCGGCGGATCACGCCACCGAGCAGCGGTGGATGTTCCGGGTGCTGGACGTCGCCGCCGCCGTCGAGCGCAGGGGCTATCCGGCCGCCGTGACCTGCGAGGCCGTGGTCACCGTCCAGGACCCGGTGCGGGGCGAGGGCACCTGGCGGCTGGACATCTCGGGTGGTTCGGGCACGGCCACGCCGGCGGCTGGAGCGCCCGGCGCGGTGCTCACGGCGAACGGCCTGTCCGCGCTCTACTCCGGGGTGCCGACCGGCACGCTGCGGGTCGCGGGGCTGATGTCCGGCGACGAGCGCTTCGACGAGGCCCTCGACGCGGCCTTCGCCGCGAAGCCGTACATGCTCGACTACTTCTGACGGGCTTTCCCCGTACGGGCCGGGCGATCCGGCCGGTGCCCCGCCGTGCGTCGCACGGTGCGCGGCCGGGCCCGGCGCGGTAAAGTCTCGTGCCGAACAGATGTTCGGCGGCGTGCGGGGAGGGCGATCGGGTGCGGGTGTTGGGCGTCGATCCGGGGCTGACCCGGTGCGGCCTGGGCGCCGTCGAAGGGCGGCCGGGCGCGCCGCTGACCATGCTGGCGGTCGGGGTGGTCCGCACGGGCGCCGACCAGGAGCTCGGCACCCGGCTCGTCGGCATCGAGGCGGGCATCGAGCAGTGGCTCGACGACGTCCGGCCCGACGCGGTCGCGGTCGAGCGGGTCTTCAGCCAGCACAACGTACGCACCGTGATGGGCACCGCCCAGGCCGCCGGCATCGCCGTGCTGTGCGCCGCGCGGCGCGGGCTGCCCGTGGCGCTGCACACGCCCTCCGAGGTCAAGGCGGCCGTCACCGGCAGCGGCACCGCCGACAAGAAGCAGATCGGCGCCATGGTCACCCGGCTGCTGCGCCTGCCGGAGATGCCCAAGCCGGCCGACGCCGCCGACGCCCTGGCCCTCGCCATCTGCCACGTCTGGCGCGGCGGCGCGCAGAGCCGGCTGGCCGCCGCCCTGGCCCGCGCCACCCCGAAGGGCGCCCGACGATGACGCCGGGCCCGGGGCGAGGGGTCTAGGGTCGGTGACCGTGAACGTTTCAGGAGCGGCGGAGGACAGGCTGTGATCGCGTCGGTGGCAGGGAAGGTGACGGCGATCGCGCCGGACGCCGCCGTCATCGAGGTCGGCGGCGTCGGGATGCTCACCCACTGCACGCCGGGCACCCTCGCCCAGTTGCGGGTCGGCGAGGAGGCCAGGCTGGCCACGTCGCTGGTCGTGCGCGAGGAGTCCCTGACCCTCTACGGCTTCGCCACCGACGACGAGCGCGCGGTGTTCGAGCTGCTGCAGACCGCGAGCGGCGTCGGCCCCAAGCTGGCCCTCGCCATGCTCGCCGTCCACACGCCCAACGCGCTGCGCGTCGCCGTGGCGAGCGCCGACCTCAAGGCGCTCACCCAGGTGCCGGGCATCGGGCAGAAGGGCGCCCAGCGCATCGTGCTGGAGCTGAAGGACCGCCTCGG
Organism: Nonomuraea sp. B208; assembly: GCF_057536035.1. Taxonomy (NCBI): domain Bacteria; kingdom Bacillati; phylum Actinomycetota; class Actinomycetes; order Streptosporangiales; family Streptosporangiaceae; genus Nonomuraea; species Nonomuraea sp. B208. Next base: position 791,701 of record NZ_BAAJOU010000028.1, read on the forward strand.
CACGCCGGAGGCGGCCGTGGACGCCGCGCTCAACGGCGAGCGGCGGGTGGCGGTGTGGCGCGAGCAGGTCCACTCGGGACTGGTGGGGCTCGGCTACTCCGGCAAGGACGCCGACGAGGCGATCGCCACCGTGGAGCCCCTCGCCGACGCCGACCTCACCGCCGGCCGCCAACCCCAGGTCGCCGCCCTCCTGAAGGCCGCCCTCCGATCCCTGAGCACCCGATGACCTTCAACCCCCCACCCCAGCCCCCCAGCATCGTGCCCCTCAGCACGACCGCCCTCAGCACCACCGTGCCCGTCAGCGCGACCGCCCTCAGCGCCGCCGTGCCCGTCAGCGCGACCGCCCTCAGCGCCGCCGTGCCCGTCAGCACCGCCCTGCCCCCCAGCACCCCGCCCCCTCACCCACCCGCCCACCGGGCGAGCAGCGGGCAGGGGAGCGCTCACAGCACAAGCGGCCAGCACGTGAGCAGCCGTCACGTGGAGGGGCTGCACGTGGGCGGACAGCACATGAGCGGGCGTCGCACGAGCGACCGTCACATGGGCGGGCAGCACGCGGGCGGACAGCACATGAGTGGCCGTCACGTGCATGTGCCGCATGTGAGCGGCCGACTCGCGGACCGGCAGTCCATCAGCGGCCGTCACCTGAGCGGACCGCACGCGAACGGCCGCCACGCGCGCAGCCTGCACACGGGCAGCCTGCACGCGAGCAGCGTCCACATGACCGGCCTCCATACGACCGGCCTCCATACGACCGGCCTCCATACGACCGGCCTCCACACGAGCGGTCGTTGCTCGGCGGGTGGATGGTGGACAGGGCGGGTGGCCGGGGGCCTGGGAGTCTCGGTGGCGTCGTGGGGGCGGGGGGCTCGGGGGATGTCGGAGGTCGGGAGAGGGCGTGGTCGGCGTGGGTTTTGATCGGGAGCTGGTGTCGCCCGACGCCGCCGGCGACGAGGTGCAGATCGAGGCGGCCCTGCGCCCCAAGCGGCTCGACGAGTTCATCGGCCAGTCGCGGGTGCGCGAGCAGCTCTCCCTGGTGCTGGAGAGCGCCCTGCGCCGCCGTCGCCCGCCGGACCACGTGCTGATGAGCGGCTCCCCGGGCCTGGGCAAGACGACGCTGGCCATGATCATAGCGGCCGAGCTCAACGCGCCGCTCCGCATCACCTCGGGCCCCGCGCTGGAACGGGCCGGCGACCTCGCCGCGATCCTGTCCACCCTGTCTGAGGGCGAGGTGCTGTTCATCGACGAGATCCACCGGATGGCCAGGCCCGCCGAGGAGATGCTCTACCTCGCCATGGAGGACTTCCGGGTCGACATCGTCGTCGGCAAGGGCCCGGGCGCGACCGCCATCCCGCTGGACATCGCCCCGTTCACGCTGGTCGGCGCGACCACCCGGGCCGGGCTGCTGCCCGCGCCGCTGCGCGACAGGTTCGGCTTCACCGCCCACATGGACTTCTACGAGCCGGCCGAGCTGGAGCAGGTGCTCTACCGTTCGTCCCGGCTGCTCGGCGTCGAGCTGCCGCCCGACGGCGCGCACGAGATCGCCCGCCGCTCCCGTGGCACGCCCCGCATCGCCAACCGCCTGCTCCGCCGGGTGCGCGACTTCGCGGACGTCCGCGCGGACGGCGTCATCGACCGTGACATCGCGGCCGCCGCGCTCAACCTGTACGAGGTCGACGCCGAAGGGCTCGACCGGCTCGACCGGGCGGTGCTCGGCGTGCTGCTGAAGAAGTTCGGCGGCGGCCCGGTCGGCCTGTCCACGCTGGCGGTAGCGGTGGGGGAGGAGCCGGAGACGGTCGAGGTGGTGGCCGAGCCGTTCCTCGTCCGTCAGGGGCTGCTGGCGAGGACGCCGCGCGGCCGGGTGGCCACGGCCGCCGCCTGGACCCATCTCGGGCTGACGCCCCCACCGGACGCTTTCGGGGCGGCCGTCGTGGACTGATCACAGATCGGTTGCAACCATCTCAAATCGGGAACTTCCCCGCGCGCCGAAACGCTGCCTCGTTGCCGCGTTTCGCAACAAGCGCCTACACTCCGTGGCTTGGCTGGCTGTGTAGGCTGACGGGCTGAGCGGCGCGGCCCGACGCAACGCACGGAATTTCCGGCGCGAGGCCAGTGTCAACTCCTTGTACGACGATGGAAGGTCGCCCCTTATGGACATGGGACAACTCGGAAGCATCCTGCCGCTGATCCTTCTGGTGGTGGTGTTCTACTTCCTGCTGATCCGCCCCCAGCGCAAGCGCCAGCAAGAGGCGATCCAGATGCAGAACAGCCTTACGCCGGGCAGTCGCGTCATGACGACGACCGGTCTGTTCGCCACCGTCGTCGCCGTGGACAATGAGGACGTGATCCTCGAGGTCGCGCCGGGCGTCGAGACCCGCTGGGTCAAGGCGGCCATCGGCCGTGTCGTCACCCCGGGTGACGCGCCGGCCGGCGAGCCGGTCGCCGACGAGGCCGTCGATGAGAAGAACGAGTCCGAGATCGCCGCCGATCACAACGGCGAGGACTCCAGCACCAAGCGGCGTGATTAAGCTTCTGCGACAATCCTCTATCCGAAAGAACTGACGACCAGTGGCCCGACCGACCAGCCGCCACAGCCGACCGGGGCGAACGCTCCTGGTGCTGCTGGCGCTCATCCTCGCCATGGGCGCGACGATGCTCCTGCAGAAGGCGTTCACGCCTAAGCTGGGGCTCGATCTCGCCGGCGGAACGACGGTGACTCTGTCTCCGGTGACTCTCAACAACGCGAGTCCTCCGGAGGAGATCCTTGACCGTGCGGTAAACATCATCCGCGACCGGGTCAACGGCACCGGCATCTCCGACGCGGAGGTCGCCAAGTCCGGCGACAACATCATCATCTCCATCCCCGGCGTCGGGCAGAGCGAGGCCATCAAGCTGGTCGCCACCACCGCGGAGCTCCGCTTCCGTCAGGTGCTCGCGATGGAGGCCACGCAGATCCCGCAGGACCTCGCGACCAACGCCCCCTCCCCGAGCGCCGCCCCATCGGCGACGGGGACGGGCACGCCGTCGACGCAGCCGTCCCAGCCTCGCTCCTCCCAGTCGGCCGGCCCGGCGCCCAGCGCCTCGCCGACCGGCAAGGCCCTGTCGTCGGCGCTGACCGCGCCGACCCCGAGCGCCTCCGCGCCGGCCGAACCGTCGGCCACGCGGAGCGCCCAGGGCCAGAACGACCAGAGCCAGAACGACCAGGGCGCCAAGAAGGGCCAGAACGCCAAGGCCACGCCGAGCGCGTCGCCGTCGCAGCAGGCGAGCACCCCGCCCGCCCAGCAGCAGAACCCCGGCGTCAACCCCGAGGGCATCGACCCGGCCGTGCTGGCCCAGTTCAACAAGCTCAACTGCGCCGACCCGGCCAACCGCGGCCAGGGCGTCCAGGACGACCCCAACAAGCAGTACGCCGGCTGCGAGGCCGACGGCAGCTACAAGTACGTCCTCGACGTCGCCAAGGTCGTCGGCACCGACATCGACACCGCCAGCGCCGGCATCCGCCAGGGCACCACCGAGTGGGTCGTCCAGCTCGACTTCAAGAGCAAGGGCGCGGGCGCCTGGGCCGACCTCACGCAGAAGGCGTACAACTCGCAGGACCCGCGCAACAAGGTCGCGGTCGTCCTCGACGGCGTGGTCATCACCGCGCCCAACATCATCAGCCCGATCCCCGGCGGCCGCGCCGAGATCACCGGCGGCTTCGACCAGGCCAGCGCCACCACCCTGGCCGACCAGCTGAAGTACGGCGCGCTGCCGCTGAAGTTCAACCGCAGCTCCATCGACACCGTCTCCTCGACGCTCGGCCAGGACCAGCTCAAAGGCGGTCTGATCGCCGGCGTCATCGGCCTGGTGCTCGTGGTGATCTACTCCATGTTCTACTACCGGGGCCTCGGCATCGTGGCGGTGCTGAGCCTCGTGGTGGCGACGATCATCACGTACTGCTCGGTGGTCGTGCTCGGCCACAACGCCAACTTCCGGTTGTCGCTGCCGCACATCATCGGCTTGGTGGTCTCGATCGGCATCACCGCCGACTCCTTCATCGTCTACTTCGAACGCATACGTGACGAGATGAAGGAGGGCCACCGCACCTTGCGGGCGGCCGTCGAGGTCGCCTGGGTCCGCGCCCGGCGTACGATCCTCATCGCCGACGCCGTCATGTTCATCGCCGCGATCGTGCTGTACTTCCTGGCGGTGGGCGGTGTGGCCGGGTTCGCCTTCGCGATGGGCCTGACCACGCTCATCGACGTCGTGGTGGTGTTCCTGTTCACCAAGCCGTTCATCGCCCTGCTGGCGAAGCTGAAGTTCTTCGCCAAGGGGCATCCGCTGTCCGGGCTCGACGCCGAGCGCATGAGCGACGCCGGCGGCAACGCCCGCCCGACCACCCCGCAGGAGGCCTGACATGGGACTCGCGCGTCGCCTCTACCGGGGCGAGATCGACGTCGACTTCGTCGGCAAGTGGAGGCTCTGGTACAGCCTGTCGGGTGTGCTGCTGCTCGTCTCGATCGTCGGGCTGCTCATCAACGGGCTCAACCTGGGCGTGGAGTTCAGGGGCGGCACGGTCTTCTCGTTCAAGACGTCCCAGACCCTCACTGTCGAGCAGATCCGTGAGGACATCCAGGACGAGGGCGTGCACCAGGTGATCGTCCAGTCGGCCGGCGACGGCTGGCGGGTGACCACCGAGACCCTGGAGGAGGACTTCCGGGCCGAGGTGCAGTCCGCGATCGCCAAGGACTTCAACGTCCCGGCCGGCGACGTCAGCGTGCAGGCCATCGGCGCCACCTGGGGCGGCGAGGTGTCGCAGAAGGCCTGGATCGGCCTCGGCGTCTTCATGCTCGCGATCATCCTCTACCTGTCGATGGCGTTCGAGCCGAAGATGGCGCTGGCCGCCATCGTCGCGCTCTTCCACGACCTGGTCATCACGGCGGGCATCTACGCCTGGTCGGGCTTCGAGGTGACGCCGGCGACGCTGCTGGGCTTCCTGACCATCCTCGGCTACTCGCTCTACGACGCGGTCGTGGTGTTCGACATGATCAAGGAAGTCACGGCCAAGCTGGGGCACACGTCGAAGATGACGTACTCGATGGCGGCCAACAACGCGCTCAACCACACGCTGATCCGGTCGCTCAACACCTCGCTGGTCGCGATCCTGCCGGTGGCGGCGATCCTGTTCATCGGCACCACGCTGCTCGGCGCGGGCACGCTGAAGGACCTGTCGCTGGCTCTGTTCGTGGGCATGGTCGTCGGCACGTACTCCTCGCTGTGCGTGGCGACGCCGCTGCTGGTGACGCTGAAGGAGCGCGAGCCGAAGTACCAGGCCATCGCCAAGCGGCTGGCCTCCACGGGCTCGGGCAAGGGGGCGAAGGGCGGGCCCAAAAGCGCCGCGGTAGCCAAGGGCTGACCCGCCGCTCCGGCCGTTCGACTCGCCGACGCCCCCGCTCCCGGGTAGACGGAGCGGGGGCGTCGCCGTGTCCGGGCGGTCCCGTACGACGCTCTGGGATGGCAGGGGACGCCGCGGGATGTTCCGGACGGTCAGGACGTCCCGCCACGTCCCGGAGGACCGGAGGACGGCTCTGAGCCCCGTCTGACGCGTTCCGCGGCGCGGGCGCCGCCCCGGCGGAGCGCGGTGGGGCCGGCCGGGAGGATCGGTGGTCCGGGGGAGGGCCGGGATGCACCATCATGGTGCCGGGCATCCGGCCGGCGGAGAAGAGCAAGGGAGACGGCATGAGCGAGCTGAGCACGATGATCCTCGACCGGATCAGGGACGTCCCCGACTATCCCCAGCCGGGCGTCATGTTCAAGGACATCACTCCGCTCCTCGGCGACCCGGTGGCCATGGCGGCGGTCGTGGACGGACTGGCCGGCCTGTACGAGGTCGACAAGATCGTCGGCATCGAGGCCCGCGGCTTCATCCTGGCCGCCCCGGTGGCCTACCGCGCGGCCGCCGGCTTCGTCCCCGTGCGCAAGAAGGGGAAACTGCCCGCCGCCACGCTGGAGGAGTCCTACGATCTGGAGTACGGCTCGGCGACGATCGAGGTGCACCGCGACGCGTTCACCCCGGGCGACCGGGTCCTGATCGTCGACGACGTCCTGGCCACGGGCGGCACGGCCCAGGCGGCCGTGGAGCTGGTGCGACGGGCCGGTGGCACGGTCGTCGGCATCGCGGTCCTGATGGAGCTGGCATTTTTGCAGGGCCGCGAGCGTTTGGACGGAATACCGGTGCACTCCCTGGTGATCGTCTGAGCCCGGCCGCCGACGGCTTGGGTTCGTCACCTGGATACACTGGTGCATCTGGACCCGAGCGTGAGGAGCCATGTGCGTGAGGAGCCATTGCGGGAGGAGTCTGAGTGCCCCGTGATGCGGTCGTGCCCGAGATAACCGACTCCGGCAGTGCCGAGCCGTCCGGCGCCCCCGCCGCGCGCCGCCGGCGCTTCGGGGGTGGGGCCATGAATCCGGTGCTGGAGCCGCTGTTCCGTACGGTCAGGGCCACCCACCCCAAGGCCGACCTGCGCGTCATCGAGCGGGCCTACGACGTGGCCGCCTACCACCACCGCGACCAGAAGCGGAAGTCGGGCGACCCCTACATCACGCACCCGCTGGCCGTGGCCACGATCCTCGCCGAGCTCGGCACCGACGACGAGACGCTGTGTGCGGCGCTGCTGCACGACACCGTCGAGGACACCGCCTACAGCCTCGACGAGCTGCGCGCCGACTTCGGCGACACCATCGGCTCGCTGGTCGACGGCGTGACCAAGCTCGACAAGGTCAAGTTCGGCGACGCGGCGCAGGCCGAGACCGTGCGCAAGATGGTCGTGGCGATGTCCCGCGACATCCGCGTGCTGATCATCAAGCTGGCCGACCGGCTGCACAACATGCGCACCATGCGCTACCTGCCGGAGCACAAGCGCCACCAGAAGTCCCGCGAGACGCTGGAGATCTTCGCCCCGCTGGCCCACCGCCTGGGCATGAACACCATCAAGTGGGAGCTCGAGGACCTCGCGTTCGCCATGCTCTACCCCAAGCGCTACGACGAGATCGCGCGCATGGTGTCGGAGCGGGCCCCGCGCCGTGACCTGTTCCTGCAGGAGGTCATCGAGAAGGTCTCCGGCGACCTGCGCGAGGCGAGGATCCGCGCGGTGGTCAAGGGCCGGCCGAAGCACTACTACTCGGTCTACCAGAAGATGATCGCCAGGGACGTCGCCTTCGACGACATCTACGACCTGGTGGGCATCCGCGTCCTCGTCGACACCGTCCGCGACTGCTACGCGGCGCTCGGCACCATCCACGCCCGGTGGAACCCGGTGCCAGGACGGTTCAAGGACTACATCGCGATGCCCAAGTTCAACATGTACCAGTCGCTGCACACGACGGTCATCGGCCCCGAGGGCAAGCCGGTGGAGCTGCAGATCCGCACCCACTCGATGCACCACAGGGCCGAATACGGCGTCGCCGCGCACTGGAAGTACAAAGAGGAGGTCGGCGTCGCGGGCGCCGGTGGCAAGGTCAAGCCGGGCAACGACATGGCCTGGCTGCGCCAGCTCCTCGACTGGCAGAAGGAGACCGCCGACCCGGGCGAGTTCCTGGAGTCGCTGCGCTTCGACCTGTCGGTCTCCGAGGTCTACGTGTTCACCCCGAAGGGCCAGGTCATCGCCCTGCCCGAGGGGGCGACGCCGGTCGACTTCGCCTACGCGGTGCACACCGAGGTGGGCCACCGCTGCATCGGGGCGCGCGTCAACGGGCGGCTGGTGCCGCTGGAGTCGCGCCTCGGCAACGGCGACACCGTCGAGATCTTCACCTCCAAGTCGCCGGACGCGGGGCCGTCGCGCGACTGGCTGAAGTTCGTCAAGTCGGGCCGGGCCCGCAACAAGATCCGGCAGTGGTTCTCCAAGGAGCGCCGCGAGACCGCGATCGAGGCGGGCAAGGAGGCCATCGGCCGGGCCATGCGCAAGCAGGGCCTGCCGCTGCAGCGGCTGATGTCGGGGGAGGCGCTGCTGGCGCTCGCCCGCGACCTGCGCTACTCGGACGTCTCGGCGCTCTACGCGGCCGTCGGCGAGGGCCACATCGCGGCCCAGGCCGTGGTGCAGAAGCTGGTCGCCTCGATCGGCGGCGTCGACAGCGCCGAAGAGGACATCGCCGAGACCTCGCTGCCCACCCGGCTGCGCGGGCGTCCCCGCGGCGGGGGCGGCGCGGGCGTGGTCGTGGCGGGCGACGCCGACGTGTGGGTGCGCCTGTCGAAGTGCTGCACGCCGGTGCCCGGCGACGACATCGTCGGCTTCGTCACCCGCGGCCACGGCGTGTCCGTGCACCGCTCGGACTGCACCAACGTCCAGCAGCTCAAGTCGCAGCCCGACCGGCTGGTGGAGGTGAGCTGGTCGCCGGGCGACGACAGCGTCTTCCTGGTGGCCATCCAGGTCGAGGCGCTGGACCGGCCGCGGCTGCTGTCCGACGTCACGCGCACGCTGTCCGACCAGCACGTCAACATCCTGAGCGCCTCGGTCACCACGTCCCGCGACCGGGTGGCGATCAGCAAGTTCACCTTCGAGATGGGCGATCCGAAGCACCTGGGCCACGTGCTCAAGGCCGTGCGCAACATCCAGGGCGTCTTCGACGTCTACCGCGTGAGCGGCGCCGGCGGCTGAGCCGGCTTCCTCAGCGGGGGCGCAGGTCGGGGAGGTTGACCACGATCGCCTCCTGGGTGCTGCGCGCGATGACGACCACGGCCTCCCGCTCGGGGTCGGGGTTCTCCTCGCGGTGCGGCACGTACGGCGGCACGAACACGTAGTCGCCGGGCCCGGTCTCCAGCCGCACCTCCTCGCCGTCGCGCAGGAACACGAAGGACGGCGTGCCGCTGACCACGTAGATCGCGGTCTCGGAGGCCCCGTGGTGGTGGTCGGCGGAGCGGGTGGCGGGCGCGACGTGCGTCTGGCCCATCCACAGCCGCTCGGAGCCGGCGTTCGCGCCGCTGACGGCGGCCAGCCGGCGCATGCCGGGGCTCTGCGCCGTCTCGTCCGAGAGCGTCGCTGCGGGCACGTGACGCAGCGGCCGGTGGAAGGGGTCGCCCTCGACCCGGTAGCCCTCCCAGAGGCGCCCTCCCGCCCGTTCGAGGACACCGGAGGCGACGGCGGCCAGGCGGGCGGGGTCGTCGCGGGCGGCCAGCAGCCGTTCGGCCAGCTCGGGGTCGTGCGCGCGCAGCTCACGCAGCAGCCACTTGCCGCTGCCCTGCCAGCGCCGCCCGAACCCGAGCGCGAGCCGGGCGGTGTCCTGCACCACCTGCCAGGCGATGAACGCCCGCTCCCCGGGATCGCCCGCGCCCGCGAGGTCGTCCAGCAGGTCGGACAGCACGTAGCGGGCCCGCGCTGCCTCGCCGTCGCTCAGCCCGCCGGGCCCGGCCGCCAGGCGCTCGCCCAGCGCCGCCTGCAGGTCACTGGCCCGGCCGCCGGTGCGGTCGGTCAGCACCGCGCCCTCGGCGCACATGCGCGCGAGGCTCGGCTGCCGCCGGTCGAAGTCGCGGTCGAGGTAGGCGCGCAGGCTCGTCTCGCTGTTGACGAACAGTTCCACCGGCCAGCCCCGCCAGCGCAGCGACTCGCGGTAGGGCGTGGGCAGGCCGTCGAGCACCACGACGACGTCGAGGTCGGAGGTGCTGGTGCGGCGCTCGGTGAGCACGCTGCCGCCGACGAAGGCGTACAGGGCGCCGGGGAACAGCTCCTCGACGAGCGCACGCGCGACACTGACCGGATCCATGCGGTCAGCCTAGATCGCGGGATGGGCCGCGTGCCGCCCGATTCCCCGTGATCGGGCGGAAAGCAGGGACGTGGACGCGGCGGTCCGGCCGGCGCGCCCTACCCGCAGGTCAGCGAACCTGCCCGCAGCGTCAGCTGAACTCGGCCAGCGTGCGCTCGGCCTCCTCCAGCCAGGAGCGGCGGGCGATCAGGGCCTCCTCGGCCTCCTTGACGTCCTTGGCGCGGCCGGCCGACTGCGCCTTGGACAGCCGCTTCTCCAGCTGCTCGATCGAGGTGCGGAGCTGGTCGACCGTGCTCTGCGCGCGGGCCCTGGCCTCGGGGTTGGAGCGCTTCCACTCGGCGTCCTCGGCCTTGCGCACGGCCTCGTCCACGCGGCGCAGCCCGCCCTCCAGCCGGTCGCGCTGCTCGCGCGGCACCGGCCCCGCGGCCTCCCAGCGCTCCAGGAGGTGACGCAGCGCGGCGCGCGCCGTGCGGGCGTCCGTGACCGGCAGGATCTTCTCCGCCTCGGCCAGCAGCTCCTCCTTGACCTGCGCGTTGGCGGCCAGCGAGGCGTCGCGCTCGGCGAAGACCGCCGAGCGGGCCTGGAAGAACTGGTCCTGGGCGGCCTTGAAACGGCCCCACAGCTCGTCCTCGGCCTCACGCGAGGCCCGGCCGGCGCTCTTCCACTGCTGCATCAGCTCGCGGTAGACCGCCGCCGTGGGGCCCCAGTCGGTGGAGCCGGCCAGCGCCTCGGCCTCGGCGACGATGCGCTCCTTGGTCGCGCGGATGCCCTCGCGCTGCTCGTCCAGGCCGGCGAAGTACTGCTTGCGCCGCTTGGCGAAGGCCGTACGGGCGGCCGAGAGCCGCTTCCACAGCGCGGCCTCGGTGACCCGGTCGATGCGGTCGGCGGCCTTCCACTCCTCGACGAGCTGGCGCAGCCGCTCGCCGCCGGACTTCCAGTGGGTGGTCTCGTCCGCGATGCGCTCGGCCTCGGCGACGATGCGCTCCTTGACCGTCCTCGCCTCGGCGCGCGCCTGCTCGCGGGCCGCCTTCACCTCCTCGCGACGCTGGGCGACCAGCTCGGTCAGGCCGTCGAGGCGCGCCGTCAGCGCCTGCAGGTCGCCGATGGCGTGGGCGTCGGCGACCGCCTCGCGCAGCTTGGCGATGCTGGCCTCGGCCTGGGCCGGAGCCAGGTCGGTGCCCCGCACCCGCTGCTCGAGCAGCTGAACCTGGCCCGCCAGCTCGTCGTACTTGCGATGGAAGTAGGCCAGTGCCTCTTCGGGTTCACCGGCCTGCCAGGAGCCGACGGCCCGTTCTCCCTCAGCCGTACGCACGTAGACGGTGCCGTCGTCGTCTACCCGGCCCCACGGGTCGGTGCTCACCGTGTCCTCCCGCACTCTCCATCAGACCCTTCGGGACTACTTCGTCCCTAGTTTGTATTACGTCAGCTCTTGCTGGCGATTGTCACGTCTTTGATTTCCATGGTTTCCTTCGGCGCCCCGGTCCCGTCGCCCATGTCGGCAATGACGCCTGCTTTGTTCACCTTGTCCAGGATGTCGAGACCCTTCGTGATCGTACCCACAGGCGTGTAATCGGGGGTGAGCTGGATGTCACCGAACACCAGGAAGAACTGGCTTCCCGTGGTGCCGGGCGCGCTGGTCTTGGCCATCGCCATGACGCCGCGCTTGTACTGGGCTCCTTCGAGGTTCTCCTCGGCCATCACGTAGCCGGGGCCGCCCGCGCCGTCCTGGCTCTTGCCGTCGGCCTTGGCGGTCGGGTCGCCGCACTGCAGCATGGGGAACTTCTCGCTGCCCAGCCGGTGGCACTTGCTGCCGTCGTAGTACTTCTTCTTCGCCAGGAACTCCAGCGAGTTGGTCGTGCAGGGGGCCTTGGCGTTGTCGAGCTCGACCACGACGTCGCCCAGGTTGGTCTTGAGCGTCATGGTCTTCTTGGCGGGAGTGGTCTTGACCTTCGCCGGCGGCATGCCGACGTCCTTGACCGTGCCGCCGGTGGTGTCCTTGACGTAGTCGCAGGTGCCCGTGGCCGCGTCGTACGGCTTGGGTCCTGTGCTCGCCGAGGCCGAGGCGGTCTCCGCCGCCGAGGCGCTCGGCGAGGCGGCCGCCTCCGTGCCCGTGTCGCCGCCGCCCAGGAGCGCGACCGCGGCCACGATTCCGCCGACCACGATCACCACGCCCACCGTCGAGCCGATGATCGCCGTGCGCTTGGCCTTCTGCTCGCGCTCGAGACGGCGCTGCATCTGCCGCTCGTAGTGCTCACGCGCCAGCTGCTTCTGCCGGTCCTTCCCCGTGGCCACCGCTTTGCCTCCCATAGTCAATCAACCAAGGTGGGCGAATCGTATCGGCCAATGGGTAATGATTCGCAGCCCGGCGACCCGCACCGGTACCCTTCGGTTACATTCCCATTGGCTTTTCGACGAGATCACCTGAGGCAGATGCTCATCGCCGGCTTCCCCGCAGGGGCCTTCCAGACCAACTGCTACGTCGTCGCGCCCGCGGCCGGCGAGGAGTGCGTGATCGTCGATCCGGGCCAGGACGCCGCGGAAGGCGTCGACGACCTGCTGCGCGAGCACCGGCTCAAGCCGGTCGCCGTGATCCTCACCCACGGCCACCTCGACCACGTCTGGTCGGTGGCCCCCGTCTGCGGCGCCCGCGACGTGCCGGCCTGGATCCACCCGGACGACCGCCACCTGCTCAGCGACCCCGGCGCCGGGTTCTCCCGCGAGAGCGCCGCGCTGTTCGGCGGCCTCACCTTCAGCGAGCCCGACGACGTGCGCGAGCTGACCGACGGCGCCGTGCTGGAGCTGGCCGGCCTGGAGCTGGTCGTCGACCACACCCCCGGCCATACCAGGGGGTCGGTGAGCTTCCGGCTGCCCTCGGACGACGTGATGTTCTCGGGCGACCTGCTGTTCGCCGGCTCCATCGGCCGCACCGATCTTCCCGGCGGCGACTATCCGACCATCCTGCGCAGCCTGGCTACCAAGTGTCTGCCGCTGCCGGACGATACGGTCGTCCTGCCGGGCCACGGACCACAGACCACGATCGGCCGCGAGCGCGCGACCAACCCCTACCTGAAGGAAGCAGCGCCGCACGCCGGTCCCACACGAGGGATCTAATGAGCTTCCAAGCACCAAAAGGCGTCAAGGAATACGTTCCGCCGCAGGCCTCGACGTTCTACGCGATCCGCGCCGCGTTCGCCGAGACGGCCAGGCGCGCGGGCTACTCCTACCTCGAGACCGCGGTCTTCGAGGACACCCAGCTCTTCGCCCGTGGCGTCGGCGAGTCCACCGACGTCGTGAGCAAGGAGATGTACACCTTCACCGACCGCGGCGGCCGCTCGCTCACGCTGCGCCCGGAGTTCACCGCCGGCGTGCTGCGCGCGGTCCTGGAGCACGGCCTGCACCGCGGCCAGCTCCCGGTCAAGGTGTGGACCGACGGCCCGGTCTTCCGCGCCGAGGCGCCCCAGGAGGGCCGCTACCGCCAGTTCTACCAGCTCGACCTGGAGGCCATCGGCAGCGAGGATCCCGCGGTCGACGCCGAGACGATCGCGCTGGCCTGGCAGTGGTACACCACGCTGGGGCTCACCCGGGTCCGCCTGCTGCTCAACTCGCTGGGCTGCCGCGAGTGCCGCCCGATCTACCGCGCCCGGCTGCAGGAGTTCCTGCGCGCGCTCGACCTCGACGAGGCGACCCGCGCCCGCATCGAGATCAACCCGTTGCGGGTGCTCGACGACAAGCGGCCCGAGGTGCAGGAGCAGCTCGCGGACGCGCCGCTCATCGGCGACCACCTGTGCGCCGGCTGCAAGTCCTACCACGACCGGGTCAAGCAGCTCCTGGCCGACCTCGGCATCCCGTGGGAGGACTCGCCGCGGCTGGTGCGCGGGCTCGACTACTACACGCGCACCACGTTCGAGTTCGACCACCCGCTGCTCGGCGCGCAGTCCGGCATCGGCGGCGGCGGCCGCTACGACGGCCTGTCCGAGGCCATCGGGGGGCCCGCGCTGCCCGGCATCGGCTTCGGGCTCGGCCTCGACCGCACCGTCATCGCCCTGGAGCGCGAGGGCGTCGAGCTCGCCACCCCCGCCCGCTGCGAGGTGTACGGTGTGGCGCTGGGCGACGAAGCGGCCCGTGCCATGTTCACCCTCGTGAACGACCTGCGCGCGGCCGGCGTCGCCGCCGACATGGCCTTCGGCGGCAAGGGGCTCAAGGGCGCGATGAAGGGAGCCGACCGTTCCGGCGCCCGTTTCGCACTGATCCTGGGCGAGCGTGACCTCGCGGCCCAGGCCGTGCAAGTGAAGGACCTGACCACAGCAGACCAGACCGAGGTGCCGCTGGCCCAGGTCGTGGACGTCTTGAAGGGGAAAGTGCAGTGATCCGCACGCATACGGCCGGGTCGCTCCGCGAGGAGCACACCGGGCAGAAGGTGACGCTCGCGGGCTGGGTGGCCCGCCGCCGCGACCATGGCGGCGTGGTCTTCATCGACCTGCGCGACGCCTCCGGCTCGGCGCAGGTGGTCTTCCGCGAGGAGGACCACGCCCACGACCTGCGCGCCGAATACTGCGTGAAGGTCGTCGGCGAGGTCCGCCTGCGCCCGGAGGGCAACGAGAACCCCGAGCTGCCCACCGGGAAGATCGAGGTCGTCGCCGACACCGTCGAGGTGCTGAGCGAGTCGGCGCCGCTGCCGTTCCCGATCGAGGGCAACGTGGGGGTGTCGGAGGAGGCGCGGCTGAAGTACCGCTACCTCGACGTACGCCGCCAGCAGGTGGCCCATGCCATGCGGGTGCGCTCCAAGGCCACCTACCTCGCCAACGAGGTCATGAACGAGCTCGGCTTCGTCTACGTCGAGACCCCGACGCTGACCCGCTCCACGCCCGAGGGCGCCCGCGACTTCCTCGTGCCCGTGCGCCTGCAGCCCGGCAACTGGTACGCCCTGCCGCAGTCGCCGCAGCTGTTCAAGCAGCTCCTGCAGGTGGCCGGCCTGGAGCGCTACTACCAGCTCGCCAAGTGCTACCGCGACGAGGACCTGCGCGCCGACCGCCAGCCGGAGTTCACCCAGATCGACGTCGAGATGTCCTTCGTCGACCAGGAGGACGTCATCCAGGTCGGCGAGACGCTGATCGCCCGCCTGTGGCGGGAGCTCGCCGGCTACGAGCTGCCGACGCCGCTGCCGCGCATGACGTACGCCGAGGCCATGGCCCGCTACGGCTCCGACAAGCCCGACCTGCGCTTCGGCCAGGAGCTGGTCGAGATGACCTCCTACTTCGCCGGCACCACCTTCCGCGTCTTCCAGGCCGACTACGTCGGCGCGGTCGTCATGCCGGGCGGCGCCTCGCAGACCCGCAAGGAGCTCGACGGCTGGCAGGAGTGGGCCCGCTCGCGCGGCGCCAAGGGCCTGGCCTACGTGCTGGTGCAGGAGGACGGCACGCTCGGCGGCCCGGTCGCCAAGAACCTGTCGGAGGAGGAGCTGTCCGGGCTGGCCGCCAAGGTCGGCGCCGCCCCCGGCGACGCGATCTTCTTCGCCGCGGGCGCCCGCAACGCCGCCCGCGACCTGCTCGGCGCGGCCCGGCTGGAGATCGGCCGCCGCTGCGGGCTCATCGACGAGTCGCAGTGGTCGTTCCTGTGGGTCGTGGACGCCCCCATGTTCGAGGAGGACGGCGAGGGCGGCTGGACGGCCGTGCACCACCCGTTCACCGGCCCCAAGCCCGAGTGGGCCGACAACTTCCAGGACCACCCGGCCGAGGCGCTGGCCTACGCCTACGACATGGTCTGCAACGGCATGGAGATCGGCGGCGGCTCGATCCGTATCCACCGGGCCGAGATGCAGCAGCGCGTGTTCGACGTGCTCGGCATCTCCAAGGAGGAGGCCGAGAGCAAGTTCGGCTTCCTGCTGGAGGCGTTCAAGTACGGCCCGCCGCCGCACGGCGGCATCGCCTACGGCTGGGACCGCATCTGCATGCTGCTGGCCGGCGGCGAGTCGATCCGCGACGTCATCGCCTTCCCCAAGACGGCCTCGGGCTTCGACCCGCTGACCGGCGCGCCCACGCCCATCACGGCGGGACAGCGCAAGGAGGCGGGCGTCGACGCCACGCCGCGCAAGGACTGATCCGGGCCCGGCATGAGAGAAGCCGGCGGGGCGGGCGCCCTGCCGGCTTCTTGCGCGCGCGGGTCAGGAGAACGTGATGCTCTTGATGATGACCGGCTTCTTGGGGGCGGTGGTGCCGCCGTCGCCCGTGATGTCGGCCTCGTTCACGATGAGGTCCGAGCCGTCCTTGGCCAGGCCGACCAGCATGTCCAGGCCCTCGCTGACCACGCCGACGGTGGAGAAGCCACCGCCGAGCTGCGTGTTCTCGTCCGACAGCGAGAAGACGAACTGGCTGTTGTTCTGGCCCACCGAGTCGCCCGGCTGGGACATGAAGACCACGCCCTTGGCCGGCGGGATCTCGACGTTCTCGTCGCCGTAGACGAAGCCCGCGGTGCCCTGGCCGTCGGTCGGGTTCTTGCCGTCGGCCTTGGCCTGCGGGTCGCCGCACTGCAGCAGGTGCACGCCGGAGACGTCCGTGGTGACCAGCCGGTGGCACTTCATGTTGTCGTAGAAGTGCTTCTTGTTGAGGAAGCTGAGCGCGTTGACCGTGCACGGGGCCGCCTCGGTCATCAGGTCGACGACGACCTTGCCGCGGTTGAAGTTGATCGTCATCTTCTTCAACTTCATGTTGGGCTTCTTGCCGGGCAGGCCCACGAACTTGTTCGGGACGGAGTCGTCCCGCTTGTACGTGCACGTCACCGGCCCCGCCGCCGCGGTCGTCGTCGGCGCGATCGGCAGCGACGCCGAGGGCGATGCCGACGCCGACGCGGAGGCCGAGCTCTCCGCCGCGGCGGGGTCCGGCCCGTCGCCGCCTCTCAGCGTGGTCGCGGCGAAGATGCCGCCGGCCACCACCACCACAGCCACGCCCGCGCCGATGAAGGCGTTCCGCTTCGCCTTGGAGGAGCCCTCGGCCGCCGCGCGCTTCTCCTGCCGCTCCTTGTGCTCCCGCGCGAGGTCGCTCTTGCGGTCTTCGCCGCTCACCGCATGTCTCCTTCATCTTTGCCGACACATGACCAAACAACTCCGCGCATGCTACCGGCCCTCGGTATGTGCCGGATGTAAGTGGCAAAGCCGTGACATGCGACGGATGGGGCGGCGAACCTTATCGTGCTCCCGAACGTAGTTGAAAAGAGCACAAAGGAGCCGTCATGTTCGACCAGATCCTGGGCCTGCCGGCCCACGCGCTCGTCATCCACTTCGCCGTCGTGCTGATGCCGCTGCTCGCCGCGGTGGCGGCGGTCTACGCGCTGGTGCCGCGGTGGCGTCCGTACGTCGCCTGGGCCGCGATCCTGCTCTCCCTGGCCGGGCCCGTGTCCGTGTTCGCGGCCAAGGAGAGCGGCGAGCGGCTGAAGGAGGCCCGCTTCGCCACCGCGGAGGGTGAGCTCGGCCGGGCCATCGCCACGCACGAGAGCTTCGCCGACCCGCTGCTGCTGTCGGCGTCGGGCCTGGCCGCGGTCACGCTGCTGCTGGTGCACGCCACCCGCCCGGCCCGCGACTCCGTCGGCCGTGACCGCTTCGGCCGTCCCGTCTCGCTGGTCCTGTCCGGGCTCACGGTCGTGCTGGCCGCCGTGGCGGGCTACTTCTGCTTCCTGGCAGGGGACTCGGGCGCGAGGGCTGTTTGGGGCCTGTAATCTCGCTTTGTGGACAGCCTGTTCGATTCGGCGGCCGAGGACGCCACCCCGCAGCCCCTGGCGGTGCGCATGCGCCCGCGCACGCTCGACGAGGTCATCGGCCAGCGCCACCTGCTCGGCTCCGGCACCCCGCTGCGCCGCCTGGTCGAGAGCGAGGCCCCCATGTCGCTGTTCCTGTGGGGGCCGCCCGGCACCGGCAAGACCACGCTCGCCTACGTCGTCTCCAACGTCACCCAGCGCCGCTTCGTGGAGATCTCCGCCGTCTCCGCCGGGGTCAAGGACGTCCGCGCGGCCATCGACAACGCCCGCCGCGAGCTGGGCATGACCGGCCGCCAGACCGTGCTGTTCGTGGACGAGGTCCACCGCTTCAACAAGGCCCAGCAGGACGCCCTGCTGCCCGCCGTGGAGAACCGCTGGGTCACCTTCATCGGCGCCACCACCGAGAACCCGTACTTCTCGGTCATCTCGCCGCTGCTGTCGCGCTCGCTCCTGCTCACCCTGGAGTCGCTGTCCGACGACGACATCCGCGCCGTCCTGGAGCGGGCGGTGGCCGAGCCGCGCGGGCTCGGCGGGCGCCACCGGCTCGCCCCCGAGGCGCTGGAGCACCTCGTACGGCTCGCGGGCGGCGACGCAAGGCGCTCGCTCACCTACCTGGAGGCGGCCGCGCTGCTGGCCGAGGACATCACCGTCGAGGTCGTCGAGAAGGCCGTCGACAAGGCCGCGGTGCGCTACGACCGGCAGGGCGACCAGCACTACGACGTGATCAGCGCCTTCATCAAGTCGATGCGCGGCTCCGACGCCGACGCCGCGCTCCACTACCTCGCCCGGATGATCGAGGCCGGCGAGGACCCCCGCTTCATCGCCCGCCGCATCGTCATCTTCGCCAGCGAGGACGTCGGCATGGCCGACCCCACCTGCCTGCAGACCGCCGTCGCCGCCGCGCAGGCCGTCCAGCTCATCGGCCTGCCCGAGGGGCAGATCAACCTGGCGCACGCGGTCATCCACTGCGCGCTGGCCCCCAAGTCCAACGCGGTCGTCAAGGCCATCGGCGCCGCGATCGGCGACGTGCGCAAGGGGCTGATCGGCCAGGTGCCCGGCCACCTGCGCGACGCTCATTACGGCGGAGCGGCCAAGCTCGGCCACGGCGAGGGCTACAAATACCCGCACGACTTCGACCACGGGCTCGTCCGCCAGGACTACGCGCCCGAGCAGGTGCGCGAGCGCCGCTACTACGAGCCCACCCGGCACGGCGCCGAGGCTCCGGTCGCCGAGCGCTGGGCCAAGATCCGCGAGTTCCTGCGCGGTGGCCCCCTCACGCCTCGCGGTCCTCACTGATGTTGTCAGCGGGACGCGATAGGGTCGTGCCGTTCCTGCCCAGCACACAAGGGAGATGAGCGGATGCTAACCGCCGGAGAGGTCGCCGGTCTGATCGCCGCCACCGGCTGGGTCGTCCTGGTCTGCGTGCTGGCCATGGTGCTCGTCAAGCTCGCCCGGTTGCTCAAGGAGACCACCAAGGCGGTCACCGAGCTCAACAACCGCCTCACGCCGCTGCTCGACGACGTCAGCCTCACCGTCAACGAGACCAACAGGCAGCTCATGGCCGTCGAGGCCATCGCCAAGGACGTCAAGCAGGTCAGCGGCCACGCCGCCCGGCTGAGCGCGGTCACCGACACCATGTTCACCGGCCCGCTGATCAAGGTGTCCTCGCTGGGCTACGGCGTGCGCCGGGCCATCGAGGCCCGCCGGCCGGTCCGGCGCGGCCGGCCGGTCAACGGCGCCCGGCCGGGGCGGGTCAAATGATCCGCAGGCTGTTCTACCTGTCGCTCGGCGCGTTCCTCGCCTTCTGGGTGATGCGCCGGCTGCAGGCGCTGCACCCCGACCACGTCGCCCGCCGCACGGCCGCCGGGGCGGCGGGCATGCTCCAGCGGGTGAGAGACTTTACCTCGGACGCGCTCGGCGAGGCCGCGGTGCGCGAAACCGAGTTGCGGGCACGCCTCGGGCTCGACCAGGCTGAAGACACCCCCCGCTGACACCGACCGCTGACACATTCGTTCGACCCGACACGACGACTAACGCAAAGGATGGCCACCATGGAGTCGGCAGAGATCGCGCGCCGCTTCCTGCGCTTCTTCGAGGAGCGTGGGCACAAGATAGTGCCCTCGGCCAGCCTGATCGCAGAGGACCCCACGCTTCTCCTGGTTCCGGCCGGTATGGCGCCGTTCAAGCCGTACTTCCTGGGGCAGCGCAAGCCTCCGGCGTCCCGGCTGGCCACCGCCCAGAAGTGCGTCCGCACGCCCGACATCGAAGAGGTCGGCAAGACCACCAGGCACGCGACGTTCTTCCAGATGCTCGGCAACTTCTCCTTCGGCGACTACTTCAAGGCCGAGGTGATCCCGTTCGCCTGGGAGCTGCTGACCCGCTCCGAGTCCGACGGCGGCTTCGGCTTCCCCGAGGACAAGCTGTGGGCGACGGTCTATCTCGAGGACGACGAGGCGTACGACATCTGGCGCAACAAGGTCGGCCTGCCCGAGCACCGCATCCAGCGCCGCGGCCTGGAGGACAACTACTGGCACATGGGCGTGCCCGGCCCCGGCGGCCCCTGCTCGGAGATCTACTACGACCGCGGCGCCGAATACGGCAAGGAGGGCGGCCCCGTCGCCGACGAGGACCGCTACCTCGAGGTCTGGAACCTCGTCTTCATGCAGTACCAGCTCAGCGCGGTCCGCACCAAGGTCGATTTCGACATAGCGGGCGAGCTGCCGACCAAGAACATCGACACCGGCATGGGCCTGGAGCGCATGGCGGCGATCCTGCAGGGCGTCGACAACATCTACGAGATCGACACCACCTACAAGATCCTCGACAAGGCGGCCGAGCTCACCAAGACCCGCTACGGCCGTGACCGCCGCTCCGACGTGAGCCTGCGGGTGGTCGCCGACCACGTGCGCACCGGCACCATGCTGGTCGCCGACGGCGTCCTGCCCGGCAACGAGGGCCGCGGCTACGTCCTGCGCCGCATCCTGCGCCGCTCCGTACGCAACCTGCGCCTGCTCGGCTCCGGCGACGAGCGCTACATGCACGAGCTCACCGACGTCGCGATCAACGTCATGGGCGAGCAGTACCCCGAGCTCAAGGTCGACGCGCCGCAGATCCACGCGGTCATCGACGCCGAGGAGGCGAGCTTCCTCGGCACGCTCCGCACCGGCACCGCGATCTTCGACGTGGCCGTCGAGGAGACCAAGCGCAAGTCCGGCAGCACCCTGTCCGGCCAGCAGGCGTTCCAGCTCCACGACACCTACGGCTTCCCGATCGACCTCACCCTGGAGATGGCGGCCGAGCAGGGGCTCAAGGTCGACGAGGAGGGCTTCCGCCGGCTCATGAAAGAGCAGCGGCAGCGGGCCAAGGCCGACGCCGCGGCGAAGAAGACCGGCAACGCCGACATCTCGGTGTTCGGCCAGATGCTGGAGGCGGCGGGCAAGGTCGAGTTCCTCGGCTACGACCACACCGAGGCCGACACCAGCGTCGTCGGCATCCTGATCGACGGCGCGTCCGTCCCGGCGGCGGGCGCGGGCAGCACGGTCGAGGTCGTGCTCGCGCGCACCCCGTTCTACGCCGAGGGCGGCGGCCAGCTCGCCGACCAGGGCGTCATCCGCACCGGCGGCGCCGAGGTCGAGATCACCGACGTGCAGCAGCCGCTTCCCGGGCTCATCGTCCACCGCGGCAAGGTCCGCAGCGGCGAGCTCAAGGTCGGCGACGAGGCGCAGGCGGAGATCGACCTCGAACGCCGCCGCGCGATCTCGCGCAGCCACAGCGCCACCCACCTCGTCCACCGCGGCTTCAAGAACGCGCTCGGCGAGACGGCGGCGCAGGCCGGCTCGGAGAACTCACCCGGCCGCTTCCGCTTCGACTTCACCGCGGCCGGCGCCGTGCCGCCGAGCGTGCTGCGCGACGTCGAGGACGAGGTCAACGCGGTGCTCATCAACGACCTCAAGGTCAACGCCTTCTACACCTCCCAGGCGGAGGCGCGGGCGATGGGCGCGCTCGCCATGTTCGGCGAGAAATACGGCGACGAGGTCCGCGTGGTCGAGATCGGCGACTACTCGCGCGAGCTGTGCGGCGGCACCCACGTTCACAGCTCCGGGCAGCTCGGCCTGGTCAAGGTGCTCGGCGAGCAGTCGGTCGGCGCGGGCGTGCGACGGGTCGAGGCCCTGGTCGGCATCGACGCCTTCCGTTTCCTGGCCCGCGAGAGCGTGCTGGTCCACCAGCTCAGCGAGCAGCTCAAGGCGCGCCGCGAGGAGCTGCCCGAGCGCATCGACGGCATCGTCACCCGGCTGCGCACGGCCGAGAAGGAGCTGGAGCGGCTGCGCTCGGCGCAGGTGCTCGCGGTGGCGGGCGAGCTGGTGGCGCAGGCCCGTGACCAGCGCGGCGTCTCCGTCGTGACACACCGCGCGCCTGATGGCACGGGCTCGGATGATCTGCGTAAGCTCGCGCTTGATGTGCGTGGCAGGTTCCCGTCCGACAGGCCGGCGGTCGTCGTGATCGCCGGTGTCCCCTCCGACCGGCCTGTGGTGGTTGCCGCGGTCAACGAGGCGGGGCGCGAGCGGGGGCTCAAGGCTGGGCAGCTGGTCGGCGTCGCCGCCAAGGCGCTTGGGGGTGGCGGTGGCGGCAAGGACGATGTCGCGCAAGGCGGTGGCACGCGACCGGAGGCGATCGGCGAGGCGTTGCGCTTGGTCGATGAGGCCATCGCGGGTCAGCTCGGCTGACGCTGAGATGAGGTTCGGTTCACGGATCGGCGTGGACGTCGGCTCCGTGCGGGTCGGCGTGGCCCGCAGCGATCCTTCGGGGATGCTGGCCACGCCGGTCGAGACCGTCCGGCGTGGCAAGGGCGACCTCGACCGCATCGCGGCGATCGTCGCCGAGCACGAGGCGATCGAGGTCATCGTGGGGCTGCCCCGGTCGCTGTCCGGGCGCGAGGGGCAGGCGGCGGAGCTGGCCCGCGCCTACGCCGAGCGGCTCGCCGCCCGGCTCGCGCCGACGCCCGTCCGGCTGTTCGACGAGCGGCTGACCACGGTCGCCGCCCAGCACGGCCTGCGGGCCAGCGGCGTCAAGGCCAAGAAGCAGCGGGGCGTCGTCGACCAGGCGGCGGCCGTCGTGCTGCTGCAGGACGCGCTCGACTCCGAACGCGCCACCGACAGACCACCAGGCAGGCCCGTCGAACCGCCCGCGGCGGCCGACGGACCTGCCCAATGAGCCGGGGGCGCACGGGGCGGGGGAGCGCGGCGGGCGCCGGGGCGGTGACGCCGTGAACGAGACACCGGACGGCCGCCTGCCCGAGGAGCAGGACGACAGCGGTGACCTCATCCCGTTCGATTCCGAGGATGAGGTCGTGGGAGATGACGGCCTCAGGCCGGCCACCGACGACGCGACGGACGCCGCACCTTCGAAAACGACCCCCATCGACGGGCCAACGGAGGAGCCGCAAGACGACCAGGCCGGGGCGGCCGGCGACGGACCGGTCGGGGTGGCCGGTGACGGGTCGGATCGTGCGAGACCGGTCGGGGTGGCCGGTGACGGGTCGGATCGTGATGGGCCCGTCGGGGTGGCCGGTGACGGGTCGGATCGTGATGGGCCGGTCGGGGTGGCTTCGGCTGCTCCGCGTGGCGGCGTGAGTGGGCCTGCCCACGCGACGGGAGAGACTGCCGAAGCACCTGGAAGCCAGGGCGATGCCACGGCGCCCGCCGGCCTGAGCGAGGGCTCTGCCTCCAGCGGACAGACCTCCACGGGACAGACCTCCCGCGGGCTGGGCGATGGCGCCGCCGATGGACCAGCGCTCGGGGGCGCGGGTGCGAGGCCGGAATCAGCCGAGGGCAGCGAGGGGCCCGCGGCCGAGGGCCAGGGTGTGGAATTCGGGTCCGCCGGCCACGAGGGCGCGGGGGCTGTGTCCGGCGACCAGGACGGCGGGACGACGGCTGAAGCCGGGAAGAGCGGGCGGCGGAGGGCCGCGCGCAAGGCGGGGCTGGTGGCCGCCGGGCTGGCGGTGACGTTGATCGCGGCCGGTGTCGGCGTCATCGTGGTGGTCAAGCCGTATCTCAGCCCCGCCGACTTCGAGGGCAGGGGCGAGGGCACGGTGACGGTCCGCATCCCGCCCGGCTCCAGCGCCCAGGCGATCGGCGTGGCCCTGGCCGACGCCGGGGTGGTGGCGAGCGCGGGGTCGTTCGTACGCGCGACCGAGGACCGCGCGGTGACCGGACGGCTGCGTCCCGGCACCTACCGCCTGCGCAAGGGCATGGCCGCGACGGCGGCGCTGGACCTGCTGCTCGACGCAGGCTCACGGGTCGTCAAGCGGGTGACCGTGCCGGAGGGCATGCGGGTGAGCGAAGTGCTGGCCCGCCTGGCCAAGCAGACGGGCCTGTCGCTCCGCGAGTTCCTGGCGGTGGACAAGGGGCTGGTCGGCCTGCCGTCGTACGCGCCCGGCCTGGAGGGATTCCTGTTCCCGGCCACGTACGAGATCGAGCCCGGCGACACCCCCGTCGACGTGCTGGCGGCGATGGTGGAGCGTTTCGGCGCCGAGGCGCGCCGGCTCCGCCTGGCCGAGCAGGCCGCCCGCGTGCACCTGACGCCGCTGGAGGCGGTCACGGTGGCCAGCATGATCCAGGCCGAGGGCGGCACCGACGCCGACTACCCCAAGATCGCCAGGGTGATCTACAACCGGCTCCAGCGGGGCACCCCGCTGGAGATCGACAGCACCGTCCTGTACGCGCAGAAGCGGCGGACGCTGAGAGTGACCGAGAAGGACACCAAGGTCGACTCTCCGTACAACACCTACCGTCGCAAGGGGCTGCCTCCCGGCCCCATCGCCAATCCCGGCGCCAAGGCGCTGGTGGCGGCTCTGAACCCGGCGGACGGCGATTGGCACTGGTTTGTGACGACAGATCCGGCGCATAGAATCACCAAATTCACCAACAAAGAGAGCGAGTTCGTGAGATACCGGGAAGAGTTGAACAAGAACCTCGGGACGAGCTGATGTTCGACGTGGCTTCCTGCGCTCCCGCGCAAATGTCGCAGAAGGGGACACATCTCCTCTCTCTGTCCTCTAGCATGGCTACCCAGAGTGATCTCCGCTGGTCGTGGGAACATGATCGGCGGACCCCCCAGTTCCGCTCGGTGAGCTGTGCCGGTTGGGCACTTCCGCTTGACGCCTGGCCGGCCGTACCGGGAGATTGGCCTGCGAACCTATGAGCGATCTCGATCTGAACACGCTGCTCGGCGCCGAGGACGACGAAGGTCAGTCCCGACGGCGCGCCCGGGGCGGCCGCGGCAACCGGAGACGCCGCCGCCGTCGTAACCGGGGTGGATTCATCGCGCCGCTGCTCGCCTTCGTCGTGCTGGCCGGCATCATCGGCGGCGGCGGCTACT
Organism: Nonomuraea sp. B208; assembly: GCF_057536035.1. Taxonomy (NCBI): domain Bacteria; kingdom Bacillati; phylum Actinomycetota; class Actinomycetes; order Streptosporangiales; family Streptosporangiaceae; genus Nonomuraea; species Nonomuraea sp. B208. The sequence continues at coordinate 816,556 of NZ_BAAJOU010000028.1, forward strand.
ACGGCTACCTCTGGCTCAGCGACGCTCTCGTGCCCGACGACTACACCGGTCAGGGCACCGGAGAGGTCGTCATCGAGATCCAGGACGGCCAGAGCGCGTCGGAGGTGGCGCAGGAGCTGGAGAAGCAGGGGGTTGTCGCCAGCGCCAGGGCGTTCACCAACGCGATCGGCAACGCCAACAAGAGCGGCTCGCTGCAACCGGGCACGTACAAGATGCGCAAGAAGATGTCGGCCGCCGCCGCCGTCGACGCGCTCACCCCCACCAACAAGCTGCTGGTCAGGGTGCCGCTCAAGGAGGGCCTGCGGCTGTCGGACACGCTGGCCACGCTGGCGAAGGAGACCGGCAAGCCGGTCAAGGAGTTCCAGGCCGCGGCCAAGCAGGCCGACGACCTGGAGCTGCCGTCGTACGCCAGGGGCAAGCTGGAGGGCTACGCCTTCCCCGCCACCTACGAGTTCCAGCCCACGGCCACGCCGAAGCAGATGCTCGCGCAGATGGTCAAGCGGTTCAACCAGACCGCCGAGCGCATCGACCTCGAAGGCGGCGCCAAGGCCCTCGGCCGCAAGCCGCACGAGATCATGGTCATCGCCAGCATCATCCAGGCCGAGGCCGGCCGCGCCGAGGACATGCCGAAGATCGCCCGCGTCATCTACAACCGCCTCGAGCGGAACCCGCCGATGACCCTGTCGATGGACAGCACGGTGATGTACGCGCTCGGCAAGTACCGCACCTACGCGACCCACGCCGAGCTGGAGACCAAGTCCCTGTACAACACCTACAAGCACCTGGGGCTGCCGCCGGGCCCGATCTCCAACCCCGGCGACCACGCCATCGAGGCCGCACTCAACCCGGCCAAGGGCTCCTGGCTGTACTTCGTGGCCACCGACCCCAAGAGCTCGGTCACCAAGTTCGCCACCACGGACGCCGAGCGGCAGGCGCTGCTCGCCGAGTGCACCGCGAACGGCGGCTGCGGCGGCTGACCCGCCCTCCCGCCCGCCGACCCCGCCCACCTGCGACGACGAATCGCAGGTGGGCGGCGTCGTACGAGGAGCGGCGCGGCCCGCGATAGGGTCGTGCTGTTCGTCAGGGGAAGGAGCCGCGGATGCGCGCCGCCGTCATGGGGTCGCCCATCGCCCATTCGCTCTCGCCGTTCCTGCACCGCGCCGCCTACCGCGAGATGGGGCTGGCCGGTTGGAGCTATGAGGCGTTCGAGTGCGACGAGGCCCGCCTGCCGGAGCTGCTGGGCGAGCTGACCCCGGTGCGCGGACAGGGCCGCGCCGATGAGGACGCCGGCGAGGACGCCTGGGCAGGACTGTCGCTCACGATGCCGCTCAAGCGGGCCGTGCTGCCGCTGCTCGACACCGTCTCCGAGCTGGCCGTCGAGGTCGGCGGGGCCAACACGGTGGTGTTCCGTGACGGGCGCCGCCACGGCGACAACACCGACGTGTACGGCATCGTGCGGGCGCTGGCCGAGGCCGGCGTCCACGCTCCGCGCTCGGCCGTCGTGCTGGGCGGCGGCGCGACGGCGGCCTCCACGCTCGCGGCGCTGCGTGACCTCGGCCTGCACGCCGCCACCCTCCTGGTCCGCGAGCCGGCCCGCGCCGCCGGGACCGCCGAGGTGGCCGAGCGGCTGGGCATGGCGCTGGCCGTGGAGACGCTCGACAAGCTCGACGTGTTCACCGGGGCCGACCTGGTCGTCTCGACGCTGCCTGGCGGCGCGGCCGACGCCTTCGCCGACCGGCTGGCCCGGGTGCCCGCGCTGTTCGACGTGGTCTACTCGCCCTGGCCGACCAGGGCGGCCGCGGCCGTCGCGGCGGCGGGCGGCACGGTCGTGGGCGGCTTCGCGATGCTGCTGCACCAGGCGGTGCGGCAGGTGGAGCTGATGACCGGGCGCGCGGACGTGCCGGTGGAGGCCATGCGCGCGGCCGGCGAGGCCGAGATCCGCAGACGGGCGGCCACAGCCCCGGCCTGACGGCCCGAGGGTTCCGGCCTGACGGCCGGGAAAGTTTGTGACCGGCGGGAAGATTCGAGCGTCCCTGGCTGTTGTGGTAATGTAGCTCTCTGATCGGTCCGGCATGTTTGCTGGACGCGCAAGCGGAGGTCTCCCTCCCACCTGAGTCACCGAAAGGTGGCCGGGTCCAGGATCACGCCGGACTACTCCGGGGAGCTCGAGGCCACGAAAGCCAAAGAGCTCAGTGGCCCCGCATGCGCGACGTGCGGGGTTTTTCGCGTTAGGGGTAATGCGAAGGGCCTTGGGCACGACGAGCACGTAGGGATCGCAAACCTAGGAGGCCCCATCAGCACTGAGCCCCGCATCAACGAGCGTATCCGAGTTCCCGAGGTTCGCCTCGTGGGCCCGAACGGCGAGCAGGTTGGCATCGTCTCGATTCACGACGCCCTGAAGCTCGCCCAGGAAGCCGACCTTGACCTCGTCGAGGTCGCGGCCACGGCTCGACCGCCCGTGTGCAAGCTCATGGACTACGGCAAGTTCAAGTACGAGTCCGCGATGAAGGCGCGCGAGGCGCGCAAGAATCAGGCGCACACGATCATCAAGGAGATCAAGCTCCGGCCGAAGATCGACCCGCACGACTACGAGACCAAGAAGGGTCACGTGGTGCGGTTCCTCAAGGCGGGGGACAAGGTCAAAGTCACGATCATGTTCCGCGGACGCGAGCAGTCCCGGCCGGAGCTCGGCTTCCGGCTGCTGCAGCGGCTGGCCGACGACGTCCAGGAGCTCGGCTTCGTGGAGTCCCACGCCAAGCAGGACGGCCGCAACATGATCATGGTGATCGGTCCGCACAAGAAGAAGGCCGAGGCCAAGGCCGAGAAGGCGGCGGCCAAGGCACAGCGTGACGGCGAGGACGATTCCCCACAGGAAGCGTGACCTCCGGTAGGGGTTAGCCTTACAGAGCGCCCCGCGCCAGCCGCCGGCAGACGAAAGACGCCGCGACCGGGTCGGCCGACCACCGGCCCGGCTACCGGCACGACCGAAACGAGGAGAGACGGCGACATGCCGAAGATGAAGACGCACAGTGGTGCGAAGAAGCGGTTCCGGTTGACCGGTTCCGGCAAGATCAAGCGTCGCCGTGCCAACCGCGCGCACTACAACGAGTGGAAGTCGTCCACGCTGACGCGCCGTCTCAAGAACGAGGTCGTCCTTTCCGACGCCGACACCAAGAAGATCAAGAAGCTGCTCGGCAAGTAGCGCGATTCCCCGGGGAGAAGAAACATGGCACGCGTGAAGCGGGCGCTCAACGCCAAGAAGAAGCGCAGGGTCGTCCTTGAGAGGGCCAGCGGCTACCGTGGCCAGCGGTCGAGGCTGTACCGCAAGGCCAAGGAGCAGATGCTCCACTCGATGACCTATGCCTACCGTGACCGCAAGGACCGCAAGGGCGCTTTCCGCCGCCTGTGGATCCAGCGGATCAACGCCGCGGCTAGGCAGAACGGCATGACGTACAACCGCCTGATCCAGGGTCTGCGCCTGGCCGGCATCGAGGTTGACCGTAAGATCCTCGCCGACCTGGCGGTGAACGACGGCCAGACTTTCGCGACGCTCGTCGAGGCCGCCAAGAAGGCGCTGCCGGCGAACGTGAACGCGCCGGCCGCGAGCTGAACATTTTGTGACGAGGGCCCACCGTTGACGGTGGGCCCTTTGCTGTACCCGCACGACCGCAGTAGTGAACGTGTACGACCCAGGGGGAGTCGCATGGCCGGGTCCGAGCTGACCAACGTGAAGTCGCCGCGGGTGAAGGCCGCGCGCCGGCTCACCAAGCGCGCCTTCCGTGATCAGGACCGCAAGTTCCTGGCCGAGGGCCCCCAGGCGGTGCGCGAGGCGCTGCGGCTGGCGGACGTCACCCTGGAGCTGTTCACCACGGCCGAGGCCGAGCTGCGCCACGCCGAGCTGATCACCGAGGCCACGCTCCAGGGCGTGCCGGTGCACCGGGCGAGCGGCGAGGTCATGGCCGAGCTCACCCAGACCGTCACCCCGCAGGGCCTGGTCGCGGTCTGCCGGCTCGTGCACGTGCCGCTGGAGCGGGCGCTGGAGGGCACGCCGCGGCTGGTCGCGGTGCTCGCCCATGTACGCGACCCGGGCAATGCCGGCACCGTCATGCGGGCGGCCGACGCCGCGGGGGCCGACGCGGTGGTGTTCACCGACGCCTCCGTGGACCCGTACAACGGCAAGTGCGTACGCGCCAGCGCCGGAAGCCTTTTTCATCTGCCCGTCGTCATCGGTGCACCGGTGAGTCCCTCCGTGCGTCAACTCAAGGAGCGAGGCTTGCGCGTACTGGCGGCCGACGGCGCGGGCAAGCACACGCTCGACGACGTCGATCTGTCGGGTCCCACCGCGTGGATCTTCGGCAACGAGGCCTGGGGACTGCCGGAGGAGATACGCGCCGAAGCGGATGATGTGGTCAGAGTGCCCATCTACGGACAGGCTGAAAGTCTCAACCTGGCCACCGCCGCGGCGGTATGCCTTTACTCCTCCGCCAGGGCTCAGCGAGTGCCCTAGGCGGCCGGAAACCCGCTATTGTCGGCGTTGTAGGCGGAGGAGGCGAGGTCGTGCACGGCGCAGAAACCGACGGGCAAGTAGTGGCCGCCGCGTGCACGATAGCCATCGACGACCTTCCCGACGGCCTCATCGTGGCCGACCGATATGGCAGGGTGCTGGCCGTCAACCGCGCCGCCGCGAGGCTCACCGGCGTCCGCATGGAGCGCGCGGTCGGCTGCCACATGAACGACGTGTTCCCCTTCCGCGACCACGACGGGCGCGACTGGTGGAAGGCGCTCGACCCCGAGGGCGGGCTGCGCAGCCGCGTCCGGGTGCCGGAGCGGCCGCTGCACCTGCCCGGCGGGCAGGAGCTCTACGTCACCGCCCGGCTGGTCCGCGAGCCGGAGCGCGGCGGCGAGGTCGAGCGCGTCGCGATCACGCTGCGCGACGGCGGCGCCCGCGCCCGGCTGGAGCGCAGCCGCGCCGACCTGGTCTCGACCGTTGCCCACGAGCTGCGCTCGCCGCTGACCAGCGTCAAGGGGTTCACCGCGACCCTGCTGGCCAAGTGGAGCCGCTTCACTGAAGAGCAGAAGCTCGTCATGCTGGAGACGGTCAACAACGACGCCGACCGCGTCACCAGGCTCATCACCGAGCTGCTCGACGTCTCCCGCATCGAGTCCGGGCGGCTGGAGGTGCGCCGCCAGGTCGTCGACCTGCCGGCCCGCGCCCGCCGGATCATCGCCGGGCGGGTCGCGGCGGGCGAGCCCGAGGACCGGTTCCGGCTCGTCGTCCACGACGACCTGCCGGAGACGTGGCTCGACCAGGACAAAGTTGACCAGATTCTGAGTAACCTGGTGGAAAACGCGCTGCGCCATGGCCGCGGCACCGTGACAATGGAGATCGAGTCCGTCGGATGGGGAGTTGCCGTGTCGGTCCGCGATGAGGGCGAGGGCATCGAGCCCGAGCTGGCCCCGCGCGTCTTCCGGCAGTTCTGGCGCGGCGGCAACAGCCGCCGTCGCGGCGGCACCGGGCTCGGCCTGTTCATCGTGAAGGGCCTGGTCGAGGCGCACGGCGGCACGATCGTCGTGCAGCGGGCGCCCGAGGGCGGGGCGGAGTTCCGATTTACCGTGCCCACCGGCACCCCCGATTTCGCGACGTCCGCCTGACAGGCCCGGCAAGCGGGATTCGGGGCCGGTGGGCCGACCCCACTAGACTCTTTTCCGCTCAAGCCCTGGATACGGAGCTCACTCTTGTCTGACTACGACCCCGTCGAGGTGACACCGTTGCATGCCGACGAGGTGTCGCGCATGGAGGCCGACGCCATCGCGGCGATCAAGGCGGCCGACAGCCTCGACGCACTCAAGCAGGCCAGGCTGGCGCACGCGGGCGACCGCTCGCCCATCGCCCTGGCCAACCGCGAGATCGGCGCGCTGCCGCCGGCCGCCCGCGCCGAGGCGGGCAAGCGCGTCGGCGGCGCGCGCAGAACGATCAACGAGGCGCTGGCCGCGCGCCAGGCCGAGCTGGAGGCCGAGCGCGACGCGCGGGTGCTCGTCGAGGAGACCGTCGACGTCACCCTGCCGTGGGACCGCCGGCCGCGCGGCGCCCGCCACCCGCTCACCACGCTGCAGGAGCGCATCGCCGACGCGTTCGTCGCCATGGGCTACGAGGTGGCCGAGGGGCCCGAGCTCGAAGGCGAGTGGTTCAACTTCGACGCGCTCAACATCGCCCAGGACCACCCGGCCCGCTCCGAGCACGACACGTTCTTCGTCGGCTCGACCGGCTCCGGCATGGTGCTGCGCACGCAGACCTCGCCGGTGCAGATCCGCGCGCTGCTCCAGCGCGAGCTGCCGGTCTACGTCATCTCGCCGGGCAAGACGTTCCGCACCGACGAGCTCGACGCCACCCACACCCCGGTCTTCCACCAGACCGAGGGCCTGGCCGTGGACGAGGGCCTGACCATGGCCCACCTCAAGGGCACGCTCGACCGGTTCGCCGAGGTCATGTTCGGCAAGGGCATCACCACCCGGTTCCGGCCCAACTACTTCCCGTTCACCGAGCCGTCCGCCGAGATGGACCTCAAGTGCTTCGTCTGCCGCGGCGCCTCGGCGGTCCCCGGCAACCCGCCCTGCCGCACCTGCAAGTCGGAGGGCTGGATCGAGTGGGGCGGCTGCGGCATGGTCAACCCGCGGGTGCTGGTCGCCTGCGGCGTCGACCCCTCGCGTTACTCCGGGTTCGCCTTCGGCATGGGCATCGAGCGGACCCTGATGTTCCGGCACAACGCCGAGGACATGCGTGACATGGTCGAAGGAGACGTGCGCTTCACGCTCCCGTTCGGAATGGAGATCTGATGAAGGTCCCGCTCTCCTGGCTGCGGGAGTATGTCGATCTCCCGGCGGTCACCGCGCACGAGGTGGCCGACAAGCTCACCGCGGCCGGGCTCAAGCTCGAGGCCATCACCTCCCACGGCCACGACGTCAAGAACGTCGTCGTCGGCGAGGTGCTGGAGATCGAGGAGCTGACCGGGTTCAAGAAGCCGATCAGGCACTGCCGGGTCGAGGTGGGGGAGGCGACGCCGCGCGAGATCGTCTGCGGCGCCACCAACTTCGCCGCCGGCGACCGCGTGCCCGTCGTCCTGCCCGGCGGCGTGCTGCCCGGCGGGTTCGAGGTCGGGGCGCGCAAGACGTACGGGCGCATGTCCGAGGGCATGATCTGCTCCGAGCGCGAACTCGGGCTGAGCGACGAGCACGGCGGCATCATGGTGCTGCCGCCCGACACGCCGGTCGGCGCCGACGTGGTCGAGCTGCTCGGCCTGCGCGACGACGTGATCGAGCTGGAGATCACCCCCGACATCGGCTACGCGCTGTCCATCCGCGGCGTGGCGCGCGAGGCGGCCACCGCGTTCGGGGTGGCCTTCCACGACCCCGCCGACGTCGAGGTGCCCGCCACGGACGAGCCGTCGTGGCCGGCCTCGATCGCCGATCCGACCGCCTGCGACCGGTTCGTGCTGCGCGAGGTGACCGGGTTCGACCCGGCCGCCGCGAGCCCGCTGTGGATGCGCACCCGGCTGTCGCGCGCCGGCATGCGGCCGGTGTCGCTGGCCGTCGACGTCACCAACTACCTGATGCTGGAGCTCGGGCAGCCGCTGCACGCCTTCGACCGGGGCAAGCTGCAGGGCGAGATCGTCGTACGCCGGGCCCTGCCGGGCGAGCGGCTGGAGACCCTCGACCACGTCGTACGCGAGCTCGACCCCGACGACATCCTCATCACCGACCAGTCCGGGCCCATCTCGATGGCGGGCACCATGGGCGGGCTGGAGACGGAGATCTCCGAGGGCTCGACCGACATCGTCATCGAGGCCGCCCACTTCTCCGCCACCGGCATCTCCCGGGAGTCGCGCCGGCACGGGCTCGTGTCGGAGGCGTCCAAGCGGTTCGAGCGCGGCGTCGACAGGGAGCTGCCGCTGGTCGCGTCCTGGAAGGCCGTGCGCATGCTGGCCGAGCTGGGCGGCGCCCAGGTCGGACCCGGGGTCACGCACGCCGAGGTCGAGGTCACGCCCGCGCGGATCGCGATCCCCGCGAGCTACCCGGGCCGGGTGGCCGGCGTCCCCTACTCCAAGGACACCGTGATCGCCCGGCTGCGGCAGGTCGGCTGCACCGTGGCCGACGGCGACGACCCCGCGGTGCGCAAGGGCGGCGTCGCCCCGACCGGGGTCGTGACCGGCGGCGCGCTGGCGGCCAGGCTGGCCGTCACCGGCGACGACATGATCACCGTCACCCCGCCGTCGTGGCGGCCCGACCTCACCGACCCCAACGACCTGGCCGAAGAGGTCATCCGGCTGGAGGGCTACGAGAGCCTGCCGTCGGTGCTGCCCAGCGCGCCCGCCGGGGCCGGGCTCACCGAGGGGCAGCGGCTGCGCCGCCGGGCCGGGCGGGCGCTGGCCGAGGGCGGCTACGTCGAGGTGCTGAGCTACCCGTTCATCAGTCCCGACGACTTCGACCGGCTGCTGCTGCCGGCCGACGACGCGCGGCGCGCGGCCATGCGGCTGGCCAACCCGCTGTCGGAGGACGAGCCGCTCATGCGCACCACGCTGCTGCCGGGGCTGCTGAAGACCCTGGTACGCAACGTCGGGCGCGGCTTCGCCGACGTGGCGCTGTTCGAGACGGGGCCGGTCTACCGGCCGCGGCCCAGCGCGCCCGAGACCGCGCCGGTGCTCGGCGTCGAGCGGCGGCCCACGCCCGAGGAGCTGGCCTCGATCGAGGCGGCGCTGCCCGACCAGCCGGTGCGGGTCGCCGTGGTGCTGACCGGGGAGTTCGAACGCTCCGGCTGGTGGGGCAAGGGACGCCAGGCGTCCTGGGCCGACGCCGTGCAGGCCGCGCGGCTGGTCGCCGGGGAGGCCCGGCTGGAGCTGTCCATCAGCGCCGACCAGCACGAGCCGTGGCACCCCGGCCGGTGCGCCGCGCTCTACGTGGGCGACACGCTGGTGGGGCACGCCGGTGAGCTGCATCCGCGGGTCATCGAGGCGTACGGGCTGCCGCCGCGCACTGCGGCCATGGAGCTGGAGCTGACCCGGCTGGAGCAGGCCATGCCGGGGCCGGTGCAGACGCCCGCGGTGTCGGCCTACCCGGTGGCCACCCAGGACGTCGCGCTGATCGTGCCCGACTTCACGCCGGTGGCCGACGTCGAGGCGGCGCTGCGCGACGGGGCCGGTGAGCTGCTGGAGTCGATCCGGCTGTTCGACGTCTACGCCGGGGAGCAGGTGGGCGAGGGCAACAAGTCGCTCGCCTACACGATGCGCTTCCGGGCGCCGGACCGTACGCTGACGGTCGAGGAGACGACGGCGGCCAGGGACGCCGCGGTGGCGCTGGCCGCCGACCGCGTCGGCGCCCAGCTCCGCAGCTCCTGACCCTGGCTGTCGAAGGGCCGGCCCCGGCTTCTGCCGGGCCGGCCCTTTCACATGCGGTCGACCTCGCCGAGGTCCACGTCGAGGTCGAAGGGAACGGTGAGCTTCAGCCGGTCGTGATGCAGGCCGGTCAGGGCGTAGAGGCCGGTCGCGGGGTCGAGCTCGTAGACGTAGGCGACCGGCTTGCCGGCCTGCTCCTCGATCCGCCAGAAGTGCGGGATGCCGGCCTCCGCGTAGAGCACCGGCTTGCGCTTGCGATCCCGGACGCGCGACTCCGGCGAGACCACCTCGACCACCAGAACGACGTCCTGCCCCCGGAAGAAGGTCTGCCTCCCGCCCGTGACGGCGTCGGCCCGGACGACGCAGACGTCCGGCTCGGGCCGCTGGGCGGGATCGAGGATCACGCTCATCTCCCGCCGGACGCGGTGCTCCTCCGGGGCGGCGCGACGCAACTCGCCCTCCAGCAGCGACACCACGCACATGTGGAAGGAGGCTTGGGGGCTCACGAAAACCAAGCTTCCATCAATCAACTCTGTGTGTGCAGGCAAATCCGCAATGTGATCGAGGTCTTCTGCAGTGAACCCTCGGGCAGGCGGAAACACCCAGTCGGGCAGTGAGGGAGAAGTCATCTCAACGGTCACCGCTTCGGCAGTCATGGTCTCAAGCTACCAACCTATTCTCCTCACGCCACGTGAACGGTCGGATACGGCGGCGCGGCTGGGACAATGGGCGCATGACGGTGTTGTTGGTGTTCGGCGAGCGGGAGGATGCCGAGGAGGTGGCCGAGACGCTGGGGGAGTGGTATCCGGCGCTCGGGGTGCCGCGGGTGGTGCGTGAGACGTTGGCCGGGGAGGACGACGCCGAGGACGCGCAGTGGCTCGTGGTGGCGGAAGGGCTCGGGGAGGGGCTGGACGAGGCGGCGCTGGCCGGCCTGGACGAGCTGGCCGAGCGTTACGACGGGTGGCGTGAGACCGGCTGAGACGCCGGCCGGCCCGGGGCGGGCTGAGGCGCCGGTCGGCCCGGGGCGGGCTGGGAGGCCGGCCGGCGTGCGGGCGAGGTTACGTGGGTTGGGTCAGGTCGACTGGGTGGCGACCTGGCGGCGGGCTTTCTCGGCGAGGGCGTGCTCGTCGGTGCGGGCGTCGTAGCGGCGGAACGACGGCAGCGCGGCGGCCAGGGCGAGCACCGCGCCGACGCAGAGCAGGCCGCCCGCGCCCAGCGAGAAGCGGACGCCGCCGAGGTTGGCCATGAGGCTCGCCCGGGCGTTGCCGAGCATCGGGCCGCTGGCGTAGGAGAGCAGCTCGATGCCGGCCAGCCGGCCGCGCAGCTCGCTCGGGATCGTCTGGTTCCACATGGTCGAACGGAAGATGCCGCTGATCATGTCGGCCGCGCCCGCGAGGGCGATGCAGACGACGACGAGCCAGATGTTCGGGGCCAGCGCGGCGAGCGCCACGGCCGCGCCCCACAGGGCCGCCGCGACGATCACGCCGAGGCCGTGGCGGTGCACGCGGGCCGCCCACGCCCCGGTGAGCGAGGCGATCAGCGCGCCGATCGCGCCCGCCGAGTACAGCAGCCCGAGCGCCTGTGGCGCGCGCAACTGGTCGGCGAGGAACGGGAACAGCGCCGTCGACATGGCGAACACCATGGCCGCCATGTCCACCAGGTAGGTGCCCATGAGGTCGCGGCGTCCCACCGCGTAGCGGACGCCCTCGACCAGGGAGCGCAGCGACGCGGGCGCGGCGTCCTCGGCGGGCGGCAGCGACCGGATCCGCCACAGCAGCACCAGCGAGCCGAGGAAGGTCAGCGCGTCCACCCCGTACGCCGCCGCGACCCCCGCCGAGGTCACCAGCAGGCCGCCGAGCGCCGGGGCCACGATGGCGCCGAAGTTCCAGCGGAGGCTGGACAGCACCGCGGCCGCCGCCTGCTGCTCGTGCTTGACGACCTGCTGGAAGAACGCCTCCATGCTGGGCCGCTGGAGCGAGCCGATGCCGGTGGAGATCGCGCCCATCACGTAGAGGACCCAGATCTGGGGCGTGGGCAGCATGGCGTTGACCATGAGCGCGAGCGAGGTGAACAGCAGTCCCAGCTCGCTCAGTACGATGATCTTGCGGCGGTCGAGGGCGTCGGCGATGGCGCCGCCCCAGAGCCCGCACACCACCATCGGCACGAACTCGGCCAGGCTGACCAGCCCGACCGCCAGGTAGGAGCCGGTGAGCTCCTTCATCTGGTAGGGCACCGCCACCACGGAGATGAACGTGCCGAACATCGTGATGAGCCCGGAGGCGAACATCAGCCGGTAGTCCCGGGAGTCGCGCAACGGGCTCACGTCGATACGGAGGTCACGGAAGATGCGTTTGACGAGGCCAGGCACGACCTCAGATTGTCCGGGGCGAGGGCGGAAAACCGCAAATCGATTTCGGATCGCGAAACGCGACAGGGCCCCGGGGGCGTTCCCCCCGGGGCCCTGTCGATGGCGGGTCAGGCGGCCGGGACCCGGTCCAGGAAGCCCAGCACCCGGCGGATCCTGCCGTCCTCGGCCAGCTCCACCACGTCGAAGCCGACGGCGACCGGCTCCCCGTCCGCGGGGCCGAGGTGCCAGGTGAAGCGGGCGATGTGGTGGTGGGCGTCGTACACCTCGCCCGGGGTGAACACCAGGCCGGGGAACATGCCCTGCGCGCCGGCGATCACGGCGGCGATGCCGTCGTGCCCGGCCACGTCGGCCAGCGGGTCGGTGTAGGTGGCGTCCTCGGTCCACAGCTCGGCCACGGCCTTGGCGCGGGCCTCGGCGTCGGTCTCGTTCCAGGCGGCGACGTAGCGCTCGACGAGGGTGTTGTCCATGATGATCGTCATCTCCTCAGGGGTTGTTCGTTCAGCTGACGCGGGCCTTGCGCAGGCCCATGATCTGCAGCTCGGCGAAGGCGGCCACGGTGACGGCCTGGGCGATGGCCCAGATCGCGCCGACGGTGGTGAGGCCCAGGGCTCCGGTCACCACGGCGGCGAGGCTGCCGAGGGTCCAGGCGGCGTTCAGGGCGATCACGGTCCGCGGGCCGGCCTGTCCGAGGTCGCGGCGGGTGGCCAGCAGGCCGACGGCCACGCCGTAGACCAGGAGGAAGGCGCCGATGCCGCGCAGCAGGCCCGTGTCGGGGCCGAGCAGGTCGGCGACGGGGCCGGCGAAGGCGAGGTAGACCAGGCCGTTGCCGCCGGTGACGACGGCGTCGGCGACAAGGGCGAGGCGCAGGAATCTGGCCTTGTCGGCGGTGACGGTTACGGCGGTCATATCGGGCCCTCCTTGGGGTGGCTGTCCTTGCGACACCTCGAAGATGTCAGCCACGGGGTAGGGGGCGCGATTACGCGTCAGGTAAGCGAAGGTGCGGAAACGGGGGCTGAGCTGGGGAGACGGCGGCGAAAATGGGCGCAAGAAGGCGCGGTCGCCCCCTCGGAGCGACCGCGCCGCCGTAGCTGATCAGGACGTGCCGAGGACCTCGCGGCGCAGGTGCGTCTTGAGGATCTTGCCGCCGGGGTTGCGCGGCAGCTCGCCCTCGCGGAACCACACGTGCACCGGGATCTTGAACTTGGCCAGCCGCCCGGCCAGGAACTCCCGCAGCTCGTCCGCCGTGACCGAGGCGCCCGGCGCGAGCCTGACGACGGCGCCGACCTCCTCGCCCAGCTCGTCGTGCGGCACCCCGATCACGGCGGCGTCGTCCACCGCCGGGTGCTCGAACAGGGCCGCCTCGACCTCGGCGCAGTAGACGTTCTCGCCGCCGCGGATGACCATGTCCTTGGCGCGGTCCACGATGTAGACGAAGCCGTCCTCGTCGATCTTCGCCAGGTCGCCGGTGTGCACCCAGCCGTCGACGAACGTCTCGGCCGTGGCCTCGGGCTTGTTCCAGTAGCCGAGGATGACGTTGGGGCCGCGGATGCACAGCTCGCCGACCTCGCCGGGGGCGAGCTGCTCGCCCATCGGGTCCACGACGCGTACGTCCACGACGGGTGAGGGCACGCCGATGCTGTCCGGCTTGGCGTGGTAGTCGGCGCCGCCGTTGCCGATCGCGAGGGCGCTGGTCTCGGTCATGCCGTAGCCGTTGGAGGGCGCGCGGTCGGGCAGGTTGGTGGTGATGCGCTCCAGCAGCTTGGGCGGGGCGGGGGCGCCGCCGTAGCCGAGCGTGGAGAGGGACGACAGGTCGTGCTTGTCGAAGTCGGGGTGCGACATGAGCTGCCAGGCGTTGGTCGGTACGCCGATCATGGCGCTGACCTTCTCCCGCTCGATGAGGCGCAGCGCCTGCCCGGCGTCCCACTTGTACATGAGCACCAGGCCGCCGCCGCTGAACATCGTCGTCGTCATGGCCGAGAAGCAGCCCGTGACGTGGAACAGTGGCACGGTCAGCAGCGTGATCCGGCGGGTCCCGGTCGCCGCGGCCGGGTCCTTGCCGGCCAGCGCCACCGCGCGCATGAGGCCGTAGGCGACGGTCATGGGGGACTGGCCGATGTTGCGGTGGCTGCCGAGCGCGCCCTTGGGGTTGCCGGTGGTGCCGGAGGTGTAGAAGATCGTGGCCGGGTCCTCGGGGGACAGCTCGACCTCGGGCAGCGTCACGTCGGCCGTGACCTCGCCCAGGACGTCGGCGAACGCCCGCGCCCCGCCGGTGGCCTCGCCCCTGGTGACGATCATCGGCACGCCGGTGGAGGCCAGCCGTCCGGCCCGCTCGCCGTCGGCGATGAGCACCTTCGCGCCGGAGTCGTGTACGCCGTAGGCCAGCTCGTTCTCGGTCCACCAGGCGTTGAGCGGCACGGCGACGGCTCCGGCGGCCAGCACGGCGGAGAAGGAGATCACCCATTCCGGGTAGTTGCGCATGGCCACGGCCACGCGGTCGCCCTTGCGCACGCCGTACTCGTCGATCAGGCGGTGGGCCAGCGTCGCGGCACGGCGGAAATGGTCCTCGAACGTGATGTGCTCGTCCTCGTAGACGAGGAAGACCTTCTCGCCGTGGAACCTGCTCATCTCCAGCAGCGCCCGGAAATGGGTGGGTGCGTGCTTCCACGTTCGTACCCCGGTGTCGCCTATCTCCTCCATCTCGAAGAGCTGGCCGGGGCCGGTGAGCTGGGCCTGGACCTGGGCGTGCGTAAGGGTCATCTGCAGAACGCTCCCCGCTGTGGACGATTATTCTGGATAAGTCACAGTACCGACCGGTCAGTACGTTTCGCTAGAGTTACGTTCTTCATGAAACTTTCATGACTGTGCCGATACTTTCAGGCTCCCAACTGCTGCTTTGGCGTCCGGCGAGCCCCGGCATTGACCCTGAACGGGCCTGTCAATACCGTCGGCGATGCGATCCATGAGGGATCGAAACTTTCGGATCGAATGCCCCGCCCCCCGGAGGTCGATGTCCGTGCTTTCGTCCGCGCTCGTCAGAATCCTCACTTTGCTGGGGATTTTCGCAGCCTTCCTGCTGCCCACCACCTCGGCCCAGGCGTCCGCGCCGCTGCGCACGCACGCCGCGGCCAAGGGCAAGTTCATCGGCACGGCGCTCGCCACCGGCCCGCTCGGCAGTGAGACCTCCTACCGCACCATCGCGGGCACCGAGTTCAACCAGATCACCGCCGAGAACGCGATGAAGTGGGAGTCCACCGAGCCCAACCCGGGCCAGTTCACCTTCAGTGGCGCCGACCAGATCGTCGCCTTCGCCACCCAGAACAACCAGCAGGTCCACGGCCACACCCTGGTCTGGCACCAGCAGACGCCCGGCTGGGTGCAGGGCCTCGGCGCCAGCGCCATGCGCTCGGCGATGCAGAGCCACATCGCCCAGGTCGTCGGCCACTACGCCGACAACCCGGCCGTGGTCTCCTGGGACGTCGTGAACGAGGTCTTCGACGAGAACGGCGGCTGGCGCTCGTCGTTCTGGTACAACACGCTGGGCCAGAGCTTCGTCGCCGACGCCTTCCGCGCCGCCCGCGCCGCCGACCCCGACGCCCGGCTGTGCATCAACGACTACAACGTCGAGGGCATCAACGCCAAGAGCACCGCGATGTACAACCTCGTCTCGTCGCTGCGCCAGCAGGGCGTCCCCGTCGACTGCGTGGGCCTGCAGAGCCACCTCTCCATCCAGTACGGCTTCCCGAGCGACATGCAGCGGAACATGGAGCGCTTCGCCGCGCTCGGCGTGCAGGTCCGGGTCACCGAGCTCGACGTGCGCATGCCGACGCCGCGCGACAGCTCCAAGGACACCACCCAGGCCACCTACTACCGCAACGTCGTCAACGCCTGCCTCGCGGTGACCGCCTGCGCCGGCGTCACCATCTGGGGCTTCACCGACAAGCACTCCTGGGTGCCGGACACCTTCCCCAACGAGGGCTTCGCGCTGCCGTGGGACGCCAACTACCAGCAGAAGCCGGCGTACACGGCCGTGCACGACGCGCTGGCGGGCGGCACGAGCGGCGACACCACCCCGCCGAGCACTCCCGGCACGCCGACGGTCGGCACGGTCACCTCCAACTCCGCCGCGCTGACCTGGAGCGCCTCCACCGACACCGGCGGCAGCGGCCTGGCCGGCTACAACGTCTACCGCGAGCAGGGCGCCACCGACACGCTGCTCGGCCAGAGCAGCACCGCCTCGATCACGCTGACCGGGCTGAGCCCCAGCACGCAGTACCAGGTGTACGTGCGCGCCAGGGACGGCGCGGGCAACCTGTCCGGCAACTCCGCGCTCGCCACGTTCACCACCCAGGACGGGCCGAGCGGGGGCGGCGGCTGCACCGCCACCGGGACCGTGCAGACCCAGTGGAGCGGCGGCTACGTGGTCCAGCCCGTGACCGTCACCAACACCGGCACCTCCGCCGTCACCGGCTGGACCGTCACCTTCACCTTGCCCGCCGGGCACACCCTGGTCGGCTCGTGGAACGCCACCCTGACGGTGAGCGGCCAGACCGTGACCGCCAAGAACGCCGCCTACAACGGCAACCTGGCCCCGAACGCCGCCACCTCGTTCGGCTTCCAGGTGAGCCGCCCGAGCGGGAACACGCAGACTCCCTCCACCTACACCTGCGCCTGACGGCCGGGCAGACCGGGCACCCCTGGACCGCGCTCCGGGGGTGCCCGTCCCGTTCAGCGCTCCAGCGTGATGCCCTCGCGGCGCAGGTCCTCGATCACGCCGTCGACCAGCCGGGTGGCGACCGTGTGGCGCAGCCGGCCCTCCTCGCGCAGCTCGCGCACGGCCGGCACCGGGTCGGGGTCGGCGAACAGCCGCTCGTCGGAGTGGTCGGCCGGGCGGCCGGTCGGGTCGAGCGTCCACCAGGACGCCTCCAGGGCGATGCCGTTGGGGTCGCTGAAGTAGATCGAGCGCAGGAAACCGTGGTCGATGACGTCGGTGACCTCGCAGCCGTGCGCCTTCAGCCGGTCGCGCATGCGGTTCAGCGCCTCCTCGTCCGGCAGGTGCAGCGACAGGTGGTCGAACTGCGCCGCCCGCGCGTACGGGACGCCCGCGGGCTTGGCGAAGCTGTCGAGCGGCTGGTCGGCGTACTCGAAGAAGGCGACCGTGTTGCCGGGCGCGACGTCGAAGAAGTAGTGCTTGAACGCGGGGACGGCCAGGGTGGCGACGAGCCGGGCGCCGAGCACGCCGTGCCAGAAGCGCACGGTGGCGTCCATGTCCGCGGTCACCAGGGCGAGATGGTGCACGCCGCGCCAGTGCACCTGATCGGGGGTCTCAGCCATACGTCAACCGTATGCCTTTCAACTATCGCAGGTAAGCCCTAACGGAAGCCGCGCTCTGACCGGTCGCGGCGGAAGGCGTCCAGACGGCCGAAGTCCAGCTCGTGGACGGAGACGGCGTCGTCGGGCGGCCCGGTGAAGAAACCGGTATGGGTGTGCGGGCAGGGGTTGGCGAGACCGGTCACGCCCGCGCACGGATGCCCGTGGTAGGTGGTCTCGTGGTGCCAGTCGCTCACGGCCACGTACGTCATGAACTCGTACGCGCGGGCCACGCTCATGTGCTGCCAGAGCTGCCGGGCGGGGGCGGGGCCGTCCCAGCGGGTCACCGAGAAGGCGGGCACCAGCACGGCGTCCGGGCCGTCCGCGCCCGCCAGGCTGGCCGAATACCACAGGTCGGCGCAGAGCAGCACGTGCAGGCGGCGGCCGTGCAGCTCGAAGCCGCCGCCGGGACGTCCGGGGACGACGCCGGAGCGCAGCTCCAGCCCGTAGGGGTGGGCCTTGTCGTACTCGGTGAGCAGCGTGCCGTCCGGGCCGGCCGCCGCGCCCCGGTTGACCCGCCCGCCGGGGGCCGAGTCGTCGTAGTGGGAGCCGCCGACCACCGCCATCCCCGAGCCCCTGGCCAGCTCCCGCACCCTCGCTAAATAGTCGGCGCGCGGCAGGGACGCGCCGGCCAGCTCGGGCAGGATCATCAGCTCGGCGGAGCCGGGGGTGACCAGCGCCTCGACGGCGTCGAAGTTGGCGTGGCCGTCGGGGGAGTAGCGCGGCGGCTGCACAAGGAGGATCTTCACCCTCCTACTCTGTCCCCCCGGGGATGGCGGCCAGCAGCTCCCGCGTGTAGCCGTCGGCCGGCCGGTCGAAGATCTCCTCCGTCGTGCCGCTCTCCACGATCCGGCCGCGCCGCATCACGTGCACCTGATGCGAGATCATCCGGACCACCGCCAGGTCGTGGCTGATGAACAGGTAGCTGAGGCCCAGCTCGCGCTGCAGCTCGCCGAGCAGCTCCAGGATCTGCGCCTGGACCAGCACGTCGAGCGCGGAGACCGCCTCGTCGAGCACGACCAGCTCGGGCGACAGGGCGAGGGCCCGCGCGATGGCCACCCGCTGTCGCTGGCCGCCGGACAGCTCGTGCGGCAGCCGCTCGCCCATCGACGCCGGCAGCGACACCTGCTCCAGCAGATCGGCGGCGGCCTTGCGGCGCTCGGCCGCGGTGCCCACGCCGTGCACGCGCAGCGGCTCGGTGATCGACTTCTCGACGGTGTAGCGGGGGTCGAGCGAGGCGTACGGGTTCTGGAAGACCGGCTGCACCCGGCGGCGGAAGGCGAACAGCTCGCGCCGCCCCAGCCCGGCCAGGTCGGTGCCGTCGAACCGGATGCCGCCCGCGGTGGCCGCCTCCAGGCCGAGCACCAGGTTGGCGGTCGTGGACTTGCCCGAGCCGGACTCGCCCACGATCGCGACGGTACGCCCGCGCGGGATCCGGAAGGACACGTCGTCCACCGCGACCAGCTCCTCGTCCGTGCCGCGCAGCGGGAAGACCTTGCGCAGCCCCTCGACCACGACCAGGTCCTCGGGCGGCGGTCCCGGAGGCTCGGCCACGCGCACCGACGACAGGCTCGGGGCCGCGCGCAGCAGCCGCCTGGTGTAGTCGTGGCCGGGCGCGGCCAGGATCTCGCCCGCCGGTCCCGTCTCCACGATCTCGCCCTGGTACATCACGGCCACCACGTCCGCCCGCTCGGCCGCGAGCGCCAGGTCGTGCGTGATGAGCAGCACCGCCGTGCCCATCTCCGCGGTGAGCGCGGCGAGCTGGTCGAGGATGCGCCGCTGCACGGTGACGTCCAGCGCGGAGGTGGGCTCGTCGGCGATGAGCAGCCGCGGCCGGCAGGCCAGCCCCATGGCGATCAGCGCCCGCTGGCGCATGCCGCCGGAGAACTCGTGCGGGTACTGCCCGATCCGCCGCTCCGGGTCGGGGATGCCGACCAGGTCCAGCAGCTCCAGCACCCGCGCGCGGGCCGCCCTGCCGGTGGCCGCGCCGTGCACCTCCAGGGCCTCGGCGATCTGGTCGCCGACCTTCATGAGCGGGTTGAGGTTCGACATGGGGTCCTGGGGGACCAGGCCGATGCCCGCGCCGCGGATCGCGGTCATCTCCCTGCGGCTCGCCCGCGCCAGGTCGCGCCCCTCGAACAGGATCTCCCCGGCGGTGATGCGGCCGTTGTCCGGCAGGAGCCGGTTGATCGCGGCGGCCGTGGTCGACTTGCCCGAGCCCGACTCGCCGACGACCGCGACGGTCTGGCCGGGCAGGATGTCCATCGAGACGTTCCGTACGGCGGTGACGTCCTGCTTGCGGGTGCGGAAGGCGACCGACAGGCCGCGGATCTCCAGGAGCGGGGTCATGCGTTCCTCGTCTGTCGCGTGACGGCCTGCAGCAGGCCGTGCCAGAGGTCGTCGGTCGGCGTCGGCTCGCCCGTGACGAGCAGGCGGTTGCTCGCCACGACCAGGGCCACGTCCCGGCCGGGGACGAAGCCGATCGCGCAGCCGACGTACCCGGGGTGGCCGAGCACGGTCACGCTCTCGCCCCCCAGGTCGAGGGCGTAGCGGCGGAAGCCGAGCGCCTGCTCGGGGTCGGGGCCGGGGGCGAAGAACTCGCGGACCGTCTCCGGCCGCCACAGACGGTCGTGCTCCTCGTACCGGGACATCACCAGGCAGTAGCGCAGCAGGTCGGGCACGGTCGAGAAGAGCCCCGCGTGCCCGGCGACGCCGCCGAGGGCGTGGAAGGCGTTGCCGTCGGCCGGCTCGCCCAGCACCGGCCCGCGCCGCCAGCCCGCGAAGTCGGAGCTGCGGTAGGGGACCGGGTACGGGCGGCCGGTGTCGAGCATGGTCATCTCCACCCGGTCGTCGAGCGCGCTCATGGCGACCTCGGTGCCCGTGGGCCGGGCGTAGGTGGTGCGGGTCAGGCCGAGCGGCCTGGTCACCAGCTCGGCCACGGCCCGGTCCAGCCGCAGCCCCGTCACGGCCGAGACGATCCGGCCGAGCAGGATGAAGCCGAGGTCGGAGTAGTGCCGGGCGCGGCCGGGCCGGTAGCGGGGCGGCGGCAGGTCGGCCCGCACGTACAGCGGCCACCACTCCCACAGGCCGCCCCGGTGCAGCAGCAGGTCCCGTACGGTGATCGCCTCGTACGAGTGCGGCAGGTACGCGCTCAGCGGCGCGTCCAGGTCCACGAGCCGCTCCGACACCAGCCGGATGAGCGCCGTCGTGGTCGCCACGACCTTGGTGACCGAGGCGAGGTCGTGGTGGGTGTCCGGCGTCATCGGGGCCTCGCCGGCCAGCGCCCCGCCCTCCTGGCGGACGGTGCGGTGGCCGGTGCACTCGTCGAGGTCGAACCACGGCGTGCGGGCGGCGGTGATCAGGCCGGGCGGCGGCTCGGGCGGCCGCTCGGCGGCGGCCGGAACCCCGCTCATCGGGCCAGCACCAGCGATCGGGGCGGCGACGTGACCGGCGCGGGCAGCACCAGCGGCCCCGCGCCCGGGGTCAGCGTGCCGAGGACGCGCGGCGCGGACGCGCCCGTCCCGCCGGGCACCGTGCCGGGCAGGCCGTGCGCGCTCAGCCAGCCGATCAGCGCGAACGCGATGGCCTCCTTGTCGTCGGCGGGCGCCCCGTAGGCGTCCGACGGCGACACCCGCACGCCGGGCAGGGCCGCGCGCAGGCCGTCCATGATGACCGGGTTGCGGCAGCCGCCGCCCGAGACCACCAGCGTCGCCACCCCCGCGGCTCGCACGTCGGCGGCCACGGTCCGCACGGTCAGCTCGGCGAGCGTCGCCACCAGGTCGGCGTCGCTCACCTCCCCGTCCGTGCCCCCTTCTGGCAGGCCCGCCAGGGCGGCCTCCACGTAGCCCAGGTGGAACAGCTCCTTGCCGGTGCTCTTCGGCGGGGCCAGCCGGTAGTAGGGCTCGTCCAGCAGCGCCGCCAGCAGACCGGGGTGCACCCGCCCGGAGGCCGCGATCGCGCCGCCGGCGTCGTAGCCCCTCGGGTCCAGGCCGCGGGCGGTCACCACGGCGTCGATGAGCGCGTTCGCCGGGCCGATGTCGTAGGCGTACAGCCGGCCGTCGCGCAGCACGGTCATGTTCGAGATGCCGCCCAGGTTCAGCGCGGCGGCGCCGTTCTCCAGGCCGCCCAGCAGCAGCCCGTCCAGCACCGACACCAGCGGCGCGCCGTGCCCGCCCGCCGTGATGTCGCGGATGCGCACGTCCGACAGCACCGGCACGCCGGTCCGCTCGGCGATCCAGGCCGGCTGCCCGATCTGCAGGGTGCCGCGCGCGTGCGCCTCCTCCACCCAGTGGAACACCGTCTGCCCGTGCGAGACGATCAGGTCGACCGGCCCGCCCGCCTCGATCGCCGCCGCCGCGGCCTCGGCGAAGCACTGCCCGATGAGCGTGTCCAGCACGCACACCTCCGCCAGCGTCACGGGCGCGGGCGGCAGCGCCGCGAGCAGCCGCGCCCGCAGCTCCGCCGGGTACGGCGTGCTCGCCGTGTGCCCGACCCGGCCGCGCAGCACCTCACCCTCCGGCGTGAAGTCGACGACGGCCACGTCGATGCCGTCGTGCGAGGTGCCGGAGATCATCCCGAGAATCCTCATACCCGCTCCCCAAGAGCCGCCCGCAGCCGCCCGCCGGCCCCGGCCAGCCGCGCCGCGGCCTCCTGGGGCGTCAGGTCGAAGCGCGAGGCGACGACCGCCTGCTTGACGTTGAAACCGTTCTGCCGCAGCGCGGACAGCGCCTCGGCGCGCCCGGCCCCGGTGATCGCGCGCACGATGCGCACGGCCCGCTCGCGCAGCTTGCCGTTGCTCGGCCGCACGTCCACCATCAGGTTCCCGTACGTCTTGCCGAGCCGCACCATGACGATGGTCGAGAACATGTTGAGCACGAGCTTCTGCGCCGTGCCCGCCTTGAGCCGGGTCGAGCCGCTGATCACCTCGGGCCCGACCGGCACCTCCACGGCGTACGCGGCCGCCGCGCCGAGCGGCGTACCGGTGTTGCAGGCCAGGCCCACGGTCAGCGCGCCGCGCTCGGCCGCCCGCCGCACCGCGGCCACCACGTACGGCGTCCGCCCGCTGGAGGCGATGCCCACGACGGTGTCGAGCGGCCCGACGCCGGCCCCGTCGATCGCGGCGGCGCCGGCCTCCTCGTCGTCCTCGGCCCCCTCGCAGGGCGCGACGATCGCCCGCGGGCCGCCCGCGATGATCGCGAACACCTGGTCGGGCGGCGTCCCGAAGGTCGGCGGGCACTCGGAGGCGTCCAGCACGCCGAGCCGCCCCGGCGTGCCCGCACCCACGTAGATCAGCCGCCCGCCGCGCTGCATGCGCTCGGCCGTGGCCTCGATGGCCGCGACGATCTGGGGCAGCGCTCCCGCCACGGCGGCGGGGACGGTGGCGTCGGCCGCGTTCATGGTCGCGGCGAGCTCCGCGACGCTCATCGTGTCGATGCCGGAGAAGCGGGGGTCGGCCGCTTCTGTGGTCAGGTTGGTCAGATTCACCGCTTACCTCGGTTTCGCGGGTCGAGTGTGTCACGCAGGCCGTCGCCCAGCAGGTTCAGCCCCACCACGAGCAGCACGACGACCGCGCCAGGCGCGATCAGCGTCCACGGGGCCACGAACACCAGGCTGCGCGCCTCGAAGATCATCGAGCCGAGCGACGGCGCGGGAGGCGGCGTGCCGAGCCCCAGGAAGCTCAGCGACGCCTCGGTCAGCACCGCCCAGGACAACGACAGGGCGACCTGGATGACGATGATCGAGGTGATGTTGGGCAGCACGTGCCGGAACATGATCTGCGCGCGGCTCTGGCCGGTCGCCACCGCGGCTTTGACGTACTCGATCTCCCTGAGCGACAGCACGGGGCCGCGGGTGACGCGGATGAAGATCGGCACGTACACGATGGCGATGGCCACCGCCACGGTGAACCAGTTGCGCTCCAGCACCGACGCCAGCGACAGCGCCAGCAGCAGCGGCGGGAACGCGAACAGCACGTTCGTCACCCCGCCGATCGCGCCGTCGGCCAGGCCCCGGTAGAAGCCGGACACCAGGCCGCCGAGCGTGCCGAGCGCGGTCGCGAACGCCACCGCGACGACCGCGATGAGCGCCGAGTTGCCGACCCCGGCCGCCACCCGCGCGAACACGTCCCTGCCGAACTGGTCGGTCCCGAACAGGTGCGACCCCGACGGCGCGAGGAAGCGCTCCGGCGGGTTCTGCGCGATCGGGTCATAGGGCAGCAGCCCGAGGAACGACAGCGCCGCCACCACGGCCAGCAGCACCAGGATCACCGTTCCCGACACCGCGGCGGGGCTCCTGCGCAGCGCGCTCACGACGCCCTCACCCGCGGGTCGATCACCCGGTAGAGCACGTCGGTCAGCAGGTTCACCAGCACGAACGCCAGCGCGATCACCAGCACGGTGCTCTGCACGACCGCGTACTCCTTCTGCTGGATGCCGAGCAGCACCTGCCGCCCGATGCCGGGCACGGAGAAGATCTGCTCGACCACGACCGCGCCGCCGAGCAGGTAGCCGAACTGCAGGCCGGTCATGGTGACGATGGGCACGAGCGCGTTGCCGAGCACGTGCCTGACCTGCAGCCGCCGCTCCGGCACGCCCTTGGCGCGGGCGGTGCGGACGAAGTCCTCCGAGCGCACCTCCAGCACCGCCGCCCGGGTGGTGCGCAGGATCGGCGCGGCGATGCCGAAGCCCAGCACGAGCGCGGGCAGGACCATCTGCCGCAGGTTGAGCAGCGGGTCCTCGGCCAGCGTCGCGAAGCCCTGCCCGTTGGGGTTGAAGCCGAACGAGGCGGCGAACACCGACAGCAGCGTGGTGGCCAGCAGGAACGCCGGGATCGACAGCCCGGCGAGGCTCACGACCTGCCCGAGCGCGTCCCGCGCCGCGTTCGGGCGGGAGGCGGCCAGCATGCCGAGCGGCACCCCGATGAGCAGCGCCAGCAGGATCGACAGCACCGCCAGCTCGGCCGTCACCGGCAGCGAGCGCAACGTGAGGTCGAGGACGCTCTGCTGGTTGCGGGCGGAGTAGCCGAAGTTGCCGGTGAACATGTTGCCGAGCCAGGCGAAGAACTGCGCGACCAGGGGCCGGTCGAGCCCGTAGTAGCGCTCCAGCGCCGCCTGTTGGGCCGGGGTGAGCGCGGCGGCCTCGGTGCCGAGGCCCGCGGTGATCTGGTTGCCGGGGATCGCCCGGAGCATGACGAACACGAACACCGCCACCCCGAACAGGGTGCCCGCCGTGCCCGCCGCCCGCCGGACGGCCCGGTTGCGGAGGAACGCTCTCATGTCAGGAGACGGACGCGGCGCGCAGCGACTGCAGCGAGCCGTTGGCCATCGGCGTGAAGCCCTGCACGCCCGAGGTCGTCGCCGTGTAGGTGTAGCCGGAGAACAGCCAGATCCAGGCCGCGTTGTCCTCCAGCTCGGCGGCCACCTGGTCGTAGATCGCCTTGCGGGCGGCCTGGTCGGTGGTCGCCTTGCCCTCGGCGAACAGCTTGTCCAGCTTGTCGGAGCTGTAGCCGGCGACCTTGTTGAGGTTGCCGTCGCTGGTGAAGTAGCGGCCGTAGGAGCCGTCGGGGTCGGGACGGCCGCCGTTGAGCGCCACGGCCGCGTCGAAGTCGGCGGCCACCCAGCGGTCCACGAACGCGCCGGACTCCAGCACCTCCAGGTCCAGGTTGATCTTGGCCTCGGCGAGCTGGGCCTTGAGGTTCTGGGCCTCGTTGACGGAGGTGGCGTACTCGCCCTGGGAGACGATGGTCTTGATGGTCACCCCGCCGGACTTGCCGGCCTTGGCGAGGTAGTCGGCGGCCTTGGCCAGGTCGCGGGCGGGGCAGGGCCGCTTGTTCGGGTCCGACTTGAAGGCCGGCGCGGTGTTGGGTCCCGTCACCTCGCCCTCGCCCAGCGCGGCGGTGTCGAGCACCTGCTTGCGGTCGATGGCGCACTGCACGGCCAGGCGCACGTTGACGTCGCCGAGCTCGCCGCGGCGCGCGTTGAGCTGGAGCACGTGATAGTTGAGCTGCGGGGTCTTGGCGACGGTGATCGTGCCGCCGCCCTCGGCGGTCTGCGCCACCAGCGGGTCGTTGAAGACGGCGAGCTGCACGTTGCCCGACTGCATGGCCGAGACGATGGACGACTCGTCGGGGATCACCCGGAACTCGACCGCCGGCGACTTCGCCTTCTCCGCGCCCCAGTACGCGTCGTTCCTGGTCAGCGTGATCGACTGACTCGGCACCCGCTTGCCCAGCTTGAAAGGACCGGTCCCGTTGGGGGTGGCCGACAGCTTCTCCTCGGTGTCGTCGGAGGAGAGCATCGCCATGTTCACCGTGGCCAGGTTGGCGGGCAGCGCGGCGTCCGGGGCGGACAGCTTGAGCACCACCGTGGTCGCGTCGGGCGCCTCGACGGACTTCACCGACGACAGCGAGGCACGGGCCACGGCCGCGGTCTTCTCGTCCATGATCTTGTCGAGGGAGGACTTGACGTCCGCGGAGTCGAAGGCGCTGCCGTCGGCGAAGGTGACGCCCTGGCGCAGCTTGAGCGTCAGGGTCTTGCCGTCCTCCGACGCCTCCCACGACTCGGCGAGCCCGGGGACCACGTTGAGGTCCTTGTCGAACTCGGTCAGCGTGCCGTACAGGTTCTGCAGCACGTTGACGGCCTGGAACTGGGTGGCCTTCCAGGGGAACAAGGTGTCCGGGTCGGAGGTCACGCCGACCACCAGCGGCTTGCCGCCGCCCGTGCCCTCGGCGCCGGGGGCGGGCCCGGAGGAGTCGGACCCGGAGGAGGACGAGCAACTGGCGAGGGCAAGGGACAGGGTCGCGGCGAGGGCGGCCGCGGAAAGCGCGCCACGGGGCATGGTGGCCTCCTCAGGACATTGGGTTATAAAATTACCGAGACCCTACCACCAGGGTATTTTCTTTTCCTGACCGGGATGGTTGACGATGGCCGAGGACGCCGGCACCTTGCTGATCCGCATCCGCGCGGCCATGCCCGGCCTGCGCCCGTCCGAGCGGCGCATCGCCGAGGCGTTCGCCGCCGACCCCGCCGCGGCCAACCTGTCGATCGCCGACCTCGCCGCCCGCTGCGCCACCTCGACGACCTCGGTCGTCCGCTTCTACCGGCGGATGGGCTACGCCCATTACAAGGACTTCACCATCGACCTGACCAGGGCGCTGGCCAGGGAGGAGCTGGCCACCTCCGGCCTGGCCGAGGCGCCCGGCGACATCGACCGCAACGACAGCCTGGCCGGCATCGTCTCCAAGGTCGCCATGAACGAGACGCTGTCCATCGCCGACACCGCCCGCTCCCTCGACCTGGACGCCCTGGCCCGCGCGGTCGAGATGGTCGGCGCCGCCCGCCGCATCGACACCTTCGGCGTCGGCGCGAGCGCCCTGGTGGGCCTCGACCTGCAGCAGAAGCTCTCCCGCATCGGCCGCACCGCGATCAACTGGCACGACGCCCACTCCGCGTGGACCTCGGCCGCAGTCCTGGACGGCACCTGCGTCGCGGTGGCGGTCTCGCACAGCGGCGCCACCGTGGACACCGCCGAGTTCCTGGCCATCGCCCGCAGGTCCGGCGCGGCCACGGTCGCGATCACGAACTTCCTGGACTCGCCGCTGGCCCGCGCGGCCGATGTGACCCTCACCACGGCCGCCCGCGAGACCGCGTTCCGCTCCGGGGCGCTCGGCAGCCGCATCGCCCAGCTCATGGTGGTGGACTGCCTGTTCACCGGGGTCGCCCAGGCGTCCTACGACGCGTCGATGGCGGCGCTGCGCGACACGTACGCGGTGGTGCACCCGAGGGCGGTCAAGCGCGGCTAGCGGTGGGCGGCGGACCGCCATGTCCGATATGGTCCCGTCGTGATCAACGGGCCCTCCCGCCGCGCTCTCCTCGCCGGAACCCTCGCCGGCCTCGCCGCCTCCCCGTCGTCCCCCGCCTCCGCGGCGGCCAGGGGAGGGTTACCCTTCCGTCCCAACATCCTCGTCATCCTCGCCGACGACCTGGGATGGGGCGAGCTCGGCAGCTACGGCCAGCGCCTGATCAGGACACCGCACCTGGACCGGATGGCGGCCGAGGGCGTGCGCTTCACCGACGCCTACGCGGGCGCCCCGATCTGCGCGCCCTCCCGCTGCGCGCTGCTCACCGGGCTGCACGCGGGTCACGGCACCGTACGCGAGAACCCCGGGGGCGGCCCCCAGCACGCGCTCACCGCCGCCGACCTCACCTTCGGCGAGCTGCTGAACCTGTCCGGCTACCGCACCGCCTGCATCGGCAAGTGGGGCTTCGGCCCCGACCGCGCCGGGCAGCCCTCGCACCCCAACGAGCGCGGCTTCGAGGAGTTCTACGGCTACATCGGCCACAAGCACGCCCACCAGTACTTCCCGAAGTACCTCTGGCACAACGACCAGAAGGTCGGACTCGACGGCCGGCAGTACGCGCCCGACCTGTTCCGCCGGCGCGCCGTCAGCTACATCGAGCAGCACCGCGACGAGCCGTTCCTGCTCTACTACCCGACGAACCTGCCGCACGCGCCGAGCGCGGTCCCCGGCGACGCCGGCCCCTACGAGAGCCGCCCCTGGAGCGACGCCAACCGCCGGCACGCCGCCCAGATCACCCGCCTGGACCGGGACGTCGCCGCGCTGACGGGCGCGCTGCGCGACAACGGGCTGGCCGGGCGCACGCTGGTGCTGTTCCTCAGCGACAACGGCCCGCACCACGAGCAGGGCGTGACGCCCGACCTGTTCGACGCCAACGGCCCTTACCGGTCAGGCAAGCGCGCGATGTACGAGGGCGGCCTGCGCGTCCCGATGATCGCCTGGTCGCCCGCGCTGCGGCCCCGGGTCGTCCGCCAGCCGGTGGCGGGCTGGGACCTGATGCCGACGCTGGCCGACCTCGCCGGGGTGCCGGTGCCCGCCCGGCTGGACGGCGTCTCCTTCCGCGGCCTGCTCACCGGCGCGAGCGCGCCCCGGCACAAGCACCTCGTCTGGAACCGGCCGGAGAAGGCGCAGGCCATCCGCCGCGGCCGGTGGAAGGCCGTGCGCATCGCCCCGGACGCCGCCGGGACCCGGCCCGAGCGCGTCGAGCTGTACGACCTGACCGCCGACCCGGGGGAGCGGCACGACCTCGCCGCCGCCCGCCCCGAGCTGGCCGCCGAGCTCACGGCCACGCTCGACGCCGAGATCGGGGACGATCCACGCATCCCGTACGGGCTGCGCAGCGAGGTCGTCGGCGACGAGCTCGTGGTCACCCTGGAGAACGGCTCCGGCGTGCCCTGGAACGACGTCGTGCTCGGCGTGGACGGCCCGCGCAAGGCCCGCGCGAGCAAGGTGGAGCGGGTCGAGCCCGGCATGGCGATCTCGGTCGGCTTCCCGCTGCCCGCCGGCGGCCCCGGCCGCGCGGTCGCCCGCGCCGCGTTCAGGGCGCTCGGCCGCTCGCAGCTCTTCCGCCGCCCGCACGCGAGGAGCGCCCTGGCCTCCCGCTGACCTGCCCGCGACCGGTCAGGTCAGCCGGCCCACATGGGCGAGCGCCTGCTTCAGCAGCACGCCCTGCCCGCCCGTCATCTCCTGCTGCACCGCCGGGGAGCCCGCCTCCTCCGGCGTGAACCACACCAGGTCGAGGGCGTCCTGCCGGGGCCGGCAGTCGCCCGCGACCGGCACGATGTAGGCCAGCGACACCGCGTGCTGGCGCGGGTCGTGGTAGGGCGTGACGCCCGGCGTCGGGAAGTACTCGGCGATCGTGAACGGCTGCGGCGACGCCGGGATGCGCGGCAGCGCCACGGGGCCGAGGTCCTTCTCCAGGTGGCGCAGCAGCGCGTCGCGGACCCGCTCGTGGTGCAGCACCCGGCCCGAGACGAGCGCCCTGCTGACCGTGCCGTCCGACGCGATGCGCAGCAGCAGGCCGACGTGGGTGACCACGCCGTATTCGTCGACCCGCACCGGCACGGCGTCGACGTAGAGGATCGGCATGCGGCCGCGTACCGACTCCAGCTCTTCCGGTGACAGCCAGGCGGGCGTCGTTTCGGTCTTTTCGGTCATTGCTTGATCGTACGGCCTAGGTTCTCAGCGCCGTGCCCTGACCGGTGGCAGCAGGGTGCGCCCGGCCAGCCACGACGCCGTGCAGACGGCCAGCACGATGCCGAGGAACGGCAGATAGTGGACGATCTTCTTGCTCATGCTCCGACTCCTGCCCGGCGGCTCGCGGCGGGAAACGGCCGGTCAGAGCGCCCCGGGGAAGACGCGGGCGGCGGCCTCGTCCCAGGCGCGGGCGTCGCCCGAGGGCTCGTAGCGGCGCAGCGGCCCGGCCGCGGCCACGAGCGCCCGCATCTCGTCCAGGCCGGACACCAGCCCGGCGGCGCGCGCCTGCACCAGCACGTTGCCGAACGTCGTCGCCTCGGCCGGGCCGGCCACCACCGGCAGCCCGCAGGCGTCGGCGGTGAGCCGGCACAGCAGCTCGTTGCGCGAGCCGCCGCCCACCAGGTGGACGACCTCGACCTCGCGCCCCGACAGCTCCATGGCCTGCCGCACCGCCCGCCGGTGCCCGAGCGCCAGGCTCTCCAGCACGCACCGCACGTAGCCGGCCTCGGTGACCGGCGGGGTCTGCCCGGTGCGGCGGCACTCGGCGGCGATCCGCGCCGGCATGTCGCCCGGCGGCAGGAACACCGGCTCGTCCGGGTTGACCACGGCGGCGAAGGGCGGCTCGCCGGCCGCCGCCTTCAGCAGCTGCCCCAGGTCGGCGCCCTGCCAGGCGCGCAGGCACTCCTGCAGCAGCCACAGGCCCATCACGTTGCGCAAGTAGCGTACGGTGCCGTCGATGCCGGCCTCGTTGGTGAAGTTCGCGGCCCGGCTCTCCGGCGTCAGCACCGGCTCAGGCAGCTCCACCCCGGCGAGCGACCAGGTGCCGCAGGAGACGTAGGCGAAGGCGGGGCCGGTCGCGGGCACGGCGGCCACGGCCGAGGCGGTGTCGTGCGAGCCGACCGCCCGCACCGGGGCCGACCAGCCGAGCTCGGCGGCCACGTCGGGCCGCAGCCCGCCGATGTCCTCGCCGGGCTGCCGCAGCGGCGGGAACAGCCGGGCGGGCAGCCCCAGCCGCTCGATCAGCGGGTACGCCCACGTCCTGCCCCGCACGTCGAGCAGGCCCGTGGTGGAGGCGTTGGTGACCTCCGCGCCCATCTCGCCGGTCAGCCAGTACGCCAGCAGGTCCGGCACGAGCAGCATCGTGGCCGCCCGGTCGAGCCGGTCGGCGAGCAACTGGTAGACCGTGTTGAACGGCAGCACCTGGAGCCCGTTGGTCTCGTACAGCGTCTCCGCGCCGACCTCGGCGGCCACCCGCTCGGCCACGCCCCGGGTGCGGTCGTCGCGGTAGTGCACCGGGTTGCCGAGCAGCGCGCCGCTCTCGTCGAGCAGGCCGTAGTCGACGGCCCAGGAGTCGACGCCGATGGAGGAGACCGGCCCGGCGGCCCGCAGCCCGGCCAGGATCTCCCGGTAGAGGCCGAGGACGTCCCAGTGCAGCCGGCCGGCCACGCGGACCGGGCCGTTGGGGAAGCGGTGGGCCTCGGTCAGGGTGAGGCCGTCGGACAGGTCGGCCAGCATCACCCGGCCGCTGGAGGCGCCGAGGTCCACGGCGGCGAAACGGGTCATTGGGTGGACTCCCTAGCGACGAGCTCAGGCTGGAACATGATGTGCTGGTGCGCGTGCGTGTCGGGGTTGTCGCACTCGTCCAGCAGCAGCTCGGTGGCAATGCGCCCGAGCTGGTACGTCGGCTGCCGCATCGAGCTCAGCGACACCGTCGAGGCGGCGGCGAAGTCGATGTCGTCGTAGCCGATCAGCGCCACGTCCTCGGGCACCCGCACGCCGGCGCGCAGCAGCGCCCGCAGCACGCCGAGCGCGAGCAGGTCGTTGGCGCAGAAGACGGCCTCGGGCAGGGCTTCGCCGGCCAGCAGCTCGGCGGCGGCCTTCTCGCCCCCGCGGGCCGTCATCGTGGCCGCCTCCACGACGCGCAGCTCCGCCGGGTCGAGCCCGGCGCCGCGCAGCGCCGCCCGCGCGCCGTCGCGGCGCTCCACGCACTGGCGGATGGTCAGCGGGCCGGTGACGCAGGCGACGCTCCGCGCGCCCCTGGCCAGCAGGTGCGCCACGGCGGCCCGGCCGCCCGCCACGTCGTCCACGGCGACCGCGCACTGGTCGGGCCGGTGCGCGGGATGGTCCACGAGCACCACGCTGATGCCGTGCTCGCGCAGCCGGTCGAGCCGGCCGGAGTCCTCGCCGGACGGGGTGATCAGCACGCCGCGCACCCGGTGCTCGGCCAGCACCCGCAGGTTGCGGTCCTCCTTGTCGGGGGAGCCCGCCGAGTTGCCGAGGATCACGGCGTAGCCCAGCTCGCTCGCGACGTCCTCGACACCGGCGGCGACCTCGGTGAAGAACGGGTTGCCGATGTCGATCACGCTCAGGCCGATCGTCCTGCTGTGCCCGGCGCGCAGCGTCGAGGCCGAGCCGTGCCGGACGAACCCCAGCTCCCTGATGGCCGCCTCCACGCGCTCCCTGGTGGCGGGGGCGACCTTGCCCGGCCGGTTCAGGACGTTGGAGACCGTGCCGGGGGAGACGCCGGCGTGCGCGGCGACATCCTTGATGCTGACCATGGCCATGACGCCTCATTAAAACGTACCAACCGGCGGGACGCCAGTCAGCGCGCGGCTACCGGACCGCGCCGCGCACCGACGTCGCCGTCTTGCTGGTAAAACGTTCTACCTCCCGGGAAGAACCGCCCCCTCCATTGAACGGTGGCATTGAATCGTTCTTCACCCCAGCCGCCGCACGTCGCGCGTCCACCGTACTGCGCCCATCGGGAAACGGCCGTTTCCCGCCCGCCGAGCAGCACCGACAGCCGCGCGAGGCGCGCCCGCCCTTGTGCCACGATGCCCAGGAACGTTTTAATCCCCGGTGAACTCCAAGGACGAAAGGCAGGCTCATGCCGGATGTCATCGCCTACGGCGGCGACTGGAATCCCGAGCAGTGGCCCGAGGAGACGTGGCAGCAGGACGTCGCGCTCATGCGCGAGGCCGGCGTCAACCAGGTCAGCCTCGGGATCTTCTCCTGGTCCGTGCTGGAACCCGCCGAGGGGGTGTTCGACTTCGGCTGGCTCGACCGGGCCATGGACCTGCTGGCCGCCCACGGCATCCGCGCCGGCCTGGCCACCCCCACCGCCTCGCCGCCGCCGTGGTTCGGCGCCTCCTACCCCGAGGCGCTGCCGGTCGACGCCGACGGCCGCCGCCTCCACCACGGCAGCAGGCAGGGCTTCTGCCCCAGCTCACCGATCTACCGCGACCGCGCCCTGCGCATCGCCGAGCGGGTCGCCACCCGCTACGCCGGCCATCCGGCGCTGGCGCTCTGGCACGTGCACAACGAGTACGGCTGCCACAACGCCCGCTGCTACTGCGACACCTCGGCGGAGGCCTTCCGCGCCTGGCTGCGCGCCCGCTACGGCTCGCTCGACGCGCTCAACGACGCCTGGGGCACCGCCTTCTGGTCCCAGCGCTACGGCGACTGGGCGCAGATCCTGCCGCCCCGCGCCACCCCCAGCTTCACCAACCCCGGCCAGCAGCTCGACTTCCGCCGCTTCAGCTCCGACGCCCTGGTGGAGCTCTACACCGCCGAGCGCGACCTGCTGAAGTCCGTCACCCCCGACGTCCCCGCCACCACGAACCTCATGGCCGGCGCCCACTGGGACATGGACTGCTGGGCCTTCGCCGCCGAGGTCGACGTGGTCTCCACCGACCACTACCTGATCGGGGCGCGCGCCGAGCCGCACGTCGACCTGGCCTTCGCCGCCGACTACGCCCGCTCGCTGAACGGCGGCCGGCCCTGGCTGCTGATGGAGCACTCCACCAGCGCCGTCAACTGGCAGCCGCGCAACCTCGCCAAGGCGCCCGGCGAGCTGCGCCGCAACTCCCTGCAGCACCTGGCCAGGGGCGCGGACGGGATCATGTTCTTCCAGTGGCGGGCCTCCCGCGCCGGGGCCGAGAAGTGGCACTCGGCGATGCTGCCGCACGCCGGCCCCGACACCAAGATCTTCCGCGAGGTCAAGGCGCTCGGGGCCGAGCTCGCCGCGCTGGACGGCGTGCCGGGCAGCCGGGTGACGGCCGAGGTCGCGATCCTGCTCGACCACGCGAGCGTCTGGGCGCAGGACCACCCCGCCCAGCCGACCTCCGAGCTGGACCCGGTCGAGGAGGCCAAGCGCTGGCACGCCGCGCTGTGGCGGGCGGGGATCACCTGCGACCTGGCCCACCCCGAGGGCGACCTGAGCGGCTACCGGCTGGTCCTGGTCCCCATGCTCTACCTGGTGAGCGACGCGGGGGCGGCCGGCCTGGCGGACTTCACCCGGGCGGGCGGCGTGACGCTGGTCGGGCCGTACAGCGGGATCGTGGACGAGCACGACCGGGTCCGCCTCGGCGGCTACCCGGGCGCCTGGCGGGAGCTGCTGGGGGTGAGCGTCGAGGAGTTCTTCCCGCTGGAGGGGCCGATCGCGCTGGAGTCCGGCGGCACCGGGACGGTCTGGAGCGAGCTGGCCCACGTCACCGGGGCCAAGGTGCTGGACGCGTACGCGACCGGCGAGCCCGCCTGGACCCGCCACGAGCAGGGCGGCGGCGCGGCCCACTACCTGACCACCCGCCTGGACGACGCGACGCTGGCCCGCGTCCTCGCGGCGGTCTGCGCCGAGGCCGGCGTGCGCCCGGCCGCCACGGCCCCGCCGGGCGTCGAGGTCGTGCGCCGGACCCGTGAGGACGGCCGCGCGTTCCTGTTCGCGATCAACCACACCGGCGCGGACGCCGAGGTGACGACGCCCGCCGGCGTCCGGGTCACCGTGCCCGCCGGCGACGTGCTGATCCTGCCCGAGGAGCCGGGCGGGGAGCAGGGGACGCATTGACAGCGTGGAGCGGGAACCATAGTTTCCTGCCCGAAGGATTAAAACGTTTTGAAGGGAGTGCCAGTGCAACGGGTCTGCTTCCTCCTGAAGGTCCGCCCAGAGCGGCTGGCGGAGTACCGCGAACGCCACCAGGACGTCTGGCCGGAGATGCGAGAGGCGCTGTCACGCACCGGCTGGCACAACTACTCGCTCTTCCTCCGCGACGACGGCCTGCTCGTGGGCTACCTGGAGACCGACGACTTCGAGGCCGCCAAGAAGGCCATGGCCGAGACCGAGGTCAACGCCCGCTGGCAGGCCGAGATGGCGCCGTTCTTCGAGGATCTCGACGGGCGTCCCGACGAGGGCATGACGCCGCTGACCGAAGTGTTCCACCTGGATTGATCGGGGAGCTATGACTGACATCAAGGCCGCGCTGCGGTCGCAGCGCATCGAGACGCCGTCCTGGGCGTACGGCAACAGCGGCACCCGCTTCAAGGTCTTCGCGCAGCAGGGCGTGCCGCGCGATCCGTACGAGAAGCTCGCCGACGCCGCCCAGGTCCACGCCTACACGGGCATCGCGCCCACCGTGGCCCTGCACATCCCGTGGGACAAGGTGGACGACTACGCCGACCTGGCCCGCCACGCCCGCGAGCTGGGCGTCGCCATCGGCGCCATCAACTCCAACGTCTTCCAGGACGACGACTACAAGCTGGGCAGCGTCACCAACCCCGACCCCCGGGTCCGCCGCAAGGCCACCGACCACCTGCTCGAATGCGTCGACATCATGGACGCCACCGGCAGCGACACGCTCAAGCTGTGGTTCTCCGACGGCATCAACTACCCGGGCCAGGACGACCTGCGCGCCCGCCAGGACCGCCTGGCCGAGTCGCTGGCCGAGGTCTACGACCGGCTCGGCGACGGCCAGCGCTTCCTGCTGGAGTACAAGCTGTTCGAGCCCGCCTTCTACGCCACCGACGTGCCCGACTGGGGCACCGCCTACGCCCACTGCGTCAAGCTCGGCCCGAAGGCCCAGGTCGTCGTGGACACCGGCCACCACGCGCCGGGCACCAACATCGAGTTCATCGTCGCCTTCCTGCTGCGCGAGGGCAAGCTCGGCGGGTTCGACTTCAACTCCCGCTTCTACGCCGACGACGACCTGATGGTCGGCGCGGCCGACCCGTTCCAGCTCTTCCGCATCATGTACGAGGTCATCAGGGGCGGCGGGCTCACCGACGAGGTCGCGTTCATGCTCGACCAGTGCCACAACATCGAGCCCAAGATCCCGGGCCAGATCCGCTCGGTCATGAACGTCCAGGAGGCCACCGCCAAGGCGCTGCTCGTGGACCAGGACGCCCTCGCCGCCGCGCAGGCCGCCGGTGACGTGCTCGGCTCCAACGCCGTCCTCATGGACGCCTACAACACGGACGTGCGCCCGCTGCTCGCGGAGCTGCGCGAGGAGATGGGCCTCGCCCCCGACCCGATGGCCGCCTACGCCGGGTCCGGTTACTTCGAGAAGATCGCCGCCGAGCGCGTCGGCGGTCAGCAGGCGGGCTGGGGAGCCTGACGAGATCATGTCTGACAAGAACACGCCCACCGACACCGTCAACGAGCTGCTGGAACGCTCGCACCGCCTCGGAGCCGACCCCCGCAACACCAACTTCGCCGGCGGCAACACCTCCGCCAAGGGCCTCGCGCCCGACCCGGTCACCGGCGAGGACGTCGAGCTGCTGTGGGTCAAGGGCTCCGGCGGCGACCTCGGCACGCTCAAGGAGTCCGGCCTCGCCGTGCTGCGCCTGGACCGGCTGCGCGCGCTCAAGGACGTCTACCCCGGCGTCGAGCGCGAGGACGAGATGGTCGCCGCCTTCGACTACTGCCTGCACGGCAGGGGAGGAGCCGCGCCGTCCATCGACACCGCCATGCACGGCCTGGTCGAGGCCGGCCACGTCGACCACCTGCACCCGGACGCCGGCATCGCCGTCGCCACCGCCGCCGACGGTGAGGAGCTGACCCGGCGGATCTTCGGCGAGCGCGTGGTGTGGGTGCCCTGGCGGCGGCCCGGTTTCCAGCTCGGCCTGGACATCGCCGCGATCAGGGCGGCCAACCCGCAGGCCATCGGCTGCATCCTGGGCGGCCACGGCATCACCGCCTGGGGCGAGACCTCCGAGGAGTGCGAGAGCCGATCCCTGGAGATCATCCGCACCGCGGAGGCGTACCTCGCCGAGCACGGCCGCCCCGACCCCTTCGGCCCGGTCGTGCACGAGCCGCTGCCCGAGGCCGAGCGGCACGCGCGCGCCGCCGCGCTGTTCCCGATCGTGCGCGGCCTGGCCTCCACCGACGTGCGCGTGGTCGGCCACTACACCGACACGCCCGAGGTGCTGGACTTCGTCGCCCGGGCCGAGCACCCGCGCCTCGCCGCGCTCGGCACGTCCTGCCCCGACCACTTCCTGCGGACCAAGGTCGCGCCGCTGGTGCTCGACCTGCCGCCGGACGCGCCCCTGGAGCGGGCGGCCGAGCGGCTGCGCGAGCTGCACGCCGCCTACCGCGCCGACTACACCGCCTACTACGAGCGGCACGCCGAGCCGGGCTCGCCGGCGATGCGCGGCGCGGACCCGGCGATCGTGCTGGTGCCGGGCGTCGGCATGTTCTCCTTCGGCAAGGACAAGCAGACCGCCCGCGTGGCAGGCGAGTTCTACGTCAACGCCATCAACGTCATGCGCGGCGCCGAGTCCGTCTCCTCCTACGCCCCCATCCCCGAGTCGGAGAAGTTCCGCATCGAGTACTGGGAGCTGGAGGAGGCCAAGCTGCGCCGCCTGCCGAAGCCGAAGCCGCTCGCCACCCGGGTGGCGCTGGTCACCGGCGGCGGCTCGGGCATCGGCGCGGCCACCGCCCGCCGCCTCGCCGCCGAGGGCGCCTGCGTCGTGGTCGCCGACCGCGACCTCGGCGCGGCCGAGAAGGTGGCGGCCGAGATCGGCGCGAACGCCTACCGCCCCTCCGACGTGGCCGTGGCCGTCGGCGTGGACGTCACCTCCGAGGAGCAGATCGCCGCCGCCGTACGGGCCGCCGTGCTCGCCTTCGGCGGCGTGGACCTGGTGGTCAACAACGCCGGCCTGTCGCTGTCGCGCTCGCTGCTGGAGACCAGCCTCGCCGACTGGGACCTGCAGCACGACGTCATGGCGCGCGGCTCGTTCCTGGTCGCGCGGGAGACCGCCAGGGTCATGATCGACCAGGCGATGGGCGGCGACATCGTCTACATCTCCTCCAAGAACGCCGTCTTCGCCGGCCCGAACAACGTCGCCTACGGCGCGGCCAAGGCCGACCAGGCCCACCAGGTGCGGCTGCTCGCGGCCGAGCTGGGCGAGCACGGCATCCGGGTCAACGGCGTCAACCCCGACGGCGTGGTCCGCGGCTCCGGCATCTTCGCCTCCGGCTGGGGCGCCAACCGGGCCAAGGTGTACGGCGTGGAGGAGGAGCGGCTCGGCGAGTTCTACGCCCAGCGCACCCTGCTCAAGCGCGAGGTGCTGCCCGAGCACGTGGCCGCCGCCGTCTTCGTGCTGGCCGCGAGCGACCTCTCCCACACCACCGGCCTGCACGTGCCGGTGGACGCGGGCGTGGCCGCCGCGTTCCTGCGCTGAGCGCGCGGGTCCCCCGCCGGCTCCCGGGCCGGCGGGGGACCCCGGCTTCTCACGCGTAGGCCGCGACCACCCCGACCAGCATCCCCGCGGTGCCCGCGGCCGTGACCAGCCACCCGCCGATCACGGCGGCCCGCCGCCCGCGCCGCGCCCCGGCCCAGTACATGAGCACGTACGGCAGGAAGCCCAGCCCGCCGAACCCGACCGACGGCAGCGCCAGCGCCGCCAGCACCCCCTTCGTCCCCGCCGGGGCCGCCCGGTCGCCCTCCGGCGTGAGCTGCGCCCGCAGCACGTCGCCCGCCGAGGAGTCCGGCGAGGCGTCCACCGGCACCGGCGCGCCCCCGCCGTCCGGAGTGAACTGCCCGTCGCAGTCGTAGCGGCCCTCGCCCAGGTCCTCGCACGAGATCACGCGCAGCGTCCCCGGCGTGCCGACGCGCCCGGTCGCGAGTTCCAGGTCCCCGACGGCCAGCCACATCGGCAGCAGGCAGACCGCCAGCCAGAGCAGCACGAGCACGGCCCGGCCCCACCGCCCCGGGTCCCGCCCCGGCCCCGGCTGCGGTGTGACGAAGGGCACATCGGACAAGAAATCGCTCATAAGCTCATCATTCAGGCCGCCACTTGGTGTTCACCTGCATCCGGCTGGGAAGGGCGGCTTGCGCATCCCCGCCGCGACGTGCATCATTCTCACAAGCAAGGTCATGAGCTATGATGCATGAATATGCAGGAGGGGCGAGAATGAGAGCGGCGATAGCGGGAGCCAGCGGCTACGCGGGCGGAGAGCTGCTGCGCCTCCTGCTCGGCCATCCCGAGTTCGAGATCGGCGCGCTCACCGCCGCCTCCAGCGCCGGCGCCCGCCTCGGCGCCCACCAGCCCCACCTGCCGCAGCTGGCCGACCGGGTCATCGAGGAGACCAGCGCCGCCACGCTCGCCGGCCACGACGTCGTCTTCCTGGCCCTGCCGCACGGCCACTCGGCCGCCGTCGCCGCCCAGCTCGGCGAGGACACCGTGGTCGTCGACTGCGGCGCCGACCACCGGCTCGCCGACCCCGCCGCCTGGCAGGAGTTCTACGGCGGCGAGCACGCGGGCACCTGGCCCTACGGCCTGCCCGAGCTGCCCGGACAGCGGGAGAGGCTGCGCGGCGCGCGGCGCGTCGCGGTGCCCGGCTGCTACCCGACCTCCGTCCTGCTCGCCCTCTTCCCCGCCTTCGCCGCCGGCCTGGCCGGCCCCGACGTCGTCGTGGTCGCCGCCAGCGGGGCCAGCGGCGCGGGCAAGGCCCCGAAGGCGCACCTGCTCGGCAGCGAGGTCATGGGGTCGGTCAGCGCGTACGGCGTCGGCGGCGTCCACCGCCACACCCCCGAGATGGAGCAGGGCCTGTCGGCCGTCGCCGGCACGCCGGTGCGCGTCTCCTTCACCCCCACGCTGGCCCCCATGAGCCGCGGCATCCTCGCCACCTGCACCGCCCCCGCCGCGCCCGGCCTCACCCGGCAGGCGCTGCGCTCGGCGTACGAGGTGGCGCTGAAGGACGAGCCGTTCGTCCACCTGCTGCCCGACGGCGTCTGGCCGGCCACCTCCATGACCTACGGCGCCAACACCGCCGCCCTCCAGGTGACGCTCGACGAACGCGCCGGCCGCGTGGTCGCCGTCATCGCCATCGACAACCTCACCAAGGGCACCGCCGGGGGCGCGATCCAGAGCGTCAACCTCGCCCTCGGCCTGCCGGAAGAGCTCGGCCTTCCCCTGACAGGAGTCGCACCGTGAGCGTTACTGCTCCACTTGGATTTCGAGCGGCCGGCGTCGCCGCGGGCATCAAGCCCGGCGGCGCCCGCGACCTCGCCCTCGTCGTCAACGACGGGCCCAGCCGCGCCGCCGCGGGCGTCTTCACCGCCAACCGCGTGAAGGCCGCCCCCGTCCTGTGGTCGCAGCAGGTCCTCGCGGGCGGCCGGCTGCGGGCGGTGGTGCTCAACTCCGGCGGCGCCAACGCCTGCACGGGCCCCGAGGG
The DNA here is from genome assembly GCF_057536035.1 of Nonomuraea sp. B208. NCBI lineage: Bacteria > Bacillati > Actinomycetota > Actinomycetes > Streptosporangiales > Streptosporangiaceae > Nonomuraea > Nonomuraea sp. B208. The sequence goes on from NZ_BAAJOU010000028.1 coordinate 856,178, forward strand.
TTTCCAGGACACCCACGCCACCGCCGAGAAGGTCGCCGAGGCGCTGCAGGACTCCGCCGGGGAGATCGCCGTCTGCTCCACCGGCCTCATCGGCGAGCGGCTGCCCATGGACGAGCTGCTGTCCGGCGTCGAGACCGCCGCGGGCCAGCTCTCCCGCGACGGCGGCCTGGCCGCGGCCGACGCCATCCGCACCACCGACACGGTCAGCAAGATCTCCTTCAAGCGGGCCGCCGGCTACATGGTGGGCGGCATGGCCAAGGGCGCGGGCATGCTCGCCCCCGCCCTCGCCACCATGCTCTGCGTGATCACCACCGACGCCGACCTCACCAGCGACGAGCTCGACGCCGCGCTGCGCAAGGCCACCTCCCGCACCTTCGACCGGCTCGACACCGACGGCTGCATGTCCACCAACGACACCGTGCTGCTGCTGGCCAGCGGCGCCGCCGGCGTGAAGCCCGACCTCGCCGAGTTCGAGCAGAAGGTCTACGAGGTCTGCGCCGACCTGGCCCGCCAGCTCCTCGTGGACGCCGAGGGCGCCTCCAAGGCCATCGCCATCGAGGTCGTCGGCGCCGCCTCCGAGTCCGACGCTGTCACGGTGGGCCGCGCGGTCGCCCGTTCCAACCTGCTCAAGTGCGCCGTCCACGGCGAGGACCCCAACTGGGGCCGCGTGCTCGCCGCCGTCGGCACCACCGACGCCGTCTTCGAGCCCGACCGGCTCAACGTCGCCATCAACGGCATCTGGATCTGCCGCGGCGGCGCGGTCGGCGACGACCGCTCCAAGGTGGACATGCGCCCGAGGGACGTCACGATCACCGTCGACCTGTCGGCGGGCCCGCACACCGCGACCGTCCACACGACCGACCTGACCGCGGACTACGTCCACGAGAACTCGGCGTACAGCTCATGAGGCGCAGCGCGGCCGAGACGAAGGCGGGCACGCTCATCGAGGCGCTGCCCTGGCTCACCCGCTTCCACGGCGCGACCGTCGTCATCAAGTACGGCGGCAACGCCATGACCGACGAGGGGCTGAAGGCCGGTTTCGCCGAGGACGTCGTCTTCCTCCAGCACGCCGGCCTGCGCCCGGTCGTCGTGCACGGCGGCGGCCCGCAGATCAGCAGCGCGCTCGACCGGCTCGGTATCGCCTCCACCTTCACCGCCGGCCTGCGGGTCACCACGCCCGAGGCCATGCAGGTGGTGCGGATGGTCCTGGTCGGCCAGGTCAACCGCGACATCGTCGGCCTCATCAACCGGCACGGCCCGTTCGCCGTCGGCCTGTCGGGCGAGGACGCCCACCTGTTCACCGCCGTGCGCAAGCACGCCGTGGTGGACGGCGAGCTGGTCGACATCGGCCAGGTCGGCGAGATCATCAAGGTCGACCCTGGAGCGGTACGCGCCCTCATCGCCGACGGCCGCATCCCCGTGATCTCCAGCGTCGCCCGCGGCGACGACGGCGAGGTCTACAACGTCAACGCCGACACGGCCGCCGCCGCGCTGGCCGTCGCGCTCCAGGCGCAGAAGCTGATCGTGCTCACCGACGTCGAGGGCCTGTACGCCAACTGGCCCGACGACACCGACGTGATCGACCAGCTCGCGGCCGACGAGCTGGAGACCCTCATGCCCACGCTGTCCAGCGGCATGGTGCCCAAGATGGAGGCGTGCCTGACGGCCGTGCAGGGCGGGGTGCCGCGCGCCCACGTCCTCGACGGCCGGGTGCCGCACTCCCTGCTGCTGGAGATCTTCACCAATGAAGGAATCGGAACGATGGTGATGCCCTGATGAGCCTGTTCAAGAGGTTCGAAGACGCCTTCATGCCCAACTACGGCGTCCCGCCGGTCGCCCTGGCCCGCGGCGAGGGCAGCCGCGTGTGGGACGTCGACGGCAGGGAATACCTCGACTTCATCGCCGGCATCGCCACCAGCTCGCTCGGCCACGCCCACCCGGCCCTGGTCGAGGCCGTCACCCGGCAGGTCTCGGCCATCGCGCACACCAGCAACCTGTTCCTGCACGAGCCCGAGGTGCTGCTCGCCGAGCGGCTGCGCGGCCTGCTCAACGCCCCCGCGCGGATCTTCTTCGCCAACTCCGGCACCGAGGCCAACGAGGCGGCGTACAAGCTGGCGCTCAAGTACGGCCGCCGCGAGGGCCGCTCCTACTTCGTCGCCGCCGAGAACGGCTTCCACGGCCGCACCATCGGCGCGCTGTCGCTGACCGGCAAGCCGGCCATCCGCGAGCCGTTCGGCCCGTTCCCCGTGGACGTGCGCTTCGTCCCCTACGGCGACGCCGACGCGCTCAAGGAGGCCGTGACCGGCGACTGCATCGCGGTCTTCCTGGAGCCCACGCAGGGCGAGGCCGGCGTGGTCCCGCCCCCCGACGGCTACTTCGAGGCGGCCCGCGAGATCTGCGACTCCACCGGCGCGCTGCTGGTCGCCGACGAGATCCAGTCGGCCATCGGCCGCACCGGCCACTGGTTCGCCCACCAGGCCGACGGCGTCACCCCCGACATCCTCACCCTGGCCAAGGGGCTCGGCGGCGGCCTGCCGATCGGCGCCTGCGTCGGCTTCGGCGAGATCGGCGGGCTGTTCGGCAAGGGCGACCACGGCTCGACCTTCGGCGGCAACCCGGTCTCCTGCGCCGCCGCGCTGGCGGTGCTCGACAACGTCGACCTCGCCCACGTGCGCGAGGTCTCCGCCCGGCTGCGCGCCGGCCTGGAGTCGGTACGCCACCCGCTGCTGAAGGGCGTGCGCGGGCGCGGCCTGTGGCTGGCCGCCGTGCTGCGCGAGCCGCGCTCGGCGCAGTTCCAGGAGGCGGCGGCCAAGGCCGGGTTCCTGGTCAACGCGCTCCAGCCGGACGCGGTGCGCATCGCGCCCCCGCTGGTGGTGACGGCAGAGGAGGTGGACGCCTTCGTGACGGCGTTCCCCGCGATCGTGGAAGAGGCGTCGAAGTGAGCAGCCAGAGCCAGGACTCCGCGAGCGTCCGGCACTTCCTCAAGGACGACGACCTCTCGCCCGCCGAGCAGGCGGAGGTGCTCGACCTGGCCGAGGCCATGAAGAAGGACCGCTTCGGCTACCGCCCCTTCGAGGGCCCGCGCAGCGTCGCCGTCCTGTTCGACAAGCCTTCGGCCCGCACCCGCGTCTCCTTCCACACCGGCATCGGCGAGCTCGGCGGCCTGCCGCTCGTCGTGGACAACGTCGGGGCGCTCATGGGCCGCGGCGAGCCCGCCAAGGACCTCGCCCGCGTGCTCGACCGGCAGGTCGCCGCGATCGTCTGGCGTACCAACGGCCAGGAGCTCATCGAGGAGATGGCCGCCCACTCCCGCGTCCCGGTGGTGAACGCGCTCACCGACGAGTACCACCCCTGCCAGATCCTCGCCGACCTGCAGACCGTGCGCGAGCACCTCGGCCGCACCGCCGGCCTGACGCTCGCCTACACCGGCGACGGCGCCAACAACATGGCCCACTCCTACCTGCTCGGCGGCGCCACCGCCGGCATGCACGTACGCGTCGCGGCCCCCGACGGCTACCTGCCCGACCCGGCCGTGCTCGACCGGGCCGCGGCCGTCGCCGAGCGGACCGGCGGATCGGTGAGCGTCGTCGCCGACCCGGCCGCCGCCGCCGAGGGCGCGCACGTGCTCGCCACCGACACGTGGGTGTCGATGGGCCAGAGCGGCAAGGAGGAGCGGGTGGCCGCGCTCATGCCGTACCAGGTGGACGCCGCGCTGGTGGCGCGCGCCGCCCCCGAGGCGATCGTGCTGCACTGCCTGCCCGCCTACCGCGGCTACGAGATCACCGAGGACGTGCTCGAAGGCCCGCGCAGCGTCGTGTGGGACCAGGCCGAGAACCGCCTGCACGCCCAGAAGGCGCTGCTCCACTGGCTGGTGACCAGGCCGTGACCATCCCGATGACCAAGGCGGCCCGGCAGGCGCGGATCACCGACCTGCTGCGGCGGCAGGTGGTGCGCTCCCAGCCGGAGCTCGCCAAGCTGCTCGCCGACGGCGGCGTCGAGGTCACCCAGGCCACGCTCTCCCGCGACCTGGACGAGCTCGGCGCGCTCAAGCTGCGCGCCGAGGACGGCTCGCTGATCTACGCGCTGCCCGGCGAGGGCGGCGCCCGCATCCCGGTCGCCCGGGTCGGGGCCGGCGAGCCCCCCTCCGCCCGCCTCCAGCGCGTGGCGGAGGAGCTGCTGGTCAGCGCCGAGGCCTCGGCCAACCTGGTCGTCGTGAAGACGCCTCCCGGCGCGGCGCAGTTCATGTCCTCCGCCATCGACCACGCCGACTGGGAGTCCATCCTCGGCACCGTCGCGGGCGACGACACGATCCTCGTCATCACCCGCGACCCGCAGGGCGGGCAGGCGGTCGCCGAGGCGCTGCTGAAGGTCGCCGACCGGCGCGGCTGAAAACGGAAGAAGCCCCGCTGAAGATCGCGCCGCCCGTGACGCGAACGGGGGCCGACGTGCACTATGGTCGCGGGGGACACGAAGGAGATGACGGTGAGTGAAGGCAAGCCGATGCGGCTGTGGGGCGGACGCTTCGAGAGCGGCCCGTCCGACGCGCTGGCCCGGCTGTCGGTGAGCGTGCACTTCGACTGGCGGCTCGTGCCGTACGACCTGGCGGCGTCCAGGGCGCACGCGCGGGTGCTGCACAGGGCGGGGCTGCTGAGCGACGAGGAGCTCGGGCGCATGATCGGCGCCCTCGACGACCTGGACCGCGCCTGCAAGGAGGGCGAGTTCCGGCCGACGGTGGCCGACGAGGACGTGCACACCGCGCTGGAGCGCGGCCTGCTGGAACGGCTCGGCTCGCTCGGCGGCAAGCTGCGCGCCGGCCGCTCGCGCAACGACCAGATCGCCACCGACCTGCGCCTCTACCTCCGCGACCACGTCCGCATGGTCGTCTCCCGGGTGGTCGAGCTGGAGACGGCGCTCATGGCCCAGGCCGAGCAGCACGCCGAGACCGCCGCGCCCGGCATGACCCACCTGCAGCACGCGCAGCCGGTGTCGTTCGGCCACCAGCTCCTGGCGCACGTGCACGCCTTCGCCCGCGACGTCGACCGGCTCACCGACTGGGACAAGCGGGCCGCGGTCTCGCCGCTCGGCTCCGGCGCGCTGGCCGGCTCGTCGCTGCCGCTCGACCCGCAGGCCGTGGCCGAGGAGCTGGGCTTCGCCGCCGCCGCGCCCAACTCGATGGACGCCGTCGCCGACCGCGACTTCGCCGCCGAGTTCCTGTTCGACGCGGCCATGATCGGCGTGCACCTGTCGCGGCTGGGCGAGGAGATCGTCCTGTGGGCCTCGCAGGAGTTCCGCTGGATCGAGATGGACGACGCCTACTCCACCGGCTCGTCGATCATGCCGCAGAAGAAGAACCCCGACGTGGCCGAGCTGGCCCGCGGCAAGTCCGGCCGGCTCATCGGCAATCTCATGTCGCTGCTGACCACGCTCAAGGGCCTGCCGCTGACCTACAACCGCGACCTGCAGGAGGACAAGGAGCCGGTGTTCGACGCCGTCGACACCCTGCTGCTGGTCCTGCCCGCCATGGCCGGGCTGGTCGCCACGATGCGGGTCAACACCGCCCGCATGGAGGCCTCGGCCCCCGACGGGTTCGCCCTCGCCACCGACCTCGCCGAGCTGCTGGTGCGGCGCGGCGTGCCGTTCCGCGAGGCGCACGAGGCCGTCGGCCACCTGGTCGTGTGGTGCCAGGTCAACGACAAGGACCTCGGCGAGCTCAGCGACGACGAGCTGCTCAAGGTCTCGTCGCACCTCACCCCCGACGTGCGCGACGTGCTCAGCGTGCCCGGCGCGCTCGCCGCCCGCAAGGCGCACGGCGGCACCGCTCCCGACCGCGTACGCGACCAGCTCGTCGCGCTGCGCGAGGCGGTCGACGCGCAGGCGGCATGGGCGGCGCAGAGCTGAGCCCCGCGCCGCTGCCGCGGAGCTTCTTCGACCGGCCCTCCCACGAGGTCGCGCCCGACCTGCTCGGGCGCGTCCTCGTGCACGGGCCCGTCGCCGTGCGCCTCACCGAGGTCGAGGCGTACGGCGGCCCCGGCGAGGACCCCGCCGCGCACACCTACCGCGGCAGGACGCCGCGCAACGCGGTCATGTTCGGCCCGCCCGGCCACCTGTACGTCTACTTCACCTACGGCATGCACTTCTGCGCCAACCTCGTCTGCCTGCCCGAGGGATCGGGCTCGGCGGTGCTGCTGCGGGCCGGCGAGGTGCTGGACGGCGTGGGCGTCGCCCGCGTCCGCCGCTCCTCGCGCGGCAAGCCGCCGCCCGACCGCGACCTCGCCCGGGGTCCCGCACGGCTCGCCGTCGCCCTCGGCCTGGCCCGCGAGCACAACGGCCTCGACGCCGTGCTGGAGGGCTCACCCGCCGGGCGGCCCCACGAGTCGGCCGCCGTGCTCGAAGGCCGTCCGCCCGCACCCGGGCTCGTCAAAGCCGGGCCGCGCACCGGGATCTCCACCGCCAAGGAGGTGCCGTGGCGGTTCTGGATCGACGGCGACCCGACCGTGTCGCCCTACCGGGCTCACGTGCCGCGCCGGCGCAGCGCCGCCGCCACCTCCGTCGGAGAGGCGCCCAGCTCGTGAGGGCTGAAGAGGTGCAGGTGGTCGCCGGTGTCGATCTCCAGCATCTCGCTGCGCCGGCCCCAGCGCCTGCGTACGTCCACCGTGACGTCCCGGATCTCGTCCCAGGGCACGTGCCGGTGTCCCGCGAACCCGTGCACCACCGTGATCCCGCTCTCGTCGGCCGCCAGCCGCACCGGCACCAGCAGGTCCCGCAGCCCCATGCCGCCGAGGAGCACCGCCCCAGGGACGGCCAGGATCACGCCGCGGTGATCGCCGCCGATCCACCAGTAGACGGCGAGACCCGCGCACGCGAGAGCCCCTAAGATCTTGAAAACGGCCAGCTCGCGACGGACCCTCCACATGGGCACAGAGCGTATCCAAGTGGCGGGCTACCCGGCCGATCGGGCACGCTGTACTCATCCGACCCGTCTCACTCTCCTGGAAAGCCCGCACCGTGACCGACATTCTCGATGACCTCGCCTGGCGGGGCCTGATCGCGCAGTCCACCGACCTCGACGCCCTGCGCGCGTCCATGGCCGAGGGTCCGATCACGGTCTATGCCGGGTTCGACCCGACCGCCCCCTCCCTGCACGTCGGTCACTTCGTGCCGCTGCTCACCCTGCGCCGGCTGCAGCTCGCCGGGCACCGCCCGATCGGCCTGGTCGGCGGCGCCACCGGCCTCATCGGCGACCCGAGCGGGCGCAACAGCGAGCGCTCACTCAACGCGACCGAGACCGTGGCGGAGTGGGTGGAGCGCCTGCGCGGCCAGGTCGGCCGCTTCCTCGACTTCGACGCGCCGTCCAACGCCGCTCTCATGGTGAGCAACCTCGACTGGACCGGCGAGATGAGCGCGATCGGCTTCCTGCGCGACATCGGCAAGCACTTCCCGGTCAACCGCATGCTGGCCCGCGAGTCCGTCTCGGCCCGGCTGGCCGGCGAAGGGCTCAGCTACACCGAGTTCAGCTACCAGATCCTCCAGGCCAACGACTACCTGGAGCTGCACCGCCGCTACGGTTGCGCGCTGCAGATCGGCGGCAGCGACCAGTGGGGCAACATCACCGCGGGCGTCGACCTCGTACGCCGCATCGAAGGCGCCCACGTGCACGCCATGACCCTGCCGCTGATCACCAAGTCCGACGGCACCAAGTTCGGCAAGACCGCCGGCGGCGCGCTCTGGCTCGACCCCGAGATGACCTCGCCGTACGCCTTCTACCAGTACTTCCTCAACTCCGACGACCGCGACGTGATCCACTACCTCAAGGTGTTCACCTTCCGCGGCCGCGAGGAGATCGAGGCGCTGGAGAAGGCCGTCGCCGAGCGGCCCTTCGCCCGCGAGGCGCAGCGGGCGCTGGCCGAGGAGCTCACCGAGCTGCTGCACGGCAAGCAGGAGCTGGACGCCGTCGTGGCCGCCTCCAAGGCGCTGTTCGGCCAGGGCACGCTGGAGGAGCTGCCCGCCTCCACGCTCGGCGCGGCGCTGGCCGAGGTGCCGAAGGCCGTGGTGCCCGCGCTCGGCGCGTCCTTCGTCGACCTGCTGGCCGACAGCGGCCTGGTCGAGTCCAAGTCGGCCGCCCGGCGGGCGGTCAAGGAGGGCGGGGCCTACCTCAACAACGTCAAGATCACTGACGAGGCGTACGTGCCGGGGGCCGAGGACCTGCTGCACGGGCGGTTCATGGTGCTGCGGCGCGGCAAGAAGTCGATCGGCGGCGTCGAGGTCGGCTGACCACGACGACCGCGGACGAAGAAGCGGGCCCCTCCATCCGCGGAGGGGCCCGCTTTCACGTAGTCCGCAGCGGGTCGTGGGTGCCCGGGCGGCTGACCGCGGCCGGGTCGCGAGTGCCCGGGCGGCTGACCGCGGCTATTCGCGGGTGAACAACGCCACCGTGAGCCCCGGCAGCTCAGCCGAGTGCTTGGCCAGCTTCAGCTCGAACCCCGCCCGCTCGACCTCCGCCACCCGCGGCACGGCGTCCCCCTCCAGCCCCGACTGCTTGCTGCCGCGCCAGACCACCCACACCCGCTCGCGCCCGTCGAGCGCCGCGGCCACGTCCGCCCGCTCGGGATAGCCGAACCCGGTGGGGGAGGGCTCGTCCCCGGAGCGGAGCACGTCCACCGGCATGAGCGAGTCGGCGTAGTAGTCGAAGCCCGTGCGCAGCTGGCTCTGGCCGTACACGATCGCGTCGTCCCGCTCGGCCCTGATCACCCGCAACGCCCACGGGATGTTCTCGAAACGCCCGTTCTCCTCACGGACGTCCACATGGTCGGGGAACGACAGCACGCACCCGAGCACGACGACCGCCACGGCCGCCGCCACCGCGAACCGGGGGATCGCCGCCACCGCCAGGCCCGCGAGCAGCGCCAGCGCGGGCGCGGTCACGAACAGGTAGCGGTCCACGTACACCGGCGTCACCAGGTGCGAGACCGCGAGCAGGAGCAGCGGCGGCAGCACCAGCCACCCCGCCAGCGCCAGGGCCCACGGCCGCTCGCCCCGCCGCGCGTACAGGTGGACCGCCCCAGCCACCGCGACCGCGAACAGCACCACCCCGAACGCGTTCGTGCCCGCCGCCATCTTCGGGAACTTCAGCCACACCTCCGGCCCGCGCTGCGGGATCCAGCTGATCGCGTGCCGCTCCCCGAACCCGATCAGCCCCAGCGCCACGGCCGGGAGACCGCCCACCGCGAGCGCGCCCAGCATGCGCACCACGGTCCCGCGCCGGGCCAGCGCGAGCTGCGCGGGCAGCACGAGGACCGCGAACAGGTGCGTCGAGCACACCAGCGCGACCGCCACCCCGTACAGCACCCACCGCCTGGCCGCCGCCGGCCGTTCGAGCGCCCGGTGCAGCGCCCAGAAGGACAGCACCGCCGCGGCCGCCGCGAACGCGTACGACCTGGCGAAAGCCCCGAAGTAGGAGACGGACGGCAGGACCGCGAAGATCACCGCCGCGAACACCCCCGCCCGGACCGAGCTCAGCCGCCGGCCCAGATCCGTCAGCAGCCACGCCGCCACGCCGATCGCCAGCGCCGACGGCAGCCGCAGCCACAGCTCCGCGGTGCCGGCCATCGTCCAGAAGTGCATGAACAGGTAGTACGGCAGGAAATGACCGTCGATGTTGAGTGCCAGCTCCCACATGCCCGCGAGCGAACGCCGTGCGGCGCTGAGCGTGGCGAGCTCGTCGCCGTTCAGCGTGGCGGAGCCCGTGCCCGAGAACGCCGCGGCGGCGGCGAGCAACGCCATCCACCAGGGGCTCCACGCGCGGGGGGCGGTGACGTGGCGGGCCGGGGGTGCGAGGGTGGCGGCAGTGGTCACCGGGGCAGGATACGCGGCCCCGCACGGGCTGATCGCCCATCCCGCCGACCCTGCGCCCCCTGCCAGGATGAAGGCGGCGGTGGGCGGCGGCGGTGGGCGGCGGCGGTGGGCGGCGGCGGCGCGTGGGCGAGGGCGGCGCGTGGGCGAGGGCGGTGCGGCGGCAACCCCTCGGCTCCCGCCACCCGGCTGGGACCCGCCGCCCCTCGACGAGAACCGAGCCACTGCTTTCGCGTCCGCGGAAGGCGGTCGCGTCGCGACCCCCGGACTCCGCCGCCGCCGGCGCCGGCCCGCCTACTGGCTGGTGGTATGCGTCGGCCTCACCACGATCACCACCCGCCGCTCGGCGTCACCGACCGGCCGCTCGTACTCCAGGCCGTACCGCCTCGCCAGCACGTCGAAGAAGTCGCCCGACGGATCCGGCTCGATCCGCTCGACCACGCCGCGGATCTCCAGATACCGATAGGGCCGCTCAGGATCGTTGATCGAGACCGCCACCCGCGGATCCTCCACCACGTTCCGATGCTTGCGCCGGTCCGTCGTCGTCGTGAAGCGCAGGAACTCCCCGTCCCACACCGTCCACACCGGGTTCACGTGGGGCCGGCCGTCCCCGAGGGTCGCCAGATGCGCGAACAACGGCCGCTCCAGCAGGTCGAGATGACTCTCCGGAACAACGACCGCCCGCTTCTCTCCGCCCATCTCATCCATCCTTTCCATCGTCACTTCGGCCGACGGCAACTTATCAAAACCTTGACGACCATCAAACCTGGAATGCATATCCGTCCTTGTACGATCCCCTTCATGGCGTCACACAGAGACGAGCAACCTGCCGAGGAGCCGGCCAAGGGCCTGCCCCCGGGCGAACGGCTCGGCATGGACATCAAGCGAGCCGAGCAAGCTCTGATCACCGCCAAGCAGCTCGCCGTACGCCCGGCCGGACTCACGGTTCCCCAGTACGCCGCCCTGTTCGCGCTCGCCGACAATCCCGGCATCTCCGGTGCGGCGCTCGCGCGCACCTGCCTGGTGACCCCACAGGCGATGACCGTCGTACTCAAGAACCTGGAGGAGCGCGGCCTCGTCGAGCGTTCACCCCACCCTTGGCACCGCAACGTCCTGGAGACCCGCCTCACGGAGTCCGGCCGCGACGCTCTCGCGACGGCGGACGCCCGAGCCGTGCGGATCGAGCGCGCGCTCGCCGACGAGTTCACCGCCGAGGAACGCGCCACGCTGCGGAAACTCCTGGAACGCTGCGGCACTGCCATCGCCCGCGCCGCGGCGGACCTGTGACCGCAGGGCCCGGCGATTTGACGAGTCGCGAATCGCCACTTAATGTTTGACCTCGCCGCGGGAGTGAGCCGGACGCCGATCAGGCGGACGGGCCCCGGGCAAGCCCCTCGAATACGAGCCACTCGGCAGAGCTGCTACGGCATGCTCGTGGTCCGAGACCTCCAGGGCGCGCCGAAGCAGCCGAAAACCGGTTGATTCGACAAGCTGTGGATGTCACGGTAAGTTGAGAGGGTTGCCCCGGAAACGGGGCGCGCAATACTAGGCAGTTCACCTCGACTGTCGTCAAGTCTCCGGATTTGACACAGAATCGGGCGAACTGCTAAGATTGCGGAAGACGAGATAGCGCCTCCGAGGCGAGATCCGAACGGATCTGGTCGAGGAAGTTCGCGTCCGTTTCTTGAGAACTCAACAGTGTGTTAAAAGCCAGTGCATGTGCATCACACATGTATGACCCCGTCATTTTTGACGGATTCTTGCTTGGATGATTCATCCGGACAAGCTGTATTACGCAGACATTGTTTGGAGAGTTTGATCCTGGCTCAGGACGAACGCTGGCGGCGTGCTTAACACATGCAAGTCGAGCGGAAAGGCCCTTCGGGGTACTCGAGCGGCGAACGGGTGAGTAACACGTGAGCAACCTGCCCCTGACTCTGGGATAAGCCCGGGAAACTGGGTCTAATACCGGATATGACCGCCTCCGGCATCGGATGGTGGTGGAAAGTTTTTCGGTCGGGGATGGGCTCGCGGCCTATCAGCTTGTTGGTGGGGTAGTGGCCTACCAAGGCGACGACGGGTAGCCGGCCTGAGAGGGCGACCGGCCACACTGGGACTGAGACACGGCCCAGACTCCTACGGGAGGCAGCAGTGGGGAATATTGCGCAATGGGCGGAAGCCTGACGCAGCGACGCCGCGTGGGGGATGACGGCCTTCGGGTTGTAAACCTCTTTCAGCAGGGACGAAGTTGACGTGTACCTGCAGAAGAAGCGCCGGCTAACTACGTGCCAGCAGCCGCGGTAATACGTAGGGCGCAAGCGTTGTCCGGAATTATTGGGCGTAAAGAGCTCGTAGGTGGCTGGTCGCGTCTGCCGTGAAAGCCCGCAGCTTAACTGCGGGTCTGCGGTGGATACGGGCCGGCTAGAGGTAGGTAGGGGCAAGTGGAATTCCTGGTGTAGCGGTGAAATGCGCAGATATCAGGAGGAACACCGGTGGCGAAGGCGGCTTGCTGGGCCTTACCTGACGCTGAGGAGCGAAAGCGTGGGGAGCGAACAGGATTAGATACCCTGGTAGTCCACGCTGTAAACGTTGGGCGCTAGGTGTGGGACCCTTCCACGGGTTCCGTGCCGGAGCTAACGCATTAAGCGCCCCGCCTGGGGAGTACGGCCGCAAGGCTAAAACTCAAAGGAATTGACGGGGGCCCGCACAAGCGGCGGAGCATGTTGCTTAATTCGACGCAACGCGAAGAACCTTACCAAGGTTTGACATCACCCGGACCGCCTCAGAGATGGGGCTTCCCTTTTGGGCTGGGTGACAGGTGGTGCATGGCTGTCGTCAGCTCGTGTCGTGAGATGTTGGGTTAAGTCCCGCAACGAGCGCAACCCTTGCTCCATGTTGCCAGCAACACCTTCGGGTGGTTGGGGACTCATGGGGGACTGCCGGGGTCAACTCGGAGGAAGGTGGGGATGACGTCAAGTCATCATGCCCCTTATGTCTTGGGCTGCAAACATGCTACAATGGCCGGTACAGAGGGTTGCGATACCGTGAGGTGGAGCGAATCCCTAAAAGCCGGTCTCAGTTCGGATTGGGGTCTGCAACTCGACCCCATGAAGTCGGAGTCGCTAGTAATCGCAGATCAGCAATGCTGCGGTGAATACGTTCCCGGGCCTTGTACACACCGCCCGTCACGTCACGAAAGTCGGCAACACCCGAAGCCCGTGGCCCAACCAGCTTGCTGGGGGGAGCGGTCGAAGGTGGGGCTGGCGATTGGGACGAAGTCGTAACAAGGTAGCCGTACCGGAAGGTGCGGCTGGATCACCTCCTTTCTAAGGAGCACTCTCACCCGTCACCACCGAACGTGTGGTGGGGTGACAGCTCACTAGTGGAGCACTGGCTACTCGATCAGGTCTGGTCGTCTGCGTGCTAGTACCGCCCATCTCCTTTCGGGGAGTTGGGAGTGGGAACGGGCGTCGAGAAGGCCGGGGCTGGTCGGACACACTGTTGGGTCCTGAAGGAACGGGCACGTTGTGCTCGTCTTCTTCGGACACAGGGCCACTGAACAGCTCGCTTGTCGGGCTGGGAGGTGGTTGCTGTTTGTTGTTTGAGATTTGCATAGTGGACGCGAGCATCTTTGTGGCCAAGTTTTTAAGGGCACACGGTGGATGCCTTGGCATCAGGAGCCGATGAAGGACGTGGGAGGCTGCGTTAAGCCTCGGGGAGTCGCCAACCAGACGTTGATCCGGGGATGTCCGAATGGGGAAACCTAGCACCAGTCATGTGGTGTTGCCTCCGCCTGAATGTATAGGGCGGTTGGTGGTAACGCGGGGAAGTGAAACATCTCAGTACCCGTAGGAAGAGAAAACAAGAGTGATTCCGTGAGTAGTGGTGAGCGAAAGCGGATGAGGCTAAACCGGGCGTGTGTGATAGCCGGCAGGCGTTGCATGTCCGGGGTCGTGGGACCCTCCTGAAGTGGCTGCCGCCGCTTCGAGAAGTTATAAACCTTTGGGGTAGTTGAAAGCTCTGGGAAGGGCTGCCGTAGACCGTGAGAGCCGGGTAGACGAAACCTTGAAGGCTTCTGGAGGGGATCCCAAGTAGCACGGGGCCCGAGAAATCCTGTGTGAATCTGCCAGGACCACCTGGTAAGCCTAAATACTCCCTGATGACCGATAGTGCACGAGTACCGTGAGGGAAAGGTGAAAAGTGCCCCGGTGAGGGGTCGTGAAATAGTACCTGAAACCGTGTGCCTACAAGCCGTAGGAGCTTAGCTGGTCTTCGGATCGGCTGTGATGTGACTGCGTGCCTTTTGAAGAATGAGCCTGCGAGTTATGGTGTGTGGCGAGGTTAACCCGTGTGGGGGAGCCGTAGCGAAAGCGAGTCTGAAGAGGGCGTTTGAGTCGCATGCTGTAGACCCGAAGCGGAGTGATCTACGCATGGGCAGGTTGAAGCTCAGGTAAGACTGGGTGGAGGACCGAACCCACCAGGGTTGAAAACCTGGGGGATGATCTGTGTGTAGGGGTGAAAGGCCAATCAAACTCCGTGATAGCTGGTTCTCCCCGAAATGCATTTAGGTGCAGCGTCGCGTGTTTCTTGCCGGAGGTAGAGCACTGGATGGCCGATGGGCCCGACAAGGTTACTGACGTCAGCCAAACTCCGAATGCCGGTAAGTGAGAGCGTGGCAGTGAGACTGCGGGCGATAAGGTTCGTAGTCGAGAGGGAAACAGCCCAGATCACCGACTAAGGCCCCTAAGCGTGTGCTAAGTGGGAAAGGATGTGGAGTCGCAGAGACAACCAGGAGGTTGGCTTAGAAGCAGCCACCCTTGAAAGAGTGCGTAATAGCTCACTGGTCAAGTGATTCTGCGCCGACAATGTAGCGGGGCTCAAGCACACCGCCGAAGTCGTGGCATTGATCCTCCTTGCGAGGGTTGATGGGTAGGGGAGCGTCGTGCAGCCGGTGAAGCGGCAGAGTGATCTAGTCGTGGAGGCTGTGCGAGTGAGAATGCAGGCATGAGTAGCGAATCGAGGGTGAGAAACCCTCGCGCCGGATGACCAAGGGTTCCTGGGGCAGGCTAATCCGCCCAGGGTAAGTCGGGACCTAAGGCGAGGCCGACAGGCGTAGTCGATGGACAACGGGTTGATATTCCCGTACCCGCTTCAATGCGCCCATACTGAACCTCGTGATGCTAAGAGTCCTTAAGTCGGCCGGCCCTTCGGGGCGGGTGTCAGGCTGAACGCTCGGTCCGATCGGGTAGTAGGTAAGCGATGGGGTGACGCAGGAAGGTAGTCCAGCCCAGGCGATGGTTGTCCTGGGGTAAGCATGTAGCCCGTGTTGTAGGCAAATCCGCAACACATGCAGGGTGAGATGTGATGCCGAGCCGATTGTGGTGAAGTGGATGATCCTATGCTGCCGAGAAAAGCCTCTAGTGAGTGTTGTGGCGGCCCGTACCCTAAACCGACTCAGGTGGTCAGGTAGAGAATACTAAGGCGATCGGGTGAACTGTGGTTAAGGAACTCGGCAAATTGCCCCCGTAACTTCGGGAGAAGGGGGACCTCTGCTGGTGATGAGTCTTGCACTCGGAGCTGGTGGGGGTCGCAGTGGCCAGGGGGAAGCGACTGTTTACTAAAAACACAGGTCCGTGCGAAGTCGTAAGACGATGTATACGGACTGACGCCTGCCCGGTGCCGGAACGTTAAGGGGACCGCTTAGTCAGCGTAAGTTGGCGAAGGTGAGAACTTAAGCGCCGGTAAACGGCGGTGGTAACTATAACCATCCTAAGGTAGCGAAATTCCTTGTCGGGTAAGTTCCGACCTGCACGAATGGCGTAACGACTTCCCCGCTGTCTCAACCACAGACCCGGCGAAATTGCACTACGAGTAAAGATGCTCGTTTCGCGCAGCAGGACGGAAAGACCCCGGGACCTTCACTACAGCTTGACATTGGCGTTTGGAGCGTCTTGTGTAGGATAGGTGGGAGACTGGGAAGCTCGGACGCTAGTTCGGGTGGAGTCATTGGTGAAATACCACTCTGGTCGTTTTGAACGTCTAACTCTGGTCCGTGATCCGGATCGGGGACAGTGTCTGGTGGGTAGTTTAACTGGGGCGGTTGCCTCCTAAAGGGTAACGGAGGCGCCCAAAGGTTCCCTCAGCCTGGTTGGCAATCAGGTGTTGAGTGTAAGTGCACAAGGGAGCTTGACTGTGAGACTGACGGGTCGAGCAGGAGCGAAAGCTGGGACTAGTGATCCGGCATCGGCGTGTGGAAGCGGTGTCGCTCAACGGCTAAAAGGTACCCCGGGGATAACAGGCTGATCTTCCCCAAGAGTCCATATCGACGGGATGGTTTGGCACCTCGATGTCGGCTCGTCGCATCCTGGGGCTGGAGTAGGTCCCAAGGGTTGGGCTGTTCGCCCATTAAAGCGGTACGCGAGCTGGGTTTAGAACGTCGCGAGACAGTTCGGTCCCTATCCGCTGCGCGCGCAGGAGACTTGAAAGGGGCTGTCCCTAGTACGAGAGGACCGGGACGGACGAACCTCTGGTGTGCCAGTTGTATCGCCAGGTGCACGGCTGGTTGGCTACGTTCGGAAGGGATAACCGCTGAAAGCATCTAAGCGGGAAGCTCGCCTTGAGATGAGGTCTCCCACCACGAGAGTGGGTAAGGCTCCCGGTAGACGACCGGGTTGATAGGCCGGAGGTGGAAGCGCGGTAACGTGTGGAGCTGACCGGTACTAATAGGCCGAGGACTTGACCTCAAAGCATACTTACTTTCTAAGTTTTTGCTCGCGTCCACTAGGCAATTCTGAGACTGCAAACACGGCTGTGTTTGTTTGTTTCGGAGGGTTACGGCGGTTATGGCGGGAAGGAAACACCCGGTTACATTCCGAACCCGGAAGTTAAGCTTCTCTGCGCCGATGGTACTGCACTCGGGAGGGTGTGGGAGAGTAGGTCACCGCCGGACAATCTTTATATGGAGGGCCCCGACTGGTTCAGTCGGGGCCCTTCTGCATTTACGGGTTCGGACGGAGGACGAAGACGCCCCAGCCCAGGTACTGGCGGCCGTACTCCAGGTGGGAACGGCGTGCCTGGGTCAGGAAGTCGCGCATCGCAGGCGCGTCAGGGTCGTCCGGGTTGTCGCGCAACCAGTCGCTGATCGTCCACCACTGGCTGGCCACGTACCTGTCCCAGCTGTCCGGGCTGGCCAGGACCATGTCCAGCAGCTCGAAGCCGGCCTCCTCGATGCGGTCGTTCGTGCCGATGAGCGAGGTCGCCAGGTTGTCGTCCTCCAGTCCCACCGCCGCGCGGGCCTCGCGCGGAGGCGGGGTCTGCCAATAGCAGTCGCCGACGAGGACGATGCCGTTCGGGCGGAGGTGCCGGCGCATGAGGGACAAGGTGCCCTCGAGGCCGTTGCCGATCCACGTCGCGCCGATACAGGAAACGATGTCGAACGATTCAGGAGCCGTTTCGTAGGTGCCGGCGTCGGCTTCCACGAATTCCACGCGTCCGGACACGCCCAGCTCCTCCGCGCGGGCTCTCGCTGCTTCGAGAAAGACCTTGCTGATGTCCACGCCGACGCCTTCCAGGCCGTGTTCGGCGGACCAGCGGGAAAGCAACTCTCCCTTGCCACAGGCCAGATCCAGCTGGCGGGTGCCGGGAGTGATGCGGCAGATCTCGCCGAGCAGGGCGAGCTTGTCGTCGGTCAGCGGGTTCAGAATGCGGTGCCGGGCCTCGGCGATTTCGTGAAAGCGTAGTGACATGACGAGAAGTCTTGCGCGTCCTGGATTTACGGCAACCCATTTATGCGCATGAGCCGGTCTCGTGGACGTACTTCGGCTTGCTAGGCTGGAGGGACCGGGCCACCTCCACGGTGGCCTTCGTCGCGTAAGGCCCGAGGGCGGGCGGCGACCAGCCACGGTGGACCGTCGTTGTGAGTCCGCTGGGTGAGCTCAACGAAATGGACCAGAAGTGAACAGAGATAACGGACCGGACGGCGGAGAGCGCGGGCGCGGCGACTTCGAGGACAGGCGCTCCGGAGGGAGCGACAGGAGCGGGGGATACGCCTCGCGCGGGCGGGACTCCGGCAGCGACCGTCCGTTCCGTTCCGGTGACAGGGGCCGCTCGTACGGCCGGGACGACCGCGGGCCGCGCAGGGACGACGGCTCCCGCGAGGATCGGGGTCCGCGCCGTGAGGGCGCCGGCTCCGGATATGGCGGCAGGCGCGAAGGCGGTTATGGTGACCGCGGGCCGCGCCGCGAGGGCCGCGAAGGATTCGACCGCGGGCAGCGCGGTGACGACCGTCGGCCGTACCGCGATCGGGACGATCGTGGTGGGCGTGGCGAAGAGCGGCGAACGTACCAGGATCGGGATGATCGTGGGCCGCGTCGCGAGGGACCGGGTTACGGCGATCGTGGGCCGCGTCGTGAGGGCGGCGGGTTCCGCGACGATCGGGGTCCCCGTCGCGAGGGTGGCTTCCGTGATGACCGGGGTCCGCGCCGTGAAGGCGGCGGGTTCCGGGACCGTGATGACCGCGGGCCGCGCCGAGAGGGCGGTTACGGTGAGAGCCGCGGCGGCCGTGGGGGTTACAGCGGCGACCGGCGCGAAGGTGGTTACGGTGACAGGGGTCCCCGTCGCGAGGGCGGCGGGTTCCGGGACCGTGACGATCGCGGGCCGCGTCGCGAGGGGCCGGGTTACGGTCCCAGGCGAGAGGGCGGTTACGGCGACCGCGGGCCGCGTGGCGAGGGTGGCTTCCGTGATGACCGGGGTCCGCGCCGCGAGGGCGGCGGGTTCCGGGACCGTGACGATCGCGGGCCGCGTCGCGAGGGATCGGGTTACGGCGATCGTGGCCCGCGCCGTGAGGGCGGCGGGTTCCGTGATGATCGGGGTCCCCGTCGTGAGGGTGGCTTCCGTGAGGATCGCGGGCCGCGC
This sequence comes from Nonomuraea sp. B208, assembly GCF_057536035.1. Classification (NCBI taxonomy): domain Bacteria; kingdom Bacillati; phylum Actinomycetota; class Actinomycetes; order Streptosporangiales; family Streptosporangiaceae; genus Nonomuraea; species Nonomuraea sp. B208. Next base: position 874,940 of record NZ_BAAJOU010000028.1, read on the forward strand.
CGTGAGGGCGGCGGGTTCCGGGATCGTGATGACCGTGGGCCCCGTCGCGAGGGCGGCGGGTTCAGGGATGACCGGGGCCCGCGCCGCATGGGCGGGTTCCGTGACGATCGGGGTCCGCGCCGTGAGGGTGGCTTCCGCGAGGATCGCGGGCCGCGCCGTGAGGGCGGCGGGTTCCGGGACCGTGACGACCGTGGGCCGCGTCGCGAGGGCGGCGGGTTCCGGGATCGGGACGACCGTGGACCGCGTCGCGAGGGGTCCGGGTACGGACCGCGTCGTGAGGGCGGTGGCTTCCGTGATGACCGAGGCCCGCGTCGCGAAGGCGGCGACCGGGGTCCTCGGCCGTTCTCCCGGGACGACCGCCCCAGGCGTGACGATCACGGCGGAGCCGGTACCCGCGCCAGATACGGCAGGTCCGACCGCGACTCCGAGAACGCGCAGCGCGAGCAGATGCCCGAGATCGCGCCCGACATCACCGCGGACGAGCTGGACAAGGAAGTCCTCGAGGAGCTGCGTTCCCTGCCTAACGACCTCGCCAACCTGGTCGGTCGGCACCTGGTCGCCGCCGAGCGGGCCCTGGAGGACGAAGACCCCGAAAGGGCGCACGAGCACACGAAGGTGGCGCGCAGGTTCGCGGCCCGGATCGGGGTCGTGCGGGAGGCTGCCGGCATCGTCGCGTACCGTGCCGGGCATTTCTCCGAGGCGCTGAGCGATCTGCGGGCGGCGCGGCGGCTGACGGGGTCCGAGGCGTACCTTCCGGTCATGGCCGACTGCGAACGCGGCATGGGACGTCCCGAGCGGGCCATCGACCTTGTGCGTTCGCCCGAGGCCGAGCGCCTCGACCGGGCCGGACGCATCGAGCTGACCATCGTCGAGTCCGGCGCGCGCCGTGACCTGGGCCAGCACGACGCGGCCGTCATCACTCTCCAGCGCCTGCCGGAGCTGCGCGACCCGCAGCCGCGGCCGTGGTCGGCGCGGCTGGCGTTCGCGTACGCCGACGCCCTCATCGACGCCGGGCAGACGGAGGCGGCGACCGAGTGGTTCGCGCGGGCCATGGCGTTCGACGAGGACGGTGAGACGGACGCGGCCGAGCGGTACGCCGAGCTGACCGGCTCCGTCATCGAGGATGTCGAGGAGGACGCGGACTACGAGGACGACTTCGACGACGCCGGTGCGGCGGACGGCGGAGAGAGCGCCGTGACCGTGGACGAGGAGCCGGAGGACGATGACGCCTCTCTCGCCGAGGCCGACGACCTGCTGGGCGAGGGGTCTGAGCCTGCCGGCGCGGCGGATGACGAGGATGTCGCCGCTGCCACCGATGTCACGTCGGACGAGGCCGCCGGCCGCGGGGATGAGGTCGCGGAGGCACCGCGGGCCGACACCGCCAACGAGGCTCACGAGTCCGACGACTCGGATGTTTCGGAGGGGGAGGAAGGCGCCGGCGACGCTGCTGTGCAGCAGGGTAGCTCCGCAGGCGCTGTCGCCGCTCCGGCGGAGACTCCCGGCATCACGCCCGCTTTCATCGAGCCGAACTTCGGCGATGTCCTGGACGAGGAAGACGGGCCCGCTCCCAAGCGGCCGAAGGCGGACGACTAGCATCGCTCGCTGATCGCTGAAAGCTGGACACATGCTCCGCCGTACCGCCGCGATGTGCGCGGGACGGCGGAGTTTGTGCGTTCTGCGGCCGAATGCCACCTGCACCGGGCCTTGCCCTGTCAGGCCCGCACGTGAGACCGGTGTCGGTGCGCCGTTGACATGGCTGCTCGTGCCGTCCGTCCCTGTCCGACTACCGACGCTGGCCTCGCCCGTTCGACAGCAGTGCCAGGTCCGCCTGTGACGCCGCAGCCCGGTGCTGGGCATGCCTGTGATGTCGCGCTGGGCCGTTCGGCGCCACATGCTCCGGTTGGTCCTCTGGCAGCAGCAGCGTGGCTGCTGGCCGAGCGTCGGCGTACCGGTGGCGGTTCCCGTACCTACAGCAGAGGGACCTCCGGGCGTGTGCGATGAGCTTGGTCGCGTGCGTTCCAAGCCCTTTGTTCGGTCGAGCTGTCCAATCTCGCGATGGCTGTGCGCTGCAGGTCAGCGGATTGGCGGGTGGCAGCAGGTTATGGCGACACGCGGTCGAGCCAGTGGAGGATGCCGGCGACGTTTGACGGAGCTCCGCTCAACAGCTCGAACTGCTCGGCCGTCGCGTCGTCCGCCTTCAGCGCGGTGTAGCGCTCCTTCGTACGGTCTCGAACCATGGCGATGGCATGGTCCAGGTCCAGGCCCTCGGAGTGGGCCTGCCGGGTCAGATCCACCCAGACTCGGAGTTCCTCGGCAGATCGGTCGAGGGTGTCCTGAACCGCACCAACCGGGCCGTAGTGGCTGAAGAGCAGACGTTGCGGCCCGAGCGCCTTGAACAGGGCGATCGAATCGAGGGCGGTCTGCAGGTCGAAGTCCGGCGGCGGCGTGGCGGGACGCAGGTCGCCGGTCTCGGGGAGGTACACGCCTGCTGCGTCGCCCACGTACAGGTCGCCGGTCGCGGAGTCGACGAGGCCCACGTGATGCTTGGCGTGACCGGGGGAGTAGTGGCTGCTCAGCGTGCGTCCGTTGCCGAGATCGATGGCGCCGGTGTCGCCGAGGGCGACGATGCGTTCGGCCTCGGTGGGTGACAGCTCGCCGAAGAGGGTGTCGAGCCGGTCGCCCCACACCATCCGGGCGCTCGCCATGAGCCGCGAGGGGTCGGCCAGGTGCCGCGCGCCCTTCTCGTGTACGACCACCTGCGCGGACGGGAAGAACCTGGCGATGTCCCCCACTCCGCCGGCGTGATCGAGGTGGATGTGGGTCACGACGACGGTGGCGAGGTCCTCCGGCCCGACGCCGAGGGACGCGAGCGCGTCGCGGACTACCGGGGCGGAGGTCGAGGTACCGGTCTCTACCAGGCATGGCCGGTCGCCCAGGATCAGGTATCCGGCGGTGATGCCTGCGTATCCGGCCATCCTGGTGTCGATCTCATAGACGTCGCCGCCCAGCGCGGTGATGTTGTCCACAGGTACTCCCGAGCGTGCAGCCGTTGTCCCCAGAATGGCGCTCGGCCGTTCCGGGCTCCTCTTCATCGTAAAGAGTGATCTCCGGCAGAGCACCGACAGGAGGGACGAGGAATGGACCGGAACGAGGTCTTGCTGGTGGGACGGCTCTCGGCGGCGCCCGAGGACCACACCCTGCCGAGCGGTGACACCGTCACGAAGTGGCGCATCATCGTACGGCGCCGCCGGCGGCAGCGCCGCGGCGGGACGCTGACGGACAGTGTCCCGTGCGTCACCTTCAGCCCCGAGACGGCAGACGTCGTCCGCGGCCTCAAACCACGCGACTATCTGCAGGTCACCGGCTCCTTCCGCTGCCGCATCTTCGGCCCGACAGGAGCCAAGGTCTGGAAGTACGAGGTGGAGGTGACCAGCGCGAAACCCGTTGATGTCGTCGTGGCTGCGGAAGATCCACCGGACGGGGATGGAGACGGGGACGGCGTCGGCGAGGAGGCCAGGGGGACGGTGACGCCATTGGTGCCGAGGCGGGTGCTGCAACTCGCCCGAGCGAGCTGATCTCCTGCCTCATCCAACGCGGCGGAGGGGATGAGAGCACGCGGACCAAGGGCTAGGGCTGTCGCGCCAGCCCGTGCGCCTCGTCTGCCGGCGACGAGGCGCACACCGCTGGGTTCCTACGGGCGACGAGGCGCATGCCGCTGGCGTCCTAGGGGCGGCGAGGTGTGCGTGCTCAGAGGCGTTGAGAGCTGCCTCAGCAGTAAGTGGCTGGCTCAGCAGCGACTTGGGCTCCGGTGGTTTCGCGCCCGGTCTGTCGCAAGGCCCTGGTTCATCTGCTTCCGCCCGCCGCCTGGCCGGGAGAACACCGACTTCAGCTTCCGCGCCGACGCGTTGGCGTAGGCCCGATTGGCTGCAAGCCCAAGCGAGCTTGGGCTCTGATGGTTCTGCGCCGGTCTATCGCGCGGCCGTGCTTCGCCCGATTCCGCGCGCGCGCCCGGCCGGGAGAACACCGACATCGGCTTCCGCGCCGACGCGTTGGCTGGAGGCCCAGTTGGTTGTGGGTCCAGTTAGTTGTGGGTCCGGTTGGCTGTGCCGCTCGGGTTGGCTGTGCCGCTCGGTTGGTTATGCCGCTCGGTTGGCTGTGGTCCCGTGGTTGTGGGCCGGTTGGTTGTGGGGTCAGCTGAGGGGTCGGGGAGGTGGCGGGTGGGAGCGGCGTGCCTGATAGCGCTGTCTCGTCTGGGCAGCTATTCGTCTGTCAGTTGATGGCGAAGGTGCGGAGGACCAGACCAGTTCGGGGTTTGGGGCCGAAGGAGGTGGATTTGCGGGGGACGCGTTCGCCGCCGGCGGCGACGGCCAGGACGTCCTCGGTCGCTAGCGGCTTGAGGATCACGGCAGTGCCGTTGGTGCTGGTCGCGAGCTTGGCGGCGGCCTCGACGTCATGGTGCACGATACGTACCGCCTGCTCGTCGTCACGCATACCCCACACCTTCGGCAGGATGAACTCGCTCAGGATGGAGGTGTTGAGAGAGTTCCAGCGGTCGGAGTGGTCAGCCGGCATGGCATGAGCCAGTTGGACGGGGTCGGGGTCGGTGATCAGGTATGCGCCGGCTTCGTCAGCCAGGAGGAAGGCCGGGTCCGGGCTGTTCTCGAACGCGGCCAGGCCCGCCGCGAGGGTGCCGAACTCCTGGACCCGCCAGGACTGGCGGGCCTGGGCGGCCGCCTTCGCCAGGGGGAGGCCGGGGATGACGCGGTGGATCGCTTTGAGGTCGGGCGGATAGGCGGTCGAGTCGACCAGCAAGGCCAGACCGAAGTCCCAGGGGGCTACCAGAGTGGTGGAAGGAGGCTGGTGCGAGCCGTCCGCCGGGGAGGAAGGTGCTGGTGTGGGGTCGGTGCCGGCGTCACCAGGCCCTGCAGCACTGCTGCTGCGCACGGCGCTGGCGGGCACTGCGTTGCCGGATGCCTCGCCTCTGGGGGCGGTGTCGCTGGGCGTGGGTGAGGGCTCGGCAGGAGGATGGGCCAGGCGTTCCTGGCGTTGGAGGACGCGGTAGGTGGCGTAGCGGTGGTGGCCGTCGGCGATCAGAGCTTGGCGGTCGCGGAGATCGGCGTTGATGGTGGCGATCTCGGACGCGTCGGTGATCGCCCAGAGGCGGTGGGTGACGCCGTCCTCCGTCGTGGCCGACATCAGGGGGCGACGACGGGTGGCCACCTTCTCCACGAGGCGGGTCGTCGGGCCGCCGGCGCCGTCGTAGAGGAGGAAGATCGGCTCCAGATTCGCCTGGGTGGTGCTCATGAGGGCGAGGCGGTCGGCGATGGGGCCGGGCATCACGTCCTCGTGCGGAAGGATGACGTGCTGACCGGGGTCCGTCAGGGCGACGTCGCCGATCAGGCCGCGTTGCAGGAAGTACGGGCCGTGCTGCTCGTACACGTACAGGGCCGGGCGCTCGTCCGGGACCAGGATGCCTGCATGAAGCCACGCCTGCAGGGTGTCCCGGGCCTCGGCGTAACGCGTCTCCGGTGGGAGTTCGTCAACGGCAGGGAAGGCGTCTTCGGCAGGAAGGGCGTGGGTGGCAGGAGAGGGGGCGGCGGTATCGGGAAGGGGTTGAGTGGCAGAAGTGGTGTGGGCGGAATCCAGGCGGGGGGTGCGAGGAAGGATGAGGCGGACGACGTTGTTCGGGTGCAGGTGGAGGAGCGCGTCGACGTCCGCGTCGGAGATCAGGTCGTAGGGCGGGGAGGTTACCTTGGCGGGATCTTCGACGGCGAAACGTACGCCTCGGAAGGGCCGTAGCACCAGTCCATCGGGCACTGGCAGTTCAGGAGTCCCCATACCGGGCATGCTGCCATAGATGGTCATGCCTTCCGGAAATCGCCCCTCGGTTTGCAACCGTGCCCTGCCTCCGTGGCGGGACAGGGCGTGTTCGTCGTCCAGCGATGGAGGGAGTCTCGCCGATGGTTGGAGAAGGAAACGCCCATGATGAGACCTCGGGTACTCCCCGGGGCAGTGTTTACGATTGGTACCAGCGTGGGGTAAAGCTGCTGAAGGACGGCAGTCCGGCGGCGGCGGCCGCATTGCTGGAACGGGCTGCGGAGGTCGAACCGGAGTCGCGCAGCATCCGTGAGGCGTTGGCGCGGGCGCAGTTCAACTCGCGGCAGTACACCGAGGCGGCGGCGAGTTTCCGGCAGATCGTCGAGGCCAATCCAGCTGAGGACTACGCGTACTTCGGGCTGGGGCTGGCGTTGTGGCGTACCGGGGACATCGAAGGGGCGCAGGAACCGCTGGCGATCGCTGTTGCGATGCGTCCTGATGAGCGGCATTACGTGTCGGCGTTGAAGAGTGTGCGTGCCACGCTGCGGGCTCGGCGGGAGATGTAGTCGTAGGAGGAGGGTTCGCTCGTTCCCCCGCGTGTCGGCGGGTGGCTCATTGGTGGGCGGCGTCTGGGCCCTGTGCCGGCGGTGACGTACAGAGCGACGTACAGAGCGCCGAGGCTGCGGTGGCTGGCGTAGGTGCGTGTGTAGCACCGGTGGTGTTCTTGGCCAGGGGCATGGGCAGTCCGCGGGGGCGGCGGGGCGCGGCGCTAGAGTCTCACGCGGCATGTGAGTCGAACGGGAAGAGGCGCGGTGCTGATCGACGGGTACGACACTTTGCTGCTCGACCTGGATGGCGTGGTCTACCTGGGCCCCCGCGCGGTACCGGGCGCGCCGGCCGCGCTCGACGAGGCGCGGGCACGGGGGGTACGGCTGGCGTACGTCACCAACAACGCCTCGCGGACCCCCGCCGCCATCGCGGCGCACCTGCGGGAACTGGGCGCGCCGGCCACCGCCGAGGACGTCGTGACGTCGGCGCAGGCGGCGGCGCGGCTGATCGCGGAGCGGGTGCCGCCGGGGTCGGCGGTGCTCGTGGTGGGTGGGTCGGGGCTCCGGATGGCCGTACGGGCCCGAGGGCTGCGGCCGGTCTCGACCGCCTTCGAGGCGCCGGTCGCCGTGGTGCAGGGGATCGCGCCGGGGCTGTCGTACGCGCTGCTGTCGGAAGGCGCGCTGGCGGTGCGGCAAGGGGCGTGGTTCGTGGCGTCCAACGGGGACAGCACCATGCCCACCGGGCGTGGCGAACTGCCTGGCAACGGGGCCATGGTGCGGGTCATCGCGGCCGCGACCGGGGTTGAGCCGGTGTACGCGGGCAAGCCGGACCCGCCGTTGCACAGGGAGTCGATGATCCGTACGGGGGCCCGGAGGCCGCTGGTGGTGGGGGATCGGCTGGACACCGACATCGAAGGGGCGTCCAACGCCGGGGTGGAGTCCCTGCTGGTGCTGACCGGGGTGGCCACGGCGGCCGATGTGCTGACGGCCGAGCCGCGGCACCGGCCGACGTTCGTGGCCGAGGATCTGGGGGCCCTGCTCGCGGACTATCCCGAGGTGCGGGACGGCGCGTGCGGTGGATGGCAGGCGCGGTGGCGCGACGGCGTGCTGCATCTGGAGGGGGACGGCAGCCGCATCGACGGACTGCGGGCGGCGTGCGACGCGGCCTGGGCGGCGGCCGGCGAAGGGCGGGTGGAGGAGGACGCCGTGAAGCCGGTCCTTGAGCGCATCGCCGGTTGAGCTGCCCGTGATGACCGGGACCCTTCCGACGGCCGGGTGCCTTTGATGACCGAGCGCCTTTGAGGGTCGGGCGCCTTGGGTGGCTGTGTGCTTGGGGAGGCTGGATCGGTGGTTCGCCGACTGTCGCCGGCTGCCTGGTCATCGCCGGGTGTGGTGGAATCTCGTCTGCGGCGGAGCGGTTTCGTTGTTCGCTCGTCGCCGAAAAATTGGTGCGGCCGGGCGAGCCGGTCAGAGCAGGCGGCGTAGGCGGAGGAGGTCGCCGAAGCTGGCGTCGACCTTCACCCGGCCCCCGAGCAGCGCCCGCGCCAGGTCCAGCTCGCCGTCCACCAGCGCGATCAGGTCGTTGCTCACGATCGTGAGCTTGACGTCGGCGGGCTTGCCGCCCGGCGGCGGCTGCTCCGTGAACGGATCCAGCCCCCCGTGGTGCAGCCGCCCGTAGAAGGTCACGTCGAGATCGGAGATCCGGCAGCTGACCGTGCGTTCGACCACATGCTTGGCACGGTCCTGCTCGTCGATCTCGTCGAACTGCGCGACGAGCTTGGCCAGTGCCGTCCGGCACTCCTCGACGCTTGCCATGGTGAGCATCCTCTCCTTCTTGGTCGGGCCTATGCGGACCGTAGCGTTCCACATGACTAGCACCCCCGTACGACCTACAACGAGTGACACGCCTGCCAAGGTCCCGGGTGCTCGCGGGAGGCGTTACCGTCGAGTCATGAGTGAGCTGCCGCACGAGACCGGCGACGACCGGGTCGACGCCATCGTGGCCGGCCTGGGCCGCCTGGGCGAGCTGCCCGTGGGCGAGCATCCGCGGATCTTCGAGGAGGCGTTCTCGGCGCTGGAGGCCGCACTGGGGGCCGTGGACGACGACCCGGCGCGGGCCTTGCACGAGATGGCGGGCGCGGCCCACCAGCCGGAACGCCGGGAAACGGTTCACCAGGCCGACGCCCCCCGACCGGGTGATGCGTGGGCCGCTCAGGTGGGCCAGGTGGCGCGGGGAGAGCGGTGAGCCGGCGCATCCGCCTCGACAGCGAGCTGGTGCGCCGCGGCCTGGCGAGGTCGCGCGAGCAGGCGGCCCAGCTCATCGACGACGGCCGGGTCATGGTCGGCGGCCAGACCGCGCGCAAGCCCGCCACCCAGGTCGACACCGCCTCCGCCATCGTCGTCGCCACGTCCCCCGACGGTCCCGACTACGTCTCGCGCGGCGCGCACAAGCTGCTCGGCGCGCTGGAGGCGTTCCCGGCGCTCGCCGTCGAAGGGCGCAGGTGCCTCGACGCCGGCGCGTCCACCGGCGGGTTCACCGACGTGCTGCTGCGCCGCGGCGTGGCCCACGTGCTGGCCGTCGACGTCGGCTACGGCCAGCTCGCCTGGTCGCTGCGCACCGACGAGCGGGTGACGGTGATGGAGCGGGTCAACGTCCGCGACCTCACCCCGGAGATGGTGGGGGAGCCGCCGACGCTGGTCGTGGGCGACCTGTCGTTCATCTCGCTGCGGCTGGTGCTGCCCGCGCTGGCCGCCGTCGCCGCGCCGCGCGCCGATTTCGTGATGCTGGTCAAGCCGCAGTTCGAGGTGGGCAAGGAGCTCGTGGGGGCGGGCGGCGTGGTCCGCGATCCGGCGCTGCGCGCGCAGGCCGTGCGCGACGCCGCCGCCAAGGCTCAGGAGCTGGGGCTGAGCGTGCGCGGGGTGACCGCCAGCCCGCTGCCGGGGCCGTCGGGCAATGTGGAATACCTGCTCTGGCTGGGCAAGGGAGAGGGCGAGCCTCCGGTCGCCGACCTGGAGGCCGAGATCGAGCGTGCCGTGGCGGAAGGGCCGCAATGAAACGGACCGTGCTGGTCGCCGTACACACCGGGCGGGGCGCCGCCGTCGAGAGCGCCCGTCTGGTGATCAACCGGCTGGTGGACGCGGGCATCGCCGTGCGGGTGCTCGAATCCGAGTACGCCGAGATCGGCTGTGCCGGGGTCGAGGCCGTGCCCGGCGACGAGCCCGGCGCGGCCAAGGACGCCGAGGTCATGATCGTGCTCGGCGGCGACGGATCGCTGCTGCGCGCCGCCGAGATGGCCAGGCCGGCCGGCACGCCGCTGCTGGGGGTCAACCTGGGGCATGTCGGGTTCCTGGCCGAGGCCGAGGTCGACGACCTGGCCGGGGCCGTCGACGCCGTCGTGGCCGGCCGGTACGACGTCGAGGAGCGCATGACGATCGACGTCCTCGCCCGGCAGAACGGCAAGATCCTGGCCGACACGTGGGCGCTCAACGAGGCCACGGTCGAGAAGCAGGAGCGCATGCTGGAGGTCGTCGCCGAGATCGACGGCCGGCCGCTGTCGCGGTGGGGCTGCGACGGCGTGATCTGCGCCACGCCGACCGGCTCGACCGCCTATGCTTTCTCCGCGGGCGGGCCGGTCGTGTGGCCTGAGGTCGAGGCGCTGCTCATGGTGCCCATCAGCGCCCACGCCCTGTTCGCCAGGCCACTGGTGGTCTCGCCGCGGTCCACCCTGGCCGTGGAGATCCTGCCGGAGACTCCCGGCGGGGTGCTGTGGTGCGACGGGCGGCGCCGCTTCGAGCTGCCGTCCGGCACGAGGGTGGAGGTGCGCAGGGGAGCCGAGCCGGTCCGGCTGGCGCGGCTGCACGGCGTCGAGGACACCGGCGCGCCGTTCACCGACAGGTTGGTCGCCAAGTTCGAGCTACCCGTCCAGGGCTGGCGCGGAAGGGTGCGACCCTGAGTGAATGGAAGCAGGACCGCGTAGGATCGCGTGGGCACACGTGTTCGGGGAACGGGCCGTGTGATCGGCAGGCACAGCAGTGACGGGAGTGGGCAGTGCGACCAAGGGTCGAGGAGGTCCGCATCCAGGGGCTCGGCGTCATCGACGAGGCCGTCCTAGAGCTCAGCCCGGGCTTCAACGTGGTGACCGGTGAGACCGGCGCGGGCAAGACGATGGTCGTGACCGGGCTCGGGCTGCTGTTCGGCGGCCGGGCCGACCCGTCCAGGATCCGGCCGGGGGCCGAGCGGGCCAGGGTCGAGGGCACGCTCGTCGTCGAGCCAGGCGGCCGGGTGGCCCAGCAGGTCGAGGACACCGGCGGCGACGTCGAGGGCGGCGAGCTCATCATCTCGCGCACCGTCTCGGCGGAGGGCCGCTCCAGGGCCTGGCTGGGCGGGCGCACGGTGCCCGTCGGCACTCTGACGTACCTCGCCGACGACCTCGTGGCCGTGCACGGGCAGATGGACCAGCAGCGGCTGCTCCAGCCCGCCAGGCAGCGCGCCGCGCTCGACCGCTATGCCGGTGAGGAGCTGGTCAAGCCGTTGCGGGCGTACACGCAGGCGTACAAACGGCACAAGCAGGTCGCCGTGCAGCTGGAGGAGCTGACCACCCGCGCCAGGGAGCGGACCCAGGAGGCCGACCTGCTCCGCTTCGGCCTGGAGGAGATCGAGAAGGTCGACCCCAAGCCGGGCGAGGACGTCGAGCTGCGCGAGGAGGAGGAGCGGCTCTCGCACGCCGACGCGCTGCGCAGCGCCGCCACCACGGCCCACACCGCGCTGCTCGGCGACCCCATGGAGGCCGCGGGCGGCGCCCACGACGTGATCTCCCTGCTCGGCGAGGCCCGCGCGGCCGTCGAGGCGGTGCGCGACTTCGACCCCCAGCTCGCCGGGGTCGCCGACCGGCTCGCCGAGGCCGGCTACCTCATCTCCGACGTCGCCACCGACCTCGCCTCCTACGCCGAGTCGATCGAGGCCGACCCGTCCCGGCTGGCGGTCGTGCAGGAGCGCCGCTCGGTGCTGTCCGGGCTCATCCGCAAATACGGCGAGCAGAGCGCTGACAGCGCCGGCGTCCTCGCCTGGGCGCAGCGCGCCGCCGCCCGCCTCGCCGAGCTGGAGGGCGACGACGAGCGCATCGACGAGCTGACCCGCGAGCACGACGAGCTGACCGACAAGCTCACCGACCTCGCCGCCGAGCTCACCCGGGTGCGCGAGGCCGCCGCCGAGCGGTTCGGCCAGGCCGTCACCGAGGAGCTGACCGCGCTCGCCATGCCGCACGCCCGGGTCGTGGTGCAGCTCACGCGGAGCGCCGAGTTCGGGCCGGAGGGCGTCGACGAGGTCGAGCTGCGGATGGCCGCCCATCCCGCCGCGCCGCCGCTGCCGCTCACCAAGGGCGCCTCCGGCGGCGAGCTGAGCCGCGTCATGCTCGCCATCGAGGTCGTCTTCGCGGGCGCCGATCCGGTGCCGACGTTCGTCTTCGACGAGGTGGACGCGGGCGTCGGCGGCAAGGCGGCGGTCGAGATCGGGCGCCGCCTGGCCCGCCTGGCCCGCACCGCGCAGGTGATAGTCGTCACACATCTGCCGCAGGTGGCGGCCTTTGCCGACCAGCACCTGGTGGTCGAGAAGGCCAGTGACGGCAGCGTGGTGCGCAGTGGCGTCACCACGCTCGACCACGAGGGCCGCGTACGCGAACTGTCGCGCATGCTGGCGGGTCTGGAGGATTCCGAGCTCGGCCGGGCGCACGCTGAGGAGCTGCTGGGGCTCGCCGCGGCGGACAGGTGATCGTGGGTGACATAGTGGACACGCCACGTGATGCGTGGCCTCTCCGCTGTTTCGCTCTGGCAGGATGGTCATGATGAAGGTTCCGGGAAGCAGATTGCCGGGCCTCCGCGGCAGGAAGGTCGGTGACCTTCCCGGCATCACGGCAGTGGCGAGGATCGACCGGCGCACCAAGAGGCTCACCAAGCGCCTCGGGCCCGGTGAAATCGCGATCATCGACCATGTCGACGTGGACCGGGTCAGCGCGGAGGCCCTGGTCGCATGCGGTGCCGCCGCCGTGGTCAACGTCGCGGCCGGCATCAGCGGCCGCTATCCCAACCTGGGGCCGCAGATCCTGCTCGAAGCCGGCGTGCCGTTCGTCGACAACGCCAGCCCGGAGCTGTTCGAGCGCATCAAGGACGGCGACGTCGTCCGGCTCTGCGACGGTGTCGTCCACCTGGACGACGACGTCGTCGGCAAGGGCGAGGAGCAGACCCTCGAAGCGGTCGAGGCGGCCATGGCCGAGGCGCGGGCGGGGCTTTCGGTGCAGATCGAGGCGTTCGCGGTCAACACCATGGAGTACGTCCGTGGCGAGGGCAAGCTGCTCATCGACGGCGTCGGCGTGCCCGAGATCCGCACGGAGATGGAGGGCAGGCACGTCCTCATCGTGGTGCGCGGATACCACTACAAGGAGGACATCGCCACCCTCCGCCCCTACATCCGCGAATACCGGCCCGTCCTGGTCGGCGTCGACGGCGGCGCCGATGCGCTCCTGGAGGCCGGCTACCTGCCCGACGTGATCGTGGGCGACTTCGACTCGGTCTCCACCAAGGCGCTGACCTGCGGCGCCGAGCTCGTCGTCCACGCCTACCGCGACGGCAGGGCCCCCGGCTTGGAGCGCGTCCACCAGCTCGGCCGCGAAGCGGTGATCTTCCCCGCCACCGGCACCAGCGAGGACATCGCGATGCTCCTCGCCGACGACAAGGGCGCCGAGCTGATCGTCGCCGTCGGCACGCACGGCACGCTGGAGGAGTTCCTCGACAAGGGGCGCTCCGGCATGGCCAGCACCTTCCTCACCCGGCTCATCATCGGCAGCAAGCTCATCGACGCCAAGGGCGTCAGCAGGCTCTACCGCAGCCGTATCTCCACCTCACAGCTGCTGCTCCTCGTGCTCACCGCGCTGTTCACGATGGGCGTCGCGCTGGTCTTCTCGCCGCTGGGCAAGACCTGGCTGAACGGCCTGCAAGACGTCTGGAACGCGTTCATCTTCTGGCTGGTCGGACTCTTCTCGTGATCGATTTCCGCTATCACCTCGTCTCCATCGTCGCGATCTTCCTGGCGCTGGCGGTGGGCATCATCCTGGGCACCACCCTGCTCCAGGACCCCGCGCTCGACCTGGCCAAGCGCACCAGCGACGAGCTGACCAGCGCCAACAACGGCCTGCGCGCCGACCTCGACGCGCTGCGCGGGCGGCAGGCCGGCAACGACGCGTTCATCGCCGCGCGCACCCCGCAGATGGTGGCCTCCGAGCTCGCCGGGCAGCGCGTGCTGCTCATCGAGGCGCCCGGCTCCAGCACGAGCGTGCGCGAGGCCGCCCAGCAGGTGCTCGACGAGGCCGGCGCCAAGGTCAGCGGGCGGGTCACGCTGACGGAGAAGTTCCTCGACCCCGAGAGCAAGGGCGTCATCGACGGGCTGGTCGATCAGCTCAAACCGGCCAACATGGTCTTCCCCGCCACCGCCACCAGCTACGACCGGGCCGCCTCGCTGCTGGCCGGCGCCCTCGTCACCAACGACTCCGCCCAGGCCGGCACCGCCAACACCGCCACCGCCGGCGTGCTCGACGCGTTCGAGACCGGCGGCCTGCTCAACGTCGAGGACAACCCGGCCGAACGGGCCACGCTCGCCGTCATGTTCGCGCCGGAGAAGCCGTTCGAGGGCGAGACCGCCGAGACCCTGGCCGGGGCGCTGGTCTCGGTCGCCGACGGGTTCGACACGGCGGGCGGCGGCACCGTGCTCGCCGGGACCGCCGCGAACATCGCGCTGCCCGGCGACCTCATCGGCGCCGTCCGCGACGACAGTGAGGTCGCCAAGCGCGTGTCCACCGTCGACACCGCCGACATGCCCGTGGGCCGCGTCGTCATGGTCTACGCTCTGCGGGAACAACTGGCCGGGCACGCCGGCCAGTACGGCATCGGCAAGGGCGCCACCGCGCCCCTGCCGGCGGCCGTCACCCCCAGCCCGACCCCATCCGCCCAGTCAGGGAGCTGACATGGCCCGAGGACTGCTCCACGCCTTCGCCGGCGCCGCCATCGGCGCCGTCGCGGCCCGCGCCGCCTACGCCGCCTTCACCCGTAACCGGCAGCCCGACGACCTGACCGGCCGCTGGACGCGCAAGAACCACCGCGGCGAGCCCATCACCCTCCTGGAGGGCCCCGCGTTCGTCGCGGGGGCGAGCGCGGCGGCCGCGCTCACGCCCGGCCTGCCCGGCCGGCTGCGCCTGGCCGCCCTCGTCGCGGGCGCGGGCAGCGGCGCGCTCGGCGCCTACGACGACCTGTACGGCACGACGTCCTCCAAAGGCTTCAAAGGCCACCTGACCGCGCTGGCCCGCGGCGAGGTCACCAGCGGCGCGGTGAAGATCCTCGGCATCGGCGCCACCGGGCTCGGCGCCGCCGCGCTCGCCGGCGGCGGCCCGCTCGACGTGGTGGTCAACGGGGCCGCCATCGCCGGCGCCGCCAACCTCGCCAATCTCTTCGACCTGCGCCCCGGCCGTGCCATCAAGGTCGCCCTGCTGACCGGCGGGCCGCTGCTGGCCGCCTCGCTGCTGCGCGGCTCGCCCGCCGCCGCGGCGCTGGCCGCTGTGCCGCTCGGCGCCGCCGCCGCGCTGCTGCCCGACGACCTCGGCGAGCGTGCCATGCTCGGCGACGCCGGCGCCAACGCCCTGGGCGCGCTGCTCGGCCTGGCCGCCGTCACCCGGCTCGGCCGGCCCGGCCGCTACGCCCTGCTCGGCACCGTGGCAGCGCTCACCGCCGCCTCGGAGAAGATCAGCTTCACCAAGGTCATCGCCGGGAACCCGGTGCTCAACCGCATCGACATGCTCGGCCGACGGCCCGTCGCGCCCGCCTGACCCGGCCGGTCCCGCGTTATCCACAGGTGACCCCTCCTGACGCGCGAGTGTCGGCGTGGCCTGCCAGGATGATGTCCGCGCGGAAAACCCGCGCGGGGGCGAGGGAGGCCGGATGGGAGTCGTGACGGCGCGGGGCGTGGCCGGCGGGGCCGTGCTCATCGGGGCCATCACCGTGCTCGCGCGCGTGGCGGGCTTCGCCAAGCAGTACGCCTTCGCCCAGACGGTCGGCACCAACTGCCTGGCCTCGGCCTACATGACGGCCAACCAGATCCCCAACATCGTCTTCGAGGTGGTCGTCGGCGGGGCGCTGGCCGGGATGGTCG
This sequence comes from Nonomuraea sp. B208, assembly GCF_057536035.1. Taxonomy (NCBI): domain Bacteria; kingdom Bacillati; phylum Actinomycetota; class Actinomycetes; order Streptosporangiales; family Streptosporangiaceae; genus Nonomuraea; species Nonomuraea sp. B208. Next base: position 890,495 of record NZ_BAAJOU010000028.1, read on the forward strand.
TGCCGGTGCTGGCCCGGCACGCGGGCGGCGGCGAGGGCGACCGTGAGCGGGTCGGTCAGATCGGCTCAGCGCTGCTGACCTGGGTGGTCGTGGTGCTGGTGCCGCTGGCGGTGCTCACCGCCGTGTTCGCCGGGCCGGTCATCGGGCTGTTCTTCGGGTCGCAGCTCAAGGGGGGCTGCGACGTCGGGGCGGTCACGGCCGTGGCGGCACGGATGCTCGCCGTGTTCGCGCCGCAGATCCCGCTGTACGGCGTCGCCGTCGTGCTCTACGGCGTGCTGCAGGCGCACAACCGGTTCGCCGGGCCGGCGGTGGCGCCGCTCGTGTCGAGCATCGTGGTGATCGTGGCGTATCTGATGTTCGTGCCGCTCAGCGGAGGCGACAGCAATCCGGCCACCGTGCCCGGGCCGGCTGAGCTGGCGCTGTCGATAGGCACCAGCCTGGGGGTGCTGTCGCTGGTGCTCACCGTGCTGGGGCCGACGGCGCGGCTGGGGTTGCGGTGGCGGCCGGTGCTGCGCTTCCCCGACGGGGTGGCCGGGCAGGTGCGCCGGCTCGCGCTCGCGGGCGTCGCGGCGCTGCTGGCGCAGCAGGCGGCCATGATCGTGGTGGTGTTGCTGGCCAACAACGTGGTCGGCACCGGGGCGATCGCGGTCTACAACTACGCGTGGGCGATCTATCTGGTGCCGTATGCGGTGCTGGCCGTGCCCATCGCCACCAGCGCGTTCCCCCGGCTGTCCGCGCAGGCCGGGGAGCCCGAGGCGTTCGCGGGGCTGGCGGCGCGCACCACGCGGGCGGTGGTGCTGGTGTCGGGGCTGGCGGCCGGCGTGCTGGCGGCGGCCTCCGGGCCGGGGGCGGTGGTGTTCCTCGGGATGAAGAGCGAGGTGCCTGCGGTGGATCTGGCGCGGGCGGTCGCGCTGTTCGCGCCGGGGCTGGTGGGCTACGGGCTCATCGCGCAGCTCAGCCGGGTGCTGTACGCGGCCGGGCGCGGGCGGGAGGCGGCGGCCGGCACCGTGGCGGGGTGGGTTGTGACCATGGTCGCGCAGACCGTTCTCGCGCTGGCGCTGCCCAGAGGGTGGGAGGTCGGCGGGATGGCGCTCGGCATGAGCGTGGGCATGACGGCGGGCGGGGCGCTGCTGCTGGCCGCCGTCGTACGGGCGCGCGGCGGCGCTGCCGCGGCCGGGCTGGGACGGGCCCTGGGGGCGGCGGCCGGTGGCGGGGTGCTGGGCTACCTCGCCGGGGACGCCGTGGCCGGGTGGCTCGGGGCCGAGGGGATCTGGGCGAACGTCGGTGCCGCGGTGCTCGCCGCCGTGGTGGCGGCGGGCGTGGGCGGTGCGGTCGTGGCGGTGGTGGACCGGGCTGACGCAGGCGTGGTGATCGCGCTGCTGCGTCGCCGCCGAGGTTGACCCGCCGTCCCGATGGTGATGGGGGCTTTCGGGATGGAGGGCCGTCGGGATGGTGACGGGGGCCTTCGGGAAGGAGAGCCGTCGGGCTGAAGGCTTGCAAGATGGGAGGCCCGTCGGAGCTGACCGGCGCTCGGGAGACCTGTAGGGCGGTCGGGATTGAAGGTCATCGGACTGGCTTGCCGTTGGAGCTGGAAGGCTGTTGGCGTGGGGCCGGTGGGCTGAGGGGTTGGAGCCGGCTGGTCACAGGTGAGTGTTGGAACTGAGGGAGGGGTGGGCGTGCGGGTGGCGTTCGTGCTGGGCACCACGTCCGGCGGTACGGGGCGGCATGTGCGGATGCTGGCCGAAGGGCTGACGCGGCGGGGGCATCAGGTGCTGGTGGCGGGGCCGCGCAGCGTGGAGGAGCAGTTCGCGTACGGCGAGACAGGGGCGCGCTTCGTGGAGGTGGCCGTGGCGGACCGGCCTCGTCCCATGGCTGACGTGCGCGCGGTGCTCGCGCTGCGGCGGGTGACGCGGGACGCCGACGTCGTGCACGCCCACGGGCTGCGCGCCGGGGCACTGGCGGCGCTCGGCACATGGGGGCGGCGCGGGTCGCCGGTGGCGGCCGGCACATCGAGGCAGCGTCGGTCACTGGTGGCGCTCGGCGCATCGGGGCGGCGCCGGTCGTTGGTGGTGACATTGCACAACGCGTTGACCGCGGGCGGGCTCGTCGGTTTCGTCTACGGGGTGTTGGAGCGGATCGTGGCCCGGCGAGCCGACCGGGTGCTGGTGGTCTCGCCCGACCTCGGCGAGCGCATGACGCGGCTCGGGGCGCGGGACGTCCGGGCGGCCCTGGTGCCCGCGCCGCCGCTGCGCCCGGCCAAGCGCACCCCGCGCGAGGTCGCGGACGAGCTGGGCGCGGGGGAGCGGCCCATCCTGCTGACGGTCGCGCGGCTCGCCCAGCAGAAGGGCCTGGAGACCCTGCTCGATGTCGCCGCCGGGCCGTGGGAGGAGGCTCCGGCTGAGCTCGGCGTCGCGACTGGGCCACGGGGGGAGGCTCCGGCCGAGCTCGGCGTCGCTGCTGAGGCACGGGAGGACGCTCCGGCCGAACCCGGCGTTGCTGCAGGGCCATGGGAAGAGGCCCCGGACGACGGCAAGGGCAGGACGGGGGTAGGGAGGCCGTTGTTCGTTGTCGCTGGTGAAGGGCCGTTGCGTGGGGAGTTGGAGCGGCGGATCGCGGCCGAAGGGCTGCCGGTGATGTTGCTCGGTAATCGTGACGACGTGCCCGATCTGCTCGGTGCGGCGACCGCCGTGGTGACCGCCACTCGCTGGGAGGGTCAGCCGCTCAGCATCAGGGAGGCTCTCATGGCCGGGAAACCGGTGATTGCCACCGCCGTCGGGGGGATCCCGGAGATCGTGGGTGATGCCGGGATTCTCGTTCCGTACGGGGACGTTCCCGCGCTGCGCGCGGCCGTACGGATGTTGCTGGAGGAGCCGGGGACCGCGGAGCGGCTGGCGGCGGCGGCTGTGCGGCGCGGGCAGGAGATGCCGGACGGCAACGAAGCGGTGGAGAGTGTCCTGAATGTGTACGAAGCGCCCTAAATACGGGCGAGACAGTGCGGATGCCACGGGATGATTAGGCGGGGTTAAGGCGTTCTCGTATACTGCCTGGGTTAGGGAGGGGAGTATCCCTTCGCGACAGCCTCGTCATCACGGTGCAGCCCCGCTCCACGGGGCCCCCGGGGCTGCCGGTCCGCGGTTCGCGGGCGGGAGAGACCTCCGGCAATGAGTCGTGCATGCCGGAGGGTTGGAACGTAATGGTACCCCTGTGGGCTTGGCTGGCCGTGATCGGCGGGCTCCTCGTCGTGCTCGCACTCGACCTGTGGATCGTGGACCGCGGAGAAGCGCGAGAGTTCTCCATGCGGCAGGCCGGTTATTGGGTGACGTTCTACGTCATTCTGGCCGTCGCGTTCGGGGTGGGGCTGTGGGCCACTCTCGGCGGCGACAAGGCCGGGGAGTTCTTCGCCGGCTACATCACCGAATACAGCCTGAGCGTCGACAACCTCTTCATCTTCTTCATCATCATGAGCAGGTTCGCGGTCCCGCGGGCCTACCAGCACAAGGTGCTGCTCGTCGGCATCCTGCTGGCGCTGGTCATGCGCGGCATCTTCATCGCGCTCGGCGCGGCGGCGCTGGAGCGCTTCAGCTGGCTGTTCTACGTCTTCGGCGCCTTCCTCGTCTACACCGCGATCAACATTGTCCGCCAGCACCTCAAGGACGAGGAGGAGGAGTTCAACGAGAACCTCCTGCTCCGCTGGGTGCGCAAGGCCTTCCCGACCACCGAGGGCTACGCCGGATCGAAGATCACCGTCAAGATCGACGGCCGGCGCATGGTCACCCCGATGCTCATCGTGATGATCGCCATCGGCACCACCGACCTGCTGTTCGCGCTCGACTCGATTCCGGCCATCTTCGGGCTCACGCAGGACCCCTACATCGTCTTCACGGCCAACGCGTTCGCCCTGATGGGGCTGCGTCAGCTGTACTTCCTCCTGGGCGGCCTGCTGCAGCGGCTGGTGTACATCAGCTACGGTTTGGCGTTCATCCTCGGGTTCATCGGGGTTAAGCTGGTATTGGAAGCGTTGCACTCCAGCAATGTCTCCTGGGCGCCCGAAATTCCCATCTGGGTCTCGCTCACGGTCATCGGCACCACCATGGTCATCACGACCGGGGCCAGCCTGATCAAGGCGCGGATCGACGCGCGGAGGGGCGAGCAGCCGCATCCTGAGCAGGTCTAGCGCGATGGGCTTCGAGGCGCTTTGCTTTGTGTAGCCGTGCCGTGTAATAGTTGCGAGTTCTGTAACATCATGGCAAAGCGCCCAGTCCAGTCACCACCAAAGGTTGTACGTGTCAGACGATTCTGCTAAGTCGAGCGGTATCCGGCTCGCACGCGGGGTCTCCCCGTGGCTTCTCCCGACGGCGGTCTCGGCGGCCGCCACCGCGCTGCTGACGCGCAAGGACCGGCGATGGGCGTTCGCGGCGGTGCCGTTGAGCGCGCTCACCGGGGGAATGCTCTGGTTCTTCCGCGACCCCGACCGGACCCTCGGGCAGGGGCGCGTCCTGTCGCCCGCCGACGGCGTGGTGCAGAGCATCGACCCCTGGCCCGACGGCCGCACCCGGGTCGCGATCTTCATGAGTCCGCTGAACGTCCACGTCAACCGCGCCCCTCTTGCGGGAAATGTCGCCTCCGTGCAGCATGTGGCAGGTGGGTTCCTGCCGGCGTTCAACAAGGACAGCGACCAGAACGAGCGTGTGGTGTGGCATTTCGAGACCGCGCTTGGTGACATCGAGATGGTGCAGATCGCGGGCGCGGTCGCGCGCAGGATCGTGCCCTATCTGACCTCGGGCGCGAAGGTCGCCCAGGGCGACCGGATCGGGCTCATCCGGTTCGGCTCGCGCGTCGACATCTACCTTCCCGAAGGGATCTCGCCCGCGGTGTCCGTGGGCGAGAAGACGGTTGCGGGGGTGACCAGAATTGACCGCGGCTGACGCCGGCAGTTGGCAGGCGAGCGAGGAAGAACCGCGGGGCCCGGTCGGCAAGGCCTTCCGCCTCTCCGCGGCGGACTCGCTCTCGCTCGGCAACGCGGTCTGCGGCTTCCTCGCCGTGTGCGTGCTCGCCTACTCCGCCATCCAGCAGCTCCAGGTCGCGGGCGGGCCCTTCAAGCCCGATCCGAGCTACTTCGCCACCGCGATCGTGCTGCTGCTCATCGGCGCCACGTGCGACCTGTTCGACGGCCTCGTGGCGCGGCGCTTCCGCGCCTCGGCGATGGGCGCCGAGCTCGACAACCTCGCCGACGTCATCAGCTTCGGGTTCGCCCCCGCGTTCATGGTGGTGATCTGGGGCGGGTTCACCGACCAGGTGCCGTTCGCGGCGGTGCTCGTGGCGGCGGCGTCCGTGCTGGTCGCCGGCGTCGTACGGCTGGCCAGGTTCGCCTGCGTCAAGACCAAGAGCGGCGACTTCATGGGGCTGCCCATCCCGATGGGCGCCATGACGGTGATCTCGATCGTGCTGCTGTTCCAGCCGAGCATCTGGACGCTGGTCGGCGTTCTCGGCGTGGCCTGGCTCATGGTCAGCCGGATCGAGTACCCCAAGCCGAAGGGGCAGCTCGCTGCGGTCGTCCTCGGCTGGATCATGGTCAACGTGGCCTTCCTCACCTTCTGGGTGGCCTGGCCCGAGGGCGGTGACCTGCCGATCAAGATCGGTGCGACCATGCAGATCGCGCTCGTGGCGGCGATCCCGCTGCGGATGATGTTCTACAAGCGGGAGCAGCGCCGGGTAGCCGAGCGAATCCACAACTAACGGGATTTTTCGGCATATTTCGGATTTTAAGCCCCAGGTCGGCGACCCGCCGCGAGCGCACCCGCGTACGCGGCATCCCGGCGAGCCGGCCATGGAGCCGGAGCAGCGCGCGGGCTGACGGCGACGCTCCGCGCCTGCCCGCCCGCCGCCGACCTGACCTCGGAGCCGGCGGGACTACCAGCCCCGGGCTTTCCACTCCGGCAGGGAGGGACGCTCGGCGCCGAGAGTGGTGTCCTTGCCGTGGCCCGGGTAGACCCAGGTCTCGTCCGGCAGGCGGTCGAAGACGCGGGTGACCACGTCGTCGTAGAGCTGGTTGAAGCGCTCGGCGTCCTTCCACGTGTTGCCGACGCCGCCAGGGAACAGCGAGTCGCCGGTGAACAGGTGCGGGCCCGCCTCGCCGCCGTCGTACAGCAGGGCGATGGAGCCGGGCGTGTGACCGCGCAGGTGGATGACCTCCAGCGAGACGCGGCCCAGCGGGATCGTCTCGCCGTGCTCGACCGTGCGGCCGGCCGGCACCGGGAGCGCGGGGGCGTCGAGCGGGTGCGCGATCACCTGCGCGCCCGTCACCTTGGCGACCTGCTCCAGCGCCTGCCAGTGGTCGCCGTGCTGGTGCGTCGTGACGATCGCGCCGAGCGGCTGGTCGCCGATCAGCGCGAGCAGGCGGTCGGGCTCGGCGGCGGCGTCGATGAGCAGGCCCTCACCGGTCTCCGTACAGCGCAGCAGATAGGCGTTGTTGTCGAACGGGCCGACGGCGAGCTTGGAGACGGTCAGCGCGGGCAGCTCGCGCACGTCGGCGGGACCGCCGACCTGGACGTCACCTGTGTAGGTCATGAACAGTCCTTCGGGGGCGTCGCGGGCAGATCAGCGGGGGCCGGCATCGTCAGCCACGACGGCGGCGGGAAGACCATCCCGCGCGGCCGGGCAGGAACGTCCGCCCCACGAGCACCAGCCTAACGCCTCGCCCTCCGATCTCCCGGGGTGCCGGACCGGCATGTCGGCAGGCGGCCCGCCCGTGCCTTACCAGGGCATAAAACTCCAGGTCAAGGCGTTCACATCAGAAGGCATCCTGCCGAGCCGGCAGATGGCCGTAATCTGAGAGGGACGGGTTTTCGGAGGACGCACTGCGGGCCGCCGAAATTGTCGGAGCCCCCGTCTACCATCCCCCGTGGACCTATCCGCCTTTCGACTACCGGGATCGCCGTGGCCGACCGCCTGATCGTGCGTGGTGCACGAGAACACAACCTCAAGGACGTCTCGCTCGATCTGCCGCGAGACTCGCTGATCGTCTTCACCGGCCTATCCGGCTCGGGCAAGTCGAGCCTGGCCTTCGACACGATCTTCGCTGAGGGCCAGCGGCGCTATGTCGAGTCGCTGTCGGCGTACGCCCGCCAGTTCCTCGGCCAGATGGACAAGCCCGACGTCGACTTCATCGAGGGCCTGTCGCCCGCGGTGTCGATCGACCAGAAGTCCACCAGCAAGAACCCCCGTTCGACCGTCGGCACCATCACCGAGGTCTACGACTACCTCCGCCTGCTGTGGGCTCGCATCGGCAAGCCGCACTGCCCCGTGTGCCGGCGGCCCATCGCCCGCCAGACGCCGCAGCAGATCGTCGACCGCGTGATGGACCTCGACGAGGGCACCCGCTTCCAGGTGCTCGCGCCGGTCGTGCGCGGGCGCAAGGGCGAATACGCCGAGCTGTTCCGCGAGCTGCAGACCAAGGGCTTCGCGCGGGCCAGGGTCGACGGCACGGTCGTGCGGCTGGAGGAGCCGCCGACACTGAAGAAGTACGAGAAGCACGACATCGAGGTCATCGTCGACCGCCTGTCGGTCAAGGAGTCGGCGCGCCGCCGGCTCAACGACTCGGTCGAGACGGCGCTGCAGCTGTCCGGCGGCACGATCACCCTCGACTTCGTCGACCTGCCCGAGGACGACCCGGGCCGTGAGCGGTTCTACTCCGAGCACCTCTACTGCCCCTACGACGACCTGTCGTTCGAGGAGCTGGAGCCGCGCTCGTTCTCCTTCAACTCCCCGTTCGGCGCCTGCCCCGAGTGCACCGGCCTCGGGACCAAGATGGAGGTCGACCCCGACCTGGTGGTGCCCGACCCGGAGCGCACGCTGCGCGACGGCGCGCTGCACCCGTGGTCCGGCGGCCACACCAGCGAATACTTCGTACGGATGATCGAGGCCCTGGGCAACACCATGGGCTTCGGCCTCGACACCCCGTGGGAGCAACTGCCGAAGAAGGCGCAGAAGGCCCTGCTCCACGGCTACGACGAGCAGGTCCACGTCCGCTACAGCAACCGCTACGGCCGTCAGCGCTCCTACTACACCGACTACACCGGCGTCATCACCTGGGTGCAGCGCCGCCACGCCGAGGCGGAGAGCGACTCGAGCCGCGAGCGGTTCGAGGGCTACATGCGCGAGATCCCGTGCCCGGCCTGCAAGGGCGCCCGGCTCAAGCCGGTCACCCTGGCCGTCACGGTGGCCGAGAGGTCGATCGCCGACGTCGCGTCGATGTCCATCGGCGAGTGCGCCCAGTTCCTGGCCGAGCTCAAGCTGTCCGACCGCGACATGCACATCGCGGAGCGGGTGGTCAAGGAGATCAACGCGCGCCTCGGGTTCCTGCTCGACGTGGGCCTCGACTACCTCACCATGGACCGCGCCGCGGCCACCCTGGCCGGCGGCGAGGCGCAGCGCATCCGGCTGGCCACGCAGATCGGCTCCGGCCTGGTCGGCGTCCTCTACGTGCTGGACGAGCCCTCCATCGGCCTGCACCAGCGCGATAACCTGCGGCTGCTCGACACGCTCGTCAGGCTGCGCGACATGGGCAACACGCTGATCGTGGTCGAGCACGACGAGGACACCATCGCCGCCGCCGACTGGGTGGTCGACATCGGTCCGGGCGCGGGCGAGCACGGCGGCCAGGTCGTCGTGTCCGGCACCGTACAGGACCTGCTGAGCAGCGAGGAGTCGCTGACCGGGCAATACCTGTCGGGGCGGCGGAGCATCGAGGTGCCGTCCGGCCGGCGCAAGCGCGACAAGAAGCGGCAGATCACCGTCAAGGGCGCGCGCGAGCACAACCTCAAGGGCGTCGACATCGACTTCCCGCTCGGCCTGTTCACCGCCGTCACCGGCGTGTCGGGGTCGGGCAAGTCGACGCTGGTCAACGACATCCTCTACAACGCGCTGGCCAAGGAGCTCAACGGGGCGCGTACGGTGCCGGGACGGCACTCGCGGATCAACGGCATGGACCTCGTGGACAAGGTCGTCCACGTCGACCAGTCGCCGATCGGGCGCACCCCGCGCTCCAACCCGGCCACCTACACCGGCGTCTTCGATCACATCCGCAAGCTGTTCGCGGCCACGACCGAGGCCAAGGTGCGCGGCTACCAGCCCGGGCGCTTCAGCTTCAACGTCAAGGGCGGCCGCTGCGAGGCGTGCGCGGGCGACGGCACCATCAAGATCGAGATGAACTTCCTGCCGGACGTCTACGTCCCCTGCGAGGTCTGCCACGGCGCCCGCTACAACCGGGAGACGCTGGAGGTCCACTACAAGGGCAGGACGATCGCCGAGGTGCTCGACATGCCGATCGAGGAGGCGCTCGGCTTCTTCGACGCCATCCCGGCGATCCGGCGTCACCTGCAGACCCTGCACGACGTGGGTCTCGGCTACGTACGGCTCGGGCAGCCGGCCACCACGCTCTCCGGCGGCGAGGCGCAGCGCGTCAAGCTCGCCTCCGAGCTGCAGCGGCGGCAGACCGGCCGGACGATCTACGTGCTCGACGAGCCCACCACCGGTCTGCACTTCGAGGACATCCGCAGGCTGCTGGGCGTGCTCGGACGGCTGGTCGACGGGGGCAACACCGTCATCGTCATCGAGCACAACCTCGACGTCATCAAGACGGCCGACTGGATCATCGACATGGGGCCCGAGGGCGGCTCGCGGGGCGGCACGCTGGTCGCCAACGGCACGCCCGAGGAGGTCGCGCTGGTCGAGGAGAGCCACACGGGGCGGTTCCTGCGCAAGATCCTGTCCGTCTGAGCGCCTTGAGAGCTGGTTGAGCCGACGCCGGTCCCGCCCCGGAAGCGGGACCGGCGGGGTGCGGCAATACAGTTGTGGCACGGGTAACGGCCTGACCTGCAGGGGGTCAGCGGCGACGCGAAGGGTCGAGGCGATCATGACAGCTACGGAGCGGGGCGGAGCCATGCCTGGAGACGGGCGGCCGGAGGGCACGACGGCGCGGGGCGACGTCACCGTACGGGAGTCCGGACGGGGGTCCGGGGGCGTGCCCGGACGGCGTGAGGTGCTCGGGGTGGCCGGGGTGGCGGCGTGCGGCGTGGCGCTCGCCGCCTGCGGCACGGGCGGCGCCCAGGCGCGGCCGAGCCTGAAGGGGCAGGTCATCGCCAAGACGGCCGACGTGCCCGTGGGCGGCGGCAAGCTCATCGGCGACCTGAAGCTCGTCGTGACGCAGCCGCAGCAGGGGGTCTACAAGGCGTTCAGCGCGGCCTGCACGCACAAGGGCTGCACCGTCAGCACGCCGAAGGACAACATCATCAGGTGCGCCTGCCACGGCAGTGAGTTCGCCGCCGACAGCGGCGCCCCCAACAAGGGGCCGGCCACCGCGCCGCTGACCGCCATCGCCGTCAAGGTGGAGGGCGACGGCATCGTGGTGGCCTGAGCAGGTATTTCTACGTGGTCCCCCGGATTGGGTTCGGGCACGCTGAACCGGCGCACGGGCGCTGCCCGTACCTGAAGGAGAAGCAACCTGGGAGGACGCACCATGACGGATACGACGCGCCGGACGATGATGCTGGGCGCGGGAGGCGCCGGGCTCGCGGCGTTCCTGACGGCGTGCGCGAGCTACGGCACGCCGACGACCGACGCCAGCGCGGCGCCCGAGGAGGAGCCGGCCGACGAGGCGTCGTCCGCGGCGCCGAAGAAGAAGCCGGCCAAGAAGGCGCTGGCCGACGCCTCCGACATCGAGGTGGGCGGCGGCAAGGTCTTCGAGGCGCAGAAGATCGTGGTCACGCAGCCGGTGGAGGGCGACTTTAAGGCGTTCTCGGCGGTCTGCACGCACGCGGGCTGCACGGTCGCCACCGTACAGAACAAGACGATCAACTGCCCCTGCCACGGCAGCAAGTTCAGCATCGAGGACGGCTCCGTGACCGACGGGCCCGCGCCCGAGCCGCTCAAGGAGAAGAAGATCACGGTGGACGGCGGCAAGATCCGCCTGGCTTAGCGGACCGGTGGGCGTCTCTCATGCAGGTCTCATGAATTTCTCACCTGGCTGCGGTTGGGTGATCCGCATGGGAGATGACCTTCGAAGCCGACGGGCAGTGATAGCGGGCGTCGGCGCGGGTGGCCTCACGCTGGCCCTCGCGGCCTGTGGCGGCACCGACACGGCGACCGGCACCGATGCGGCGACCAGCGGCGACGCCACCGGCTCCGCCGCACCTACCGCGGCCGCCACTGAGTCCAGCGCGCCGCAGGCCGGCGGCGCCGCACTGGCCAAGACGGCCGACATCCCCGTGGGGGGCGGCACGATCCTCAAGGACCAGAAGATCGTCGTCGTGCAGCCCACCGAGGGGCAGTTCAAGGCGTTCAGCGCGGTCTGCACGCACAAGGGGTGCGTGGTGGGCAGCGTCGACGGTGGCAACATCGTCTGCCCGTGCCACAACAGCACGTTCAACATCGCCGACGGGGCTGTGACGGGCGGGCCCGCCCAGGGGCCGTTGCCGGAGCAGGCGATCAAGGTCGAGGGTGACCAGATCACCCTGGCCTGATCGACGGTGACCTGATCGACGGTGACCTGATTGACGGTCACCTGATTGACGGTCACCTGATTGACGGTGAGGAGGGCGCGGGGACGCGGGTCCGCCACGGCGCGAGGCGGGCCCGCGTCCTCGTGTCCGGCGCCGTCCGCATCCCGTGCCGGTGCCGGTGCCGATGGTGGGCGGATGAGTCTGTCGGTGGGGGCTACTAGGCTTCAAATGTGGCGAGATCTGCGCGCAGTCCTGTGAGTTTCCGGCCGAAGCCGGGTTCGATCCCCGAGTCCCCGGGGGTCTACCGGTTCAGGGACGCCCACGGCCGGGTGATCTACGTCGGCAAGGCCAAGAGCCTGCGCCAGCGGCTCAACTCGTACTTCGCCGACTTCTCCGCGCTGCACCCGCGCACGCAGTCGATGCTGACCACCGCCGCCGACGTGGACTGGACCGTCGTCGGCACCGAGGTCGAGGCGCTGCAGCTCGAATACTCCTGGATCAAGGAGTACGACCCGCGCTTCAACGTGAAGTACCGCGACGACAAGTCCTACCCCTACCTCGCGGTCACGATGGGGGAGGACTTCCCGCGCGTGCAGGTCATGCGCGGCGCCAAGCGCAAGGGCACCCGCTACTTCGGCCCCTACTCGCACGCCTGGGCCATCCGCGAGACCGTCGACCTGCTGCTGCGCGTCTTCCCCGTACGCACGTGCAGCGCCGGGGTGTTCAAACGCGCCGGGCAGATCGGCCGACCCTGCCTGCTCGGCTACATCGACAAGTGCTCCGCGCCGTGCGTCGGCCGGGTCACTCCCGACGAGCACCGCGAGCTGGCGGAGGATTTCTGCGACTTCATGGCGGGCAACACCAGCCGCTTCATCAAGCGGCTGGAGAAGGAGATGCGCGCCGCCGCCGCCGAGCAGGAGTACGAGCGCGCCGCCCGGCTCAGGGACGACGTCCAGGCGCTGCAGCGGGCGCTGGAGAAGCAGGCGGTCGTGCTCGGCGAGGGCACCGACGCCGACGTCATCGCCCTGGCCGAGGACCCGCTCGAAGCCGCCGTCATGGTCTTCTACGTGCGCGGCGGGCGCATCCGCGGACAGCGCGGTTGGGTGGTCGACAAGGTCGAGGAGACCACGCCGGGCGAGCTGGTCGAGCAGTTCCTGCTGCAGATGTACGCCGAGGCCGGCGCCGAGTCGATGCCGCGTGAGGTGCTCGTACCCGCTCTGCCGCCCGACAGCGAGGCGGTCGCCGAGCTGCTGAGCGAGCAGCGCCGGGCCCGGGTGGAAGTCCGCGTGCCGCAGCGCGGCGACAAGCGCACGCTCATGGAGACCGTCGCGCGCAACGCCAAGGAGTCGCTCGCCCAGCACAAGATCCGGCGCGCCAGCGACCTCACCACCCGCAGCAAGGCGCTGCAGGAGATCGCCGACGCGCTCGACCTCGACCAGGCGCCGCTGCGCATCGAGTGCTACGACGTCTCCCACCTGCAGGGCGAGAACGTCGTCGCGTCCATGGTGGTCTTCGAGGACGGTCTCGCGCGCAAGAGCGAATACCGGCGCTTCTCGGTCAAGACCAAGGAGGGCGACGTCGCCTCGATCCACGAGGTGATCCTCCGCCGGTTCCGCCGTTACCTGCAGGAGCGGTCCGACACCGGCGAGCTGGTCCCCGACGAGTACGACGAGGACGGCGGGCGCGGCGAGGAGGGCGCGCACGGCCCGATCGACCCCGAGACGGGCCGGCCGCGCAAGTTCGCCTATCCGCCCAATCTGGTCGTGGTCGACGGCGCCGGCCCTCAGGCGGCCGCCGCCCAGCGCGCGCTCGACGAGCTCGGCATCGACGACGTGGCGGTGTGCGGGCTGGCCAAGCGGCTGGAGGAGGTCTGGGTGCCGGGGGACGACCAGCCGGTGATCATGCCCCGGTCCAGCGAAGGGCTCTACCTGTTGCAGCGGGTGCGTGATGAGGCGCACCGCTTCGCCATCACCTACCACCGGTCGAAGCGGTCGCGCAGCGTCAAGGAGAGCGCGCTCGACGGCGTCCCGGGGCTCGGGCCGGCGCGGCGGCAGGCGCTGCTCAAGCACTTCGGGTCGGTGAAGAAGCTGCGCGAGGCGAGCGCGGCGGAGATCTGCGAAGTGCCGGGGATCGGGCGGGCCACCGCCGAGGTCATCGTCGCCACCCTGGCGGGCGGGTCGCCTCGACCCGCGTCCGCGGCGGAAGCCAGCATGACGGGGAACGCTGCGACAGGCGCCAAGGACACGGCTGTGATGGCGGCGGGTTCTGAAGGCGGGGCTGAGGCGGTGCGTTCCGGGGACGTGGCTGCGGTGGTGCGTCCCCGCGATGGGGCTGAGGCGGTGGGTTTCCGAGGCGGGGCTGAGGCGGCGGGGTCTGAGGACGTGCGTTCCCGAGACAGGGCTGAGGCGGCGGGTCCTGAGGACGGGGCTGAGGTCGTGCGTTCCCGAGACGGGGCTGAGACGGTCAGTTCCGGGGACGGGGCTGGGGCGGCGGGCTCTGTGGGCGGGGGTGGAGCCGGGGAGGTCGCGCCTCGGGAAGAGGGAGGGCGGTGACAGGGCGACCGCGTGCAGGGGTTGCGTCGCGCTCTGCGATCGCCGCCGTCCGCTATGGTGGATGGCGTGCCGCGATGACCGGGCCGGGCGTGCCGGACGGCCGCCGTGCGGAATGCGCCCGGGTCGCTGGGCCGGCAGGCGATGTCGGCCGGGAAGGGCTTTGACATGGACAGCCGTGAGGGCAGTGCCGGTGACCGGGCTGACAGGCGGAAAGAGCAGATGAGCGCCGACCCGGCGTTCGTCATCGTGACCGGCATGTCCGGGGCGGGCCGCAGCACGGCGGCCAAGGCCCTGGAGGATCTGGGCTGGTTCGTCATCGACAACCTGCCGCCGGGCCTGCTGTTCGCCATGGCCGAGGAGGCGGGCAAGGTCAAGCTGGCCGCCGACAAGGTCGCCGCCGTGGTCGACGTGCGCAGCCTGGCCTTCACCACCGACCTCAACGCGGCCATCGAAGAGCTGGAGGCCCGCGGGGTCCGGGTGCGGGTGGTGTTCCTGGAGGCCAGCGACGAGGAGCTGGTGCGCCGGTTCGAGAACGTCCGCAGGCCCCACCCGTTGCAGGGCGAGGGGCGGCTGGTCGACGGCATCACCCGCGAGCGGGGCATCCTGCGCGAGGTGCGGGCCAACGCCGACCTGGTGATCGACACCTCCTCGCACAACGTCCACGACCTGCGCAACAAGATCGTCGCGTACTTCGGCGGGGAGGACCGGCCGGGGCTGCGGCTCAACGTGGTGTCCTTCGGCTTCAAGTACGGCCTGCCGGTCGACGCCGACCTCGTCGTGGACTGCCGGTTCCTGCCCAACCCGCACTGGGTGCCGGAGCTGCGGCCCATGAACGGGCTCGACGCCTCCGTCAGCGAGTACGTACTCGGGCAGCCGGGCGCCAAGGAGTTCCTCGACGCGTACGAGGAGGTCCTGAAGGTGGTCGCGGCCGGCTACGCGCGCGAGGGCAAGAGCTACGCGACGCTCGCGGTGGGCTGCACGGGCGGCAAGCACCGCAGCGTGGCCATGGCCGAGCAGGTCGCCGCCCGGCTGCGTGACCGCGGCATGGAGGTCCAGGTGAGCCATCGGGATGTGGGGCGGGAGTGACCGATGACGGCGTCGCGGCATCGGCGGACACGCGCCCTGACGACGACCCGCCCGCCGTCGGCAGAGGGCCGCGGGTGGTGGCGCTCGGGGGCGGGCACGGGCTGTTCGCGTCCCTGTCGGCATTACGGATGGTCACCGACGAGCTGACCGCGGTCGTGACCGTCGCCGACGACGGCGGCTCCAGCGGCCGGTTGCGTCGTGAGCTGGGCGTGCTCCCGCCCGGCGACCTGCGCATGGCGCTGGCGGCGCTGTGCGGCGACGACGAGTGGGGCAGCACCTGGAGCGAGGTGGTGCAGCACCGCTTCCGCAGCGAGGGCGACCTGCACGGGCACGCCGTCGGCAACCTGCTGATCGTGGCCCTGTGGGAGCTGCTGGGCGATCCGGTGGCCGGGCTCGACTGGGTCGGGCGGCTGCTGGGCGCGCACGGCCGGGTGCTGCCGATGGCGTCCGTGCCGCTCGACATCGTCGCCGAGGTGGAGCTCGACGGCGTCATCTCGACCGTACGCGGTCAGGTGGCGTGCGCCCTCACCCCCGGTCGCGTCCAGGCCATCTCCCTGGTGCCCGAGGACCCGCCCGCGCGGCCCGAGGCCGTCGCGGCGGTGTGCGAGGCCGACTGGGTGGTGTTCGGGCCCGGATCGTGGTTCACCAGTGTGCTGCCGCACCTCAAGGTGCCCGAGCTGGCGCGCGCCCTGCACGCCACCCGGGCCCGCCGGCTCGTCACGCTCAACCTGGCCCCGCAGGCCGGCGAGACCGACGACTTCTCCCCCCAGCAGCATCTGGAGGTGCTCAGGCAGCACGCGCCGGACCTGTCGATCGACGTCGTCCTCGCCGACACCGGCGTGGTCGACGACCCCGACGCCCTGGAGAAGGCCGCCGCCGCGCTCGGCGCCCGGCTCGTCATGGCGGACGTGGCGGCCGGCGACGGCTCGCCCCGGCACGACCCACGACGTCTTGCCTCCGTCCTGGACGAGATTTTCCTCCGGAAGCGTTGATCCTGGTCGGCGTGGCGCGAAGGTGCGAGAGACTGGCGTGAGCCGGTCTGAATGGGGGAGAGGACTAAACGCTTATGGCGATGACAGGTGTGGTGAAAGACGAACTGAGCCGCCTGCCGGTGCTGAAGCCCTGCTGCCGCAAGGCCGAGGTTTCCACGCTGCTGCGGTTCGCCAGCGGCCTGCACCTGGTGGGCGGGCGGATCGTGATCGAGGCGGAGCTCGACACCAACGCCACCGCGCGGCGCCTGATCAAGGACATCGGTGAGGTGTTCGGCCACAAGGCGGAGGTGCTCGTGCTGGCCCCCGCCGGCCTGCGCAAGGGCTCCCGCTACGTGGTGCGCGTCTACCGCGACGGCGAGGCGCTCGCCCGCCAGACGGGGCTGATCGACAACCACGGGCGTCCCGTGCGCGGACTGCCGCGCCAGGTGGTGGCCGGCGCCGCGTGCGACGCCGAGGCGGCCTGGCGTGGGGCGTTCCTGGCGCACGGCTCGCTCACCGAGCCGGGGCGGTCGATGTCGCTGGAGGTCACCTGCCCGGGGCCCGAGGCGGCCCTCGCGCTCGTGGGCTCGGCGCGGCGGCTGAAGATCCACGCGAAGGCGCGCGAGGTGCGCGGCGTGGACCGGGTCGTCGTACGCGACGGCGACGCCATCAGCGCGCTGCTCACCCGGCTGGGGGCGCACGACAGCGTGCTGGCCTGGGAAGAGCGGCGGATGCGGCGCGAGGTGCGGGCCACCGCGAACCGGCTGGCCAACTTCGACGACGCCAACCTGCGGCGTTCGGCCAGGGCCGCGGTCGCCGCCGGAGCGCGGGTGCAGCGGGCGCTGGAGATCCTCGGCGACGAGGCGCCCGAGCACCTCGTGGTGGCCGGGCGGCTGCGGGTGGAGCACAAGCAGGCGTCCCTGGAGGAGCTGGGGCAGATCGCCGACCCGCCGCTGACCAAGGACGCGATCGCCGGACGGATCAGGCGGCTGCTGGCGATGGCGGACAAGCGGGCGTCCGATCTCGGCATCCCCAACACCGAGGCCAACCTCACCGTTGACATGCTCGCTCCCTGACAGATCCATCCTTCACGGCAAGGCCAGCTGGGCCGCACGCGCCGACGCGGGTGGCCGTCCGTCATGGCCGGTCGTGAAGGCTCACGGGCTGCTCGCCGTGACGAGCGCATGCCTGGCCGGATTCCGTGGTTCATGGCGACCGGTGCGCGACCGGTTCCGACCGGATGCCGTCCGCGACCGGTGCGCGACCGGTTCCGACCGGATGCCGTCCGCGACCTGCGTGCGGCCGGCTCCGACCGGATGCCGGTCCGTGACCTGCACGGGGCGGCGCTGACCGAGTGCTGTCCGCGACCTGCGCGGTGGCGCCCACTCGGGTGCCGCCGGAGACCACCGGAAGCGAGCCGTCTCTCGCTGTCGGGAACGGGGCGCCCCTGGCCACCCAGGAAGTCTCCCCTCGTCACCGGGGGCGATGCCGGAGCGGCGACGTCAGGGGCGGGGCAGTAGCGGCGGGGTCAGTCGCGGGCCGGTTTGCGTGGGGCGAACAGGTCCGTGGTGGGCTGGTGGGTCGGGGGCTGGGCGGGTTCGAAGGGGGCGCGGTACTCCGACTCCTCCTGGCTCTCCGCCTCGGACTCCGTCCGGCGCTGGGCGCGGCGGACGCCCAGCACGCGCAGGGTGACCAGCAGGAGGGCGGCCAGCGCGGCGACGGCGAGGTAGAGCCAGGCGGCCCAGGTCTCCGCGATCGGGTCACGGTAGAGGTTGGGCGCGTACGGGAGGCCGGCGGTGAAGTTGTCCCATGTGATGTCCGACACCGTGACGTGTTCAGCGGGCGGGGTGCGGAGGGCGGCGCCGGTCATGATCGAGGATCCGAGCACCTGCCCGGCGGCCATGGCGGCCCCGGCGTACAGCGCGGACACGGGGATCAGCGTCAGGGCGCGCGGGCGTGCCGCGCCGGCCCCCAGCGCGACCAGGAGCGCGACCAGCAGGGACGAGACCAGCGAAAGGGGGTGCCCGTTGCCGAACGACGTGACGCCGACGGGCAGGCGGTTCTGGAACAGCACGGCCGCCCCCAGCGCGGCGGCGGCGACGAGCGCCGCCACCAGGCCCAGCACTAGTCCGGGAAGTAGACCCGACCGGTTATGTGACATCTCAGCCCCCAGAGAATGCACGAATTTACTCTAATGAGTCGGGCACTTTACTCGAAGGTCGCAAAAAGTGTGTGTAGCACCCGCATGCGCAGGGCGGGGGTCGCAGTGGTCTAAACCAATTTGGGTCCGATAGGCTTCGTGGCTGAGGTTTCAGCCCGCCATCTGTTCGAGGAGATCGCGTGAGCATCCGCGTAGGCGTCAACGGCTTCGGCCGCATCGGCCGCAACTTCTGGCGCGCTGTCGCCGCCAGCGGCAAGGACATCGAGATCGTCGCGGTCAACGACCTGACCGACAATGCGACGCTCGCCCACCTTCTGAAGTACGACAGCATCCTGGGCCGCCTGCCCTACGAGGTGAAGGCCACCAGCGACGAGATCACCGTCGACGGCAAGGCGATCAAGGTCTTCGAGGAGCGCGACCCGGCCAAGCTGCCCTGGGGCGACCTCGGCGTGGACGTCGTCCTCGAGTCCACCGGCCTGTTCACCGACGCCAACAAGGCCAGGGCGCACGCCGACAACGGCGCGAAGAAGGTTATCATCTCCGCTCCGGCGAAGAACGAGGACGTCACCATCGTCATGGGCGTCAACGACTCCTCCTACGACCCGGCCAAGCACACGATCGTCTCCAACGCGTCCTGCACCACCAACTGCCTGGCGCCGATGGCCAAGGTCATCCACGACACCTTCACCATCGAGAAGGGTCTGATGACCACCATCCACGCCTACACGCAGGACCAGAACCTGCAGGACGGCCCGCACAAGGACCTGCGCCGCGCCCGCGCCGCCGCCCTCAACGTGGTGCCCACCTCCACCGGCGCCGCCAAGGCCATCGGCCTGGTGCTGCCGGAGCTCAAGGGCAAGCTCGACGGTTTCGCGATGCGCGTGCCGATCCCCACCGGCTCGGCCACCGACCTCACCGTCGAGGTCGGCCGCGACGTCACGGTCGACGAGGTCAACGCCGCGGTCAAGGCCGCCGCCGACGGCCCGCTCAAGGGCATCCTCACCTACACCGAGGACCAGATCGTCTCCTCCGACATCGTCACCGACCCGGCCTCCTGCATCTTCGACGCCGGCCTCACCAAGGTCATCGGCAACCAGGTCAAGGTCGTCGGCTGGTACGACAACGAGTGGGGCTACTCCAACCGCCTCGTCGACCTGATCGAGCTGGTCGGCCGCGGTCTCTGACCCGGCTGACCCCGCCGGCCCCGGCCGGCCACGACCATGTGCCGGGGCGCGCGCCGCGCGCGCCCCGCGGGAACAGGAGCATGAGAGCATGCGCACGCTCGACGATCTCGACGTGAAGGGGCGGCGCGTGCTGGTGCGCGCCGACCTCAACGTCCCCCTCGACGGGGAGACGATCACCGACGACGGCCGCATCCGCGCGTCGGTGCCGACGATCAAGGCGCTGGCCGGCCGCGGCGCCAGGGTCGTGGTCTGCGCCCATCTGGGCAGGCCCAAGGGCCAGGTCAACCCGAAGTACTCGCTGCGTCCCGTCGCCGCCCGCCTGGGCGAGCTGCTGGGCCAGGACGTCGCCTTCGCCACCGACGTGGTGGGCGACAGCGCCCGCGCGACGGTCGAGGCGCTCCAGGACGGCCAGGTGGCGCTGCTGGAGAACCTGCGCTTCGAGCCGGGCGAGGACTCCAAGGACGACGCCGCGCGCGGCGCGTTCGCCGAGAAGCTGGCCGGCCTCGCCGAGCTCTACGTGGGCGACGGCTTCGGCGCGGTGCACCGCAAGCACGCCAGCGTCTACGACGTGCCGCGGATCCTGCCGCACGCGGCGGGCGGGCTGATCACGGCCGAGGTCGAGGTGCTGCGCAAGCTCACCGAGCAGCCCGAGCGCCCGTACGTCGTGGTGCTGGGCGGCGCCAAGGTCTCCGACAAGCTCGGCGTCATCGCCAACCTGCTCACCAAGGTCGACCGGCTGCTCATCGGCGGCGGCATGGCCTACACCTTCCTCAAGGCCCAGGGCCACGAGGTCGGGAAGTCGCTGCTCCAGGAGGACCAGCTCGACCAGGTGCGCGGCTTCCTCGCCGAGGCCGCCGAGCGCGGCGTGGAGCTCGTGCTGCCGGTCGACGTGCTGGCCGCCACCGAGTTCGCCGCCGACGCCGAGCACGAGGCGGTCGAGGCGACCGCGATCCCGGCCGACCGCGAGGGGCTCGACATCGGGCCGAAGACCCGCGAGCTGTTCGCCGCCAAGCTGGCCGACGCCAAGACCGTCTTCTGGAACGGCCCGATGGGCGTGTTCGAGTTCGACGCGTTCTCCGGCGGCACCAGGGCCGTGGCCGAGGCGCTCATCGCCTCCGGCGCCTTCACCGTGGTGGGCGGCGGCGACTCCGCGGCCGCCGTGCGCAGGCTCGGCCTCCCCGAGGACGGCTTCTCGCACATCTCCACAGGTGGCGGCGCCAGTCTCGAATATCTTGAGGGGAAGACCCTTCCCGGACTCGCCGCTCTGGAGGAGTAGGTGTCGCAGCGCAAGCCGCTCATGGCGGGCAACTGGAAGATGAACCTCAACCACCTTGAGGCCATCGCGCTGGTCCAGAAGCTGGCCTTCGCTCTCAACGACAAGGACTTCGACCGCACCGAGGTCGCCGTCCTGCCGCCGTTCACCGACCTGCGCAGCGTCCAGACCCTGGTCGACGGCGACAAGCTCAGGATCGTCTACGGCGCCCAGGACCTCTCCGCGCACGACGGCGGCGCCTACACCGGCGAGGTGTCCGGCCCCATGCTGGCCAAGCTGGGCTGCACCTACGTCGTCATCGGCCACTCCGAGCGGCGCCAGTACCACGGCGAGGACGACGACGTCGTCAACGCCAAGGTGCAGGCGGCCTACCGGCACTCGCTCACGCCCATCCTGTGCGTGGGGGAGGGCCTGGCGGTGCGCCAAGAGGGCGGTCACATCGCGCACAGTCTCGGCCAACTCGACGGCGCTCTGCGCAAGATCTCGGCCGAGCAGGCAAAATCGATAGTGGTGGCCTACGAACCGGTGTGGGCGATCGGCACCGGCGAGGTGGCCACCCCCGACGACGCCCAGGAGGTGTGTGGAGCATTGCGAATCAGACTCGCTGAGCTCTACGACGCCGAAGTGGCCTCGGCGGTCCGTATCCTTTACGGAGGATCGGTCAAGTCAGGAAATGTCGCAGGAATCATGGCACAACCGGATGTCGATGGCGCGCTCGTGGGCGGTGCCAGCATCGACGCCGGGGAGTTCGCCAAGATCTGCCGATTCTCCGACATGCCCGGCTGACTGAGCCGTTCGGGGGGTGCGACTTGACAGTACGTCGTACCCTCAGAAGGCAAGTTTGAATCGTCACGCGTAACAGAGCATTGAAGGAACAGGCATACCGTGGAACTCGGAATCTCCATCGCCCTCATCCTGGCGAGCCTTCTCATGATCCTGCTCGTCCTGCTTCACAAGGGCAAGGGTGGTGGCCTGTCTGACATGTTCGGCGGCGGTTTCTCGTCGAACTTCGGCGGTTCCTCCGTGGTGGAGCGCAACCTCGACCGGCTGACCGTGATCACGGGCACCATCTGGTTCGTCTGCATCATCGCTCTCGGGCTGCTTGTGAAGCCCTGAGCAACAAGTTCAACGCGTGACAGTGATTCTCCCCCCGTGTTCGCGCGCGGGGCGATCGAGCGAGGAGTTCATCCGTGGGTAGTGGCAACGCGATCCGTGGCAGCCGAGTCGGCGCCGGCCCTATGGGGGAGGCCGAGCGCGGCGAGGCAGCTCCGAGAGTGCGGGTCTCGTTCTGGTGCGCCAACATGCACGAGACGCGCCCCAGTTTCGCCAGTGACGCGGCCGTCCCCGAGCTGTGGGACTGCCCTCGTTGCGGCCTCCCTGCCGGACAGGACGAGTCGAACCCCCCTGCCCCGCCGAGGAACGAGCCGTACAAGACGCACCTCGCTTACGTGAAGGAGCGTAGGAGCGACAAGGACGGCAAGGCGATCCTGGAGGAAGCACTGGAGCGCCTGCGCGCCAACAAGTCCCCCTGGTAAGACCGGCGTCACGACGAACCCCCGCCCGTGAGGGCGGGGGTTCGCGCGTGTCCGGGGCCCCTACTGGTGGACCGGCTCGCCGTCGACGAACGTCATCCGCACGCGGGTGGTCCAGATCTCCTCGGGCGGCAGCGCGAACGGGTCGCGGTCCAGCACCACCAGGTCCGCCGGGCGGCCGGGCTCGACCAGGCCGGCGGGGGAGCGGTTGATCCAGGCCGAGCCCGAGGTGTAGGCGGCCATCGCCGTGGCCAGGTCGAGCCGCTGGCCCGGCAGGAACGGCGTGCGCGCCGTCGGATAGCCCGCGTGCACCGAGCCGCCGGGCTCGGTGCGGTTGACCGCCACGTGCATGCCCTGGATCGGGTCGGCGTCCGACACCGGCCAGTCGCTGCCCGCGCACAGGCGGGTGCCGTGCTCCAGCAGGTCCTTGAAGGGGTACTGCCACGACGAGCGCGGCTCGCCCAGGTACGGCAGCGTCAGCTCGTCCATCTGGGCGTGATGGGTGGCCCACAGCGGCTGGAGGTTGGCCGTGACGCCGAGCGCCGCGAAGCGCGGCACGTCCGACGGCTCGATGATCTGCAGGTGCGCGATGTGGTGGCGGTTGGCCGGGTCGGTGCCCTCGAAGCTGTCCAGCGCCTCGCGGACCGCGCGCTCGCCGATTGCGTGGAAGTGCACCTGGAAGCCGAGGCGGTCCAGCTCGGCGACGTACTCGCGGAGCTTGGCGGGGTCCACGTACGACAGGCCGGTGCCGCCGCACAGGCAGTACGGCTCCAGCGTCGCGGCCGTGAAGTTCTCCGTGATGCCGTCCTGCATGATCTTGACCGAGCCGGCCCTGAACCGGTCAAGGCCCTCCGCCTCGGCCCGGCGCGCCACCAGCTCGTCGATCTGCTCCGCGCCGCGGGTCCTGTCCCACCACAGGGCACCCGCCACGCGGGCCCTGAGCCGTCCCTGGCGGGCCGCGGACAGGTAGGTGGGCAACTGGTCGTCGGAGCCCGCGTACGAGCCCACGATGGCGTCCTGCCAGCCCGTGACGCCCAGCGAGAACAGGTGCCGCTGGGCGTCGTCCAGCGCCGCGTCCAGGTCGCGCGGGGTGGGCCGCGGGGTGAGCAGGCCGACGAGGTCCATCGCGCCCTCGTGCAGGACGCCCGACGGGGTCCCGTCGGGGTCGCGCTCGATGCGGCCGTCGGCCGGGTCGGGGGTGTCCCTGGTGATGCCGGCGCGCTCCAGGGCCCGGCCGTTGACCCAGGCGGCGTGGTGGTCGCGCTGGATCAGGTAGACCGGCCGGTCCAGGTGGTCGAGCTGGGAACGGTGGGGGAGGCCGCCGGGGAAGGCGGACATGTCCCAGCCGCCGCCGTCGATCCACTCCTTGTCCGGGTGGCGGCGGGCGTAGGCGTCGATCGCGGCGAGGTAGGCGTCCAGGCCGTAGACCTCCGACAGGTCGCACTTCGCGCGCTCCAGGCCCGCCTGGACCGGGTGGATGTGGGCGTCGGTGAAGCCCGGCGTCAGCAGGCCGCCGGCCAGGTCGACCGTCTCGTGCGACGGCGCGCGGCGGGCCAGCTCCCCCTCCGCGCCCACGGCGGCGATCAGGCCGCCGGACACCAGCACGGCCGTCTCCCGTACGCCGTCCGGCGTGAAGACGCGGCCGCCGCGGAAGAGGATGTCCATCTAGTCTCCTTCGTGATCTTTACGGTTCAGTGCCCTGTGATGAGGTCGGCGAAGCGGGCCAGGACCGAGGTGCGGGGCATCGTGCGCTCGCGCTCGTCGGCCACCCGGTACAGCCGGTACATCGCGTGCACGCCGATCCAGCGCAGCGGCTCGGGCTCCCACGCGCGGACCCTGCGGCCCACCCACGGCAGGGACGTGAGCTCGGTCTCCTCGCCGAGCACGAGGTCGCGCAGCGTCCGGCCGGCCAGGTTCGTGGTGGTGACGCCGTGGCCGGTGTAGCCGCCCGCCCAGCCGAGGCCGGTGGAGGGGTCCACGTGGACGGTCGAGCACCAGTCGCGCGGCACGCCGAGCACGCCCGACCAGGCGTGGGCGACCGAGGAGGAGCGGGCGGCCGGGAAGAACTCGGTCAGCAGGCTCCACAGCGCCTCGACCGTCCACTCGTGGGTGTGGCCGCGGGCGTCGATGCGGGAGCCGTACAGGTAGGGGCGGCCCCGGCCGCCGAAGGCGATGCGGTCGTCGGCGGTGCGCTGGGCGTACATGTAGTAGTGCGCCATGTCGCCGAGCAGCTCCGCGCCGCGCCAGCCGACCTCGTCCCAGAACGACTGCGGCAGGGGCTCGGTGACGATCATGGAGCTGTTCATCGGCAGCCACTGGCGGCGCAGGCCGCGCAGACGGGAGGTGAAGCCCTCCGTGGCGCGGATGACGTGGCCGGCGGTCACGGTGCCGTACGGGGTGACCGCGCGGTGCGGGACGATCTCGGTGACCGGCGTGCGCTCGTAGATGGGCACGCCGAGGTCCCTGACCACCCTGGCCAGGCCCTGAGCGAGCTTGGCGGGCTGGATGCGGGCACAGTGCGGGCTCCACGAGCCCTCGACGGCGCCGGCGACCCGCAGGTGGTCGTCGGGGTTCACCAGGCGCAGGTCGTCCTCGCCGATGCCCCAGGGACGGGCCGACTCGACGCTCTCGCGCAGGCGGGCGGCCTGGGCGGGCGTGCGGGCCACGTTCAGCACGCCGCCCTTGACCAGGTCGCAGTCGATGCCCTCCTTCTCGCAGACGGCGATGACCTCGTCGATGGAGGTGTACATCTCGCGCTGCAGGCGGCGGGCGCCCTCGCCGTAGCGCTCGTGCGAGCCGGCCAGGTCGCCGGTCAGCCAGCCGCCGTTGCGGCCGGAGGCGCCGAAGCCGGCGAACTCCTGCTCCAGCACGACCACGCGGAGGGACGGGCGGGCGCGTTTGAGATAGTACGCGGTCCACAGGCCCGTGTAGCCGGCGCCGACGATCGCCACGTCGGCATCGAGATCGCCGTCGAGACGGGGGCCGGGGGCGGGGACGCCCATGGACCGGTACCAGAAGGACACGTCGCCGTTCACGAACTCGGACGACAAGGGAACACGCACGCTCATGCCCCCTTATCCTGCTATATCCGGACACTGTGCCGCATCTCGCAACGAAATTCGTGATGGATCCTCAACGAGCCGGAGGTGCCCGAGAAGGCACTCCAGGTAGCCGGGGTCTGGTGGGGTGGCTGGGCCGGGTCGGCTGAGGCTGGGTCGGGCGGGGCCGGGTCGGGGTCGCCCCTCCGACGCGGGCCGTCCCACCGAGAGGGTCCCACCGCGAGGTGCTCGGCGCGAGGGGTTTGGCGGAAGCCCCGCGCTGGGGGCCTTATCGGGATAAATAGGTTCATTTCACGATGAAACACGTCGTTAGCGGACGTGTAACACCGTCAAGGCATGCTCAACGCATGGGATTCTTGCGCATCCGCACCACGGTGGACGAGCGGCCCGGGCGGCTGGCCTCCCTCGCCTCGGCCCTGGCCGAGAGGGGCGGCAACATTCTCGGACTCAGCGTCCAGTCGGACACCGGCGGCACCGTTGACGAGTTCGTCGCCGACATCCCCGCAGGCCCCGAGGCCGTGCGCGAGGCTCTTGAGGCAGCCGGCGGCCGTGAGGTGCAGGTGGTCCCGGCCACGGCCCACGAGCTGACCGACGAGCCCACCCGCGCGCTCCTGCTGGCCTCCCGGCTGCGTACGATGCCGTGGCGGCTCCCCGAGCTGCTCGCGGAGCTGCTGCGCGCCGACGACGCCCGGTGGATCTATGGTGATGCCGTGAGTGATCTTCCAGACCCGACCAGGCTCGTCGTGCCCGTCGCCGCCAAGCGCGCGGTCCGGCTGCGCCGCGCCGAGCTCCCGTTCACGCTGACCGAGGCCGCCAGGGCCGCCTCCTTCGCCCGGCTCGCCCAGCCCGCCGCCGACCAGATGGGGGCCGAGCGCGGGGTCAAGCTGTCCGACGGCGTCGAGGTCACGGTGCGCCCGCTCACCTCCATCTACCGCGAGGCCGTACGCGACCTGCACGACAGGTGCTCGCCGGAGTCGCGCAGGTTCCGCTACTTCACCGCCATGCCCACGCTGCCGCCCCAGATGTTCGACCGGCTGTGCGACAAGAACCGGGGACACTCGCTGGTCGCGGGGCACGACGGGCAGGTCGTGGCGATGGCCAACCTCATGTTCACGCCGGACCCCGGCATCGCCGAGATGGCCTTCCTCGTCGAGGACCGCTGGCAGGGGCGCGGTCTGGGCGTGGCCATGGCGCGGATGCTGGTGCGCGCGGCCCGCGACCTGGGGTACGCCGAGGTCAGGGCGACCATGCTGTCCGACAACACGCGGATGCGCCGGCTGCTGGTGTCGCTGGGCGCCACGCTCGGCTACACCGAGGACCCCGGCGTGGTGGAGGCGCGGCTGCCGGTCGGCGCGATGGCGGCGGTCTGACAGCCGGCCTGACGGCGGGTCAGCCGACGCCCTCCTCGCGCTCGCCCTCGCCCTCGCCCGCGCGCTCGTCCGGGGTGCCGGCGCGCGGGTGGATGCCGAGATGGCGTTCGATGCGCTCCAGGCTCTCCTGGATCTGGGTGAGCCGTTCGTTCAGCGAGCCGGTGCCGGCGAAGAACATCTCCGAAGCGCGCTCCCTGGAGCCCCGCCCGACGCGGTCGAGCAGGCGCTGTCGCAGCCCGGCCAGGTCCGCGCCGGCGTCCACGAGCGCCTGGGCGGCCAGCCCCTCGCCCTCCCTGATCAGTCCGAGCAGGATGTGCTCGGTCCCGATGTAGTTGTGGCGCAGCTGCAGCGCCTCGCGCAGCGACAGCTCCAGCACCTTCTTGGCGCCGGGCGTGAACGGGATGTGCCCGCTCGGCGGCCTGCCGTCGTGCTCCGTCTCGCGCTCGACGAACGCGCGTACGCGGTCCTGCTCCACCCCGCTGCTCTCCAGGACCAGCGCGGCCAGTCCCTCGCCCTCGGCGATGAGGCCCAGCAGGATGTGTTCCGTGCCGATGTAGCCGTGGTTCATCGTCCGTGCCTCCTCCTGAGCGAGGACGACGACCCTGCGCGCTCGGTCGGTGAAGCGTTCGAACACCGGGGGCCTCCGTTCGGCTGGGGGGCTGCCTCCACTATGCGCTAGAAAACCCGCCGTGTGGGGTATTTGTCCTGTGTGGATCTTGACGAGGTGGCGGACCGCCTGTACGCGCTCCCGCCGCCGGAGTTCACCGCCGCGCGTACGGCCGAGGCCCGCGCGGCCAAGGACGCGGGCGACGCCAGGCTCGCCCGTGAGATAGCGAAGCTGCGCAAGCCCACGGTGTCGGCGGCGGCCGTCAACCGGGTCGCCCGCGAGCACCCCGGCGAGGTGGCCGAGCTCCTGGAGGTGGGGGAGCGGCTGCGCGCCGCCTGGCAGGAGCAGGACCCCGACGCGCTCGCCGAGCTGACCCGGCGGCGCGGCGAGGTCACCGGCCGCCTCGGCCGGCTCGTCAGGCAGGACAGCGAGCTGTCGGCCGCCGGGGCCGCCGAGGTGGAGCAGACCCTGGACGCCGCCGTCGTGGACGCGGACGCCGCCGAGCAGGTACGCCGAGGCCGGCTCGCCAGGCCCCTCGCCTACAGCGGCTTCGCACCCGCCCCCACGCCCCCCGAACGACCGGCCAGGAAGCCGAAGCCAGGGCAGGGCCAGCGGGCAGGCAGGAAGAAGAAGCCCGAGGACGAGGCCGCCGCGGCCCGCGCCCGTGAGGAGGAAGAGGCCGCCGCGGCCCGTGCCCGCGAGGAGGAAGAGGCCAGGAAGGCCAGGGAGCGGGCCGAGGCGGAGGCCGCGCACCGGGAGTGGCAGGAGGCTCTGGAGAGCGCCCAGCGGGACTTCGACGACCGCGCGGCCAAGGTCGAACGGCTGGAGCGCAAGCTCGCCAAGGCCCGCCGCAGACTGGACGACAGCGAGCACCGGCTGGAGGTCGCGCGACGGGAGGAGCGCCACGCCCGTCGCCGGCTGGATCAGTGAGCCCGCGGCTCAAGGTCGGCGGGCGCGGACCGGGAAGCCGTCTCGCCCGTGCGTGGCGGCTGCGTCGGTGAGCTCGCGGCTCAGGGACGGCGGGCGTGGGCGATGTGGGCGCGGACCGGGAAGCCGTCACGCGCGTACGGCGCCGCCAGCCGCTCGTAGTGCGCCCGGACCCGGCCGGCCACCGCCGGCGGCTGCCGCCCGATCGCCCCGAACCTGGCCCCGCCCGCCCCCACGACGTCCGTCCACCAGGCGTCGAGGTCCACCCGGTGCCGCCAGCGCACGCTCTCCACCTCCGCGCCCGCGAACCCCGTCTCCGTCAGCAGCGCCGCGAACCATTCTGGGCCGGCGTCGGCGGCGAAGGGCCGGGGCGGCGCCTCGGACGAAAGGCCCGCCGCCTCCATGGCGTCGGCGAGGACGGCGGTGGCGGTCATCTCCCCGGCCGCCCACCAGCTCAGGGCGAGCGTCCCGCCGGGCCGCAGCACGCGGCGCAGCTCGCGCAGCGCCGCGCCGGTGTCGGGCACGTGGTTGATGATGAAATTTCCCGCGACGGCGTCGAACTCCCCGTCGCCGAACGGCAGGTCGGGCAGCGTGGCCCGCCGGACCGCCGCGCCGGGGAAGCGCCGCGTGGTCAGCTCCACCATGGCCGGGTCGGCGTCGACGGCGGTCACCACGGCCCCCAGGGCGAGCGCCGCCTCCGTGACCACCCCGCTGCCGCAGCCCACGTCGAGCAGCCGCCGCGCGCTCCGGGAGCGGGCGAGAAGGGGCGCGACGGCGTGCCGGCTCAGCCGGGCGAACCCGCGGTCGTAGGCGTCGGCGTTCACCACGCCCTCACCCTAGCCCAGCAGAAAGCTCACATATCTACGTCAAATTCGCCTGATTTCCCTACCGGGACGCGAATCGCCGCGCTTAAGGTCATCGCCATGACCACGACAGAGACCACTCCCGGCCCCGCGCTCGACGCGTTCATCGCCGCGCTCCCCAAGGTCGAGCTGCACGTCCACCTGGTCGGCTCCGCCTCGGTCCCCACCGTCCTGGAGCTGGCCCGCCGCCACCCCGGCGCCACCGAGGTCCCGCGCGAGGAGGAGGAGCTGCGCCGCTTCTACACCTTCCGCGACTTCCCGCACTTCGCCCGCGTCTACGGGGCGGTCAACCAGCTCGTCCGCGAGCCGGAGGACATCGCCACGCTCGTGCTCGGGCTGGCCCGCGACCTCGCCCCCCAGGGCGGCCGGTACGCGGAGCTGCAGGTCACCCCGTACGCCCACCACGTCGTCGGCCTCCCGATGCGCGCGGTCACCGAGGCACTGGACCTCGCCGCCCGCCGCGCCGCCGCCGAGCACGGCGTGGAGATCGCCTACATCTTCGACATCCCCGGCGAGTACGGCGAGGAGGCCGCCAGGGTCACCCTCGACCACGCCCTCCAGGAACCTCCCGCCGCCTTGGTAGGTTTCGGCATCGGCGGGATCGAGCAGGAACGCCCGAAGTACCGCGACGCCTACCGGAACGCCTTCGCCGCCGCCCGCGCCGCCGGCCTGCACAGCGTCCCGCACGGCGGAGAGATGAGCGGGCCCGAGACGATCTGGGAGGTCATCGAGGGCTACGGCGCCGAGCGGATCGGCCACGGCATCAACTGCCTCGCCGACCCCCGCCTGGTGGCGCACCTGCGCGAGACCCGGCTGCCGCTGGACGTCTGCCCCACCTCCAACCTCCGCACGGGGCAGATCGCCCGCATCGAGGACCATCCGCTGCCCCGGATGCTGGAGGAGGGGCTGTACGTGACGCTGAACAGCGACGACCCGCCGATGTTCGCGACGACGCTGGCCGAGGAGTATCAGGTCGCCGCCCGGGTGTTCGGCCTCGGCCGCGCCGAGCTGGCGGAGCTGGCGGCGAACGGGGTGCGGGCGTCGTACCTGGCGGAGGAGCGCAAGCGGGCGCTCCTCGCCGAGATCGACGCGCTGACCGGCCCCACGGAGGGCCCAATGGATGGCCCAATGGATGGCCCAATGGATGGCCCAATGGATGGCAGGGCCGGCTGAGCGCGCGTCAGGGGGAGGCCAGGCGGCCCAGCCCCGGCGGGATCTTCCCGGCCGCCGCCCGGTCGAGCAGGAACAGCGTCCGCTGCCGCCCGCGCGCCCCGGCCGCCGGCACCTGGACGGGCCCGGACTCCGACAGGGCCAGGTGGACCGCCCCGGCCTTCTCCTCGCCGGCCGCGACCACCCACACCTCGCGGGCCGCCTTGATGGCCGGCAGCGTCAGCGAGATCCGGGTGGGCGGGGGCTTGGGCGAGCCGTGCACGGCCACCACGGGGCGGGTGTCGTACAGGGCGGGCAGGCCGGGGAACAGCGACGCCACGTGCGCGTCGGGACCCATGCCGAGCAGCATCACGTCGAACCCGGGCACCGGCCCGTGGTCCTCCGGCCGGGCGGCGGCGCGCAGCTCGGCGGCGTAGGACTCGGCCGACTCCTCCGCCGTCATGCCCGAGTCGGGGCCGCGCATCACGTGCACCCGCGCGGGGTCCACGTCCACGTGGTCGAGCAGGGCCTCGCGGGCGCCGGTCTCGTTGCGCTCCTTGTCGCCCGACGGCAGGAAGCGCTCGTCGCCCCACCAGATGTCGAGCCGCCGCCAGTCGACCGCGTCGCGGGCCGGCGTGGCGGCGATCGCGGCCAGTGTGGCGATGCCCACCGTCCCGCCGGTGAGCACCAGCGAGGCCGAGCCCTTGGCCGACTGCGCGTCGACCAGGCGGGTGATGATCCGCGCCGCCACCGCTTTGGCCAGGACGTCGGCGTTGCGGTGGACGACGATGCCGGGGGCGCTCACAGACGCCTGTTTCGTGGTCACGGTCTCTCGTGTCATCCCTTGTACGTCCGCGCGAACCGCTTCACCGCGGCCTCGTAGATCTCGTCGCTGTCCAGCCTGCGCAGCTCCTCGGACATCAGCTCCGAGGTGGTGCGCCGGGCCAGGGCGACGTTCCTGTCGGGCTGGCCGGGACGGGAGAGCGTGGCCAGGCGGGCGTCGGCGCGCACCACGGCCAGCTCACCGTCGCCGGTCTGCAGCCGCACCGCGGTCAGCCCCGGCCCGTCGGAGTCGGTCACCTTGATCGTCGCGCCCAGCCGCTCCGACAGCCACGCGGCCAGCAGCGGCGCGCTCGGGTGCCCGGCCGCGGCCTCCACCACGCCCTTGCGCACCTTGGCCACCGGCTGGTCGAACGCCGCCGCCAGCAGGCTCCGCCACGGCGTGAGCCGGGCCCACGACAGGTCGGTGTCGCCGGGGGCGTACCCCCTGGCCCGGGTCACCAGCGACTGCACGCCGCCGCCGTCGAAGCCCTTGGCGTCGGTGATGCGGCGCTGCGCCAGCGCGCCGATCGGGTCCTTGGAGGGCGACTCGGGCGCCCTGCCCGGCCACCACACCACCACCGGCGTGTCCGGCAGCAGCAGCGGGCTGACCACCGAGTCGGCGTGGTGGGTCAGCTCGCCGTACAGGCGCAGCACGACCACCTCGCCCGGGGTGTTCTCGCCGATGCGCAGCTCGGCGTCGAGCCTGATCGGCTCGTCCGGCTCGCGGGTGATGAGCACGATGATGCGCGAGGGGTGCTCGCGGGCCGCCTCGGTGGCGGCGCGCAGCGCGTCGTACTGGTGCCGCTCCTCGCAGACCACCACCAGCGTCAGCACCATGCCGATGGCGGGGGCGCCCATCTGGTGGCGCAGATGCGTGAACTGCGCGGAGATCTTGCCCGCCGTCGTGTCCGACAGCATGAACGTCGTCATCTAGAGTCTCCTCCACACCCGGCCGTCACGGGCCATCATCGCGTCGGCCGACTGAGGGCCCCACGAGCCCGACTCGTAGGGCTCGGGCTGGCCCTGCGTGGCCCAGAACTCCTCGATCGGGTCGAGGATCGTCCAGGACAGCTCCACCTCCCGCTGGTGCGGGAACAGCGGCGGGTCGCCGATCATCACGTCGAGCAGCAGCCGTTCGTACGCCTCCGGCGACGACTCCAGGAACGACTCGCCGTAGGCGAAGTCCATGGACACGTCGCGCACCTCCATGGCCGTCCCCGGCACCTTGGAGCCGAAGCGGACCGTGATGCCCTCGTCCGGCTGGACCCGTACGACGAGGGCATTCTGGCCGAGGATCTCGGTGTCGGTCTTGCTGAACGGCAGGTGCGGCGCGCGCTGGAACACCACGGCGACCTCGGTCACCCGGCGGCCCAGCCGCTTGCCGGTGCGCAGGTAGAACGGCACCCCCGCCCAGCGCCTGTTGGCGATCTCCAGCTTGATCGCGGCGTAGGTCTCGGTGGTCGATTCGGCGGAGATGCCCTCCTCCTGCAGGTAGCCGACGACCTTCTGGCCGCCCTGCCAGCCCGCGGAGTACTGGCCGCGCGCGGTGTAGGCCTTGAGGTCGGCGGGCAGCCGCACCGCCCGCAGCACCTTCTCCTTCTCCCTGCGCAGGGCGGAGGCGTCGAACGAGGTCGGGTCCTCCATCGCCACCAGCGCGAGGAGCTGGAGCAGGTGGTTCTGGATCACGTCGCGGGCCGCGCCGATGCCGTCGTAGTAGCCGGCGCGCCCGCCGATGCCGATGTCCTCGGCCATCGTGATCTGCACGTGGTCGACGAAGCCGCGGTTCCAGATCGGCTCGTAGAGGTTGTTGGCGAACCTCAGCGCCATGATGTTCTGGACGGTCTCCTTGCCCAGGTAGTGGTCGATCCTGAAGATCGAGCTCTCCGGGAAGGCCGAGGTGGTGATCTCGTTCAGCTCGTGCGCCGACTGCAGGTCGTGCCCGAACGGCTTCTCGATGACCACCCGCCGCCACGACCCCTCGGGCGCGTCGGAGAGACCGGTCCGCTTGAGCTGCTCGACCACGACGGGGAAGAACTTGGGCGGAACCGACAGGTAGAAGGCGTAGTTGCCGCCGGTGCCGCGGGTCTGGTCGATCTCGTTCAGCGCCATCGCGAGGGCGTCGAAGGCGCCGTCGTCGGAGAACTCACCCGGGACGAAGTGGATGCCTTCGAGCAGCTGCTTCCAGACCTCCTCCCGGAACGGCGTCCGGGCGTGCGCCTTGACGGCGTCGTGCGTCAGCTGGGCGAAATCCTGGTCCTTCCAATCGCGCCGGGCGAAGCCGACCAGCGAGAAACCGGGCGGCAGCAGCCCCCGGTTGCCCAGGTCGTAGATCGCCGGCAACAGCTTGCGCTTGGCCAGGTCGCCCGTCACGCCGAACAACACCATCACGCAGGGCCCCGCCACCCGCGGCAGCCGCTTGTCGCGGGGGTCGCGCAGCGGGTTGGCGGCGGCGGCCTCGATCGTGGTGGCGGTGCCCGCGACGGCCGCCGCCACGGTCACGGACTCCTCCATGGGTGCTGCAGGCTCTGTCATCTCAAACCTCCTGTGCGGCTGCGAGCAGGTGCGCGACACCCGCCGCGCGGTCGGTCAAATGCAGGCGTACGGCGGGCCGCCCCCGCGTCTCCAGCGCCTCCAGGTCGCCGAGTGCCTGGGCGAGCTGAAGGCGGCCCAGCGTGGTGCGGGACCGGCCGGGAACCGCGACGTCGTCGGCCACTGCCCCGGTGATCTGCAGGAACACCCCGTTCCTGGGCCCGCCCTTGTGATACTGCCCCGCGCCGTGCAGGTAGCGCGGCCCCCACCCGAACGTCACCGGACGGTCGGTACGCAGCGCCAGCAGCGCCCGCAGCGTGGCCGGGTCGGCCATCATCCAGGCGTCGGTCATCTGCTCGAAGTCGGCGCCTTCCAGCACCGGAGCGTCGAAGGCCGCCAGGCGGTCGAGGTAGGCCGTCACCGCCAGGTAGCCGTCTGGGGGGACGGCGTGCAGCAGCTCGGCGAACAGGCCCCGCAGGTCCTTGGCGCCGGTCGCGCCGTACACCTCGACCGGGCCGTCCGTCAGCGCGAGCGCACCGGTGGGCAGGTCGGGCAGGGTGAGCAGGGCGGCGGCCTGGCGTTCCTGCTCGGCCGTCTCGGGCCGGTCGTCGGGGTCCACGCCCAGCAGCAGCGCGGCCACGGCGGTGGCGTACTCCCAGACCAGGAACTGCGCGCCGAGCCGCCCGTCCACGCGGACGTCGCCGAGGTCGGTGTCGAGGCCGACGACCAGCTCGTCCGCGGCGGGCAGCGGGTCGGCGCCGACGACCGGCAGGATGCCGCGGCCCTGCTTGCCGGTCGCCGCGGTGACGAGCGCCTCGACCCAGTCGGGCAGTCCGGCGATCGGCGAGAGCCGGTCCTCCAGCAGCAGCTTGTCGCGCCCGGCGAGCGCCGCGCCGCCGAGCGCCGCGCCGAGGTCGAGGCCGGGGTTGCCGACGTCGCGCGACAGCAGGGGGGCCACCTCCTCGGCGTCGTCGAGCAGCCGGGCCACGTCGGCGCCCGCCAGCGCGGCGGGCAGCAGCGCGGCGGCCGACAGCGCGCCGCCCTCGCCGGCCGGCACGACGGCGTAGCCGCGCTCGCGGGCGTGCTCCGCCAGCGGCGTGCCGGGGTCCGCCACCGCCACCACGCGGCCGGCGGGCGCGAGGCCCGCCCGTTGGAACAGCTCCTCGTACAGGCGCAGGCAGGCGTCGCCCTCGGCGGTATCAGCGGCGGCGACCACCACCGTGGACTCCGGGCGGTCGGCCAGCGCCCGGCGCACTTGGCCGGGGTCGGCGGTGTCGAGCACGGTGAGCGGCACGTCGGCCGTGTCGCAGATCGCCTCGGCGGCCAGCGCGGCGCAGCCCGTGGCGATCAGCACGACATGCGGCCCCTCCCCGCCGGGCTCGACGGCGGCGCGCAGCCGCGCCGCCACCGCGTCCAGCTCGGCGAGCAGCTCGCGGGGGACGCGGAAGGGCCGCCCGCCCTCCGTCTCCCCCTCGGCGTCCTCGTCCCACAGCGTGGGATCGCCGGCGGCGAGCCGGGCCGGCACGCCGTCGGCGACGAGGCGCCCCGCGACGGAGGAGGCGGCCTCGGCCACCCCCTCCTCGCGGTAGTGCACCTCCATCACGGAACCAGGTTCTTGCTGACGCTCTCCAGAAGCTCGTTCCAGGACGCCTCGAACTTCTGCACGCCCTCCTCCTCTAGCAGGCGCACCACGTCGTCGTAGTCGACGCCGGCGTCCTTGAGCGCGGCCATGGTGTTCCAGGCCTGCTCGTAGAAGGGGCGGACGGTGTCACCGGTGATGTCGGCGTGGTCGGCGCTCGCGTCGAGCGTCTTCTCCGGCATCGTGTTGACGGTGCCGGGGGCGACCAGCTGGTCGACGTAGAGCGTGTCGCTGTAGTCGGGGTTCTTGACGCCGGTCGAGGCCCACAGCGGCCGCTGCGGGCGGGCGCCGGCCGAGCGCAGGCGCTGCCAGCGCTCGGAGTTCATGACCTCTTCATACGCCGCGTACGCCAGCCGCGCGTTGGCCACGCCCGCCTTGCCCTTCAGCTCCGGCTTGCCGAGCTGGTCGAGGCGCTTGTCGATCTCGCTGTCGACGCGGCTGACGAAGAACGAGGCCACCGACTCGATGGAGGCCAGGTCGAGACCCTTGGCCTGCGCGGCCTCCAGGCCGGCCAGCCAGGCGTCCATGACCTTGCGGTAGCGCTCCAGCGAGAAGATCAGCGTGACGTTGACGCTGATGCCCTCGGAGATCGCCTGGGTGATCGCCGGCAGGCCCGCCATGGTCGCCGGGATCTTGATCATGAGGTTGGGCCGGTCGACCATCCACCACAGGGCGCGGGCCTCGGCCACGGTCTTGTCGCTCTCGTGCGCCAGGCGCGGGTCGACCTCCAGCGACACCCGGCCGTCCACGCCGCCGGTGGCGTCGAAGACCGGGCGCAGGACGTCGGCCGCCCAGCGGATGTCGTAGGTCGTGATCGCGCGCACCGCCTCCTCGACGGTGACGCCGCGCACGGCCAGGTCGTGCAGCTGCGCGTCGTAGGCGTCGCCCTTGCTGAGCGCGCCCGCGAAGATCGTCGGGTTGGACGTGACCCCGACGACGTTCTTCTCGCGGATCAGCTGCTCCAGGTTGCCGCTGCGCAGGCGCTCACGGCTGATGTCGTCGAGCCAGATGGCCACGCCCTGGCCGGACAGCTTGTTGAGGATCTCGCTCATCGTCTTGTCTCAGTTTCCCGTCGTCTCGCCCTTGTCCTGACCCAGCTTCGCCAGGCTCGCCCTGGCCGCCGCCGCGACGCGCTCCGCCGTCAGCCCGAACTGCTCGTACAGAGTCTTGTACGGGGCCGACGCGCCGAAGTGTTCGAGGCTGACCACCTCGCCGCACTCGCCGACGTACTCGTGCCAGCCGAGGGCGATGCCGGCCTCGACCGCGACCCGAGCCTTGATCGACGACGGCAGGACGGTCTGCCTGTAGGCGGAATCCTGCCCGTTGAACCACTCGACACACGGCATGGACACCACTCGCGTGGGAATGCCCTGCTCCTCCAGCAGCTCGCGGCCGCGTACGGCCAGCTCGACCTCGCTGCCGGTGGCGATGAGGATCACCCGGGGCTGGCCGTCGGAGGCCTCGCGCAGGACGTAGCCGCCGCGGGCCACGCCGTCGGCGCTGGTGCCGTCGAAGACCGGCAGGTTCTGGCGGGTCAGCGCGAGGGCGGCGGGCCGGTCCTTGTGCTCCAGCACGGTCTTCCAGGCGTAGGCCGTCTCGTTGGCGTCGGCCGGGCGCACCACGTCGAGGCCGGGGATCGCGCGCAGCGACCACAGGTGCTCGATCGGCTGGTGGGTGGGGCCGTCCTCGCCGAGGCCGATGGAGTCGTGCGTCCAGATGTAGATGACCGGCAGCTTCATCAGCGCGGCCAGGCGCACCGACGGGCGCATGTAGTCGGAGAAGACCAGGAACGTGCCGCCGTAGGGGCGGGTGCCGCCGTGCAGCGCGATGCCGTTGAGAATGGCGCCCATCGCGTGCTCGCGGATGCCGAAGTGCAGCGTGCGGCCGTAGCGGTTCCCGGGGAACTCCTTGGTCTGGTATTCCTCCGGGATGAAGGACGGCTCGCCCTTCATCGTGGTGTTGTTGGACTCGGCGAGGTCGGCCGAGCCGCCCCACAGCTCCGGCAGCACCGGCGCGAGCGCGCTGAGCACCTCGCCGCTGGCCTTGCGGGTGGCCATCGAGCCGCCCTGCTCGAACGACGGCAGCGCCGCGGCCCAGCCGGCCGGCAGCTCGCGGTGCGAGATCCGGTCGAGCTCGGCGGCGCGCTCGGCGTTGGCCAGCCGCCATTCGGCGTAACGCTTGTCCCACTCGGACCGGGTGGCCCGGCCGCGCTGGACCACCTCGCGGGCGTGCGCGAGCACCGCGTCCGGCACGTCGAAGGTCTTGGCCGGGTCCATGCCCAGCACCTGCTTGGTGGCGGCCACCTCGGCCTCGCCCAGCGCCGAGCCGTGGATCTTGCCGGTGTTGCGCTTGTTGGGCGCGGGCCAGCCGATGATCGTGCGCAGCCGGATGAACGACGGCCGGCCGGTCTCCGCCTTCGCCGCCTCCAGCGCGTCGTAGAGCGCCTGGACGTCCTCGTGGTAGTCGTCGCCCGAGGTCCAGTCGACGCTCTCGGTGTGCCAGCCGTAGGCCTCGTAGCGCTTGACGACGTCCTCGGACTTCGCGATCAGCGTGTCGTCCTCGATGGAGATGTGGTTGTCGTCCCACACCACGATGAGGTTGCCCAGCTTCTGGTGGCCGGCGATGGCGCTGGCCTCGTGGCTGATGCCCTCCTCGATGTCGCCGTCGCTGACGAAGCACCAGATGTGGTGGTCGAACGGCGAGGCGCCGGCCTCGGCGTCGGGGTCGAACAGGCCGCGCTCGCGCCGGGCCGCCATCGCCATGCCGACCGCGTTGCCGAGGCCCTGGCCCAGCGGGCCCGTCGTGGTCTCGACGCCGGCCGTGTGGCCGTGCTCGGGGTGGCCGGGCGTGAGGCTGTCCCACTGGCGCAGCCGGCGCAGGTCGTCCAGCGTGAGGCCGTAGCCGGAAAGGTAGAGCTGGATGTAGAGCGTCAGGCTGCTGTGGCCGCACGACAGGACGAACCGGTCGCGACCCAGCCAGTTGGGGTCGGTCGGGTCGTGACGCATCACACGCTGGAACATCAGGTATGCGGCGGGGGCCAGGCTCATGGCGGTGCCGGGATGACCCGAGCCCGCCTTCTCCACGGCGTCCATCGCCAGGGCTCGAACGACGTCGACCGCCTGGTCGTCCAGGTCGGTCCATTCAAGGGCTGGCACGAGTTCGCTGCTCAAGTGCTCGATCTCCGGATTCTCGATGTTTTGGCTGTGCCGGTTGGCTATCCCGCCCACAGGGACCCTAACCGAGTGGAGCAGGCGATCAATTCCAATCGGCGCGTGCGTGTCCATGCATGGCGCAAAGCCCCCCATTGGCCGGACCGGCCGTCCCTGCGACTACAGTTTGTTTGTTCGCAGAGGCGTCACCGGCGCCCACCATGGATCCGCTCTAATCAGAGGTTACGCGTTGACCCCGCACAGGCTGGAAGCGCCTTGACGGTGCTCACCAACAGGCAGGCGACGGCCCGATCTCCGCAGGTGGAGGCGCCGCGCTCGATCGGCATGATCGTAAAGGCCTACATCGCGCTCACCAAACCGCGGATCATCGAGCTGCTGCTGATCACGACGCTGCCGGTGATGTTCCTCGCGGCCGGCGGCCTGCCGCCCCTGTGGACGTCGGTCGCCGTCATGGTGTTCGGCACCCTGTCGGCGGGCAGCGCCAACGCGCTCAACTGCTACGTCGACCGTGACATCGACCAGAAGATGCGCCGCACCCGCCGGCGCCCGCTCGCCCGGCACCAGGTGTCGCCGCGCGGCGCGCTGATCTTCGGGATCGTGCTCGGGATCGTGTCCACCGCCGGCCTGTGGGTCACCACCAACTGGCTGGCGGCGGTGCTCTCGCTCGCCGCGATCCTGTTCTACGTCCTGGTCTACTCGATGATCCTCAAGCGGCGCACGGCCCAGAACATCGTCTGGGGCGGCATCGCGGGCTGCATGCCGGTGATGATCGGCTGGGCGGGCATCACCGAGCGGCTCGACTGGGCCCCGCTGGTGCTCTTCGGCGTCGTGTTCTTCTGGACGCCGCCGCACACCTGGACCCTCGCCATGCGCTACAAGGAGGACTACGCGGCGGCCAAGGTGCCGATGCTGCCGGTGGTCGCCACCGAGCGTCGGGTCGTCCTGGAGTCCATCGCCTACACGTGGGCGACCGTGCTGTGCTCGCTGGCGCTCTGGCCGGTCGCGGGCACCACGCTGTTCTACCCGGCCGTGGCCGCCGTGCTGGGCGTCATGTGCCTGTGGGAGGTGCACCGCCTGCTGGCCAGGCTCAACGCCGGCAAGACGGGCGTCGACCTTCGGCCCATGCGTTTCTTCCACTGGTCCAACGCCTACCTGGCGCTGCTGTTCCTCGCCGTCGCCATCGACCCGCTGCTGGCCTGAGCCGGGCGCCGGGATCCGCGTGTCCGTACGGTGAGGAGTGGGTGTCCGGGGCGGCTGACCGGCACCGGCCCCGACACGCTGATCCGTTAAGGTCACCCTATGGCGAGCCGTGATCCACGCTGGGTGTTGAAGGACCGCCCGTCGACGACGTTGATCATCGGGCTGGTCCTGACCGGCATCTGCGCGCTGATCTCGTTCTCCTTCGACGTACTCAACGGCGAGCCCGTGCAGTTCTTCATCGCCCTCGCGCTCGCCCTCGCGCCGGTCCCGCTGCTGCTCGCCGCCGTGCTCGCGCTCGACCGCATGGAGCCCGAGCCGCGCAGCAACCTCATCTTCGCCTTCGCCTGGGGCGCGGGCGTCGCGGTGCTGGTCGCCGGCGTGATCAACTCGCTCAACCTCCACTACTTCATGGACACCGTCAAGCTGTCGCAGGACAGCGCGCGCAACATCGCGGCCACCTTCGGCGCTCCCGTGGTCGAGGAGACGATGAAGGGCCTGGTGCTGCTGGGCCTGCTCAGGTTCCGCCGGGCCGAGCTCGACGGGCCCACCGACGGCGTCATCTACGCCAGCATGGTCGGCCTCGGCTTCGCCATGAGCGAGAACGTCAGCTACTACCTGGCGGCCCTGTCCACCTCGGGCGTCAAGGGCCTCGCGGTCACCGTGGTGCTGCGCGGCATCCTGTCCCCGCTGGCCCATCCGCTGTTCAGCTCGATGATCGGCGTGGCCGTGGCGTACGCCGCCCAGCGCGGCTCCGAGCGGGTGTTCCTCATCCTGGCCGGCTGGTCGGGGGCGATGATCCTGCACGGCCTGTGGAACGGCCTGGCCTCCTACGGCGGCTTCCCCGGTCTCGTGGTGGCCTATCTCACGCTGCTGGTGGTGCTGGTCGTGCTCATCGGCGTGGTGTTCCGCGACCGGCGGCGGATCGTGGCGCTGATCCAGCGCTATCTGCCGGCGTACGAGCCGACCAAGCTCGTCAACGAGGCCGACATCTTCATGCTGTCGGCCTTCTCCCGCCGCCGCCAGGCCCGGCAGTGGGCCAAGGCGTACGGCGGCAAGCGCGGGCTGCGCGCGATGGCCGACTACCAGCTCGCGGCCACCGAGCTGGGGCTGCTGCACGAGCGGGCGGCCCGTCACATGGTGGACGAGCAGACCTTCCACGAGGAGCAGCGGGCGCTGCTGGAGTGCATGAGCACCGCGCGCGCGCAGTTCCCCGTGCCGCCCGGGCACGCCCGCTCGGTGGCGGGCGGCACGCCCCCGCCCGGCTACGCGCCGGGCGCGCCCGGCTGACCGGCGTCAGGGGCGCGGTTCTGCGAGCGCGCGGGCGAGCGTGGTCTCCCGTGGCCCCGGGAAGACCGGGTCGGCGTCGAGGACCTTCGCGTCGGCGAACGCCTTGGCCGTGGCGAACAGCTCGCGGGCGGCGTAGACGTAGGTGATCCCGGCCCAGCGGCGGGAGGAGTCGTCGCCCGCCCCGAACGCCTCCAGCCCGGCCGTGCGGCACAGCGTCACCGCGCGCGGCACGTGGAACTCCTGGGTGACGACGGTGACGCTGCGGGCCCCGAAGACCTGCCTGGCCCGTACGCACGAGTCCCAGGTGTCGAAGCCGGCGTAGTCGAGCACCATCGCCGCGTCCGGCACGCCCTCGGCGCGCAGGTAGTCGCGCATCGCGGTCGGCTCGTCGTACTCCTCGCGGCTGTTGTCGCCGGACAGCAGCAGCGCCCGCACCTTGCCGGAGTGGTAGAGCTCGGCGGCGATGTCGAGCCGGCGGGCCAGCATCGGCGAGGGCCGCCCGGCGTACAGGCCGGCGCCGAGCACCAGCGCCGCCTCCGCCGGCGGCACCGGGGCCGTCCAGCCGGCGCCCTCGGCCGTCACGCGGTGGCCCGAGCTGCTCAGCCAGGCCCAGGTCATGGGCGCGAGCGCGAGCACGCTCAGCAGCACCGCCCCTTGGTACGCGCGCCGCAGCGCCTTCCGGGAGGGGTGCACCTTTCCCCACATATCGCACCCCTTCCAGGCCGGGGGAGTGGCGGACATCTCACCACACACCCTGGCATAACCGATCACACAGTGGCGGCCACTTCGGCGGGGGAGGGGCCGGCGGGAGCGGCGGGCAGCGGGTCGCGGGAACGCAGCGAGGTGACCACCCGCAGCGCGGCGATCCAGACCAGGGTCGAGCCGAGCACGTGCAGCAGCACCAGCGCGGCGGGCACCGCCAGGAAGTACTGGGTGTAGCCGATCACGCCCTGCGCCAGCTCCACCACGAGCAGCGCGAGCGCCGCCCGCCGGGCCGCCAGGGGCGCCCCCGACACACGCAGCCCGAACAGCAGCGCGAACGTCAGCCCCACCACGACGTAGGCCACGTCGGCGTGGAACCGCGCCACGGCCTCGATGTCGAGGTCGAACCGGGAGGCGATCTCGTCGCCCGAGTGCGGGCCGGTGCCGCTCACCACCACGCCGACCACCAGCAGCACGAACGCCGCTCCCAGCAGCACGTGAGCGAGGACGCGCAGGTCCCGGTGGACGACGGACCTGACCGGGCCGTCGCCCTCGCCCGCGCGGGCGTACAGCAGCCAGCAGGCCGCGATGAGGCCGGTGGACAGCAGGTAGTGCATGCCCACGGTGAACGGGTTGAGCGCGCTGCGCACCACCAGACCGCCCCACAGCGCCTGGGCCAGCACGCCGACCGGCTGCAGCAGGGCCAGCCGCATCAGCGCCGTGCGGCGCGGCAGGAGCCGCCAGGCCGCGAGCACGCAGGCCGCGGCCACGGCCAGCACCAGGAAGGCCAGCAGCCGGTTGCCGAACTCGACGAGCATGTTGAGCATCGACACCTCGGGGTGCGCCACCGGGACGAAGCTGTCGGGTGTGCACCGGGGCCAGGTGGGGCAGCCGAGCCCCGAGGCGGTGACGCGCACGCCGGCGCCGGTCACCGTGATGCCGACGTTGGCCACCACCGAGGCCAGCGCCCAGGCGCGCATCGACCGTGGGGTCGGGGCCCAGAACGAGGCCAATCCGCGCACGAAAAGGTTGGGGTGGTCAGTGGAGAGCTTCACGTCATCGATGGTACGGGCCGTGGCGGGCGGTCCCGGAACCGGCAAGGGGGCTTCTCAGCCTTAAGAGTATGTGACATATTACAGCCGTAAGCGGTGCCCCCACCCCTGGAGGAATCCCTGATGGCCCTGGCGGAACGCAAGCCCTGGCGCGGCGTCATGGTCGCCACCGCGCTGCCCCTGCGCGACGACCTGTCCGTCGACCTCGACGGCTACGCCTACCACTGCCGCTGGCTCGTCGACAACGGCTGCGACGGCGTCGTGGTCAACGGCTCGCTCGGCGAGTACCAGACGCTCACCGCCGAGGAGCGGGCCGCGGTCGTCGAGACCGCGGTCGCCGCCGTCGGCGGCGCCAACGTCATGGCCGGAGCCGGCGCGTACGGCGCCGCCGAGTCCCGCCGCTGGGCCGAGCAGGCCCGCGAGGCCGGCTGCGGCTCGGTGCTCCTGCTGCCCCCCAACGCCTACCGCGCCGACGAGCGGGCCGTACTCGCCCACTACCGCGAGGTGGCCGCGGCCGGACTGCCGGTCGTGGCCTACAACAACCCCTACGACACCAAGGTCGACCTCACCCCCGGGCTGCTGGCCAGGCTGCACGAGGAGGGCCTGATCGTGGCGGTCAAGGAGTTCAGCGGGGACGTGCGGCGGGCGTACGAGCTGGCCGAGCTGGCCCCCGGCCTGGACCTGCTGATCGGCGCCGACGACGTGCTGCTGGAGCTGGCCGTGGCCGGCGCGACCGGCTGGGTGGCCGGCTACCCCAACGCCCTGCCCGCCTCCACCTCCGCCCTCTACCGGGCCGCCGTCGCGGGCGACCTCGCCACCGCGCTGCCCCTGTACCGGACGCTGCACCCGCTGCTGCGCTGGGACTCCAAGACCGAGTTCGTCCAGGCGATCAAGCTGTCCATGGACCTGGCCGGCCGGCGCGGCGGCCCCTGCCGCCAGCCCAGGCAGCCGCTGACCGGCGAGCAGGAGGCGGCTGTCCGGGCCGCCACGGAGAAGGTGCTCGCGGAAGGGCTGAGGTGAGGATTCCGGCATGAGAACCACGCGCGTGCTCCACGCCGTCGACTCGCACACCGAGGGCATGCCGACCCGCGTCATCACCGGCGGCGTCGGCGTCGTCCCCGGCGCCACCATGGCCGAGCGGCGCATCTACTTCCGCGACCACCTCGACCACATCCGCAAGCTGCTCATGAACGAGCCCCGCGGCCACGCCGCGATGAGCGGCGCCATCCTCCAGCCGCCCACCCGGCCGGACGCCGATTTCGGCGTGCTGTTCATCGAGGTGTCGGGGCTGCTGCCGATGTGCGGCCACGGCACCATCGGCGTGGCCACCGTGCTCGTCGAGACCGGCATGGTCGAGGTGACCGAGCCGGTCACCACCGTCCGCCTGGAGGTCCCCGCCGGGCTCGTCGAGGTGGACGTGGCCGTCGAGGACGGCATGGCCAAGTCCGTGACCCTGCGCAACGTGCCCTCCTACTGCGACCGGCTCGACGCCGTCGTCACCGTGCCGGGCTTCGGCGAGATCCCGTACGACCTCGCCTACGGCGGCAACTTCTACGCCATCGTCGACCTCGGCGCCTACGGCCTGCCCTTCGACCGCAAGGCCAAGAACGAGATCATCGCCGCCGGCCTGGCCACCATGGAGGCCATCAACGCCGCCGACCGGCCCGTGCACCGCGAGGACCCGCGCATCCAGGGCTGCCACCACGTCTACTTCGCCGCCCCCGGCTCCGACGCCCACCACTCCCGGCACGCCATGGCCATCCACCCCGGCTGGTTCGACCGCTCCCCGTGCGGCACCGGCACCAGCGCCCGGATGGCCCAGCTGCACGCGCGCGGCGAGCTGCCCCTGGAGCGGGACTTCGTCAACGAGTCCTTCATCGGCACCCGCTTCGTCGGGCGGCTGCTGGGGGAGAGCACCGTGGGCGGCGCGCCCGCCGTCCTGCCGTCGATCACCGGCCGGGCCTGGGT
The DNA here is from genome assembly GCF_057536035.1 of Nonomuraea sp. B208. Taxonomy (NCBI): domain Bacteria; kingdom Bacillati; phylum Actinomycetota; class Actinomycetes; order Streptosporangiales; family Streptosporangiaceae; genus Nonomuraea; species Nonomuraea sp. B208. The sequence goes on from NZ_BAAJOU010000028.1 coordinate 935,096, forward strand.
CACCGGCACCGCCCAATACTTCCTCGACCCGCGCGACCCCTTCCCGGAGGGCTTCGAACTGTGATCACCACCGTCGACTACCACACCGGTGGCGAGCCGTTCCGCATCGTCACCGGCGGCGGGCCCGACCTCCCCGGCGAGGACGTGCCCGCCCGCCGGATCGCCGCCATGGAGCAGGCCGACGACCTGCGCCGGCTGCTCTGCCACGAGCCGCGCGGCCACGCCGACATGTACGGCTGCTTCCTGGTCCCGCCGAACGACCCGGGCGCGCACCTCGGGGCGCTGTTCTGGCACAAGGACGGGTTCTCCACCGCCTGCGGCCACGGCACGATCGCGCTCGGCGCGTACGCGGTGCACGAGGGCTTGGTGGCGGCCCCGCGGGACGGCGTGACCGACGTGGTGATCGACGTGCCGTCCGGGCGGGTCACCGCCCGGGTGCGCACCTCCGGCGGGCGGGTGCGGGCGGTCACGTTCGTGAACGTGCCGTCGTACGTGCTCGCGCGGGACGTCCAGGCGGGCGGCGTCCGGGTGGACCTGGCCTACGGGGGCGCGATCTACGCCTCGCTGCCGGCCGCCGCCGTGGGCCTGTCCGTGGAGCCCCGGCACCTGACGGCGCTCGTCGAGCACGCCCGGCGCATCAAAGCCGCGCTGGCCGGGCATCCGGCCACCGAGCACCCCGGCGACGACCGGCTGTCCGGCGTCTACGGCGTGATCTTCCACGACGAGCTGCCGGACGTGGACGGGGCGGCGCACCAGCGCAACGTCACCGTCTTCGCCGACGGCGAGGTGGACCGCTCGCCGTGCGGCTCCGGCACCGCCGCCCGGCTGGCCCTGCTGCACGACGCCGGGCTGCGCAGCACGCTGGTGCACCACAGTGTCGTCGGCAGCTCGTTCGTCGCTCGGGTGGCCGAGGTCGTCAAGGAGGGGATCGTGCCGGAGATCGAGGGCATGGCGTACCGGACCGGGCGGCACGTCTTCGAGCTGGATCCCGAGGACCCGATCGGAACGGGGTTCGTGCTGCGATGAGCGATCTGCCGTACCTGGACGCCGCCACGGTCGAGCGGCTGGTGCCGATGGGCCGGGCCGTGCGGGTCCTGGAGGACGCGCTGCGCGACGGGCTCGACCCGGAGGCCACCCCGCAGCGGCCGATCGTGGCCGTGCCCGCCGGGCAGCTCCTGCTCATGCCCGCGGCCACCCCTCGCTACGTCGGCGTCAAGGCCGTCTCCATCGCGCCCGCCAACCCGGAGCGGGGGCTGCCCCGGATCCAGGGGACGTACCTGCTGCTCGACGGCGCCACCCTCGCCCCGCTGGCCGCGCTGGACGGCATCGCGCTCACCTCGCTGCGCACCCCGGCGGTCTCCGCGCTGGCCGTCCGCCACCTGGCCCGGCCCGAGGGCGGCCGGCTCGTCGTCTTCGGCAGCGGGCCGCAAGCATGGGGGCACGTCCTCGCCCTGCGCGAGGTCCGCCCGATCACCGGGGTCACGGTCGTCGGCCGCGACCCCGCCCGCGCCGCCGCCCTGGCCGAGCGCTGCCGGGCCGCCGGCCTGCCCGCCCGCGCCCACGGCCCCGAGGAGGCCGCCGCCGCCGTGGCGGAGGCGGATCTGATCGCCTGCTGCACGACCGCCAGGGAACCGCTGTTCCCCGGTAAGCTCGCCCGCGACGGCGTCACCGTCGTCGCGGTCGGCTCCCACGAGCCCGACGCCCGCGAGCTCGACGGCGACCTCGTCGCCCGCGCCACCGTGGTCGTCGAGGCGCGCTCGGCGGCGCTGGAGGAGGCCGGCGATGTGATCGTTCCGATCCGCCACGGTACGATCACCTCTGGTCATCTCGCGGGCAACCTCGCCGAGCTGGTCGCGGGAGCGGTGCCGGTGGGCGCCGGGCCGCGGGTGTTCAAGAGCACCGGCATGGCGTGGGAGGACCTCGTGGTGGCCGCCGCCGCCTACGAGGCGTGGGCGGGCGGCGAAACCGGCGAGGGAGCGTAGACAGGGAGGGCGGATGGCTGCCGCAGACCGGCTCGACCTGCCGGCGGTGGGGGAGCGCCAGAGCCTGCGCGAGCAGGTGGCGCAGGCGTTGCGCGCCGCGCTGATCGCCGGCGAGATGCGGCCCGGCGTGGTCTACTCCGCCCCGGTGCTGGCCGCCCAGTTCGGCGTCTCCGCCACCCCCGTCCGCGAGGCCATGCTCGACCTGGCCAAGGAGGGCCTGGTCGAGGCGGTCCGCAACAAGGGCTTCCGGGTGACCGAGCTGTCCGACCGCGATCTCGACGAGCTGACCGAGCTGCGCCGTCTCATCGAGGTGCCGACGGTGGCGAGGCTCGCCGGCACCCTGGAGGCCGCCGCGTTCGAGCGGCTGCGGCCCATCGCCGAGGAGATCGTCGTCGCCGGCGAGGCCGGCGACCTGCTCGCCTACGTCGACGCCGACCTGCGCTTCCACGTCGAGCTGCTGGCGCTGTCCGGCAACGCGCGCCTGGTGTCCGTGGTGCGCGACCTGCGTAACCGGGCCCGGCTCTACGGCCTGTCCCAGCTCTCCGAACGCGACGCGCTCGGCGACTCGGCCCGCGAGCACCTGGCGCTGCTCGACGCGCTCGCCGGCGGCGACGGCGAGGCCGTGGCCCGGCTCATGGACGAGCACATCGGCCACGTCCGCGGCATCTGGGCCGCCCACGCCGAGCCCTGAGCCCGGACCGCCGGCTCCCGGGGACGAGTTTGCACATTCGGGGATCGAGCTTTCACCGCGCGAGGTAATCTCGATGCGAGCCCGCCGGAAGATTCGACAGGGCCCACCCCCACCGCCCCCGCGGCCCGGCCGCGCTCCCCGTCGCGAGGAGCAGGGCGGCACTCCACGAACTCGGTCACGCGGAACCCGCCCTCCGCTGGCCTTCCTCGGGCTCGGCACCACCCCGCCCATAGACGCCGAGCCCTCCGCCGCGCGCCCACGAGTTTCCCGTCCCGGGGCGCGCGGCGGACCCCTCCTCCCGTCTACGCCTTGCCGCGCCTGGTCGAGCCCAGGCTGGCGGCGACCACGCAGACGATCGCCACCCAGTGCTGCGCGTTCAGGATCTCGCCCAGCAGCAGCACGCCGATCAGCGCCGCCACGGCCGGCTCCAGGCTCATCAGGATGCCGAACACCTGCGGCGGCATGCGCCGCAGCGCCTGCAGCTCCAGCGAGTACGGGATCACCGACGACAGCAGCCCCACGCCCACCCCGATGAGCAGCAGGTGCGGCTGCAGCAGATCGGCCCCGCCGGTGGTGACCCCGACCGGGGCGATCACCACGGCCGACACCATCATCGCGAACGCCAGCCCGCTCGTGCCGGGGAACCGCCGCCCGGCCGCCGCCGACAGCAGGATGTACCCCGCCCAGCAGGCCCCCGCCACCAGCGCGAAGCCGATGCCGGCCCAGCTCGCCGAGGCCGAATCGCCCCAGGGCGCGAGCAGCGCCACCCCGGTGCCCGCCAGCGTCACCCACAGCAGGTCGATCCGCCTCCGCGAGGCCGCGACGGCCACCCCCAGCGGCCCCAGGAACTCGATCGCCACGGCGATGCCCATCGGCAGCCGGGCCAGCGCCTCGTAGAACGACAGGTTCATCAGCGCCAGCGTCAGGCCGAACCCGACGCCGACCGCCCAGTCACGCCAGGTCAGCCCCTTCAGCCGCGGCCGGACGAAGGCCCCCATGATGAGCGCGCCGGCCGCGATGCGCAGGAACACCACCGCGCTCGGCGGCAGCACCGCGAACAGCTCCTTGGCCAGGCCCGCGCCCAGCTGCACCGAGAAGATCGCGAGCAGCACCAGCGAGGACGGCGGGATCGAGTCGGCCGCCGCGCGCAGCAGGTTGCCCGGCCGCGGCAGGCCGGAGCCGCGCTCGAACGGATCGTCCAGGGCGAAGGCGGTCACGGACGTGACTCCTCATGGGAAAGGGAAGGGGAGCGGACCGGTAGAGCTTACTCGGGATGCCCGGCATTTCCGCATTTAGGGGCACGTTTAAGGTGGTACGTCATGGACGCCGCCCCCGCCCCCGCCGTCAGCCTCTCCGCTCCTCCGCTGGGCGTGTCCGCCGCGTCGTTCGTCAGCAGCTTCGACCGCTTCGCCGTCAGCCCCATGCTCGTCGTCATCGCCACCGACCTCGGCGTGCCGCTGTCGGCGTCGGTCACCGCGGCCAGCGGCTACTACCTGGCCTACGGCCTCACCCAGCCGCTGTGGGGCGTGCTGTCCGACCGGTTCGGGCGGGTGCGGGTCATGCGCGGCGCGCTGGTGGGCGCGGCCGTGGCGGGGCTGGTCTCGGCGCTCATGCCCGCGCTCTGGGCGCTGGTGGCCGCCCGGGTGGTGACCGGCGCCTGCTTCGGCGCGGTGATCCCGACCGGGCTCACGTACGTGGGCGACACCGTACGGCCCGCGCTGCGCCAGCGGGCGCTCACCGACCTCATGAGCGCGACCGCGCTCGGCACGGCCCTCGCCACCGGGCTCGGCGGCGCGCTCGCCGGGCTGGTGAGCTGGCGGGCCGCCTTCACCGTGCCCGCCGCCTGCGCCCTGGCCTGCGCGCTGGCCCTGCGCTCGCTGCCCGAGCCGGCCCGCGACGGCGCTCCTGCGGGCGTGCGGCGTTTCCTCGGCATGGTGCTCGGGCAGCGCTGGGCGCTGCTGGTCTTCGCGCTCGCCTTCACCGAGGGCGCGATCATGCTGGGCGTGATGCCGTTCCTCGCCCCGGCGCTGGAGCACTCCGGCGTCGCGGCCGCCCTCGCGGGGCTCGGCATCACCGCGTACGGGATCGGGCTCTGGGCGCAGGCGAAGCTGGTCAAGCGGCTGTCGGGACGCTGGCCCGCGCCGCTGCTGATGACGGTGGGCGGGGCGCAGCTCGTGGCGGGCTTCGCGCTGGCGGCGGCGACGGTGAACCTCGTCACCGTGGCCGTCACCGCGCTGCTGCTCGGCGGCGGCTGGTCGTTCCTGCACTCGTCGCTGCAGACCTGGGCGACGTCGGTCGTGCCGCAGGCACGGGGCACCACGATCGCGTTCTTCGCCGCCGCGCTCTTCGTCGGCAGCGCCGTCTCCTCGTGGGCGGCCGGGCCGCTGGCCGAGGCGGGCCGCTATCCGCTGCTGTTCGGGCTGGCCGCCGTCGCGGCGGCGCCGCTGACCGCCGTGGCCGCGCTCACCCGCCGCCGCTACGGCGGCGTACGGGCGGGCTGACGGCTCACTCCCAGCGGAACGTCCGCGACACCAGCCCCAGCGACAGCACCGCCCAGGCCGCCAGCACGCCCAGGGGGACCAGCGGCAGCGCCGCCCCCTCGGCGAGCACCGCGCGCAGCCCGCCGGTCAGCGCCGAGATCGGCAGCACCTCCAGCGCCGGCCGTACGTTCTCGGGGAACTTCGCCAGCGGGAAGATCACCCCGCCGGCCCCGAGCAGCACCAGGTAGACGAGGTTGGCCGCGGCCAGCGTCGCCTCGGCGCGCAGCGTGCCCGCCATGAGCAGGCCGAGCCCGCTGAAGGCCGCCGTGCCCGCGACGATCAGCAGCGCCGCGGCCAGGAACGACCCCTGCGGCCGCCAGCCCAGCGCCAGCCCGACGGCGACGATCACCGCCGCCTGGATGACCTCCACGGCCAGCACCGCCACGGTCTTGGCCAGCATGAGCCCGGACCGCGACAGCGGGGTCGCGCCGAGCCGCTTGAGCACGCCGTAGCGGCGTTCGAAGCCGGTCGCGATGGCCTGCCCGGTGAAGGCCGTGGACATCACCGCGAGCGCCAGCACGCCGGGGACCAGGAAGTCGACGCGCCGCACGCCGCCCAGCTCGATCAGCGGGGCCAGCGAGAAGCCCACCAGCAGCAGCACCGGGATGATCAGGGTGAGCAGGAGCTGCTCGCCGTTGCGCAGGGTGGCGCGCAGCTCCGCGCCGGCCTGCGCCAGCACCATGCGCGGGAACGGCGCCGCGCCCGGCGCGGGGGTGAGGTCCAGCGTGCCCGTGGCTCGCTCGTACGTGCTCAACGCAGCTCCCTGCCGGTCAGCTCCAGGAAGACGTCCTCGAGGGTGCGCCGCTCGATGCGCAGGTCGTCGGCCGTGACGCCCTCGGCGGCGCACCAGGCGGTCACGGTGGCCAGCAGCTCGGGGCCGACCTGGCCCTCGATGATGTAGTGGCCGGCCGGCGACTCCTTGGCCGCGCTGCCCGCGGGGAGCGCGTTGAGCAGCTCCTCCAGCGTCAGCCCCGGCCGCGCACGGAACCTGAGCTGCCGCTCGGCGCCGGTCAGCGAGGCGGGCGTGCCCTCGGCCACCACCCGTCCCCGGTCGATGATCACCACGTGGTCGGCCAGGCGTTCGGCCTCGTCCATGTGGTGCGTGGTGAGCACCACCGACACCCCGGCCGAGCGCAGCTCGCCCACCAGCTCCCAGCAGGCGTGCCTGGCCTGCGGGTCGAGCCCGGCGGTCGGCTCGTCGAGGAAGACCAGCTCGGGGCGGCCGATGACGGCGGCGGCCAGCGACAGCCGCTGCTGCTGCCCGCCCGACATGCGCCGGTAGGGGGTGCGGGCGTGCCCGGCGAGCCCGAGCCGCGCCAGCAGCGCGGCCGGGTCGAGCGGTCGGGCGTGGAAACGCGCGACCAGGCGCAGCCACTCGCCGCAGCGCACCGCCGGCGGCACCCCGCCGGACTGCAGCATGACCCCGACCCGGGCGCGCAGCTCGGGCCGCTCGGGAGTCAGCCCCAGCACCCGCACGGTGCCCGCGTCGGCGGTGCGGAACCCCTCGCAGATCTCGACCGTGGTCGTCTTGCCCGCCCCGTTGGGCCCGAGGACGGCCGTGACCGCGCCGCGCTCCGCGCGCAGGGCGAGGCCGTCGAGCGCGGTGCCCGCGCCGTAACGTTTGACCAGGTCGAGGATCTCGACGGCTGGGGATTCCATGACGACGAGTCTAGGGACTGCGCGGGGCGGTCCGGGCCTCAGGTGAGCGCGTGGGGCGCGGGCTCTCCATGGAAAATCACGGAAATATCTGATAACTGGGAATTAGGAGGACCGGACAGCCGTTGCCGTACCTCGGCCCTCGTGGGCCACCCGGGTTCGCGAGGAGAGGGGTTTTGCATGTCCGTGGCCGCAGCCACGTCCACCGCCGTACGAGCTGAACGGAAGTCCGAGAAGAAGGAGCGCAGGGCGCTGCTCCTGGTGCTCCTCGGCGCGCTCTCGGCCATCGGGCCGCTCTCCATCGACATGTACCTCCCGGCGCTGCCCGCCATCACCTCCGAGATGCTGAGCGGCCCCGCCCAGGTCCAGCTCACGCTCACCGCCTGCCTCATCGGCGTGTCGGTCGGGCAGGTCATCGCCGGTCCGTTCAGCGACATGCGCGGGCGGCGGATGCCGCTGATCGTGGGCGTCGCCGGGTTCATGGCCGCCTCGCTGCTGTGCGCGTTCGCGCAGTCGGTGCCGATGCTCATCGCCTTCCGCCTGCTGCAGGGCATGCTCGGCGGCGCGGCCCTGGTCATCGTGCGCGCCGTGGTGCGCGACCTGTACGAGGGCGCCGCCATCGCCCGCATCTTCGCCACGCTCATGCTGGTCAGCGGCCTGGCGCCGATCCTCGCCCCGATCGCGGGGGCGCAGCTGCTGGCGTTCACCTCGTGGCGGGGCGTCTTCGTGGCGCTCAGCCTGGCCGGCGTCGTGCTGCTGATCGCGGTGCTCGCCGGGGTGCGCGAGACGCTGCCGGCCGGGAGCCGCGAGAGCGGCGGGCTCAAGCACACCGTCCGCACCTTCTGGCAGTTGCTGCGCGACCGCTCGTTCATGGGGTACGCGCTCACCGGCGGCCTCGCCTTCGCCGCGATGTTCGGCTACATCTCCGGCTCGCCGTTCGTGCTGCAGGAGGTCTACGGCGCCACCCCGACGCAGTACTCCCTCATCTTCGGGCTCAACGCCCTCGCCCTCACCGTCATGGCCCAGGTCGGCGGCCGGCTGTCGGGGCGGGTGTCCCCGGCGGCCATCGTGGTGGCGGGCCTGGCCACCAGCCTGGCGGGCGCGGCCCTGCTCATGGCGGCCGCGCTCACCGGCCTCGGCCTGTGGGGCATCGTGTCGGGCCTGGTCGTCATCATGCTCGGCCAGGGCCTGACGCTGCCCGGCACCAGCGCGCTGGCGCTGGGCTCGCAGCCCGCCCAGGTGGCCGGCAGCGCGGCGGCGCTGATGGGCGTGCTGCAGTTCGCGCTGGGCGCGGTGTCGGCGCCGCTGGTCGGCGTCGTCGGCGCGGGCACCGCCGTCCCGATGGCCTCCGTGATGCTCGGGCTCATCGTCTGCGCCGTCCTCGCCTACGCCGTGCTGGGCCGTACCCGGGCGTCGAGCAGGAGTTAGGTAAGGCTGCCCTGCGTGACAAATTCCATTGCCGAGCTGCCCCGATCCGTTTGTGAGACGGGAAGGATTTACGGCACACTGATGTTGTGAAAAACATGCCTACGATCGAGCCCGGTAGTGAGCGCGGCACGCGTGCCCGCGTCGCCCGGCTGATCCTTGAGCATGGTCCCGTCGCGGCCGCCGCCCTCGGCGAGCGGCTCGGGCTCACACCCGCGGCCGTCCGGCGTCACCTCGACGCCCTGCTGGCCGACGGGATGATCGAGCCCCGCACGGTGCGCCCGCGCGGTCAGCGCGGGCGGGGGCGGCCGGCCAAGCTGTTCGCCATCACCGACGCGGGGCGCAGTGCTTTCGAGCACGCCTATGACGACCTGGCCGGGAGCGCGCTGCGCTACCTGGCCGATCGCATGGGGCAGGACGCTGTGGCCGACTTCGCCCGCTCGCAGGTCTCCGGCCTGCTCAAGCGGCTGGAGCCGGCCATGCGGGCGGTGCCGGCCGAGCAGCGCGTACACGTGCTGGCGCAGGCGCTGTCGGCGGAGGGTTACGCCGCCTCGGCCAGCAAGGCCAAGTCCGGCGGCGACCAGCTCTGCCAGCATCACTGCCCGGTGGCCCACGCGGCAGCCGAGTTCCCTCAGCTCTGCGAGGCCGAGACGGAGGCGTTCGCGCAGCTGCTCGGCACACCGGTGCAGCGCCTGGCCACGATCGCGCACGGCGACGGGGTCTGCACGACGCACGTGAGCCCGCAGACGCTGGGCGAATCCGCACACAAGGACAAGAGTCCTCACGATACGAGCAAGGAGACCGGAAGGTGACTGTCACCGACCGCCCGGAGCTGGAAGGCCTCGGGAATTACAAGTTCGGCTGGGCCGACCCGGACATCGCCGGGGCGACGGCCAGGCGCGGCCTGTCCGAAGAGGTCGTCCGCGAGATCTCCGCGCTGAAGAACGAGCCGGAGTGGATGCTCGACCTGCGCCTCAAGGGTCTCCGGCTGTTCGACAAGAAGCCGTTGCCGACCTGGGGCGCCGACCTCACCGACATCGACTTCGACAACATCAAGTACTTCGTGCGCTCGACGGAGAAGCAGGCCGCCTCCTGGGACGAGCTGCCCGCCGACATCAAGAACACCTACGACAAGCTCGGCATCCCCGAGGCGGAGAAGCAGCGCCTCATCGCCGGCGTCGCCGCCCAGTACGAGTCGGAGGTCGTCTACCACAAGATCCGTGAGGACCTTGAGGAGAAGGGCGTCATCTTCGTCGACACCGACACGGGCCTGAAGGAGCACGAGGAGCTCTTCAAGGAGTACTTCGGCTCGGTGATCCCGGTCGGCGACAACAAGTTCGCCGCGCTCAACACCTCCGTGTGGTCCGGTGGCTCGTTCATCTACGTGCCGCCGAACGTCGAGGTCGAGATCCCGCTGCAGGCCTACTTCCGGATCAACACCGAGAACATGGGCCAGTTCGAGCGGACCCTCATCATCGTCGACGAGAACAGCTACGTGCACTACGTCGAGGGCTGCACCGCGCCGATCTACTCCAGCGACTCGCTGCACAGCGCCGTCGTCGAGATCATCGTGAAGAAGAACGCCCGCTGCCGTTACACGACCATCCAGAACTGGTCGAACAACGTCTACAACCTGGTCACCAAGCGCGCCGTCGCCTACGAGGGCGCGACCATGGAGTGGATCGACGGCAACATCGGCTCCAAGGTCACGATGAAGTACCCGGCCGTCTACCTCATGGGCGAGCACGCCAAGGGCGAGACCCTGAGCGTCGCCTTCGCCGGCGAGGGCCAGCACCAGGACGCCGGCTCCAAGATGGTGCACCTGGCGCCCAACACCAGCTCCAGCGTCATCTCCAAGTCGGTGGCGCGCGGCGGCGGCCGCACCTCCTACCGCGGTCTCGTGCAGATCGAGGAGGGCGCCCACGGCAGCGCCAGCACCGTCAAGTGCGACGCGCTGCTGGTCGACCAGATCAGCCGCTCCGACACCTACCCCTACGTCGACGTCCGCGAGGACGACGTCTCGATGGGCCACGAGGCCACGGTCTCCAAGGTCAGCGAGGACCAGCTGTTCTACCTCATGAGCCGCGGGCTCGACGAGGACGAGGCGATGGCGATGATCGTGCGCGGCTTCGTGGAGCCGATCGCGCGTGAGCTGCCCATGGAGTACGCGCTCGAGCTCAACCGGCTGATCGAGCTGCAGATGGAAGGAGCCGTCGGCTGATGGGCCTGAACGAGAAGCCCCTGTCGACCCTGCACGAGAAGGCGTCCTACGACCTGGGCGACTTCGAGGTCCCGACCGGCCGCGAGGAGGCCTGGCGGTTCACGCCGCTCACGCGGCTGAAGGGCCTGCACAACGGCAAGGCCGAGGCGGCCGGTCACGTCCGCCTCGACGTGGACGCCGCCCCCGAGGTCACCGTCGAGACGGTCGGCCGCGACGACGCCCGCGTCGGCAAGGCGTTCACGCCCACCGACCGGGTGAGCGCCCAGGCGTGGAACAGCTTCGAGAAGGCCACCGTCCTCACGGTGCCGCGCGAGGCCGTCGCCTCCAAGCCGACCGTGCTCACCCTCACCGGTGAGGGCGACGGCGCCGCCTACGGCCACCTCGTGGTCAAGGTGGAGCCGCTGGCCGAGGCCGTGGTCGTGCTCGACCACAAGGGCAGCGCCGTCTACGCGGACAACATCGAGTTCGTCGTCGGCGAGGGCGCCAACCTCAAGGTCGTCAGCCTCCAGGACTGGGACGACGACGCCGTCCACGTCTCGCACCACCACGCCCAGCTCGCCAAGGACGCGACCTTCCGCAGCTTCGTGGTGACGCTCGGCGGCGACCTGGTGCGCCTGTCGCCCAGCGTGGCCTACACCGCGCCGGGCGGCGACGCCGACCTGTCGGGCGTCTACTTCGTGGACGCCGGGCAGCACCTGGAGCACCGCCTGCTGGTCGACCACTCGCAGCCCAACTGCAAGAGCAACGTCGACTACCGCGGCGCGCTGCAGGGCGACCGGGCGCACGCCGTCTGGATCGGCGACGTGATCATCAAGGTCGAGGCCGAGGGCACCGACACCTACGAGCTCAACCGCAACCTCATCCTCACCGACGGCGCCCGCGCCGACTCGGTGCCCAACCTGGAGATCCTCACCGGCGAGGTCGCCGGCGCGGGGCACGCCTCCGCGTCCGGCCGTCTCGACGACGAGCACATCTTCTACCTCCAGGCCCGCGGCATCCCCCACGACGAGGCACGCCGCCTGGTGGTGCGGGGCTTCCTCGGCCAGCTCATCGAGAAGATCCAGATCGAGGAGCTGCGCGAGCGCGTCATGAGCGCCGTCGAGGCGGAGCTCGCGCGATGAGCGACGCCGGCAGCTTCGAGAAGGTGTGCGCGCTCGCCGACATCCCCGACGGGGGAGTCATCGGCGTCGAGGTGGGGGAGACCCCGGTGGCGCTGGTGCGCAAGGGCGAGCAGGTGTACGCCCTGCACGACGTCTGCTCGCACGCCGAGGTCAAGCTCAGCGAGGGCGAGGTCTACGACGACACGCTGGAGTGCTGGCTGCACGGCTCGTGCTTCGACGTGCACACCGGCAAGCCGACCGGCCCGCCCGCCATCAAGCCCGTGAACGTCTACACAGTCAAGATCGACGGCGACGACGTCCTCGTCTCGCTCTCGAAGGAGTCATAAGCAACCATGTCCACCCTTGAGATCCGCGACCTGCACGTCGCCGTCGAGGACAAGGAAATCCTGCGCGGCGTCAACCTCACGGTGAACTCCGGCCAGACGCACGCCATCATGGGCCCCAACGGCTCGGGCAAGTCGACGCTGGCCTACGCGATCGCCGGCCACCCCAAGTACACCGTCACCGGCGGGCAGGTCCTGCTCGACGGCGTCGACCTGCTGGAGCTGTCGGTCGACGAACGCGCCCGCGCGGGCCTGTTCCTGGCCATGCAGTACCCGGTCGAGGTCCCCGGCGTGTCGGTCTCGAACTTCCTGCGCTCGGCCGTCACCGCCGTCCGCGGCGAGGCGCCCAAGCTGCGCGAGTTCGCCAAGGACCTGAAGGGCGGCATGGACGCGCTGTCCATCGACCCCGCCTTCGCCCAGCGCAACCTCAACGAGGGCTTCTCCGGCGGCGAGAAGAAGCGCCACGAGATCCTCCAGATGGAGCTGCTCAAGCCGAAGATCGCGGTCCTCGACGAGACCGACTCCGGCCTCGACGTCGACGCGCTGCGCGTGGTGTCCGAGGGCATCAACCGCTTCCGCGCGAGCGGCGACACCGGCGTGCTGCTGATCACGCACTACACCCGGATCCTGCGCTACGTGAAGCCCGACTTCGTGCACGTCTTCGCCGGCGGGCGCATCGTCGAGGCGGGCGGGCCGGAGCTGGCCGACAAGCTCGAGGCCGAGGGCTACGAGCAGTACACGAAGGCGTCTGCATGACTTCCACCAGCTTGGACGTGGAGCGGATCAGGAAGGACTTCCCGGTCTTCTCCCGCGAGCTGCCCGACGGGCGACCGCTCGTCTACCTCGACTCGGGCAACTCCTCGCAGAAGCCCAACCTGGTCATCGAGACCATGCGCGAGCACCTGGCCCTGCACTACAGCAATGTGGGGCGGGCCATGCACGTGCTCGGCGCGGAGTCCACGGAGGCGTACGAGGGCGCCCGCGACAAGGTCGCGGCGTTCGTCGGCGCGGCGCGCGACGAGGTGGTCTTCACCAAGAACGCCTCCGAGGCGCTCAACCTCGTCGCCTACTCCTTCGGCAACCCCGCCAACACCGACCCCCGCTTCACCCTCGGGCCCGGCGACGAGATCGTCGTCACCGAGATGGAGCACCATTCCAACATCGTGCCGTGGCAGATGCTCGCGCAGCGCACCGGCGCCACGCTGAAGTGGTTCGGGGTCACCGACGAGGGCCGGCTCGACCTGGCCGACGGCGTCATCACCGAGCGGACGAAGATCGTCTCGGTGGCCCACCAGTCCAACGTGCTCGGCACCGTCAACCCGGTGGTCGAGCTGGCCAGGCGGGCCCACGAGGCGGGAGCGCTCATCCTGCTGGACGCCTCCCAGTCCGTGCCGCACCACCCGGTGGACGTCGCCGCGCTGGACGCCGACTTCGTGGCCTTCACCGGCCACAAGATGGTCGGCCCCTCCGGCATCGGCGTGCTGTGGGCGCGGGCCGAGCTGCTCGACGCCATGCCCCCGTTCCTCGGCGGCGGCGAGATGATCGAGGCGGTCTGGATGGACCGCTCGACCTACGCCCCGGCCCCGCACAAGTTCGAGGCCGGCACACCGCCGATCGTCGAGGCCATCGGTCTCGGCGCCGCCGTCGACTACCTCACCGGGGTCGGCCTGGAGGCGATCGAGGCGCACGAGCGCGAGCTGACCCGCTACGCGCTGGAGGCGCTGCGCGAGGTGCCGAGGCTGCGCGTCATCGGGCCCGGGACGCTGGAGGCGCGGGGCGGCACGGTGTCGTTCACGCTGGAGGGCATCCACCCGCACGACGTCGGGCAGATCCTCGACGACCAGTTCGGCGTCGCGGTGCGCGTCGGGCACCACTGTGCCCGCCCGCTGCACCTGCGGTTCGGAATACCCGCGACCACGCGGGCGTCGTTCTACCTGTACAACACCACGGGCGAGATCGACGCCCTGGTTCGCGGCCTGCATCACGTTCAGAAGGTGTTCGCATAGCCATGATCGGCGAGTCGATGTACCAGGAGCTGATCCTGGAGCACTACAAGCACCCGCAGGGGCGCGGGCTGCGCGAGCCGTACGACGCCGAGGTCCACCACGTCAACCCGACCTGCGGCGACGAGATCACGCTCAGGGTCAAGGTGGACGGCGACCAGGTGCTCGACGTCTCCTACGACGGGCAGGGCTGCTCGATCAGCCAGGCCGCCGCCTCGGTGCTGCACGAGCTGACCACCGGCTCGTCGGTCGCGGAGTCGCTGTCGGTCGTCGACGAGTTCACCCGGCTCATGCAGGGCAGGGGCCAGGTGGAGGCCGACGAGGACGTGCTCGGCGACGCGGTCGCCTTCGCGGGCGTGGCGAAGTTCCCCGCTCGTGTGAAGTGCGCGTTGCTGTCCTGGATGGCCTACAAGGACGCAGTGGTGAGGAGTGCCGCGCAATGAGCAAGCCAACCGAGACCCCGACGACCGAGTTCGACGGTGAGATCACCGTCGACGAGGTCATGGAGGCGCTCAAGGACGTCGTGGACCCCGAGCTGGGCATCAACGTCGTCGACCTGGGCCTGATCTACGGCCTCAACCTCGACGCGGCCGGCGGCGGCAAGCCCGTGGCCACCATCGACATGACGCTGACCAGCGCGGCCTGCCCGCTGACCGACGTCATCGAGGACCAGGCGCACTCGGCGCTCGACGGCATGGTCTCCGACGTGAAGATCAACTGGGTCTGGCTGCCGCCGTGGGGCCCGGACAAGATCACCGACGAGGGCCGAGAGCAGCTTCGTATGCTAGGCTTCAACGTCTGACCTCTGTTCGCTGTACGGCTGGCGTCCGACGTCAGCCGTTTCAGCGTGTCATCAGGGTTTTCGGAAGGTCCGAACCCGGCCGGGAAATATCCGATAACATCCCGGCGTTGGATCAGATGCACACCCCGACGCCTCATCGCGCGTCTCAGCATCGCCTGCGGCCGGTGCGCCGGTGCATCCTCCCCCTCTTTTTCTGACTGGTACGGCCTGCGCCGTACATCTTGGCTCGTCCTTTCGCAGAAGTGACGTGCCACTTCGACGGAAAGGCACGACTTTCGTGACCATGCTTGACGCTGTCATGCCCGCGCTCGACGAGAGCATCTCCGGCGCGACCTCCGCGGCCGCCCCGGAAGCGGGCCCGTCCGAGTTCGAGCTCCTGGGGCTGCCCAGGCCGCTCGTCACCGCACTGGCCAGACAGGGCATCGAGAGCCCCTTCCCGATCCAGAGCGCGACCATCCCCGACGTGCTCGCCGGCAACGACGTGCTCGGCCGTGGCCAGACCGGCTCCGGCAAGACCCTCGCCTTCGGCCTGCCGACCATGGCCCGTCTCGCCGGGGTCAGGCCCGTTCCCGGGCGGCCCCGCGCGATGATCCTCGTCCCGACCCGTGAGCTCGCCCTCCAGGTCCACGACGCCCTCGAACCTCTCGGCCGCGGCCTCGGGCTGCGCATGAAGGTCGTCGTCGGCGGCATGTCCATGGGCAAGCAGATCGAGGCGCTGCGGCGCGGCGTCGACCTCGTCATCGCCACCCCCGGCCGCCTCGGCGACCTCATCCGGCAGGGCGAGTGCTCGCTCGCCGACGTCGAGGTGAGCGTCCTCGACGAGGCCGACCACATGTGCGACCTCGGCTTCTTCCCCGTCGTCACCGAGCTGCTCGCGCAGACCCCGGCCGACGGGCAGCGGCTGCTGTTCTCCGCCACCCTCGACGGCGACGTCGACAAGCTGGTGCAGCGCTTCCTCAAGAACCCGATCACGCACTCCGTGGCTCCCGCGACCTCGCCGGTCGACACCATGGAGCACCACGTGATGCAGGTCACCCGCGACGACAAGTTCGACGTGGCGGCCGAGATCGCCAACCGCGAGGGCCGCACCATCATCTTCGTGCGCACCCAGCACGGCGTGGACCGGCTGTGCAAGCAGCTCGCCCGCGTCGGCGTGAAGGCCGGCGGCCTGCACGGCGGCAAGCGCCAGAACCAGCGCACCCGCATCCTCGCCGAGTTCCGCGAGGGCTCGGTCAACGTGCTGGTCTGCACCGACGTCGCGGCGCGCGGCATCCACGTGGACAACATCTCGCTGGTGCTGCACGTCGACCCGCCCCAGGACCACAAGAGCTACCTGCACCGCGGCGGGCGTACCGCGCGGGCCGGCGAGAAGGGCACCGTCGTCACGCTGGTGCTGCCGAACGAGCGGCGCTCCACCGACGCGCTCACCCGCCGGGCCGGCATCCACCCGTTCCGACTCAAGGCCACCCCGGGGCACCCGAGGGTCGCCGAGGTGACCGGCGCCCGCATCCCGAGCGGCGAGGCCATCCCCGTGTGGGAGCCCGACGTGCGCAAGCCGCTGCGGCCGCGCCGCGACGGCGGCGGTGCCGGCGGTTCCGAGCGCCGCAACCGCCGTCCGCGCCGCGACTTCGACGGCGAGCGCCGCCCGCGCCGCCACGAGGACGGCGAGCGTCCCTTCGGGGGCGACCGGCGTCCGCGCCGGCACGGCGACGAGTCGCGCACCGTGGGCGAGGGCCGCGACCGCGGCTACCAGCCGAGGCGCGGCTTCCGCGAGGGCGACCGGCCCGTCCGCGAGGGCGAGCGTCCGGCCCGCGAGGGCGGCCGTGACGGCTACCGCGGCGGCTCCCGCGACGATCGTGGCTCCAACGGCGCCCGCGGCTACAACGGTGACCGTGGCTACAACGGCGACCGCGGCCCCTCGGGGGAGCGCGGCTTCTCCGGCGGCCGTGGGTCTTCCGGTGACCGCGGCTACTCCAACGACCGTGGATCCCGCGACGACCGTGGCTTCTCGAACGACCGTGGCTTCTCGAACGACCGTGGCTTCTCGAACGACCGCGGCTTCTCGAACGACCGTGGCTACAACGGCGACCGGGGCTCCTCCGGTGACCGCGGCTTCTCGAACGACCGGGGCTTCTCGGGCGGCGACCGCGGTTTCTCGGGCGGCGACCGGCGCGGTGGTTTCCGCGGCGAGCGTGGCTACCGCGGCGACGACCGTGGCGGCCGCGCCGGCCAGGACCGCGGATCGCGCGGCGACTGGCGCGGCTCCGACGACCGCGGCCAGCGCCCCCGCCCGTTCTCCTCGGACCGCCGTCACGCGCGCTGACCGGCTCCGCTGAAGCGAACCCCACCGCCCGCCACACCCCCGAGGTGTGGCGGGCGGCGGCGTTTCCGGGGGCGGGTCAGCCTTTCAGGCCGCTCAGGGCGATGCCCCGGGTGAAGTACTTCTGGAAGATCAGGAAGAACACGATGGTCGGGACCGAGGCGATGAACCCGCCCGCCATGATGGCGCCCTGGTGGTCCGGCGCCCCGAAGTACGAGTTGAGCCGGGCCAGCGCGACCGGCAGGTTCGCCATCTCGTCGCTCTGCACGATCACCAGCGGCCACAGGAAGTTGTTCCATTCGGCCAGCACGATGAAGATCGACATCGCGGCGAGCGCCGGCCGCAGCAGCGGCAGCACGATCTGCCACCAGATCCGCCACTCCCCGGCGCCGTCCACGCGGGCCGCCTGGATGAGCTCGTTCGGCACCGACTGCAGGAACTGCACGAGGAAGAACAGCACGAACGCCTTGGCCAGCCCCGGCACGATGTACGCCGTGTAGGTGTCCAGCCAGCCCAGGTTGCGCATGATGACGTAGTTCGGGATGAGCGTCGTCTGCCAGGGCACCATCATCGACGCGATGATCATCAGGAAGATGACCCTGCGGCCCCTGATCTGGTGCTTGGCGATCACGTACGCCGCCAGCGAGCAGACCAGCAGCGCCCCCACCGTGATCGCCGTGGTGATGACGACGCTGTTGAACAGGAACCGCCAGAACCCGAACTCCACCTGGAACCGCTGGAACACCCCCTGCAGATGCCCCGGATTGACCCGTTCCGCCGACCACTCGGGATCGTAGAAGTTCACGGTCGACGGCGAGCGCGGCACGAACGACGGCGGGATCCTGGACAGCTCCGTCGGCGGCTTCAGCACCGTGATGATCAGCCAGTAGAACGGCACGACCATCGTCAGCGACAGCAGGTAGAACGGCAGGCGCAGCAGGTGCCCGTTCAGCCGGGCCCGGCCGCCCGCGCGCGGCTGCTCGTGCCGGGCCCGCCGCGCCGGGGCGAGCCGGTCCATCGGGGCGACGGCCATCACAGCTCCTTCATCGCGCGCCCGACGCGCAGGTTGACGAGGCTCAGCACGAAGATGATCAGGAACAGCACCCAGGCGACGGCCGAGGCGTAGCCCAGCTTGAAGTGGGTGAACCCCTGGTCGTAGAGGTAGGGCACGATCATCAGCGCCGAGTCGAGCACGCCGCCGATGTTGTTGGTGCCGCGGAAGACGATGTAGACCGCCTCGAACACCTGGAACGCCCCGATCAGCCCGGTCACCACCACGTACGTGGTGACCGGCCGCAGCAGCGGCAGCGTGATGTGGCGGAAGCGCTGCCAGGTCGAGGCGCCGTCGATCCTGGCCGCCTCGTAGTACTCCTCGGGGATGGAGCCGAGGCCGGCGACGTACAGCACCATGCCGTAGCCCATGCCGCCCCACACCGACATCAGCACCAGGATCGGGATGGTGAGCCCCGGCGTGGCCAGCCAGGGCACGGTCGAGCCGCCGAGCCAGTGGACGACCGTGTTGGCCAGGCCGACCTCGCTCGGGAACAGCACCCACTTCCACATGATCATGAGCGCGATGGAGGAGGTCACCGACGGCAGGAAGAACAGCGTGCGCATGACGCGGTGCGGCCAGCTCGGGCCGTTGAAGGCCAGCGCCAGCCCCAGCGACAGCAGGGTGCCGAGCACGACCGAGGCCACCACGTAGAGCGCGGTGTTGCCGAGCGCGTGCCGGAAGCGGGCGTCGCCGGCGAGCTCGGCGAAGTTGTCCAGGCCGGTGAAGACGGCCGGGTTGACCCCGTCGAACGAGGTGAAGCTGAGGTAGAGCGAGTTGGCCAGCGGCCAGAGCAGGAACGCCGCGAACAGCGCGAGGAACGGCAGCAGCATCGCGTACGAGGTGCCGTAGCGGCGCAGCCGGTCGACGGGGACGCGGCGCAGCCGGCCGCCGATGGGGACGGGACCCGCCATTGTCGGCCTCCTAACCGGCGTTGCGCTCCATGACCTTGGCCGCCTCGGCGAGCGCGGTCTTCGCGTCCGACTTGCCGAGGATGGCCGACTGGAGCTGCTTGGCCACGTCGGAGGCGCTCTCGTCCCAGCCGGGACAGCCGGGGGCCGCCTTGCCCGTGCCGATCGCCTGCGCGAAGACCTGCGCCTGCTCGGGCGTGAACGTCGAGCCGCCCACGATCTGGTCGGGGCGCGGCGGGATGTAGGAGATGTTGCGCTTCCTGGCCTCGCCGGCGACGGCGGCGATGGCCTCGTCGGTGTACATGAACTTCACGAAGTCCGCGCCGGTCTGGGCGTACTTGCTGAAGGAGGTGACGCCGATCGCCCGGCCGCCGATGAACGTGGTCGGCCCGGCGGGCCCGGCGGGCAGCGGCGCCATCGCCCACTTGCCCTTCAGCTTGGGCTTGTTGGTGTCGAGGCCCTTGGCGATCCAGTTGCCGGCCACCACCATCGCGGTGCCGGTGTCGAGGGCGTCGGAGCCCTCGACGGTGGCGGTGGGCGCGCCGTGCTTCCGGTAGAGGTCCACCCAGTACGTCAGCGCCCGCTCGGCCTGCGGGGTGTCGAGCGAGGGCTTGCAGTCGGGGGTGTAGAAGGCGCCGCCGGCCTGGTAGAGGTAGTTGAAGTAGCCGATCCAGTCGAGGTTGCCCCAGTCCTGGCTGTAGGGCTTCTTCACCCCCGACGCCTTGAGCGTGGCGATGTCCTCGACGAGCTCCTCCCACGTCTTGGGCGGGGCGTCGATCCCGGCCTTCTCCAGCAGGTCGGTGCGGTAGTAGAGGGCCAGGGTGGACATGTCGAGCGGCACCCCGTACACCGAGCCGTCGGGGGAGACGGCCGACTCCCACTGGGCGGGCTGCGCCTGTCCCTTGAGCGCGTCGATGCCGTGCTTACGCAGGTCCACCATGGCGCCGCGAGCGCCGAACTGGATGGTCCAGGTCATGCCGCCCGAGAGGATGTCGGGGCCGGTGCGGCTGGTCGCGGCGGCGAGGAGCTTGGCGTAGGCGTCGTCCCAGGACAGGGTCTGCACCTTGACCGTCACGTTCGGGTGCTTCTGGTGGTAGAGGTCGGCGGCCTTCTGGAAGGTCGCCGTCTCGTCGTCGCCTCCGGTGGACCAGAAGGACAGGGTCATGGGGGCGTTCTGGTCGGCCTGCTCCGTCCGGGTCTGACCGCTCGTGGCGCAGGCCGTGCTCAGGGCGGCCACGAGGATCGTGCTGCACGCTGCCATGGTTCGTCGCATGGGGCCATCCGATCTCTCCGTCGGATGGGCGCCGGACTTGCGCCGGCGGACGTGCGGATGTGCCTGCGGGTCCCTTGGCCGGCGCCCACTTACTGGTGCGGAGCGGATTTCACCACTTAAGCGGGTAAGCCACAATAGGCAGTTTTTCGAGAGAGCGCGTTCCCCGGCTCTCGTGACGGCGATGACCTTCGATTACGGCTCCAGCGGAAATTTTCCGTCACGATGAAAACGGAGCGGTGCTCCCTCTCGGCAGCAGGCGCGCGGGCGGCTCCGGGGCGCCGTCCGGCCGCTCGCCGGCGATCACCCGGAGCAGGGTGCGCGCGGCGTGCGCGCCGTAGGCGGGGACGTCCCGGGTCACGGCCGTCAGCGGCGGCCGGACCACCTGCGCGAGCGGGGAGTCGTCCCAGGCCACGATCGACAGCCCGGCGGGGACGGCCAGGCCCATCTCCTGGGCGACCGACAGGCCCGCCACCGCCATGATGTCGTTGTCGTAGACGATCGCCGTGGGCCGGGGACGCGCGCTGAGCAGCAGCCTCGTCGCCCGCGCGCCCTCCTCGCCGGTGTAGTCGGTGTGCGCGACCGGATGCCCGCCGAGGCCGGCCGCCGCGCAGCCCCGCGCGAACGCCTCGTCCCTGATCCTGGTGTGCAGCAGCGCAGGCAGCCCCGCCACCCTGGCCAGCCGACGGTGGCCGAGGGCCGCGAGGTAGCCGATCACCTCGCCCATCACGGCGGCCTCGTCCGACCACACGGCGGGCAGCGGGCCCGCGCCCGACGGATGCCCGGCCACCACGGCGGGCATCCCGAGCCGCTCCACCTCCGCCACGCGGGGGTCGGCGGCGCACAGGTCCACCAGGATCGCGCCGTCCACCCGGCCCTCGCCCCACCAGCGCCGGTACACCGCGATCTCGGCCTGATGGTCCGGCACCACCTGCAGCATCAGCGCGCACGAGCCGGCCGCCAGCTCGTCCTCGACGCCGCTGACCAGCTCCATGAAGAACGGCTCCACCCCGAGGAAGCGGGCCGGCCGGGAGAGCACCAGGCCGATCGCGTCGGCGCGGGCGCCGCTCAGCGAGCGCGCGGCCACGTTGGGGCGCCACCCGACCTCCTGGGCGATGGCCCTGATGCGCGCCCGCGTCTCCTCCGAGACGCCGGCGCGGCCGTTCAGCGCGTACGACACCGCCCCCTTGGACACGCCGGCCCGCCGCGCGATGTCGGCGATCGTCGGCCTCTTCACGCCTGCTCCCTCCCGCGCCCCTGCGGTCCCGATAAACCGCTGAACCGTATCAGCGAGATTGATAATCTCCGCTCCGATCCGGGCACAATGCTTTTCCGGTTCATAAACCGGAAACGGGTCCATGTACAGCCCTTCGGGTTCCCGGGCAGTCATCGGATCTGCCGTGCGCCGATCAGGGCGTCTCGCGTGGCGGACGGAGGGCGGTGTCACCTCGTCCCGCAGACTAGGCTTGTCAGGCACGCCATCGACGACGAGAGAGACCATGAAGACCTTCGAAGAGCTGTTCGCCGAGCTGTCCGAGAAGGCCCGCACCCGGCCCGCGGGGTCCGGCACCGTGGCCGCGCTCGACGCCGGCGTCCATGCCATCGGCAAGAAGGTCGTCGAGGAGGCCGCCGAGAGCTGGATGGCGGCCGAGCACGAGTCGGACGACCGGGCGGCCGAGGAGATCTCCCAGCTCCTCTACCACGTGCAGGTGCTCATGATCGCCAAGGGCATCGGGCTCGACCAGGTCTACAAGCATCTCTAGGGCGCGCCCGCGCCCGCCGCCGCACCCGACCTGGAGAATTCGAGAGACCGAACGAGGACCTGACATGCTGCGTCTGGCAGTACCCAACAAGGGCGCGCTCAGCGAGGCCGCCCAGGCCATGCTCAAGGAAGCCGGCTACCGCTCCCGCAGGGACAGCAAGGAGCTGGTCGTGGTCGACGAGGACAACGGCTGCGAGCTGTTCTTCCTGCGTCCCCGCGACATCGCCGTCTACGTCGGCGAGGGCACCCTCGACGTCGGCATCACCGGCCGCGACATGCTCGTCGACTCCGGCGCACCGGTCGAGGAGATCATGCCGCTCGGCTTCGGCGGCTCCACCTTCCGCCTGGCCGGCACGGCCGGCGCGATGACCTCGGTGCACGACCTGCAGGGCAGGCGCATCGCCACCTCCTACGCGGGGCTGCTGGAGAAATACCTCTCCGACCAGGGCGTGGACGCCCGGGTGATCAAGCTGGACGGCGCGGTGGAGACCGCGATCAGGCTCGGCGTGGCCGACGCCATCGCCGACGTCGTCGAGACCGGCACCACGCTGCGCAACGTCGGCCTGGAGGTCTTCGGCGAGCCGATCATGCGCTCCGAGGCGGTGCTCATCAAGCGGCAGGGCGCGGCGGAGACGCCCGGCGTGGGCCAGTTCGTCCGCCGCTTCCAGGGCGTCGTGCACGCCCGCGACTTCGTGATGATGGACTACGACATCCGCGCCGAGCGCATCGAGGAGGCCATCGCCCTCACGCCCGGCATGGAGGGCCCCACCGTCTCGCCGCTGCACCGCGAGGGCTGGGTGGCGGTGCGCGCGATGGTCCGCCGCAAGGGCCACCAGCAGGTGATGGACCAGCTCTGGGACATCGGCGCGCGGGCGATCCTGGTCACCGACATCTACGCCTGCCGCCTCTGACGTCCTCGGCGTTTCCGACAAGCGGCCGCCTCTGACACCCGGAGGCCGCGTCTGACAAATGTCACGGCCGAACCCGGAAGGATCACACTGCCCGGGTCCCGGCCGTGACCTTACGTTCGACGCATGAACGCCATCACGTTCGATCACGTCAGCAAGCGCTACGGGGACGTGCTCGCTGTCGACGACCTCTCCCTCGCCATCGAACCCGGCTCGACCGTGGCCCTCCTCGGCCCCAACGGCGCCGGCAAGTCCACCTCCATCAACCTGCTGCTCGGCCTGCTGCGCCCGAGCTCCGGCCAGGTCGCCGTGCACGGCCGCCCGCCGGACGCGGCCGTGAAGGACGGCGAGATGGGCGCGATGCTCCAGCACGGCACGCTCATCCCCGAGCTGACCGTGAAGGAGCTGGTGGACCTCGTCCGCCGGCTCTACCCGCGCCCGCTGCCCCTCGACGAGATCCTGCGCCTGGCCGACCTGACCGAGCTGGCCGGCCGCCGGGCGAACAAGCTGTCCGGCGGCCAGTCCCAGCGCGTGCGCTTCGCCCTGGCCGTGGCCGGCGCGCCGAAGATCCTTTTGCTGGACGAGCCGACCGCGGCGATGGACGTGGAGTCCCGGCTGCGCTTCTGGGCCGCCATGCACGACTACGCCGCAGGCGGGCGCACGGTGCTGTTCGCCACCCACTACCTGGAGGAGGCCGACGCCCACGCCGACCGGGTGGTCGTCATCGCCCGCGGCCGGCTGGCCGCCGACGGCACCGCCGCCGAGATCAAGGCCGGGGCGGGCGGCCAGATCGTCCGCTTCGCCCTCGGCTCGCAGCCCGCGGCCGGCCTCGACCGGCTGCCCGGCGTGACCTCCGTCGAGATCGCCGACGGCGAGGTCATCCTGCACACCGGCGATCCCGACGCCACCCTGGACGGGCTGTACCGAGGCACCACGCTCGACGTACGGCAGGTCCGGCTGTCCGGCGCCGACCTCGAAGCCGCCTTCCTCGCCCTCACCCGGGAGCCCTGATGCTCTACTACGCCAGGACAGAGACGCTGCGCATGCTGCGCAACCGGCGCTACCTCATCTTCGTGGTGATCTTCCCCGTCCTCCTCTACCTGATCAACGCCAACATCTACGGCGAGCAGACCGACGCAGGCGGCGTCAGCTACGCGGTGATCCTCATGGTGTCGATGGCGGCCTACGGGGGCCTGGCATCGTCCATGATGAGCTCGGCCGTGCCCTGGGCCACCGAGCGGCAGTCGGGCTGGCTGCGTCAGCTCCAGATCACCCCGCTGCCCAGCTGGGCGATCATCGTCACCAAGCTGGCGACCGCGCTGCTGCTCGTGCTGCCGTCGCTGCTGCTGGTCAGCGTCGTCGCCATCGTGCAGCAGGGCGTGTCGATGCCGCCCGCGCGGTGGGCGGGGCTGCTGCTGGCGATGTGGCTGGGCACGATCCCGTTCATCGCGCTCGGGCTGGCCATCGGCTCCGCGCTGTCGCCCGACGCCGCCCAGCCGGCCGCCATGATCTGCATGTTCGCCCTGGCCATCGCGGGCGGGCTGTGGTTCCCTCCGGAGATCTTCGGCACCACGATGAAGGCCGTCGCCGAGGTCACGCCGTCCTACCACTACGCGGCACTCGGCTGGAGCGTGGCGGGCGGCCACGGGCTCGGGCTCGCCGACGTCCTGGTCGTCGCCGCCTGGGGAGTGGTGCTCGGCCTCGGCGCGGCCTTCCTCTACCGCCGGGCTACAGTTCGGGCATGAGCTTCGCCGAGCGGATCAGCTTCGGCGGGGAGGACGACCGGCCCTCGCTCCGGCGGCGGCTGCTCGGTCTGTCCGTCGGGCTGGTCTACCTGGTCTTCCCCGTCGCGGAGATCGTGACCGGAGCGATCACCGGTGTGCGCGCGGTCTGGGCGGGGGCGTTGCTGGCCGCGTTCATCGTGCTGTTCCTGGCGACGGTGGTGAGCGCCAGGAGCTTCCTGGAACGGGGGCGGTGGACGTACCCGCTGCTCGCGCTCACCACCTCGGTGGGGGTCACCGGCGCGCTGGTCTTCGGCGGCTCCTTCCTCAGCATGCCGGTCTACAGCGTCGTGCTGTGCGGGTTCACGCTGCCGGCCGCGGCGGCGCTGGTCGCCATGCTCGCCAACCTGGGCCTGCTGGTGGGCGGCGGCCTGATCCACCACAGCTCGCCCGAGACCATCATCATCCTCGGGCTGCAGGTGGTGACGCTCGGCGTGCTGTTCATCAGCGTGCGCAACACCCGGGCGCTGACCGTCAAGCTGCACCGGGCGCAGGGCGAGGTGGCCCGGCTGGCGGCCACCGAGGAGCGGCTGCGCATCGCCCGCGACCTGCACGACCTGCTCGGCCACAGCCTGTCGCTGATCGCGCTCAAGAGCGAGCTGGCCGGGCGGCTCGCCGAGGGCACGCCCGAGGTGCAGCGGGAGGTCAGGGACATCGAGTCGGTCGCCAGGAAGGCCCTGTCGGAGGTGCGCGAGGCCGTCACCGGCTACCGGCGGCGCGGCCTGGCCGAGGAGCTCGACAACGCCAGGTCCGTGCTGGCGGCGGCCGGCGTGCGGGCCCGCGTGCAGGTGTCGGGCACGCCCCTGCCGGAGCCGGTCGAGGGCCTGCTGGCCTGGGCGGTGCGCGAGGGCACCACGAACGTCGTGCGCCACGCGCGGGCCGGCCGCTGCGAGATCAGGGTGACGTACGAGGACGGGCTGGCCGTCCTGGAGGTCGCCGACGACGGGCGCGGCCGGGAGCCGATCCTGATGGGCAGCGGGCTGTCGGGGCTGAGCGAGCGGGCCGTCGCGGCGGGCGGCGCGATGGCGGCGGGCCCGGGCCCGCGCGGGTTCCGGCTGCGGGTGGAGGTGCCGGCGTGATCCGCGTGGTCCTGGCCGAGGACCAGGGCATGGTACGGGGCGCGCTGGCGTCCCTGCTCAACCTGGAGCCCGACATCGAGGTGGTGGGCGAGGCCGCCGACGGCGCGGAGGCGGCCGAGGTCGTCGCCCGCGCCCTGCCCGACATCGTCCTGCTCGACATCGAGATGCCCGGCACCGACGGCCTGGCCGCCGCCGCGGCGATCAGGCGGCGCACGCCCGGCTGCCGGGTGATGATCCTGACCACGTTCGGGCGTCCGGGCTATCTGCGCACCGCGATGGAGGCGGGCGCGGTCGCCTTCCTCGTCAAGGACAGCCCGGCCAGGGAGCTGGCGGCGGCGATCCGGCGGGTGCACGCGGGGGAGCGGGTCATCGATCCCGGCCTGGCCGCGGCCGCGCTCAGCGCGGGGCCCAACCCGCTGTCGGCGCGCGAGCGCGACGTGCTGTCCGCCTCGGTGGACGGCTCCACCATCGGCGACATCGCCGAGCGGCTGCACCTGTCGGAGGGCACCGTGCGCAACTACCTGTCCTCGGCCATCCAGAAGACCCATGCCCGCAACCGGATCGAGGCCGTGCAGCGGGCCCGTACGCAGGGCTGGCTCTAGCGGGCCTGGCTGGTGACCTCCCTGATGAGGTCCGAGACGCGGACGATGCCGAGGCAGCGGTTCATCTCGTCGGTCACCACCAGGTCGTCGTAGACGCGGCCGGCGTCCCTGCTGGCCGCCTGGACCGCGGCGATCGCCGGCGTGGTGCGCGGCACCGTGCGCGGCGGGTCGGCCAGCCGCCGCGCAGGCTTCTGGCTGTGCAGGGCGTGGCCGAAGCGGGCGGCGAACGACAGCAGGAAGCGGCCGCGGTCCAGGCTGCCCTGGGGACGCTGGTACTCGTCCACCAGGATGACGCTGGTGATCGTCGGCTCGTGGCCGAAGGCCGCGACGGCCTCCTCCGCCCTGGCCTCGGCGGGCAGCGTCACCGCGGGGATCAGCAGCTCCTGCACGCGGGGGCCGAGCAGGGCGGCGCCGGGGGCGGGGTCGGCGACCGGGAGCGGGACGCGTACCTTGCCGTCGGGGCCTGGGGCCAGCAGGGGGCCGTGCGCGAGGCGTACGCCGAGGCCGCGGACGGTGGCCGCCTGGCTCTCGCGTTCCACGCCCGGCGCCATGACGTGGGCGCCGATCCCGCGGGCGAGCGTCACCACCGACCGGGTGACGGCGGTCGCGCGGTGGTCGCCGGGGACGCGCGCGACCAGCTCCGGGGCCAGCGCCACCAGGTACGGCGAGACGTCCGCGGCCAGCTCCGGCGAGGAGCCGTTCGAGCCCACGTCGGCGAGGCCGAGCAAATAGCCGATCGTGAGCAGCCCGTTGAGCGCGACCTTGAGCAGCGGCAGGTCATGCTCGTGGCAGGTCCCGGTGAGCAGCAGGATCGCCTCGCGCGGATGCCGCCCCGCCCGGCGCAGCGCCTCGTGCAGCGGGGTCAGGGCGCCCGCGCCCGACAGCACGACGTGGACCGGCAGGTCCAGCATCATCGGCAGCGGGGTCGCCCGGAGCTCGCCCGAGGGGTCGACGGTCGCGGGGTGGGCGATGACCGCCCCGGTGTCGAGGTCCACGAGGGGGCTGGTGAGCAGGGAGGTCGCCACGAGGAAAGGATCCGGCGGAACCCGCGTGCCACATAAGGCCCACGAAACAGATTTAACCGGCATTTCCCCTTGAGTTGTCCCGGGCCGCTTCGCCGGCCCCGCCCCCGACTCGGCTAGCCTTCGAGGCATGAGCGGGCGTCCGGCCAAGGGTGGCGGCCGGTGGGTCGTGGTGCCGCCGGGGCGGGTGCATCCGTGGATCGACGGGTTCGCCGAGCGGCACGGGCCCTTCACGGCGAGCGGCGACGGGCGGGTGGTCCGGCTGTCGGCCCGCGACGGCGCCCTGGCCGAGCTGCACGTGCCGTTCCCGCCCATGGCCGCCGGGCCGCCGCACGTCAGCGGGCTGGTCGCGCACGTACGCGCCGAGCGCCGGGTGGGGGTGTTCCTCGTCCGGCTCGGCGGGTACGCGGCCGGTGTCTTCCACGGCGACGCGCTGCTGGCGTCGAAGGTCGGCTCGCGGCTGGTGCAGGGGCGGACGGCGGCCGGGGGCTGGTCGCAGCAGCGCTTCGCCCGGCGGCGGCGCGACCAGGCGAGCCGGGCCTACGACGACGCCGTGGAGACGGCGGTGCGGGTGCTGTCGCCGCACCTGGGGGAGCTGGAGGCCGTCGTGCTCGGCGGCGACCGGCGGGCCATGGACGCGCTGCGCCGGGACCGGCGGCTCGCGCCCCTGCTGGCGCTGGAGGCCGAGCCGTTCCTCGTGGTGCCCGACCCACGCCTGACCGTGCTCCGCGACACCCCGTCCACCTTCCGCGCCGTCCGCGTCCGCGTGCTGGACCACGACTCCCCGCCCGCCTGAGTCGGTCGCCCGGCCTGGCCAGGCCGCTTGGTTCACTCGCCCCCAGCCCGCCCGCGTTCGTCAGCCGCTCAGCCTGGGCAGGCCGTTCGGTTCACTCGCCCCCAGCCCGCCTGCGTGCGTCAGGCCGTCGCGAAGGTCGTCAGGTGGTCGGTGAGGAAGTCGTCCAGGGTGCGCGGTGGCCGGCCGGTGATGTCCTCGACCTCGGTCGTGGTCGTCGCCCAGCGGCCGTCGCCCGTCTCGGCCATCAGCGCGGCCAGGTCCGCGGCGAACGGCGCCGGCATGCCCTGCCGCTCCAGGTGGGCGGCCATCTCGGGCACCGGGAGGTCCACGTACCGGACGGGACGGCCAAGGGCGGCGCCGACGCGCTCGGCGATCCGCTCGTGCGGCAGCGACTCGGGCCCGGTGAGCACGTGGTCGCTCCCCGGCCCGGCCGGGCGGGTGAGCAGCGCGGCGGCCACGTCGGCGATGTCCCTGGCGTCGATGTAGTTGACCGGTCCCGGCCCGTACGAGCCGTACATGCGCCCGTCCCGCACCTCGCCCGGCAGGTTCTGCATGAACCCGGTCGGCTGCAGGATCGCGTACGGCACGCCGGACGCCCGCAGCCGCTCGTCCACCTCGCCGTGCATGCCGCCGCCGAGCCGCCCGCCGGGACGGGCGCCCCGGACGGAGACCGTGACCACCTGGGCGACCCCCGCCCGCGCCGCGAGGTCGATCACGGCCCGGTGCGCCGCGGCGAAGCCGGGCCAGAGCGAGCTGTTGAGGAACAGCCGGTCGCCGGGCGACAGCAGCGCGCCGATCGTCTCGGGCCGCTCGAGGTCGGCGAGCGCGTACGGGCACGGCAGGTCGGCGGGCCGGCGGACGGCGGCGAGCACGTCGTGCCCGCGCAGCCGCCCGGCCAGCGCCCGCCCGACGGTGCCTGTGGCCCCGGTGATGACGATCATGAGGTCTCCTAAGCGGACGATCGGATTCCGGTTCGCCGCACGGTACACTAACCGGAATCCGATCGTCCACTTGATGGGGAGGAGACGCCGGTGCGCGCGGACGCGAGACGGAACCTCGGCAGGATCGTTGAGGCGGCGGCCGAGGTCCTGGCCGAGCGCGGCGTCAACGCGCCCATGGAGGTCATCGCCCGGCGCGCGGGGGTCGGCGTCGGCACGCTCTACCGCCGCTTCCCCGACCGCCAGGCCCTGCTCGCCGCCGTCGGCGACCACTACGTGCACAGCATGGCGGAGGCTCTCGACCGGGCCGCGGATGAGGCGGCCGACGCCTGGAGCGCGATCCGCGCCTTCGTCTCCTGGGCGGCCGACCCCGGCCGCGCCGCGCTCGCGACCGCCCTGGCCGCGCTGCCCGACGAGGCGTACACCGGCAGGGACGGGTTCGCGCGGACGCGGGACGGCTGGCTGGAGCGGTTCGGCGAGCTGGTGGGCCGCGCGCAGGAGGACGGCGCGATGCGCCGCGACGTCGGCGTCGAGGACCTGGTCCACCTGCTGAACGTCTTCACCTGTCACCCCGACCGGCTTCCCGCCCCCGTCGCCGCCGACCCCGGCCGTTACCTGCGGCTCATGCTCGACGGCATGAGGGCGGAGGGGACGACCGTGCCCCTGTGACCGTTTCGACGTATTGAGACGATTCAAAAGAATCTTGATCACCGCTATGATGGGCCGAGTTCATCGTGGAGCTCCGTACGCGGACCACGTCAGAGCGGCGAATCATGCACCCGCAGCACGGCCTCGTGAGGATCGATGGCGACCAGGAACATCAAGGAGGTCGCGCAGCTGGCGCGCGTCTCCGTGGGGACGGTGAGCAACGTGCTCAACCGCCCGGAGATCGTGTCACCGGCCACCCGCGAACGCGTCTTCGACGCGATCAAGAAACTCGGGTTCGTCCGCAACGAGGTGGCCCGCCACCTGCGGGTGGGCCGTAGCAGGACGGTCGGCCTCGTCGTGCTCGACGTGGCCAACCCCTTCTTCGTGGACGTGGCCCAGGGCGCCGAGTCGGTCGCCGAGGACCACGACACGATGGTGGTGCTGTGCAACAGCGCAGGCGACCCCGGCCGCGAGCGC
Source organism: Nonomuraea sp. B208 (assembly GCF_057536035.1). Classification (NCBI taxonomy): domain Bacteria; kingdom Bacillati; phylum Actinomycetota; class Actinomycetes; order Streptosporangiales; family Streptosporangiaceae; genus Nonomuraea; species Nonomuraea sp. B208. Next base: position 965,425 of record NZ_BAAJOU010000028.1, read on the forward strand.
CGCCACCTCGACCAGCTCGAACAGCAGCGGGTGATGGGCATACTCATCACCCCGGTCGAGGCGGAGAACCCCTGGCTGGAGGAGCTGGCCGCGCGCGGCACGCCGGTCGTGCTGGTCGACAGCCCGGCCACCGGGCTGCAGTGCTCGGTGGCGGTCGACGACCGGCTCGGCGGGCAGATCGCCGGCGCCCATCTCGTCGAGCGCGGGCACCGGCGCGTGCTGTTCGCCGGCGGCCCGATGTCGGTCAAACAGGTGGCCGACCGGCACGCGGGCGCCGAGGCGGCGATCGCGGCGACCGGCGGCGCCGTCGAGCTGCTGACCTGCACCGCGCCCGCGCTGACCGTGGCCGGCGGCCGGGCCATCGGCGAACAGGTGGCGGCGCTGCCGCCGGACGAGCGGCCCACCGCCGCCTTCTGCGCCAACGACATCATGGCACTCGGCTTCCTGCAGGCGATGGCCGCGCACGGGCTGCGCGTGCCCGAGGACCTCGCCATCATCGGCTACGACGACATCGACTTCGCCGCGGCGGCCGCCGTGCCGCTGTCGTCGGTCAGGCAGCCGCGCGAACTGCTCGGCCGCACCGCCGTCGACCTGCTGCTCGAAGAGGTCGCCGAGCCCGAGCAGCACCGGCACAGGCAGGTCATCTTCCAGCCGGACCTGGTGGTCAGGGAGTCGAGCGCGCTGCGCCGCGACCCCTGACGCCCGCCCCCGAGCACGGCCCTCCGCACGAGGCGGCGGGCCGTGCTCAGGCATGCCCGGACGGCCTCCGGCGCCCGCGGCGGGTCCGCGAATTCCCGCGCATCTCGTCATTGACTTTGAGTCGATTCAACACTAATTTCGCACCAACCGCCGTTCACTCCCGTGTAACCGGGCAGGAACGGCGGCGCAACAGCCCACCCCCGTCCGGGGCGGATGCCACGAGAAGGTGGTGCCGGATGTCTCGTCCCGCCATGTCATTCAGGATCCAAGCTGCCTGCTCAGAGGCCATCTGGGCGGCTCAGCTCAACCTGATGTGGCTCGTGTTCACCCTCGCCGGAGGCGTGGTTCTCGGGCTGGGGCCCGCCACCGTGGCCGCCTACACCCTGGCCCGGAGGCACGTCCGTTATGAAACGTTTCAGGCTTGGCGCGAATTCTGGACCGTCTACCGGCGGGAATTCGTCCGGGCCTCGCTGCTGGTCCTGCCCCTGGTGCTGACCGGCGTCCTGCTCGTCGGCAACTACCTGTACCTGTCCGCGCTCGGCCCCGGCATGGGGACGATGCGGATCGCGACCCTCGTGGCGCTCGTCGCACTGGCCGGTGCGGGGGCCTACGTGGGCCCGCTCTACGCGCATCACGACCTGCCGCTGTGGGCGTACGTGCCCAAGGCGGTCCACCTGGCGCTCATGCGCCCGGCCTCGTCCGTGCTGCTGCTGCTCGTGCTCTCCGCCATCGCCTTCGCGACCTCGGCGGCGCCCGTCCTCGCCCCGGTGATCAGCTTCGGCGCGTGGATCCATCTCAACACGTGGCTCTGCCTGCGCTTCTTCGAGGAGAACGAGGCGCGCCTGCATTCGAAAGGGAACTCATGAGCGCATCCCGCCGCCGGCGGCTCCTTGCCGGCGTGTTAGCGATAACGGCTGCTCTCACCGCTTCGGCCTGCTCAGGCGGCGGGGAGGCGCCCCAGTCCGACCCGAACACGATCACGTTCATGTCGAAGCTGTTCGGCACCGCGCCCGACCCGAAGGGCGAGCTGCACCAGGCCGTCGAGAAGTTCCTCGGCAAGAAGCTGCAGATCACCTGGGTGCCCAACGCCGAGTACACCGACAAGCTCAACGTCACCCTGGCCTCGGACAACCTGCCGCAGGTCATGGTGGTCGACCCGCACCTGCCGGCGTTCGTCAAGTCCGCTCAGGCCGGGGCGTTCTGGGACCTGACCGACAAGCTCGACAAGTACCCGAACCTCAAGCCCGCCGACGAGCGGAGCGCGCTCAACTCCTCGATCAACGGCCGGATCTTCGGTCTCTACCGGATGCGGCCCCTGCTGCGCTCGGCGATCGTGATCCGCAAGGACTGGCTGGACAAGCTGGGACTGAAGCTGCCCGAGTCGGTCGACGACCTCTACGACGTCGCCAAGGCGTTCACCGAGAAGGACCCCGACGGCAACGGCAAGAACGACACCTACGGCCTCATCATCCCGAAGTGGCCCGGCAACTACGCCAGCGCCAGCCCGTACGACGTGATCGAGACCTGGTTCGGCGCCCCCAACGGCTGGGGCGAGCGCGACGGCAAGATCGTGCCCGGCTTCGACACCCCCGAGTTCCTCGAGGCCAACCGCTGGCTGAAGAAGATGGTGGACGGGGGCATGATCAACCCCGACTTCGCCACGCTCGACACCGCCAAGTGGAACGAGCCGTTCCACCAGGGCAAGGGCGGCATGATCATCGACGTCAACATCCGCTCCCGCCAGGTCCTCGACCTGTTCTACCAGGAGGACAAGGAGAACTACGGCGACAAGGTCGCCATGGTCGGCAACCTCAAGCGCTCCGACGGCCAGAAGTTCTCCTACCCGTTCACCGGCTACGCCGACGTGCTCGCGATCTCCAAGCAGAGCGTGCGCACCGAGCAGGACCTCGACAACGTGCTGAAGACCCTGGACAAGCTGGCCACCAAGGAAGGCCAGAACCTGGTCACCAACGGCATCGAGGGCCGCAACTACAAGGTCGAGAACGGCGACACCGCCGCGCTCATCAACGAGGACGACCCGGCCGTCAAGGTCATCCAGGACAACGCCGACGACGCCTTCATCCAGCTCGGCACCAAGGGCACGGTCGACATCGGCGGCATCGCCTACCAGCGGGTGCCGTCGGGCAAGCCGTACCAGGACATGCTCGCGCTGCAGAAGCAGCTCATGGAGGAGGACCTCAAGACGGCGGTGCACAACGTGGCGCTGCCCGTGGTCTCGGACACCGCCGTCGCGCGCGGCCCGCAGATCGACACGATCGTCCCCGACGCGCGGATCAAGTTCCTGTCGGGCGCGATCACCGAGGACCAGCTCAAGGGCGAGATCAAGCGCTGGTACGACAGCGGCGGCACCCAGGTGACGGCCGAGATCAACGACCTCGTCAAGAAGCTCGGCCAGTAACGGCCGCCCGACCCCGCCCGAGAGCCCGGGGGACCTGCCGCCCCCCGGGCTCTCCCACGAAAGGAGGCCGCTCGTGGCCACCCACCTGGCGGCGCCTCCCGAGAAGGCGGCGCCCAAGGAGAGCGGGAGAGGCGCCGCCAAGGTGCCGCTCCGCACGGCGGTAGGCCGCTACCGCTGGCTCTACCTGATGCTCGTCCCCGGCGTCGCGTACTTCGTGATCTTCAAGTACCTGCCGATGTACGGGCTGACGATCGCCTTCCAGGACTTCCTGCCCTTCCTCGGCTACTCCGGCAGCCCCTGGGTCGGGCTCAAGCACTTCGAGGAGCTGTTCGCCGGGCCCGACTTCGGCCGGCTGATGTTCAACACGCTCCTGCTGGCGCTGCTGCACATCGTGTTCGTCTTCCCCGCGCCGATCATCGTCGCCCTGCTGCTCAACGAGGTGCGGGTCGGCTTTCTCAAGCGCTCGGTGCAGTCGCTCATCTACATCCCGCACTTCCTGTCCTGGACGATCGTCGCGTCGCTGACGTACGTGCTGTTCGCGGCGGACTTCGGCGTGCTCGCCGGCTGGATGCGCGAGATCCTGGGCGACACCTCCAAGATCGACTACATGGCGCAGGAGGAGTGGTTCCGGCCGCTGATCATCCTCCAGCAGCTGTGGAAGCAGACCGGCTGGGGCACGATCATCTACCTGGCCGCGCTGGCCGGCGTGGACCCCAACCTGTACGAGGCCGCCCGCATGGACGGCGCGGGCCGCTTCCGCCAGCTCTGGCACGTCACGCTGCCCGCCATCCGCCCCACGGTCGTGGTCATGGCGATCCTCGCCTCCGGCAACCTGCTCGACTCGGGCTTCGAGCAGATCTGGCTGATGACCACCTCGCTGAACCGCTCGGTGGCCGACGTGTTCGACACCTACGTCTACTACGCCGGCATCACCCAGGGCGCGATCAGCTACTCCACCGCCGTCGGCCTGTTCAAGGGCGTGGCCGGCGTCATCCTGATCTTCGGCTCGAACTGGCTGGCCAAGCGCCTCGGCCAGCGTGGACTGTTCTGAGGAGCCCGGCATGGCCACCATCACCAAGACCAAGAAAGCCGGCCTCCCCGCGGGGAACGAGGCCGGGCTCGGCAGCCGGGTGTTCGACACGCTCAACGTGATCGTGCTCGTCGGCCTGGCGGCGATCACGGTGCTGCCGTTGTTGTACGTGCTGGCCGGCTCGTTCGCCGGCGAGGCGGAGATCTCCTCGCGGCCGTTCTTCCTGTGGCCGGAGAAGTTCGTCACCGAGTCCTACGAGTACATCTTCGACACCCCCACCTTCCTGCGGGCGCTGCTGACCACCGTCGTCGTGACGGCGGTCGGCACGGTGGTGCAGCTGCTGCTGACCTTCACGATGGCGTACCCGCTGGCCAAGCGCTATCTGCCGGGCCGGGCGCTGGTGCTCAACCTGGTCATCTTCACGATGGTCTTCTCCGGCGGCATGATCCCCACCTACCTGGTGGTGCGCGACCTCGGGCTGCTCGACAGCTACTGGGCGCTGATCCTGCCGCTGGCGATCAACCCGTTCTACCTGATCATCGTGAAGAGCTTCTTCCAGGAGCTGCCGCAGGCGCTGGAGGAGGCGGCGCGCATCGACGGCTGCAACGAGATGGGCGTCTTCTTCAAGATCGTCCTGCCGCTGTCCAAGCCGATCATCGCCACGTTCTCGCTGTTCTACGCGGTCGGGATCTGGAACGACTACATGTCGCCGCTGCTCTACATCAACGACCCGAGCAAGTGGACGCTGCAGATCCTGGTGCGCCAGCTCACCAGCACCGACGCCGCCAACGCGCTCGCCCAGATGGACCGCACGTGGGTGCCGCCCGAGCAGGGGCTGAAGTTCGCCGTCGTGGTGATCGCGACGCTGCCGATCCTGCTGTTCTACCCGTTCCTGCAGAAGCACTTCGCCAAGGGCGTGCTGCTGGGGGGCGTCAAGGAGTGAGCGTCACCGTGCTGCTGGCAGGGGACTCGACGGTCGCCTCCTGCCCGGCCGCCGAGGCGCCCATGTCGGGGTGGGGCGCCCAGCTCGGCGCCCGCCTCGGCCTGCCGGTGCGCAACTTCGCCAAGGGCGGCGCCACCACGGCGAGCCACCGGGCCGAGGGGCTGTGGGCGGCGCTGCTGCGCGAGGTCGTCCCCGGTGACCTGGTCGTCCTGCAGTTCGGGCACAACGACCAGAAGGAGCCGGAGCTGCCGTACCGGGAGAACCTGCGCGGCTTCGTCGCGGAGGCGCGCGCCGCCGGGGCGCGGCCCGTGCTGTGCACGCCCGTCCAGCGCCGCCGCTGGGCGGACGGCCGGCTCGTCCCCACGCACGGCGGCTACCCGGACCAGGTCCGCGAGCTGGCCGCCGCCGAGGACGTGCCGCTCATCGACCTGACCACGGCCACCACCGCCCTGTACGAGCGGTACGGCCCCGAGGGCTCGAAGGCCCTGTTCACGCACTTCCCGCCCGGCGTCCACCCGCTCTACCCGGGCGGCGTCGCCGACGACACCCACTTCTGCTTCCGCGGCGCCGACGAGGTGGCCGCGATCGTCGCCGAGCGACTGAAGGAGATCGCATGACCGCGCTGCGCTGGCTGGACCGACCGGGCGACCAGGGGGTGACCTGGGGCGTGCCCTGGCCGCGGGGAACGGTCGCGCCGGGGACGCGGTTCGCGCTGAGCGACGACGCCGGCCGCGAGGTGCCCGTGCAGAGCTGGGTGAGCGCCACCTGGCCGGACGGCTCGGTCAAGTGGTCCGCGCACGCCGCGGGCGCCGGCCCCGCCGCCCGGGAGTACCGCCTGGAGCCCGGCCGCGAGCCCGCCGCGCCGCCCACCCCCGTCACCGTCACCCGCGAGGCCGGCGCCCTGGTCGTCGCCACCGGCGTCGTCACCTGGACGCTCGGGGAGAGCGGCGCCACCCTCGCCCGCTCGATCGCCCGCGGCGGGCGCGAGATCGCCCGCGACGTCCGCCTGGTCAGCCTGCGCCAGACCGGCCCCACCCCCGACGAGGGCGCCGCGCCGCCCCGCGAGCGGCGCACCGGCCTGGTCGAACGGGTCACGGTCGAGCAGGACGGCCCGGTGCGGGCGGTGCTCCGCCTGGACGGGCGGCACGGGGACTGGCTGCCGTTCACGGTCCGGCTGTACTTCCACGCCGGGGCCGAGGACGTGCGGATCACGCACACGTTCGTCTGGGACGGCGACCCGGAGCGGGACTTCCTGGCCGGGCTCGGCCTGAGCGCCGACGTCGTCATGCGCGACGAGCCGCACGACCGGCACGTACGCCTGGCCGGCCCCGACGGCTTCCTCACCGAGGCCGTACGCGGCCTGACCGGCCTGCGCCTCGACCCCGGCGAGCGGGTCCGCCGCGACCAGGTCGCCGGGCTGCCCTGCGGCGAGATCGCCCCCGAGGTCGCGAGCCGCCTGCACCTCGTCCCCGCCTGGAACGACTACACCCTCGACCAGTCCTCCGCCGACGGCTTCACGCTGCGCAAGCGCACCGGCGAGGGACACTCCTGGGTGACGATCCCGTCGGGCACCCGCTCGGCGGGCTACGGCTACGTCGGCGGCGTGAGCGGCGGCCTCGGCTTCGGGCTGCGCGACTTCTGGCGGCTGCACCCCACCCGGCTCGACGTCAGGAACGCGGCCACCGGCCTCGCCACCGCGACCGTCTGGCTGTGGTCGCCCTCCGCCCCAGCCATGGACCTGCGCTTCTACCACGACGGCATGGGCCAGGACACCTTCGAGGAGCAGCTCGAAGGGCTGGAGATCACCTACGAGGACTACGAGCCGGGCTTCGGCGATCCGCGGGGCATCGCGCGTACGCACGAGCTGACCCTGCGCGCCCTCGCCGCCACGCCGCCCGCCGCCGACCTCGCCGCCTTCGCCGCCGCCATGAACGAGCCCGCCCTGCTCACCGCCACGCCCGCGCGGCTGCGCGAGGCGGGCGTCCTCGGCGTCTGGGAGCTGCCCGACCGCTCCACGCCGGCCCGCGCCGAGATCGAGGACCGCCTCGACTTCCTGTTCGACCTGTACGTCCGCGAACGCGAGCAGCGCCGCTGGTACGGCTTCTGGGACTACGGCGACGTCATGCACACCTACGACCCCGACCGCCACACCTGGCGCTACGACGTGGGCGGCTACGCCTGGGACAACTCCGAGCTGTCGCCGGACCTGTGGCTGTGGCTGCAGTACCTGCGCACCGGCCGCGCCGACGTCTTCCGCTTCGCCGAGGCCATGACCCGCCACACCGGCGAGGTCGACGTCTACCACCTCGGCCGCTGGAAGGGCCTCGGCAGCCGGCACAACGTGCAGCACTGGGGGTGCAGCTGCAAGCAGGTGCGCATCTCCAACGCCGCCTACCGCCGCTTCCACCACTACCTGACCGCCGACGAGCGCTCCGGTGACCTCATGGACGAGCTGAGCGCGCCGGAGGAGACGTTCACGGCCGTCGATCCGCAGCGCAAGGTCCGCGAGGACGTCTACACGCCCGACCCGTCGGCGCTGTCGGTCGGGCTCGGCACCGACTGGGGCTCGCTCGCCGCCGCCTGGCTGACCCGCTGGGAGCGGCACGGCGACGAGCGGGCCAGGGACCGGCTGCTCGGCACGATGGCCGACATCGCGGCGATGCCGCGCAGGTTCCTGACCGGCGAGGCCAGGATGGACCTCGCCACCGGCCGCTTCGACACCTCGGTGGACAAGATCTCGATCTCGCACCTGTCGTCGCTGTTCGGGCTGCCGGAGATCTGCGCCGAGCTCATCGCGCTGGTGGACGTGCCCGGCTTCGAGGACGCCTGGCTGGAGTACTGCCGGCTCTACCTCGCCACTCCGGAGGAGCAGGAGGCGGAGGTCGGGCGGCGGCTCGGCGGGATCTCGCTGATCCAGGCGCACAGCCGGCTGACGGCGTACGCGGCGGCGCGCACCGGGGACGCCCGGCTGGCCGCCTGGGCGTGGCGCAAGTTCGGCCGCGACGAGGGCGACCAGCTCAACACCAACCCGTTGCAGCGGCAGGAGAAGTGGGAGCTGACGACGGTGGACGGCCCGTCGGTGCTCGCCCCCGTGCGGGAGGCCCCGTTCGTCAGCACCAACAGCGCGGCCCAGTACGCCCTGGCGGCCATCCACAACCTGGCCCTGATCGGGGAGCACCTGGACGGCGGGGAGGGGCGGGAAGAGGCGGGCCCCGCCGGGCGTTAGGGAACGGCGGAGCGTCAAACCAGAGGTGGGGCTCCAGCGGGGAGCCCTACACTGATCGTATGCACACTCCCGATTGATCAGGCGTAGCACGCCCAAACCCTCGTTTCCTAGCACGGGAGTGTTCCGCCATCATGATCATCGCCAATGATATCGAGCTGCGCGCCGGCGCGCGCCTGCTCATCGAGAAAGCGTCCTTCCGGGTCAACCCGGGCGACAAGATCGGGCTGGTCGGCCGCAACGGCGCCGGCAAGACGACCCTGACCAAGGTGCTGGCCGGCGAGGCGCTGCCGGCCGCCGGCACCGTCACCACCAGCGGCTCGGTCGGCTACCTGCCGCAGGACCCGCGCACCGGCGACCTGGAGGTGCTCGCCCGCGACCGCATCCTGTCCGCCAGGGGCCTCGACCAGGTGCTGCGCGAGCTGCGCGAGGCCGAGCTCGGCATGAGCTCGGCCGACGAGCGCACCCGTGAGCGCGCGGTGCGCCGCTACGGCCGCCTGGAGGACCAGATGCACGTGCTCGGCGGCTACGCCGCCGAGTCGGAGGCCGCCTCGATCGCCTCCAGCCTCGGGCTGCCCGACCGGGTGCTCACCCAGCCACTGAAAACGCTTTCTGGCGGTCAGCGCAGGCGCGTGGAATTGGCCCGAATTCTTTTCAGCGGAGCGGAAACTCTCCTTCTGGACGAGCCGACAAACCACCTAGATGCGGACTCAATCGGCTGGCTTCGCGATTTTTTGCGCAGCCATCAAGGTGGCTTGGTGATCATCAGCCACGACGTCGGGCTTCTTGAAGCGACGGTCAACAAGGTCCTGCACCTGGACGCCAACCGGTCCGTGATCGATCACTACAACGTCGGCTGGACCGCCTACCTCGCCCAGCGCGAGACCGACGAGAAGCGCAGGAAGCGCGAGCGCGCCAACGCCGAGAAGCAGGCGGGCGCGCTGCTGGCGCAGGCCGACAAGATGCGCGCCAAGGCCACCAAGGCCAAGGCGGCCCAGGACATGATGCGCCGGGCGCACCGCCTGCTCGCCGGCACCGAGGAGGAGCGCCAGAGCGACAAGGTGGCGCGGCTGCGCTTCCCCGACCCCAAGCCGTGCGGCCGCACCCCGCTCACGGCCCAGGGCCTGTCGAAGTCCTACGGCTCGCTCGAGGTCTTCACCGACGTGGACGTGGCCATCGACCGAGGTCACCGGGTCGTCATCCTCGGCCTCAACGGCGCGGGCAAGACCACCCTGCTGCGTCTGCTCGGCGGACTGGAGAAGCCCGACACCGGTGAGCTGCGGCCCGGCCACGGCCTCAAGGTCGGCTACTACGCCCAGGAGCACGAGACCCTCGACGCCGACCGCACGCTGCTGGAGAACATGCGCTCGGCCGGCGGCGAGTTCACCGACACCGAGCTGCGCAAGGTGCTCGGCTCGTTCCTCTTCACCGGCGACGACGTCGACAAGCCGGCCGGCGTCCTGTCCGGAGGCGAGAAGACCCGGCTGGCCCTGGCCATGCTGGTGCTCTCCAGCGCCAACGTCCTCCTTCTCGACGAGCCCACGAACAACCTCGATCCCGTCTCCCGCGAGCAGGTTCTCAACGCTCTGAGGTCGTATTCAGGAGCGATCGTCCTTGTGACCCATGACGAGGGTGCCGTTGACGCCCTGTCACCGGATAGGGTGATCTTGCTACCGGACGGAACTGAAGACGCGTGGAGCGCCGAATTTTCCGATCTTGTGGCACTTGCCTGATCTTAATTTGAGTGGGTACGGATCTTTTCCCGTGGAGTAGGTAGCCGATCCCGCTGAAATGACTGATCATGGCGGAGTAACGCTGCGGAAGTCCGGCACTACAGGAGGTACTCGTGGCCGAGACACTGAAGAAGGGCACCCGGGTCACCGGGGCCGACCGGGAGAAACTGGCCGGCGATCTCAAGAAACGCTACGCCGCGGGTGAGAGCATCCGCGCCCTGGCCGCTTCGACCGGTCGGTCCTACGGGTTCATCCACCGCATCCTGAGCGAGTCCGGTGTGACTCTGCGCGGGCGCGGCGGGGCGACTCGAGGCAAGTCCAAGCGCTGACGGCCGCCTCGGAACGTGCGACCGCAGCCGCCCGTCCCTAGTCAGCCAGCCGTCGCGCCCGAGCCAGAATCATATTCTGTAGGCTCGGGCGCGACGGACAGCACTTCGGACCGAAGGAGCGGGCGATGGCGGAAGCTGAGGCGCGACAGCGCGGGGGGCACACGGAAAGCGTCACGGAGGACGTCTCTGCCGAGCGGTTGGCGGAGAGCGGGCTCCGCTTCGAGGTGGACGGTGAGATAGCGACGATCACGCTCGACCGGCCGGACAAGCGCAACGCTCAGACGTTCGCCACCTGGTCCGCGCTGGCCGGCATCGGCGACAACCTGCCCGAGCAGGTGCGCGTCGTCGTCGTGAAAGGTGAGGGACCGTCCTTCTCGGCAGGCATCGACCTGCGGATGTTCACTCCTGAGGGGGTGCCGGGCCAGGGCTCGTTCAGCTCGGTGGCCAGGTCCGGTGACACGGATTTCGAGCACAGCATCAGAAAGGCTCAAGCCGGGTTCCTGTGGCTGCGCAGGCCGGAGATCGTTTCCATCGCCGCGGTGCACGGGCACGCGATCGGCGCGGGGTTCCAGCTCGCGCTCTCCTGTGACCTGCGGATCGTCGCGGACGACGTCAAGTTCTGCATGAAGGAGCCGGCGCTCGGGCTGGTGCCCGACCTGACGGGGACCAAGCCCCTGGTCGAGCTCGTCGGCCTGGCCAAGGCGATCGACATCTGCCTGACCGCCAGGATGGTGCACGCGGAGGAGGCCATGCGCATCGGCCTCGCCGAGCAGGTGGTCGCGCGGGACGACCTCGACCGGGCCGTGCGCGACAAGGCGGCGGAGCTGCTGTCCACCAACCGGGACGCGGCCGCCGCGACCAAGCGACTCCTCCAGGGGGCGCGGGCCCGCACCCTGGAGGAGCAGGGCGTCGCCGAAGGGCTGGAGCAGGCCATGCGCATCAAGACGCTCTTCGGGGGCTGATCTTCGGGGCTGATCTTCGGCGCGAAGTCCCCTTCGTCCCCTCGTGGCACAATTTCGCGCTGAGCTGAGACGGGAATCGGCGGCGCCACCTGGGCGCTGTGTCCGGCGGAGGAGAGGGGATCCCCCGGATGGCGATGATGGGAGGGGGCTTCGGCCCTCACGTGTGGAGCTCGTTGCGCCGCGACGAGTCGGTGGTCAGGCAGCGCCTGCGCCCCGGGATCGCGCGGCGCATCGCCGGTTACGCGCGCCCCTACACCAGGCAGATCGCGGCGTTCCTGCTGCTGGTGGTGGCGGGCGCGGTGATCGTGGTCGCCAACCCGCTGCTGATGAAGGCGATCATCGACGACGGCATCCTGCCCAAGCGCACCGGCGTGGTGATCTGGCTGGCCGTCGCCATCGGCGCGCTCGCGCTGGTGGACGCCGGGCTGACGCTCGTGCAGCGCTGGTTCTCCGCGCGCATCGGCGAGGGGCTGATCTACGACCTGCGCACCGAGGTGTTCGACCACGTGCAGCGCATGCCGGTCGCGTTCTTCATGCGTGCCCAGACCGGCGCCCTGGTCAGCAGGCTCAACACCGACGTGATCGGCGCGCAGCGCGCGCTCACCAGCACCCTGTCGTCGGTCGTGTCCAACGTGGTGAGCCTGGTCCTGGTGCTGGGCGCCATGCTGGCGCTGTCGTGGCAGGTGACGCTGGTCGCCCTGGTGCTGCTGCCGATCTTCGTGATCCCCGCCAAATACGTGGGCCGCCGCATGTCCGCGCTGACCCGCGAGCAGATGCAGCTCGACGCCGAGATGAGCTCGGTCACGACCGAGCGCTTCAACGTCGCCGGCGCCATGGTCGCCAAGCTGTACGGCCGCCCCGAGGACGACGCCGAGGTGTTCGGCGCGCGGGCCGCGCGGGTGCGTGACGTCGGCGTCCGCGTCGGCATGTACGGCACCGTCTTCCGCGTCGCGCTCGGCCTGGTCGCCGCGCTCGCCACGGCCCTGGTCTACGGCATCGGCGGCGTCCTGTCGGTCACCGGCTACTTCGAGCTGGGCACGCTCGTGGCCCTGGCCGCGCTCCTGATGCGCCTCTACGGCCCGCTCACCTCGCTGTCCAACGTGCACGTGGACGTCATGACCGCGCTGGTCAGCTTCGACCGCGTCTTCGAGATCCTCGACCTCAAGCCCATGGTGGCCGAGCGCCGCGACGCCGTGCCGGTGCCGGAGGGGCCGGTGACGATCGAGTTCGACGACGTGCGCTTCCGCTACCCGGCCGCCGAGGAGGTCTCGCTCGCCAGCCTGGAGTCGGTGGCCAGGCAGGACACCGGCCCCTCCCACCCGGTGCTCAAGGGCGTGTCGTTCACCGCCCGCCCCGGGCAGCTCATCGCCCTGGTCGGCCACTCGGGCGCGGGCAAGACCACGATCACCTCGCTGGTCTCGCGCCTCTACGACGTGGACGCGGGGGCCGTCCGGCTCAACGGCCTCGACGTGCGCGAGGCCACCCTCGCCTCGCTCCGCGACACCGTGGGCGTGGTCATGCAGGACCCGCATCTCTACCACGACACGATCGGGGCCAACCTGCGCTACGCCAGGCCGGAGGCCACCGACGAGGAGATCTGGGCGGCGCTGAAGGCCGCGCAGATCGGCGACCTCGTCGAGTCCCTGCCCGAGGGGCTCGACACCGTGGTGGGCGACCGCGGCTACCGGCTGTCCGGCGGCGAGAAGCAGCGGCTCGCGCTGGCCCGGCTGCTGCTCAAGGCCCCCCGCGTGGTCGTGCTCGACGAGGCGACCGCGCACCTCGACTCCGAGTCCGAGGCGGCCGTGCAGGTGGCGCTGAAGACCGCGCTGGAGGGCCGCACCTCGCTGGTGATCGCGCACCGGCTCTCCACCATCAGGGAGGCCGACGAGATCCTCGTCGTGCACGAGGGCCGGGTCGCCGAGCGCGGCCGGCACGAGGAGCTGCTGGCGCGCGGCGGCTTGTACGCCGAGCTCTACCGCACCCAGTTCAGCTCGTCAGGTAGCCCAGCCGGGTGAGCTCCTTGCGCGCCACCCGCTCCACCAGCTCCACGTCCTGGGGGCGGAGCCGGGAGCGCCAGGCGCCGGCCGCGGCCTCGTGGCCGTACAACGCGACCTTCGGCACCCGCGTCTCCAGGTGCTCGGCGAGCGTGGCCGCCGCCTGCGCGGGGGCGCGCACCAGGTCCTCGTAGCGCAGGGTCAGGAGCTGACCGGCGGGTAGGGAGCGGCGCAGCTCGGCGCTCAGCCGCACGGCGCTGCGCCAGCGCAGGGCGCACTTGCCCGCCGCGGGCATCTCCTTCCAGTGCTCGAGGTGCTCGTCCTTGCTGACGCCGAGGAAGGCGTTGGGGAACTCGGTGCCGCCGCTCAGCATCGCCGGACGGAACCACGCCAGGCAGTCGGGATCGGCGAGCATGTCGGCGGCGACGTCGCGGCCGTCGCGGACGAGCTGCACGAACCGGGCGTCGGGAAAGGCCTGCAGCAGCACCGGCGCGCTGTAGATGAGGTCGGGGCCGCCCTCGCCGAAGCGCACGATGTCGCCGGTGGCCACGCACGGCCCCGTGCCGGTGACGCCGCCCGCCTCGCGGCACGGCGCCGCGCACTTCCCGCACGAGCCGGGCAGCACCTGCCACGACTCGGCGAGCGCGTCCCGCAGCACCCGCACGGCCCCGGAGGTGCGGGCGATGGACGGCTTGCGGGCGAAGGCGTACAGCACGTGCGCCACGCTCGCCCGGCCCATCGTCATGTGGAAGCCGGGGGAGCGCTTGAGGGCGCGGGCCAGCAGTGCGGCGCCGGAGTGCGGTGCGCCCAGCAGGAACACCGGGCGGCGGACCTTGACGCCGTTGACGACGAGGATGTGGGGCGGAAGTCGCATACGCGACACAAGTGTGACACCGTTTGCCTGGTGAACGAGCCAACCGCGCCGCGGGCCCATGTCCAGGAGTTGATCGATGCAGCAAGCTGACCTGCGGCCCGGTGACACGGTCGCGATCGTCGCGCCCTCGGGCCCGCCCCACGCGACCCTGCTCAGGCAGGGCGTGGCGCGGCTGGAAGGGCTCGGACTGAAGGTCGTCGTGGGCGCGCACGTGCTCGACCGGCAGGAGCTCGACTACCTCGCGGGCGCGGACGCCGATCGCGCCGCCGACCTGCAGTCCGCCTGGTGCGACCCGGCGGTCAAGGCGGTGTTCTGCTGCCGGGGCGGCTACGGCGCGGGGCGGCTGCTCGACCTGCTCGACTGGGACGCCATGCGCGCCGCCGGGCCCAAGGTGCTGCTCGGCTCCAGCGACATCACGGCGCTGCACAACGCCTTCGCGATCGAGCTGGGCGTGTCCACCCTGCACGGCCCGATGCCGGCCTGCGAGCTGCTGGGCGGGGAGAACGGTCCCGAGCCGCTCACCTGGGCGAGCCTCCAGGCGGCCCTGTCGGGCGCGCAGGAGAGCGTCTACGGCGATCGGGTGCTGGTGCCCGGCCGGGCCGAGGGCGAGCTGTCAGGGGGCAACGTGTCGCTGCTGGCGTCCATGTGCGGGACCCGGTGGCAGCCGTCGTTCGAGGGGCGTCTCGCCTTCCTGGAGGACGTGGGGGAGGAGCCGTACCGGATCGACCGGATGCTCACCCAGTTGCTGCAGGCCGGGGCGTTCGACGGGGTGCGCGGGATCGCGCTCGGGTCGTGGGTGGAGTGCGGCGATCCCTACCCGGTGCTGCGGGACCGGCTGGCGCCGCTCGGCGTGCCCGTCCTGGCCGGGCTTCCGGCGGGTCACGGGTCACCGCAAATGAGCCTCTGGCTGGGAAGACTTGGAGTTATCGATACCGAATCGTGCTCCCTGTCTGGTCCGGAGCGCGATGGGGAGCAGGCAACCTAGGAGGGACGAATCCGGAAGAAAGGGACAGCGCGCGTGAGCTTTTTCAAGCGAGAGCGAGAGCCCGCGCGCCGCCCCGACGCGGACGCCGACCTCGACTCGCTGCTCGCGCTGGTCGCCGAGTCCCGCGGCTTCACCTGCGAGTTCGCCGCCGACGGCGGCTCGCTCACGCTGCGCGGCGAGCCCACCCTGACCGTCCGGCTCACCGGGCTGCGCCGTGAGGCGGGACGGCGGGCCAGGGAGGACTGGCCCGTGCTGGTCAGCGAGCACCTGGCGCACGCCGTGGCCACCGCGGGAGAGCCCGCGGACCTGTGCGACCTGGAGCAGGCCGCCCCGCTGCTGCGCACCCGCGTGGAGTCGGTGGACGAGCTGGCCGACCCGGCCAGGATCGTCGGCCGCCACCTCAACGCCGACCTGGTGGAGCTGCTGACCGCCCACGGCCGCCCGGTGCGGCCCGAGGAGGCCGGGTGCTGGCCCGTGCCCACGGCGCAGGCGCTCGACCTGGCCGTGGCGAACGTGCGCCGCGAGGAGCGGCTGCCGGTGGAGTCCATCGAGCTGTCCGGCACGCCGGTGCTCCGGCTCACCGGGACGGCGCCGTCGGCGGCCACCCACCTGCGGTGGCTGGCCGACTACCTGCCGGTGCCGGCGGACGGCGTGCTGGTGGTGCTGCCGGATCCGTACACGCTGCTCGTGCACCCGGTGGACGGGATCGGCGTGGTGCGCGCCATCGAGCGGCTGCGCGTGCACGCCGCCCGCACCGGCGGGCTGAGCCCGCAGGTGCACTGGTGGCACGGCGGGCGGCTGACCCTCATCAAGGCCGACATCGTCATGAGGGGCGGCCAGACCCGCCTGGTGGTGGCCCCGCCGCCGGAGTTCGCGCGGGTCCTCGCCCGGCTGGCGGTCTGAAGGCTCAGCCGGTCACGTACTGCCGCAGGTGGGTGGCGGTGAGCGTGTCGCCGTGCGCGACCAGCTCGGCCGGGGTGCCGGTGAAGACCACCCGGCCGCCGTCGTGACCCGCGCCGGGACCGAGGTCGATGATCCGGTCGGCGTGCGCCATCACGGCCTGGTGGTGCTCGATGACGATCACCGAGTTGCCGTCGTCGACCAGCCGGTCCAGCAGCCCGAGCAGCTGGTCCACGTCGGCCAGGTGCAGGCCCGTCGTGGGCTCGTCCAGCACGTACGTCGTCCCGCCCCGCGCCATGTGGATGGCCAGCTTGAGCCGCTGCCGCTCGCCGCCGGACAGCGTGGTCAGCGGCTGCCCCAGCCCGAGGTAGCCGAGGCCCACGGCGGACATCCGCTCCAGGATGCCCTTGGCCTGCCCGGTGGTGAAGAACCCGGCGGCCTCGGCCACGGACATGCCGAGCACGTCGCTGATGTTCTTGCCGCGCAGCGTGTACGTCAGCACCTCCGGCGTGAAGCGCCGCCCTTCGCACTTCTCGCACACCGACGCGACCTCGGCCATCATCTGCAGGTCGGTGTAGATGAGGCCGATGCCCTTGCACGCCGGGCAGGCGCCCTCGGAGTTGGCGCTGAACAGGCCGGGCTTGACCCCGTTGGCCTTGGCGAAGGCGGCCCTGATCGGGTCGAGCAGGCCGGTGTAGGTGGCCGGGTTGCTGCGGCGCGAGCCGCGGATCGGCGACTGGTCGGCCACGACCACGCCCTCGCGGCCGGCGATGTAGCCGTGGATGAGCGAGCTCTTGCCCGACCCGGCCACGCCGGTGACCACGGTCAGCACGCCGAGCGGCACGTCCACCGTGACGTCGCGCAGGTTGTGCAGATTCGCGCCCTCGATCCGCAGATGTCCCGAGGGCGTGCGGGGCCGCTCGCGCAGCCGGGCCCGGTGGCCGAGGTAGCGGCCGGTGAGCGTGCCGGAGGCGCGCAGCCCGTCGAGGTCGCCCGCGTAGCAGACCTGCCCGCCGCCGCTGCCCGCGGCCGGGCCGAGGTCCACCACGTGGTCGGCGATGGCGATCGTCTCCGGCTTGTGCTCGACGACCAGCACCGTGTTGCCCTTGTCGCGCAGCCGCAGCAGCAGCTCGTTCATCCGCTGGACGTCGTGCGGGTGCAGCCCGGCGGTCGGCTCGTCGAAGACGTAGGTGACGTCGGTGAGGCTGGAGTTGAGGTGGCGCACCATCTTGACCCGCTGCGCCTCGCCGCCCGACAGGGTGGCCGACTCGCGGTCCAGGCTGAGGTAGCCGAGGCCGATGCCGGTCAGCGAGTCGAGCGTGGCGAGCAGGCCGTCGAGCACCGGGCCGACGGCCTCGGCGGACAGGCCGCGGACGAACTCGGCGAGGTCGTCGACCTGCATGGCCGAGCACTCGGCGATGTTGCGCCCGGCGATCCTGGCCGAGCGGGCCGCCTCGTTGAGCCGGGAGCCGCCGCAGTCGGGGCAGGTGGTCAGCTTGAGCGCCCGGTCGGCGAAGGCGCGGGCGGCCGGCTGCATCGACTCGCGGTCCTTGCCCAGGTAGCCGCGCCGGACCCGGACGGCGAGCCCTTCGTAGGTGAAGGTGTTGGAGCCGTACTTGATCTTGGTGGGCGGCTTGTGGAGCAGGTCGTCCCACTGCTGCGGGGTGAAGTCCTTCAGCTTCACGGCGGGGTCGTAGAGGCCGGAGCCGGCCAGGACCTGCCAGAGCCAGCTGTCCACCGCGTGGCCGGGGACCTTGACGGCGCCCTCGTTCAGCGACAGCTCCCTGTCGACCAGCGCGTCCACGTCGATCTCCATGGTCTTGCCGAGGCCCTCGCAGGCCGGGCACATGCCCTCGGCCAGGTTGAAGCTGAAGGCGGAGGCGGAGCCGACGTGGGGGACGCCGACGCGGCTGAAGATGATGCGCAGCATGGTGTGCGCGTCGGTGGCGGTGCCCACGGTGGAGCGGGCGTTGGCGCCCATGCGCTCCTGGTCGACGATGATGGCGGCGCTCAGGTTGTGCAGGGCGTCCACGTCGGGGCGGGCCTGGCTCGGCATGAAGCCCTGCACGAACGCGCTGTAGGTCTCGTCGATGAGCCGGCGCGACTCGGCGGCGATGGTGTCGAAGACGAGCGAGGACTTGCCCGAGCCGGACACTCCGGTGAAGACGGTGAGCCGGCGCTTGGGGATGTCGAGGGAGACGTCCTTGAGGTTGTTCTCCCGGGCGCCACGGACCTGGATCAGGTCGTGGCCGTCGGCGGCGGTGTGGTCGTGGCGGTGCGTGGGAACCACGGGACCCCTTTGTCGGCGAGATTGCTTAGGGCGTAAGGAGTTAGCCGGGACAGCGTACATCGTCCCGGGAGCTCCGTGTTCGGCGTACAGCGTACCGTACGCCGTACGCCCCAAGCGCTCAGGCGGACAGGGGGTTCGCGTGCCGGTGGTGCAGGCCGATCACCGGGATCTCGTGCAGGCTGCCCGAGTACAGGAACTGGGTCATGCCGATGAGCAGCCGCCGCACGTCCTCCTGGGGGCGCACCACCAGGCGCAGGAACTGGCTGGTGGTGCCGAGCTTGTTGCCGCACTCGCGGACGTAGACGCCGTGCTCGGTCAGCAGGTGGTCGCGCAGCGGCACCCCGTCGTGGCCCGGCGGCAGCTTGACCAGCAGGAAGTTGCCCTGCGAGGCGTACACCGACAGCCCCGGCATGGTGCTGAGCTGCTGGAACATGGCCCGCCGGTCGCTCGACAGCCGCCGCAGGCTCTCCTGGTACTCGGCGCCGAACTGCTTCATCATGAACACCATGACCTCGGCGAAGGAGTTGAGGTTCCACTTGGGCAGCGCGTCGCGCACCCGCCCCGCCAGCGCCGGGTTGGCGACCATGTAGCCGAAGCGGACGCCGTGCAGGCCGAAGTTCTTGCCCAGGCTGCGCAGCACGATCACGTTGGGCCGCACCGCGGCCTCGGCCGCCACGCCCGGACAGGGCTCGGCGTCCACGAACTCGCCGAACGACTCGTCGACGATCACCAGGTCGAGGTCGATGAGCTCGTCCATCAGCCGGACGACCTCGTGCTTGGGCAGATAGCCGCCGTCGGGGTTGTTCGGGTTGCAGATGACCGCCACGCGCGAGCCGCGGGTGCGGACGAACGAGACGTAGTCGGCCACGTCGAGGGCGAAGTTGCGGCTCTCCAGCAGCGGGTACATGTCGACCCGCTTGCCCGTCTCCAGCGGCTGGTCGGTCCACCGGCCGAAGGTCGGGATCGGCACCGCCAGGCTCTCTCGCACCAGCAGGTGGTCGATCCAGGTGATCAGCTCCGTGGAGCCGTTGCCCATGGCGACCGTCTGGGGGTGCAGCCCCAGCGTGGCGCACAGCTCGGCGGTGATCGTGCCGGCGTCGCTCGGATAGAACTTGAGTATCGTCTCCAGATTCCTCCCGAGGTGCTCGAAGATCTCGGGCGTCGGGAAGTACGGGTTGCACGGTATGCAGAAGTCCACCGGTGCGCGCTCTCCGGCCGAGCCGCGCAGCAGTGAGAAGTATGACGGGCTGTGCGCCTGTGTACGCAGCAGGCTGAGCTCCACGACACCTCCATGGAACACCACGTGTCCGATGTGTGGAGATACGCGCTACTTGCCGCAGTGGTTCATGACAACGCGCGGGTCCTGGTCAGGGTCAGGATCGCGACGTCGTCGCGCGGGGGCGCGCCGGTGAAGCTGCGCACGTCCGCGCCGACGGTCTCGGCCAGGCGGCGGGGCGGATGCCTGGCCCACGTACGCAGCCGCGCCGCCAGCGGGTAGAACGAGCCCGCGCTGTCGCGGGCCTCGGTGACGCCGTCGGTGCACAGCAGCATGGTCGCCCCGGTGGGGAAGGCGAACCAGGCGACGGCACGCGGCCCGGGAGCCAGCCCGGCCAGGCCGAGCGGCACCGCGGGCTCGCCGAGTGCGGCCTGGTAGGCCCGCCCGTCGTGGATGATGTACGGGGCGATGTGCCCGCAGTTGACCGCCTCCACCACCGGGCCGCGGCGGATGTCCAGCACCAGGGCGGTCACCAGGCGCTCGGGCTCGCCACCACGGCCGGCGCCCAGGTTGTGCCGGGTCACCGCCGACTCCATCGCCTCCACCACCCCGATCAGGGTGGCCTCGCGGTAGGCGGCCTCGCGGAAGGCGCCGAGCACGGCGAGCGCGGTGCCGATCGCGGGCAGGCCCTTGCCCTGCACGTCGGCGATGAGCAGGCGGGCGCCGTGGGGGGAGGCGGCCACCTCGTACATGTCGCCGCCCACCATCGCGTCCTCCTCGACCGGCTGGTAGAGGCCGTCCACCAGGACGTCGCCGCTGCGCAGGGGGAGCGGGCGGACGATCTGCCGCTGGAGCGCCGCCGCGGCCGAGCGCAGCCGGTAGACCTCCTCCTCGCGGTGCACCCGGTAGCGGCAGCTGATCACGGCCGCCACGCCGAACAGCGCCGCGAACCCCGCGGCGAGCAGGTTGTCGTCCAGGTCGGCCCCGAGGTAGGCGAGCGTGCCGCCCATCACCAGCACCACCCACACGGACGCGAACGCGGTCTGGCGCACGTTGCCGAGCCCCGACACGATCGAGGGCAGGAAGACCAGCAGGGGCAGCAGGCGCACCGCCGTGCTGGTGAGCGAGTCGAGGGTGATCAGCGCCACGGTGACGCAGACGAGCACCGCCACGAACACCGGCATCGGCAGGGAGGGGCCCACGCGCCGCCGTTCACCGCCATTCGCCACGGCCGTCCCTCATTCCGCGCCGTCGTTCCTCCGTCCCGGTGGTCGTGCCCAGCTCGGCGGGTGCGGAAAACAGCGTGAGCGGGCCGGGAGGGAACAACCGC
>NZ_BAAJOU010000029.1:0-136947 GCF_057536035.1 Nonomuraea sp. B208
TGGCCGCGCAGCTCCGTGCGCGCCCACGCCGCCAGGTCCTCGTCACTGCCCTTGCGCCGCCAGTGCGACTGGATGACGGACCGGTTCTTCTCCATGCGCGCCCGGGTCGCGTCGGGCATGTCCGGCCACGCCTCGAACGCCTCGCCGTTCAGCCGGAGCGCGCGGCCGTAGTCGCCGGCCTCGAACGCCTGCTTGGCCTGCCGGGACAGCTCCTTGGATCGCTCCTCGCCGCCGGTGCCCGCCGTGGCGGTGTCCGGGGGCGTGTCGGCCTGCTCCTCGGACTCGTCGGCGCTCTCCCGTTCCGGACCAGCGTCCTCCTGGGCGGCGCGGGCGCGCTCGCCCCGCTCGGGCTCGGCCTGGCCGCGCTCGCGCCGCTCCGGCTCCTGGGCGGGCCTGGCCTCTGGGCTGGACTGGTCCTCCCGGTCCCGGTCGCGCTCGTGCGCGGTGAACATGTCCTCGGTGCCCTGCGCCTCGCGGCCGACGTCGGCGAACAGGCCACCCTGCGGCGCGGTCCGAACCGGCGCGGCGCCGCCACGGCGCTGCTCCTGCCTGTCGGCCTTGCCGGTCTTGTGGACGGCGTGGTCCTCGTCCAGCTCCCAGCCGAGCCCATCACCGTCCAGCCGGCCGCCGCCGCCCGCACCCTGCCATTGGGCGCCGTCCCGGCGCAGATGCACCAGGGAATTGCCGAACATGTCGGTCTCGACGCCCTCGACCACCCCGCGCACGGTCACAGTCGCGCCCACCTTGGGCGGGTTCTTCGACCCCGACCCGGAGAACCGCTCGACGTTCGCCGCCGTGACCGGGATGTCGAACGTGACCCGATCCCCGGTCTCGAGGTCACCCGGCACCACGGTCTGCGGCGCAGTCGGGGCCGACGCCAGCCGCGTCGGGGCGGGAGCCGGAGGCGCGTCGTTCGCGAACTCCTCCGCGTGGAACGCGATCAGGTGCTTGGGCGTGCCGCCCTGCATGACGGCGGCCTCACGCTGAGTGGCCGTAAGCGTCTTCTGGTCGGCCTCCGGCACCAGCACAATGCGCTGCTCGCCCGCGAGGCGCATCAGGGCGGCGTCTACCTCGGCCCGGTCGACGCCTGGCAACTCAGCGCGGAGCTGCTCCATGGTCACCCAGATGGGTTCGACGCCGTCCGGCTGGGCGATCCTTTCGTAGGCGTCGCGGATCTGCTGCTCCACATCCACAGGTCCCGAAGCACGCCGCACAGACGGCTGGGCGCCGGGCTGCGCGGGGGTGTCGGCCCTGCTGGAGGAGGCGCCAGAGTCACGGTCGTCGTCGGCGAGGATTCCGGCGAGCAGGTCACGCGCCATCTGCTCGGCGTTCGGGTCGCCGTCGCGGATGGCCTTCGACACCCGCACCAGCGCGTCAGTGGGGACCAGCCGGACCTTCGGATCCGTGTCAGGCGAGTAGACGGTCTCGTACTGGCCGTTCCCTACGTTCAGCTCGACCTTGTAGCCGTACACGCCGTCCACCGGCACGCGATTGACCTTGTGAATCAGGCCAATGCGCGCCACCTCATTGCCGGCTTCGTCCTGCCCGTACATGAGGATCGTCACGCCGCCATCCGTCAGGTCGGCGAGCCTCATGCGGCTGCGGTCGGTCGGGGTGACATCGTCGGCGTCCGGGCTGGCCTGCTCGACCGTCATCGCCTTGGGTGCGGCGTCGGCCCGCCCGGTCGGTTTGCCACCGCCGGGCCGCTTCTGCACCGTCAGGTAGTTGCGGTGGATGCGCTGGAGGCTCCCGTCCTCCATACGGACCTCAAGCCGGCCGCCACCCACGTTCTTGACCACGGTGCCGCGGCCGCCGCCCCACACCGACACCAGGGCGTTGGTCTCGATCCATCGACCCTTGCGGTCACGCGGGTGCAGGTCGTCATCGAACTTGACGCCGAACCCACGGCGTGCCTTGACATCCCAAGCGTCGTAGTCGGACAAACCAGCCCCCATGCCCCCGTGGTGTGCGTGCGAGGGTGCAGGGTGCCGGTTGTCGGCGTTAGTGTCGCGTCAGGTCCGCGAGCGGAGGTCCGAGAGAACAGCGCGCGCCATGCTGACGAACAGCTTGATGGAGGTGTGCAGCTCCACAAGGGCGTCGGGATTGTCCAAAGGTAACCTGGCGGCGAGCACGACAGCCTCATCGAGTCGCTCCAGTTCATCGTCCAAGTGCCATTCGAGGCCAGCCTTCATGAACTGGGGCCGGATAACCTCACGCAGACGAGTCAGTATCGGCTGGGTCTTCTCGATACCCCAAGCAAGGGGAAGCTCCTCTTCGGAAAAGCCGCGCGACCGCATATCGCCGTAGACTCGCCTCCGAGCTTCTCGGAGGGCTTCCGGGTTGACCCACTCGACTATGCCGTCCGCAGGCCAGGTGGAGGGATTCACCCCGTCGAGGAGAGAGGCCAGCGCGCGTGTCGCATCCTCCAGTAGGACGATGGCGGCCAGCCGTGGCGCTCGTTCTGCGATGCGATGCTGCACGTTCTGCAGGACGAGCAAAGCGACGGGGACAGCAAAGAAGAAGGCCGTCACACTGGTCATAAGGTTGGTCGCGAAGGGACGAGTTGACCAGAAGCCAGTTTCATCTCCCAGAATGCCTAGGACGGTCGACACCAGACCAATCGCCCACATGCCGAGGATGGCTCTGCGAAATGGGCGGTCGGTGGATCTCCAAGCTTGGGACAGGAACGCGAACGCCCTCTTGATGTCACCAACGATGCCGCGCCGCTTGGCTTCGCCCATAGCGTTCTCTCCCCCGCCCAGCCATGTTGGCTGTTGTGCATATCGCCCGGCGCGGCAGCGTACGTTACTTCCCCGGAGAGATGATCCAGCTCAGGCGGCATCGACAGTGCGCGGTTTCCTCGATCGGGCCGTCGAGGTCACCCGGCCACCGCAGGAGCGCTTCGCCCACCTCGAACAGGTCTCCACCGCGCCGGACCTGCCCGTCCGCCTCGCGATGCGTCGGCCGGACGTCGGCGTCATCGCGAGCCCGCCAGGTCGCCGACACCATGCCGTTGGGTCCGGCCGCGTCCATCACGACGACGTACTCCACGGCGTGCGTGAGCGCGGTGGCTGCCCGGGTGCTCGCGCGGGCCGCCCACGACTCCAGCCCGGGAAGCTGGGCACGCACTTCGGCCACGAGTCGGTCAATGTCATCTCCGGCGATGTCGCGTTCGCGGATCAGGTCGCGTAGCCGCCCGGCGGCGCCGACGATTTGGGAGACGAGCCAGTCGCGCGCCTGCAGCAGCGGCGCGGACACGCCGACCCACGGCGACGCGACAGGCCCGGCCGCCGCACCGGCCGCTGCCGTCAGGACGGGCGTGAGCACGGCGACGGCTTCCTCCTGCCAGTGGGCGACGTCGGCCACCCGGTCGGCGTCCAGCGGTTCGGTGCCGACGCGGGTGTCGGCCTTGTACTCGGGGGCGAAATGCCTGGTGTGCTTGCGTGTCTTGGGGGAGGCGACGCGGGCGGCGGTGCGCTTCACGAGCCTGCGCACGAGCCCTTCCAGCGCCTCATGGATGTCGCGCTCGATCCGGTCGCGCACGTCGGCGGCCTGCGGCCCGCCCGGGGCGAGGGCCTTCGTCTCCCGCGTGCGCGCCCGCCGCCGGCCTCGCGGCTCCTCGTCCTCCTGGTCCTCGTCCTCGTCCTGGTCCTCGCCGGCGGGGGCGTCCTCGTCAAGCATGCCCTGAAGCATCGCCATCGCCTCACCGGTGGCCGGTTCGGAGCCGTCCACCTCCTCCCCGTCCGGCGCGGCCTCGCCCTCCGGCAGCTCCTCGCCCGGCGGCAGTTCCTCGCCGAGGGCGGGCTCCTCGCCGGGCGCCGGCGGCTCGTTCGCAGCGTCGGGGGAGGCCAGGCCGAGCGCTTCGGCGTCCTCCAGCCTGGTCGGGATCGGCGTCTTGCCCTGCGCGATGTAGATCGCCCTGGTGTGCGGCAGGTCGTACGGCTCGTACTCGGCGATCTCCCGATACTCGTCCGGCGAGATCAGCCCGTCGCGGACCTCCTCGCGCGCCTCCCGGCGGCGGGCCTCGTCCGCACGGCGCAGCACCTCCACCGTCGAGGTGTCGAACTCGCCGCGGACTCCCTTGCCCGCCCTGCGCGCATCCGGCCCGAACCCCGTCGAGACGATCCGCAGGTGCCCCTTCATCGTGATCGTCCAGAACGTGAACAGCTCCTGCTCGGCGTTGTCCCACGTCCGGCCGCTGGAATTGCCGAGCACGGTCTCGCCGACCCCGTACGCGGCGAGAACTTCCTCCTTGGCGCGGGCCGCCATCTCCCCGTACGCCATGTCACGCGGCGTCGCGCCCAGGTCAACATACGAGAGCTTGCCGCCGCCGATCACGGTCAGCTTGCCCGCCTCTACGGGCCCGCGCCCGAACCGCTCCTCCAGCTTCGCCGCCTCGGCCGGGTTCGTCCGCCCCTCCACCGAGACGATGCCGGCGGGGCGGCCGTCGTTGAGCATGAACGAGCTGTTGTAGATCTTGGCCAGGAAGTCCTGGTCCACCGCCAGACCGGCCGCCTGCAGCGGCGTGATGCCCATGTAGGCGTCGGTCGGGTGCGGCTTGCGGAACCACCGGACGCGCTCAGGCGGAATCGGCACGCGAATCCCGTCCGGTGTCATCGTCTCGAAGTGGCTGAGCAGCTTGCCGTTCAGCCCGGGGACCGGACGCGTCCGGCCCGGCGGCAACAAGTCGAGCCGGATCGGGCGGCCCCGCCGGTCGTGCGTGATCTCCACGAACGCGCCGCGCGCGCTGAGCAGAATCTGCGCCGACAGCCGGTAACGGAACTGGCGGCCCGTCTCCAGCTCGTTCGCCTGCTCGTCGTTGAGCAGGTCGATCAGCGGGTCATCCTCGACCAGCTCACTCGACTTGCGGTGGCGCAGCAGGAAATCGAGGTCGGACTGATGCTCTGCGATCGAGTCGACCGACTTGAACACCCACACCGTGCGCTCGAACGCTTCCGAGACCGCGCGGTCCACCGGCCAGGCACGGCGCGCGGCTGCCGACAGGTTCGCCGACCAGTCCGACACCGACACGGTACCGTGGTCGGGGACGAGCGCCTTGAGCTCCATCTCCACCAGCTCGCGGCGCTCGACATCGGAGAGCCGGGGGACCGGCAGCGCGGACGTCTCGACGGCCCGCAGGCTGGGCAGGAATCGGCGTGCCATCAGGGCGCCCCCGGCCTACTGGGACGAGTCGGAGGCGACGAACCAGCCACCGACCATCAGGTAGACGCCGGCCAGGCCCACGCCGATCAGGGGGTGCCATCCGGCCACGGCGACCACAGTCGCCAGGGCGCCGAGGACAAGCATGATCAGACCGGCGAAGTCGCGCCGCACCCGGCGCAGCTGCGCCCCCTCGTCGGTGCCGCGCTCGCTCTTGTGCTCGTTCGGGTCGTAATACACCTGGCGCCCCTCCGTGCCGGTCGCCGCCCCGGTGTGGTGGCGGGCTCCGGGGCACGGTAGGGGCCCGGAAGGTTTACGTCATGCGGGCTAACTGAGCCCGGTGATGCGACTGCCCTGCATGAGGGCGACCAGTTCACGCGACTGCCGCCGCGAGCGTGCGGCCTCGCGCCGCTCACGCCGCGCCCGCGCGGCCGCCTGCCTGGCCGCGACCTCTCTGGCGGTGGTCCCCGGCTTCGGCTTGCTCCGGCCGGAGCGCTCGGCGTCGTCGCCGCCGCGCAGGTGCTCCCCGTTGGTGGTGTCGGCTTCGCACGCCTGCCAGACGCACAAGTCGAAGCGCCGCCAGCACTTCACGCACAGCCGGTCTAGCGCCTCGAAGACCAGCCCGTTCTCCGCGAACTCGGGGAAGTACTGAAGGTCATCGGGCAGAGTTACGTAGGGCCTATCGGCCAGCCGCCACATGAGTTCCGTGTCGGCCGGTTCCAGCATCAACGCGAGCCCCCAGACGTGGCCCGGCGGGTACTTCATATGGTTATCTCTCCCAGCGAGGACGTGGCACGTAGCTGGGTTCCTGGCAGACACGCCCCCGTTGAGAGCCCCGAGGCGGGCAGTTGCTCTCCGGCGAAACCGGCCAGTTCGACAGCTACATACGCAGACGGTCGGGAAGCCTTTCAATCCTCAACTTTTCGGCCGAGGAGCTCACAAGGTAACGATCACCGTCTGCGCTGGTAAAGGGTTTTAGGCCACTGAGAGTGACACCCGCCGTGAAGCATTGGACGGTAACAATCCGGCATAGGCGCAAACCGAAATCCGGTGGTAAGCGTCCGTACCGGTTCTCCGGTCAGGCCAGGACGCGCCACTCCTCCTCTTCGGCCGGCTCGTACACCGAGAGCAACACCGCTTCCCCACGGTCCGGGCTGGAAACGCCACGCTTCCGCATCTCCTTCTTCGACTCCACCCGGCTGTGCCCCGACGAGCGAGTGAACAGCCTCGGCGCCGAAAGCTGCCCCGCCGTCATCTCGTCCACCCGCAACCGGAGGCGCGTCATCCCATGCTCGTCCGGCCGCACCAGCGCGCGGGTGGCCAGCCACATCTCGTCCCTCTGCAGGAACGGCCGCAGCGTCGCCTCGTCCGGCTCCCGGCCCGGCGACTCCGACACCAGCACCGACACGATCTCCGCGCTGTGCTCCCCCTCACGCCCCCACGCCGCCAGCAGCCCGGCCACACCCCAGCCGAGCCCGTTGCCGTCGATTTTCACCCGCACCGGGTGAGGACTACCGAGGGCCTGCGCGAGCGCCTCCGCCTTCAGGATCTCCTTCAGGATGGTCCCTGCCACCTTGACCGGGTCCGCGTTCTCCGGCCCGCTCGACGTGTGCTCGACCGTGGCCAGGTCGCCGACGAGCCTGGCCACCACGAGCTCGTCGCCGCCGTCGCTCGCCACGTCGACGCCGAGCCGCACCCACGCCCGCGACTGGACCAGCCACTCGCCGTCCTCGTCGGCCAGGCCGAGGTCCCGCAGCCGCGCCCATCCGGGAGCAAGCTCGGGCTCGTCCATCTCGACGGCCGCCTCGATCCACTCCGCGGGGATGACGACGTTCGTCAAGCCCTTCGGGAACTTGGCGTCGATCTTCGCCCTGACGTAGTTCGACTTGGGCCCGTGCACGCGGATGGTCCGCTCGATCCACTCCCGGTCCACCATGTGCTTGGCCGGGCTGTGCCCGCCACCCGGGCACGACTGGCACTCCCCGAAATCTTCGCCGGTCAGGTTAGGCGTCTCCCACGCCGGGATGGGGATCGTCACCACCTCGGGGTCGCTGCACAGCTTCTCAAACCAGGTGCCCACCTGGTCAGTCGGCGGGTTGCCAATCGCGATCATCCTGGCGCCCTCGCCGACGAGCAGACCGGCCAGGTTGTTGCCGATCGCCGGCGCAATGCCCCCGGCCTCCTCCACCACGAGCAGCAGATTGGCGGCGTGAATGCCCTGAACTGCGGCCTCGTTGGTCGGGGACGCGGCGATCCCGTACGCCACCACGGTGTCGAGCCCGGACGCGTTCGGGAGCTTGTACTGGGCCATGTCGATCGTCCCGGGCAGGCCGGCGCGGGTGTGCGCCGCGCGGACCTCCGGCCAGAGCTGCCGCGCCACCTGACGCCACAGGGGGGCGAGCGTGACCACGGTGTTGGTGCCGACCGGGTACACCAGCGACGCCCAAAGTACGAGCTGTCCACATGAAAAGGTCTTGGAGCTGCCGAAACAGGACGGGACGGCCACTTGCTTGTGCTCGGTGAGCGCGCTCATGAACCGGCGAGGGACCGACCAGACCGCCGCGCCGAGCACCTGCTCCACGAAGCCGACCGGATCGTCCTCCCAGATGGCGAACGACGTCCCTGCCACTCGGTACGCGGCCGCGTACACCTGGCGGGCCTCGGCGTCGTCCAGGTCCTCCAGGACCAGCCGCCGATCCTCCGGCGGCAGCGTCATCAGTTCGATGAACATGTTGTTCGCGAGGATCGAGCGCGGATCGCCGGGCGGGTTGATCGCGGACGGGATCGTCAACGCCACGACGGCCGCCCGAGCGTGACAGCCCCGGGCGCGGACAACTCGGCGACACCCGTGCCCATTCCGGGCACCAGGTGGCGAGAGCAGGCACGCGCCCCGGGGCTGGTGATCACGGCCCGGCATGGTGAAGCTCCAGCGGACTAGTGTCCAACCAAGCCAAGCCGACCCATGGGGAAAGCGTGATGCCCGACTTCGGGGCTATCGTCGCAGCCGCCGCGGCGGCTGCGGTGGCGCTCTACTCTTCAGCCTCGACCAGGGCCACGCAAGGATGCAGCTACACTCGCGATTGAGAATGAGTGCCGTGGAGAAGAGGCGCGACGTCGGCACAATATCTCGCGCCTCAACCTCTCTCGCCTGTTTGGTGCCCGCAGGGCGTATCCAAGCTTCATTCGCTCGTCAGTCCCTGATACGCAGGCGGGAAAGGCCGATGTGACGTGAAGATGGTCCACTCAGCCCGCCGTCTGTAGTCGTAATGTGCTGACCATGTCACAAAGCCCTGCCCTCACCTTCCGCGGCAGAACCGGACTGCTCTACCGTCGTTCCTCATGACTCCACCCATCGACCATGCTTCCGGCCGTTCATTCACCGCCGCTCTCAGTCACGAGATTCGCACCCCAGCCGCCGCGCTCCTGGCCGCTTTCGAGGTGTTGTCCGACGAGCCGAACGTGTCCAAGCGGGCGCTGAAAGTTGCCGACATGGCTGTGCAACGCCTGACGCACCTCACTGACCGTATCGAGGAGCTGTCCCGACTGTCCCGGCCGGACGTCACCGTCCAAGCCAGGACGGTCGAGCTGGCGCGCATGCTAGAGGAGGTCTGGGAGGGTCCAGGACTGCGTGGCGGATTCGAAGTCACCATATCTGGCAGCGGCGACGTCCACACCGATCCGGCGCTACTAGCTGGCATCCTCGGCGAGCTGCTGCACAACGCGGCCGTTCACGGCTCCGAACCAGTAACGATGCATGCGGCCAGCACCTCGACGTGGGTGCTGATTGAAGTCACCGATTCCGGCCGAGGGATCAAGCCTGAGAACCTAGGCCACATCTTCGAGCCGTTCTTCAAGGTTGCCCCCTCACGCGTGGACGGTGGTGGTTTCGGTCTCGGCCTGCCCATCGCCCAGGCGCAGGCAGCCTTGCTGGGTGGCAGCCTCAACGTCGTGTCCACGCCCGACGCCGGCACCTCGTTCGCCGTCTGCTTCCCGCGTTCCACCAAATTGTGAACGAAGACCAGTAGAGCTGTGGAGCGCCTCGCACCGAATCCTCCACGGCGCGAAACGCTCCACGCTATTCCATCCCTTAAGCGGCTAAATCCTATTTATCCGCTCAGATGGCCATCTTGCTTTTCAGCAATCACCAAGCCCGGCAAACCAGCCGAGACTCTCGTCGGTGGTGGCGCGGCCGGGGGCGATGGTACGACAGGTGGAGTCGGGCGCCCAGTCCCAGATCGCGTACACGTTGACCGTGTAGGAGCAGTGGTTGATCATCGACACGCCCGTCTCCGGGCCAGAGACGTCGTACACGTATGCTTCGACGCAGGAGGGCACCATCAGGGCTGCTCCAGCCCCACTCGCGTTCGTGGTGCCGGATACGTGGGCCGAAGCGGCGGGGGTGAACAGCCCGATGGCGGCGGCAGCGGCGAAGCTGACGGTTAATGCCTTCATGGTGTTCTTCACGAATCATCTCCCTTGCTTGTAACGCTGACATTCGCAGCGAATGGCGGGTTTGGCGATGGATGACGTTTTAAAGTAGAACATGGCAATAACGCCAGATCAAGGCATGAAAGCATGTACATGCCCGACCACAGAGAGTGCACCCTCCGTGTAAATAACATCGATCCCTCAGGACATCAAGGGGTGTCTTCAGACGAATTGACCGCATAGAGTCAAGCTTTGCCCGAATGCACGTTTCACTCCAAGAGCGAGGTGTTGGTGTTCATAAGCACCCGGCCGGCACCGCTGTTTCCTCAATCGTGTTGTCGGCGGAGAACTCGTGACTATGTCCCCCGCGCTCGCCTCGCTGGCCCCCGATCGTTCAGCAGGCTGCAAATCCGCCATGCGATCGGTATCAACCGATCCTGATCGCTAACCCACTGTGAGGGTCCCAATGCGGCGGGGACCTGGCCTACGTATGCGGCCATTCCGGCTCCGGCAGTTCCTATGTGCTCAAATGCCTACGGGCAGGTGGGCGGCAAGGGTAGTGGAAATGGTGAGCGGTGCCCATCGATACACAACCCTCCAACGAGACAGCCCCGGCGAACTAACGTCCAACCGGGGCTTCTACTGCCTCTGCCGAGCAGCGGCTACACAAACAGCCACCCAGCCTCCGCCACCTTGCGCTTGATCGTCTCGGCCGACGCCTTACCCAGGCCGGGCAGCTTCGCCAAGTCCTCCGGCCGGCGTCCAAGGAGTTCCTCAACCGTGTCGATCCCGTTCTCGCGCAACGCCTCGACCACTCGCGCGGTCAGCCCAAGCACGGCAGGGCTCTGGCCGAGATGGTCGGCGTCGAGCCCGCGGAGCTTGGCGACGAACGGCAGCGGCTCGAACCAGCGCGAGCCGCGCTCGTCGGTGACGTGCGGCGGCAGGTCGCCATCCTCCCGCCAGCCGCGAACCGTCCACTCCACCTGATTCTCCGACGCGCCGAGCAGTGCCATCATGCCCGCGATGTTGCGCCGGCCCTGATCGTCTCGGCCGTGCAGCACCGCGTCCTCGTACTTCGCCACGGGATCCCACCAGGCGGCGACCGCGTCCGGGTCGTTGAGTGTTAGCCCGCCGAGTACGTCGCTGGTCTCCCACTCCAGGCCCTTGGCCCGCGCGGTGCGAAGCCGGGCGTAGAACTCCTGGAAGTCCACACCCCGGCTGTCGGCGAACTCGGCCAGCGTCACCCAGTGGAGGCGGTGGCCCCGGTACCAGGCCGGGAACGCCTCCACGTCGAAAAGCATCACGCGGCCGCCCGGGTTGACGGTCGTGCCCTCGATCTGGATGCGCTGTCGCCGGGCGGCGTCGAGCCTGCTCATGAGGTGCTTGACCGTGGTGCCGAGGCGTTCCGCCATGTCCGCGGCGGGCACGGCCTTCGGCTCGGCCACCGCGATCTCGTCGTCTGGGCTGTAGCCGAGCTTCTGCGCGGTCTTCAGGTCCTTGCCGACGAGCTGGGGCGACAGGCCGGTCAGGCGGGCGATCTTCGCGTTGGTGAGGCGCTTGCCGTCCACTTCGGTGTGGGCCAGCTTGAGGATGCCTCGGATGCGCCGCTCGCGCGCCGCGTCCTGCTCCAGCGCCGTGGCGGTGACCTGCTTGGCCGAGGTGGCGATCATCTCCTCGGCCGCCCCGAGAGTCATCTTCGGCAGCTTGCGGGGGACGGGCGCGTCGCGGACCATCTCGTTGAAGGTCATCGCCTGGATGCCGGCGAGCCGGTTGGCGGTCGCGGCCGGCTGCTCGTGCGTCCTGGTGAACACGAGCGAGGCGAGGTTGCGCTCCTGCACGGCCTTTGCGTTCCGGTCGCCGGCGTCGGAGACGTCGGCGTGGGCGCGCTTCGTGGCGTCTACGAGGTCCTGGACGTCCTTCGGAAGTGTGGCGTTCATGCTGGTCCTCACTGGTTCCTGGGGCTTTGCTTCCTCCCGACCAATAGATCAGGCGGTGTGCACTCCGCTGCGCACACCGCCGATTGTAAGGGTTGTTTATACCGTTGGGAACTCCGGAACAGGGTCAGCCGGCGGGCGGGAGCCGGATCGGCCTCCTGATCAGCTTGAACGAGCGAGCCTTTGCCGGGGGAGAAGGCGGGATGTCCGGCAGCTCGTAGACGTACAAGACGAGTCTGCCCTTCGGATGGATGGACTCGCCAAGTTCCATGTCTGGCCCATCGAGATGCTTGGAGTCGTCGTCAGGCAGAACCCCGGCATCGACCACGCCGTCGATCACGGCCTTCCATGACGGGTAGAGGTTCGCAGGGTCGCGGCGTCGCCGGTCAGGGGGCTCGTAGACGGCCACCATCTTGGCTCGCTGCATACGGGGGATCTTCGCTGCTCTCGCGAGCCAGCATGCCGTCTCGCGCAGGGGCTTCTTGATCCTGGCTTCCTTGCGCCAGTGGTAGCGGTGGTTGGAGTTGAGTAGTTCCATTCCGGGGGGCATTTCGAGCACCCACGGGCGAGATATGCCCGTCGCGGTCGGGGTGGTGGTCATGTGGGGCCCTTCCTGTCGTTGGAGGGCTCGCGGACGGCGGGGCCGAGCCCGGCGCCGCCCGCGAGCCAGCTCAGGTGATCGAGACGAATTGGACTTCCCGCGTGGGAAGTTCAATGGCCCGGGGTCGCGCCGAGTGGCGAAGGACGGCCGTGGCCGGTGCCCACCGGAGGTCCAGTGCGGTCTGCCCGTCGATCACGGGGATCGGAGTCGCATTGGACGGGTGGAGGTGGGCGCACCGGCAGCCGCACGAGCCGTCGCACCGCGAGCCGTCACACCGCGAGCCGTCGCGACTGCACCGGCCGCACTCGCCGAAAGCGGCGTACCAGTCGGCGTCCGTGCCGAACTCGACATGGTCCAGGCACGCCGCGCCTCGACCGAGACGCGGCACAGGTTGCACACCAGGCCAGCGCTGGGGCGCTCGTCGTCGGGGATGGGCTGGTACTTCACCAGTCGGTCGCCTCGTCGGGGATGCCGTCGCCGTTGACGTCGGCGGCCGGGGCGCCCTCGGCGCCGGTCATGGTGCAGCCGTACTCCTCCGCGTACCCCTCGGGGTAGACGTAGATCGGGTACCAGCCGACGTAGCCGGGGTACTGCCGGTAGCTGCCGTGCCAGGTCGGCGGCTGCTGGGCGGGGTAGCTGTAGAAGGGGTTGCGCGCGTACGGGGTGGCCGTCTTCGGCTTGGCGGGCACATACTTCGGCACGCTCGTGGTCGTCGGCACCGGCCGGTAGGGCTGGCTGGTCGACGGGGTGACGGGCTTGACCGTGGCCGGCGGCTGGACGGGCTTGGTCTGGGTCCGCGGCGGCTGGACCGGCGTCCGCGTCTGCGGCTGGGTCTGGCCGGTGCCCGTGCTGGTGCTCGTTCGCCCGGTGTTCGTGCTCGTGCTGCTGCTGGTGCTGGATCGGGAGCTGCTGCTGTTGCTGCTGGATGATCCGGGCGGCCCGTACGCCACGGCGGCGCACGCCGGGGCTGGGTCGCTGGAGCAGGCGACTACGACGGCGGCCGCCATGGTGAGGACCACGGCGGCCCGGCCGGTGTGGGTGGCGAGGGACATGAGGTCTCCTTGAAGGTCAGGCGGCGCGGGCGCGCCGCTTCTTGGCCTGGTAGAGGTTGCGGCGGTAGGTGCTTTCGGCGTCCTGGCACGGGCCGCACAGGGGTTGATGGTGGTCGCGGTGCCGTTTCGCGGTCGCGGGCGTGGCGGGCACGCGGCGGGCAACGCATAGCGGGACGCCGGTGGGTACGGGAGCGCCAGGGATGGGGCGGCCGTGCTCGTCCCACGTGATCCACTCCAGGAGTTCGTCACGGGGGCGGTCCACGGGCACGAGCGCGGCGAGGATGTACGGCAGCGCGGTCTGCTGGTCGCGGGGGAGTGACCGCACGAACGTCTGGCACGCGGCGGCGTCCTCGTCCCTGATCATCACGGCAAGGGTGAGCGCGGCCTCCAGGGTGTGCTCCGCGAGCCGTTGGCGGCGGCGCAGGCTGATCTTCCTGGGCGGCGTGGCGGCGGACACGGGTGGTGGCTCCTCGGTCAGTGCGGGGGAGAGGTCGGGGGCGGGGGAGCGGGAGGCGGACCGGTAGCGCTCGATCGTTCGTACGGACGTGCCAAGTTCGCGAGCGAGGGCGGCGGCCTTGACGCCGGGCCGGTCGAGTCGAGGAATCGCCGGTACCGTTCGGACGGTGGGCCGCTGGTGGGCGGCGCTCCCACCACGGCGGAAGCGCCGCGCACCATCAGGGGCTACCTGGCGTGCGGGGCGGCCGGTACGGTGATCCGGAGTACGGCGTCGCCGCAGGCGCACGTCACCTCGGGCCAACGCGAGTCGTGCGTCCACCCGCCGTGCTCGCCGTGCCCGGCGGCGTCGAGCAGGTCCCAGATGATGCCGGGGTCGAGCTCGACCACCAGGGCGGCCGGATCGCCGCCGAGGTCGTAGGCAGCGTCAGCGATCTGGCGGGCCTGACGGGCGTCAACGGCGAGGTTGAGCTGACCGAGGTCAGCGTGGACGGCCGCCAGCGCGGCGTGGAAGCGGAGCAGGTGGGATTCGCGCCGCGCGGCGTCCTCGGGGGTGCCGTCGAACCCCTCTTCGAGGTCCTTCTCGATGGCGAGCCCAGCGAGCGCGAGCGCCTCCAGGTGGCTGCTCTCGACAGTCCCGACGTGGGTGGCGGGCACCGCGTAGTCGGCGAGCCGGGGCAGCTTCACGCCCTGGGGGAGCGGGAGGAGACGAACCGTGTCCGGGTTGTGGTCGTCGGGGGCGATGGCAGTGATGGCAGTGATGGTCACAGGGGAGGACCTTTCTTTCCTGGGGCTACTTGCCTGAACGTGCGCCGACGAGTTACCGCTAACTCCCCGGCTCACACATAGAAGTATAGGGGTTATTTATCAACCTCTCTACCCCTTGGCGGACCCAAGTTCGGCGGTTCGCGCCCCGCTGACCGGAGAGAGAAGCACATCCGGTCGCTTACGTCGCATGGGGAGACGCAAAAGATCCCAAAACACAAGCGCCCGACGCGTGCAACTTCCCGGATTGCCCCGCCCCGCCCCGCCGGAGAAGAAGCCGCCCAACCAGCCCGGCCCGAACCCGATCTACTGCAAGGACCCCAAACTTCGCGGCGGCTCGGACGGGCCGGTCGATGTCCACGGTGAATCGGTGGATCGCGGATGGCCGGTTCGAGCGGGTGGTGGAGCTGCTGCGGGTGGAGCGGGAGCGGCGGGGGCGGCAGTGCAACCGGGGCGGCCGCGCGGCTTAGTCGTCAGCGGGGCCGTCGTCGAACGTGGGGGGCCGGGTCAGAGCGTTGTCCAGGTTATGTCTCGCACCGTCGAGCAGGCTCACGGCACCCATGAGCGCGATTTCGGTCCCTCCGGCGCCGCAGCTCTTGAGGGTGTCCGCCAGGTCTCCGCTGAGGTCGAAGGCTTTGGAGAAGCGGATGGTGGCGTCGTAAATTTGGTGGAGGGCGCGGCCCTCGACGGCCTGGTGGAGTTCTGCGAGAGCGCCGGCGTAATCGCCGGTGACGGGCATCTTGTCCGGGTTGGCGGAGCGGGCCCAACCGGCAACCTGGGCGGCGTGGTCGCACAGCTCGTGCCAGTGCGCGGCTGCGCCTTTCACCTCGGCCCACCAGCTCTGGTCGCTCATGCATGGAGTGTTTCAGTTCTGCGGCTGGGCGGCAGGCCGTTCGCGTGGCTTAGCTGATGAGGTTCACCAGGATGCCGATGGGGATGGAGGCGAGCGCGCCGGCGACGAGGCCGATGATGAGGAGCATCCACTCGCGGCGCCGCTGGTGGGGGCGCTCGGCTTCCGTTTGGGCGGCGACGGCCTGGGCGATGGCTAGGACCTGCTCGTCACTGATCTGTGCCGGAGAGGCCACCTCACGGATCTTGTCGTAGTAGATCGACTGATGGCTCGAGAGAACACGGACGGGCCCGATGCGGTCAGCGAAATTGCTGATCGAGTCTCCTGCTGTGTCGTCGGCTTCATGCGCCATGTCATTCATTCTCGCGGAAGTGCGCCAAGATCGCGCGGGATGGCGTTTCCGGGCGGCGCGAACAAGATCGTTAATTCTATGTGCCAATGTCTGTTAGCACATAGCTACGCGAACTCGTCCGGCTCCGCAGGATCGCTGCCAACATCCCCGCGGATAAGCGCCGAGCGGGGCCGTCGAGGTGAAAGGAAGGACTGACCTGGATTAGTCCGTCAACGACGCCTTCCTAACCCTGGGAGTCCTCCAGACACGGTGCGGACGCTGACAGACGGACCCTCTTGAGGGGTCACGCGGCCTACCGGGGGTGGCGGCTTCGGCTCATCTGCGAGGGGAGGCAGCTCAGGTAGGGGGCCGCCTCGCGCACCGATTACCTTCTTGCCCGATGCTGCACAGGTCTTCACTGTTCCCGGATACGTGTGGGAGTACAACAGCCCAGTGCGTCGATTCGCCTTAGTTTGAGCACCACACTGCTTGCACTCGTACTTGATCGCGTGAGGGTTGCGCATATCTCCCCGCCTGCCAGGAGCTAGTGACCGTCATCAGGATGACAGCGCCTGGTCGGAATGCCTATAGCTGATCGCTGGTGGAGGGCCGAGTGCGCCTGCGCGGCGGTCGCTCCGGCCAGGCCGGCGCAATCACCACAGCGCCGAGCATCTGCTCCAGGAGCACGATGGCCTCGATCTCGCTCGGCGGCGGCTCGCACGCCGACGGGCCCGCATCGTCGGGCGGGACGGCTCGGCCCTCGATGTCGTCGGAGGGGCCGGTCGGCCACGGCACCGCGTCGGCCTCCGTGCGGGGCTGAGGAGGATCAGGACGGGTTTTAGCGGTACGGGCGGGACGATCATCGTCCGTCGCCGCAGGAAGGCCCCACGAGGCGATCACACCCCACCACGCCTCCCGTTCGGCCTGGTGCTTGGCCAGCGTCGCCTGGTACTCGTCCTCCCGGCCGGTCTCGATGGCCACCTCCTTCAACGGCCGGTCGCGCCGCACCCACCCCTCGGCCGTCCGGTCGGCCAGGCCGAGGGCGGCGAGCGTGCACAGCGCCTGCACGGTCGACGTACGCGACA
Organism: Nonomuraea sp. B208; assembly: GCF_057536035.1. Taxonomy (NCBI): domain Bacteria; kingdom Bacillati; phylum Actinomycetota; class Actinomycetes; order Streptosporangiales; family Streptosporangiaceae; genus Nonomuraea; species Nonomuraea sp. B208. The sequence goes on from NZ_BAAJOU010000029.1 coordinate 16,660, forward strand.
GCAGCGCCAGGCGGGCGACGTCGGCCGCCCGGGTCGGGGCGCTCGACAGCGCCTCGTGGGTGAGCGCGACGCACGCCCCCTCCAGGTTGAGCGCCTGGTGGGTCGTCTCGATCCGGCCGCCCCGCCACATCCGGGCGACCGCGTCGGCCCGGTACTGCTCGGGCACGATGAGCTGGTAGCGGTCGCCCTGCTTGCCCCGGCCGGGCACGATCCGCTCGATCAGCGGGTGCGCCTCCTCCCGCAGCCGCTTCAGGTGCTTGGCCACAGTCGTGTGGTCGTATCCGGACATCCGCGCGAGCTGCCGCGTCCCGAACGCCGGCGTGACGCCCTGGTCCATGCGTGCGGCCACGGCCATGGCGCGCAACAGCATCCGGATCGCCGGAGCGGCCCGCCCCCACGCTTTCCGCCGATCAGGATCCCGTTCGGCCACCCACACGGCATTCAGCCAGAGAAGGACCTGCTGCCACGTGTTGAGCAGGGATTGCCCATGACCGGAAGGGTGCGAATCTACGTCGTAAAGATCACGTCCCTGCACAGCCTGCCCAGCATCCGGGGCGTGGACCGCGTCAGCGGGGGAGGAGCGGGAAGAGGGGAGGGGGGGCGAGGAAGTAGACAGGCTAGTGTTGAAGTTGCGATCAGGGTTTCCCGTCGCGTACTGGTCGATGCTGGTGACGGCCTCCCGCCAGTCAGCGCCCAGCAGACGATCACGTTCCCGAGCGGACTTCCGTTCGAGCAGCACGGCCAGGCCGCCGAAGATGCCGCGTTCCATCTCCTCGACCACCTCGGCGTACCTCCAGCCCGCCGCGGCGAGGCTGTTGAGCACGGCCAGGCGGCATTCCGAGCGGGAGTCGTAGCCGGTCCAGTCGCCGGTCCGGGCGCGCTGCCCGAGATCGGGCCGGGGGGCGCGGCGGCCGCGAGGGCGGGGCAGCCACGGCATCCCGTCCTGGTCCTCGGCCATCCAGCCGCCGACCGCCACAGGGCGGCCCGTTTCGGCCGTACTCCGGTCGCCCACGGCGGGGGAGTAGGCGCCGAGTTCGACGGCCAGCTCGTCGTGCAGCAGCTCCCACACGCGCATTGAGCACGGCTGTTCGGCGATGGCGACGGCCTCGGCGAGCGGGATGGCGAGCCGCATCCAGCCGGTGAGCCGGCCGTGCTCGATCTTGTGGGGGGAGCCGGGGACGCGGATCTGCGCGGCCGCGTTGGACATGGGGGTCGTGTCGATGGTGGGGTAGCGGCGGGCGAGCGCGCACGCCACCCGGTACAGCTCCTCCCACGGGAGTGGCCGGGCGAAGATGACGTAGACGTGGCGGCCGCCGTTGGGGGAGACGTCGGTGATGGCTCGGCCGCCGCACCGCTCGACCACGGCGACGACGGCGGCAGCCTCGGCGGCGACCCGGGCGGCCAGGTTGGCGACGCCGAGGGCGCGGGCCTTCTTGATGTCGAGGTCGATCGCCAGGAGGCGGCCAGTCTTGGTGTGCCGGTCGAATACGGGCACGGTGGCGGGCCGGTTCGGGTGGCGGTCGGTGAACGGCCGCTCGTACCGGGCGGGGAAGTTGAGGCCACCGTCCGCCGAGTAGCGGACACGGAGAGCCTGCGCGATGTGCCGCGCGAGGGCGGCCCACGTCTGGGCGGCCTCGGCGCGCAGCGCTTCCCACGTGGATGAGCCACTCGGGGCGGGTATCAAGTTGTACGGGACGGCCATGCCGGTATCGCCCGGTTCCGACACGCCGGAATCGGGTATGACTGGCAGAGCCGAGGGGCTGTTGATACTCTGGCTCCTGGCTTCTCAACCGGCTTTAGGCACGCCAAAGGCGGGCCCTCGGCCGGCGGGCTATTCCGAGGGTCCTTGCGCGAATCTTCCTGGACAGTTGATAAGCGCGCAGGGGCCCTCGTGGCGTTGTAGGACGCCGTCCTCGGCGTCTACCTCTCCTCGTCTAAGCGGTTCCTCCGGTGAGCCTCGTAGCCGCTGCTATGCGGCGGTCGTCTCCATGAGTGGCAGAGCGGCCTGCGCGGCTTCCACCTTGTTGCGCAGGTGTGGCGGCGGCACGATAGCGCCGCGGTGCACGGCGAGCAGGTAGTCCAGAGCTTGCTCCGGGTTCGCGAACCCGTACTCCTTCCACCGGCCATGCGCCAGGTTGAACGTGAAATCCGCGTACTCGCTGAAGCTGTCGAAGCCCAGCGCCTTGAACCGCTCGTGCTCGGCCCACTCCTGATAGAGGTCAGGGTCGGTGAAGCGGACGCTGTGCCGCGCGCCCCCCTTGGGCTTGCGGCCGCCGCCTCGATTGCTTCTGCTGGCACTCATAGCTCGGGAGACTAGCTGAATCTGAATCAGTAATTCACTCTCTTCCCCGGCGTGTCGCGGATCGTTGCCAAGCGTTGATCATCCCGGAGCCCTCGATTCTCACCGCCGCGCTCCTCTTCCCTGGCCTTGGCCTACTGCGCCAGGATCGCGGCCATGCGACTGCTGGTCCTTGGAGGCACGTGGTTCAATCGGCCGCGCGGTAGCCGAGGAGGCTCTCGCGCGAGACCGTCAACGTCTACCAGGGTGGCCCACCCAGCCCCTGAAGGAGACGGTGGCGGACACGTGGGAGTGGCTCCAGAGCGGCCCTGCGCTCGATCACGAGCGCGCGGCCGAGCTCGGGATCACCACGAAGCGGGAGGCGGCCGTTCTGTCCGTCTGGGCCAACCAGCACGCCGCCAGTTAACCGGCGCGCAGGACGCGGGCGGCCAGCTCCAGCGCGGCCCGCGGCGGCCGTCGAGTACCGGAGACAATCTCCATGATCGTCGTGCGGGCAGTGGCGTTGAAGGCGATGGTCTCGGCCGATTGCTGTTCGGAGGCCAACAGCGCGGCGATCGCGGCATCGGGCTCGTTGCGGCGTAGGTGGCCTTGGGCGACATCGATGAGGTGCTGGGCACGCCGGTTGGTGGAGGGGATGGTGTCCAGATCGAGGCGGCCGGCGTGCTTGAGGGCGGCGGCCGCCTGCCCGGTTTCGATATGGATAGCAACGGCGTAGATGGCGACATTGGCCAGACCGAACATGGTGAGCGGGTGGTGGTGCTCGGCTCCGAGCGCGGCGGCCCCCTGGTGGGCGAGAGTCCAGCTGTGCCAGGCGTCGGCGGGGCGGTGCAGGCGGGCCAGGGCGATGGCATCGAACAGGCTGAGTGCGCCCCAGGCGGACAGTGCGGCGGGGTTGGTCGACACAATGTGGCGGAGTTGGTCGGTGGCGTCGTGAGCGATGGCGTGGGCCTCTTCGGCATCGGAGCGGCCGAGCGCGGCCATGGTGGAGGTCCAGGCAGAGACCGCGATCAGGACGGGATCGTCAGTCTCTTCGGCGGCGACCATCGCGCGATCGGCGGCGCGAGCGGCCAGGTCCGGCTCGCCGACGCAGTACAGGAAACGCTGGGCCATCTGAAAAACCTCGCTCTGCAACTGCCAGGTGAGGCGGCGGCCACCGGGCGGGCTGGCTCGGTGCAGGGCCAGGGCGTCGCTCAACAGGTCGGGCACCACGACGCCGAGCGCGGTGTAGGGACGGTCAGAGCGATGCCAAGCTGACCAGGCCAGGGACAGCCGACGGCGGATGCGTTCGGACTCGATGTAGGGGTCGCGGGTGGATGCCTGTGGGTAGGTGGGCGTCGACAGCAGCCGCCGTAACACGGGAACGGCCTTGTGTTGGACGCGGGCGCCTTCGCCGATGCTGCAGCGCAGGCGTTGCAGGCGTTCGCCTAGGATCACGGCGAGGTCGGAGACGCCCAGAACCTCGGCCAGCGTGATAGCGACCGACAGCTTGTCCAGCCGCTGTTTGCCGCGCTCCACAGTGCGCAGCCACTCCTCGGTGCGGCCGCACAGCTGTGCGCAGGCAGGCAGGCTGAGGCCGCGGCGCAACCGAAGCGCCCGGATGTTTGCACCGACCTGACGGTCGAGCGGATCGACGTGCTCGTGGGCTGGTGTCATGGCGCGCCCCCGTCTGTTGGCCGTAGTGTGCCCCCGACCGCGCTGGATGCGTCGCTATCGACGCTAACGGCATTACCTCGGCGAGTCAGGAGATTGACACGATGGCCGACGTCAGACAGCCCGTTCTGTACGTGATCGCGTGTGGTGGTCGCCCGGCGGGCGGCCTTCCAGATCTCGTGGCGTCGCTGCAGGCCGGCGGATGGACCGTGTGCGTGGTCACAACACCCTCGGGCCGGAAGTTCGTCAACCGGGAGCGGTTGGCGGAACTGACGGGGTATCCGGTGCGTGATGATTACAAGCGGCCGGAGGAGCCGGACGTGCTACCACCGGCCGATGCCATGGCGGTGGTGCCCGCGACGTTCAACACGATCAACAAGTGGGCAGGCGGCATCTCCGACACCCTGGCGCTGGGGCTGTTGAATGAGGCGATCGGCCTGGGCCTGCCCGTCGTTGCGGTCCCGTGGCCGAACGTGGCGTTGGCGAAGCACCCGGCTTTCCCGCTGAGCGTGGAGCGGCTGACGTCGAGCGGGATCTCTGTGCTGCTGGACACAGATCGACTGCCCCAGCCCTCGTCCGGCGAGCCCGGCGCCGCCTCCTTCCCGTGGACGGAGCTGAGGTCCGAGCTGAAGCGGATCTACGAGGTCTGCATGAACCGGATCGCCAACACGAAGAACTGAGCTCGGAGAGCTTCTCACGGCCCGCCTTGAACGGGCAGCGGCAGGCCGTTAACACGGATTGAGCTTCCTGCCCACCCCCAAGTGCGGCTTGGGGGTGGGCAGGAGATCCGGCCGTAGCGTCGCAGCCATGTCCGAGGACGTCTATCGAGCGGCGATTGCGCGGGTGTCGGTCGTGGTGCCCACGCACGGGAACGGCCATGGCGGGCACCACGACCAGCCCCAATCCGTGCACCCCCACAGCACCACAACTCAACCGGCCGCCCGCAAACCTGGACCAGCTCTCGCGCTGGCCAACAAGCTGCAGACCGAGCTGGAGCGCCTGAACATCCCCGCCCATGTACTGGGCGGCGACGACAAGGCCGCAGTGTCCTTGTGGCCCCATCTGGTCGCATTGACAGACGGGCAGCTGATCTTTTGGCGGGCTCCCTATCCGAGCGCACGCGGAGCCGTCCTGTGGACGCTTGCCTGGGCTCCCGCCACGGCGGCCACAAGACTAATGGCCCATTACCTCGATCTCGTGAAGCAGCCTCTGCCACAGCCGCTTCATGAACTCGTCCTGCTCACCGTTGTTGACGGAGGCGACGAGCGATGACCGCGGCCATGTGGCTTGTGCCCGGCCTGAGACCGGCCGGCCCGGCAGCCGAGCAGTTGCAGGCTCAGCTCCACGCAGCGCACCGGATCGCTTCCGAGGTCCATCACGGCGACGGCATCGCGCTGGTGCTGATCTCGACCGGTCTGGTCGTCTGGACGGACGGGGACATCTGGTGGTGGTGGACCGGCCACACGACCGGGCGAGGCCGGTGGATCTACAACCATGCCTCCACGGCGAACGCGGCGACCGCCGCACGTCGGATCGCCCTCCGCTACGCGGAGACACGGGCCAACGTGGAGACGACGGTCGGCACGTAGACGAAGCGCGACGAGATGTCCATCCGCCTGGCCGACGCTGGACAGCAGTGGCTGGGCTACCTGGTCGACCAGATCTGACTACCGATCCCGTATGCCCCCGAGGAGGCTCACATGCAGGCCCGCGAGGTTGACACAACGGAGTGGAAGCGGCACGTCGCGGACCTCCAGCAGCGTGCCCGAGGGTGGTTCCTGTTGATGTACTCGCCCTACTGGCATGGATCGGGTGGCGCCGCCGGACTGGCAGACCGATGATCTGCCCCAGCTCACACCGGCGCGACGGTCGCAGACGGCCGAAGTGCTGCAAGAACTCCCCGCTGCCCTGTGGAGGGCGCATCCTCCGTGACGGGCGAGGCAGGGAACCCATACATCAGCCCCGCCAGCCCCCGGGTTCGCGCGGCTCCACTAAACAGGAGGTTGGCGTGACTACGCTTCCCCCGGTGAAAACCGACACTGCCCGTGAGGGCTCCCACACGGATCAGGACATCGCCGTCCTACGCGACCGGCTGGTCGACCAGATCCTCGCCAGAAGCACCAGCATCGGCATGCCGCTGCCGCCCGACGTCGAAGCCGCCCTCCGCAAGGTGCCCCGCCACCTGTTCACCCTCGGAGTCCCGCTCGAAGAGGCATACAGCACCGAATCCGTCGTAGCCAAGCGCGACGACCGCGGCCTCATGCTCAGCACCGTCTCCGCGCCGCCCACGATCGCCACCATGCTCGCTCAGGCCGGACCCCTCGACGGCGCCCACGTGCTCGAAGTCGGCTCGGGCGGCTACAACGCATCGCTACTGCGCGAACTGGTCGGCCCCCGCGGATCCGTCACCACCATCGACATCGACGATGACGTGGTCAAGCGCGCTGAGGAATGCCTGGCCACCGCTGGTTACCACGACGTGCGGGTCCTGCGCCGCGACGGCGAATTCGGCGTCCCCGATGCCGGCCACCCGTTTGATCTGATCATCGTCACCGCCGGTGCGTGGGACATCCCGCCGGCGTGGACCGACCAGCTCGCCGAGGGCGGCCGACTCGTCCTGCCGCTGCGCACGTTCGGCTTGACCCGCTCGTGGGCTTTCGAACGCCACGGCGACCACCTGGAAAGCCTCAGCCACCTCATGTGCGGGTTCGTCCCCATGCAGGGCGCAGGCGGCCACCAGGGGCACGGCGTAGAACTGCACGATGACCAGGTCGGCCTGTGGTTCGACGAAATCGAGTACGCCGACACCACGCGCCTGGCCGACGTGCTGAGCACACAGCGCGTCGAGGCGTGGACGGGCGTCACTCTCGCCAAGGGCGAGGCGTTCCACGACCTGGACCTGTGGCTGGCCACCCACCTGGACGGCTTCACCGTGCTCACCGCCAAGCAGGACGCCATCGACGCCGGCATGGTGACGCCGTCCTGGCGGATGGGCACCCCGGCCGCCGTCGACGGCGCCACCCTCGCCTACCGGGCCAAGCTGCGCCCCACCATCAAGGACCAGGCCGCGTTCGAATTCGGCGTGTACGCCCACGGCCCCGACGCCGTCGCCCTCGCCGACTCCTTCGCCGGGCAGATCCGCCAGTGGGACCAGCACGGCCGCCCCGCCCCGCACGTCACCGTCCACCCCGCCGACACCCCCCGTAAGGATCTCCCGGCTGGGTTTGTGCTGCGCAAGCTGCACACCACGATCGTGCTCTCCTGGCCGCCCCTGGCCGGGTAGAGCACCGCACCACCCCGCAACCACCGTTGATGGAAGGAGCTCCACCATGACCACCAGCGCCCTGGACCTCGACGTCCGCTTCACCGAGGTCACCGCCTCAGCCGCCCGGGTCGACTCGGAGGACTGCACCGGCGACGGCTGCGGCGGCACCGACGACAGCGCCGGCACCACCTGCTAGCACCTCCGCTCACGCTCGGGACCGGCACACCACTCGTGGCCGGTCCCGAACTGTCTGTGCCGATCGGGGGAGCCGCCAGAGAGGACCCCAGACTGCATGAACACGCACTTCCGCCTGCGCCATGTGGACGCCGCCATCATCCGCGCCTCGCTGTTCACCCCGGCGCCCGGCCTTCCCCCTTTGCCGGATTTGACCGGCAACAGCCCCGCCCACGTGGCCGAGCAGGTGGCGTGGCTGCGCCGCATCTGGGCGGATGAGGCGTTCGCCGAGGCCGTCACCGTCGCCAGCCCCGACCTGGCCGACAGCGTGACCGACCTGCTGGCGGGCATGGCCCAGCACCCGCGCCGTATCCGGAAGGCGGCCGAATCCACGCTCCGCTACCTCCTGCGCGCCACCGGCCGCGCCACCCCGTTCGGCCTGTTCGCCGGGATCGCCCCGATACGGCTCGGCACCGCTGCCGCTCTGGAATGGGGGAGCCGTCACCGCGCCACTGCCCGCCCCGACGCCGCCTGGCTCGCCATGCTCATCGCCCACCTGGAAGCCCGCCCCGACCTGCGGCCCCACCTGCGCGTGGTGGCCAACACGCTCGCCCATCAGCGCGGCGACCGGCTCGTCATCCCGTGCCGCCTCCAGCCCGGCCACGCCACCCCTGCCGACGTGACGATCCGCAACAGCCCGGCAGCCCAGATGGTGATGCGGGCCGCCCGCGCGCCCATCACGATCGCCGAGTTGACACGGTCACTCGCCCACGAGCTGCCCGGCCACTCGGCGGCCGACATCGAGACGATGCTGGCCGCCCTGGTCGAGCATGGCGTCCTTATCAGCAGCCTGCGCCCGCCGATGAACGTCACCGACCCGCTGACCCATCTCATCACCCACCTGGCCGCCCTCGGTCCCGCCGCCTTGGACGTGCTGGGCCAGCTGCAGACCATCCGGGACGAGCTGGCCCTGCACGTCCACGCGGGCTCGCTCGAGGAGCGGCGCGCCCTGCGCACCTCGGCGACCAAACGGATGGCCGCCCTCCACGAGCCGGCAACGTTGGCCGTCGATCTGCGGCTCGACTGCCGTACGGTGCTGCCCGCCACGGTGACCCGTGAGGCGGAGGCTGCCGCCACCGCTCTGATCCGGCTAGCCCCGCACCCGTACGGCAACCCGTCCTGGCGGGCCTGGCACACCGCGTTCCTGCAGCGGTGGGGAATCGGCGCTGTCGTCCCGCTCGCCGACGTCGTCAACGCCGACACCGGGCTCGGCTATCCGGCCGGCTACCGCAGCTCGCCCGCCACCGCCCCCGCGCAGCCGCTCACCGACCGCGACCGGGCACTGCTGCGGCTCGCTCAGCGGGCCGCGCTCGACGGCAGCGACGTGGTGTTGGATGAGGAGCTCCTGGACGAGCTGGCCGCAGCCGGCGACGACATGCGCCCGCCGCTTCCGGTGCCGCACACCGAGCTGCGTTTCGCCGTGCACGCCGCCACCACCGGCGCGATCACCCGCGGCGACTTCACGCTCGTCGTCGTATCCGCCGCCCGCCAGGCCGGGACCACCGCAGGCCGGTTCCTGTCCCTGCTTGCGCCCGCCGACCGCGACCGCATGATGCGCGCGCTGGCCGCGCTGCCCACCCTTAGCCCCGGTGCCGTGCTCGCCCAGGTCTCCTGTCCGCCGCTGTCGCCGCGCGCGGCCAACCTCGCCCGCAGCCCTGCCATCGCGCTTGCGATCTCGCTCGGGGAACATCCAGACCCCGGGCTGGAACATCTGCCGGTGGAGGACTTGGCGGTCAGCGGCGACGCCCACCATCTGTTCCTGCTGTCCCTGTCCCGAGGGGAGATCGTGGAGCCGCTGGCCGTCAACGCGCTGGACTTCGGCCGCGCCACCCACCCTCACGTCCGGTTCCTGTGCGAGATCGCTACCGCCCGCGCCGCCTCCTGCGTTCCGTTCTCCTGGGGTGCCGCGAGCGGCCTGCCGTTCCTGCCGCGCGTCCGCTACCGCCGTACCGTCCTGCACCCGGCTACCTGGAAGCTGACGGCCGCCGACCTGCCCGCCCCCGCCACGGGGTGGCCGGCGTGGAAGCGGACGTGGACGGACCTGCGCGGCCGACACCGCATCCCCCGCCAGGTGTTCCTCGGCGACCGCGACGTCCGCCTGCGCCTAGACCTGGACGAGCCCGCCCACCTGGCCGTGCTCCGCGCCCACCTGGACCGCAACCAGGCCGCCACCCTGGCTGAGGCGCCCGATCGTGAGGCGTACGGCTGGGCCGGAGGCCGCGCCCACGAGATCGTCCTCCCGCTCGCCGCAGAGATCCCGCCTGCGCACCGTCCCGTCGTGCTCACGCCCGTGGCCGGTCCCCTGCGGCCGATCCACCACCCCGGGCACTCGCCCGGCGCATCCGCGTGGCTGTACGCCCGCCTGCACGCCCATCCCGACCGCCAGAGCGAGATCCTGACCGGCCATCTCCCCGACCTGCTCGCCTCCTGGCAGGAAGGCCCCGGCGACGGGTGGTGGTTCCTACGGCACCACACCCCCGACCACCACCTGCGGCTCCGGCTCCCTCTCCACGACCCGGGCCGGTACGGCGATGCCGCCCACCGCGTCGGGACCTGGGCCGATCGGCTACGTGAGCGCGGGCTGCTGAGCCGCCTGGTGTTCGACACCTACTACCCCGAGCCTGGCCGGTACGGGACGGGCGACGCCCTGCCGGCCGTAGAGGTGGTGTTCGCCGCCGACTCCGCCGCCGCGCTCGCCCAACTCACCGCGACCACGCCCGGCCAGCCGGACCTGGTCGTCGCGGTCACCGCGGCGAGCATCCTCGATGCAGCCGCCGCCTTCACCGGCAGCCTGGAGGCCGGTACGGCCTGGCTCACCACGCGCGTCCACCGCCACCCGGCCCCGCCCATCGACCGCGCCCTCCACGACGAGACGATGCGCCTGGCCAACCCGGCCGGCGACTGGGACGCCCTGCGGACGCTGCCCGGCGGCGACCACATCATCCAAGCCTGGCAGGCCCGCCAGCAGGCGCTGGCCTCCTACCGCGCCCGCCTGGCCGTCCAGCAGCCGAGCCCGGACGCGGTCCTGGCCGCCCTGCTGCACCTGCACCACGCCCGCATGGCCGGGCTCGACCCTGCGAGCGAACGGCTATGCCTGCGGCTGGCCCGCGCCGCTGTCCTCGCCCACCAGCACCGGACGAAGGGATAGACCGCCATCAACACCCCCGCCAGCGTCGCCGATCTGGCCACGCGCCTCGCAGACCCCGGCCGGACATCCGATCCGGACGGGCATCCCCAGTCGCTGTCGCGCGGGGCCGCCGGTGTTGCGCTGCTGCACATCGAACGCGCCGCCGCCGGCCTCAGCGGCTGGGACGCCGCCCACTCCTGGCTCACGACCGCCACCAGCGGCCCCCTCGCCGTGGGCCCGCAGGCCAGCCTGCTGTTCGGCGCGCCCGCCCTCGCCTACGCCCTGCACGGTGCCGCCGGCCCCGGCCGGTACGAGCATGCCCTGGATGCGCTGGACACCCAGGTCGGCCGCCTGACCCGGCGGCGCCTGGAACAAGCCCACGCCCGCATCGACCGCGGCGACCGCCCCGCCCTCGGCGAGTTCGATCTGTTCAAGGGCCTGACCGGGTTCGGCGCCCACCTGCTGCGCCGCCGCCCCGACGGCGCGCTGCTCACCCATGTGCTCGACTACCTCGTCCGGCTCAGCGAGCCTCTCGGTCCGGACGGGCTGCCCGGCTGGTGGACCGACGAGACCCCTACCGGGAATCGGGCGACCGGCGCCCGGGGCGGGCAGGGCAACCTCAGCATGGCGCACGGCATCTCCGGCTGCCTGGCGCTGTTGTCCCTGGCCGCCATCCAGGGGATCGTCGTGGACGGCCAGCTCGACGCGATCCGCCGCATCTGCGACTGGACCGACACCTGGCGGCAGGTCCACCCCTCCGGCCCGTGGTGGCCCGAGATCATCACCCTCGCCGAGACCCGCACCGGGCAGACGCGGCAGACCGAACCGGCCCGGCCATCTTGGTGCTATGGGACGCCGGGGCACGCGCGCGCGCAGCAGCTCGCCGGGATCGCCCTCGGCGACATCGACCGGCAGCGCCTCGCCGAGCACGCGCTACACGGCTGCCTGACCGACCCCGGCCAACTCGCCAAGATCACCGATCCCGGCCTGTGTCACGGATGGGCAGGTCTGATCCACACCTGCCGCCGTATCGCCGCCACAGCGCACACCACCCCTGCCCTGACCCGCCGCGTGAATGCCCTCACCGACCAGACCACCCCGCTGCCGCCCGTGCTGGAGCCCGGGTTCCTGAACGGCATGGTCGGGCTGGCGCTCACGCTGATCAGCCTGGCCGGCGGGCGCACCGCCACCGGCTGGGACGCCTGCCTCCTGCTCACCCCGCCCGAGACGAGGCCATGATGGGACAGGCAGCGCCGTGGCGGCAGATCTCCATCACCTTCGCCGACCGGCATTCCGCCGAGCAGCACGCCCTCACCCACCTGGCCCCTGTCCTGCAACGCCTCGACGCGGCCGAGCTGGTCACCTCCTGGTCCTTCATCCGGAAACATGCCTGGCGCATCCGGTACCTGCCGGCCGACGACGACCGCGCCGACCAGGCGCGCAAGCTCCTCCAGGAGGCCGCGAACGCCTTGCAGGAGGCCGGGCTGGTGTCGCGCTGTGCGGAGACGATCTACGAGCCCGAGACCGCTGCGTTCGGCGGCGATCACGGCATGACGGCCGCCCACAGCCTGTTCCACAGCGACAGCCGCCACATCATCGCCCACCTCGCCCACCTCGGCGAAGGCCCGGTCCGGCGACGGGAGCTGTCGGTGTTGTTGTGCACGGCGCTCATGCGAGCGGCCGGGCTGGACTGGTTCGAGCGGGGAGACGCCTGGGCGAAGGTCGTCGCACTGCGCCCGGCCAGGCAGAACGCCCCCGCCGACCAATGGGCGCCCTTCCAGGCTGCCGTCGAACGCCTCCTGGTCAGCGACATCAGCCCCGGCGGCGGCCTTCGTTCTGGTCCGATCGCCTTCGCCTCCGGCTGGGTATCCGGCTTCGAGGCTGCGGGGCGTACGCTGCGGGCCCTGGCCGAGGAGGGGCTGCTGGCCCGGGGACTTCGCGCCGTGCTCGCCCACCATGTGATCTTCCACTGGAACCGGGTCGGCCTGCCTGCCCTCGTACAGGCGAACCTTGCGCTGGCCGCGCAGAAGGTCGTGTTCGATTCCCAGAGGTCTACCCAGACGGGGGAGTAAGAAGGGAACGCGTGATGATTCAGGCAAGGTGCGTGCGCGAGGAGAAGAGAGTCTTCTCGGGCGGCGTCTGGGAGGACAAGTACGGCTACGCCAGGGCGGTGATCGCGGGCGACCGGGTCATCGTCTCCGGCTGCACCGCCACCGTCGACGGCGTGGTGCAGAATCTGGGCGACCCCTACCAGCAGAGCATGACCGCACTGGGCATCGCGCTGGAGGCGGTCCAGGTGGCCGGGCTGACCCGCGAGGACGTGGTAATGGTCCGCTACTACGTGGTGGAGCATCGCCATTTCGACCTGGTCGGGCGGGCCATCGCGGAGAGCTTTGGGCACGTGCGGCCCGCGTGCACCGGCGTGCGGGTGGCGGGGCTGGTTGACCTGGAGATGCTGGTCGAGATCGAGATTGAGGCGTTTCGGGGATGAGGACCGAATCATCCCCTCCCTGAACACGGTCGGCTGTCTCAGTCCCACAACTTGGGGCCACCGCAGTCTGTCAAAGACGAGGCCAACCTGCGCGCCCTGCTCCGCGCGACCACGCCTTAAAGCGGCCCAGTCTGACGCGGATCGGCAGGAGCCTGCGTCCTGGCCCCGGCCAAGGTGTGCCGCTTCGGGGTGATGCAGCGGACGGGCACGGACAGCTCGACCTCGATCCACTCCCACGCCGCCCCCAGCTCCACCAGCTCCGGCGGCACCGGCCGCCGCCACGGGCCACGCGACGTCAGGTAGAACTCCGGCTCGGTGAAGTACCGGTAGGCCGCGGTGGGCAGCGCCACCGGCACGCACCCCTCCTCGACCGCCTTGCCGAGCAGCTGCTCCCGCATGCGCCGCTCGACCATCTGCCGGAAGGGGGCGTCCTCCCACATCTGCCTGTGCAGGTTCGGCTCCGTGTGGTGGATCACGGTGTCGTGAGCGGCGAGCGCCGCGTCGACGATCCGGTGGACCAGGCCCGGGTCCAGGAACGCGGGCGTGCCCAGGTACAGGGCCTTGGTGGCGGCCTGGTAGGCGGCCTGGCTCATGCCGAGAGGCTCCTCATCGTGTTCGGCCGCACGTCCGCGAGGGGGCCGTGCAGGTTCGTGTAGCCGGGGCCGAACGTCGGCTCCAGCGCGGCCGCTGGCAACGCCGTCATGCCGAGTCGTACGGCGATCTGCAGGTCGGTCATGCGAGCGAGGATGATGCCCGCGGTCTCGGCGCGGTGGCGGGCTTGCGCCACCTGGACCTGCCGGAGCGACAGCATCCAGTAGGGCACCATCTCGGCCGCGTGGCCGCACTCGAACACCGTGACCGGCGTCTTGCCGGGCACGCGTACGCGGCCGCGGATCTCCTCCTCGCCGCACCCGGGGCAGCCGGGCGAGTCGTGCAAGTGCTCAAGGCCGTTCTCGTCGAGCACCACGCCGTGAACGTCCGCCAGGCCGATCTCTGTGAACGCGCTCGCGTCGCGCGGGTCGGTGCCGACCGGCGCCACCAACAGGCGCCCCCGGCCGAGGACAATGCTCATAGCCACTCCGTTCGGTGGCCGGGGTAGCTGAACCGGTACGGCGCGGCGGCCATCCGCAGCGTCCGGCATGGGTACGCGGTGCCGGAGGAGCATTCGCCGCAGACCAGCATCCGCTCAGGCGGGTTCTGGCGCGGCCCTGGCCCGGACTTGTGGACGATGATCTCCTTGGGGCCGTGCCACTTCATGAGCGCCACGTCCGCCTCCGTCCGGTGGGCGACGAACACCGGCCCGTCGCGGCCGGCCTGGTGGCTGATCGCCTCGCGCATCCACCGCGCGAAGGCTGAGGCGTTGTCGCGCACTTCCGGCGCGACCGGCGGCGGCTCCCAGGCGTAGCCGTGCTCCCCGCAGTTCCGGCACTCGCCGACGTGCGGAAACCCGGTCTCTTCCGGCGGCCCCCACCAGTCTGGCGTGACCGGCACCTGGTCGCCCGGGTCGTTGGTGAACCACACGCAGAACCGGTCCCCGAACTCGTCCACGTGCTTCACGTACGGCATCAGCGGTTCCCGCCGATCTGCTCGTCGGGCGCGTGCCGCATCACAGACACTTCCGGCCGTCGGCCAGGCCCTCGCGGGCGTCGGCGTCCAGGCAGGTGGGAGGCGCGTCCAACGGGGCTTCGTCCCAGTGGAAACCGCACGACGTGCAGTGCCGGGCGAGCCGCTCCGACCTGGCCACGTCCACGAGCACGTCAGGGTTCCACGGCAGGACGAGTGGGCCGCGCGCCGGCCGAAATTGGAGGGTCGCGCCGACCCATCCGCACTTCGGGCAGGTGGGCTCCAGGCCGCTGAACGGCGGCAGCGCCGCCGCCGCGGCAACGCCGGGGGATTCGGTCATGGGGATTGCGCTTCCTCTCGCTGCAGGGGCGAGAGGAAGCTAGACCATCAGATCGTTAACGTCGTATCAGCAGGTCAGGGCATGGGGACGGGCGTGCACGGCTCGTTCTCTGCGTCCGCGAAGAGGCGCATGCACCTGCGGCAGTTCAAGGCGAGCACATCGAGCTCCGTGCCGGCGGGCTGCTCGATCGACGGCGTCTCGCCGAGGGCGGCGGCCGCGATCATGTCGCGGATCTGCTCGTCGGTCACTGGGACGATGGTGGCTGCCTGCCACTGGTGCGCGTAGTCCGCGCTGGTGTTCTCGGTCATGGGGCGAGTCTGGCCATCAGGAGGAGTTAGTGTCTCCCCCTGGTGGCCAGAGATCATCCGCCCGGGACAGTCGAGCGGCTGCGTCGCACGGCGCCCGGCAGGGGCACCGGGGCGGGGGTGTCCAGCTTGTCCACGGCCGCGCGGCGCGTCCGCTCCGGCCGCCGGTCGTACTTCGCCGTGGTGGCCGGGGAAGAGTGCCCGACGAGGGCCTGCGCGGTGGCCAGGTCTACCCCGGCATCCAGCAGTTCACCGATGAAGGTGCGCCGAAAGTCGTGCGCGCGGGGCGCCTCGTCCAACCCGGCCTGGGCGGAGCGCTCGCCGAGCACGTTGCTGACCGTGCGGGCGTCCATGAACGCGATCCGGCCGTGCTGGTCGCGGCGGATGTGCCTGCCGCGCGGGGTGAACGGCGCGAACAGGCCGCCCGGGTCGCGGCGGCGGACGGTCAGCCACGCCTCGATCCGGCCGACCGCGCTGGCCGTCAGGTACACCATGCGCTCCTTGCTCCGCTTGCCCCTGATCCTCAGGGAGCGGGCCGCAGGGTCGTAGTCGGCCAGGGCGACCCCGGCGAGCTCGAACCGGCGCACGCCGGTCGAGTACAGGGCGGCGATCATCGCCGCGTCCCGCAGCGCCACCCGCCGCAGTTCCTCCCGCTTCACCGGATCCTCCACGTCCGGAGGGTCAAGGTCGGCGTCGCAGGCGGCCATCAGCGCGCCGACCCGCTCGATCGGCAGATGCCCGCCGGCGGGCAGGGTGCTGCCCTCGAACTGGTCGACGCGCTGGGCGCGGTCGCGCTCGTCGGCGGTCATGAGCCCGAGAAGCCACGCCCGGTCGAGGACCTGGCGCAGCGCCACCACGTGCTTGTTCCGGTAGGCGATCGACCAGGGCTCGCGGGCACCGTCCTTCTTCCGGCTGGTTGCCTGACCGATGAGGGCGCGGATGCGCTGGGTGTGCTCGGCCCGCAGCAGATGCCACCTGACCGACTCTCCGGTGATGGCGAGTACGGCCTTGTGCTTCTTCCCTGTGGCGGGGTCGATGCCGGCGGGCTCCTGGTCGGCCATGAGGCGGGCGATCCGGTCGAGGCAGCCCTGCATGGTGCGGCGTGACTCGGCACCGTCCAGGCTGTCGAGGTAGGCCCAGTACGGGTTGCGCTGCCGATCGTCGGCCGCCACCACGGCGGGCAGCGTCTCCGCGCCCGCCGTGGTCATCACCTCGGGCAGGTTGTCACTCACTGCGGGCCTTCGGCGTCGACGGGCTGGACGTGGGTGAGGGCGATACAGCTTCCTTCGCCGTCCACCCACACAACGGGGGTGTGCCCGCTGAGCACGACGGCCGCGGTGCGGGTCCGGCTCAGCTTCCCTGCGCCGTGGCGGTCGAAGGTCCAGTAGCGGACGGGAGTACCGACCGGCACCGTGGCGTTCCACTTCTCGACCGCGCCCTGCCGCTCCTGCTGCCGCGCCTGCTCCAGCGCCTCGGCCACGGCCTCGTGCGCATCCACCTGAACGTCGGCCATGTGCGCGTCGAACTGCTCCAACACCGCAGGGTCGTCCCACGGCGGGGTGGCCCTCATGGTGCTGCAGGAGCAGGTGCCGGACTTGAGGTCTCGCCCGGCCTGGGCGGACGCGACCGGGTCGAGGTCGAGCAGCAGCCGGTGGGCCTTGAGGTCCACGAGCGGGTCGTCGGTGTAGTGCGGCAGGTCGGTCACAGTGTCTCCTCCTTCGGCGTCTCGTGGGGGCTGATCTCCACCCACACGCTGTACTCGACGGGACTCACCCAGTTGCCGCCGTGTTCCTCCACGACGACGTTCACCGACACCGGCACCTCGACCAGGGCGGGCGCGTCGTGAGCGTCGTTCTCGACATGCACGGTCCGTCCATCCACGATCACGTCGCCGACCAGGAGATCGGTGTAGTCGGGCGGCAGATCATCTGAGGCGTCCCGGCATTCCGGATCGGAGCACGACAGGGCCGGCCTCTCCTCGGGGTGCAGCTCCAGCACCCACAGGTGACTGCCGCCGTTGCGCGCCAGGCAGGCGATGCGGGCCTGCTTGGCGATTTCGGCCTGAAGACCTTCGATGTGGTAGTTGAACTCCCACCTGACCGACTGCTTGTGCCATGGTGGCGTGGGCTGCATGCCGCCGCACGAGCAGGTGCCGATGTGCAGCGGAACCTCGGCCTGGGCGGACGCCTCCGTGTCGAGCTGCATGACGAGGTCGTGGCCGGGGTGCTCCAGCAGATCGTTGGGCCCGAACTTCCATTCGGCGGGGCCACGCTCGGGGCTGGGCTGGATCGTCCACGTGACGGGGGCCGCCCCGTCTCGGACGGGGCGGCCGTTGGTGTCCATCAGGGCGTTGCTCCGTTGATCGCGGTGAGCATGGCCGTCTTGAGCTTGTCGAGGCGGGTCGGGCCGAACTGCGCGATCTGGATGAGCGCGAGTTCGGTCCAGCCCATCAGGTCGCCGAGCGTTGTGATCGACGGGTCGGCCTTCTCCAGGGGCTTCCAGACGTGGAAGGTCAGGTCGGGCAGGTCCTTGATCGGGTAGTCCTCGGGCAGGCCCGACGCGAGGGCCGCACCGACGATTTCGGGAGTGCTGTGCCAGACGGTGGCACGGACCACCTCATCAGGGGTGGGGCGGAAATCGGTGTTCATTCGGGTTCCACCTGTCCGGATGCGATGAGGGCGATGGGGCTGCCGGGCTCGGCGGCCTGGTAGATGGCCACGAGGCGGTCGATGACCTCGTGTGGGGTGTCGATCGGCAGGCACAGGGCGGCGGCGTTGATGGCGTTCCCCACCTCACCGGTCATCCGGGCGAGGACGTTCCGGGTGAGGTGCGGGTCCATGTGCGGGGCGGGAAGGTCCACGACCACGTACGGGGAGCCGGGGCCGTAGATGTCGCAGGCGATGTGCTCGGCGAGCTTCCAGCGGAGGAAGTCGCCGTTCTTGGTCCAGGACGGGGTGCGTTCCCAAGCGGGGTGCGCGTCCAGGCGGGTGATCAGTTCATCCCGGTTGGCGTCGGTCCGGACGAAGGTGACGACCTCGCTCATCGGACGTCACCGTTCTTGGCGGCGTTGGCGGCGAAGATCTCGGCATCAACCTCCATGACGGCGTCGCGCCACCGCTGGTACGCCTCTTCTTCGCCGATCAGGGCCCACATGCGGACGTACTCGTCGGGGAAGCGCTGCGCTTCCATGAGCTCGCCAACGCTCTCGCCTTCGTTGAGGCGCTGGCGCACGATCGGGATCAGCGTCGGCAGCGTGGTGGCGGCGGTCGGCGGCTCGTGGGGCACCTTGGGGTCGTAGGCGACGATCTCCCACTTGGAGCCCTCGGGCAGGGTGATGTGCTCGGCGGCCTTGTCCAGGGTGGCGATCCACGTGGGGGCGTAGTCGGCGGGGATCGGGCCGAGGCGGACAGTGTCGTACCCCGGCTTGGTGATCACGACAGCGACGGGAGCGACCGGGGTGCGCAGCTTCTCGGTGATG
Organism: Nonomuraea sp. B208; assembly: GCF_057536035.1. Classification (NCBI taxonomy): domain Bacteria; kingdom Bacillati; phylum Actinomycetota; class Actinomycetes; order Streptosporangiales; family Streptosporangiaceae; genus Nonomuraea; species Nonomuraea sp. B208. The sequence continues at coordinate 35,412 of NZ_BAAJOU010000029.1, forward strand.
GCGGCCTCCTGGGCGGCGAGGATCTCCTGTTGGGCGGCGACGATCTCGCCGGGCGGGCGGGCTTCCAGTTCGGCGTCGATGCGCGCACGCACGCCGGGCACGTGCGTGGTCACCGTGTAGTCGGTCTTGAGGAGCCGGTGGATCAGCAGGAGATCGGCGGCGGTGGCCGCGTAGAAGGGGCGTTCCGGCTGCTCGGGTGGCGGGTTCAGGATGGCCGCGTTCAAGGCACGGTAGTGGTCGGCCTCGTCGCGGAAGCTGGTCACGATGCGCTCGATGTGCCGCAGTTCGCGGTGGGCCACCCGGAACGCCTCTGCTGCGTCGCCGTGGTCCTCGACGCTGATTTCGCCGTCGCTGCCCCAGTTGTCGCCGTTGATCTGGTGGAGCAGGCGGGCGGCGGAGTGCAGGCTGCTGGTCGCGTCCTCCAGGAGGGCCAGGAGGTCCACGGCCCTGACGAAGTGGTTGCCGAAGTGGTCGGCGTGGGCGCGGGCGTCGTCGCGCTCCTGCTCGGTGATCGTCATCGGGCGACCTCCTGCCCGGTCGCCACGGCGTGGACGCGGGTGGGGGTGAAGGCGGGCCGGACGGTGCCCGGCTTGTGGTCGCTGGCCAGGTTGGCGATCTCGACCAGGCGGCGCACGGCCTCACCGGGCGTGCCGGTCGGCAGGCCAAGAGTGAGGGCGTTGATCTCGATTGCGGCCTGGGCGCACATCTCGCGGTCTTCCTCGGCGTAGCGGGGATCGGTGTCGGCAGGCGGGATCTGGACGCGGTAGGCGAGGGTGTCCTTGCCGTCCCAGCCGTAGAACCATCCGGCGGCACCTCGCGCGAGGAGCGTCCACCGAGAATGGGCGTCCAAGTAGGCGACGAGGGCGGGGCGGTCGGCGTCGAACGACACGAAGGTGTCCGTTGGCTGCATGCTTGGGTCCTTTACTACTTCCTGGGGCTTGTGTCGCGCGGCGAGCCCGGGACCGCTCCCGGTCTTGCCGCTGGACAAGATCATAGCGGTTTTATGGGCGGGAATCGACATTCCCGGTAATAAAAAACGGGGCTGTTGAGCAACATGTACATCCTGGACTTCCTGTGCGGGCTGTCCAGATTCCCGTAAGGTGGAGGCATCCACCAAGCCACAACCCTTGACCGGCACAGAGCGACCCGGTCACCCACGGGAGCGACAACCGCATGACCACCACGCACGACTCACTGGGCATCTCCGAAGCCCGCAGCCAACTCGGCACGCTCGTAGCGCGCGCCGTGCACGGCCGCCGGCACACCACCATCAGCCGATCCACCACCGAGCGCGCAGTGCTCATTTCCGAGGAGGAGTTCGAGGAGTATGTACGACTCAAGCGAGAGCGCGAGGTCGCCGAGGTCCGCGCCAAGATGGACGCGGTCGCCCGAGGGGAGCGCGAAATGAGGGTCTACACATCGCGTGAACAGGGATATGCCGACCTTGGACTAGGTGACGCTACCAAGTGAAAGTTCCCGTCCACCTCGACTCCGACGTCATCGACGCCCTTCTCCTGGCGCCCACGACCCTGCGGATGTCGATCTACGACTCGCTCATGGACTTGGGCGATGACCCCACACCCCCCGACGCCGTACCGTACGCCGAGATCCCCGGCGCGTACGAGCTGATTACCCCGACGTTCCGCGCGCTCTACACGCACGGCCCGGAGGACCTGGATCGCGTGAGCGTCTGGGTCCTCCACGTCAACACCTGAGGAGCGAAAACGGCTGAGAGCGTCCAGGAGCCCCCCTCTTCGCTCCTGGATCTCTCAGTGCCAGGCGAGCCGCGTTCGTCCGCCAGCGTGCACTACAGAGAGATCGTTTAGCGAAGATCGCGACACGCAACCCGGACATAGGTCACTAACGCCCCACTGGGCACATGCCGGACTCGAACAGATGGACGAGCCGCCGCCGCCCGCGTACGCTCGGCCACCATGGAGGAACCCGCCGCCGAGGCGCCCCGCGCGCTCAGCATGCCGTCCATGGTGCTCCGCGCCCGCACCCGTAAGGCGTTCCTCCTCGCTCGCGCCCCCGTCGTCGCCAACAACCAACACGAGTGGTGGGCGAAGATCGCCATCCCCCTCGGATCCGACGTGACCGGCGGCGACCCCAGCGTGGGCTACAGGTGGGTCCACTTCAAGATGCTGACCAAGCTCGCCGGCGTCGACTACAGCGAAGTGCCGACGCTCGACGGCCGCGACGACCGGTAGAAGGCTTGCCCCCGCCCTCCGGCGAGGGAGAACGGGACTACCGCACGAGCCCCTGTTCAGGGCGGGGGCAAGCTGCATGCGGCGGCGCGTGCCGCATGGATCGCCTACTCCCGCCCCGAACCTGGACAGTTCGGGGTCTGCGCACCCGTGAACAGGGCAGGAGCAAGCCGTCTTCAGGGGATGCCAGCTAGTACCACCAGCCTGACGCCGGCCTTAGCGGCATCGCCAACACAGATCCTCCCGCCCCCGCAAGGAGGACTGCCGGGGGCTGCTCGACGGGAGCGCTCCCAGGCTGGGGCTGGCTATCGCCGGGCTCGGCCTGGGCCGGGCTGGACGGCGCGGCCGTAGGCTCCGGGCCCACCGTCTTCGTGGGCTCCGGCGCGAGGGTCGGCTCCTTCGAGGGCTCCGGCGCCTTCGTCGGGGCCGGCGGGGTCGGCTGCTCGGTCGGGACGCTCGTCGGCGTCGGCTCCGACGTCGTCGGCTGCTCAGTCGGTGTGAGCGACGGCGTCGGGTCCGGCACCGGGACCGTGGGCATCGTCGTCGGGGCGGACGTGGGCGCGGTGGTGGTTGGCGACGGCTGGACTACTGGCGTCCTGGTCCGCTCGACGGCGGGCACGTCAGCGATCAGGGTCGGCTGCTCCACCACCGGCGAAGGGGCGGCGGCCCGCACGGCTGTCGCCGTGGGCGCGGGCGTCCTGGCGGCCAACGTGGGGGGCGCCGTGGTGATCGACGCGGCCGGGGCCGTCGTCGGCGAGGCAGCCCGCACAGTGGCCGGCGGATGCGCCGCCGCCGTGGCGGTGGTGCGCTCGGGCTTCGGCGAACTGGTGGGGGGCGGGACCGTCTCGGCGGTGAACACGGACGGCGCGGGCGTGCTCGGAGAAGGCGACTGCTCCCCCGCCAGAGTGGTCGGCAGGACGGGCAGCGCCATCAACAGGTCGGGTGCAGGCGCGGGGGCCTGAACGGGCTGCTTGAACCCGAACGCCGCTGCGATCGGCTTCGCCGCCTCCTCGGCCGCGAACACAACGGGCGTACCCGCCGCCGCAGTGATGGCGACGGCGGCCGGGGCCGACACTCCGGCCGTCGCCTGAACCCCGATGACAGCGCTGGCAACGACCTTCCCGACGACCGTGGAGACGGGGCCCGTGGCTTGTGCGGCCGCGCCCGATGTGCCGGACGCCGAAAACGCGCCGTACAGGCTGCTCGCGCTCAGCGGGTCCAGGCCGGCCATGCCGGGGGTGAGTGCTCCGTTGGACATGAGCGCCGTCTGCACCGTGGTGGTGTAGCCCTCGGCCGCCGTCTTCATCGCCACGTAGATGGGGCTCGCGACGGCGGCCGCGCCGCCAATGAAACGGCGAAGCTGCCGGTAGAGCAGGCTCTTGCGGGCCGATTCCTGCGCGGGCCGCCGGGGGTGATGTGTGATCGGGATGACGCTGCCTCGGTCGCCCGTCGGCGGCAGGTGGGCGGGTTCGGCCTGGGCCGTGATGAACGCGGCTCGCTCGGCTTCCTCGGCCTCGGCGTACATCGCGACGAGGTCATCCACCATGTCCTGCGGCATCGTGTGGCCGTGCGCCCACGTGCGGGACCGGCCGGCGCGGGCGCCGATGCGGTCCAACGGCATGCCCTGCACCTTGGCCATGCGGAAGACGGCCAAGTCTTCCAGCATCCGGTACACGGTCATCCGGCGCCTGTGCTGGGCTTCCTCGGCGTCCATCTGCTGCCTGATGGCCTGCCAGAACGCGAGCCCTTCGTTGCGCGGCTCCCCTCCGTGCATCTCCTGTATCGCCTGCTCGTACAAGTCCGCGGAGAACTGCAGAAAGAGACGTCGGCCGTCAGGGTCGAGCTCGGTCACGAGGAGGTTCTCCAGGGGTGTCGGCGTGGAGATGGGCGACGCCGGGGCCGTCCACTGGACGTACACAAGGTTCGCGGCCCTGTGCACGGGCAGTTCGCGGCCCGGGGTGGAGATCCTTTCGTCATAGAAGGACAATGTCAACCAAGGCGCCACACGGGGGCAGAGTGTGTACCCTGGGCTCACACAATAGTGAACGGCTTACAACACCCCAAGAAGGGGCACGCCGGGCGTGAGGAGCGGATAGACCAGTGGCATTCTCGGCCAAGCGGCTGACCGAAGCGTTGCGCCGCAAGAACATGTCCGCCCGCGCCGCCGCCCGCGAACTGAAGCGCACCCGGCCCGACGTCGCCATCTCAAACCGGTACATCAGCCAACTGGCGAACGGCACGAGCACCAACCCCTCCACCGAGGTCGCCGAAGCGCTCGCGCAGCTGCTCGACGTGTCCGTTGACTGGCTCCTGGACAGGAAGCCGCCCGCGCAGCTCAGCCCGGAAGACCAGCAGCTCGAAGACGAGATCCGCGAGAACGCGGGCGAACTCGACATCGAGTACATCGCCGAACGCTGGGAGGGCGCGACCAAGATGACGCGCGTGGCCGTGTCCAAGATGTTCAAGGCCATGCTGGAGGTCGAGCGTCAAAGCCGCGCCGACAAGACGGACGGGACTGCCACCCCACATCTAGACGGACTGTAGTCAAGACAGTCAGGGGCCCGAGGTAGTCTGTCCGGGCGTCGGCCGAAAGGTTACGAATTGCCGTCCCCTGAGCTGCTGGCTGCCTTAGCGGCGGCACCCACCCCCCGACCGTTCTCGCTCGAAGCGTTCCTCGACCGCATCAGCGCCCAGCGACAGCGACCCCTCCACCTGCACGACCTGCCCGATGAGGCGGCCGGCGCGGTATCCGGCCTATGGATCGGCACCCGCGAGGCTGACCACATCTTCGTGGCGCCCGGCGCGTCCGGGATGCTGCGCGTCCTGATCGTCCTGCACGAGATCAGTCACATGCTGCTCAAGCACGGCGTGGTCCTCGGCGGCCAAGAGGAAGTCCTGCGACGGATGGTCGGCGACATGACCGGGCTGCCCGAGATCCAAGGGCTAGCAGGGCGCAGCCGGTTCGAGACCAAGGAGGAGCGCGACGCCGAGAAGCTCGCGACCCTCATCCTGGCGCAGGCCCTCGATGAGCCCCTTGACGAGGGCGATGAGGGCTTACGTCGCCTTTCCAGAACTTTCGGATACGAGACCTAGGGGGCTGTGTGACCCTGTCCGCGTGGTTAGCCATGATCCTGTTGTGGGGGGCCTCGATCTCCCGCGTCCGGCCGGCGCTGGGAGCGCTGAAGCGGGGCACGTCCCTCGAACAGGTGATGTTGTGGGGGGCGTTCACCGGCCTGGCCATGAGCCGCGTGTTCACCGCGCCGCCCATCGTGGCCTGGCTGGACGCCACCACGGACACCGAGGTGGCCACGCTGATGCGGCACCTGACCGGCCTGTTGAGCGCCACCTGCCTGCTGGCGTACGTGGAGGCGATCACGCGGCACGAGCGGGCGGCTTGGTCCCGCTGGATCTGGCCCACCGCCGGCGTGGTGATGGCGGTCCTCATCGCCATGTTCGCCGCCAGAGGCGGCCGTATCTACTGGGTGGACGGCGCGACCGCCCCGTTCCCTACCGCGCCGACCGGCCGCGTCTACCTGCTGGTGTTCGACTTCTGGTTGATGACGTGCCTCGCCGCAGCGGGCGCCATGTTCGGCCGGTACGCGCGGGTCGCGCCGCCGCTCCTGCGCCTCGGCCTGGTGCTGTCCACGTTCGGCATGGTCGCCGGCGTGGTCAACCGGGCGCACGTCATGACCATCAACCTCGTGACCCTGCTCGACCCGGACACCAGCCTGCGGGAGATCTCGATCCTCGGCCAGGTGACGCTCCTGCTGTGCATCGTCGGCATCACGGCCGGCACGTCGATCCCGGCCTGGCGCACGGGCGTGGCCAAGCTGCGCGACCGGGCCGCGCTGCGCGAGCTCGCGCCTCTGTGGGATGCGCTTACGGCCCAGTACCCGGACCTGTCGCTGCCGATGGAGGCGGGCCTTCGGGCGCGGGTGATGCGGCGCGTGGCTGAGATCCGCGACGGGATGCTCAGCCTGAGGTCGATCAGCGAACCGCCGGCGAGCAGCGACCCGCGCGAGGTGGCCCAGTGGGTGGCCGACGCGCTGGATGCGGCCAGCCGCGGCCACGCTGCCGGGATGCCGTCTGGGGCGCTCCCGGGCCCTGATTTCGCTGGTGACCTTCAGAAGGAGACAGAGTGGTTGCGGCAGGTCGCGACACAGTACAAGCAGATCAGCAGCGGCCCGAGAACCGCCTCGCCCGTCTCGTAACCGATGTCGCCGCCCCGATGTGGATCGTGATCAGCCTGCCCCTGGTGGTGGGCGCGGTCACGTCGGGGTGGGCCGGGCTCGGCTGGGGCGCGCTCGCTGCCGGCCTGTGCGGCGGGGTGCCCGCAGGCATCATCTTCGGCGGCGTCCGGAAGGGGTGGTTCGGGGACTGGCACATCGGGGAGCGGTCGCAGCGGCCGAAGCTGGTCGCCGTCATCGTCGCCCTGGTGGCGCTCGCCCTGGCCCTGCTCGTGCGGCTTGGCGCTCCCACGGTGATGGTGGCGTGCGTGGTCATCATGCTCGCCACGCTCGCCGTGGTCGGGCCGGTCACCTTGCGGTGGAAGATCTCCTTCCACACCGCCGTGGCGGCCGGGTCGGTGGTGATGCTCGCGTGGGTGCTCCCCTGGCCCGCCGTGGTGCTCGCGGTCGGCGCCGTGGTGGTGGCGCTGATCGGGTGGGCCCGTGCCGTGATCCGCGACCACACGCCCGCCCAGGCCCTTGCGGGTGCCTGCGCGGGGGCGCTGGCAACGTGGGCGACGCTCGCGATCATGTTGTAACTGCGCTGTTCAAACCACCAGGATCAGGACCTGTACCAGAACTGATCGGCCAGTCATCCACTTCCCCGGGCTGATTTAACAAGACGCGCATGAAGGATCGGTGCCGACTTGTACTGTGGCCCTACGAACACGGGTCCCGATCGTGCCAGCGACCGAGACCCGAGTTCGCAGCACGCCGGACCTCCGGGGAGGAACAACGCGGGTTAGTACGCTAACCATCCTGTACTCCCGCAGCGTACTTAACCGCGAAGATCACGCGCAAGAAAACGCGCGATGACCTGCTCCTTCCTGGAACCGGCATGCGGCCATTCCGCAGGTCCTACAGGAGGTCAGGTGGCCAAGAATCCACCAGGTGAACCACCCGATGGCACGAACCGCGACAATTTCATGCTCACGATCTCGTGCCCGACGGCCGCCCTTGTCACGATCGCTCTGGCGGTCATCGGGGCCATCCTCATCGTGAACGGGTTCGATCCCTCGTTCCTCGCGGCGCTGATCAAGGGTCGCCCTTGATCAGAGCCGCCCCCGTCGTCTAGCGCTGGAGGCCGTCCTCCCAGGGCGGCCTCCAGCGGCATATTACGGCGGTCACCGCCTGTTGGCCCGTGGCGGTGGATCGAGACTCGCGCGGAGATCCGCGCGACCGCACCCCGCCCAGGCGTTCGCGGGCGCCGTCGAGGGGGCCGCCGCCACGGCGGTCACCCTGGCCTGATGGTGTAGCGCCCGATTCGTGGTCCATCGGCTGATGCAGCCCCACCTTTTACACCGGGCGTACCAGCCGTATGGCGGCTCCCTCCACCCAGTAGTCCGCCCATCGCTTTGGTGGAGCGCTTTAACCGTCCCCCGCTGGTATCAATTGTTCGCTTACAGCGAAATAACATCACGGGATAAAGCAGGCAAAACGGGCGAAGCCAACAAAGCGATCTAGGCTTTGACCTGCAGCTATCACCGTAAGTAATCATCATGTACTGATGCGTACAGAGTGCCGCCAAGTCGCCGCTCATACGTTCGAGAGCAAGGCCGCTAATCTTAGACAGAACAAAGGCCCGACCGCGCCAACGGCCGAGCCAGCGTTCTGCAAGACGCCAGACCCCAGGAAGCCCAGGGCCAGCCAAGTACATGCGAAGTTTTCCCTCGCCGTACTGTACTTTCTGCCGACGGGCATTTGCAACACAACCTGTGGTGCACTACCTCCTGGGGCTGGCGAGACTAACAAGTAGGTTAGATTGCTCGACATTCCCCCGTCCGGGCAGGTCCCGGACAAGGCCGCAGAGGTCGACGGCGGTCAGCACTCCCAGCCGGGCCTCGTGATGTCCGAGAGGGCTATCGAGGTGTTGGCCAAGGCTGCTCAGGAGGTCAACGCGGCGCGTACGAAGCGGCGCAGAACTATTGGCGTGGCCATCACTCTCATGGCTGGCTGCGCCGTGCTCGTTGCGCTCAAGTACGACCCTGCCCCGCTGGTCGAACTGGTTGTGGGCCCCCTGCTGAAGTAGCTCGGCATCCCCGTATCCGCTAGCGCTGGCGGCCGTCCCCCAGGACGGCCGCCAGCGGCGTTCTACACGCGTATGCCGAGTTCGCGCTCCAACTCGGCGATTCGCGCATCGCGCTGTGCGAGCCGCATCTCGCGCTCGGCGAGCTGGCGCCGGATTTCGTGATCGGTCGCGGGCAGGCGGCCGGCGACCAGTACGGCGACCCATGCGATCGGCCACAGCGCGCCGACCATGAAGCCCACGAAGCGGGCCGCCAGGCCGTCGAACCAGCCGTCTTCGTCAACCATGTCGGTGTTGAGCAGGGCGGTGGCCGTCCGCCTCGCGGTGTAGATCATGGCCGCGAGGTAGCCGAGGGGGATCAGCCAGTCAGTCACACGATCTCCCAGTCGCCGGCGTCCACGTCGGACTGGGACGCGACCCACGGGACGATCTGCCCGTCCGCGGTGAACATGTCGTAGTGCGGCCGGTACTCGATGGTCTGGCCGACGAGTTCGGGCGCGGCCTGGCCGAGCGGCCGGTCGACGGCGACGGTGATGGTGGAGCCGGGCACGCGGAAGACCCACATACCTCGGCCGTTCCAGCCGGCGCGGGTGACCCTGCCGCCGGCCTTCAAGACGTTGAGGGCGTCAGCGAAGTTCACTTGCTCGCCGCCTTCTGGCCGGCCTGCCACGTGGTCTTGTCCACGGTGCCGGTGACGAGGACCTTGAGCTTGGCCTGAGCCTTCCTGGTGGCGGCGGTGGAGTCGGCGCCGTACAGGCCGTCCACGTCCACCTTGAAGCCCAGCTCGTTGAGGGTGTCCTGCCACTCCTCGACGTCGGTGCCCTTCATGTACGCCTTGCCCTTGGTGTAGACGAGGGTCCGCGACCAGGAGACCGGCTTGGCCGGCTCGCCGTTCACCTCGGCCTTGACCATGGCCAGGAAGCGGTCCCACGGGAAGCCGGCGCCGGGGTCGGTGTGGGAGCCGGTGCCCGGGTACGCCTTGGTCACGTCGACGTGCGCGCAGAACCCCTTCTGCCCGGCGCGGACCTGGGCGGGGGTGAGGTGCTTGATCGGGATGCTGTACTTCTTCACCCAGGCGGCGGCGACCTTGGCGGCCTGCTTAAGCGTGGCCAGGCTGGCGGCGTCCTGCCACTGGGTGCGGGTCTGCTTGGCGTAGCCAGCCATCTCGATGTGCAGGCCGTCCGCGTTGGCGTTCGGCGCGGCCCACGCGGTGTCGTTGTCGTCCACGCACCGCACGGCCGAGTTGGAGTCGACGCACACGTGCGCGGAGGTCTTCGGGCTGCTGGTGGCGAACCAGCGGGCGACGTTCTCGGCGGTCTCCGGCTTCTCGGGGGCCTCCATGGAGTGCATGACGATCAGCCTGACCGGGCGCACGCGGCCGTTGTGGTAGTAGCGGGCCTGGATCTTCTTCATTGCTCCCCCGTGGCGGGTCGGTGGTTGGTCGCGGGGGAGGATGCCGAATTTCGGTGTTAACGTCGTGCCGGCCGGTAGCGGCGGTTAGGTTGGCCGCATGGGAGGGCGGGCAAGGCGGCGAAACCCCAAGGAGCGACCAGGCCGGGGCAGGCTGATCGTGCTGTCTGCGAGCACGATGTTCGCGGGGGTGGTGGCCAACTTCGGCGGACCGCCGACGATCTCCCAGGTGGTGTTCGGCGCGCTCGCGGTCGCCGGGGCGGCTGCTCTCGGGGCAGTCCAAGAACCATTAAAAAAAAACCTGGGCTGTGAGCGCATGCGCTCACAGCAGGTCAGGAGGCTCAACCCGCTGAACGGGCTGCCTACGCTCTTCAAAAAAACCTTGTTGTTTCCCTGACCGGGAGAGGCGCTGCTGGTCGGCCCGCCTCGTTCGTGGCCTTAACGTCGCTGTCCTTGAGGTGGGGCCCGCCCCGGGCGGGGCGGGCCGGGTTGGGGCTAGTTGGAGAGCGCCGCGAAGAAGTCGTCCACGGACGGCGGGACGGCGGCGGGCACCTTGGACTCGACGGCGATCCGGGTCAGGCCGATCATGCGGGCCCGGTTGGCGGCGAGGGTGCGGATCACGGCCACGGGGGCGAACTGCCACGAGCCGGGCAGGTCCTCCTCGTGGACGACTTCGGCCATGGCGGCGTTGACGTCGTCGTCGACGCTGGTCTCGGAGGTGCACCACGCGGTGTGGTCGTCGGTCTCCTGGCACTCCTCGCACGGCATCAGGTCGGGGAACGCCTTGCCGTACCGGTCCTCGGCCCTGGCCTTGATGCCGCCGAAGTCGAGGCGGGGGCCGCTGCCGTACGCGCACTTGGTGAGCCAGCCGCGCAGCGCCTTGACCGAGACGACGGTCGCGAGGTGGGCGGGGAAGCCTTCGCCGATGGCGATGGCCATGATGTACGGGTCTTCGATCTGGTCAAGCCAGCTCTGCACGAAGCGGCGCAGGATCTTGTGCTCCTCCATGCCTTCGGTGGCGAGTCCGGCGCGGCGGGCGGCGTCGCGGTAGGCGTCGGCGGCGCGGCCGATCAGCTCGGCCATCTGGCCGTAGCGGGCGGGGACGGCCGGGATCGCCTCGGCGAGGGCGCTGTACTCGCGGGCGTGCATGTAGCGGGCGGCGATCTCGGCGAGCGGGGTCATGATGTTGGGCCTCCTGGGGCTGTTTGGTTCCTGCGAGCCGGTGACCGCTCACCTGCTCACAAGTAAAAGAATAGGGGTCGTTTATAACTTTGGCAAGCTGCTCCGGCCACAAGATCCGCCCGTTCTCCACACGGGCGCGACGGCATCCGCCGGCCCCCGAACCCCACGCCTCGCCGGCGAGGGTTCGGGGGCCGGCGGATGCGCGCAGCGCCCCCGGCTCGGATGCGGCCGGGGGCTCCGAGATCAGTTCTCGTCTTCCAAGAGCAGGCGGCGGGCGGGCACGCCGTGGTGCTTGGCGAGCATGCGCGCCCCGGACGCCCACCGGCTGGCGGTGCCGATGGGCTCGGCTTCGTGGTCGGCGTAAACGCGGACGCGGTCGCCGTCGCGGATGAGGCTGCCACCCCAGGTAGGCCCGATCACGCGCCGTATCCCGATGTGGGTGATGAACGCGATGGTGGCGCTCGTGCGGTTCTCGCCCGCGTGGTGGCTGTTGTAGGTGTCGGCCAGCGCGCGGGTTGCCGTGTTGGCTTCGCTGCGAGTGGCCCAGCAGGCGACATCGACGGCCTGGGCGGTCTCGACGTCCCAGCGGAGGGACAGGAACGGCGCGTTGTGGATGGGCGCGACCGCGATGAACGTGCTGGCGTAACCGTCAATCCACGGCTCGATGAAGACGGCGTCCACCGGCTCAGGGTTGATGGCGGCGGGCAGCGCCTCGGCGGGGATGCGGATCACGTGGCCCCATTGCGTGTGCGGGACGGGCCCGTTGGGTCTGGGCGTCCAGACGGGCCGAGTGATGAAGTCGCCGCTGGGGGCGTGGACGGGGGCGATGGCGGGCATTCGGGTGCTCCTTGCCGGGCGGGGATGGGACGTCGATGGGGGGCGGGCCCGCGCCGCGCGGGCCCGCAGGGGCTACCAGGTGGCGGCTTCGGGCCGGTCGCGGAGCGTGTGGATCACGTGGGAGGCGTCCACTTCGCCGTGCCCGAGCTGGGCGGCGAGCGTGTGCACGGCGCGCTCCAGGCGGGTGTAGGAGCCGCGCACGAATGGGGCGGCGGCGTGGATGTGGACCAGGCGGCGGACGTCCGCCACGGCGGCGGTGGGCGGCTCGTCGGTGTCGAGCACGTACCCCATGAGCACGTCGGCGCGGAGCCAGCGGGCGCGGATGTCGTGATGCTCGAACCCGGCGGGGATGCCGTAGGCGCGGGCGGCCTTGGACAGGCACGGGTGGAGGACCAGGTTCGGCCAGCGCATGGTCAGGGTGCTGAGGTCGGCGACGTTGCCGGACCAGTCGCCGGGCTCGCCGGGCTGGGCGGGGATGAACCGGTCGGAGGCGGGGCATTCGATGCTGTGCGCCTCGGGGCCGGTCGTGTCGGGGCCGAGGACGACGACGAGCAGGGTCGCGGCGGTCGGGGCTTCGGTGGTCATGTGGTGGCCTTCCTGGGGCTTCGGTAGAGGGCGGGCCCGTACCGCACGGGCCCGCGCCGGGCGGGGTGGTCAGGCGGGGAGCGGGAAGTGGGTGGGGGTGGTGGCGTCGGCGAGCGCCTGGTACTCGGCGGGCAGCCGCCAGTAGTCCGGGCTGAACGGGGTTTCCATGTGGTAGGCGGTGCGGACGCCGATGCTGCCGTCCTTGCGGCGGCGGTAGCCGACGACGTTGATCCACCGCTGCCAGCCATCGGCGGGCGACCATTCCCACCTGATGTCGGCCACGGTGGGCTTGAACGTCTCGCCCCCGTGGTTGGTGAGGTCGGGGGTGGCGGGGTCAAGCTGGATCTCTACGACGTAGCGGGCGCGCTGCGGGTTGTTGTGCATCGGTGGTCCTCTCTGGGAGGGCGGCCCGCCCCGGGCGGGGGCGGGCCGGGGTGGTCAGCGGTACTTGCGGGGGGCGGGGGCGTTGGCGATGCCGAGGAAGATCCGGGCCTGGAGCACGACCCATGAGCGGTCGTAGCTGGGGTTCGCCCACTGGTCGTTCAGCCAGGCGATCGCGTCGCGCCACCGGTCGGAGCTGCCTGCGCTCTCCAGGGCGGCGAGGTGGACGTAGGCGGTCTCCCAGTCCTTGGCCGCGATCGGGCCGTCGTCGATGACCTTGAGGGCGGCCAGGCGGCCCGCCGCGTTCAGGCGCGGCGCGGGCGGGGCGTAGGGGTGGTCCCACGCGGGCGTGGTCTCGCAGTCGTGGGTGAAGTAGCGGCGGCCGTCCTTGACGTGGTCGGGCTCGACGGCGATGCGGCAGCCGGGGCAGGGCGTGGCGAGAGCGTGGGCGGTCACGGGTGCGGTTCTCCCTGTGGTCTGGGCGGGGGCCCGCCCCGGTGTGGGGCGGGCCGGGGTGGACTACTTGGTGGTGACGGGGGCGAAGCGGGCGATGTCGGGGCCCCACTGGAGGATCAGGGCGGGCATGACGCGCTTGCTCTTGAGGGGGCCGTCGGTGTGGTCCCAGACGCGGCGGGCGAGCCCGTAGCGGGGGCGGTACTGGCCGCCGCCGAGGATGTCCCACACGTTGCCCTGGCCCATCGGGTCGGTGTTGCGCCAGACGCGCTGGGCGGTCCTGTAGTCCACGCCGCCGCCGATCTCCTGGAGCGCGGGGATCGCGGCGTTCGGGTCGAACTCGCCGGTGGCGATGGCGACGCGGAGGTCTTCGGCGAGCAGGCGAAGCAGGTCGGGCGTAAGCATGTGGTTCTCCTGGGGCTTGGGGCCGGTGACCGCTCACCGACTCACAAGTAAAAGCATATGGGTCGTTTACATTGTTGGCAAGTGGGGTGGGCGGCAGGATCCAGCCATGGCAGCCGAGGTCATCAGCCGCGCCCCGGGGGCAAACAGCCGGCAGACGCGCGAAAGCCCTCGCAGGCAAAGGCCGGCGAGGGCTTTGTGCCGCCGCCCCGCACTATCGGGTCATCACTCCGAGGGGGCGGCGAGGTCCCAACCACGCACGATCAGGGACGTCTACAAGGCTACTCGTTGAGTTCTTTGAGGATCTGCGAGACGCGTTGGTGGGACAGGTCTACCGCGCTGCCCACGTCGCTCTGGGTCCACCCCTGGGAGGTGAGGAGGGTGGCGGCGCGGCGGACCGCGTCACGCTCGGCCTGCTCGGCGAGGACGCGCGCCTGCCGCGCCTCGGTGACGGCTTCCAGGGCAGCCGCGGCGTCCGGGTCGGCGGGCTCCAGGCGGACGCCGATGGTGCCGGGCTCGGCGTTGAGCGTTTCCAGGACGAGCCAGCCGAGGTTGCGCTTGACGTCGATCCACGTCGCGCCCTGGGCGCTGACGGCGCTGTCGCCGATCTTGACGGTAGCGGTCCACATCCGTCCGGTGCGGATGGCGGTGCCGGTGTAGGTGGTGGCGCGCGTGGCGGTGGCGTCGTCGCTGGCGGGGGTGATGTCGGGCTGGGCGAAGATCGCTTCGTTGGTTGGCATGGCTCTCAACTTAGGGGCTCATTTCGGATCTGTCTAGTCAGCTAGCGGATTTTCTTCTAGTTGGCTAGAAACCTTGCGAAGGTCGGGAAGCAGGGGTGCCCCCCGCCCGTGGACGGGGGGCACGGTGACTACTTGGCGACTACGGTCGGGTTGCCGGTGCCAACGCAGCGGCGGCCCTTCACCTCGTGGTACGGAGCCTTCGAGCCGACAGCCACACCGGCGAAGAACTCCGTGCACACCCGGCACTGACTGTCCGGGAACTTCTTGTTGGGCGACATGTAACCCCTTCCTGCGTGGTTGGCCCTCCGGTTGATGAGGCCGGTGGGCTTCGCGAGAGCCGCTCTCTCGCTCACAAATAAAAGTATAGGGGTCATTTACAATCTGGGCAAGAGGGCGGGCCTGCGAAGATGGGCGCTCACCGCGCCCCCGTGGGCCTGGCTTGGCCGGGGCGATTCTCGGGACATGCCGTCATCCGGCCGCCCGCCCGCTTGCCTGCTCAGATGAGGTGCGTGACGTCCACTTCGCAGCAGTCCGTGACGGTCGCGCCCGTCTTCCCGAGCGTGGTCACGCGCGGGTCCTTCTCCCCGCACGTCGGGCAGGCGTCGATCCAGCCGCGCCCCTGCTGATCGGCTTCCGCCTCCTCGGCGGCGTCGAGTACGTCGAGCAGGGCGTGATCGGCCGCGACCGACACGCGGTACGGGAAGAAGTGGCCGTGCTGGTCGCGCAGCACGGTACCGCGCCGCTTCTTGACGCGGACGGTCAGGCCCGCGTCCCTCAGGCGGGCGGCGATCATGTGGGCGTCGTCCCGGTGCCGGAAGTCGCCGGCTGGCAGGGCGCGGGCCGCGATGACGCCGTTCCGGTACTGGGCGTAAATGACGTACCGGGGGCCGGCGAATGGGGGCAGCGGCTCCCCGCGCCGGTCGGTGCCCGGGTGCCACGCGGTTTCGTCTCCAGGGACGTGGACGCCCCACAGGGCGGCGAACCCGGACTCGGGTTCGACGGGGTGGGCCTGGAGCGTGGAGCGGACGTAGACGGCGGTGATCATGGGTGCCCCCTTCTGGGCTGTGGCTGTGGGGAGGGGTGCCCCCCGGCTTGTGGCCGGGGGGCGGGGGTGCTCAGCCCTTGTAGGGGGCGTGCACGGTGGTGGGGGCGTCCGCGTCGGCGGGGATGCCCTCACGCTCGGGTGCCGGTGCCGGGGTGGCGGCGGGGGCGGTCTTCCGCTGGCGGATGACCATCAGGGCCCAGACAAGGACGCCGGTCGCCACGATGGGGAGCAGCGTGCCGGTGAAGAAGCCGCCCACGGCGGCGATGGTGGACGTGTCGCCCACGGTGGTCATGCCGACCGCGTTGGCCGCCGGGGGCGTGCTCGCGACGGCGGGGGCGGCTACCTGCGGGGTGGCCACCTCCGGCATGGTGGGCCGGGTGGCCGGTGCCTCGACCTGCGGGGCGGGTGCCTGCGCCTGCGGGGCGGCGGCGGGCCGGTCGATGTAGACGGTGGCCGGGGTGACCGGCGTGCTGGCCGTCTTCGGCTTGGCCGTGCTCTTGGCCGTGGGGGTGGCGGTGGCCTTCTTGCTGGCCTTGGGGGTGGCCGTCACGGTGACCGTGGGGGTGGGGGTCGGGGTGACCGTGACGGTGACGGTGGGCTGCGGCGTGGCGGTGGCCTGCGGGGTCTCCGTGGCCGTCGCCGTGGCGGTGGGGGTGGTCTGCGGGATGGCGGTGACGGTGATGGTGTCGATCACCGCGCCCTTGCCCGCCGCGAGCGTCAGCGTGTAGTCCCCGGCGGTGGCCGGGAGGTACTTGCCGCTGAAGGTGACGGGGGCGCACAGGGGGTCGTACGGCGCGGTGGCGACGGGGTGGGTGTCGCCGCCGGGGGTGGTGACGGTGACCTTCGCGTCGCACACGTTGGTGACCTTGGCGTCCACCGTGAGGAGGGTTCCGGCCTTGACGGTGTTGCCGTTGGCCGGACTGGTGATGCTTCCCGCGTCGTCCGCCAGGGCGGCGGTGGCGGGGGCGAGCGCTGCCGCGAGGGCGGCGATGCCTGCGAGGGCGTAGGCCCTGAGCTTGACCATTGAGGTCCTTTCCTGGGGCGTCTCCGGTGACCGCTCACCGGCTGACATGTAAAAGCATAGGGGTCGTTTATGTTCTCGTCAACATGATCAGCCGAGTAGACAGAAACGTAAATAGCCCATATGCTTTTACTTGTGAGTCGGTGAGCGGTCACCGACAAAGCCCCAGGAGGTAAGCATGACCATCGTCGCCACCCGCCCCGCCAGCATCGCCGCCACCCTGTCCCCCGAGGCCATCGCCGACGCGAAGGACCTGCTCGACGACCGGGGTTGGTTCCACGAGGGCGACGCGACCGGCGCTGAACTGCTCGACCTGATCGACGCCGCGCTCGGCATGCGCGACGTGTACCTCTGCGAGGCGTGCTTCGACCGGATCACCGACGAGATGGCGCGCGGCGGCGTCGCGGTCTGCCGCGACTGCGGCTGCTAGCCGCCCCCGGTTCCGGGCGGGATGAGCGGTCATCCCGCCCGGAACCCCATCGAAAGCCCTCAAACGCCCCAGGAAGCCCCGGAAGGACCATCCCCGTGTCGATCACCCTGCCCGCGCCCACCGCGCCCGCTACGGCCCCGTTCAGGCCGTTCCTTGATCCCGCGTGCACCACGTGCGGCAACACGGACGTGACCGTCCTGGAGGACCTGCGCGGCGACGCCTACACCGACTGCTGCCCCGGCGACCCGGTCGCGTTCACCTGCGCTGAGGCCGGCGTGTACGTCTACCTCTCCCCCGAGGGCGACGAACCGGACTTCTGCCCGCACTGCCCCGAGTACGGCTGCGCCACCTGCCAGAGCGACATGCGCGTGACTCGGCGGCACGACCCGAGCAGGGGATTCGTCCTCGTGTGCGCCGCCTGCCAGCCGTAGCCCCCGCCCCGGGCGGCGCGCACCGCGCCGCCCCTCCCCTGACTTCCCCTTCTCGCCTCTGGAGGCAATCCCGTGATCTCCACCGCCATGACCGACCTCGGTGCCGTCTGGGTCGTCCCCGACTACGTCGCCCGCTACGCGGGCACATTCGACCGCACCATCGAGATCACCCACGCCGTGTGGTCCGGCCTGGTCGAGAGCCGCAACGTCCGTGAGGGCGACGACTTCGACGACCGGCTCAACCTGCTCATGCGGGACGCGTACGAGGCGGCCAACGTGACCGGCGACGACGTCAAGCGCGTCGCGCTGAGCGTGGCCCGCCACCGCCACGACGGCGAGCGGTTCGAGACCGGCCTGACGGTCCAGCTCGCCGACGCCGACGACCCGCGTAGCCGGATCGTGTTCGCGCTCGCCTCGGAGCTGCCCGTGGACGCGCCGACCCGCGCCGACCGCATCGCCTCCGGTGACCTGGTCGAGGTGCCCGCCGACCTGTCCCGGGAGGCGAACCTCCGGTTCCCGGTCGCGATCACCCGGGCCGCGTGGGAGGACTGCGTGGCCTGGACGGACGCCGACAACCGGCGCAAGGGCACCGTGCAGGACGAGACCGGCCGCCTGTGGGACGTGCTCTGGATGACCCGTTCCGCACTCAAGGGCATGCCGTCCGGCCACCGCCGCACGCCCGTCTTCCTGCACCGCACGCCCCGGGAGCGCCGCATCCGCAAGGCGCACCCGGCCACGCTGCACGTCGCTGTGACCATCGAGAACGGCCAGCAGTTCATCACCATCTCGCACCCCAGCGAAGCCTGACCCTTCCCCGGCGGGCCCGTCCGGGCCCGCCCCCTCTCGGCACCCTTGGAGAACAGCACCATGACCACTCAGGTCCCCACCCTGGAGGAGATCCGCGCCCAGCTCCGGCGCGAGGACCAGGCCGCCCGGCTCGGCTGGACTGCCGCGCACGCCGACGCCGTGGCGTGGGCGGTCGCCGGCGGCTTGCACCACGACGCGAAGGGCTTCTACCGCACCGGCCGGAACGGCGGGCGCGGGCGCGCGGTGTCCCGCGACCGCGTCCGGGCGCTCATCTCGGCGGGTTTCCTGGAGCTGGACGGCGCGGCCGTCGCCGCCACGGCGGACGGGCGTGAGGGCCTGGCCGCGTGGGAGACCGTCAAGCCGGTCCCGGCCGTCGAGGACCCGAAGGAGCCGCTGCGCCCGCTGTACCAGGGCGAGGAGGCGACGCGCCGCCACGCCGCGTGGGAGGCCCGCGTGGAGCGCCACCGCGAGGAGTCCGCGGCCCGCTGGGCGGCCACGGTCGCGCGGCTGGAGGTCGCCGAGGAGGAGGAGCGGCAGCGGGAGCGGGCCAACCGCCGGACGGGAAGCGCGTGGGATGCGATCTGGGGGCCGCGCCCGGACTACGTCTATGAGGCGGACGGCACGGTGACGCTGAACGGGGTGGACGTCACCACGTACGACGACGTCGCCGAGGAGGTGGCCGGGCCCGCTGAGGTGGCCCCGGCCGTCGAGCGTCGGGCCGTCACGCACGCCGCCCCGCGCCGCCACACCACGCCGCGCCGCCCGGTTCGCCGGCTGACCATGCAGCGCGGGCCCGCCCGGCGTCGCCCGTCCTGGCCTCGCCCGGTGTCGGCCCCGGTCGCTCGGCGGCTCGACCTGGCCAGCCACGGCCGTCAGCGCCGTTCGGCGTTGACGCGCTGACCGTCGCGACGCGGGCCGGACGGCACCGGCCCGCGTCTCGCCCCTTGATCATCCACTTGCCAATAAATAAATGACCCATATACTTTTATTTGTGATCCGGGGAGCGGTTCCCCGGTCTGATCCCCAGGAGAACCACACTGTGATCTTCGAGTCCGCCGTCGCCCGCACCCTGGTCCGCATGCACTTCGCCGAGACGTCCACCCTGACCGCGCACTCTGGCCGCGACTTCACCCCCGAAAGCATCACCGTGCAATGGGTGTGGACGGCCGCCACCGGATGGACCCACATCGACACGGAGCTGTTCGGCCCCATCGTGGCCGGACAGCAGACCCCCGCGGGGCAGTTCGCCCAGCCCGATTACGGCTTCTACCGGGCGATCCCGGGCCGTCAGCCCGGCGACCCCCATGAGCTCCCCGCCGAGTACGCGCAGTACGTCGAGGCCAGCCGCCCCACCTGGACCCCCAAGCTCGGCGGCTGCGCCGAGTGCGGCATCAGCGAGGACCTGACCGAGCAGCACAACCAGGTCACCGGCCGAACCGAACCGCTCTGCGGCACCTGCCACCACGAAGCCGTCTCCGGCACCTGACCCACAGCGCGCGGGCCCGTGCGGTACGGGCCCGCCCCGCCCCCTACCGAAGCCCCAGGATTGAGGAGAACCCCAGTGAACCAGTCGCAGCTTGCCGACATCATCCGCGCCGCCCGCCTCGACAAGCGCGGCCCGCACCAGCACCACGCCCACATCAGCCTCAACCGGATCGAGCTGTGCATCCGGCCCGAGGACGGCGTGCCCGGCCTGTCCCGCGCCTACTTCGAGGCGGTCCGCCCGCTCCTGGCCCCGGGCTGGGAGCTGGAGGTGGTCACCTACCACGGCGAGAACGGGCAGCGCACGGTCACCTACTCGGGCCGGTCCGCCCCGGCCGTCGAGGACGACGGGAACCCGCCGAACGGCTGCGGGTGGTGCGGAGTCGAGCAGTACCACCACCAGGGCCTTTACACGACGCCGGTCGGCAGCCACTCGTGGGTGGACCCGGGTGACGCGCTGCGCAAGGCGCGCATGCTCGCCCACCGCGCCCGCGCCACCTCCACCACGTAAGAGACATCAGGCACAAGAGCCCGAACTCGCCCCACGAGTTCGGGCTTTCTCGTACGATGAGCCCATTCCACCAAGCCGCAGCGTCGACCCCTGGAAGGAGGGACGGGCACTCAGAAAGGCACACACGAACGCCATACGTATCGCGACCAGGGCAAACGCCGCGAATAGGTCGCTTGCCTGGCCGCATTGTGTCCGTTCTCAGATTGGTGGAATCGACTTCATGTCCCCTGAACGCGTCATCCTGATCATTCTCGCGGCCGTCGCCGCTGCGGCCATCGTCGCCGCCCTCATGCTCGCGGACCGCAAGTCGTGGCCCTCCGCGATCCTTGCCGGGCTCCTCTCCGGCGCGGCCGTCCTGTGGGCGCTGCTCAGCTGGTTGAGCGCAAACCAGTAGTCCGACATACGAAGGGCCCGAACCCCCCTCTGCCGAGGTTCGGGCCCTCGCTGTCTACAGGGCTACCAGCCGCCCAGGTGGGCACGCATGCCGCCCGTGTGCCGCATGCCGCCCGTCGTGCTGCGGAAGCCGCCGCCCACGCTCGCCGTCCAGCCGCCTGTGTCGCTGAGTCTGATCATGCTGGACAGCCTGCCAGGGCCCAACCGCCGGCCACAACCCCCAACGGCTCCAGCAGCTCCCGGCCGTCGAGCGAGTGATGCACCACCAGCCACCCGAACGACCCGTCATCGCGGGCAACCGGCCGCGTCCCCGGCCCACACACACAGCCCCGATCGCCCTCGGCGACGTCGTGCTCGACCAGGTCCCCGACCGGGTAGGCGTGCAGCTCGTTCACAGCTCGACCACGCGCGGCTCCTCGCTCGCCAGCGTGGACACCTCGATCACGTCGCGGCCCTCCACCACGGCGAGACGCGCCTCCAGCTCGGCCACCCGCGCCTCCAACGCCTCGACCCGCCCGACCGCCAGCACGGGACGCTCGACCGACACCGCAGGCTCCGGCGGCGAGAGCCACGGATGCGACTGCGAGAAGATGCCCGTCAACGCCCGCCCGGCAGGGTGCCGGCGCTTCGCCTCCTCCCGGGCCCGCCACTCGTCGTACGTCGCGTACGTCCCCGGCGCGTCCCACGGCCGCGGCGAGCTCGTCAGCTCCGACGCCCGCTCGGCCGGGACCGACACCACCATGTCGTGGGGGCCCGGCTCGACCTCCTCGCCCTCGGGCAGCAGCCGCGCGGTTGACCAGCGTGGCGCGCGCAGGTTCCCGTACGGGTCCGCTTCGGCCTCGACCACCACCCGCACGTAACGCTCCGTGCCAAGGTCTCCCGAATCCCCCGGCTCATGACTACCCACCGTGCTCCTCCCCCGTTCCGGCCTGCCCGGCCTGCCCCGTACGGGCCGCCGCCTCGGCCGCCCGACGCTCCTTCGCCTTCCGCACCCTCGCGAGCACGCCCTCGATCACCTCCGACTGCGCCACCTCCACCGGGCCCGCGTTCGGGCCGGACACCTCCAACGCCTTGCGAGGCTGCCAATCCTCCGGATCGAGCTGCGCCAACGCCTTCAACGCCACCACCCCGTTCGGCGGCGTCACCTGCACCTCCTCCGACCCGTCCGGCCGAACCGTCCGCTTGATCTCCACCCCGCCCACCGCATCCTCGAACACCGCGTTCACCAGCCGGCCGATCGCCCTCGCGCCCGCGCGCGTAAACCGGGCCGAGAAGTCCGAGTAGATCGGGTCTGGGTCTTCCCCCTCTTCTCCTTTTGAGAGCCAGAGCTGGAGGGTTGATCGGCTGATGCCGCAGGCTGCGGCGGCTCCTCGGGTTCCGTGGCCGTTGGCTCGTGCTTCGCATAGGGCGGCGGCTAGTTCGGGGGTGAGTTTGGTGGGGCGTCCCATGGTGGTGTTCCTCCTCTCGTGGGGGTCGGGGGGTGGGTGGTCTGGGTGTGGTTATGCGGCGGGCTGGGTGGGCTGGGTGGTGGTGTCGGCGGGCGGGGTGGCGCCGATGGTGTTGATGTGGGCGAGGACGCCCTTGGGGTGGATCAGGAGGGAGTTGCCGACGCGGCGGCCGGCGAGTTGCTTGGCGTCGGCCATGTCGCGGATGGTGCGGGGGGACAGGCCGAGGATGTCGGAGGCTTCGGCGACGGTGAGGTCGTGGTTGGGGACGCGGCGGCGCATGGCGTTGAGGACGGCTGTGCGGTGTTCGGTGGCGTACCAGCGGACGGTGCCGTTGCCGTTGCGGAAGATGCGGCCGTGGGCTTCGAGGGTTCGGGCGTAGGGGTGGACGCGGCTGGACTGTTCTCCGCTGAGGGCGGCGAGGTCTGCCGTGGTGGCGCCGTGGGTGCCGGTGGCGTGGATTTGCTTGTAGAGGTGTTCGCGGGTGGCGACGGCTTCGGCCGGGCTGATGCGGCGCCTGGTGGCGTCGGGCTCGACAGCGGCCGTGGGCGAGGCCACCGGTACGGCTGCGGGCGCGGAGGGGAGGGCGCTCTGGTGGCGGCTGGGGGTGGAGGTGGCGATCGAGGCGGCGAGGTCTTGGGAGGCGCTGCGCAGCTCGTCGGCGAGCGAGGTGACGCGGGTGAGCTGGGCGATCGGGACGACGGTGTAGGTGTCGGCGGGGAAGTGGTTGGGAGTGGTGGCCATGGTGGTCTCCTTCAGGGGGTTACTTGTTGGGGTTGAGGAATCGGGCGATCGCGGCGTTGAGCTGGGCGTCGTGTTCGGCCTGGCGCTCGGCGACCGTGTTGGCGTTGGCCTGGTCGACGAAGTAGCGGGCGACGCCGATGGGGGTGCCGAACTGGTTGGCGAGTTCGATGGCCATCTGGGGGGCCATGGAGGTGAGGAGGTCGCGCAGCACGTCCGGGGGGATGTCGCGGAACTCGTCGGGTACGTGGATGGCCGCCGGCTGGGGGGCGCGGGTGGGCGGGTCGGGGTTGTGCCAGGTGGCCGAGTTGTGGTCGGTCTCGCGGACGGTCACCTGGGAGACGTGGACGTCTCGGCGGGTGGTGGCCTGCTCCAGCCACGCGTGGGCGTGGTGGGCGAGCAGCTGCGCGACGCCTTCGACGGTGGGCCATGCGGCGTCGGGGAAGTCGCGGCCGAACACGAACAGGCGCTGGCCGCGTCGGGTGAACATGGCGGCGAGCGGGCTGGGGGTGCCGTCCGGGCCCGGCTGCAGGAGGGGCATGAGGGGGTCGTCGGCGCCGAGCATGAGCGCGTGGTCGAGGCGGGTGTCGATCCAGTGCTTCATCGCCTGTTTGAAGGGGGTGAAGTCGACCAGGATGCCGTCAGCTCCGAGGTGGGGGCCGGCGATGGTCACCGATGCCCGCCAGGTGTGGCCGTGGAGGCTGGAGCACTTCCCGTCGAGGTGCGGCAGGGAGTGGGCGGCGTGGAATGCGTGGTCGATGGTCTCGGTGAACACGGCTGCGGTTGGTTCCTTCGGGTGGGTCTGGTGTCGAGCGGCGGGAGTGTGACACATCGGCGCGTTAGTGTCCTGCCGGGCCGGGTTCGTACTGGTGGCGTGTGGGTTTCAGTCGGCGGCGAGGAGGATGAGGCCGAGGATGACGGAGCCGGCCAGGATCCAGCACAGGATCGACAGGGCGGTGATGTCGGTGGTGGTACCGGACCAGATGAGGGCGGCCAGGGTGGCGGCCTGCATGAGGAGGACGAGGCAGCCGTCGCCGCCGCGCCGCCTCATGAGAGCGTCCCGACGATGCGCACGGACTCTTTGGGCTCGCGGACGGCGAGCGCGATCTGCGACATGGCGAGGATGTTGGCGATGCCGCGCAGGCCGGGCGGCGGCGTCGGCTCGACGCGGGCCGGGGCGAGATCGAGTTCGCTCAGGGGCGCGGGCCCGGGGGTTGCGGGGTTGAACCAGCCGCGGGGTTCGTCGGCGGCCGCGGGCGTGGGCGTCGCGGCCTTCCGGAAGGGGCGGGTGGCCTGGTGCCGGTCGCGGTACTCGGCGACGAGGCGGTCATAGATCGGCGTGTCTGTCACGCCGGGAGGAGTAGCAGGTCGTTTCGTTAGCGTCGCGTCGCCCTGGTCAGGGGCGTGATCGGGCTAATCGGCGGGCTGCTCCTTGCGTGGCCGGCCTCGGCGCGGCTTGGGTGCGTGGGCGCAGATGCCGCACCCGCACGGGAGGATCGTCTCGCTGGGGGCGCACCCGAGGTCGGGGTTGATCCGGTTGCCCTTGCACTCGCGGTGGTTGCCGGTGGCGCACGCGAAGGACCAGGTGTCGAGGTCGTCCATGGTGTAGCCCTCGGGGACGACGATGGGGGCGCTGATCGAGACGACGGCCATACCCCCAGGATCGCACGCCGTGACCGGTGCGCATCAATACGCACATGTGTTCGAGTGTCAGCCAACACGGGTCGGCTTGCCTCTCTGGTGTAAGGCGGGCTGCACGGCGGTTTACGCCGTCCTGCAATCGGTACGGTGTGGGCTATCTGGACGGTCTACTCTTCTCGGACAGAGCGCGCCGAGTACGGCCTGCCCTGATCGTCCGGAGTCATCCGGATGACTGGCGTACCATCGGACTCAACCCCGCCTGGCTCCAGCGCTCCCGCGCCGGGCCACGCCACGCCGGCGCAAGGAAGACGCAGCCCGAGCCCCTCCTAGCGCCCTCGGGGTGCCCCGAGGGGGCTTAGAGTCGTCACGCCACACGAAGAGATTCTGCAGTGTTAATTCTTATCGTTAATTCTTATTGGTAGTTCATATTGCTGCTCGTATTTATAGCTGGTCCACGAAACCGCCTTATGCAAGGGTAGTTTCGTCGAACTAGTTAGCATGCGGCATTACCTTTGCTAACTCTAACTCGGCGATCGGGAGCCCCAGAACTGATCGGCCAGTCACCCGAATCCCTGCAGCGCTGAACCCGTGTACACGGGCTAGCGGGGGGCCTTGAAGCCCAGCGGGCGATCATGCCCAAAAGTTTCCGCGCATCCCGGTACCCGAATTGTCACACGGGCCCTGCGGGGGCGGCATAATAGTGTTCAACCGAAAGGGCCCCGCACCTCCGGCAAGAGGTGTGGGGCCCTGGCGGTATCAGCCGGGCCTAAGCCCTGAGTGCTGTACCGGGATGTTCGCGCCTCCAGTGTACCGCGTTAAGGGTGGCAAAAGCCCAGGTCCGGCCACATGTTGGTATCGGATGCGGGCGAAACCCGCGGGAGGGGGCTCACTGTGGAGCTCTTTGGCATGACCCTCAATGTCTGCGTGCCGAAGCCGGTCGTCCGGCTCATCTGGCGCGCCATCGTCGTCGTGGTCGTCGTGGTCGTCCTCGCGCAGCAGGGCGCCACGATCGGCTTCTCCATCGGCGGCTAGCGCTCCTCATAGCGCGACGAGGCGGCCGTCCCGGGGGTGCCCGGGGCGGCCGCCTTTACGATGTAGATACGTTCTGTCCTGCCTGGTCAGTTGCTGTCCGGCTCGGCGGGGAGCTGGGTGAGGTGGAGCCGGAACGGCTTCCCGTCGAGGGTGACCGTCACCTCGGGCCGGTCGGCCTGATCGTGACGGATGGTGACGTCAATGCCGGAGTCGTCCAGGGTGTCGGCGACGAACACTGTGGCGATGTCGGCGACGTCCACGGTGGGGGCGATCGGGGCCATGCTGGTCTCCTTGTTGGTGAAGAGGTCGGTCTGTCCGGTCACGTACCGCCACGCGCGAGCAGGGCGGCCATGACCGCGTCGGCGGTGGCCGGGGCCGCGGCACTGGCGGCCGCGGCGATGGAGCAGGGACTTGGCGGCCCAGATCCGGTGTCCGCACCCGAGGCATCGGGCCCAGGGCCGCCGCCGAGGTGCGGCGGCGGCCTGGTCGAGGATCAGGAACTCGTCCTCGGCGTCCGCGTCGGGAGCCGGGTCAGTAGTCACCGGGCGCCGCCCGGATCGTGCGGACGATCTGGGAGCTGCAGGAGACTCCGACGAGCGTCTGCCGGATCGCCTCGGCGTCGGGCCTGCTGCTGAAGCGGCGAGTCTCGAGGATCCGGAGTTCCCATGCGCAGATGCCGGCCAGGCGTTCCGGCGTGGTCGCCTCGATCACCTGGCGCGGGGCCAGACCGAGAGCGCGGCGGACGTTCGTGGCTTCGGGGTGGTCATAGGCGCAGATGACGGTGACGTGCTCGCTGTGGTCGGGCAGCTCGGCGAGCGTGCGGGCGAGGTCAGAAGTCACCGGGCGCCACCTGGAGGACGGTCAGGCCCAAGCCCCGCCAGGCATCCACGACCTGCTGCCTGTCGTCCAGGACCACGCGGACGTCGTATCGGCCGCGCACGTGCTGCTCGTACAGCTCGGTCTTGACCTCGGAGTCCTTGCGGTAGTCGCCGGCGGCCCGCATGTGCAACGCCTCGTACGGCACGCCGAGGTGCTCGTGCAGGCTCTCGGCGGTCGCCGCCCGGCACTCGTCGGACCGGCCGGACATGATGATGATCCGGTAGCCGCGGTGGTGGAGGGCGCGCACCGTCTCGATGACGGGCCAGTTCGGAGTGTCCTCCCCGACGCGCGCCCAGTCGTACGGACCACGGTCGCCGCGCTTGACGAGCGTGCCGTCCACGTCCACGAGCACGGCGATCGGCAGGCCGGCGTGCTCGTCGCCGAGCGGCTGCTCGGCGACGAGCGCGGCCTTCGGGGTGATGAGGGTATGGCGGACGTGGGCCCACTTCGGGTGGTGCTCGAACGGCGCTTCGGGGCCGTCGTACTCGGCGATGAGGTCGATCGCCTCGGTGATGCGCGCCCGCAGGTCCAGGTTGGTGGTGTTGAGCAGGCCGTAGCTGGCGTGGATGACCTCGGCGAGTTGGTGGGCACGGGCGGCTTCCCGCTCGGCGGCCCCGAGCTTGGCGCGCAGCTCGGCGGCCTCCTGCTTGGCCTCCTCGGCGCGCTGCCGGAGTTCGGATGGTTCCCTCTGCAGGCGGGTGCCAAGGCGTTCGTCGGCGTACTCCACCTTGCCGACGAGCCGCTGCTCCAGGAGGTCCCAGTCAACGGCCTTGCCCTTCTTCCACTGGCTGAGGGCGTTGCGGGCGGCGGCGATCCCGCCGAACAGCTCGTGCATCGCCATGGAGTACGCCTCGCGCTTGGCGAGCGCGTCGTCCAGGCGCTCGCGGAGCCGGTCGCGTTCGGTCTCGGCCTGCTGGCGCTGGGCGTGCGCGTCGTCCAGGCGCTCCTGGAGGTGGGCGCGCTCGGCCGTTGGCACCGCGCCGGCCTCGGCGGCGGCGTCGAGGGCGTCCGCGGCGACGCGGTACTGGACGCCGTCGTTGAGCAGGTGCGGCCAGTGCTCGTTGAGCTTGGCGCCTACGGCCTGGACGAGGGGGTTGCGGTTCACGTGGTTCTCCTCGGGAGGATGCCCGCCCGGCGCGGCCGGGCGGGCGGGGACGTGGGTCAGGCGTGTAGGGGGCACGAGGGGTGCGGGTAGGCGATCATGTCGCCGTACTCGTCCACGCCGAGGTCACGGGCGGTGGTGCATGCCCCATTGCAGTCGGGCGGTGCGCTGGGCGCAGTGTCGGGCTTCTCGGTGGCGGCCTGGTTGAGGATGAGGAACTCCTCGGGCTCCTGCTCGGTCACTCGGCCGGCCTGACGAGCTCGGCGACGTCGCCCCAGCGGTTGGAGACGGCCGTGAGGAGAGTCCGCTCCTCCTCCATGGCGGTCGTGTCGCGCTGCCATTGGTCGTGGTCGAGCAGGTCAGCGATCTGGTCGGCGATGAGCGCGTCCAGGGTGGTGGGGTCGAGGGCGTCGAGCTCCCACGAGCTGTAGCCGTGCTCGATGACGTACCTGCCGGACCGGGAGTCCGACATCTTCGCCGGGTTGGGCGGCGGGTTGTACTGCTCGACCTGGTCCATGTTGAGAGCGATGCGGATGATTTCGACGTCGGCGCCGAACAGCTCCAGGCGCTCCCGGATGTCGCGCGTCATGTCCACACCGGAGGGGTCGTGATCGCCCAGGTGGAGAATGACGGGCTTCTGGTCGCGCCGGTTGTAGCGGATGAGCCGCTGGGCGGCCTGGTGGACCTCACTGATGCTGGTGTAGCCCCGGCACGAGAAGTAATCGACGTCGTGGCGCTGGCAGACGCCAGAGATGACGCCGACGAGGGCGTCCTTCTCGATCCATACCTCGATCCGGTGATCTTGATTAGCCCACCGTTCGGTGCGGTAGCTGTACGCGACGCTGTCGATGATGTGGCTGGGGTCGTTCCAGTGGGGCAGGCCGCGCAGGTTGCGGGTGCGGTCCACGATGTAGTCCCAGTCCATGGCGCCGGCCAGCCGGGCGTCGGACACGATCTCGCCGAGCCACTTGTACTTCTTCTGGCTGTTCTCCAGCCAGCCGCGGGCGACGAACTGGTAGTAGAGCTGCCGGAGGGTGAGGTCGAAGCCTTGGCGCTGGTAGTCGGCGCAGATGGCGTTGGCCTTGTCGATGATGTCGAGGTGGGTGGTGTTGAACTTCTTGGGGATGTAGCAGCGGCGGGCCATGAGGGCTCCAGGGGAGTGTCGAGGGTGGGGGGCCGCCCGGCGCGCGGGCCGGGCGGGGGCTGGGGTCAGACGGAGTACAGGTGACGGTCGTCCGCGAGGGGCACCGCGCGCAGGTGGTGCTTGGGCCGCCGGTGGCGGGCGATGTAGGGGGTGGCAGCCTCGGTGAGGGCCTGGATGAGGGGGGTCTCGGCGAGCCAGGCGCGCGGGTTGCGCATCATGGCGCTCGCCTCGTCGTCGCAGGCGTGGAGCACCTCGTCGTACGCCTGCGTGTGGAACGGCGGCATCGGGACGTCGCGGAAGGCGTTGGCGGCGGCCTGGACGATGCCCTCGTGCTGCCGGTCGATCCAGACGAGGATGTTGCGGGCGTATCGGGGGCTCATCCGGGCGATGTCGTGCTCGACGCCCTGCTCGTCCATCCAGGTCTCTTCGTCGTCGAGGCGCGCGTACCAGTTCGAGTGCATGGGGGTCCTTCAGGGTCAGGCGGCCTTGACGGCGAGGGCGAGGGCGAGAGGGGTGGTGGCGATCCATCCGCGCGGGTCGGTGACGGCGACGGCGGACTCCAGGAGCGGCGCGCGGGTGCGGCTCTCGGCGAGGGCTTCGGCGGGGTTGCCGAGGAGGTAGCCGATGACGTCGTTGGAGATCCGGCGGGCGTGGATGTCGAGCCAGGACAGCGCCGAGTACGCCTGGATGGGCGTCATGGCGGCGATGCGGTGTGGCCTGCCGTGCTCGTCGGTCCAGGTGTCCGTCTGGCCGAGGCGGGCGAACCAGTTCGCCGGGGCGGGCGGTTCGGGCGCTGCCGGGGCGGGCGACGTGGGAGGTGCCGGGGGCGGGCCGAAGGAACTGGCGGGCCAGAGGGCGAACACCGGGGGGCCGTCCCCCGGGTCGTATCCGTACGCGCCGGGGTGGTAGTCGCCCTCGGGGTCGTAGTACTCGTAGTCCATGTGCGCGCCGAGCGGTACGAACCGGGCCTTGTCGTCGTAGTCGTGGTCCGGGACGACGATGAGCATGTCCGGGTCCACCAGGGCGAGGTGTTCGAGCAGCTTCGCGAGCTGGCGGGTGTTGATGGCCTTGTCCAGCTCGTGGTTGTCGATGCTCTCGTGGTAGGGGGCGATGAGGGCGGCGACGCGGGGGCCGTCGCCGGGGTTGCGGGTGAGGTGGCCGACCGTCTGCTCGGGGTGGTAGGTGTCCTCGAACTGCTTGAAGTAGCCGATCTCTACGCGGCCGGTGAGCCGCCAGGCGAGCGAGCCGTAGAAGCTGCTCACCATGACGGGGGTCGGGTCGTCGTCCGGTTCTTCGTACTTGGTGGCGACGGCCAGGGCGGCGCGGGCCTTGGCGACGGTCATGGGCAGGGTGACGTCAGTCACGGGTGTGTGCTCCAGCGTGGGGAGGAGGGCCCCCGCCCGGGAGTAGTCGGGCGGGGACCGGAGGGCCGGGAGGGTCAGGCGGCGGCGGGGACCGCGTACAGGCGGTCGGTGTCCTTGCCGAGCTGCACGGCGGCCGAGATGGCGCCGAGGACGATCTCCGGGCGCATCCGGCGGTCGAACTTCACGTCGGACTCGGAGCCGCCCTTGTAGGTGTCCTCACCGTCGCGCGCCTCGCCGGGGCCGAACATCCGCAGCGTGACGTCGCCGTCCTGCTCGTGCACCTCGACGTGGAAGCCGAAGCCCTGGTAGACGCGGGTGAACAGGGCGTCGTAGCCGCCCAGCTCCTCGGGGTCGCGGCCGAGGTCGGCGAACCCGAGGCCGGTCAGCTCCGCGTGCAGGTAGCCGTGGAAGGGGCGCAGCGTGTAGTCGATGGCCATGGTGGTCCTTTCGTGATTCCTGGGGCGGATCGAGCGGGCTGGGGGACCGCTCCCCCTCGCTCACTCACAAGTAAAAGCATAGGGGTTATTTATTCTCCTGTCTAGTCGGGCGGCCCAAGTTCATGGAACAGCGCCTCAAGCTCGGCGATCTTGTCGCCGTCCTCCCCCGGCAGGTCCACGAGCAGCGTCAGCACCGCGATGTCCTGGGGCGGCATCCGGAACCCCGTCTTGCCCTCCCGCGCCGCCGCCGCGACCGGTTGCAGGATCGTCGTGAACGTCGCCAGCCGCTGCGCGAGCCGCCCGCGCTCCCGCTCCCCCGCCGCGCGCCCCACCCGCGCGCCCACCATGTAGGCGCACACCGCCGCCGGCACCACGGCCAGCGACGCCACGCACGCCCACTTGATCACCGCCACCACCGTCTCGGCGGCCGTCATGACCGCCCCCGAAGGTGGTGCTCGCGCAGGAAGTGATTCCGCCAACCGGCGTACGCCGCCGGCGTGTGCGGGGCCGGCTGCCAGGAAGCGCGCGTCGGGCACCCCCGGATCAGGCAGCGCCAGCGCGGCCGCTTCGGCTCGTCGGCGGCGGCCCTGGCCATCGTCGTCGTCATGGCCGGGGTGTGTAGCGCAAACCGTCCTTAGTGTCCTGCGCTGCTGGTCAGCGCGACGTTAGCCCGTTTCGTCCCTACTCTCTGCGCCCGGGTCCCCAACCTGACACGCCCTTGTCCGCCACGGCGGGCCGGGGCGCTGAGTGGCTGGGAGGTCCCGCGTGGGCTCCGAGAACGTCTTCATCCCGCAGCAGGCGCGGCTGTGGCTCGCTCCGGTCGGCACCGCCGCCCCGGACGGCCCGCTCGCCACCATGCCGAACGCCTGGTTCGACATCGGCCTGTTCACCCCGGACAGCTTCAACTGGAGCACGGACCCGAGCTTTGAAGAGACGCGGGCCCACCAGTCGAATTACGCGGTTAGGCGCTGGCAGACCGAGGACTCGGCCACGATCGAGGTGGACCTCCTGGAGTGGTCCGCAGCCTCCTTCAGAGCCGTGTACGGCGGCGGCACGATCGAGAAGGTGACACCCGAGGGCGGCGGCGCCGCCTACTTCCGGTTCACGCCGCCCGCGATCGGCTCCCGCGTCGAGACCGCGGCCTGCCTGGAACTGATCGACGGCAACAAGAGGCTCCGCCGCATGGTGCCCCGGTGCGAG
This sequence comes from Nonomuraea sp. B208, assembly GCF_057536035.1. Lineage (NCBI taxonomy): Bacteria > Bacillati > Actinomycetota > Actinomycetes > Streptosporangiales > Streptosporangiaceae > Nonomuraea > Nonomuraea sp. B208. The sequence goes on from NZ_BAAJOU010000029.1 coordinate 66,966, forward strand.
CAGACTGAGGGTGTCGAGCAGAGCTTCCAGAAGACGGAGGCGTCTACGCTGCCGCTCCGGCTGAGCGTGCTCGGCGGCGACATTGGCGCCCCCTACTACGATCTGCTCCCCGCCACTTGGGCAGCGTTCGACCCGGACCCGGACGGCACTACCCCATAACTGGGGATCAGCGCGCGGGGGCGTCAGCCGTACAGGCTGGCGCCCCTTTCGCACCTCGGCCCCGTCGGCCGGCGCAGCTACATTGGGCCTGGTGGCAGAGGTTCCAACCGTGGTCGACGTCGTCACCGAGCCGGACGACGCGCCCGAATACCCGCTCGGCCGGCCCGTGCGGTTCACGTGGGCCCGCCGAGGCCGGCGGCCGCGCACATACCGGGTGGGCGAGGTGCTGCAGGCGTGGACCACCGCCGGGGAGTGGTGGCGGGAGGATCTGCCGTACGACGCCCCGCTGGACGTGTGGCACTACCGGGTTGAGGCCTCATCCGAGGCGGGAGCCGGCGTGGTCGTCCTGTCGCTGGACGTCGGGGTTGAGGAACCGGTGGACAGCCGTTGGCGCTGAGAACGATCTTGACTGCAGGGAGCTGAGGCTGTTCTTGGTTGCGAAGCTTCCCTAACGTGTTGCCTGGTCCCGGCGGCGGCGGGCGGCGCGGATCTCGGCGTCGGCGACCTTGTCGTCGAGCAGCGCGTACAACTGGGTCGTCTCGGTGGAGGCGTGTCCGAGGCGGCGGCGGACGGCCTCGATGGAGACGCCGGCGTTGATGAGCTCGGTGGCGTGGGCGTGGCGCAGCTGGTGGATGTCGATCTCCACCCCGGCCGCTTGGCAGTAGTTCTGCCAGCGGTGGTGGGCGGCGTCGTAGGACAGAGGTCCGCCGCGGCCGTTGATAGAGGCGCGAAACAGCGGCCCGGCGCTGTAGCCGGCGCGGGCGAGGTAGAGCTTGAGCAGGGTGACGTAGCCGCGGTCGTCGAGCAGGACGGTGCGGACGCTGCCGCCCTTGCCGTGGATGCGCACGTGTTCGTCGTCTAGGCGCAGATCGAGATCCTCCACATAGAGACCGCAGACTTCCGAGGCTCGGGTGCCGCAGACGTAGACGGTCTCGAACAGCACCCGGTCGCGTAGCCGGTCCAGCGGCAGGTCCTTGCGCGGCCGCCGCGAGCAGATCACCGCCAGCAGCTTGGCCACGTCGGCGGCCGCGGCCGGGCGGGGCAGGTTCTTGGGCACTTTGACGGTGTCGATGCGGTCCATCGGGTTGGCGTCCAGGAGGTCGTGGCGGACGGCCCACTTGGTGAAGGAGGCGACGGCGGCGCGCTTGCGCTTGCGGCTGGCCGGCGACAGCTCGGCGAGCTCGGCCAGGAACGCGCGGACCGGCGCGGCGGTCAACTCGGCGAGTTCTTCGCCGTGGTGGGCGGCGAACGCGATCAGGTCGCCGCGGTAGGCGCGCCGGGTGTGCGCCGACTTCCCGGCGTTGGCCAGGTCGGTGAGGAAGTCGTCCAGATGCCGGGCGAGCGGGTGGGAGCGGCCGAGCTGCTCGGCGATGACCGGATCCACCGTGCCGACCTCCACCATCCCCCAGGTTGCCAGATAACCGGGAAACGAAGCATCCGCGCCGGACGACGGTTGCCCAGCTCGGGCCCGGCCCGCGGCGGCCATCTTGCCAGATAACAACAGCTATCCCGTAACCATTGGTCTCCATCCTGCTGATTCGCACCGCAAGGCCCCGCTCGCATGGAGCAACCGGCTGAGGGTCGCTGCGGACGCCGACGGTGAAGAACATCACACGGCAAGCGTGGCGGTGAACGTCTGGCGCCTCTGGAAGGCGGGGTTGAGCAGCATGCGAACGAAAAGTCTCGTTTAGCCATCCCCAAAGCCCCGCTTGGCGTGGATGGCTGTTCCGATGCGGTTGACCTGCGGAATCGTGCTGCTCAGAGGGTCGTCGAAGCCGTTTCCCCGTAACAGTTCGATTTTGCACCTGGCCCGCGCTGATGGATGAGTCCTACCTTCGGGGCTCATGCCAGTTGAGTTCTTGAGCGATGAAGAGGCGGCCGCGTACGGCCGCTACGTAGGGGCACCGACGCGGGCCGAGCTGGAGAAGATGTTCTTCCTCGACGACGCGGACCGGAAGCTGATCGGGCGCCGCCGCGGCGATCAGCACCGGCTCGGGTTCGCCCTGCAACTCACCACGGCCCGGTACGTGGGCCGGTTCCTGCCGGACCCGCTGGAGGTCCCGGCCGAGGTGATCGACTACCTGGCCGACCAGCTCGGCGTGGCGGACGTCTCGCAATCAAACAGTACACCGAGCGGCGCCAGACGCAGTTCGGCCACCAGGACGAGATCATGAAGGCGTACGGGCTGCGGGAGTTCTCCGCGGTCGAGGCGGAGTTCACCGCGTGGGTGGATGCGCGGGCGTGGAACACCGGGGACGGCAAGAAGAGCATCTTCATCGACGGCGTGAGCTGGCTGCGCTCCAACAAGGTGCTGCTGCCGGGGGGGGACCACGCTGACCCGGCTGATCGCCCGGGTGCGCGATGAGGCGACCGAGCGGCTGCACGACACGCTGTACGGGATCTTGTCGCCGCGGCAACAGGCGATCCTGGCCCGGTTGCTGGAGGTGCCGGAGGGGCGCGATCGTCGGATCTGGAGCGCTGGTGCAAGGGCCCGTCGGTGCCCTCGGGCCGGAACATGGAAAGGCGCTGGAGCGCGCCGGGGAGATCCTCAGCGTCGGCCTGGGTGCGATGGAGCTGCCGCCGGGGGTGCCGCACCGGCGGATGGTGGACCTGGCCCGGTACGGGATGACCGCCACGGCGACCACGCTGCGCCGGCACGGCCCCTCACGTCAGCTGGCCACGTTGCTGGCCACCGTCATCTACCTGGAGGGCAAGTCGGTCGACGACAATCCCGTTCCGATCCCCCTCGCGGGCCCGTTCGCGACTTCGTCGCGGCGCGGGGCGAGGTGATGAACCTCGACCGGTTCGCCCTGGCCCGAGTCCCGATCGGGCTTACTCCAGTGTGAACGACGGTTCGGTGTTGTCCGGGGCGACGAACGCGAGCAGGCGGGCGGCCTCGTCTCGTACCGCTGCTTTTTCGGATCCCGACAGTGGCCGGAACGGTGCGATGTGCAGGTGGCCGTTCGTGAGCGTCCAGCTGCCTTCCGCAAAGCCGTCGACGAGGAACAATGGCACGCCCCCGGAGGCCCTGGGCGCGATCCGCCGGCGATTCTCCTCGCTGATCACGCGGGTCCGGTCCCGGTACCCGAGGACGGCGTTGTCGAAGGCGGGCAGGAACCGGACCGGCGCTGGTCGGTCCGGTTCGCCCAGCGGTGCGTCGGGCAGGTCGAGCAGTTCGCCTCCCTGCTCGTCCCGGAAGGCGCGCAGTTTCGGCCGCAACCCTTCGACGACCTTGCGGAGCCGGGTCGATCCCGACCAGGCCTGGATGTCCATGACACTGGCTGGACCGAACGCGGCGAGGTAGCGCAGGACCATCGCCTCCGGTTGTGGCGCGTCGGTCAGCGGGCGGCCGAGCCATTCGTCAGCCAGGGTGACCGGTGTCCCACGCCGATGCCCCCACCGGCCCCAGGTGGAGTGGGGTGGTGGATGCACCAACGCCTCCAGCAGCTCGATGGCCTCGGCCAGCCGGCCAGGGGCGCGGCCGGGGAATCGGTCGGTGAGCAACTGGCCGAGATCCCGGCGGGTGAGCGTCTTTCCGGTCAGTACCTGTCGGCTGACGCGGGCGAGCTCGTCGAGATCCATCCCCTCGATCTGGGTGGCGTAGTACGCGTCGGTCAAGGCTTTCCGCACAGCGGGCGCGACCGTCGGCCACAGCCAACGGAAGTCCTCGCCGCTGGCCAGGTGTTGGGTACAGCGCAGCATAGTGGCGTGCACCACGTCGCGGCTCTCGAGCAGGGCCGTCAGGTCATCGTGCCGGAAGTTCTCCAACCGCGCCCACAGCCCCACATAAGGTCCGTTGGGCATTTGTGCCTGCATCGCCACGAGGTGCTCGATCGCCTCCAGCGGAGTACGAGGAACGCGCCGGGCCAGCAGTTGCCGCTCCAGGAGTGTCCGGTTCAGTACCCTCCGGGACAGCTCGGGTACGCCCGATCTCACGACTGGTCGGCCGACCAGTCCATCGGTACCTCTTGAGTGATGGCGATCAGGTTGCCGTCGGCCGCCTTCAGGACGGCCAGCCGGGCTCCGGGCATGTCCACGATGCCGGTTGCCGGGTCGATGTTGTCCCCCGCGGCGGCCTCGGCGGTACCGACCTCGGCGAGCGATCCGTCGGAGATCTCGGTCATCGCCGTCGCCCCGGCGGCGACCAGTGCGCGATGCTCCTGTTCGATATCCTCGACCGCCCAAAAGACCAGCGGATGATCCACCCAGGGCGCCGCGGTGAGCCCGATCTCCACGCCATCACCGGAGAACGCCGCGAAATCGTCGCTCTGGAACGCGGGTGGTCCGCCCAGCAACGCGGTCCAGGCCGCGATGCTGGCGGGCAGATCCCGCGCGGGCAGGACTACATTGCCGAAACCGATAAACCGTGCCATAGGTGGCATTCTTCCATGAGCTGGGCGTCATTCAGACGGTCATCGGTCAGGGGTTCAGACACCGTCATCGTCCACGATAGTGGTGCTGGCGGCACTGACCTCGGGCAGCGCCGCCGTGCCGAGCGGTCGCAGGCCCTTGTCCGGGGCCGAGGAAGCGATCGCGTAGCGGCCCAGGCAGTTGAGGTGGGCGTGGCCCAGCGGGGACAGCCGCGCCACGTCCTCGTCCTTGACCGGCACACCCTGGGCGCGCAGCTGGTCCACGATCGCCGACAGATACCGTGAGTTCCACAAAACGACGGCATTGACAACAAGTCCCAGAGCCGCGAGTTGATCCTCCTGGCCTTCCCGATATGCCTGCCGGATCCGGCCGGCGTTGCCGTGGCAGATCTTGCGGGCCAGGCGGTGCCGGGACTCCTGGACCGACAACTGCTTGCCCAGGCTGCGGCGGTAGCTGGAATCCATCGGGTCCAGCATGCTGAGCAGGTGCATCGTCTTGTCGATGCGGCCGTACTCGGCGAACGCCTGCCCCAGCGGAGTCGGGTTGCCCTGGCGGGCGAACATGCGCAGCAGGTCATAGGCGCGCACCTGGTTGGTCACCAGCGATCCGGCGACGCGGAGCATGTCCGGCCACTGGGTGGTCACCTTCTTGGGGTTCAGCTTGTTCCGGGCGATCGCCTCCAGCACTCCGTAGTCGCCGGTGCTGCGGTCGGGCAGCTCGGTGCGCCAGAATCGCTGGTCCCCCAGGTCGGCGAAGCGGGGCGCGAACCGGTAGCCGAGCATGGAGAAGATCCCGAACACCATGTCACTGTCGCTGGCCTGGTCCGTCGTGACCACCTCGGGTTTCGGCCCGGCATCCAGGTTGATCAAGCAGTCCAGGATGTACAGGGAATCGCGGGGAGTGCCCGGCACCACCATCTGCCCGATCCCCGCAACTTGATCATTGACTGCGTTGAGCCACGTCAGACCCCTTTTGTAACCGTAGTACTTAGGTGAGGGCCCGGCATTGATCGTCTTAACCGGGACAACGAACCGCAGCCCGTCCACCGACGCCAGCAAGCCACCGCCCCACTCCGCAACGATTGGCACCCGGCCCTGGTGCTCAATCAGGATCGCGTTGGCCGCGGCGTGCGTCTCAGCGCGCACATAGTTCTGGTCCACGTGCGAAAGCCGGCCACGGGTCAGCGCCTCATCCCCGGCCTTGATCACCGGCGTTATTCCGACGTTGCACGCCTCGCTGATCAGTAGTGCTACCAGCGATCTCGGCAGGTCGTTCATGCGGGTGGAGACATCGGCCAGGTGCACGTAGGCGGCCAGGAAACCGGTCCATGCGTGCACCTCCAGCAGCAGCTCGGGCAGGTCGATGCGGGGCAGCATGGCCTGGCAGGCGGCCCGTAGCCAGGCCAGCGACTCGCTCTCGCCGAGCGCACCGAGTTTCTCCACCGACAGCCGGGCCCGCCCGCCGCCAGCCGGGGTCACCACCGAGACCAGCGCGTCCTCGCCCGCCTCCTCCAGCCGGGCGGCCATCTGCTTCCAGGCCGCGTCCAGTGCCACGACCTTGTCGTTCAGATGCTTCTGGACCGGGTCGGTGAGCGACAGGGAGGCCAGCACGTCCTCGGCGATCGCCTCCCACTGCGCCCCGGCCAGCAGATGCGCGCGCGGGTCGGCCCAGCGCAGCGACGGCGAGGCGAACACATCCCTGATCGTCAGAGCCCGCAGCAGGTGCTCCAGCACGCACACCACGTACGCGTCCCGATCCACCGCACCCTGCGGCAGGTCCGGGTTGGCATACACCGCCCGCTTCCACGACGCGGTCACCAACGCGGCGTCGATCTCCTTGGGCAGCAGCGGCTTCTTGCTGACCTGCCGTCGCGACAGCTCCGGCAGCCGGCGCACCGCGGCCAGCACCCGGCGCCCGCCCGGTGCAGCCGACAGCGCCTTCGACTCGCCCAGCAGCCGTAGGAACGGGCGTACGGTGTGGTACTTCTCGACCAGCGCGGCGCGCATCGCCACCTCGGCCGCGCCGTCGTCCTCGGGGACCAGGTCCTCCACCACGTCCAGCGCCGCGCGGACCTGTTCCTTGCTGGTGCCGGCGATCTCGGCCACTGCGGTCCACATCGCTGCCACGTCGAGGTCGGCGCCTTCGTGGTCGATCAGGTCGAGCTGGTCGACCAGGACGCGTCCGGCCTTGGCCACCAGCTTGGAGGCCCGCTCCAGCCGGGGCAGCATCCGCAGCCGTTCGTCGGCGGACTTGCGGCGGGCCGGGCTGATCAGTCTGGTGGCCATCAGCAGTGCGAACAGATCGAGGGCGTCGTCGATCGCCTCGGCCTCCAGGCTCCGGGTGACCGCCAGCAGCGTCGCGGTCCGGCGCGGCTCGACCAGCCGGTCCAGGGCCGGCGCTTTGCTGCCCGCCCCGTACTTGGCCAGAGTCTTCATCCGCCGCACCGGCACCTTCGACACCGCCACCCGGCCCAGTCCGAAGCCGGCCAGGTTGTCCACCCGCTGCAGCGCCTTCACCATCTCCGTCCCTGACGTGCGCTTGGGTGCCTGCCGCAGCTTCTCCAACTCCGAGATGCGCGAGCCCTCCGGCACCACCAGCAGACCCGACAACGCGGCGGGCAGGTTCGGATCGGCACGGTGCACCTGTTTGGTCACCACGGTGTACATGCGGACGTCGGCCCGTTCCCGCACGCTGCCCACCAGGCGTTCCAGCACGGTCACCCCGGGCAGCAGCACCCGATGCCGCCGCAGCCACGCCACCGACTGCTCGAACAGCGCCACCGGCCCCTCGGCGTGTGTCCACGCCCGGCCATGCAGGAAGGTCCGGAACTGGCGCGTCAGCTGCCGCTCGCTCCAGCTGCTGGTGTCATCAAAGGTGTGGTAACCGTAGGCGTCCCGGATCATCCACGCGTGCTCGTACGTCGTCTTGAGCCGCTCGGCATACTTCTTGACCTGCGACGTGTCACCGATCCCCAGCTGCTCGGCCAGGTAGTCCACCACCGGCCAGGGCACCGCCAGCGGATCCTCCAGGAACAACCCCTTGTACCGAACGGTCCCGATCTGAACGGCAACGCCCAGCCGGTGAGAATCGGCCCTCGACTGCGCGATCACATGCCGGTCGAAGCTGTCCAGGAAGAAGAACTTCTCCAGGTCTGACAGCGATGGCACCTCGATGAACGAGACGTAGGCGGCCCTCTGCTCGACAGACAGAAATTCCGCAGGCATAGCCCGCACGGTAGGACCATATCGGTCGCGATCAACTCATAGTGATTAACGCGTTACAGGTGAGGATGTTTCAGCCTTCAATGCTTCTTGATCGTTCTCAGCGCCAACGGCTGTCCGCCGGTTCCTCGCCCCCGGACGTGGCGCGGGAGCGCTGGCAGCTCGACAGGTTCGCCACCTGAACCTGCCTGAGACGACGCAAAGCCCCCGTTGGTCTACGGTCCCCGGCGACCTGCCCGCACCGTCTGGAGGACTCGGGGATGATCGACCTAGACATTGACCGCGATGAGCGCCTGGCCGCCATCGCCGCCGAACGCGGCGCGGCCGTAGCCGACACGTTCCCACTGAAGTTCCGCGGCCGCGTCGTGGCCCAGCTCCCGACCGAGTTGCCGCTCGACGTGCTGGAGCCGCTGACGCACGTCGCGGTGGACCTCGGCCTGATCGTGCGCACGGCGCTGGACGCCGCCCGATCCAAGGACCCGGACGCTGCCAACATGGCGCTGCTCGACATGGTGATCGACCAGCTCGTCATCAACAAGAAGCTGCCCGACCAGGTGATGGGCGCCGTCCACCAGATGGCGGTCCGGCTGCTCGGCGAGCAGGGATTCGCCGACTTCTTCGCGCTGCGTCCGGCCCTGCCCGACATGGTGGCGCTCGTGAAGGGACTGCTGAGGGCGTACGGGCTGCGCCTGGGGGAATCCTCTCCGTCCTCCGACTCATCGAGCGGTGGGACGACCTCGACAACTCACTCGCCCACCACTACCCCGGATTCGACGCCCGAGGAGCCTGGAAGCGACCCGGGCAGCCCGGGTTCTTTGGAGTACGGCGGCTACTCACCCGAGCGGAAGGTCTCCCCCCTGATGCCATCGTCAACCTGACGCCCGCGCAGCGGGCCGACCCGTGGCCGCGCGACTACGAGATCCTCACGCAGATCTTGGAGGAGATCGCGGTGCTGGCCGCCGACCGGCGTCGGCCGAAGCCCCGCGAAGCACGACGGCCGGACTGGATCGGAGGCAAGGCGAAGAAGGGCATCGACAGGGCGTTCGGCATAATGGCCGCGACGGCGAACACGATCAAGTAGAACGGGGCGGCAGAAGTATCTGCCGCCCCGTTCCGGTCCGGAATCCCTACAGTCCCCGGAGAGCCGCCACGGCTGAGAGCGTTGCCGTCAGGAGGCTCGCGCCAGCGGCGCGTTCGGACAGCCTTCAGCGACCTCGGCAAGCTTGGCCTTCTCCGCGGCGTCCACGCTCAGCTCCCAGTGTCGCTTCACCGCCACCCACTCGGCGATGTACCGGCAGCGCACCTGCTCGATCGGCAACCACTCGGCCGGGTCCTTGTCTGCCTTCTGACGGTTGGACCGGGCGGTGACGGCGACCAGGTGCTCGGGCGCCGCCAGGTAGTTGGCGTACTCCTGGCGCTTGCCGGCGTCCCAGCCGGAGGCGCCGGAGTCCCATGCCTCTGCCAGCGGCACCAGGTGGTCGACGTCGAGCGCGGAGGCCGCCTCGACCACGACGTCGTCGTAGTAGCTGTACCAGGCGCCGCCGGTCAGGGCGCACTTCGGGCCGACCTCGGGGGCGTCGATCGCCTCGGCGATCAACACCTCGTAGCGGGCCGAGCAGCCGTCGGCGTCGTCGTCGACCCAGTGCTTGAACGACGTGCGCTTGTAGCCTTCCCGGCTCTCGGCGGCGACGGTCAGATCGGCGATGGCGGCCCGCAGCAGGGGCGGGGGCGCGGCCTGATGGATAGGACGCGCTTGGGCGTGGGCAGGACCGGGAGCAGTGAGCGGGACGGCCAGGACCGCGACAGCAAGGACTGCGAAGCGCAGGGGGAGACGCATAACCCTCCAGTTATACTACCTAACGCTATGGATTGATAACTGACAGTAGTTATCGCGGGTGGGGGCGTACTAGGGCGCGGCAGTAAGACCTCCGTGCCCGGCCTGGCCTCTTGGAAAGGCGGCCACCTCGCTAAAGCGGTACGCCGCACTCCACGCCCCGCCAAGGCACGAGACAGGTACTCGGCACGTTGCCTCGCGTCGCACCAGCCCGAGCGACGGCCTTAACCCAGGGCTCACATGGGTGAGGCGGCGAGCAGGGAGCCGGCCGACACCTGGAGTTGCCCGGACATCTGCTCCAGCACGACGTCATCGACGTACAGCTCGGTCCCGGCCGGAGGCGACCCGGCCATGCTGACGTACACCTCGGCCCGGCTGGCGCTCTCCGGCGCCTGGCCCTCGATCACGTACTGCTTCCACTCGCCGGCCGGGATCGGCTCCATCAGTTGCCCCTGCCCCACCTGTGAGCCGCTGTCGTCGTACCAGTAGATTGTCAGTCCGGCGCTCGACCAGCCTGCGGGCGAGTACAGCCAGGCCGTGTACCGGTAGGTGCTGCCGCTGAAGGTGTCGGACCGCCACAGCTCCGCCCACCCGTCCTCGCCCGACGCGGTAAGAAGCGCGGAGCCTCCCTCGCTGTGCGCTGGCGTCTCGGCGGCGTTGAGTTCGCCGCCGTTCGTGTTCCAGTCGTAGGGCCAACTCATGTCGTACGACCACCGCATGCGCTGGACGGTCGGTGCCAGGCTGAGCGTGCCCGCCTCGGTCACGTCCACCACCCCGTCCACGCGGAGCTGGATGACGGGAGCACCCCACATGATCCAGAACATCCACTGGTGCGTGAGCGGCCCGTACTCGGCCGTCGCGTACGTGTATGCCGTCTCGTTGTCGGGCGAGTAGATCACCGTCGTCGTGGCGTGCAGGAGACTCGTCGCAGGCCCGGCCAGGTCCATGCCCATCAGCACCCGGTTGGCCTCGTACGGCCGCACCACCAGGTAGGCACGGATCTCGTGCAGGCCGGGCTGTACGTCCAAGGACAGGGCGGGCGTCCCCGACTGGTCCGGTGGCACCAGCAGGTCGGTGTCGGCCCGGCTGGTACGCCACGGGGCGAGCCGGGCGGGCCGGCCGGCGGGGTTCATGCCGCGCAGCGTGCCGTCCTGTCCGGCGTACACGGCGAGGTGCCCTGCCGGGGGCGGGTCGGGGTCGGTGTCGAGCTGGGCCAGGTGCAGCGGGGAGAGGTGGCGGCTCATCCGACCGGCCTGGCGAAGACGACGACGCGGTATCCGTTCTGGGCGAGCGTCACGCCGGCCGAGATGGTCAGCGTGTTCGCGTTGGTGACGACCTTCTTGACGTCCACCTCTTCGCCGGTGGCCACGTCCCACACCTGGGCGACGATGGCCGTGCTGCCGAGGCCGTGGTTGACCGTCCACGTGTTGCCCGCGGTGGCGGGGCCGACAGCGTCGTAGCTCGCGAGCCCGTCGCCGCCGCCGGAGGTGAGCGGGAATGGCGAGAAGACGATCGCCGTGGTGCCGATCGTGATGGGCCCGTCCGTGGTGATCCACCACGCGGTGTCCGCGTGGGTGGTGCCCTCCTCCACGGTGACCCATAGGCCGGGGGTCACCTCGGTCCCGGCGTCCGCGTCTACGGCGCGGGCGAGCGGCTGCCCGGCCGAGGCGAACACGTAGATGCCGTTCTCGGCCTGCGCGGTCTGGTCCTTCAGCAGCAGCCGGTTCCCCGCGGCCAGCGTGACCCCGTCCAGCGTGGCCGGTGCCGAGGAGATCGAGACATTGCCGGTCGAGGCGACCCGCACCGACCCCTTGTAGTCGAGGTTCGAGACCGCCGAGGTGACGAGGGTCTTCACCTGGCCCCAGGAGGGGACGCCGGTGTCTGCGGTGGCGTCGCCGACGTTGAGTAGCTTGCCCTGCCCGAAGTCGTAGTCGCCGGCGAGCATCTTCTTCACGGCCATGCTGGGCTCCTTAGCTGAGGTGGGCTTGGCCGGCGGTCGCCGCGCCAAGGGTGACAATGACGGTCGCGATGTCCGGACAGGACACGTGTGCGTCGATCTCGTTGCCGTCGCCGTCCTCGACCGCCACGGCGGGGCGGCGGCCGAGTTCGTGCGGGATGGTCCACACGAGAGCGGGTTCGGTCTGCTCGTGGGTGTGAAAGCCGCCGCCGCCGGGTCCGGCCGGGCCGCGCTCCCCCTGCGGCCCTGGCGGGCCCTGCACGCCGGGCGTGCGGACCTGAACGACGGTCGGCCGGGGGTGGACATGAATGTGCGTGCGCTGCTCGGTGCTGGTGACGATCATCGGGGCGTGCAGGGCCATCAGGTGGTCACCCCCGGCTTGACCGTGACTGGCCCCTCGATGAGGCGGGTGTCGTCGCCGTCCGGGGAGGTGAGCAGCAGGTCGTAGACGGCGCGCTCCCACGTGAACGCGCGGGTGATGGTGGCGGGGATGCGCAGCTGCACGAGCCCGGCGGGGCCGTCGAGGGCGATTTCCCCGCCCTCGGCGGTGTCGAGGTGGTGGAGCAGGGTCGCGGATCCGGCGCACGGCCGGATGTCCATGCGGGCGGTGTAGCCGGTCAGGACGACGGTGCCTGAGTCGTCGGACAGGGCTAGCTCGTGCTCGAACGTGGCGCCCTGCTCGATCAGCAGGGCCAAGGTCGCGGCCGTCATGGGCCGGATGGTGCCAGCACGGCGCCCTAGCGTCCCCGCGGCGGCTGAAAGGGACTTCCCACGCGGAAAGTCCGATTCGAGCTTGTGTGCGCTCTCTGGCCCGGCTAGCGGGGGATGTGAGCCTCCGACTAGTCGCGCCGGAGGCTCAGCCCTCTTCTAGGCTGGTCGGTTCTCGCTCGGGCCGGCACCAGGGAAGGGAGGGAGCGGCCCCGCCAGATTCTCGCGTTCCCCTCCGACGAGGTCGATGATGGCGATCCAGTCGTGCGCGGCCCATTTCTCCAGTTCGTCGGCGAGGGCAGTGAGGTCGGTGGCGGCTATGCGCCGTACCCCGGCATCTGTCAGGAGGTCATCCCTTCTGTCGCCCTGTGGCTCGCCGCGTAGGGCCTTCGCGTACCTGCGCAGCAGTTCGATGTTGAAACCGATCCCGCTGCGGCTTGTGCGCGCCACGGGGATGAGGTTGTCGGGGTGCGCGGCGGCTTCGGCGTCGGCTTCCAGGCCGGACTGCCAGTGCTGGCGCCGCTTCGGCGCTTCGGGGCACAGGCCGTCAGCGACCTGGCGGTCCATGAGGAGCCAGGTCTTCGGCCGGTCGTCGCCGGGACGGGTCCAGTTGGCGAAGTCGACTTCCGAGACGATGTACCCCGCCACGTCGCGCGGCCCCGTGTCCAGCACACAGATAAGCGCTCTGTCGGGAGAAACCTCGTCGAGACCGCCGGGCGCGCTGGGTAAGACCTCGCTGCCCGGCAGGCTGATGAGGTGCTTCAGTTTGCCGGTGTCGCCCGGCAGATGCAGGTACAAAGTCATGGGCCCCTCCAGTGCTTGCAGCGCATCGTACGCTCGCTGCTCGCCCAGCCCCTGGCTTCCCACGCGGGAAGTCCAGTTAGGCCGCTTGCGTCCCCCTGGGCGACGTTAGCGGCCTTTTACGTCACCCTCCCCTGCGGCTCATCGGGGGGTGAGGACGGATGGCGGACGAGCTTGGCGGGGGGCTCGACGGCGGTCGGATCGACATCAAGGTCGTGGCCGACCTGTCGGCCGTTGACGAGGGCAAGCTTCAGCGGGAGATCGACCAGCGCACGAGAGCGGTCAAGGCCAAGCTTGCGGCCGAGATCGAGGCGCGGCAGGTCGCCACCGAGGCGAAGGCGGCGGCGCGGGCGGCCGAGCGTGAGGCCGAGGTACGAGTGAAGGCGACTGTGGACCGGTCGCAGCTTCGCCGAGACCTCGACGGGGTCGCCCGGTCCGATGTCCGGATCCGGTTCCAGGCCGAGGTTGACCGCTCCCAACTGCGGGCCGACGTCGACCAGGCGGCGCGGGCCGCAGCGACGGATGTCGAGGTCGGCGCGGACACCTCCCCCGCCCGGTCGGAGGGCGAGAAGTTCCGGCAGGAGACCGAGCGGCGCCCGGTCCGGATACCGGTCCAGTTCGACCAGTCCGCCACCCGTCAGGCGGGCGCGCTCGTCGCCACCCTGGGGAAGGTCGCGGCGGCCGGTTCGGGGCTGCTGCTCGCGACGGCCGGGGCGACGGCGCTCGCGTCCGGGCTCGGCGCGGTCGTCGCCGCCGGCGCTCAGGCGGTTGGCGTGCTCGGCGTGCTGCCCGGCCTGGTGACGACGGCCGCGCAGGGCCTCGCCACGCTGCTGGTCGGCTTCTCCGGGGTCGGTACGGCGCTGGGCGCGTTGTCGCAGGCGGACAAGCAGGCGGCGGCGTCGGGGGCGGCGTCGGCGCAGGCCCGCGAGGCGGCAGCCGAAAGGATCAAGAACGCCGAACGCAGCATCCGGGACGCGGCTCACGCCCGCATGCTGGCCAACGAGCGGGTCGGCGACGCCCGCGACGCCACGGTTGAGGCGGCCAAGGCGGTCGAGCAGGCCGAGGCCCGCGTCCGTGAGGCCGTTGATCGCGTAGCCGAGGCACGTCAGAGGGTGAGCGACGCGGTCGCCGCGGCGGCCGACCGGCAGGAGCAGGCGGCTCGCCGCGTCGAGATGAGCGAGCGCCGCGTGGCCGAGGCTTCACGCGCCACCGCGCGGGCCACGAACGACCTGAACGAGGCCAGGCGGCAGGCCAAGGAACGCCTTGAGGATCTTGCGCTGGCCGAGCGTGGCGGGGCGCTCGATGAGGAGTCCGCGAAGATCGCGATCGAGCGGGCCAAGGAACGCCTGGAGAAGGTCACCAAGGATCCGTTCGCGTCTGACCTGGACAAACGCGAGGCCGATCTTGCTTACCGTCAGGCGCTGCTCCGGCTCGACGAGGTCAAGGAGAGGAATGGGGACCTCGCCGAGGAGAAGGCCGAGGCCGACGCCCGCGGGGTCGAGGGCTCCAAGGAGGTCGAGGCGGCCAAGGAACGCCTCGCCGCCTCAATCCAGGCCGAAAAGGATGCAGAGTACGAACTCGGCCAGGCGCGCAAGGATGCGGCGAAATCGGCCGTGGACAGCGCTCGCGCCATCGCTGACGCCCAGCGCGGCGTCGCCTCGGCGATCGATGGCGTGAAGGAAGCCCAGGACGGCGTCAAGGCGGCCCAGAAAGCCCAGGTCAGGGCGGCTCGCGATCTTCGCGAAGCCTTGTGGGACCAGATGTTGGCCGTCGAACGGCTGAAGGACGCCGAGGCCGAGCTCGCGAAGGCCCGCAAGGCGGCCAAGACCGCAGGCCAGACCGGCGGCGGTGGGGTGGATCCGGCGGCGCAGGCGCTCGCCGAGTTGTCTCCGCTCATGCGTGATCTTGTCCTGTTCATCCACCGCGAGGTCCGGCCCGTCCTGAAGGACCTCAAGTGGGACGTGCAGGACGCGCTCGCGCCGCCCCTGAAGAAGGCCGTCAAGCAGGGGATGCCTCTGCTGACGACCATCCGCAAGGGGCTGGTCGCGACCGCCGAGGAGATCGGCAAGGTGATCTCTGACCCCAAGGAGGGGCTCGGCGCCCTCTTCGGCGACAAGGGGTTCAACCAGGACGTCACGGCGGTCATGGCGTCGAACGCGCGGGCGACCGGCACCTTCGGGCGGGCCGGGGTCAAGGCGCTGTCCGGGATCCGCAACATCATCGTCGTCGCGCTCCCGTACGTCGAGCGGTTCGCCGACCTCATCCTCGACGGGGCCGAACGGTTCGACTCGTGGTCCAAGCGGGTCCGCGATGACGGGTCGCTGGCGCGGTACTTCGGCGAGGCGTGGGAGACCGCCTCCAAGCTGTGGCGGATCGTCAAGAACGTCGGCGGCGCCATCGCCGGCCTGTTCCGGCCTGGCCAGGAGGCTGGCGGGACGATGCTGGAGGACCTCGCCAAGTCGGCCGAGGAGTTCCACCGGTGGATCGACCAGCCGGAGACGCAGGAGCGGCTGAAGCGCTTCTTTGACCAGCTCATTCCGCTGATGCGCGAGGCGGGCGGGCTGATCAAGGACGTCGCCACCTTCCTGGGCCGGATCACTGAGGCGGTGGTCGATGACGGCACGCTGACGGACTTCCTGGCGTTCCTGCGCGGCGTCGTCCAGTGGCTCACCAAGATCAGCGACATCCCGTTCGTGGGCGACATCCTCGGCTGGATCTTCGTGCTCGGCCTGGTCAGCGTCGTCATCGGCGGCTTGATCAAGAAGCTGTCGATGCTGTCGAAGGGAATCAAGCTGCTCGGCAAGGCGGGCAAGGGCCTGTCCAAGCTGACCGGCCTGTCCAAGCTGCTCGGCGGCAGCGACGACGATGACGACGGCGGCAAGAAGGGGAAGAAGGGCGGCGGCCCCGACGTCGACGTGGACCTCGGCGGCGACGGCGGGAAGAAGACGAAGGACGCGGCCAAGAACGCCGACCAGCTCGCCGACGCCTACGACGGCGTGGGCCGGTCCGCCGACGAGGCCGGGAAGAAGACGCGCAGCCTCGGCAGCGACGTCGATGCCACCGGCAAGAAGGCGGACAGCGGGGCGAAGAAGACCGGCGTCCTGTCCAAGGCGCTGGACGGGCTGAAGACGTCGGTCGGGAAGGTCGGCGTCGGGCTCGGCGGCCTGGCCGGCGTGCTCGGCCTGGACAAGCTCGGCGACGTCGGCACGAAGCTCAAGACCGCGCTGTCCAAGGTGGACGTGGCCGGGTCACTGAAGAAGGTCAACCCGACCAGCTTGATCGCGAAGCCGACCGGGCAGATCAACACGTCGTCGTGGTTCTCCAAGCTGAACCCGAAGAACCTGATCAGCGCGGTCGGGGAAAAGATCAACCCGTCCGGGTGGGTGTCCAAGCTGAACCCGAAAGGGCTGGTCGGGGACATCGGCGACAAGAAGCTCGACCCCGGCGGCTGGATGCAGAAGGTCCGCCCCGACTCGGTGTTCGACACGAAGAAGAAGATCGATGCGTCGTCGTGGTTCACCAAGCTCAACCCGGCGGCCCTGTTCGACACCTCTGCCGGGGCCGGCAAGAAGACCGGCGGGACGACCGGCACGCCCACCCCGGCCACGACGGGCAAGACGGGCAAGGCGGGCACCGCCGCGAAGGTCGGGGTCGGCGCGGCGAGCGTTGGCCTCGCCGTGGCGTCGATGTTCGGCGGCGATTGGATTAACGATGTCGTGGCCAAGGCTGAGGAGCATCTCGGTAAGACCGGCGCGGGCGCGGCGAAGGGCGCGATCGACGGCGGGTTGATCGGGTCGGTCGTCGGGCCGATCGGGTCGCTGCTGGGCGCCGTTTATGGCGCGATCAACGGCACCGTGAAGGGTGCGGGCGGCAACACCACGGCGGCCGCGCTTGGGTCGCTCGTGTCCGGGCCGATGGGCCTGGCCGCCGGGCTGGTCCCTTCCCCGGAGGAGCTGGTCAAGAAGCTCGCGCCCGCGATCATGACGGTCAAGAAGAACTGGGCCGACATGTGGACGTCACTGACCGGCCAGTCGAACACATATTCGGCCGCCCTCAACACTAAGATCGGCGCCTTCACCACGGGGACGAGCGCCAAATTCGTGACCCTCAAGCAGACCGCGCCGCAGCATGTGAAAGACGCCTGGGCGGCCATCCAGGCGGACATCAACGCAGGTCTGCCGCCCAGCCAGGCCAAGATCGACGCCTTCGTGCAGGCCGGCGGGGCGAAGTTCCTGGACCTGAAGAAGGATGCGCCGGTCGCCGTCCACGGCATGCTCGCCGACATCCAGAACCACGCGGCCGCGAGTCTGCCGATCACCCAGCAGAAGTTCGCGTCCTTCGTCCAGACCGGGAACGCCAAGTTCCTGGAGCTCAAGGCCGGGGCGCCCAAGGCACTGCAAGACGCGTGGCGATCCATCCAGTCGGACGCGGCCGCAGGTCTGCCGCCGAGCAAGGCCAAGATCGACGCCTTCATCAAGGACGGCGGCTTGGCCTTCCTCAAGCTGCAGAAGGACGCGCCCGCGTCGGCCAGGGCCACCTGGAAGGGCGTAACCGACAGCACGACATCAGGGCTTAAACCGGCTGAAACGGGCGTGTCCGGCTTCATCGACCGGGTGAAGAAGTTCTTCGGCGACGCCAAGGGGTCGATCAGCACGGCGTGGTCCGGCGTGGCCGAGGGCATCCGCCGGCCGATCAAGTCCGTGATCGACACGGTTTACACGAACGGCATCGCGAAACTCTGGAACAGCGTGGCGGGCAAGCTGAAGCTGCCCACGCTGCCCGCTTTGTCGTTCGCGCTCGGCGGTGTCGTCCCGGGCGGCGGGTACGGGGTGCTGCCCGGCTACTCCCCCGGCCGGGACACGATGCTCGCCGCCGTCAGCCCCGGTGAGGCGTGGCTGCGCCCGGAAGCGGCCCGCTGGCTCGGCACAGGGTGGATCAACGCCGTCAACACCGCCGCCCGGCAGGGCCGCCTGCAGCGGTTCGCGTCCGGCGGCGTCGTCGGCACCACGGCGGCAGACCTGTACGCGGCGTCGCGGTCGGCGCCGCGAGCCCGCCAGGTCGCCCAGGGCACGGCCGGGGTCGGCGGGTCGGCGACGGTGAACGTCTACCCGCAGCCCGGCCAGGACGAGGTTCAGATCGGCAACCAGGCGGCGCGGCGGCTCGGCGCGCTGGTCCGGTAGACGGGGGGCACAGGTATGGGTCGTCTATGGCAGAGCTACAGCCTCGCTGAGGGGAACACGTTCTATTCGGTGTCGTTCCCGCAGACGCCGAAAGCGGGGAACCGGCTGATCGTCGTGACGGTGTCGCTGTTCGGTGTGGACGACCCAGGCGAGGAGTCGGCGACACACACGCCGTACGCGAAGGTCGCGGAGAACTTCGGCTACGCCCAGGTCGCAGTGTGGTCCAAGATCGCCAACGGCACCGAGGCGTACGCCGGCGTGTTCGACCTCTCCGGCGACAACGCGGTCATCATGTACGCGGAGGAACGCGACGACTGCCCCGACCTGCTGTACGCGACGGACGGCTACAGTTCGACCGGTTCCGTCACCTGCACGGCCGTCACGGTGCCCGCCGCGCAGGGGTACGTGATCGCCGCCGAGGGCCGCATCACGCCCGGCAGCCCCGGCTCCTCCTGGTCGCCATCCGGGTTGACCGCCGCCGCGTCGGCGGGCGGGTACTCCACCACCGTCGTCCGGGGGCAGGTGTACGCCGGCGGGCTGCCGGCCGCCGGCCGCGTCACCTACCGGGCCAGCTCGACGGGCGGCTCCTACAACACCGGCATCGCGTTGGCCGCGTTCGGCCGGATCGACCCGAACCCGCCCACGATGCCGCCCGGCCTGCACGCCACCGACGTCACCGACACCACGGCGTCGATCGCGTGGAGCCCGGCCAGCGACGACGTCGGCGTCACCGCGTACGGCCTGTACCGGAACGGCTCCAAGGTCGGCGCCGACCAGACCGGCCGCACCTACACCTTCACCGGCTTGACCAAGGGCACCACGTACGAGCTGGGCGTGGACGCCCGGGACGCGGCCGGCAACCGATCGCAGCGCTCCACTATCAGCGTGCTCGCTGTGACCGACCTCGCGCCGCCCACCGCTCCGGAGAACCTGCGGCTGCTCGACCTCGCGCACACCGCCGCCACCCTGGTGTGGGACGGCTCCACCGACGATGTGGGCCTGGCCGGGTACGGCCTGTACCTCGACGGCAGCAAGATCGGCGACGACCAGACCGAGCTGTCCCACCTGTTCGAGGGGCTCGGCCGGGGCCGCACCTACACGGCCGGGGTGGACGCGGTGGACACCAGCGGCAACCGCTCCCCCATCTCCACCATCGGCTTCACCACGCTCGCCGACACGCTGCCCGGCGCTCCTCCCGGCGTGACCGCGACGCCGGGCGTGGAGTCGGTGACGCTGGCCTGGCAGCCCGCCACCGACGACCTCGGCATCGCCCGCTACGAGGTGCTGCTGGACGGGGCGGTCACCGGCGCGACGGCGGCGCTCGGCTACGTGGTGGAGGGCCTGAACCCGGGCAGCACCTACCTGATCGGGGTGCGCGCGGTTGATGACGGCGGCGGCCGTGGCCCCATCGTGGAACGGCAGGTGTCGACGCTGGCGGCGGACTGGGCGCCGAACGCGACGCCGGTCTACCGGCTGGAGGGGTGGACGGGTAACGCGCGCGACGCGTACGGCGTCGATTGGGTGGTGGAGGAAGAGGAGGGGTGGGCGTCCACGGCCGAGGTGGCGCCGCTGGATGCCGAATCGGACTCGGGTGACGGCGGGTTCTCCGGGCCGGGGAGCTTCGGGCCTCGCCGGATCACTCTCGCGGGGAAGGCGGTCGCCCGTTCGCGGGTGGGCATGCTGGGCGCGCAGGACCGGATCAAGGCGGCGCTGACGCCGCGGCAGCTCGGCACGCTGCGCGTGCAGGAGGGCGACCTGACAAGGCAGGTTCAGGTCAGGTTGAACGGCGGGATCGACATCACCGACGAGGGCTCGACCGCGTTCTCGTGGGTGCTGCCGCTGCTCGCGCCGAACCCTCGCCGCACGGCCGTCCGCCCCATCTACGACGAAGTGCAGATCGAGACGCTGCCGGGGTCGGCGTCGGTCAGCGTCCACATGGCGGGCGACTACCGGTGGATCCCGGCGCAGATCCGCGTGTGGGGGCCCATCAGGGACTTCACCATCGCCCACCGGGAGAGCGGGCTGGTGATCCGGACGAAGCCGGGCACGCAGTTGCTCGCGGATTCCCGCTACAGCCTGGACATCGACCTGGCCACGCGGGTGGTGCTCGCGTACGTGCCGCCCGACGTGCACCCGGAGCCGCGCCCCGGCCGTGGCCTGCTCGGCTCCTTCCCTGCCCGGTTCGCGCTGCAGAACGGCCCGAACACGCTCGTCCTGGCCGGGGATCCGGTGCCGGGGGAGGCGGGGATGCCGCGCATGGTGGTCCAGGCGTGGGACTCGTGGCGGTGACCAGCGCCAGAGCGACGTAAGCGGCCTTGATCGGCATACTCCCCGCCGAACCAAGCATTCGGGGGGATAAATGGCCAAGTACACCGCGTCCGCCGACGACGTCGCGTCCGGCACCGCGCAGAAGACCATCCTTCAGATCACCAACCCGATCGCCAACCCCGGTAGTCACCGGATCGCCGTCTACGGCTACCGGATCTCCTACCGGGGCACCAACAGCGCCGCGCAGCCCGTCCGGTCCCTGGTGGCCCGCCAGACCACGGCGGGCGGCGGCGGCGCGTCCGTGCCCGTCGCCGTGCCCGTCGTGAAGCTGGACCCGGCGACCCCGGACTCGACCATCACCGCCGTTAAGGGTCCGGCCGCCGCCTGGACCACGGAGCCGACCCTGGGCGACATCGTGATCGGGCAGCGGATTCACCCGCAGGCCGGCGTCAGCGAGTTCATCCCGTTCGGTGACGAGGTGATCGTCGCGCCCGGCGGCTGGCTCGCGGTCGTCGTCATCGCGGCGGCTGCGGTGGATGTGACTGCGCAGCTGTACTGGCGCGAGGGCCACTGACCGATGGCTGAGCTTGTCGAGGACTTCAACGACACCGCGTACGTCGTCACGTTCGGCGGCAACTGGGCCCGCTCCACCACGTCGCCGCAGTCCGGTGCGGGCTGTTTCAAGTCCCCCACCACCAACGACAACGGCACGTCCGACTGCACGGTGACTGTCCCGCCCGGGGGAAGCGCGGTCCGCTTCTGGTACCGGGTGTCGTCGGAGTCCGGCTACGACTGGTTCCGGTTCCTCATCGCCGGCACGGAGAAGACCGAGGTCGCCGCTTCTGGGGCGGGTTCGTGGACGCAGTCGCCCGAGTTCGCGGTGACACCCGGCCAGGTGCTGACGTTCCGCTATGTCAAGGACGGCAGCCAGGCCGCGGGCGATGACGCCGCGTACATCGACAATTTGACGTTCACCATCGACGTGCTGCCGCCGCAGCCGGTCTCCAACTGGCAGGCCGCGGTGACCCGGGCGTCCCGCTTCTAACCCCCTCCAACCCCTCACCCCCTCCCCGGCCTTCGCTCTCGGAATGGTGAGGTGACCTGCCCATGGCTCGATACGGCCGCGGCTACCCGGTTCCGGCCAGGCGCGTGGCGCCTCCGGTCTCGACGCTGCCGCCGGGGCCGCTCAGCGTCCGAGCGACGTCGCTGGGCCCGAACTCGGTGACGGTCGAGTGGACCCCGCCCGAGGTGGGCGCGCTCGGGTACGGCGTCTATCTCGACGGCTCCAAGGTGGGCGACGACCAGACCGGCACCACCTACACGTTCACCGACCTGGTCGAGGGGCGGACGTACCTGATTGAGGTGGACGCGGCCGCCGCCGATGGCCGCTCCGACCGGCTGCAGCTCCAGGTGACGACGCCGGACGTCACCCCGCCCACCGTTCCGGCCGGGCTGGAGATGACGGCCAGGACCAGGACCACGCTGACCGTGGCCTGGCAGCCGGCGAGCGACAACGTCAGCGTGGCCGGGTACGGGGTGTGGCTGGACGGCGAACCACACGGCGGCGACCAGACGGCCACCACGGTCACGTTCACCAGTCTGGTCGCGGATCACGCCTACCTGGTGGAGGTGGACGCGGCCGACCCGACCGGCAACCGGTCGGCGCGGGCAGTCCTTGAAGTCCGTACCGCGCCGGACGCGCCGCCCTCGACGCCGCCGAACCTGCGCGCCACTGACGTCGACTACACCGCGTTCTCGGTGGCGTGGGATGAGGCCGCCGACGAGGACCCGGTCACCGGCTATGACGTCTTCCTCAACGGCGACAAGGTGGCCAGTAATCGGGCCGAGCGGACCATGTCGTTCGAGGGCCTGGTGGAGAACACCGACTACGCGGTGGGCGTGTGGGCGATCGACGCGATCGGGCAGCGCTCGCGCGAGCCGGCCGAGCTGGTGGTGCGGACGCTCGATGACACCCCGCCCACGCCGCCGGAGTTGACGGTGGAGGCGGCCGAGGAGTCGATCACCGTCGCGTGGACGCAGTCGAGCGACGACTTCGGGGTGGTCGGCTACCGGATCGACCTCGACGGGCAGGGCGTGCATTCGACGCCCGGCATGGATTACACGGTGGATGGGCCGGTCACGCGGCGGCACACGATCACCGGGCTGACGGCCGGTGTCGGTTACGGGGTGCGGGTGGTCGCGCTCGACGCGCTCGGCCAGGAGTCGGCCGACAACGCCGTGCGGGTGGGCACGACGCCGGTCCCGTACTCGGCGATCGAGTCGCCCGTCTACCGGGTGGGCTCGTGGGCGGGCAACGTCCGGGATGCGTGGGGCGTGGACTGGGTGGTGGAGTCCGCTCAGGGCTGGTCCTCGACGCCGGATGTGCGGCCGCGCTCGTCCCCGCTTGGCGGCGTCGATGGGGCGTGGGCGGGCGCCGGCCAGTACGCGTCCCGGGTGGTGACCTTGTCCGGGGTGGCGGTCGCGCCGTCGCGGGGAGCGATGCGGGAGGCCAAGCAGCGGTTCCTCGCGATGCTGGAGCCGCGGGAGATCGGCGTGCTCAGGGTCGAGGACGCCCTGCACACGCTGCAGGCGCGGGTGCGGTTGAGCGACATGCCGCCGCCGCAGGATGCCGGGTCGATGGCGTTCCGGTGGTCGTTCACCGTAAAGTCGGGCGATCCGCGCCGCTACGCGGTGGCGCCCGTGTCGGCGACGGCGGTCGTGGGGGCGCTGCCGGGCGAGGCGTCGCTGACGCTGACGATGGCGGGCACGTACCCGCAGATCCCGGCCCGCATGAGGCTGTACGGGCCGATCAAGGACTGGACGATCACGCACCAGGAGTCGGGCACGGTGATGCGGGCCATGACGGGCTCCAGCCTGCCCTCGAACCCGCAGTACAGCCTGTCGTTCGACCTGGCCACCAGGCAGGTGTGGGCGTACGTGCCGCCGGAGATCTACCCGGATCCTCGACCCGGGCGCAGCGCCGTGGCGCACCTGCCGGCGTGGTTCATGCTGCTGCCCGGCGTCAACACGCTCACGTTGGCCGGTCAGCCGGTCGAGGGCGTCCAGGGCACTCCACGGCTGGTGGTGGAGGCATTTGACGCCTGGGTGTGACCCTGCCGGAGCTGAGGCGACGCTAACCCCCCGATTCGGGATGATCCGCCGCGCATCTACCCACATCGGCCATCGGGGGGCGGCGGTATGGGATTGGTTCGGATGGCACTGCCGTACAGCACGCAGTCGCCATCGACTTCACACACCTACTCGTTCGGCAGCGTCGGCTACGGCAACCGCATCGTCTTGTTCGTTTCCAGCTACGCCGGCGTGAACTCGATCTCCGGCAGCTACGAGGAGCACGAGTGGACGCGGCACACCTTTCCGATCCGCCTGCTCAGCAAGATCAGCTTCGGAAGCGACTCGTCCGTCACCGTCAATGTCAGCGACTCGACGGACCGGATCGCCATCTGGATGTTCGAGCTGTCCAACGCGGACCACTACTACGGCTCCAGCACCGGGCTCACATCGGGGTCGGCCTACCACAGCGTGTCGGACCTGCCGGACGGGTGCGTGTCGCTCGTCGGCGCGGCCGCCTACGTGCTGGGCAACGACACGTCGGTGCATTCGTGGCCGTCCGGCTACAGCCACAAGGGTTACGTGACCCGGGACTGGAACGACGGCGCGATCAAACGCGTCTTCTCGACCACGGCCGTTGACGAATTCGTGTCCGATGCGGTGTCATGGTCGCACAAGTTGATCACCGGCCTGCCGTCCGACACGCCGAACTATGCGTGGGCGGCCGCGACTTTCGGCCCGGACCCGGACGAGACGCCGCCCTCGGCGCCAGGGAACCTGCGCCTGACCGGCATGACCCCGTCCAGCGTGACGGTGGCGTGGGACGCCTCCAGCGACGACAGCTCCGGGGTGGCGGGCTACACGACGTACCTGAACGGCATCGCGCGCGGCAACACCTCCTCGCGGACGGCCACGTTCTCCGGGCTGACGCCCGGCGTGTCGGTGACGATCCAGGTGGACGCCTACGACTACGAGGGCAACCGGTCGGAGAAGTCCGAACTGGTCGTCACGCCGATCAACGACACCACGCCGCCGGTCCCGCCCGTCATCAAGGTGACCGACCTGGGGGCGGGCCGGATCACGATCGGGTGGGACACCCCGTTCGATCAGTCCGCGGTGGTGTCGTACGGCGTCTACCTCAACGGCGCGAAGAAGGCCGAGCAGGCCGGCCGCACCTACACCTTCAGCGGGCTGACGGCCGGCGCGGTCTACACGGTGGCGGTGGACGCGCTCGACCTGCTGGGCAACCGGTCGGCGAAGGGGACGCGGACAGTGAAGGCGCAGGCCGACACCACGCCGCCGACGCTGCCGGGCGCGGTCAACGTGGTCGCCACGTCCAAGACGGCGATCACGCTCACGTGGAACGCGAGCACCGACGACAACGTCGGCGTCACCGGGTATGGCGCCTACCTGGGCGGCCTGCGCGTGGCCGAGGTGCCGTCCAGGGTCTACACCTTCACCGGGCTCACGCCGGGCGTCACTTACTCGGTCGGCGTCGACGCGACGGACGAGCTCGGCAACCGATCCGCCCGGACGATGCTTCAGGCCACCACCCTTCAGGACCTGTCCGGGGCGGCGCCGCCGTACGAGTACGTCCTGTACGACTGGGACTCGCACCTGCCGCTCGACTCGCTGCCGCTCCAGAACGTCTCCTTCGAGATCACGCTCGGCGGCACCGGCACCCTCGCGGCGGACATCCCGCTGTACGACGCCGCGTACACAATCGGGCGGATCGCCGCGGCGACAAGGCCTGAACGGACCATGATCCTCGTCTACCGGGGCGAACAGCTCGTGTGGGGCGGCAGAGTCGTGGACCCGCAGGACTACGACAGCGAATCCGGCGTGCTGAAGATCAGCGCCGAGGAATGCATCGCTATCTACGGCCACCGGTACGTGGCGTTCACCGGCCCCCGCACGGGGACGATGGCCGACACCGAGATGACGTGGCTGCTCGAACACGCGTCGGCCGAGGCCGACCGGCGGTGGCTCACCTACGAGGGCGTGCAGGGCACCGGCGCCCCCGTCGATCGGGAGTACCGCAGCGAGGACTTCTCGACCATCCTCGACAAGGCCGGCGAGGTGGCCGCCGCGCCGGGCGGATTCGACTGGTGGGTGAAGCCGGGATGGGACGCGGTCAACGACCGGCCCCGGTTCATCTTGCGCCGCATCAACCGCGACGAGCCGCCGGACACCGGCTTGACCCTCGAGTTCCCCGGTTCGGTCAGGAGGTTCCGAAGGTCTACGCGGCGCGGGCTCGCCACGAAGACGTGGGGGCAACTGCGCATCCCGGACGGCGGGGTGCTCCTGTCGAGCGTCACCCGCACGGACCTGCTCGCGGAGGGGTGGCCGCTCATCGAGGAGGCGCACACGTTCGACGGGCTGACGAGCCAGGCCGCGCTGGACGCGGAGACGAAGCGCGCGTCGGACGCCGCCGGCGGCGCCAAGCAGCTCTTTGAATTCGACCTTGCGATCACGCCGGACGTGAGGTGGTGGCAGTGGGAGCTGGGCGGCATGGCGCGCGTGGTGGTGACCGACCACCTGTATCCGGCGCTGCCGGATGGCTCGCCGGGCTTGGACCGGCCTATGAAGATCGTCAGCCTGAAGGTCCAGCCGGACAGCGATGAGGGCGAGCTAGTGACCGTGATGACCGGCGAACACACCGTCGCCGCGGACTGAGGAGAAGGCATGGCGAAGATCGGGGCGGGAGACCTGCAGCAGGCCGACCTCGTACGCATGATCTCGGACCTGCGCGCCCGGGTGAAGGCGCTGGAGTTGCAGGCCAGCGTGCGCACCATCCCGTTCGTGGCGGTGGCCACCAGCGTCACGTCGACCACGCTGACGCGGGTCGCCTGGACAACGTTCCCTCGGTCGGGGAGCGCGGTGACGGCGGACGTGTCGCTCACCCTGTCGGGGGCGTCGTCGGCCGAGGTGCAGTTGCGCGCGGACGGGGCGCAGATCGGCTCCCGGACGGTGACGGCGTCGGGCACGGTGACCGTGAGCGGGTTCCTGCCGGAGCAGTGGGCGTTCGGCGCGCGGAAGATGGTGGACGTGCAGGTGAAGGTCAACACCGGTTCGGCGGCCGTCGCCGTGGTGGCCGGCTCGCACCGGTAGCGGGTGGGCGCGACGCTGGGCTTCCCCCGCGGGAAGTTCAGCGTCGACGCCTGCGGGTGGGGCCTCGGTTGGGGGTTTCGTCGCGGCCGTGGACGTCGCGGCGGGCGCGGTGGGGCTGCTCGTGGGTCTCCTGCGCGTATTCGACGGCGTCGGCGATCATCTTCTCGACGTCGCGGTTGGCGTGCTTGTCGATGGCCATGCGGGCGATGACGCCGCCCGGGATGCGGGGCGGCTGCGCGGGCAAGCCGCTGGCGGCCAGCCGCATCGCGAACGCCATGGCGCGTTGCTTCTCCTGGTCGGCGCCGGGGAACTCCTGCCGCACCTCCTCGCGCAGGGCGTCGACGAACTCGCGGACGGCCGGCTCGGTGGCCTTGCGCAGGCGTTCCCATTCGATGGCCACGGGTTCGGGCAGGTAGAAGCTGACCTTCTTGTGCACGGGCGAATCCGGTCGGGCGCCGAACCGGCCGATGTCGATCTGGGCTTGGCGGGAGGCGTGCGCGTAGCGGGCGACGGCGAGCGGTTCGGGCGGCCGTTTCATGAACCGGATGACGGCGGTGGCGATGACATCGGACAGGGAGCAGGGCGGCCGGTCGTCCAGGTTGAAGAACGTGCGCAGCGGGCCGCCCTTGTGCTGGATGCCGGGCAGGGGTCGATCCTCGTCCAGCCGGTCCCGCCACCGGTTGACGGCGTCGGCCTGGGTGCCGGTGAGCTGACCGGTCGTGTAGTGGATGAGGACCGGTTTCGTCTCTTCGTCCGGTGTTTGATCAGGACTTTCCACGCGGGAAGCACATCGTGCAACGCCTCGTAGCGCAAGCGGAACCGCCGAATTGTGGCTAGCCTAAGATCGAAGTCGGCCGTTGGCCGAGTTTCTGGGGTTTTCTGGATGTGTGAGTGCGCGACGTGCCCGCCTGCTGCGGACGTTGATCTGGATCACGCCCGTCCTGATCGTCACCGTCGTTGCGACGGCGACGCTTGGCCTCCTCCTGGCCTCCCCTACATCGGTGCCATCGTGGTTGAGCCCGGTGCTGGATACCTTGCCGGACAACCTGACTGCGGTCCTGCTGGCGGTTCTTGGGTGCGCGGTTGCCCTGACAGGGGCTGTGCGGTGGGTTCTCGCGCAGCTTCGGCGTGCAAAGCTTCTGCGGGTACTGGCCCTCACTCCGGACGAGCTTGACCAGCTCACGCCCAAGGAGCGCCTCGATGCCCTCCACGCCAGCCACGGGGCAGTCGTGCAACGGATCACTGCATGGGGTGTCGTTTTCGGGCTGGTGTTCACCGCCGGCGGCCTCATCTACACCGCCCGGACATTGGAGACGGCACAGCAGGGCCAGATTACAGACCGGTACACCAAAGCGGTTGAGCAACTCGGCTCCAAGTCGCTAGATGTCCGGGTGGGCGCGATTTACGCGCTTGAGCGCCTTGCGGCGGATTCCCCTCGCGACCGTCAGACGATTGTTGACGTGCTCGCGGCCTTTGTCCGCGAACATGACCCGAAGCCGGAGGCCAAGTGGCCTAAAACCGGGCCACTGCCGCCCACAACGGATATCGCGGCGGCACTCACTGTACTCGCTCGTAATCCCCCCAATTTAGATGAAGTATCCCTTGGAAGGATTTGGCTGAATCTGGCCCAGGTGCGCACTCCCCTGGCCCAACTCCAGAAAGCTGACCTGTGGTGGGCCGACCTGCATGGGGCTGACCTGCGCAAAGCCAACCTCGCTGAGGCCATCCTGCCCTTCGCCAACCTGCGCGGGGCCGACCTGCGCGGGACCGACCTGCGCGAGGCCAGCCTGCATGGGGCCGACCTGCGCGGGGCCGACCTGCGCCGAGCCGACCTGCGTGAGGCCGCCCTGGACACGGCCGACCTGCGCGGGGCCGATCTGCGCGAGGCCGTGGGACTGACCGATCGAGGATGGCTAGTGAATCACGCCACAGTGGACTCAACCACCAAGTTCTGACCAGTTTCCTCGGCGACGCAAGCCCGGTTTGTCCCTATCGTGCCGCCCCGACGTGACGGGCCTGACGGTAGTGGGGGTGCGGGATGGCCGACGAGCAGAACGAGCAGGCTTGGGTGGCGGGGCAGGTGGCCGAGGTTCGGCGGATCGCCGAGGTGGGCTTCACCGACGTGCGCGGCCAGTTGGCGCTCATCCTGCAGCGGACTGAGCACGGCGAGCGGCGGCACGCCGAGCTGGCCGACACGGTGGCCGAGAACCACCGGGCGGTGTCGGAGCGGCTGGACGAGCACGCGAAGGCGATCCAGGCGGCGGCTGAGGAGCGGGCGGCCGAGCGGTCGCGGGTGCAGACGATGGCGGACAACGCGAAGCGGTTCTCGACGTGGGTGCCGATCGCTGTGTCGCTCGTGTTCGGCGTGCTCGGCATCGTGCTCAAGACGTGGGCCTGACCGCGTTCGCGGCCGTACGGCCGCGAACGCATGGCGGGGCGCGGGGCCGGAAGCCTGACTTCATCGCCGTCCCCGCCTTCGTGGTTGGGGACGTCCGTCAGGCGGATTGTCGAGCAGGATGTTGAGGACGTTTACAGCTGTTTCCCGGCGCGGTTCCTCGTCTGCCCGGAGCGCTGTCCAAACGGCTTGGGCAACGAGGATGCCGTGAAAGGCTCCGTACAGGAGCGCAACGCATGCCGGTATGGCCACCAGAACGACGGCGACCATGGGTTGTCCAGATAGGACCGCGGCTGTAGCTGTCCCCGCTCCGGTTCCCGTCAGGCCATATGGCCGTAGACCACCATGGCTCGGGGTCTACGCATACAGATCCCTTCCCTTTCCCTGTCCTCAGCAGCTCCGTCGCACGCTCCCGTGCGGCGGTTCGGACGCTCGATGGCGCCCCAAAGGGGCACCATTGCCCCTTTTGTGGGTTACGACCCGCGGTAGCAGCAGGCGGATACGGCCGGCGGACAGTGCCGGGCCGTGGACCGGCGGCTCTCGCATCCAGGTCGGTCCCATGTAGTGACTACATGGTAGGTCGGCACATCCGGGCGCGTGGTTCATAACCAGAGAGCAGCCCGAAGCGACACTAACCGCCTACTCGTGCACCATCCGCAATCGGACAGTCCAGACCCCTTTGCGAAGGAGCCACGATCATGGTTCATCGTCTTCCGGGCATCTCTGACGCGCTTCTGCGCGGTGCTCGCTCCCTTCTGCAGAACGTGCTCTCCGTGGCGGTCGTGGCCGGCGGCGGCGCGATCTTCACGGCTGGCGACGCCGTCGACGCGGGTACCCTCGGCGTGGTCGGCGGTCAGGCCGCGCTCGCCGCGGTGTTCGCCTGGCTCTACAACCAGTGGAAGCCCGCGGGTGCTCCGGGCGTCGGCGAGGTGCCGCTGCGCGCGAACCGCTCCCTGTGGCAGAACGTGCTGTCGGGCGCGATCGTCGCCGGCGGCGCGGCCGCGGCTGGTGTCGCTTCGGGCGATCTGAAGACCATCCTCTTCGCGGTCGCTCAGGCGGGCGGAGCTGCGGTGATCTCCGCTCTCTACAACGTGGTGCGGCCGGTGAAGGCGGAGGACGTCAAGCTCGCGGGAATGTAACCCCGCCCGGGGCCGCTTATGATGTGCGGCAGACGTTGCGGTCCTTTCCTGGGGCGGACGTCGTGCGCGCCCGCCGGACAGGGGTACCGCCTTCAGCTCTTTCGGGGGCTGACTGCCCGCCGGAGTCCGGGCGCGCACACTGATCTTGAACGCGAGAGGGCCCTCTCCCCGTGGCTGTGGGGAGAGGGCCCTCTCGCGTGCCCCGGGGAGGGGTCGCGGTCACAGGCGGGCGGACACTGGGTGCGTGGGGGCGGGGGCGGCTTCGCGCGAGTCGAGATGCCGCGCCATCCACTGATCGAGGTGGTGGGCGGCGGTGGCTGGGTCTCCAGGGCACGAGTCGTGGATCTCGGCGGGGCAGGTGGGGCGGAGTTCTTCCCATAACCCTTGGGGGTCGCCGGCCAGGTGGGTCTTGTTGAGGTTGCCGTACTGGCGGACGAAGGTGAATGCGTCCATGCCGAATTCGTCGGCCAGGTCCTCGTCTGGGGCGCCGCGCATCATGTCGGTCATGAGGCAGCGGGCGACCACCTTGTTCACGGTCTTGAGCGCGTCGAGCGCTTCCCGGGTTAAGTCGCCGGGTATGCGGCGGTCGTCGTCCACGGTGGAGACGAGGTTGAGCAGCCGGTTGATGGTGTGGGCGGCCGCGTTCGAGACGCCGAGGCGGGCGACCTGGTCTCCGGTCATGTCCGCTGTTGTGAAGCGGAGTTCAAATCCGTTGGGGGGCTGAGACATGGGGAAGGTCTCCTGTGCTTCGGCGTTGGGTGTCGCGTCAGCGTGCTGCGGTGGCGCTGCGCAGTAGGCGTGATGTTCTGGGTGAAGCGTAGAGATCTTAAGGCCGGTTGGTAACCCCCTCGCGTGTTTGGCGTGGTCAGGCATGCGCCTGCTGAGTGATCGTTCAGGAGTTGCGAGACTGTAGGGGTGAGTGTATTGACCGGTTTCGCGTTGGGCTATAGTGTAATCACGTAATAAATGACCCTTATGTTTCGAGTGGTTAAGAGTGGAGCGGTCTAGTGTGCGCCGCGCCTCCCCGACGCGGCTCGACTCACGGCAGCGGCGGCGGGAGCGGTCCCAACGCCCTGGCGTAGCCCCAGGAAACGGAGTCACCTTGCTCAGCACCACCATGAAGCTGGCCCGGAAGCCTCGCCGTCGCGGCTTCCTGCGGCGGCAGATCCGGCAGCTCCTCAAGCCGATCGCCCCCGAGCGCGTCATGCGCGACGGCAAGGGCCATTCGCACATCACCCAGCAGGACAACCTCGCCCACCTCAACCGGGTGTTCGGGTTCGGCAACTGGGACACCGACCTTCTCCGGCTCGACCTCGTGTTCGAGCAGGAGCGCAGCGACAAGCCGGGCCGGTGGGACGTCTGCTACCGGGCCGTTGTCCGGCTGACGATCAAGGACCCGGACGGCAACGTGATGTGCCACTACGAGAACGGCACCGCCGAGACGGCGCAGAACCAGACGCGCGGCGACGCGCACGAACTGGCGATGAAGTCGGCGATCTCGGTCGCCACCAAGCGGGCGTCCATCCCGCTCGGCGACCAGTTCGGCCTGTCGCTCTACAACAAGGGCCAGACTGACGCGCTGGTGGGCGGGACGCTGGCCTGGCCGGACCCGACGCCGGAGGAGATCGCCGCCCAGCAGGCCGCGCAGGCGGACAGCGCCAGCACCTCCCCCGAGGAGCCGGAGGACATCCAGGCGAACGTGCCTCAGCAGGTGTCCCTCGGCCACGACGAGACCGACCGGCCGCTCAATGCCGATACCGGCCCGTCGCTGCTGTCGAGGATCATCGTCGCCATCAGCGGCGCGACCTCGCTCGACCAGATGACCGCGATCGGCAACCAGATCGACGCCGAGATCGCGGCGGGCCACATCAGCAAGGCGGACGAGCAGGCGATCGGCGCGGTGTTCATGCCGAAGCGGGAAATCTTGCTCGCCGCGCGCGACATCGCCCACCGGGCCGAGCAGGCGGCGCAGGCCGACGAGCCCATGAAGGCGGGCGTATGAGCACCAACGACGTCCAGGCGGCGGGCGCCACGCCCGCCGCCCCGGCGGCCCCGTCCGGCCGCGCCATCGCCACCGAACTGGCCATGGCCCGCTACCTGGAGAAGCGCAAGGTCGGAAAGGTCATCACCGACCGCATCAACACCCTGAAGACCACCGCCGACGACGGGATGCCGCTGCTCCCGCCGGGCGGCACGGAGATCGCCCATATCGCCGGTCGGCAGTTCGCGACCGTCACTCAGCCGAAGGTCGGCTACCAGGTGAAGGTCACCGACCCCGCCAAGTACCAGGAGTGGGTGGAGGCGAACGCGCCCACCGAGGTCGCCCGCACCATCACCATCGACGTGTCGGCGAAGGAGGCCGACCGGGTGATGGCCGCCCTCGATGAGCTGCTCGGCCCCGGCCGCGCCCAGCTCACGGTGGAGGTCCGGCCCGCGTTCCACACGCTGATCACCGAGGCGGCCAAGAACGGCGTGACCGCCAACCCGCTCACCGGCGAGTGCGTGGACATCCCGGGCGTGAGGGTCATACCGACCAACCCATCCCCCACGGTGACGTTCACCAAGGACGCCGACCAGGTGATCGAGGACGCCTACCGGGCGGGTCTGCTCACCGGCACCCGCCTTGCGTCGATCCTCGCCCTCCCGCCCGCTGAGGGCGGCGAGTGATGGCCAGCCGGATCAAGCGGGCCCTCATCTTCCCCGAGTGGCACACCCGGGCCGCCTGCCGTGGCGTGCCCGGCTGGGTGTTCGTCAACGACACCGAGCCGCTTCGCGGCGGCCGCCCCCGCCCCGCGTACGACGAGGCCAAGGCCAAGGCGTTCTGCCGCCGGTGCCCGGTCCGTGAGCGGTGCCTGGACGAGGCCATCGCCATGGGCGAGCGGAACACCGTCCGGGGCGGGCTCAACCCCGACGAGCTGCGCGACGAGGCCCGCGCCCGCCAGGGCCTGGCCACCGCCGCCGCCTAACAGGCCGGCGACACGCCCGGGATGCACAAACCACCCGGGCGTGACCGGCCAAAACACGCCTTAGATCTTCGCCGTTGGACGTAAGTCTCGCGACCTGTTTGGGTCCGCGAGCCCGGCAACCCACGCCGGCCCATCGGTCCCCCGCCGAGAGAAAGACCTCTGCAGCATGCTGTTCGACTTCTGGAAGCGCCGCACCGCGGCCGCCTCCGCCCTGCCCGAGACGTTCGCCGCGCCCTCCGACACGGAGCTGGCCGGCTGGCTCGCGCACATCACCGCCGCCGACGTCCCCGCCGGTCGCCACCCGTACGTGCAGGTGGACGCCCAATGAGCGACTACTCGGACGGCGGCTTCATCGAGGTAGACGGGCCTGATGGCTTTCGCATGGTCCCGGACACCGTCCTGTTCAACAGTGCGCTCAAGGACGTCGACGTCCGCCTGTACGGCATCCTGCTCTGGCACGGGCGCGCCGGTAACGGCATCTTCCCGGGCCGGACGACCCTGGCGAGGGAGCTCGGCAAGTCCAGCGTCCGCACCATCGACGCCTGCTTCGACCGGCTGCAAAACCAGGGGTACCTGACGATCACGCCGCAGTGGGACGAGACCGGCGGGCAGGACCGCAACCGCTACCGGGTGCACTTCAACCCGCTCCCGCCCGAGAAGCGGCAGACGCGGGAGATCACCCCAGCCATCGACACCCGGACCCTGAAGAAAGACCAGGTCAGCCAGGGGGCGCAAAAAATTGCACGGGGGGTAGGCGACGCGGCGGAGCCTCAGGAGGGGGGCGCAGAAAATTGCACGGGGGGGAGCGCAACAGATTGCACGGGCCCCGCGCAAAATTCTGCGCACCACAAGAGAAAGGAACCTAAGAGAAAGGAAGGGGAAGAGAAAGAAGATCTTCCTCCCGCCGTAGGCGCACTACAGGTAGGTGGGGAGCCGGGCGGCGCGGGCCTGCGGCCCGGAGCAGAACCCGGATCCGCCACTCCCACAGCAGCAACGACGACCCACCCGGCCGCCGCCGTGTTCGAGCAGCTGCCCGAGGAGCTGCGCCGCCGCATCAGCCGCGGAGCGTCCGGCAAGGTGCTGGCCGCGATCCAACGGGCCCTGGCCACTCGCACCCCGGCCGAGCTGGTCAAGCGGATCGAACGCCGCTGGACGTGGTGGCAGCACAAGGGCGAGCGCGTCAACGACCCGGTCGCCGCCGCCATCACCATCGTTCAGGCCCGCATCTGCGCGAACGTGCGGTGCGAGGACGGCCAGGACCTCGACCAGGGCGGGGACTGCCCGGCGTGCGAGGGCGGCAAGCGCCGCACCGACCGGCCTGCCCAGCAGCCCACGCCCGCGCCGGCCGCGCCCGCGGCGGCGGCCCCGGTGGGAGTCGCCCCGTCGGCCAGGCCCACGCCAACGCCTCCCCCGGTTGCGGACAAGTTCGCCGAACTGGCCGCGCTGACCGCTGTCCCGGCCGACGACGAGGAGCCCCGCCCCCGCCCGCAGAAGGCGCCTGCGGCGCGCGGAGAGATCGCTGCAGCGGCGATCGAGGCCGCCAGGGCATCCCTGCGCCCCCGCAAGCTCTCGGACCGCGAGAGGGAGCTCCAGGCCGCCCGGGATCGCGTCTACTGCGAGAAGTGCGGCGCTGAGGCCCGGCACGGGGAAACGCCCGGCTCGTGGTGTATCAGCGGCGACGGCGTCGAGACCATCGGGTTCATCCACCCCGCCCGCATCCTCGCCCTCCGCGCCCAGCAGGCCGACCAGCCCGCCAACCAGGAAGGACAGGTCGCATGAGCAGCCCCACCACCCCGCGCCCCGCCGAGGGTGCGGGCCCCCGCGACGAGACGGCCAGACTGCACGCCCGGATCGAGGCGCTCCAGGCCGACATCGACCTGCAAATCCGGCACCTCCGCGTCGAGAACGAGCAACTGCGCGGCATGGTCGCCGTCCAACAGCGGTTCGTCCCCGCCCTCCCCGAGCTCGACGGCGCCACCCCGATCACGTGGCGGCGTTGGGAGCCCGCCCTGCTCATGTCCTACATCGACCCCTCGTGCGAGCAGTGCGCTCACCCCGGCCCCCGGCAGATGGCCATCGGCCTGGCCGCACCACACCCCGGCCACCGGCCGCTCATCCGCTACCAGGCCAGCCGATGCCCCGCCTGCCAGGAGATGACCGTCTACCGGCGCGACACGAGCCCCCACCTGCGCACCACCTTGACCGAGATCGCCTACCACCCGCCCCAGGAGCCCAGATGATCACCGAGGAGCCGCCCGCGGGTTCCGTCGTCGCCATGGACTGGGGCGGCCCCCGCCAGCAGGTGTGGGTCGCCAACCGATCCAACCTCGGCAACTGGTACACCACCGACGCCATCGTCACCGGACACCCGGCCTGGTATGACGTGCTGCGCTTCGCCGAGGGCCGCACCCTCACCCTCCTCGTCGCCGCCGACATCGACACCTACCGGACCGGCTACCGCGCCGGCGTCGACGCCGCCGGCCAGGCCGTCGCCGAAGTCCTCGACAACCTCCGCCACTCCACCCCAAACCCGCAGAAGGGCCCCATCCGTGACTGACCGAATCCGGCTGCTCGTCAACGTTGATGGGCTCGCCCTGCTCGTGCCCGGCACCGATCCGGCCGACATCCACCGCCGCGCCCTCGAATTCGCCTTGCACGACGACGTCACCGTGGACACCCCCGCGGCCGAGGTCACGGTGCGGACGGTGCGGGCCCTCCCCTGGTGCGGGCCGCTCTGCAACGGCTGCACCCCGGAAGGCGGCCACTACATCACCGTCCAGGACGGCACTATCGACTCCTACCCGGCCGGGCTCATCGCCTGCCACGTCAGCACCGACGCCGAGCGCGCCGCCCGCGCGGCCACCGCCGAAGCGAACCGGTGCGACACCGAGACGACATGGTTCAGCATCGACCTCGGCCGCTGCCACAACCGCGCCGTCGCCGAGATCCGGTTCACGTGCGAGCGGGGCTGCGAGCGGGCCCCGCAGCGCGTCTGCCCCATGCACCGAGACGCCGCCATCGAGACGAGCCGGGGCATTGAAGACCTCTCGTTCTGCCGCACCTGTCTGGAGGCCGGCCATGACGACGTGCCGATCCGGCTCCTGTCCTGCAAACCCCTCACCGACGACCAGGAGGTCACCCGATGACGATCACCATCCCCGAGCCGACCGCGCCCGCCGAACTGGTGGCCGGTTACGTCGTGGTCGACGCCAAGCAGGTCGGCGACGCCTCCGGCTGGATGACGCCGCGCATGCGGGCCACCCGCGAGCAGGCCGAGGAGGACCGCGACTACTGGCGGGACACCAGCCGGACCGCCGACATGGACCTGCGGGTGGCCGCGCTCGTGCTTCTGGATGATCCCGCGCCCACACGGCGACCTCGACGGTAGTGCACAAAAAATGTGATGCATATCACATTGAGGTCAGCTGAGCGTCCAGCTTGATCTTCTTGGCTCTTATCGTCGCTGGTCAGAGCAGGAAGGGAGTACAGCGAACTAGCTGAACTAGTAGGAGAAATAGCTGTGTTAGCTAAACAGCGTCTCGGCCGCGTTCATTGCCACCGACACCGAGAGACTTCCTTTACCGTAGTCACCAAGCTGCTTCTCTCCCTCGTACTGGCCGGCTCCGCGCGGGCATCGACCGGCACAAGGGCCGTCGATCGATCCCACCCTGAGAGAAGGGATCAAGATGGAGGAGAAGAAGCCGTGGTACCGAAACTGGGAACCGCCTAAGCCCCAGGACGTCGCGATGATCGTCGTCCGCGTGGTTCTGATTGTGGTGGAGGTGATCCTCAGAGTCGGTCGTTGAGCAGGAGGCTGCAACCTCCTGACTCAACGCCAACCACTGAGGCGGTGTCGCGCAGTATGTCTGGATGGCCACCGGACTCGCGCGGCGCCGCCTCGCCGTCGTCATGAAGACAGGCTGGTCATGCGCCTACTAGGCACATGCCTATCTCCCTGACTGTACCGCCTTGCGCGCACCCCCGTAAGGCGTGTTGCACCAAGGCTTACGGTGTGCGTTGTTCATCTCTCCGGGCCATCAAGCGGGGCAAGGTCGTACTGCAGGCTGGTCCGATCACCGGGATACACCTCGACCCGCATGCCGACCAGCCGGCGGTCCACGAACAGCCGCACCACTTGCTCGAGTACCGGGGTCGCTCGGGGAAGGCTCAGCGCCGTGGTCTCCTCGTGGGTCGGCATCCGCGCGACCACGGTCGCTCTCCCCTGGACCGGCAGCATGCCGACATCCACGAGCAGCAGCAGGTCCGCCTTGTCCAGCGGGGCCGGCCGAGTCAGCTCCGGAATCTGGGAGGTGACGGCACGCGACCAGTAGGTGTCACGGATGCTGTTGCCGACCACGCGCCGCCGGAAGACGCCCGGCTCGACCGCGTTCGGTTCCTCCATCACGGACGGCGTGTCCACGACGGCGACCTCTACCGTGGCGCCGAACTCCCGGTTGATCGTGTCGAGCTCCACCGTCCGCAGCGTTCGATCGTAGCCGCGTACGAATACGCCCTTCTTCGGGACGGTCAAGGCCAGGCCCTCGGCGACGAGGTCATCTACTGCTCGCTGCACTGTCACCCGCGACACGTCCCATCTGTCTTGAAGTTCGTTCTCGCTCGGCAACTTCTCGCCTGGTTTCCGCTGGCCGCTCAAGATCTCTGACCGCAGTGTCTTGGCGATCTCCTCGAAGGGGTGCCCTGCGGCCATGAGTATCCATCCCATCGCTGTTGGTGGTGTGCCGACACCAAGAGTGCCAGCCCTTCGCGCCACCGGGATACCGGTCTTGGCTATCAACGTCAACAACCCCTTCTTGTCTATCTACACCTATCAAGCTAGCTTGTAAGGTGTAGATAGCCAAGAGACGACCGGAAGGGGCGAGGAGATGAGCGTTCTGATCCCGCCGCGCGAGCCGTGCCCCATGTGCCAGGGCGGCGGCTCCATGACCTACAGCGGGGCGTTCGTCGTCCGCTGCTGGGGCTGCTCCGGCACGGGGCAGACCCGCGATTGGCACACGTTCCAGCTCGTCGCCCTCCAGGCGTTCGCCCTTCTGGCCGCGTCCGCGGCCGGCGGCGCGTTCGTCGCGTTCCTAACCGGCGACCTCGACGCCTTCGCCGACGCCATGGCCACGTTTCTGGCGGTGACGCCGTGACCTACGTGAAGGTCGAACCCCCGGAGAGCACCGCCGACGACGTCGAGGACGAGGTCACGGTGGAGGAGCACGTGCCCGAGCCGGCCCCGACCGAGCACCCCGCGCCCGTCATGGACGACGGCGCGGCCGCCCCGATGACACCGGGCCGGACACTGCTCGTGGGCGGCCTGGCCACGGCGACGCTGCTCGTCACCGGCCTCTACCAGCTCGCCGGCGTCGGCGGCCTGGTCGGCGGCGGCGTCGCGGTCGCCGGGGCGGGCGCCGCCTACGTGGCGCACCGGCGCGGCACCCTCCTCCGCAAGCGGCCCGGCCGTGGCGGGGGAAACGGCAGCGCCGACTCGGCCAACGGCGGCGGTTCCCGCCGCTCGCGCCGGGGCGAACGATCCGGCGGCGACGCGGCCGCGCACCCCAGCGGCGGGCCGATCGGCGGTCGCCGGTCACGCCGTGGCAGCAACCGCGCCGACAGATTGAACTTCCCACGCGGGAAGTCCAATTCGTCCGGATCCCGCCGCCCGCCCGCCGGTGGCGGCTCCACGTCGACGTCGCGCCACGGCGGCAAGCGCGAGCGGTTCGCCCGCACCCGCCGTGCGGGCCGCACCGTCCGCGCCTGGGTGGATCGGCGCACCGGCCGCTCGCGCGGCTGGCAGCTCCGCTTCCGGCCCGACCTGGCCCGCATGGTGGGCCGCCTGCACGCATGGGACACCGCCACCCGGATCGGCCTGCACGCCCTGCTCGCCCGACTGGTCGCGCGGGCCCGCCGTCTCCTCGGCCGAGCCCCCGCCCCCACCACCGAGCAGCAGGCCGGGCAGCAGGCCGCCGGCAACGACCAGCCCCGCACCTCGACCCCGAACCCCGCCGACTCGACCCAGCCCCGTCCCGGAAGGAGCGCCCCCACCGTGAGTCGCATCATCGCCACCAGCAGCGCCGACAACCCGCTCGTCATCATGTCCGCCGAGATGATCGGCGCCGCCTCCAGCTACACCGTGCCCGACATGATGATCGTCGCCGAGCACCTGGACGCCCTCCACCAGGTCGGGCAGAACCTCACCCTCTCCTACCAGCGGTTCGGCGCCCGACTGCAGGCCGCCTACCCGATCCACCTGGCCGTGGTCGAGCACTTCCAGCACCTCATCAAGGGCTCCGCAGCCCTGATCGACCCCGCCCAGCAGCTCGCGGCCACGTTCCGCCAGGCGCACGCCGACGACATCGCCCGCCGCGAGAAGCCCCGCATCAACGAGCACCTCTGGAACATGCCCGCCTGACCCCATCCGCCTCGACGCACGCACCTGCACGACACCGAAGGAGAAGCACGTGGCCACCACCACCCCACAGCGCAACCGGCGGCAGCAGCCGACCGCGCTTCAGGGTGTCCTCGCCTCGGCCGTCCAGGCGACCGGCGCCCTCGCAGCGACCGGCGCCCTCGGCGACGTGTTCGGCCTGCATCCCGTGTGGGGTGCGGCCGGCACCGTCGCGGCCGCAGCCACCACGGTGGTGGCCAACGCCCGCCACGCTTCCCCTTCCGCCCTGCTGTACCGGCTGTCGTGCTGGTGCGGGGCAGGCACGTGGCTGACCTGGGTCCTGGCCACCGGCCTGTGGCAGACCGGCAGCTTCGCCGCGCTCGGCATCGGCGCGCTCGCCGCCACCCTCGCCTCCCCGCTCGCCTCCCGCGACCGGGAGCGCCTGGAGGTCGCCGCCGGCCGCGGAGCGCTCGTGCTGCGCTCCACCTCCCGCCTCGCCCAGGACTGGGAGCGGCGCATCGCCCGCGTCTGCACCATGAACGTCCTGGTCGAGGACCTGCGGTTCTGGCCCGGCCGCACCGGCTACGACCTGCTCGTCCGTCTGCCCGGCGGCGGCCGTACCCGCTCCGACCTGGAGCGCGGCGCGGACGCGCTCGCCTCCGACGCGCGCCTGCCGAACGGGTGCGGCGTCGAGGTCACCAAGGGCCCCGACCGGGGTTCGGCGTGGCTGCGCGTCGGCACCGTCAACCGGCTCGCCGAGACCATCCCCTACCCGGAGGACTTCACCGCCACCTCGTTCCTGGACCCGAAGACGCTCGGCGAGTTCCGCGACGGCTCCCCCGTCGAGGTCGTGCTGCGGCAGAAGGCGGGCCTGTTCACCGGCCAGCGCGGCAGCGGCAAGACGGGCCTGCTGCACGTCACCACTGCCGAGGTGGGCCGGTCGCGCGACGCCATCGTCATCCACATCGACCTCAACGGCGGCGGCGTCTCCCAGGCGTGGCTCGACCCGTGGATCGAGGGCGAGATCGAGCGGTGCCCGCTCGGCTGGGCCGCCTCCAACATTGAGGAGGCCGTGCTCGTGTCGCGGGCGCTCCTGGCGATCGCCAAGGACCGCAAGAAGTCGACGCGGCGGATCAAGAAGGCGGCGAACTCCCAGCTCCTGCCGATCTCGCCGGAGCTGCCCGCGTACGTGGTCCTCATGGACGAGTCGGCCGAGGGCATGGCTGCGTCGGCTCACCCGCTGTACGCGGAGTTCCGCGCCAACATGGAGGAGGTGCAGCGGATCGGCCGCAACGAGGCGGTCGAGGTGTACTTTTCCGCGCTGCGCGCCACCTCCGACGTCATCTCGCCGAACGTCAAGAAGCAGTCCACGCTGCGCATCGGCATGTTCGTGCAGGACGCCGAGGAGATCGCCTACCTGTTCGGCTGGAACAAGGGCATCAGCATCGAGGACCTCGACGGCCCCGGCTGCGCCTTCATCCAGCACGACCAGGAGCGGCCGCGCCCCTTCAAGGCGTCGTTCATGGAGTTCCTCCAGATCGGCCGCGCCGCCGTGGCGATCTCTCGCATCCGGCCCGAGTTCGACCCGGCCGCCGTCCGCGCCGCTCGCGCGGCGATCGGCGAGCTGTTCGACACCCGGTACGAGCGGATGCGGGAGGCGTTCACCGACCTCGACGTCGATGACGACGAGTACGAGGACGGTCAGGCGGCGCTTCCGGCCGTGCACACGCCCGCTCCAGTGCCTGCCGTCCCGCAGCAGCAGACGGGCGGGTTCGCGCTGGAGTTCGGCGCGAACATGGCGGACTGGCCGCACCCGATGGACATCGCCGCCGCCCTGGCGGGCCGCCCTCCGACGACGTCGGCGAACGTCCGCATCGCGGCGGCGCTGCCCGCCACGGGGCAGGTGCCGGAGCTGATCGCGCGAGCGCTGGCCGTCTTCCAAGCGGCCGGCGACACCCGCATCCACTCCGAGGACCTGGCGGCCGCGCTCGGCTTCCCCAGCAAGAACGAGCTCGCGGCGGCGCTCGCCCCGTACGGCGTCACCGCGCTCAAGAACCCGTTCGAGCGCAACGGTCAGCGGCGCCGCGGCTACGACCGAGCCGACTTCCTGCCCGCCACGCAGGGTGACCGGCGGGACGAGGCCCGGGAGGGCGGCGACCCCCACGACCCCCACGTGGGGGAGTCCCACACCCCCACACCCTCCCACGTGGGGGCCGCACACCAGCCGTGAACAGCAGAAACGGCCTCGCGTGTGGGGGTTGTGCGACCCCCAGACCCCTCCCCCGCGCAGCGCTCCAGCCCCGCCAACCCCCTCCCCCTCCCCGACCCACACACCCCCACAGCCGCCCCGCCCACGAACCCCCTTGAAAGTGACTGACAGTGACTAAGACTCGTGAGCTTGACCGCGACCTCCTCGGCGACGTGCTGTTCCTCGGCATCGGCGCCGTGGTGCTGTGGGTGTCGTTCGACACGCTCACCCACCTTGCCGAGCTGGCCGGATGGTCCACCGAGTGGGAGCTGCCGAACGGCTGGACGATCCGCATGGCGTGGGCCCTGCCCGTCGCGGTGGACTTCTACGCCATCGCCACCGCGCGGGCCTGGCTGATGCGCCGCAAGTGGATCAGCCAGGCCACCCGCGATCACGCCCGCCTCGGTGCCTGGTGGGCGATCGGCGGCAGCGTGGTACTGAACTCGGTCTCGCACGCCCTGACGATGCTGCGGTACCGCGCAGAGTCCGGGCACGGCGTGATGCTGGCGGTACTGATCGGCGCGGTACCGCCCGTGGTACTGGCCGCCATCGCGCACCTGCGCGCCCTGCAGAACCAGGACCGCGCCGAGGCGGCCGAGCGGGACCGGGCCCGCGCCGAGCGCGCGGCCGAGCAGGACCGGGCCCGCGCCGCGCGGGCAGCCGAGCAGCAGGCCCGCCGCCTTGAGGCGAAGTCCGGTCCCGGCGCCCGCCCCAACACCGGCACCGGCACCGGGACGGCGGTACCGCAGGGCCCCGGTACCGCGCCGGTACCGGCGAGCACCCCCGGGACCGGTACCGCCTCAGGGGCCGCTACAACCCCGGGCAGCCCGCTTGTACCACCGCGCCGCCGCCCGCCCAGGCCGGCCCCCGCGCCCCGCCCCCAGCAGGAGCAGGGCACGACGCTCCTCACCGCCCAGGACATCGACTTCGCCCAGCAGTTCATGGCCGCCAACCCCGGCGTCACGCCGACCAAGCAGAACCTCATGGACGGCGGCATGGGCAGCGGCCGCGCCCTGCGGATCCGGGCCTACATCGCGACCGCAGTCGAGGCGGCCGGCGCCGGTACCACCGCCCAGGCCGGTACCAGAGGAACCGGTACCGGCCCGGAGAAGGCGGGACCGGCCGACGCCGGTACCGCGCCCACCCCGCCCGCCGGGACCGACGCCAGCGGTACCGCGCCCAACTCCCCCGACCCGTCCGGTACCAGCACCACCGGTACCGGGCCTGACTCCTCCGAGCCCGCCGGTACCGAAGCGGCAGACGCCGGTACCGACACCGCCGTCAACCAGTGACCCACCCCTGGTACCGCGCGAGCGGTGCCGGGACCACCCCAGGAAGGAACCCCGATGCTCAACCTGACCCGCAAGCGCCCCGCCCCGGCCGCCGAGGAGACCGAGCCGACGCCAATCGTCCGTCAGGTCCGCCCCGTCAGGCCCGCACCCGACATGCTGACCGTCCGAAGCACAGCGCTCAGCCTCGCCACCCTGAACCTCACCGCCACGACGGCCAACCGGGACGTTAAGGCGTACAACCGGATGGAGCACCTGCCACACGACGTCGAGACGGTCACCAAGTGGCTCGCCGAGGCACCCGACCGCGCAGACTATGACGCGCGTGTCCAGGCTCTCAACACCCAGATCAGGATCTACGGCGCCGCCGAGTCTTGGATACACGGACAGCGGTCCGTACGCGTGGGGGCGGGTGAAAACCTGATCATGAAGGCCAAGACCATCTACAAGCAGCTCATCGCCGAGTAGGCCCACAAGCGAAGGGGCGGCATCCTGTGCGGGTGCCGCCCCTTCCGCATGCCTGCGGTCAGGCTGCCGCCGGCACC
The DNA here is from genome assembly GCF_057536035.1 of Nonomuraea sp. B208. NCBI lineage: Bacteria > Bacillati > Actinomycetota > Actinomycetes > Streptosporangiales > Streptosporangiaceae > Nonomuraea > Nonomuraea sp. B208. Next base: position 110,615 of record NZ_BAAJOU010000029.1, read on the forward strand.
GTCCTGACCGGCACCCCCGCCGCCTCCAGCGCGGCCCGCAGCCTGGCCAGGCTGCACCCCAACGTCGCTGCCGCCCTCCTGCCGCCCGCCTCCCGCACCAAGGCCACCAGCTCGGCCGCCTTCGGCAACCGGGTGATCCCATCTCGCTCCAGCGCGGCCTTCACCCGGCCCGGCGAACACTCCAGCTCGGCGGCCAGCCGGCGGATCGAGCCTGCCCGGTCGTACGCCATCGCCAGCGCCTCCCCCGCCGGGATCGGACGGCGGCCGTACCCGAGGGCCCGCAGCTCCCGCCGGACGTGCCCCTCTGAGAAGCCGGTCATGATGGCGATCGCCCCGGCCGGCCACCCCTGCCCCGCCAGGACGGCCGCCCTGCCCCGGTCGAACCGGCGCCGCCGCCCGCCCGGCGCGCGGCCGCCCGGCCGCAGCGGCACCCCGGCCTCGGCCACGATGTTCCGGATCGACTGGGCCGACACCCCGAACCGGGCCCGCAACGCGGCCGTCTTCTCCCCCGCCCGGTAGGCGACCACGATCGCCTGCCGCGTCCCGGCGGGGATGCGCTTGGTCGACGGGCCGCCGCGCGGCCGCATCGTCACCCCCGCGGCGACGAGCGCCTCGTGGATGGCGGTGTGAGACCAGCCGAGACGGACGCCGATCGTCCGCACGCTCAGCCGCTCATCAAGGTAGAGACGCCGGGCCTCATCGACATCGAGGACACGGCGGGGAGGGGTCGTATTCACGCCCCCGACCATGCCAAATCCGGGTGCTTAGGTCGCGCTGCGCGGATTTGGTCAGCCTGTTAGGAGGTTGATGATGATGCCGATGGGGACGGAGGCCACGAGACTAATAAGCAGGAACCTCCACTGCTCGCGCCGCTGTTGCCGCCGTTCTGCTTGCCTATCGCCCTGGATAAACCGGTGGATCGCCTCGGCCTGCTCCCGGGTCATCTCGATGAGCCGTTGCTGGTCCTCAGCTTCAGCTGTGAGCTTTCGCAGTACGGGTTCGATCTTGCGGAGGTCGTCTTCGCCCTGCCAGACCTCACGCTCCATCTGCCAGCCACCCCGTGCACCGGAGATGAATGCGTAGAGGCCGAGCAAGATCCCCAACCCCCATTTGATCTTGTCGATCCAAAGTGGATCAAGTGTCAACTTCAAACGAGGCTCGGGGACCAGCCGGTCCACCCATGAAAGAACCTCGCCAAGGTGAACGAGATCGCCCAGCCAATAGAAGCAGTAATGAAACACCAAACCGAAGCATGCTAGAAACGCCACCATCCCAAAACCGCCGCTCAAGGTGGCGATCGCAAGGCGGGCCCAGCGTTCTTCTTCTGTCAGGCGTAGAGGGGAGCTTGCTGCAGCCATGCTTCCATTTGACCGGACGCGCCGCTCTGTGGCAGATAGATTTTGCTATCTGGCCTCCTCTGCCTTAAGGCAGTAATCAAGTACCGTGCCTGCCCATGACGAAGACCCGCATCAACCGCGGCCTCGCCCAGCAGATTGCCGCCAAGGTGGCCCGCCGCGTCGACCAGGTCGCCGACGACGTCGCCCAGGGCCTGCGCGGCAACGCGCCCGCCGCGAAGACGTGGAAGACCGACGCCGACGAGCAGGTGCGGCCCGCTCACGCCGAAGCGCACGGCCAGACCATTCCCGCCAACCTGGACTTCCGGCTGCCCGCGATGGAGTACGTGCCCAAGGGGCGCGGCCGGGACGGCAAGGCCGTCAACCGGGGCGGCGGCTGGAAGCTGCTGGAAGGAGTGTGGGACCTGGCCGACCGGCCACGCGACGAGCGGCTCCCCGTCCACCAGGTGGCGAACTGCCGGTGCGAGGCCGTGGACGTGCCGGGGGCGATCGCGTCGCAGGTCCGCTCCACCCCCGCGCAGCCGCGCGGTAACGAGGTCGCGGCGGCCGTCACCGTGTCGTTCAAGCGGGTCGCCGAGTCCGAACACGCCGAGCGCGGCGGCGGCTGGGTGGCCGAAGCCGTCCGCGCCGCCGCCGCCCGCAGCAGGGCGAGGCGACGTTAAGCCCCGAGCCCGGCACCATACCCGGCGACCAGCCACCGATTTGGGGGAGAACCATGTCCGAGCAGTACGTCACCTTCACCCTGGCCCACCCGCTGCGCACCAAGGACGCCGAGGAGCTGGGCCTGGAGCCGCGCGTCTACAACGTCCGAGAGCAGCTCACCCTGCTGCGCCGTGAGGCTGAGCGGCTGGCCGGCGCCGGGTTCGTCCTCGGCGCGGACACCAACAACCGCGCCAGATGGGCGGACGCGCTGAAGCCGATCAAGCCCGCCCCGGCCGTGGCCACCAAGCCCGCCAGCGGCGGCAAGGCCGAGTAGGCCCGGAGCCTCCATGCACTCGATCGCTGACGCCGACCCGATCCCGCCCGCCATCGACCTCCTGACCGGCAGCGCCCGCCTGGCGGCCGAGTTGGGCGGGGCGGGGCGAGTCGGCGCCAAGCACGTCCCGCCGTACCCGCGCCTGCGGGTACGGCCCACGCCCGGCGGCAGCGAGAACCTGCGGACGGGGGAGATGCGAGTCCTGCTCAAGCTGGAGGCGCTCGACTCGGTCGAGGCGCCGGTGGGGGAGTGGCAGCTACGCCACATCTTGTACGTCGCCCTGGAGGAGCTGACCGCCCTGCCGGCCCGGCCGCACGAAGACGGCCAGGTTGTCATCACGGAAGTCGAGTCATCGGCCGGCGGCGGGCCTGTGGCTGAGGCGGACGGCCGCAGCCGGTGGATCGCCACGGTGAAGATTCACTGCCATCCCGGATAGAGAGCCTGATGATCTTGTCGCACATGTGCGACAAGATCATCAACACGCTGCGGGCGGGCTTCGCGATAGCCCTCTACCAGGGCCGACCGCGCCGGTATGCTGGGGCGCGAACCAGTGATGAGGTTTGAAAGGGCCGCCACCCCGGATCGGGGCGGCGGCCCTTTCGTCTGCGCGGCGCCGCTCTTTGTCCGAGACCGTGCGCTCGTAACTCTCTAGGATGTCCTCGTGTGGGACTCCCGCCGCCCCCCTGAGCCGGCCGGAGCCGCCACCTCATCACTGGAAGGACATCCATGCACGTCACACACCGCTCGGCGAGGTGGAGCCGGTGACCATGCCACCTGCCCCCGTCCAGCTCAACCGCGAGGAAGTCGAAAAGCAGCTCTCCATCCTGTGGGAGCTGATGACCCCCGAGGACCGCGCCTACCTGCAAGTGATCGTCGCCGCCATCGTGGCGAACGGTCAGCCGATCAGGATCACCATCGGCAACCTCAAGGGCGGAGTCAACAAGACCACCACCGCCGTCTTCCTCGCCCTTCTCGTGGCCTTCACCGGGGAGAACGTCCTCCTCGTGGACGGCGACGGCACCAACAACTCCTGCCTGCTGTGGAAGCTCGGCGCCGGCGAGCACTGGCCGACCAACCTTCAGGTCATGGCCTGGGGAACACCGGACCTGGCCAAGCGCATCAAGGCGATGGAGGGCCAATTCAAGCACCTCGTCGTGGACACCGGCCCCCAGCACAAGGGCGTCCTTGAGTCCGCCCTGTACGTGACGGACACCCTCCTGATCCCGTGCCAGTCCACCCCAATGGACACGAGCCAGCTCGACCCGACGTTCGAGCTCGCCGAGCGGATCGACGCCATCAAGGAACTGGCCAGCGTGGTCATGTTCGCTCGCGCCAAGAAGCCCGGCGGCAAGGACACCCACCTCACCCGCAAGTCGTACGCGCGGCTCGCCGAGAAGAAGCGGCCGGTTCTGCCGATGCCGCTGTACGACAACGGCAAGTACGCCGAGGCGTTCCCCGTCTTCCCCCGCGAATGGGTCCAGTACCCCGAGATCCTGGCCGAGATCGTCGCCTTCGCTCTCGACCTGGACGAGGTGCCCGCTGACCCGAAGAAGGCGGTCAGCCTCGACGGAGGGAACTAGGTGACGGAGACAATGACCGAACCCAGCGAGCGCCAGCGGCCCAAGCGGCAGCGCACCGGGGGCGGCCGCAGTGGGGAAGACCGCGCCGACACCGCGTTCAAGTCCCTGGATAAGGCGAAGGAGGAGTTGGCCAAGCTCAACGCCGCCGGCGGCGGGGGAGCAGGCGCCGGTGTCCTCGACCTTCCACCGGACTCGGCGCTCGTTGGCACGGTGCTCGGCGTCCCTCAGCCTGCGTTCCAGGTTCCGACTGGCCCGCAGTTCGAGGCCGCGCCAGAGGCGGCCGACCCGCGCGACAAGCTGATCCACTACGAGCGGATTATCCTGGCCGCACAGGAGGCCCACGACGGCGCTGTCGAGCGCGCTGACCGGTACCTGACCCTCACCCAGGGTCTGGCGCTGGAGGCGGTCAAGAAAGACGACCTGTGGAGCCTCCTGGGCTACAAGTCGTTCCAGGAGTACGTCGAGCAGCGGCTGAACATCTCCCGCCAGCACGCCTACAAGATGATGCAGGCCGCCCCGGTCCACCGCGACCTGCCCCACGTCGAGCGGCTGACCTTCCGACAGATCGCGATCCTCGCCAGGTTGAAGGACGCCGTCACCCGACAGAAGGTGTGGAGTCTGGCCGAGAAGCGGGAAGACACCTCCCCACCGTCGCTGCAGAAGGCCGTGGACGAACTGCACGTGGTCTTGGGACCCGAGGAGCCCGCACCGCTACCCGACAAGCCGGCGCCCGAGTTGCTGCCCCGCTACACGAAGGGCGTGACGCTCTGGCGTGACGATGCCGCGCTGGAGCAGCTTGCCCGGACCAACCCCGAGCAGGCCGAGGAGATGGCGGCGGTCCTGGAGAACGCGGCCAAGAGGCTCCGCGCCGCCCGAGTGGCAGCACAAAGCAGTAAATGATCTTGTCGCACATGTGCGACAAGATCATCACGAGGGGCCCGCCACGGCGGGCCCTTCCTCGTTTCCCCCGGCCGGAGACGCCTGCACCCGCACGTAGTCCACCGCCGAGTCGAAGTCGCTGCGCCGCAGTACGGCCTTCACAACCGTCCACGCCTGGCCGGCGCCCTGCTCGACCACCACGTCACGCGCGGCGAACGGCCACCACGACGGATCGACCGCAAGCACCCACACGCCCGGCCCCGTCTCGCCGTCCCCGTCCACCTCCGGACGGGTCACGATCCGGCCAGGCTTCCACTCACCTGCCCCACCAAGCACACCAGCCACAGCAGTCCCATGCGGGTCCACCCCGGCCGTCCGCCGGCGCAGGCCGAGGATCAGGTTGGCGCCGATCACAGCCATGCGGCGCCCGTCTCGATCGGGTGCGGGGCGCGGCCCGGCCGCTGGTACACGGTGTAGGTCACCCACTCGTCCAGGTCGGCCAAGGTCGGGGGAGCCCCCGCAACCCCCGACCCTGCCGCGGCCTGCCCCGACTCGTAGGTGACGCCCTGGCCCTCGACGTTGACGCTCGTGATGAGCCGGATGCCCTTCGCCTGGGCGATGCGGCGGATGATCGGGTTCGCCACCGCCGACCACAGGACGAAGCGACGCAGGGTGCGCCCGTACCTGCGGTTGCCCTCCGGGTCGAGCCCCGCCCGGTAGACGATTGTGAACGCGTCGGTGGCGACCCCGGTCACCGGGTGCACCTCCGGCGTCGCCGACAGGACCTCGATCAGCGGTTCGTGGTCGAGCCGCCAACCGCCGCGCCCGTCCGGGACGACGCCGCGCTGCGTGAACGTCTCCGGGACGGGCGAGCAGCACAGGTAGGTGGCCGCCTCGTCGAACGCATCCTCGATCGCTTCCTCGACCGCCGCGCGGACGTCAGCGTCCAAGGGTGTCGGCAGCCCGGCGCGTACGGCGACCTGCTCGGGCGTGACCAGATCCATGCCGTTCCCCCGTGGTCTCGTGCCCGCCAGGCTGCCAACGTCTTCCCGCTCCCAGGCCGGTCGACCGGCCCCGCACCATGCGGAGCAAGGGTCAGCATTCGGGGTCCCCCACCGTCGAACGCCTTAGCTTCCCTCCGACTCGGCCGCGTCCGCTGGGACCAGGCCCGGGAGCGGTGTCTTCCGCGCGGGCCCGGCCTGGTCGGCGCGGGCGCGAGACTTGGTGCCACCCCCCAGAGACACCAAGCCCGTGCCGCCCGTCGCCGTCAGGCCAGACCCGCGCGAGCTTTCATTCGGCGGCGCGGATCGCCGCCAGGTCCTCGCGGATCTTCCGCGCGTGCGCCTTGTTGACGGGCACGTTCTTGCCCTTGAAAAGCTGCTCGCCGAGCATGCTGCCGTCCCCGCCAGGCATGTGGAACAGGCGTACCAGCGGGCGCTTGACCAGGACGTACGAGAACTGCTCGCCCGGGTCATGGAACAGCTCGTCGGGCTGGGCCTTCTCCTTCGACCCGCTCGGGTCGCTGTCTCCCCACAGCAGATCCACGAACTCGGCGCCCGGCGTGGCCAGCATCCGGATCTTCGGCGCAGGGCCGGGGTCCGGGGCGGGCTGGGCGGGCTGGGCGGGCTGGGCGGGCGGGGCGAGCGGCGCGGCCTGCGCCGGATCAGCCGCGGGGCCCGCCGCGATGGGCTCGCCGGCCTGGTCCTGGCCGGGCTTGCCGGCCTGCTCGGCGTCCGTCTGGCCGGGGGCGGCGGCGGTCGCCTCCGCGCTGCTGCCGCGTGCCTTACGGCTCGTGCTCGTCGTCACCGCTGCCCTCCCTGACCTGGTCCGCTCGAAGTCGTCGCCGACTCAAGCACATGCCGGGCTTTACGTCGCATCGGCGTGCGCGCGGCGGTGGCCGCGCTTCACGTACGACTTCAGGTGGCAGCCGTTGACGATCGTCCACACGTACTGGGGTGTCGTGCCCATCTCGGCCGCGACCTCCGCGAGCGTCCAGCCCTCGACGGTGCGGAGCCTCTTCATCCGGTCGTGGTCGTGCTTGCGGGTGCGGCGGCGCGGCGCGAGACCCGCCTCGCTGACAACGCGGTTGATCGTGGTCGTAGTGGTACGGACCTGGGTGGTGATCTCGGCGTTGGAGCGGCCCGCCCGGACGCCTCGCAGGATCGCTCGGCGCTTCGCCGCGGTGATGCGGGAGGCGCGCGGGTGCTTGACGGTGCGCATCTGGACGCCCGCCTCCGTCAGGTAGACGTGCACCCGCGACCGCGAGTACCCGGTTTTGGCGGCGATCTGGCGCAGCGTCTTGCCCGCCTCGTACATGGCGGTCGCCTTCTCCAGCGGGAAGGGGCGGCGGGCCCGAGCGTGCGACACCGGGTAGGGCGGCTGCACGATCCTGGCCGGGGCGGGGGAGGAGCTGGGGCGTCCGCGCGGCCGGAGCGGCACGCCGTCCTCGATCAGGCTGTTGCGTACGCGGCTGTAACTCGCGTTGAGGGCGGTGGCGATCGCGCGGATGGAAGCGCCCGACTGGTAGAGCACAGCGGCGCGGGCCCGAGCCTCGGGCGGGAGGGTTGTCGTCATGGCGGGGGACCGTAGCAAGATCACACGCTTACGTCTTTTCGGCCCGCCAGGTGCGGGAACGCCGAAATCCCCGCCGTGCGCACGGCGGGGATCAGGGCGATCCTGGGTCAGGCGTCGGCCGCTGGCGCGGGCTGCCCGGCAGGCTGGCCGACCGGCCCATCCAGCTCGTCGTCATACCCGATGCGGACCCTGCGAGCGAACAGGGTCAGGGTGACGGCCGTAGCCTCCATGGTTCCGGCCGTGACCGTGATCTGGGAGTCCGCGGGCAGGTACACCGGCTGGCCGTCGAGCACGATCCGGTGCGGGACAGTGACCGTGTGGGGGCCCGTCCGCTCCTCCGGCGGCACTGACGGGCCCTTCGCGTAGATGTCGATACTGACCGCCTGGGTGGGCGGCAGTTCGGCCGAGGCTGGCCGGGCCTTGGTCTCTTCCGCGCGTTGCGGCGTCACCGGCGCTGGCTTGGGCTTGATACAGCGGCAGTTGGGCGGGTGCTTGACGGCGGCGGTGTCCGCCCCCTCGACGGGGGCGGACGGCTGCTCTACCGGGCCGCTCACGAGCCGCTGTAAGCAGTGAAGGAGCCGAACACAAATGACTCCGGTCTGTCGGTTGCAAGGCCAATCCGCTCAGTGGCCTTGATCGTTACGGTCCCCTCGATGAAGTTCTGGCCGTGTTCCGTCGAAGCTTGGACGACCACGGTCTCCCTGTCGAACAGCTTCGCGCCGTAGCCCCACGCGCCGAGCAGGTAGCGGCCCTGCACCATGGCCGGCGTGTCGATGACGGCGAGCCTCCACACGCGCTTCTCCGCGCCAATCGCAACGCTGACGGCCACCCTGTAGCCGCCCTGCTTGTCCTCCTCCAGCTCGATGTCCTCGAAATCCAAAGGATGCATCACGACGCCCGAAGGGTCGTAGTAGCTGAGAATTGCCCTGGTCAGGGCGCGACGGACCTGGGCGGTCTTCTTGTCCGAGGCGAGGCCGGTGTAGAGCTGGATGCCCGGGGTCTGGGTGATGCCGAGCAGGTTCTCGCCGAGGCCGTCACCGAAGAGGATCTGCTCGTCCTCCTTGAGCTTGACCCCGTCGATCAGGTCGCGCTCCAGGATGCCGCGCAGCCTGCTCTCGTCCGCGAGCGTGTTCTTGTGGATCGTCTCGTAGTGGCCGATCTCGCTGATCGGACGCGTGTACGGCTCGAACTGGATGGAGCTGCGCGGCAGCTTGCCCCACGTGTCGGTCGGGCCGCCCGTCGCCGGGCCGCCGTTCGCGGCCGTCCGCTCCGGCACCATGCCGGCGTTGTTGACGAAACCGGTCTGCCGGACACCGGAGATGATGTTGGCGGTGGTGCGCTCAGCAGGGAACAGGTCGCGGACGCGGTTGGGGCGGCGCTGCCGCTCCGAGATGCCCATCGACTCCTCGTGGCCGAACGCCGGCGTGGTGTGGGTGCCGCCCGAGAGGGTGAAGAGGTCCTTCTGCTCCTCGAAGGAGTACAGGCCCTGGTCGATGGTGACGACGCCGCGAGGCTCGCGGAAGTCGCGGGCCTTCATGTCCTGGTACGCCTCGGACTCCATGAAGTGCTGGGACAGGCTCTTGCGCTCCAGGCCGCGCTGACGGTCGGCCGCCATCCGGCCAGCCACGGGCGTGGTCTCCGGCTCGGCCAGATAGGACATGATGCCCGCGGCCTTCTGCTCGGTGACGATGAACGCCTGGATCTCCTCGGCGCGCTCGACGCTCTTGAGGTAGTCGGAGTGCATCTCCTTGGACATGACGAAGTGGCCGCGGCCCGTCTCGTCCTTCATGCTGTTCTGGATGCGCTCGATCTTGGCGCCCTCTTCGGCCAGGAGACTCTTGAGCTCCCGGATCCGCGCATTCTCTGCGACGGCAGTCATCTGCCTTACCCCCCGGTTTGGCTGACATCGGTGTGCGGTTGTGTGCGATCCGCGCCCGGTCAGCACCGGGACACCCCGTGATCAAGGCGGCAAGCTAGGCCGAATCGGTGCTAACGTCGCGCCGCCCAGCGCCACTAGGGTGATCAAGCTCGGGGGAGTGGAACGATCCGAAGACTCTTGGAGGTCCTCATGCGCCTGCACCGACTCGCCGCCCTGCCCGCAGCCGGCTTACTCGCCGTCGCTGCGCTCACCGCCGCCCCCGCGTCGGCGAACGCCACGGCGACTACCGTGGCGGCGGCTCCGAAGGTGCTGAAATTCGGCCAGTCGATCCGCATCAAGGGGGAGAAGGGGCGCCCGCTCCGCATCACGCCGGTCGGCGTCTACTACCACCGGCCGAGCGACGCGAAGTTCACCCAGCCGCGAGAGAAGTGGTTCGTCGCCATCGCGGTCAAGGTGACGGCCCTGTCCAAGACTGAGCGCATCCCCAGCACGCCGGAGCGGAGCGGCTGGCGGATCAGGATCGGCGGCCGCGCCTACACCGACACCTCGGGCAACGCGATGAGCAGCCCGTGGGTAGGTCGTACGGACGGCCCCTGGATCAACATTCAGCCGGGCAGCCCCGAAGTGCTCTACTACTCGTTCGACGTGCCCAAGCCGGGCGGCACCCTGGAGTGGTCGACGCCGACCGGCGTGACCCGCTGGAAGATTCCCACCAGCAAGTACGGCAACGCGGCCGTGATCAAGCCCGTCCTCGACGCCATCGACGACTACGAGGGCCGCTAGGCCGATCCTGGGGCCTCCCACAGGGTGCGCCCGATCCGCTCCACGCCATCATCGCCGCGCGGCCTCGACGGGCAACTCCACGAGCCGCGCGGCCGCCGTGCCGCGATCTCCTTCCAGCCGGCGGCCTTCAGCGATGCCCCGTTCTCGTCGGCCCGCGTGTAGGTGATCATCCGCGTGAAGCCCATCGCCCGCCCAGCACGCCAGGCCGTCGAATACAGCCGCGAGCACGCGTTGCGGGTGCCGTCCGTTGCGCACCGGGTGACCTCCAGCGTCCGGCCGTTGTCGAACAGCCTCGCGACCGGACGGCCGACGATCACGACCCCGACCAGGTTTTCGCCCTCGCTCATTTTCCCGGTGCGCGGGTCGAGCTCGTCCACCATGGCGCCGATCGAGAACTTGTGCCCGCGCGGCGCCTTCAAGTGCCGGTGCTCGCCGTCCACGTACGCGCACGCCTGCGCGAAGCTCACCGGCACCAGCCGCAGCACGTTCACCCCGCCTCCGCGAGGAAGTCAAGAATCGCCTTGCCCGCGTGCAGCTGCTCGACGGTGAGCGTCTTCACCTCCTCGGGCAGCGCTGAGGGCGCGGTCGAGTCGGGGTGAGTCATCGGCTCGGGCGGCAGCTCCGGCGCCTGGCGGCGGGCCGGGTCGTGCTCGTCGGCGACCTCGACGCCGGCCTCCCGCATGATTTCCTTGAGGATGTCCAGGGCCTGCGCCATCCTGCGCAGGTTGCGGTCGGACAGGACACGTCCGGCCTTGACCTCCAGGCCGGGGGAGTGGCGCTTGACGGCCAGGCCGTCGCCGTCCTCCGGCGTCTCCAGGTCCTCCAGCGGCCCCGCAGGCTCCGGCGCGGGTGCTGGCCCCGGCTCCGGCGCGGGCTCGGCCGGACCGGCGGCGAGCGGGAAATCCTCGTGGTCGTCCTCGACCGCGAGGGTCAGCGCCCCGAACGTGACCGGCGTGACCTCCACCGGCGCGGGCATCGGGTCGCCCGGGGCGAGGTAGGTGAGCGTCATGTGCGGGGTGAACCCGTGATCGACCGCGTACCAGATGCCGGCCTCGTCCAGCGCGGCCACGACCTTCTGCCGAAGTTCGGTCAGGCCGGGCACGTCCACCGGCACCCACGCCGGGATGCCGTCGTCGCTCTCCGGGAAGACGCCGACGCCGCCGATGATCCCGGACAGCGGGCCCGACTCGGCCGCCACCTTCTCCACCACCAGCGCCGCCTCGGCCAGCGCGGCATCGTCCAGGCCCTCGCCGAGGTAGGCGAGCGTCACGTGCAGCTCGGCCGCCGGCAGCCCGCCCTCGACCGTCACCTGCTCGGCGACATCGGCGGGGATGGTGAGCGACACCATGGACCGCAGCTCGTCCACGCTGCGCGCCTGCTCAGCCTCGGCCGTGGCGGGAGGCTCGTCGTAGCCGTCGAGCAGTTCGTTCCAGCCGTCCGCCCCGGGGTCGGCCTCCCGCTCGACCGGCGGCATGCCGGACTTCACCGACAAAGTCATGGTGTGCGAGGCAGCACCGAAAAGGACCTGGCTGTACTCGAACCAGTCCAGGTCGTAGATGCGCCTGACGCCGGTCTTGGCGTCCATGCGGGCGCCGCCGGGCGGCACCGAGTAGCCGATGCTCCACTCCTGCTCATTCGTCTCGGAGTAGAACGCGGCCTCCTCATATGCCTGGCGACCGCGCTTGGCGTTCAGGTTGTAGAAGGCGCGCACGAACACCGCGCCGGCCTGCGGCGGCCACGGCTTGCCGTCCTTCGTCTCCTTGGGCAGGCGCGGATCGCCGGGCAGCCACTCCTCGTACTCCTCCGCACGGGACACCCACGCCTTGGTGTCGTGGGAGTGGATGCCCTTCGGCTTGCGCAGGGCGATCGTGCGGGAGAACGCGCCGGGCATGATAATGTCGCCGACGTTGTCCTCGATCCCTGTGATCGCGACCAGGCAGCGGATCGTCCCCACGGGATCGTCTGCCGCCGCGGCGAGCGGCGACACCGCCACCGACTTGTGTTCGAGCTGCACTTGCACCTTGGGCCCCCTCCCGGCATGCGAACCGGGGCAGAGTGCCCGAAAGCAGCGCTAACGTCGCCCGAGCGAGAACATGTAACAGCCGCGCAAGCCCGGGTGTCTGGAGCTACCGTAGGAGGCAGAGAGGGGAGTATCCCGCAAGCGACATAGTCGTCAGTACGGTGCAGTCCCGCGCCATGGGGCCCCCGGGTATGCGGCCTTGAACTCTGCCGAGTGCAAGCTCGGTGATCAAGGTGGGAGAGACCTCCGGCTTATCGGCATGCGTGCCATAAGCCGGAGGTCTTCTCTGTGCTGACGACAGAGGAGACCACCGGCCAAGGCAGGCCAACGGGAAGGGTCTCCTCTTCGATGCACGAGTTCATCGAGGCAGCCGGCGACATTGCGAGCTTCATCGCCTTAATTGGCAGCGTCCCCAGCACGTTGATCGCGCTGCGGCAACTCAGGGATGGCCGGAATCGGCGCGATCAAGGCGATGACGAGACGGCCGGGTAGGGTGCATCCCCCATCCACCTCACGATGCCGCAGTGAGGTGGGTGGGGTCACCCACGATCAGGCGAAGGTGAAGCCACCTGCCTTCGTCGCCGCGCCCGCGTCCGTGGTGACCACGACGGCCACCGCGCCGGCGGCGTGCGCCGGGCTCTTGCACTCGATCAGGGTCTCGTTCTTCACCACCAGGTCGGTGGCGGCCGTGCCACCGATCGTCACGGTGGTGCCGGGCGTGAAGTTGCGGCCTCGGATGGTGAGGGCGGTGCCGCCCGCGGCCGCGCCCGACGCCGGGAACACCGACTCGATGGTCGCGTCGGGGAAGCACCTGTCGAACACCGACTTGCGCACGACGCTGCCCGCCGGGAACCGCACCGACATGCGACCCTCCGGGAACGCCGTCCCGTCCGGCCGCGTCCCCTCCAGCAGGTCCTCACTGATCTTGATCAGCGGGTCGTTCTCGACGTACGCAGCCGTCTTCGCGGTGGCGGCCGTCTTGGTGAGCTGCACGTACGTGTTGCCGCTCTTGGCGTACAAGGTCATCTCTACCCCCGGTTGTGGTGTGGGGGTGGCGGGCGGGTCGGCCGGCACCAGAACGACCACGCGCGGCGCCCACAGCGTCATGTAGAGCAGCAGGAGCGCCGCGCCGATCATGACCCCGATCACGAAGCCGACACGCCACCAGATCCCCGAGTCCATAGGGCGGGAGGATGCCCGTCGCGGGTGCTTGCGTCATCTCGGGCGGCTCCTGTAGATGTCCGAAAGTGGACACACCACGCATGAACCCGCTATGGCGATGTTGAGAAAGACGTTAGAGGATTACTTTCGCTAGCCCCGTCGAATAGATCACAAGGATTGCATTGATCAATATGCAACATACGGCGAGGAGGTTGATCAATAAAAGGCGAACCCTAATACATCGACAAGATAGGGACAACCGAAATGCCCGAAGATAAACTCGATGGCACGCAAGGCCTCAAAGAAGTGAGCGCAACTCCATCTCTCCAATTCCTGCGAGCAGCCGCATCGGGACTGATCAGCGGAAACATCATCGATGACGGTCACAACCTCGTACGCCTTGAAGTGGAGACAATCGGTGCGGACGATCGCATCACTTTCCGCCTCGTCCTCAGCGATGAGCTCTGGGCATGGAAGACCATGCCGGTGCGGACCCACATCGGCGGGACGTGGGTGACCGCGGGCGAACTGGGAGTGAACAGCGAGCACCGAATCAGCACACGCGCCTTCACCCTGGACGATCTCGGTGGCACCATCCAGCTCGACTTCTGGAAACACGGCGTCATCGGACTAGGCGCCTGGGTTGCAGCCAAGACTCTGAATGTCTCGGAGAATCTCGGCAAGCGACTCACCTTCACCTGGATGAGCGACTGATCAGCCAACGAACTACGCGTATACCAGCGAGCTGAGCACTGCCAGAACGGGAGCCGCACCCTCAGTACGCCTCGCATTAACATCAAGCACCCTCGGTCGCTGGCTTGCTCAGTTCTTGGTCCTCTCTATTACCTCAGTCCAGGCCGTGAGCGCGGCCAACACCGACGCCGGGTCGTTGACATCCAGCCGGATCGGGGCATGGTGCGGCTGCTCAATCATGTCGCCGTTGCGGACGCGCAGCAGCGACACCGCGCGGGGGGAGCCGGACACGACGCCAACCGTGTCAGCCGCGTCCGGGCGGGCCTGCCCGACCGTGACCGCGTACGCGATGCCGTTGATGTACCCGTACACCTTCTCCACCGTCATGCCTCCTGCTCGTCGTAGGCGACCGCCCCGGCCGCCGGGGGACGCACCTGAAGGTAGGCGTCCACGAACGCGAACCGGCGCGGCCCCGCCGGGTAGGGGCAGGCCGTGATCGGCCGCCCGGCCCACGCCGTGGTGCGGCCCGCGGTGCGGGCGGCGGCCAGTGCCACCCGCGACACGCTCTCGCTCATCTGGTCAGCTCCCTTACCGGTTGAAGTCTCGTGCGCCCCGGCCCGCCCTGGCGGCCCGCTGGTCTCGTTCCCTGTCGAGCATCTGCGCCTTGAACTCGGTGAAGTTCATCCACCCGTTCCCGTCGAACCACCGGCGCAGCTCCTCGCTGGCGTACTTGCGGGCGCGGTCGCGACGGCCGGAGAACAGCGACTTCTCGTCCACCCCAGCCGCGACCCCGTCCGGGTTGAGCAGGTAGCCCTTCGTGTCGGCCACTGCCTGAAGGTACTGGGAGTGGAGCCACAGGTCGTAGTGCCGCCTGGCCATCTGGTCGCGAGTCTCCCCGGCCATCCGGTCGCCGGCGCGCACGTCGCGCTCCACCTGCTCGTACGACAGGCCGTGCACCTGCGCCCACGCCTCCAGCTCCGGCACCCCCTCAGCGATGAGCTGGTCGACGCGGGCCGAACGCTCCGCGAACGCCCGATCCTCCTCGTCCTGCGCCCGCCGCTCGGCCTCCCACGCCTCCATGGCGGCGCTGATGCGGGCCACGCTGTAGTCGTCGTCCACCTGCCCAAGCAGGCTGACGAGGTCGCCGAGGTCGAGCCGTTCGAGCTCCACCCCGGCGAGCGGATCGTCCTGCCGGTTGTCGAGCCGGTCGAGCGCGGCCATCACCTGGGCGACCTCGTCCGCGTTGCCCCACACCCGGCCGAGGAGGGCCCGAAGCTCGGCTTCGGACAGCTCCGACAGGTTGACGCCAGTCAGCGGAGACCGGCGCGGCCCCTCCGTGCTGGTGCCGAGCAGCGCCAGCGCGCCGAAGGTGAACGCCCGGTGATCGTCGTCGTTGTCCGCGTACGTGGACCCCGCCAGCAGCGTCTCAACGCCGACCGTGAACAGCTCGAACGAGTGATCGTCGTACTCGCGGGTGGTGTAGTCGTCGGCGAACCCGCCATCCCGGTAGCGGATGGTCTCGGCGCCGTTCGGCTTCTCCTGGACCAGGTTGCGCTCCCGCTCGCCCACGCGCCCGGTCGAGGTGCGCTCCCACAGGAACGCCCGCTCGGCCGCGATCAGGCCGGGCACGATCTTCTCCATGTGGTGGCCGAGTTCGTGCACCGATCCGCGGGTGGCGGAGTTGCCGCCCACCATCGGCGACCCGGGCATCTCCTCCTCGACCCATTCGCCGTTGACGGCCACGGTGTGGCGCGGCGCTTCCCACGGCAGCGTGATCCGCGGCTTGTCGCCGAAGATGCCGCGCTGGGCGTAGTTGCCGCGCCCCGGTTCGAGGTTGATCGGACCAGCGTCGCGGGCCAGCGCCAGCCAGTCGGACGGGTAGCCAGCCTCGGCGATCCGCATCGCCTGCAAGTACCGGTCCGAGTCGAGCAGCGACCCCCCGTAGCCGCGGTAGTCGATCCCTTCGCCGCCGAGGTCCCGCACCGTGGAGAGCGCCTCGATCGCGGCCTGGCGGCGGGCCTCCCGGCCTGCGCGCATGTTCGCCATGAGGTCGTCGGTGGCGGCCCGGTAGGCGGCGATGGCGTCGTCGCGCTCCTTCACCTCGGCCGCGTAGGCGTCCTCCCACGCCTTCGCGGCACGCAGCTTCTCCTGATACGACGCGCCCGAGTTGAGCGTCCTCATCGAGGAGTAGCCGAACTGCTTGGCCACCTGAGTGCGGGTGCGATTCTTCGCCTCCATCACGTTCCGGTCGGCGACGTACGCGTTTTCCCGCAGGATGCGGGCCCGCTCCGTCAGTTCTTCGACCTGGGCGTCGGTCCCCTTCGGCTCGGCCGCCGCCAGCCGGGCGCGGTAGATGTCGTCCAGGTCCGCTCCGGCCGCGCGCAGCACGGCCACGTGCCGCATCGCGTGCTCGCCCGGCCCGCCATCGGCGGCGATGTCGTCCACCCACGTCGTGACCGTGTCGGCCGCCGGAACGCGCCCGGCCTCCAGGTCGGCCAGCGTGGTCGGGCGAAACACCGGCCGACGCACCTGCTTGCGACCGATGTTGGCCAGGTCCTCGGGCAGCGCGGCCCGGTAGGCGGCCATCCGGGCGGGCAGATCCGCCTCCTTCACGGCGGGCACGTCCGGTACGGCCGTGTCCGTCGAGCCGTCCAGGTCGGCCTTGGCGAGGGCTTCGCCCGCCCGCGCGAGCGAGTCGGACGGCGGCATGTCCCTGTACTGGATCATGACGCGGCGCAGCGCCTGATCCCACGTCTCGCCCGGCATCGGGTCGATTTCGGCGATGGCCGCCGTCATGTTCGCCGCCGCCCGGTCGCGCACCTCGGCGACCACCGGGCGCAGCGTGCGGACGATCTCGGCGTGCTGCTCCTCCGTGGGCGCTTCCAGCGCGTCGGCCACCTGCTCGGCCAGTCCTTCCGGCTGGCGCCGCCACACCTCCTCAAGGCGGGTGAGCGCCTGCCCGTACACCTCGTCGTCGCCCCGGTCCCGTGCAGGCACCACCGGGGTGTTGTCGAGCTCGCCCAGCAGGGTCGCTGCCACCTGCCGGTACAGGCCGGTCTCCGCGTCCGCGAGTGCCCGCGTGACGGCGCGCTGGCGGGCGGCCTTCTCCTGCGCCTCGATCTGGGCGCGGATGCGCTCCTGCGCCCCGGCGCCGCCCTTCGCGTGCCGGATGATCTCCGTGCCCGCCAGCAGGCCGGCGAAGTCGCCCTCGCCGTCGTAGCCGCGCAGGAGCGCCGTGTTGCCGATCTGCAGCCCGTCGTCGCCGTACACGCCCACGAGCGCCGTGACAACGCCCTCCTGCACGTTGCCCGCGGCGTCGGTGACGGTGATCCGGTCGCCCACCTCGACCTGGGCGGGGCTGATGATGCCGTCGCCGGTGCTGTTGTCGAGCGCCGAGTCCCACGGCTGCGGCTTCGACAGTTCCCCGCGCCACGTGCGCACCACGGAGGGCCCGCCGCGCGAGGTGAGCGTGACCCTCGTCTGGTTGATCGGCAGGTCCTGGTCGTCCACGGTGGCGAGATCCACCTGCCACTCCTCGACGTCCGCGAACGGGCGCGAGGTCTTGCGGATCGCCATCACCCGTCCGATCGGCGAAGTCCCGACCGGGTGGCGGATCGCGTCGCCGACCTCCAGCCGGTCCGGGTGGATGTGCTCCTCCGGGTCGAACTCGTCGTCCGGCGTCGGCGACACGTCCACGTCGGCGGGCAGGTCCGGCATCAGCCACACGTCCACCCCGGCCGCGAGGATGCGCTGCTCGCGGCGGCCGTCGCCGTGCTCCACCGTGGCGGTCACGAACGGCATGCGCGGCGTCGGCTTCACGTCGACCACGCGGACGGGCCGGATGTCGCCGCCCGCGCCGTCCGGGATGGCGATGATGTCGCCGGCGGTCAGGTTCTCCGGGTACGCCTTCTCCGGCGCGTCGCGGTGCGACTCGTGCGGCGGCGCCGGATACCCGGCCAGGCGGGCGTAGGAGGCGTCCACCCAGGAGGCGGCCCGCTCCAGGGACCGCCGCTGTACGGCGGGCCGGTCCTGGGCGGCCAGCGTGCGCAGGTACTGGCCGAGGGCGCGCATCTGCTCGGCGCTGACCGGCTGCGACGCGCGCAGGCGCGCGGCCGCCGTACGCGCCACCTCGGGCGCGTTCACGTCGTCCTCGATCGCCAGGGCGAGCACCCGCTTGCGGATGTCGGACCGGAGCCGGATTCGGGTGGCGGGCGTGCCGTCATCGAGCGCCGTGATCGTGGAGCGAGGCTTGCGCTCGCGCGGCGGGCGCGGCGGGCGCGGCCTCTTCATGCGCAGCCCGCGGCCGCGTGTCACCGTCTCGCCGAAGTCGGCGTCCACCAGGCTGGGCCCGTTGGGGCCGACCACCTCGAACGTGATCCGGTCGCCGTCCCGGTCGATCGTGACGACCTTGGCGGCGGTGCCGTCGTCGTCGATCAGCCACTCGCCGACCACGACGTCGGCGGCCTGCACCTGGTCGATCTCCGGGGCCTTCCGGCCGCCGGACCGCTTGGTGACCTGGGCGCCCTCCTTGCGGGCGCGGATCGTCCGCCGGTCGTCGGCGTCCCGCTCGGTCGTGAAGGTGATGTCGCCCGCGCGGGTGACCTCCTCCACGACGACGGTTTCGTCACCGGCCGGCGTGTCCACCCGGTCGCCCGGCTGCAGGTCCTCGGCGGGTGCGGGCTCGGGGGCGCCGTCGTCGGCGATCCGGTCGGCGTCGGCCTTGGCCTGCTCCCACTCGGCCGCCCGGCGGCGCGCTTCACCCTCGCGGCCGCCCGCCATGCGCAGCCGGTCGCGCAGGGTGGAGCGGAGCGTCTTGAGTTGCGCCTGACGCGCCCAATGCGTCGCGGTCTCCTCGGCCGAGGCGAGCGCCGCGTCCGCGCGCAGCCACGCGTCCTCGATCTCCCGCCGGGACGCGCCGCTGCCCTGGGCGGCGGCGGCCTCGAACGCCTCGACGGCGTCAGCCAGGGCGGTGCCGCCTTCCTCCTCCAGCATCTGGCGGCGCCGCTCGGCCTGCTCGCGCCGGTTCTGCTCGCGGGCCTGCTCGCGGCTGTCGCGCAGCCTGGCGGCCTCGGCGGCCGAGGTGGCCGCCTCGTCCGTGCCGAGACGATCAACGGCGTCTGTGAGCCGTACAAGGCCGGGGTCGGCCACGTGGCGGGGCGGCTGATCGCCTTCGGTCTCCACCACGTCCTGGAGGCGTACGGCGCTGCCAGGCCGGTAGTTGTCGGGGACGGTGCCCTCCCACACCCGCCCACCGGACTGGGCGAGCCGGGTACCGCCGCCACGGGTGCGGACACGGCGCACGCCGTCGCTCGTGCGGACGAACCGGATGCGGTCGCCTGGCCGCAGGGCCTCTGGCTCCACCGCCTCCGTCTCCCGTACGGCGTCGGCCCCGGGCTCCACCACGGGCGCGGGCTCGTCCACGTCGGCCGCCGGAACGTCGGCTGGCTCGTCCACGTCGGCCAGCGGCGGGGGCTCGTCCACGTCGCCGGTGGCCGGGCTCGGCGCGGGATCCGGCGTGGTGTCGGCCGGAACCTCGGCACGGGCCCGCGGCTCCTGGGTGCGCTGCCGCCGCTCGGCAGGCTCCTCCACCGGGGCGGCCTGGTCGTCGTCTCCCACAGGCTCGGGCTCATCAGCAGGGGCCGGACCGGCATCGAAGCTTCCCGCGCGGGAAGTTCCGTTCGGTACGAACTCGTCCGGTTCGTCCGCGTCGGGCAGCACATCGGCGGCCGGGGCCGCGACGTCGGGGGAGTCCGGCACGTCCGGGACGGCGAACCCGTCGTCGTCGGCGTGCACGGTCGGCGTCGGGTCGTCCAGGACCACGTTCAGGTCCGGGTCCGGGTCCGTCACCGGGTCCGGCGTCGGCGCCGGCCGCAGCGAATCGAGCTGCCCCTTCAGCAGCGCCAACTCCTCGGCCGCCGCCTTGTACTGGTCGCTCTCGGTGGTGGCCTTCATCTCGTCCAGGTGCGACTGGACGCGGATGATCTCGCCGAGCAGGCGGGACCGCTCGCGCGCCTCGGCGAGCTGCCCGGCCTTGTTGAACGGCTTGCCGACCGCGCCCCGCATCTTCGCCGCCTGCTCCTGCAGCGTGGTGATGCGCTTCTCCGCGGCCTCGATCTGCGGCTCCAGACCGGCGAGCCGGTTCTCCAGCGCGCGCAGGATGCCGTTGCCGGACCCGTCCGTGAGCTGGTGCCCCCGGTAGGAGGAGACGCCGCCGGAGAAGTCGAACCCGACGTCGATCACCCGGTAGAGCTGGTCACCGTAGTAGCGGCGCGTCTTGGTGGCGTACACGGTGTGGCCGCCGAGTTCGCCGATCGGGACCGGCCGGTCCTCGGCTGCGGGCCCGTCCCGCACGTCGCGGATCGCCTTCAGCAGCGGCTCGTAGATGTCGGGCCGCTTGTCGGTCTCCAGGTCGCCGACCTTCATGACGAAGCGATCGCCGCGCGTGTCCACGCGGGAGGCGATCGCCTCGTGCCACTCGCGGATGTCGGCGGTCAGTTCGCCGATCATCTGGTCGGCGCGGGTGATCTGCTGGGCGAGGTTGCCCTGGTTGCGGTCGTGGGCTCGGTTCAGGCGCTCCAGCCGGTTCAGCTCCGTGTCGGCCTTCGCCTTGTCCATCAGGTACGGGTTGCCGGTCGCCAGGGCTTTGACCTCGGCGAAGGACAGGGCGGCGTCGCCGATGTCCTCGATCTCGCGGACGTCCAGCGACCCCTTCTTCATCTGGGCGATGAACTTCTGCTTTCTTTCGACCGTTTGCCAGCTATATCCATCAAACGTCCCTTCCGTCACATATCGGAGGATTCGGACGTCTTTGTCGTGATGGTCCAGGTTGAAGTTGCCCTGACGCTCCACGCGCCCCTCGCGCTGGGCGAGGTCGGCCGGCCGCCACGGGCAGTCCATATGGTGGAGCGCGACGGCGCGGGCCTGCACGTTGGTGCCGGTGCCCATCTTCTCCGTGGAGCCGAGCAGGACGGCGATCTTGCCGTTGCGGGCGTCCTCGAACAGCTTCGCCTTCTGCGCGTCCGTCGAGGCTTCGTGGATGTAGCGGATCTTCTCGGCCGGGACGCCCCGGGCGACGAGCAGCGCCTTCATCTCGTCGTAGGCGGCCCACGTCGAGGTGTCGCCGTCCCCGGCCGGAGCGTCGCCGGGTTCGTCGGAGACGTCGCCCTTCGGCTCCGGAATCTTGGTGATCTTGTCGCCGCGGCCCGCCTCGATGCTCGCCGTGGCACCGGACGGCCGCTCCAGGTCGATCACGTACACCTGCTCGTCGGTGTCCCACGTGATGCCGGTGATCTTCGCGGGGACGCCGTTGTGGTCGACCCACTGGCCTCTCTTCAGCTTCTCGGCGGCCACCTGCGTCGATCGGGGCTTGCCGGGCTTCTTCTTCGGCGTGCCCTGGTCCATGAACACGATCTGGAGCGCGCCCGCAGTGGGGTGCATCTCCTCGCTGTCCTTGCGGACGGGGTACTGCCAGTCCTTGGAGTGCTCGTAGATTTCGGCGATCTTGCCTGCGGCGACCTCCAGCTTCCCGCCCGCCTGCTCCAGGGTCGGGTCGAGCAGCCGCATGTCCAGCGCGGCCCGCTTGCCGTCGCCGGAGATCTTGAGCATGTTGTCCTCGACGATCCGCACGTCCGGGTCGTCGGGGTCCGGCTCGCCGTACTTGGCGATGTACTCGTCTTCGGGGATGCCGTTGATCCACCGGCGGGGGCTGCTGCGCTTGATGTCCTCGGCGCGGCGGCCCAGGTCGGCGATGTAGTCGAGCTGCTCGGCCGTGGCCGGGACGACGACGGTTTCGCCGCGGTTGCCGTTGGAGTCCTTCCGCACCGGCGGGGTGGGCAGGCCGAGGTCGTCGGCGGTCTTGACGTCGGCGAACACCCGGTAGATGCGCAACAGCTCGGGCACGTTGCGGAACTTCGCGAAGCGGGCCTTCTGCCGGAAGCCGTTGCCGTCCGGGTTGAGCTCGATGTCGGTGATGACGTCGCCGAACGTGGCCGCCCACGTGTCGAAGTCGTCAATCCCGGCCTCTTCGAGCAGGTCCGGGCGCAGGTACCGCATCATCACGTACGCCTCGGTCACCGAGTTGGCGATGTCGGTGCCGGTGGCGAACGTGACGATCCGGCCGGACTCCGACCGGCCGCGCAGGTAGTGGAGCTTCATGTGCAGGTCGCTGGCGCGGCCCGACCCGTCGATCCCTGCGCCCTCGATCCGGGACGGGGTGCGCAGGTTCTTGTACATGTGGGCTTCGTCCACCATCAGGTAGTCGATGCCGGTGTGCTCGAAGTGGATGTTGCCCTCGTCGCGCTTGGCGCCGGCGAGCTTGGCCTTGATCTTCTCCTCGGCCTGAACGAGCTGCCGCATCAGCCGCTTCAGCAGGCGGGAGTCCTCACCGAACGCCTTGGCGCGCTCGACGGCGTCGCGGAGCTTGTTCAGCTCGTCATCCCGGTACGCCTGCTGCACGTCCGGGTGCATGTCGATCTTCTCGAACGCCTTCTGAGTGAGGATGACGGCGTCCCAGTCGCCCGTCGCCGCGCGGGCCACGAACTCGCGCCGCTTGTCCTTCTCCAGGTCCTTCGTCCCCGCCGCCAGGATCTTGGCGTTCGGGTACAGCTCCAGGAACTCGCGGGTGAATTGTTCGAGCATGTGGTTCGGGACCACGATCGCCGGCTTCTTCGCCATGCCGGTGCGGCGCAACTCCATCGCGCCCATCACCATCTCGGCGGTTTTACCGGCGCCGACCTCGTGCGCGAGCAGCGCGGCCGGCTCGTTGACGATGCGGGCGACGGCCGCCTTCTGGTGCTCACGCGGCTTCCACCCGTGCGCGAGGCCGGGCAGGAGCGGGTTCGCCCCGTCGTACGAGCGCAGGACGATGCTGTTGAACCGGTCGTTGTAGACGCGGGCCAGCCGCTCGGCCCGGTCGGCGTCCTCCCACACCCATTCGGAGAAGCGTTCGGCGAGCTCCTGGGCCTTCTGCTGGACCTCGATCGTCCCGCCCGGG
The DNA here is from genome assembly GCF_057536035.1 of Nonomuraea sp. B208. Lineage (NCBI taxonomy): Bacteria > Bacillati > Actinomycetota > Actinomycetes > Streptosporangiales > Streptosporangiaceae > Nonomuraea > Nonomuraea sp. B208. Next base: position 133,507 of record NZ_BAAJOU010000029.1, read on the forward strand.
TTCGGGACGCTGCCGCCGCCCGGCGTGGAGCTGGTGACCTTGATCGTGGCCTGGCGCAGCAGGGATTCGGCGATCTCGATCGCCGACCACTGCTTGAAGTCCGTGCCGTAGGTGTTGCGGGCCTCGTACCCGTCCTTGTTGCCGTTGACCTCCCACAGCGACCCGCCCGCGTGATTGACGCGCACGCTGGGGTCGTTCAGGACCTCGCGCAGGAACTCCGTGACCGTCGCGGCGTCGATCCACGCCGCGCCGAGCTTGGCGTCGATCTCCCCCGGGGTGAGGTCGCGGGGGAGGACCTCCTCCAACGCCGCGGCGTTGAGCGCGAAACGCGGGTCGTTCGCGGCCGCCTGCCGGGCGGCGGCCAGCTTCTGCCGGACGTTGCCCGACAGGTAGTCGGCCGCTGCCACGTACTGGGCCTGGCCGGGCAGGTAGTACGGCTCGCCCGACTCGGTGTAGAACGGCGGCTGCTCGTAGATGCGGTTGCCCAGACGCTGCCGCGCCGTCTCCTCGTCGACGCCGAGCAGCTTGGCGACCTCGTCCAGGCGCAGTTCGCCGAACCGGTCGATGACGACCGCCAAGGCCTCGCCCGGGTCGTCCGTCGACGTGATCGGCTTCTTCGCGGCGACGACCCGCTGCGACAGGATGTCGGCCTTGCGGGTGTTGCCGGTGTCGGGGTCGTAGTCGTCCAGCGCGAACACCACGGCGCCGGCCGGGTCGGTGCGCATGAACCCGACAGCGGTGGACGCCTTCTCCGACTCGGTGACGCTGCGCCCCTCGCTGTCGGCCTTCTGCTTGGCCTCGGCCGGGGTGAAGCGGCGGTTGGCGCGCTTGGAGATCGCCCCCCACTTGCGGGTGTAGGCGTCGTAGCGGCGGTTCAGCTCGGCGCGCAGCTCGGCCATGCGCGGCGTGTCCGCCTCTGAGGCGTTCTCCTCAGCGAGGAGCGCGCGGGCGACGTCGCGCAGCCCCACGAGCGCGGTGAGCTGTTCGACCTGGGAGGGGTGGACGTTGGCCGGATTGGCGACGCCCTTCTGCACCTGGGAGAACGAGCCGTCGTCGTTCAGGTGCAGCGCCCCGTCGTGCCCTTCGTGGCGGGAGGCGAGCTGTAGCCGCTCCACCGGGGCGGCGGACTGCTCGAACGTGTCGCCGCGCTGCTGGGCGTCGGCCACGATCCGGTCGAGCGCCTCCCGCATCGCCGGGGCGGCGTCACGCTCGCCCTTCACCACGATGTCGTGGTCGGTGAACTGCCCGCGCCCGGTGGTCAGCTCACCGAGGATGTTCTCCGGGTGCTGCTGGAAGTAGCTGTTGATCGGGTGCTGACTGCCGTTGACGTCGGTCAACGGGGCGTTGATCCAGGAGGTGTCCCCGGCCGGTTCGCCCTCCTCCCGCTTGCGGAAGATGAGCAGGTCGGTGACGACGTCCGTGCCCGCGGCCCTGCGGTGGGCGCCGGACGGGAGCCGCACCGCGCCGACCAGGTCACCCATGCGGGCCATCTCGCGCCGCGCCGAGGAGTCCTCGGAGTCCATGGTGTAGCGCGAGGTGATGACGGCGACCAGGCCGCCGGGCCGGGTCAGGCCGAGGCTCTTGAGGATGAAGTGGTTGTGGATGGAGTGCTTCTTGCCGGGGTTGTACTCCTGGTCCACGAGCCAGTAGTCGCCGAACGGCACGTTGCCCACCACGGCGTCGAATGAGCCGGCGGGGGCGCGGGTGTCGGCGAAGCTCTCGTTGCGGACGACGGCGTCCGGGTACAGCGCTTGGGAGATGCCCGCCGTGGTGGGGTCGAGCTCCACGCCGGTCATGTGGGCGCCCTCGGGGGCGAGCCCGATGAACGTGCCTGAGCCGGAGCCGGGTTCGAGGACGTTGCCACCGTTGAACCCGAGCGCCCGCACCGCGTCCCACACCTCGGAGACGATCGCGGCGTCGGTGTAGTGGGCGTTGAGCGTGTTGACCTCGGCGTTGCGCCACTCGGCGTCGCTCAGCATCCCCCGCAGCTCAGCGCGCTCGGGCGCGAACGACTGCCACCGCTTCAGGGCGCGGTCGAACTTGGCCGGGTCGGGATTGCCGTCGTCGTCGCGGAACCGCTTCTCCTGCGGAAGCGGCTCCGACTCCAGGACGATCGGCAGCGAACCCCAGCCCGACCAGCGGGCCAGGATCCGCCGCTCCTCCTCCGTCGCCGGACGGTTCTCGGCCTGGAACTGCCGGAGGGTGCGGACGGCGGCGATGTTCGCGCGGGCTTTCGCCTTCTCACCCGCCGGGGCCAGATCGTCCTGGGACGCCGGCCGGAAGCTGCCGGAGGCTACGCCGGCGGCAGTTCCTCGTTCTCCCTGCCGGGCTCGGGCGTCAGGTACACCTCTTCCTGCAGCACCATCCCCCAGGCCGTCGTCTCGGCGTTCCGCTGCCTGCCCAGACGATCCTCGAAGCTCTCGCCCTCGGGCGCTCTCCCGGCCAGGTCCTCGGCCCGCTCGTCCACCAGGTCCTCCACCCGGTGCGCCAGCGTCAGGAAGTGCTCGTCCGGATTCTCCAGGTCGGCGTACGCCTTCGGCAGGTACGTCTCCCAGTACCGGCGAGCGAGGCTCACCAGCTCGTCCGTCGTCATCGCCATCGGTTCCTCCCTCGGCCGGGCTCTCTCCGGTCGGCGCTGGCCCGGTCTTGGGGGCGCCCATTGTAGAACTTAAAGTAGCAGGATCATCACGATTCGTGTCAACCTGTGCGGGTTCATCCCGCCCACGCTCCCGCTCAGCCTGCCGCCGCCCCTGCTCGTCGGTCACCTTCGTCAGGACCCGCTGAGCGACGCCGTCACCCGCCCCGTTGTTCCGCGCCCGCCACGCCCATTCGTCCAGCTCGTCATCACTGAGCCTGGCCACGTCGAGCGTGCCCGGGTCGGGCAGCTCGTTGTGGGCTTGCGTCCACTCGTGCCGGGCGCCCCTGACGGCGCGGCTCGTCCTCGTGATCTCCTCCTGCGCGATGTCCCGCCTCGGCATGTGGCGGTCCAGCCCTCGCAGGGCGGCGTTCAGCTCCCGCTCGTAGTCGAGTGACGTACGCTCGACGGCCCGGTAGTCGTCGCCGCCGAGGGCCTCGATCAGGCGCCCGCGCGCCGTCGCGAGACGCTGCTCCACCTCGCGCGGCACCAGGCCCGGCCGGAGCGACAGCTCGCGCTCCAGCCGCCGCCCCGCATCCGGCGCGGCGCTGCCGTCGTCGGCGGGCACCGGCTCCCAGCCGCGCAGCACGGTCAGCTTGGCGTTCCACGAACGGGTCTCCGACCCGCGCCGCCCGTCCTTCCCCACGTACGAGATGCGAGCCCGAGCCCGCGGGCCCGTCCCCACCTTCTCCGGCACGCCGAGGAGGATCACCTCGCGCCCGCCGCGCCCGCCCGGGTTCGGCAAGAACACCCGGTCACCCCGGTCCAAGTCCTTCAGCAGCGGCGTGTACTCGTCGGTGTCCGGC
>NZ_BAAJOU010000030.1:0-521825 GCF_057536035.1 Nonomuraea sp. B208
GAATATCCTTCTGCCATGCGTGCCACCGCCCCCGGCAGGACCCAGCACATCATCTCGCCCTTCACCGGCGAGACCATCGCCGAGCTCGCCCTCAGCGACGTCGAGGACGTCCAGGCGGCCTACCGGCGGGCGCGCTCCGCCCAGGCCGCGTGGGCCGCCCGGCCCGCCGCCGCGCGGGCGGAGCCGTTCCTGCGCCTGCACGACGCGATACTCGACCGCCGCGACGAGATCCTCGACCTCGTCCAGGACGAGACCGGCAAGGCCCGCAAGCACGCCATGGAGGAGGTGCTCGACGTCGCGGGCTGCAGCCTCTACTACGCCCGCCGCGCCCCCCGCCTGCTGGCGCCGGCCCGCCGCCAGGGCATCTTCCCGCTCGCCACCCGGGTCACCGAGCTGCGCCAGCCCAAGGGCGTGGTCGCGGTGATCTCCCCGTGGAACTACCCGCTGTCGCTCGGCGTCACCGACATCGTCCCCGCGCTGCTGGCCGGGAACGCCGTCGTCCACAAACCGGACACGCAGACCGCCCGGTCCACGCTGTGGACCATCGACCTGCTCGTCGAGCTGGGCATGCCGCGCGAGATCTGGCAGGTCGTGCTGGGCGAGCCGGCCGACATCGGCGACGCGCTGCTGGACGACGCCGACTACGTGGCGTTCACCGGCTCCACGCGCGGCGGCAGGAAGATCGCCGAGGAGGCGGCCAAGCGGCTCATCGGCTGCTCGCTGGAGCTCGGCGGCAAGAACCCGATGCTGGTGCTCGACGACGCCGACCTGGACGTGGCCGTGCAGGGCGCGCTGCGCGCCTGCTTCACCAGCGCGGGCCAGCTCTGCCTGTCGACCGAGCGCCTCTACGTGCACGAGTCCGTCTTCGAGGAGTTCGCCCGCCGCTTCGTCAAGCAGGTCGGCAACCTCAAGCTGGGCGCGGGCCACGACTGGTCGGTCCAGATGGGCTCCCTGTCCTCGCGGCGGCAGCTCGACGCGGTGACCGCGCACGTGGACGACGCCCTCGCCAAGGGCGCGCGGCTGCTGACCGGCGGCCGGGCCCGCCCCGACCTCGGCCCGCTGTTCTACGAGCCCACCGTGCTCACCGGCGTCACCGAGGACATGGAGCTGTGCAGGAACGAGACGTTCGGCCCGGTCGTGGCGCTCTACCCGTTCGGGACCGACGACGAGGCGGTGGAGCTCGCCAACGACACGGTCTACGGGCTCAACGCCTCCGTCTGGACCTCCGACGTGGCGCGCGGACGCCGGCTGGCCGCCCGGATCAAGGCCGGCACGGTCAACATCAACGAGGGGTACGGCGCCGCGTACGCCTCCTACGACGCCCCCATGGGCGGCATGAAGTCCTCCGGACTCGGCCGCCGGCACGGCGCGGAGGGCCTGCTGCGCTACACCGAGTCCAAGACGGTGGCCGCGCAGGCGGGCTGGCTGGGCTTCGAGCCGCCGTTCGACCTGACGGCCGAGGCGTGGGCCGGGGTCCTCGCCGGCACGCTCAAGGCCATGCGGAGGCTCGGCGTCCGATGAGCTTCGACGTCCTCGTCATCGGCTCGGGGTTCGGCGGCAGCGTCGCGGCGCTGCGCCTGGCCGAGAAGGGCTACCGGGTCGGCGTGCTGGAGGCGGGCCGCCGCTTCGACGCGACCACCCTGCCCGTCACCTCCTGGCGGATCCGCGACTTCCTCTGGGCCCCGTGGCTGGGGCTCAAGGGCATCCAGCGCATCCACCTGCTGCGCGGCGAGCGCGGTAGCAAGGTGATGGTGCTGGCGGGCGCCGGGGTCGGCGGCGGCTCCCTGGTGTACGCCAACACGCTGTACGAGCCGCTCGCCCCGTTCTTCGACGACCCGCAGTGGGCGGGCATCACCGACTGGCGGTCCGAGCTCGCCCCCCACTACGACCAGGCCAAGCGCATGCTGGGCGTGGTGCCCAACCCCACCTTCACGCCCGCCGACGAGATCATGACCAGGGTCGCCGCGAAGATGGGCGTGGCCGGCACCTTCCGCCTCGCCCCGGTCGGCGTCTACTTCGGGCCGGACGGCGTGGACCCCTACTTCGGCGGGGCCGGACCGGAGCGGCGCGGCTGCGTCGAGTGCGGGGCGTGCATGACCGGCTGCCGCTTCGGCGCCAAGAACATGCTGACCGAGAACTACCTCCATCTCGCCGAGCGGGCCGGGGCCAGGATCTACCCGGAGTGCACGGTCACCTCGGTGCGGCCCCTGCCGTCCGGCGGCTACCAGGTGTCCGCGCACCGGACGGGCTCGCCGCTGCGCCGCCGTACGTTCACGGCCCGGCAGGTGGTCTTCGCGGCGGGCACGTACGGCACCCAGCGCCTGCTCCACAAGCTGCGCGACGAGGGCGTGCTGCCGCGCCTGTCGTCCAGGCTGGGGGCGCTGACCCGGACCAACTCCGAGGCGCTGCTCGGCGTCGAACGACTGGGGAGCGGCGGCGAGAAGCTCAACGGCGGCGTGGCCATCACCTCCTCCATCCACCCCGACGCCGAGACCCACATCGAGCCCGTACGCTACGGCGACGGCTCCAACGCCATGGGCCTGCTGCGCACCCTGCTCGTGGACGGCGGCCAGAACCGCCTGCGCGCCTTCGCCCGCGAGGCCGCCAGGCGTCCGCTGCGCACACTACGCCTGTTCGACCTGCGCCGCTGGTCCGAGCGGACTGTCATCGCCCTGGTCATGCAGGCCAAGGACAACTCGATCACCGTGCGGAGGAGCCGGTTCGGGCTGCGCTCCTCGCTGGGGCACGGCGAGCCCAACCCGACCTGGATCCCCGCCGGGCACGAGGCCGTGCGGCACGCCGCCGCCGAGATCGACGGCATGCCCGGCGGGACGTGGCTCGACCTGTTCGACATCCCGACCACGGCCCACTTCCTCGGCGGCTGCGCGATCGGCGACTCGCCGGGCACCGGCGTCATCGACCCCTACCACCGCGTGTACGGCCACGAGGGGCTGCACGTCGTGGACGGCTCGGCGGTCTCGGCCAACCTGGGCGTCAACCCGTCGCTCACCATCACCGCCCAGGCCGAGCGCGCCCTGTCGTTCTGGCCCAACGCGGGGGAGCCCGATCCGCGCCCGCCGCTCGGCGCGGCGTACGCGCGGCTCGCCCCGGTCCGCCCCCGCCGCCCGGCGGTCCCTGCGGGCGCCCCCGCCGCACTCCCGGAATAGGCCCGAATAGGCCCCTGGCGAACGCGCGGGCTCCGGCGGGCCGGAGGATGGCAGGGTGAGGGCGTGACCTGGACCACGGCCGCGCTCGCGCTCCTCGGGCCCGAGCCGCCGACCCCGCTGATCGAGTTCCCGGTCGCCGCGCCGGGCGTCCGGCTCCTGCTGAAGGACGAGTCGCGGCAGCCGACGGGCAGTCTCCGGCACCGCCACGCGCGGGCCCTGTTCCGGCGGGCGATCGCCGAGGGCCTGATCACCGAGGGCACGACCGTGGTGGAGGCCACCGGGGGCAACGCCGCCGTCGCGCAGGCGTGGTTCGCGCGGCGGCTCGGCCTGCCGTACGTCGTGGTGATGCCGGGCGAGCGCACCGAGGCCCGCGCGCGGCCGGTCGAGGCGCTGGGCGGCGAGTGCCGCTTCGTGACGCCGCCGCTCGCCATCTACGACGCCGCCCGCGCGCTCGGCGGCCACTTCCTCGACCAGTTCGGCCGCGCGACGCCGCACGACCTCGCCGGCGAGCTGTTCGGCCAGGTCAGGCCCGACTGGGTGGTGACGGGCGCGGGCACCGGCGCGACCTCGGCCGGTCTCGGCGCGTGGGCCCGCGAGCACGGCCTGCCCTGCCGCGTCGTGGTCGCCGACCCCGACAACTCCGCCTACTTCCCCGGCTGGACCCTCGACGCCGCCGACTACGCCACGGGCATGCCGTCGCGGATCGAGGGCATCGGCCGCCCCCGCGTCGAGCCCGGCTTCCGTTTCGACCTCGTCGACCTCGTCATCCCCGTGCCCGACGCGGCGAGCGTCGCGGCGGCCCGCCGCCTGCGCGAGGTCACCGGCCTGCCGGTCGGCCCGTCCTCGGGCACCGCCCTCTGGGCGGCGCTGGAGCTGGTCGAACGCCTGCGCGCCCGGGGCGAGGGCGGCACGGTCGTGTCGCTGATCGGCGACGCCGCCGAGCGCCACCTGGCGACCTGCCACGACGACGCCTGGGCGGCGGCGAAGGGCCTCGACGTGGACCGGCACCTGGGCACGCTCCGCGAGCGCGTTCAGGGGCCCGTCAGCTCAGAGGGTGGCTGACCCAGACGTTCGGCTCCACGTAGACCGCGTGGTCATGCTCGACGCGACAGTGCACGGGGGTCAGCGCGCCCGGCACCTCGACCTCGCCCGAGCGGTCGAAGGGCAGGCCGGTCCACGTCCGCCACTCGGCCAGCGTGCCCGCCACCACCATCGACCGCGGGGCCACCTTGACGATCTTCCCGCCCGCCCGTACATGCACCCGCAGCCACGGGTCGTACGGCAGGCCGTCCTCGCGGACGCGCCAGGCGTACTCGGCCATGGGCGTGCCGGGCTCCAGGTGCTTGCGGTTGGGGCGGACGGGGGCGACCAGCTCGGCGAAGCCGAGGAGGGCGGCGCGCTCGCGCATCGCCCGGAGCATGACGCCCGACAGCCCCTCGCCCTGCCGGTCCTTGCGGACGCTGATCTCCAGCGCGGAGACGCCGTTCGCGCGCCGCCCCCGCGCGCGGGCCAGCCAGCCGCGCCTGATCACGCCGTCCCAGCCGTCGTCGGGCAGCTCGGCGGCCTCCGACCGGTACGGCATCATGCAGGCCCGCGCCACCACCCGCCCCGGCTCGGCGTCGTCGTCGGCCACCAGCACGTAGTCCGCGTACGTGGTGTCGGTGAAGGGGTAGAACAGGTCGGCGATCGGGTCGTTGAGCGCGAACTCCGGCCAGGTGTGGTCCATCTCCCACAGCGTCGCAGCGAACTCCGGCCGCTCGGCGAGAGTGGTGATCGTCAGGGCCATGCCGATCATTGTCACATCACCCTTCACCGGCAAGCGCCTGCTTTTTCACCACTTAATGGGACTTATCGGCGTGCGCTACCGTCGGCCCATGACAGAACTCACCCCCAGGCTGCGCGCGGTCGCCGACCTCATCGTGGCCGAGGCGCGCGAGGCCGGCGGCAGGCACGAGTACGACGGCCACGTCCAGGACCTGTCGCCCGAGGGCGTGCGCGCCGGGCTGGCGCGGCTCGGCGAGGGCGCCGCGCCCGGCGACCCGCACGACGCCGAGCACCTCCAGGTGTTCGAGGAGAGCCTGCGCTTCCAGTTCGGGGAGCTGGAGCTGCACCGGAAGAACCCGATGCCGCACCTGTCCAACCTCGAACTGGCCTGCTACGACCGCGACTACGGCCCCGCCGAGGACCGCGCCAGGGCCAAGGCCGCCCACCTCGCGCGCTGGCCCGAGGCCGTCGAGGGCGCGATCGCCTCGCTCGACCAGGTCAGCGCCCCCGTCGCGCGCTCGCTCATGGGCGCGGTCAAGGGCCTCGCGGCCGGCGTCACCGACGAGGCCGCGCTGGCCGCGCACGGCCGGCTCGTCGCCCACCTCGAACGCGCCGCCGCGGAAGGCGACCCCGACGCCGCGCTCGGCGCCGACGCCCTGAGCAGGCTCATGGGCACGGCCGAGGGCCTGCCCGTGGACCTCGGGCGGCTGGCCGAGCGCGCCGACGCCGAGCGCGACCGGCTCATGTCGCTGCTCGCCGAGTCCTGCGCCAAGCTCGGCCGCGCCGAGCCGCCGCTGGAGGTCGCGAGGGAGCTGGTCAAGGAGCACCCCGGCGCGGACGAGGTCATCGAGGCGGCCCGGGTCGGCACCGCCAAGGCCATCGCGTTCACCAGGGAGAAGGACCTGGTGCCGTACCACGACGGCGAGTGCCTGGTCGGCCCCGCGCCCGAGTCGCGGAGCTGGGCCATGGCGATGATGGCGTGGAACGCGCCCGCCGAGCCCGAGGGCCCGTCCTGGTACCACATCACGCCGCCGGACCCGTCCTGGCCGCGGCAGGAGCAGGAGGAGTGGCTGGAGGTCTTCAGTCACACGACGCTGCCGGCGATCAACGTCCACGAGGTCGCGCCGGGGCACTTCTCGCACGCCCGCGCCATGCGCCACGCCCCGTCCGAGGTGCGCAGGCTGCTCATGTCGAGCGCCTTCGTCGAGGGATGGGCGCACTACGCCGAGGAGCTGTGCGTCGAGGAGGGCTTCGAGCCCGACGACCCGCGCTTCGAGATCGGCGTCTGGCTGGAGGCGCTGCTCCGCGTCACCCGGCTCGCCTGCGCGATCGGCGTGCACACCGGGCAGTTCACGGTCGAGGAGGGCGCGCGGCGCTTCGAGTCCGACACGCACCTGCTCGGCCCCGCGGCGCTGTCGGAGGCCAGGCGGGCCACGTTCGACCCCACGTACGGCCGCTACACCTGGGGCAAGCTGCTCATCCTCGACCTACGCGAGCAGGCCCGCAAGGAGTGGGGCACGGGCTTCACGGTGCAGCGCTTCCACCGGGAGCTGCTGGCGCTCGGCGCGCCGCCGCTGGGGCTGATCGGCGCGATCCTGTAGGTCCGGGCGGGCCCGCCTTGACGACGGGCCCGCCTTCACGACGGGCCCGCCTTCACGACGGGCCCGCCTTCACGACGGGCCCGCCTTCACGGCGGCCCGCCGGGTTTGCGGCGGGCCCGCCGTCACCAGTGGCGCTCGTGGGCCAGGACCCGCACCACGTCGCCCTCGCGCCGCACCAGCAGGCGTACGCAGTCGCCCGGCAGGACGTCCTTGTAGGTGCCCGGGTCCACCGCGACCGCCTTGGCCCGCGCCGAACGCCCGTCGTGCAGCGCGAGATAGCGCGCCCCGTCGTCGTGCCACCGCTTGACGACGTGCCCGGCCACCTCACGGCGGCGGGGGCCGCCGGCGGCGTACCCGGCGGGCTCGACGTCAGCCCCCTGCCAGCCGCTGCCGGTGAAGATCCACTCCCGCTGCGGCGACGGCCGGGCCGCGAGCTCCCTGCCGCGCGCGGTGAGCAGGAACCCCCGCCCGCCGAGCAGCAGGCTCCCGCCCGCCACGAACGACACCATCGTCGCGATCCCGCCCAGCCACGACACCCCGGCGTCTGCGACGGTGACGTACCAGGGGACGGCCAGCGCGACGGCCAGCCCGACCGGCACGATCAGGCTGGGCCAGCGCCGCCGGGCCAGCCCCAGGTCGATCGCCCGCCGCCGGACCAGCGGCGCGAACTCGCCCTCCAGCTCGGCCCCGTCCGGCATGAGCGCGACGAGCGGCGCCTCGTCCGCGTCGGCGAGGTCGCGGCCCGCCAGCCGCGCCCGCACCCGCTCCAGCGCCCACCGCTGGTACGCCGGCAACGCCTCCTCCACAGGAAAGGGCACGAGGGCGAGCCGGTCGCCCTCGATCCGCGCCGGCCCGAGCTCGGCCAGCTCGCACAGCGTCGCGTGGAACACCTCCTGCGCCCGCATCCCGCGCAGCAGCTCGCCCACCGCCCGCGGATCCGGCTCCCCGGCGGGCGCGGGGAAAGCGGCGGGCCGCTCCCTGCCGGCCACCACGACGGCCGCGGCCAGCGCGGCCACCCAGAGTGCCCAGGCGGTCGCCGGCCAGACAAGATCCATTGTTCTGTGTTAGCACGAGAGCCTCCGGCAGGCCAGGCGTAATATCCGGGACCGATAGACTGGAGTCACCGCACTTCGCCTTTGGGGGGTTCTCTCGGTGTCAGAATTCGACACGGTGCTGGTGGTCGACTTCGGCGCACAGTACGCGCAGCTCATCGCCCGGCGGGTGCGCGAGTGCCACGTCTACTCGGAGATCGTCCCGTCGACGATGTCCGTCGAGGAGATGATGGCGAAGAACCCCAAGGCCATCATCCTGTCCGGCGGGCCCTCCTCGGTCTACGCCGAGGGCGCGCCGCCGGTGCCGCACGGCCTGTTCTCGACCGGGGTGCCCACGTTCGGCATCTGCTACGGCTTCCAGGCCATGGCCCAGGCGCTCGGCGGCACGGTCGCCCGCACCGGCGTGGCCGAATACGGCGGCACCTCGCTCAAGGTGCTCGACGAGGGCGTCATCTTCGCCGGGTTGCCGGCCAGCCAGCAGGTCTGGATGTCCCACGGCGACAGCGTCGCGGCTGCGCCCGAGGGCTTCACGGTGACCGCCTCCACCGGTGAGACGCCGGTCGCCGCCTTCGAGCACCCCGGCCGCGGCCTCTACGGCGTGCAGTTCCACCCGGAGGTGCTGCACTCCGAGCACGGCCAGGCGGTGCTCAGGCACTTCCTGGAGGCGGCCGGCTGCCGGCCGAGCTGGACGATGCTCAACATCGTCGAGGAGTCCGTCGAGGCGGTGCGCCGCCAGGTCGGCGACGGCCGGGCGATCTGCGCGCTGTCCGGCGGGGTCGACTCCGCGGTGGCCGCCGCGCTCGTCCAGCGGGCCATCGGCGACCGGCTGACCTGCGTCTTCGTCGATCACGGGCTGCTGCGCAAGGGCGAGGCCGAGCAGGTCGAGCGCGACTTCGTGGCCGCCACCGGCGTCAAGCTGCGGGTCGTCGACGCCGCCGAGCGCTTCCTCAAGGCGCTGTCGGGCGTCACCGACCCCGAGGAGAAGCGCAAGATCATCGGCCGCGAGTTCATCCGCGTCTTCGAGGACGAGCAGCGCGCCATCATGGCCGACGGCCCGGTCGACTTCCTGGTGCAGGGCACCCTCTACCCCGACGTGGTGGAGTCGGGCGGCGGCACCGGCACCGCCAACATCAAGTCGCACCACAACGTCGGCGGCCTGCCGGAGGACCTGCAGTTCACGCTGGTGGAGCCGCTGCGCACGCTGTTCAAGGACGAGGTCCGCCGCGTGGGCGAGGAGCTGGGCCTGCCGGCCGCGATGGTCTGGCGGCAGCCGTTCCCCGGCCCCGGTCTCGGCATCCGCATCGTCGGCGAGGTCACCCGCGAGCGGCTGGAGATCCTGCGCGAGGCCGACGCGATCGCCCGCGAGGAGCTGTCGCGGGCCGGCCTCGACCGGCAGATCTGGCAGTGCCCGGTGGTGCTGCTGGCCGACGTGCGCTCGGTGGGCGTGCAGGGCGACGGCCGCACCTACGGCCACCCGGTGGTGCTGCGCCCGGTCACCTCCGAGGACGCGATGACCGCCGACTGGTCGCGGGTCCCCTACGACGTCCTGTCGCGCATCTCCACCCGCATCACCAACGAAGTACGCGACATCAACCGGGTGGTTCTCGACGTGACCAGCAAGCCCCCGGGCACCATCGAGTGGGAGTGAGCGCATCGATCTGGCGCGCGCACGCATAATCGTGACGACGGGGGGAAGTGAATCTGGCTCTGCGCCAACTCGCGACCAGGTTGGTGACGGGACGCCCGAGGCGCCGGCCGGCGCGGGGGCACCGGCGCGGGCGGGAAGGATGACACGCCTGTATGCCCCAAGCTGACGAGCACAGCGACGCGGCGCCGCTGGTCCTGCTGGTCGAGGACGACCCGCAGGACGCGCTGATCGTCCGCGAGCTGCTGGAGGACAGCGGCCTGGCCGTACGCCTGGAGTGGGCGCGCTCGGTGAAGCAGGCGCGGCAGGCGCTGGCGCGGCTGCGCCCCCAGTGCGTGCTGCTCGATCTCGACCTGCCCGACGCCTACGAGTTCTCGGCGCTGTCGGCCGTGCTGGAGGAGGCCGGCGACGCGGCCGTCGTGGTGCTGACGGGCCTCGCCGAGGAGCAGGCGGGCCTCGCCGCGGTGACCGCGGGCGCGCAGGACTACCTCGTCAAGGGCCGGGTGGAGGCCGAGTGGCTGGGCCGGGCGCTGCGTTACGCCATGCAGCGCAAGCAGGCCGAGCAGGCCGCCGTGGCGCTGCACGCCGAGCGCGTACGCGCCAAGGAGAACGCCCGCCTCGAACGCGGCCTGCTGCCGACCCCGCTGCTGGAGACCATGCCGATCCAGGTGGCCTCCCGCTACCAGGCGAGCCGCGGCTCCCTCACCCTCGGCGGCGACTTCTTCGACGTCGTCGAGTCCGACGACAAGGTCGTGCACGCGGTGATCGGCGACGTGTGCGGTCACGGCCCCGACGAGGCGGCGCTCGGCGTCTGCCTGCGCATCGCCTGGCGGGCGCTGGTGCTGAGCGGCCTGGAGGGCGGCGCGCTGCTGCGGCAGCTCCAGCGCATCCTCGACGCCGAGCGGTCCAGCCCCGAGATCTTCGTGACGATGTCCACGCTCGTGCTGGAGCCGGACCAGCGCACGATCCGCGTCTGGCGGGCCGGCCACCCCGGCATGCTCGTCCACACCCCCGAGGGCATCTCCCTGGCCGAGCCGGCGCAGGGCCTCGCGCTCGGCCTGCCCGTCGAGAGCGACTGGGAGCAGCACGTCATGGAGCTGCCGCCGGGCGGCGGGCTGACGCTGTTCACCGACGGCCTGTTCGAGCGCCGCCTGCCCGGCGAGCGGGCCCGCTGGCTGGGCGAGGAGGGCCTGCTGGAGCTGGCCAGGCGGCGGGCGCACCTCGACGGTCAGTCCTTCATCGACGCGCTGGTCGAGGACGTCGAGACCGCCGCCCCCGAGACGGCCGCCGACGACCTCGCCGTGGTCCACCTCCGCTGGAAAGACGAGCTGTGAACGCTTCCCCCGTGCGCGGCTGGCGCCGCCTGACGGTCCACGCCTGGTTCGTCGCCGTGCTGGCGGTCGCGGCGGTGCTGGTGATCGTCTGCGCCGTGGTCGCCACCCTCATGCTGGACCGCACCGCCCGCCTGTCCGACCAGCTCATCGGGCGGCTCTCCCCGGCCAGGATCGAGGCCGCCCAGCTGGAGAACGCCCTGCTCAACCAGGAGACGGGCGTCCGCGGCTATCTGCTCACCGGGCGGCGTGACTTCCTGGACCCGTACACCGAGGGTGTGCGGGCCGAGCAGAGCAGCGTTGAGAGCATCGCGGCACTGCTCCAGGAGCATCCCGAGCTCGTTGCGGAGGTCGAGGCGGTCCGCGCCGAGGCCGCGTCGTGGCGGCGGGCGTACGCCGAGCCCGCCATCGCCGCCAAGCGGGCCGACGCCGTCGTCCGCGACGCGGGCAACGAGAGCGGCAAACAGACCTTCGACGCCATCCGGTCCCGCCTCGACCGGCTCTCCACGGAGCTGACCGAGGCCCGTGCCGCCGAGCAGGCCGACCTGCGGGCGGCGCAGCGCATCCGCGACTGGGCCTTCCTCGCCATGGTCGTGCTGTTCCTGCTGGCCGGCCTCGCGATGGCGATCCTGCTGCGCCGGGCGGTCGGCCGGCCCCTGGACGAGCTGCGGGTGGCCTCCCGGCACATCGCGACCGGCGACTTCGACCACCCGATCCCCGAGCGGGGCCCGGCCGACATCCGCGAGCTGTCCCGCGACGTGGACCTGATGCGCAAGAAGATGGTGCACGCGCTGCAGGAGTCGCACGAGCACCAGGGCCAGCTGCGCGCCCAGGCCGCCGACCTCGACGCGCAGGCCGTGGAGCTGCGCCGCTCCAACGCCGAGCTGGAGCAGTTCGCGTACGTCGCCTCGCACGACCTCCAGGAGCCGCTGCGCAAGATCGCCACGTTCTGCCAGCTCCTGCAGAAACGCTACGGCTCGGTGCTGGACGAGCGCGGCGCCCAATACATCCACTTCGCCGTGGACGGCGCGACCCGCATGCAGGTGCTCATCAACGACCTGCTCAGTTTCTCCCGCGTGGGCCGCATGTACGACGACCGCAAGCCGGTCGAGCTGGACGAGGTGCTCGACAAGGCGCTCGACGACCTCGGCGCGGCCGTCGAGGAGTCCGGGGCCCGCGTCGAGCGCCCCGCCGAGCTGCCCAGCGTCATGGGCGACCGGACGATGCTCGGCCTGCTCTGGCAGAACCTCCTCGGCAACGCGATCAAGTTCCGCCGCGCGGGGGAGACCCCGGAGATCCGCGTCACCTGCGAGCCCGGCGACGAGGGCGAGTGGGCGTTCGCGGTCGAGGACAACGGCATCGGCGTCGAGGCCGAGTTCGCCGAGAAGATCTTCGTCATCTTCCAGCGCCTGCACAACCGCGAGACCTACGGCGGCACGGGCATCGGCCTGGCGATGTGCCGGAAGATCGTCGAGAATCACGGGGGCCGCATCTGGCTCGACACCGGCTACACCGGAGGCACCCGCATCCGCTTCACCCTGCCCACCTCTGGGCCCGAGGCCGCCACCCACCAAGAAAGCGACTCATGACCACTGCGCAGGCCATCGAAGTGCTCCTCGTCGAGGACGATCCAGGCGACGAGCTGATCACCCGCGAGGCGTTCGAGGACAACAAGATCCAGAACAACCTCCACGTCGTCAGGGACGGCCTGGAGGCGCTCGACTTCGTCTACCGGCGCGGCCCGTACGCCGACGCCCCCCGCCCCGACCTCATCCTGCTCGACCTCAACCTGCCGAAGTACGACGGCCGTCAGGTCCTGGAGAAGATCAAGGGCGATCCGGACCTGCGCGCGATCCCCGTCGTCGTCCTCACGACCTCCTCGGCCGAGGAGGACATCCTGCGCAGCTACGACCTGTTCGCCAACGCGTACGTCACCAAACCCGTCGACCTGGAGCGCTTCCTGGCCGTCATCCGCCAGATCGACGAGTTCTTCGTCACGGTGGTCCGGCTGCCCGGCCGCCTCCAGGCGCCGGGCAGCATGCCGGGCGCCTAGGCCGCCGGCCGGTAGGACGACGGGCCGTTCCACGAGCACTCCCGGGTCTCGTCGAGCAGCAGGTCCACCACGTCCGACAGGCGACCCTCCCGCTGGTAAGCACGCCGCTGCCGGGCGGCCGAGCTGCCCCGCGCCAGCGCCTCGCGGGCCAGGGTGGACACCAGCTCCCAGTCGTCCGTCTCCTCCAGCTCCGGCCGCAGCCCGTCCACCAGGTTCATGAACACCTCGGCGGCGGGCCGCGGCACGCCCTCGACCGGGTCCACGAGGTCGCCCTCCAGCCCGGACCTGGTCGCCTGCCAGGTGGCCGCGCGCACCGGCTCCAACTGCATCTCGCGGTACGGGTCCCGCCGCACCGCCGCCAGCTCCCGGATGACCAGCGCCCGGAACAGCCCGGCGATGAGCGCGATGTCGTCCACCCGCGGGCAGGAGTCGCAGATCCGCAGCTCCACCGTCGGCACGTGCGCGGACGGCCGCACGTCGAAGTAGATCATCCCGGGGTCGGTGATCGTGCCGGCCTGGATGAGGTCCTGGACCATCCGCTCGTAGTCGGCGGCGGAGTCGAACTTGGCCATCGGCCCCGACGTGGGCCAGCGCTGCCACACGAGCGTGCGGTAGCTGGCGTACCCGGTGTCCTCCCCGAACCAGAACGGCGAGCTGCACGACAGCGCCTGCAGCGGCGGCAGCCACGGCGTCACGCTGTGCGCCACCGCCGTCGCGAGGTCCTTGTCCTCGATCTCGACGTGCACCTGCGTGCCGCAGATGAGCTGCTCGCGGGTGAGCAGCTGGTAGTCGTCCAGCATGCGCTCGTAGCGCGGGTCGTCCGACACCTTCATGCGCGACTTGTCGGCAAGCGGCACCGTGCCGGCCGCGACGATGCCCAGCCCCAGCTCGTGCGCGGCCTGCACGAGCTGGCCGCGCAGCTCGCAGAGGTCGGCGGCGAGGTCCTCAAGACGGGCGAACGGCGCGCTGTTGGCCTCGATCGTGGAACGCTGCAACTCCTCGGTGAAACGTCCCTTGGGCAGGGCGTCGAGCAGCGGCCCCGAGCGGGTCGACAGGTGCCTGGTCCGCAGGTCCACGATGTGGAACTCCTCCTCGACGCCCACCGTGAAGGATCCCGTCCGACCTGCCATGATCTCTCCCGCCTCTATGCCCAGTTCAAGGAGCCGTCTTCTTTCCAGAAATGAGCCTTTTGCACCTGTTGACGGCATCCGGGAAGCGGGCCAGGCGCCACAGGCTGCCGAGGAGCAACGGCGTCAGCAGCGCCCCGATGAGGATCGGGGCGGCCATGTAGCGGAAGTCCTGCGCCGAGATGTTGGCCAGCACCGCCAGCTGCTGCCCGGCGACCACGGCCGCGACGCCCAGCACATACCGGTTCCGCCCGGCCAGCGCCCCCGCCGCCACCGCCAGGTACGACAGGTACGCCCACGACGCCCCCCGCCACAGCGCCCAGTCGTACTCGGGGGCCAGCGACCCCGTCAGCCAGGGATCGGCCACCTGGTACAGCTCGTACGACAGCGGGCGCAGCGAGAACACCCACCGGCCGGGAAAGTCCGTCACCTTGCCGGGCCCGACGTAGGTGTCGGCGGTCGGCCGCAGCGACAGCCGGTACGTCGTCCCGCCCGTCAGCAGCGGATCGCCCACCGGCCGCCAGGCGATCGCGCCCCGGCACAGCCGGGTCTCCACCATCAGCCCGGGGTCGTCGACCAGCAGCCGCCGCCACAGGGCGAGCAGCTCGGCGGCGTGCGCGTCGGCCTGCTGCCAGCTGAAGTCCTCCCGCCAGATCAGCGTGTTGACCGTGGAGCAGGTGCCGCCCCACCACCAGCGGTCCAGCGGCGCCACCGACTCCAGCAACGCCCGGTCCCGCTCGCCGAACAGCTTCGGCCGGTCACGGAAGGCCACCGCGACGTCGCCGAAGGCCGTGTGGTACACGTACGTCGAGGACGGGGCGACGATCCCGAACCGGGGGAACACCGCGTTCGTCAGCACCAGCGGCAGCGCCGCCGCGACCGCGCCCGCCAGCAGCAGCCGCACCCGGCCGGCCCGTACGACGAGGGCCAGCACCGCCACGGCCACGCCCACCACGAGGAAGCCGTTCGCCCGGAACAGCCCGAGCGCCAGCGTCAGCGCCGCCAGCCCGGCGAGCCCCGGCCCGCTCACCCGCCGCGCCGCCGCGAAGCGCGCGCACACGCCCGCGATCGCCACCGCGCAGATCGTGAACGGCACGTCCTTCCACAACGTGACCGTGAACGCCCCCACGGGCGGCGTGAGCGGCATCAGCATCGCCACCACGGTGGTGAGCCGGCGCGGCGCCCCCAACGCCTTCAGCGACTGCGCCAGGAACGTCAGCGCCGCCGCCATGGCCGTCGTCTGCCCGAACGTGACCGCGCCCAGGTCACCGGTCCTCGTGAAGCTCAGCCACATCAGCGCGTCGTAGAGCACCGAATGATCGCTCACCCAGGGCCCGGCGATCGTGTGGCTGAGGTAGAGCACCGAGTCGCGGCTGAACAGACCCGGGTAGTAGGCCGCCCACCAGGACGCGAGCCCCACCTGGGCGACGATGAAGGTGGCGAGCGCCGGCCAGGGGTGCCGGAGGCGGGTCAGGCCCGCCGGGGCGCCGTCGCTCCCCATGATTCTCGCCATCGGAACCGGGAGTCGGGCGTCGTCAGGGGTAGCTCACTCCGGGCTCCAGCGCCTTGCCGCCGCCGCGGGCCAGCGTCGGGACCGTGACGAGGTGGTAGCCCTGCTTCTTCAGCTCCTTGAGAATGCCCGGCATCGCCTTGACGGTGGCCGGGACCGTGTCGTGCATGAGGATCACGCCGTCGCGCTTGGCCAGCTTGAGCACGGTCGCGGTGATCTTGCGGGCGTCGCGCAGCGACCAGTCGAGCGTGGTGCCGGTCCACATGATCTGCGACATCCCGGCCTCGTCGGCGATCCGCAGCACGCGGTCGTCGGTGTGCCCGTACGGCGGGCGGAACATCGTCGGCCGGTATCCCGTGGCCTGCTGGATGGCGTCCCGCCCGACCCGGATCTCCTGGCTGATCTCCTCGTCCAGCAGCGCCCTGAGCGACTGGTGCGAGTAGGTGTGGTCACCGATCGCGTGCCCCTCGGCCAGCGTCTGCCTGGCGATCTTCGGGAGCTCTTCGACCCGCTTGCCGACCAGGAAGAACGTCGCCTTGGCGTTCGCCTTGCGCAGCGTCTTGAGCAGCGCGGGGGTCTGCGCGCCGGGACCGTCGTCGAAGGTCAGCGCCAGGCACTTCACGCGGGCGCAGTCCACCCGTGCCTCGGCGGACGCCTCGACGGCGGCGGAGGTGGAGGCAGAGGCGGCGGCCGGGGCGGACGACAGGGTCAGGGCGGCGGCGAGGAGGGCATGAGTCACCACGACCGCAAGCCTAGAGCCAACCGGACCCGCCCGGCGCCCTCACCCTCCCGCCAAGATCACTCGGCTCCGGATCAGCGCTGGAGGCGGGCCCGCAGGAACAGGCTCACCCCGCGCAACGACCCGACCGGCAGATACCGCTCGGCCCGGATCACCGCCGACAACCCCGCGTTGAGCAACGCCGGCACCTTGCTCAGATCGCTTCCCACCGACCGCCGCCGATGCCACTTGACCACGGGCCGCAGCAGCACGTTCCAGCTCCAGACGCGGTCCACCCGCAGCCCGGCCTTCTCGACCACGGTCGTCAGCGACTCCCGCCGGTAGCGGCGTACGTGCCCCACCGCGTCGTCGTGCGACGACCACAGCGCCATGTCGCACGGCACCGCGATCAGCACGTGCCCGCCCGGCGCCAGCACCCTCGCGATCTCCTCGGTGACCAGGTGGTCCTCGCGGATGTGCTCCAGCACGTCGAACGCGGTCACCAGATCGACGCTGCCCGACCCGAACGGCAGCGCCCGCGCGTCCGCCCGGACCGCCGGGACCCCGCGTTGCCGCGCCATCTCCAGAGCCGACTCGTCGGTGTCAGTGGCGGTCGCGTCCCAGCCCGCCTCGGCGAGCACCCGGGTGTTGCCTCCGCCCGCCGCGCCGATGTCCAGCGCCACTCCGGGCCGGCCCAGCTCACGCAGCTCCCTGCGCAGGATCGCGCGGCGCTCGCGGTACCACCAGTGGGCGTCCTCCAGCGCGATGAGCCGGCGGATCTCCTCGGTCTCCATGTTCTCAGTTCCTCGTGAGGGGTGATGTGGCGGCGCGGATCACCATGAGCAGGCAGTACGCGGCGACGACCACGCCCACCTCGGCCATCCGCCCGGCCTGTGGCGGCAGCGTGTGCAGGAGGGCCACGGTGAGCGCGAGATTCACGGCGAAGAACAGCGCCGTGCGGAAACTGAGCACGGCGCCGGCGGTGCCAGCCAGGACAAGCGCGCACGTGGCCGCCGTAGCGGGTTCCTGGAAATCCCGCATCGGCCAATAAACCATCGCATAGAGAACGGCGGAGAACAACACGTGCACCGAGCCGGCGAACACCCTGCCCGGCGGCCATCCTCCTCGCGACCGCCCTCCCCGGGGCCGTCCTGCTCGCGACCGCTCGCCCTGAGGGCGTCCTGCTCGCGACCACCCTCCCTGGGGGCGTCCTGCTCGCGACCGCTCTCCCTGGGGGCGTCCTCCCTGGAGGCGTCCTCCTCGCGACCGCGCTCTCCGCGGACTTGCCGGCAGCGCGTCCGGATGGCACGGCACCAGCTCGGGCCGGACCACCGGAACGCGCGCCCGCCCCACCGCCATCGCCCACGCCACCCGGGCCAGGCCCCGCAGATCGTCGACCGCCGTACGAACCAGCTGGACCCGCGAGTCCAGATCCTCCACCCAGTCCACCGGCACCTCGTGCACGCGCAGCCCGTTATGCTCGGCGAGCAGCAGCAACTCGGTGTCGAAGAACCAGCCGTCGTCCTCGACCTTGTCCATGAGCGGCCGCACCACGCGGGCCCTCGCCGCCTTGAACCCGCACTGCGCGTCGCTGAACCCCGCCCGGAACCCGTGCCTGAGCAGCGCGTTGTACCCGCGCGAGATCACCTCCCGGCGTACCGATCGGCGGATGCGCGCGCCACGGCCCAGCCGGGTGCCGATCGCGATCTCGGAATGCCCGCTGGCCACCGCCGCGACCAGCGGGAACAGCGCACCGAGGTCCGTGGACAGATCCACGTCCATGTACGCCACGATGTCGGCCTGGCTCTCTCGCCAGGCCGCCCGCAGCGCCGCGCCCCGGCCGCGTACGTCGATCCTGCGCGCGTGGACGCGGTCGTACTCGCCGGCCAGTGCCGTCGCGACCGGCCAGGTGGCGTCGGTGCTGCCGTTGTCCACGATCGTGATCCGCCACGGCAGCGGGAACCCGCCGTCGAGGAAGGCCACCAGCGTACGGACGCAGCCAGGAAGGGCGCGTTCCTCGTTGAGCACGGGGATGACGATGTCGACGCTCGCCGGACGGGCCGCCGCGTCCAGGACGCGGAAGGTCGGCTGCATGGCGGCACGCGTGTCCATCGAGCTCCCCGATCCTTCGCCTAGGGTGGCCGTCGTTCAGGGAAATGCTGCTGGGGCCCCTCGCGGGGCGGGCGCGTTTTCTGCGCGCATGCCCCGAAGGGGAGCATCCTTTTACCCGGCGGGAAGCTCGTACACGGAGAACGCCCTGTTACGGAAGCGCAGAACGGCATAGCCGTCGAGCCGTGGATTGACCCTGGTGAAAAGCCACCGGACCCCGTACTCGCCGGCGAGCCGCTGGACGTTCTCCCGCGTCGGCGCCGCGAACACCGCGTCGTTGGCCGCGAGCCGCGCCGCATCCGCGAACGGCACGCTCAGGTACGACCCGCCGTACTCCCTGGCCCGGGACAACGTGCTCTCGGCATACGCCCACCCCTCAACGAGCACCCGCCGCTCACTGAACCCCGCCACCCAGTAATGCCTGCTGTCGCACCCCGGCGAGATGACCGGACGACAGTGCAGATCGGTCGCGACGACGTCACCGCTCCGCGAGTGCTCCCGCAACCACCGTGCCGCCTCCCGCCCACCACTCGGCACCACCCGCTCCCGCCGCCCCTCATCAGGCACCACATGCCGAACGACCTCGACCGCCGACGCCGGCACCCCGTACCCAGCCATGACCCCCACCACCACCAACACCACCCGAGCGGGCCCAACGGGCCTCCTCCGCACCACCGTGGTGGCCCCCAGCCCCGTGACCACAACCAGCACCACAAAAGCCGCCACCACCAAGTAGGGCCCCACCACCCACATCAACCCACCCAGATCCGCCTCAATCCGCACGGACCCGCGCAACAGCTT
The DNA here is from genome assembly GCF_057536035.1 of Nonomuraea sp. B208. Lineage (NCBI taxonomy): Bacteria > Bacillati > Actinomycetota > Actinomycetes > Streptosporangiales > Streptosporangiaceae > Nonomuraea > Nonomuraea sp. B208. The sequence continues at coordinate 18,879 of NZ_BAAJOU010000030.1, forward strand.
CTGCCCCCCGGCGACCACCACCGCCACCCCCGCGCCCAGGGCCACCGTTGCGCTCACCACCCGAGCAGCCAACCTCCCCTCACCCGCCCAAGCCCGCCCAGCCACCACCACCCCACAAACCGCCGCAACCGACAGATAAGGCCGAACACTCTCCAGGAAGTACAACTGCGATCCCGCCGGATGCCCCAGCACCAGAACCGCACCGACCCCCGCACCCCCCATCCCCACCAGCAACAGAACATCCGGCTCCACCATCCGCTGCCACCCCAGCCCAGCGACTCCACCCCACACACACGCAAAACAGAACAACTGCACCGCCGCCAGCCCCCCAAAAACCCACACCGCCCCCGCCCCCGCCCCCACCTCTGCTGGAAGCACCGCCGACTCGCCCTGAGCAACCCCGGTCACAACCCCCCACAACACCCGCATAGTCGCGAAAGGCGCGACCTCCATCCCCTGAGTCCCCCTCCCGAACACCACCGCCTGCGCCACCACCAGCCCCCCGAGCGCGAGCCCCGCCACCCCCAACCACCGCCCCGGCACCCGCCGCTCCACCACCCACCGAACCCCCGCCACCAGCACCGCCCCGGCCAGCAACACCGGCAGAAACGTCGCCTTGGCCCCCGCCAGCACCGCCACCAGCAGCACCAGCACCACCCAACCCCGCCCCCGCACCCCACTCACCAGCAACAACACCACAGGCGCGAAAAGCAGCGCCCCGAACGTCTGCGTAGGACTGGCCCAGGCCGTGAACATCGACCGCGTCGTGAACACCACACCGTCCTGCAACACGGGCCCGAACAGGAAGTACGTGACCCCGACCGCCGCCACCCCGGCCACCCAGCTCCCACCCACCCGCCGCCCCACCGCCGCCACCAGCACCACCAGGGCGGCCATCATCGGCAACGTGGAGAGCCGATAGACCAACGTGACGGGCTCAATCCCGGTCACCCAGCTCGTCGCCGCCATCTCGGCGTACACGAACCAGTGATAGGGAAGCGCCTCACCCAGCACCGACGGAAACGTGGGCGGCACCTGCCGCTTGACCTCCCCAAGCAGCGCCAGGTGATAGGGCATATCCACGTACGCCTTCCCCACCGGCACCCGATACAGGAACAACGCACTCCAAGCCACCAAATACCCAACCACCCCACCCAAGGCCCACCCACACCACGCCGGCACCCCCTCCCGCCCACACCACCGAGACTCCCGCTCCCGCCCGCACCACTCCTGCTCACCCTCCCGCCCGCCCCACCCCGGCTCCCGCTTTCGCCCGCCCCACCGAGACTCCCGCTCCCGCCCCCACCACCCGGACTCCCGCTCCCGTCCGCACTGCCGAGACACCTGCTCCCGCTCCTGCTCGCACCACTCAGGCTCCTGCTCCCGTCCGCATGACTCCCGCTCGCGCTCCCGCCTGCACCACCCGGGGACCCGCTCCTGCCCGTACCACTTGCGCCCGCATCGCCCGGACGTCCGCTCCCGCCCGCACCACCCCCGCGCCCGCACTCGCCCTACGTGCCCCCAGAACCGCCGCAACCCGGGCACCACCACGAAAGCCCCGACCACCAGCACGGACGAAACCAGCACCAACCGCGGCATCCCAGCCGCCCGAGCCGGCAGGTAGGCCAGCACCTCGACCGCATACCCGACCGCCAACCCGGCCGCCAGCTCCTCCAACCCCGCCCACGCACGACCACCGGTCAACGCCCGCCACAACAGCACCCCCGGCAGCGCGACCCCACCGCCGAGGTACCCTCCGAACACGACCAGGTCCCGCACGGAGACCCCGCAGCACAGAAACACCACGACCACACCGGCACTCACCGCCAGCGCAGGCAACCACCCCACGAATCGCCGCACCAGAGGACCCCGCACCAAACCCCCAACCACTCTCCGCCCCCGCACGCCCCCGCGCTTGCATCACCGCGTCGGCATCACTGGACCCGACACCGCCACGCTGCCACCACCGCCCGCAGCCAGCCCAAGAGTCGCCGCCCGCAGCCAGCCCAAGCACCACCGCCCGCTGGACAACCGGGAGGCCGCCTGTTGGCAGCCGAGTGTTGAGCATCTGCACCGGACACCCGCCGACCGCCGCCGACCGCCGAACACCCGCCGACCGCCCGCCGGACCGCCGGGCACCCGCCGAACACCCGCCGGACATTCCTCCAGACCGTGGGGCACTCCCGCCGGACGGTGGGCACTCCGCCGGACCACGGGTTACCCCGCCGGTCACCGTCTACCTGAAGCCACCAGTGGGCACGACCCTGAGCACCTCAGCTGAGCACCGCCTGCCTGTCATGTCGTCCCCAGACATCCCAAGCGGCCCCACCCCGCATTCGCCCACCCGGCCTCCCTTGGGGGGACGTAAAGCACGTCTCCTGAGCATGTCGCCAAGGACATTGCCTTAGGACATCGCCCAACGACATCGCCCAACGACATCGCCCAACGACATCGCCCAACGACGTCACCAAAGCGCTGCCCAGGGGACGTCGCCTAAAGACGTCATCAGAAGCATGTCGCCCAACGACGTCACCTAAACACACCGCCGAAGGACGTCGCCAAAGGGACGTCACCCAGCAACATCACCCAGCAACATCACCCAGCAACATCACCCAGCAACATCACCCAGCAACATCACCCAGCAACATCACCGAACGACGCTCACCAACCGCGTGAACTCGACCGGCAAATCAACCCCATCCCAAACCCGACCAAAGCTGAGCGCACTCCCCACCGGCACCATCCGATCAACCCCCCGCCCGCCCAACCCCCTGGCCAGCTCCTCCAACTCCTCCCGCCCGAACCCGAAGTGCGTCATCGTCTGATCCCGCCGCTCCACCACCGCGCCCAGCTCCGCCAGCCCCCCGAGCCGGCAGTGCACGAACGTCCCGGCCCCCAACCACCGCCGCGGAATTACCGCTTCCTCCACCAGGATCACGTTCGCCAGCGCGTTCCCCCGGAACTCCACACGCTCAGCCACCCCGTCGGCGGCCAGCCCGTACGTGGCCACCCGCTTCTCCACCGCCATCCCCGGCTCCACGCCCCACCCGCGCCCATCGAGCACCCGCGCCACGTGATCGATGAAGTCGGCCCGAGCCGCGTCGCAGTCCTGCTCCGCCCCCACCCAGAACACCGTCCGCGGCGACGAGCAGGCGGCCTGGTCGAACCAGTAGGCGTCGTTGACGAACCCTTCGGCCACGTTCACCCGAACCGCCCGTTCCGCGCACAACCAGGCCGCCGCCCGTACCACCGCGAACGACGACCGATCGGGAAAATCAAGCTCCCGGGCATGCGGCGCGAGCGGATACCGCCGCACGTCCAGCACCGTACGGTCGCCGCCCCACACCACCCGCAGATCGCAGGCCGCCGACAAGGCCGCTGTCACCTCCTCATCCGACCGGTCATAGGTGACGATGCGCTGCGTCTCGCCCACGATGGGATCAGCCTCGGCCGACGCCTCGTGCAACGCCTCCAGGATCACCCCGACAACCGCCCCGGCCCGTGGCGACAGCCGTACGACGTTGCGGTTGCCCATGAGCGCGGACAGGGCCCAGGAGTAGACGAAGACGGTGTCGACGTTCGCCGGCGGGATGTGGAAGACCAGCCCGCGCGGCACCCGTACGTGCTCGCCGTTAAGCGAGTCCAGGGTGCGCGTCAGTTCGCTGGGGCGCAGGAAGAATCCGAGCGACCCGAGCTCGGGATGCCGCCGCGCCGACGCGGACCGCAACAACCGCTTCCCGAACGCCGCCAAAAACCCCCGAACCCGCTCATCCCCGACCGCGAGCTCACCACCCCGCAACCCACCAAGCAGCACCTCAACGGGGACGACGCCCTGACGACCCCCAGCTTCGCCGCCGAGGGACGCGCCCTCCCCAAGACCCACGTCCCTGGCGACAGACACAGCCCTCTCACGGGCTCCGGCCTCCGCCCGCGACCGCCCATCCACCAGGGGTACGACGCCTGCACTGGGAAACAACACCTGCACCTGGCGGGAGTGTCCCCGATCGCCCTGCCCCGAGCCACCGCTCCCGTTCGACATCACCGCAGCCATCCCTGCCACCCCAGCAACTCCCGCCGCCGTCCCCGCCGTCTCATGCGCCCGAGCTCGTTGCGCATCCCGACTGCCGCCACCGTGACACCCGCACTCACCCGGAAGTCCCGGTCGTCCCCACCGAGACGTCCGCCCTTGCCCCAGCCGTTCTGGCCGTTGTCACTGCGGCGCCTGCTCTTGTCCCAGACGTCCCGGTCGTCGTCCCCGAGGCACCCGCCCTTGCCCCAGCTTGCCTGGCCGCTGTCGCCGAGGCGCCCGCTCCTGCCCCGGCCGTCCTGACCGTCGTCCCCGAGGCACCCGTCCTTGCCCCGGGTCGCCGGCCTCTCTCCGGTGGGCGGGGTTCCGCTCGCCATCAGTGCTGTCCGAAGGTGTCGCTGCAGCCGCGTGCCTCGGCCTGTGGCAGCCGGCCCAGCACCTCGAACCGTTTTCCCGGCCAGGCCCCGTCATCGACGCCGCGCACCACGCCCAGATCCTCGGTGAGCAGCACGTGGCCCGGATAGGACGTGGGCAGCGTGCTGACCACCTCGACCAGCCCCGGCACTCCGGGTGGCGCCTCCTCCCAGGTCTCCGGGTCCCGGATTACGACGTCGGCGAAGTCCGGGCAGTAGAGGCCGTCCCCGTCGGGCCCTTCAAGGAAGATCGTCCCGATTTGTTCGACCATCCCGTAGAAGTTGTGCACCCGTACGAGCCCGCACTCCGCCCCCAGCCGCCGCCGGAACTCCGCGTTGTCCACCGCCTGCTCGGCCAGCCGCTTCCACCCACCCGAGTGGATCAGCACCCCCTGCGACAGATCCAGGCCCAGATCCAGCAGGTAGAGCCACACCATGAAGGTGAACCCGAACACCAGGAAACGCCCGCCACCATGCCGCGCCAGGAACGCCTTGGCCGCCTCGGCATCCACCCGCCCCTGCTCGTCCAGCACGAACGTGTGGTCACGGCCGAAGTTCATCATCCCGAGCACGCCCGCGCCGCGGGCGCTGAGCGTCGCGTCGCGTACGACCGACCTGCTGTCGACCACCAGCATGGGCAGCCGCCGCTCGCCCAGCACCTCCCTGAGCGTCGCCGCGAGCATCCGTGTCTGCGCAGCCGCCGCCTCCCGGTCGAGGTAGACCCGGCTCGGCCGCTGCCCGGTGGTGCCGCTGGAGGTCAGCACCCGGAACACCCGCTCCGGCGGAACGCTGCGCAGCTCGTGCGTCTTGAACAGCCGCACCGGCAGCCAGGGCAGATCCACCAGCCGTTCGTACGGCGGCCGCGCCCCGATCGCGTCAAGAATGCGCTGGTACGGCGGGCACGCCGCCCGATGCCGTTCGGTCAGCTCGGCCAGCTCCCTCACAAGCCGAGCTTCCCGCTCCTCCTCGCGCAACGTGAAAACGCTCACCCCGAGCTCCTCGCTTTCACCGGGCCCCACCGCCTGCCGGCCGGCCGCGCCGCACGGCTTCCGGGCGTGTTCATGTGCGTCCTTCCAGGGAGCGGTAGTCGACCTTTCCCGTGGCGAGCAGGGGCAGGCGGTCGATGGGACGTACGTCGAAGCCGCTCCAGTGGAGCCGGAGCTCGGCGCCCAGCCGCCGGGCAAGCCCCGCGCAGCCGGCCGCGTCCAGCCCTTCGGCCCAGACCGTCACCCGGTCGTCGCCGCTGGTGGCGGCGGCCGGGCCCGCGTTGCGCAGCAGGCGTTCGACGTCGTCGAGGTTGACCCGTACGCCGAAGATCTTGGCGATGCGTTTGAGCCGCCCGGTGAGGTGGAGGAAGCCCTCCGCGTCCAGCCGCCCGAGGTCGCCGGTGCGCAGGACGCCGCCGAGGTCGTCCCCGCGGGCCAGGTCGGCGGCGGTCTCCGCGTAGCCCATCATGACGTTGGGCCCGTGGTAGACGACCTCGCCGTCGCTGTCGCCGTCGATCTCCAGCCACCCGCCGGGCACGGCCCGCCCCACCGAACCGAGCTTGTCGGCCAGCCGGTCCGGAGGCAGGACGGCGATGCGGGCCGTGGCCTCCGTCTGCCCGTACATAACGAAGAACCGGTCCGCCTTCGCCGCGAACTCGGTGACGGCCTCCGGAGCGAGCCGCCCGCCGGCCTGCGTGAGCGTGGCGATGGACGGATGCTCGGCACGGTCGTAGCGCAGGCGGCGGAGCATCTCGTACTGATAGGGGACGGCGGCCAGGGACGTGCAGTGGTGCGCGTCCAGATGGGCCCAGAACGATCGCTCCAGCAGCCCCGCCTCCGTGAGCATCACGGTCGCGCCCGCCGCCAGATGGCTGTTGAGCACCGAGAGCCCGTAGCTGTAGTGCAGCGGCAGGCTCGTGGGCGCGACCTCGTCCGGGGTGATCGACAGGGCGGTGGCGATGCTGGCGGCGTTGGCGAGGACGGCCTGGCGGGACAGGCGTACGAGCTTGGGATTGCCGGTGGAACCCGAGGTGGCGAGGAGGACGGCGAGGTCGGGATGCGGCTCGGGCGTGTCGCGGCGGGCCGGTGACGAGCCGTCGGCCGCGTGCGTGAACCCGAGCAGCGCCGCGGGCCGGAACCGCGCCGCCAGCTCTGCCAGCGTGCCCGGCGACAGGTCGGGATCCAGCAGCGCCACCGGCCGCCCGGAACGGAACGCGGCCAGGTAGCGGAGCACCGAGGCGAGGTTGTTGCGCATCCCGCAGAACAGCGGGCCGGGCCGCAGCCGCGCCAGGATCTCGACTGTCCGCACGATCCGCCGTTCCAGCTCACCGGCTCCGAGCACCACCCCCTCCCCGGCGATGATCACCTGCGCCTCAGGATGTGGAAAAACCCCTCCCTCGGCGACTCCCGGGACCTCTCCCATCTCCGAAATCCTCGCCCCTGTCCGCGACTCCGACTCCGACTCTGGCTTTGGCCCTGGCTTTGTGGATGGGACGGCTGCTGTCCCGGTGGCGATCAACCCCGTCACCGGCGTGCCGACCGCCTTCGCCGGCACCGGCTGGGCCGGGGGAACGGCCACCGGCTTCGGAGCACCCAGCCCTGCCGAGGGAACGGCTGCCGCTTTCGGGGTGCCCGGTCCTGCCGGCGTTCGGGATGCCGTCTTCGAGGTGATCTGCCCTGCTGGAGAGGTCGTTGGCGCCTTCGACGCCGCTGACCCCGCGGAAGGGCCCAGATGCGACGGTGTCGGCGGCTGGGGCGGCTTCCCCTGTGCCGGTTGGAGCGGCTGCTCGTCGTTGGACCCGCCGTCCCGCTGGTCGTTGAGCTGGTCGTTTCCTGTCATGGCACCAGACCGCCGTCCACGCCGAGGACCTGGCCGGTGATGAAGTCGGCGTCGGGGGAGAGCAGGAACGCCACAGCGCTCGCGACGTCATCAGGACGGCCGAGGCGGCCGAGCGGCGTGGCGGCGATCGTGGCGGTACGGGCGTCGGGTTCGAGCGTGGACAGCATGTCGGTCTGGATGTAACCAGGGGCCACGGCGTTGACCCTGATCCCGGAGCTACCCAGCTCCTTGGCGGCGGCGAGGGTGAGGCCGATGAGCGCCGCCTTGGAGGCAGAGTAGACGGCCTGCCCCGGGCCGCCCGCGCGGCCCATGACCGAGGAGACGAGGACGACCGACGGAGAGGTCCCGCGTCGCAGGAGCCTGAGCGCCGCCTGCAGCGTGTGGGTCGCGCCGATCGCGTTGATCTCGAAGAGGCGGCCGACCGTCTCGGTGCGGACCATGCCGAGGAGACCGGCGGCGTGGATGCCGGCGTTGACGACGAGCGCGTCCAGCCGGCCGTGGCGCTGGTGGATCCGCCGCATCATCGCCGAGACGAGGGTGGGATCGGCGACGTCGCCGTGGACGGCGTCCGTCAGGCCGCCGGTCTGCGCCGCCACCTCGGCGGCGGCCTTCTCGGCGCATTCCTCGTCGCGGCCATGGAGCACGACGCGGTCGCCGTGGGCGGCCAGCCGGGCTGCGGTCGCGCGGCCGATCCCGGTCGTCGAGCCGGTGATGAGGACGACGCGGGGGGAGGCGGTGGCCAGGCTCATGGTCCGATCCGCGTAGCGGCCGGAGGAGGGTTCGGCTGTTGTGCGGCGGGTGCCCAGGCCGGTCCACGCGGTTGCGTAGTCCATGGCGGTGCCGGTGGTGCGCGGGCTGGGGGCGGCCGTCGCTCCTGTCGGGCTGTTGCGGCTTTGCTCTGGCCGTGGGACGGCCGCTGCTTCGCCATCAGCAGAAGGCGCCGCAGGGGTAGGACCGCCAGGAGACGGCGCTTCGACGACGTACGCGCTGGGGGCACTGGCGGAAGCCGGCGCGGTGGTCGGCTCGCCCAGGAACGCCGCTTCAGCCGTGAACTCGTACGGAGAAGCGACGTTGCCTGCTGGGCCGCCTGTGAGCTCCGCTCCGGTGCAGGGCCCGCTGGGAGACGCCGGTGTGATGGCGTGACCACCGGAAGGGGTCGGCTCGGCGGCGGTGGAGTCCTGTGGAGAGGTTGCCTCAGCGGCGGCGAAGCCCTGCGGAGAGGTTGCCCGGGCGGTGGAGCCGTGTGCGGAGGCTGCGTCGGTGGTGTGGGCGTGCGGAGAGGACGCCTCGGCGGGAGGGGCGCTCTGGGAATGGGCTGCCGGAGCGTCGGCGGCGGCGCTGCCGCCATGCGGTGTCGCCGTGGTGTCGCCGATGTCCCTGGACGGTGGCGCGAGGCTGCGGCGCCCGGCCGCCTCCCGGCCCAGCACTGGGTCCGGCGCGGAGTCTGATGTTGTGCTCGGTCCTGGGTTCGGCGGCGCTGAGTCCGATGCTGCGCCCGGCCACGAGCCCGGTCCTGGGTCCGGCGTTGCGCCCGGTCCTGAGTCCGATGTTGCATCCGGCCTTGAGCCCGGCCCAGGGTCCGATGTTGCGCCCGGTCCTGAGTGCGATGCTGCGCCCAGCGCCCCGCCCAGTCCTGAGCCTGATGCTGAGTCCGGTGCTGGATCTGGTGCTGCGGCCGGTACTGCGCCTGGTACTGGCTCCGGCGCTGCGTCCGGTGCTGTGCCCGGTCCTGGGTCCGGTGTCATCGCGTCCTCCCGTGTGCGGTAGACGCTGCCTGGTCCGTTGTCATGCCGCCCCCAATGGCTCGGACGATGGCTGGCCCGGTCTATGACACCCCCGGTGGACCGGAGGTGAGTCGATGTGCGTCGCGAAGTGCGTCGTGGCGTCCCCCGACGCCTGCGTGTGCCTTCGGCGCGTCTGCGTGAACCCCGATGCGATGCCCGGAGGTGCGTTCAGACGGCGGCGGTGCCGATGCCGTGCTTTTCGAGGAGCTCGGCCGCCGCGGCGAACGAGCTCATGTCGATCATCTCGTCGGTGTCGATCATGATGGAGAACTCGTCCTCCATCGCGGCGACCAGCGCCATGTGAGCCAGCGAGTCCCACTGCTGGATGGCGCGGTATTCGAGGTCGTCGACGGGTGCGTCGGCGGGAAGGTTGAGAGATCTGCGGAAGACGGCCCGCAACCGGTCGAGATGGCTCATGATCACTCGCTAACTCTCTGTTCTCAGGCCACGACCGAGTGTAGCGGCACTTTCGGGTCCGGAGAAACCAAGGCCCCGCCGGGAGTAATGGAACCGTATAACGGCGAGTGAGGCATGTTCGGGGCTGGGAATGTCGCATGGGGCGCGCCAACCGCTACGGGGGAATGATGGACGAATCCAATCACTGGTACGGGCACTCGCGCATACTCGGCAGATACTGTGAGATGCCGGACGAAACGCCGAAACGCATCCAGGGTTTCCTTCAGCATGGATGGAACTATCTGCACGGATTCCCGCCGAACGACCACTGGTGCAGCCCGGGTTATCCGCGTTTCGTATGGTCTGACGTGCTGCGCCGGCGAGGCTGGTCGATGGGCCGCAGGGGGCACTACCTCATCGGCGCGCCCTGGATCTACCTCCTCCATCTGGAGCCCGAACTCGGCGTCACCACAAAACGCGAGGGTACGATCTGGTATCCCTTCCATGGCTGGGAGAAGAGCTCCGTCAGGGGCGATCACGACCGGCTCGCCGCCGAAATCCGAGATGTCGAGACAGGGCCGGTAACGGTCTGCCTTTACTGGCTGGAATTCGCAAACCTGGACATCCGGCAGGCGTATGAATCGCGGGGATTTCGGGTTATTTGTCATGGTGAGCGCGGCTCCCGCTGGGAGAGCAAGGGGCGCGACTTCCTGCGCAAGCAGCTGATCCAGCTGCGGCGTCATCGCAGGGTGGCCTCCAATCGGCTCGGCAGCGCGCTGTTCTACGGCGCGTCCGTGGGCTGCGAGGTCGCGGTGTACGGGGACCCCATGCAGTACGAGGACGAACGCCCCGAGTACGGCGGCACCGCGCGCCGGATGCGGCTATGGCCCGAGTTGCACGGCGTGCGTGTCGATCCGGGGCTGGCGGCCGAGGTGGCGGGGCGGGAGCTGGGATTCGAGTATCAGGCGACACCGGAGGAGCTACGGCGCATGTTCGGATGGAAGCGGGTGCGGTACGCGTGAACGAGGCACCCGAGAACGTCCGGTTGGTCGGGGGGGAGATGCTGCTGTGGTCGGATATGGCCGACATGTCCGGCGGCGTCACCGACTGGCGAGGGGCGGCACTTGAGCTGATCAGGCGGATGGTGCCGGCGAGCGGCAAGGTGCTGCTGGTCGGACCACACCCGGAGACGGTGGTGGACGAGGTGGTCGCCCAAGCCGGGCTGACGGGGGAGGCGCCAACCGCCCGAGCCGGGCTGACCGGAGAGGCACCGACAGCCGGGTTGACGGGGGAGGCGCTGACAGCCCAGGCCGGGCTGGCGGGGGAGGCGCTGACCGCCCGACCCGGCCTGCTGGGGGAAACGTCAACCGCCCAAGCTGCGCTGTCGGTGGACGAGACAACCCTCACCCCCTTGGCGGGCAGGGTGGCCGTGCTGGTGCGGTCCTATCCTGACGCCTGCGCCCTCGCCGAACGCCACCCCGCCCTGGACGTCTTCTGCGGCCGGCTGGAGGCGTTCGCCGCCGACGAGCCGTACGATCTCGTGCTGGCGCTCGACGGCCTCCTGCGGACGCATTCCGCCGAGGCCCCGGCCGCGTCCTGGGCCGAGTCGCTCGACGCGCTGTCGGCCCTGGTCGCGCCCGGCGGGAGGCTCGTGCTCGGCGTGCACAACGACCTGGGCGTGGACCGCATCCTGGAGGCGCGCCCGGCCGACCGCGACGGCGGCGACGACCAGTGGGCGCCGCACGGTTTCGACCCCAGCTACCCCAGCGGCCCGGGAGCGCTGGACGCCGCGCTGGAGTCGGCGGGGCTGAGCGTGCAGCGCTGCTACGCGGCCTATCCGGCGCGGCAGGCGCCGCGCGCGCTGCTCGCCCGCGAGGCGCTGGCCTTCGACCTGCCGGACGCGCTGGCGTTCCCGCTGGGCGCCAGAGACGGTGACCGCATGCTGGTGGCGGACCCGCTGCGCCTGACCCGCCTGGTGTTCAGGCACCGCCTGGGCGAGGAGCTGGCCCCGGCGTGGCTCGCCGTCACCGTACGGCCCCCGCTGCTCACCAAGGAGCGAAGCGACGCCGAGGAGCGCTCGTACCCGGCACTGCCCCTCGGCCTGGTCCAGGAGGGCGGCACCCTGTACGAGCTCACCCACACCGGCCTCAGACGCCTCCCCGACGGCGGCGAACGTCCCATCCCCGCCGGCCGCGTCCTGGAGGAGATCCTCGTCGAGGCGTGCGCCCGCGAGGACACCGCGACCGTCCGCGAGTTGCTGACCGCCCTCGCGGACTGGGTGGAGGACGGCGGCGACGCGGCGGCGGCGACCGACAGCCTGGTGTACGACGGCGCCCGGTTCGCCCCCATAGGCGACCTCCAGGGCCCGGCGGTCCCGCCCGATCCCCGGATCGTGCTGTGCCGGATCCTGCTGCGGTTCGCCGTACGCCTCCAGGCCGCCGGCCACCACCACCCGTGGCCGTGGCCGCTCGACGCCGACGAGCTCACGCTGACGCTGTGCGGCATGGCGGGCCGCTCCTGCGACCCGGGCGACCTCGACCGTGCCCGCAAGCTGGACGCCGAGCTGGGGCAGCCGGCGGAGCCGGCCGGGCACGCGCCGACGTACCGCGACCTGCTGGGCGCCCGCGACCGGCTGGCGGATCAGCTCACCGCGGCCCTGGCCAGGATCGCGCGGCTGGAGACCAAGCTCTCCTACCGGGAGCGCGAGCTGGTACGCGCCAAGGGGAAGCTGCGCAGGACCCAGCGGAAGGCGACCGCCTACCGGCGCACGCTCGGCTACCGGCTCTCGCGCCGCCTGGCCCGGCCGCGCCGGGTCGCCAAGAAGGTCATCCGCCTGCTGTCCGGCTGAGGCGACAAGCCGACCCGGACCACCCCACACGCCCGGACCACCCCACAGGCCCGGACCACCCCACAAGCCCGGACCACCCGACCGACCCAGACGACAGACGACGACAGATGACGCAGCGACGACGAGGAGTACACGTGCCGGTTCTCTCGGTGATCGTCCCGTTCCACAACGTCGAGAAGTACATCGGCCCCTGCCTGGACTCCATCCGCGCCCAGACCCTGGACGACCTGGAGGTGATCTGCGTCGACGACGGCAGCGACGACCACGGACCCGACGTCGTACGGGCCAGGCAGGCCGAGGACCCGCGCATCTCCCTCGTCATCCAGGCCAACCAGGGCGTGGGCCGGGCCCGCAACGTCGGCCTCGCCCGGGCGACGGGCCGCTACCTGGCGTTCGTGGACGGCGACGACACGGTCCCGCGTGAGGCGTTCCAGCGGATGGTCGCCTCGCTGGAGGCCACCGGCTCGGACCTGGCCTGCGGCAACGTCATGCGCCTGCACCGCAACCTGCTGGTCCCGTCGTGGGCGCACCGGGAGGCGTTCGCCAAGCCGAAGCGGCGCACCCACATCACCCGCCACCCGCTGCTGATCCGCGACCGGATGTTGTGGAACAAGGTCTACCGCCGCTCCTTCTGGGACCGGCTGGGGCTGAGCTTCCCCGAGCGCATGTACGAGGACCAGCCCGTCGCCATGGCCGCCCACGTCGGCGCGCGCTCGGTGGACGTCCTCGCGAGGGTCGTCTACCACTGGCGCGAGCGCGACGAGCCGGGCACCTCGATCACCCAGCGCAGCCTGGAGGCGGGCAACCTGCGCGACCGCCTGCTGTCGGTGCTGGAGACCGCCGACCTGCTGGCCCGCCGCGCCCCCCGGCTGAAACCCGCCTTCGACCGCGACACCATGGACATCGACATGGGGGTGGCAGCCGAGGCCGTGGCCGGGATGGGCGCCGAAGCGGATCCCGAGCTGGTCGAGCTGATCGTCCGCTACCTCGACGGCGTGTCCCGCGAGGCGTGGCTGAGCGTGCCGTTCGCGCACCGGCTGCAGCTCCACCTCCTCCGTGGGCACCGCCTGCCCGAGCTGGGCGACGTGCACGCGCAGGCCCGCGACGGCCGGCTGCGGCCACCGGTACGGCCGGCGGGCATCCTGCGCAGGCGCTGGCACGCCTGGCATCCCTGGCTGCCGCGCGGCCTGTCGGACGTCTCCGAGGAGCTGGGCCTCGCCGCCCGCCTGGTGGAGCTCGGCTGGAGGCGCGGCGTCCTGGTGGGCGAGGGCCGGGTCGGCGTCGGCAGCTTCGACATCGGCGTGGTGCGCCGGGCGCGCGTACGCGTGTGGCTGGAGGAGCGCCGCACCGGCGAGCGCGTACGGCTGTCCGACCAGGAGTCCGCGCCCGTCTGGGAGAGCGTCGAGGAGGAGGAAGGGGTGCGGCTGCCGCAGCACGTGTTCCCGTTCGCCTTCGCCTTCGACCCGGCCGCGCTCTCGGCCGCCCAGCTCACCCGGCGCGGCCAGTGGGACCTGCGCCTGCAGCTCAGGGGGCACGGGCTGCGGCTGGAGGGCCGGGTGGCCGGGCCGCGCTGGCTGCCGCCCGGCATCCCCGCCCCGCGCCGCGCGTCGGGCGTGTGGGTGGTGCCGGTCCGCACCGCGCGGGGGGCCTGGGGTCTGCGGCTGCGCCTGGCCGAGGTGATCATCGGCGAGTGCCGGGTGGACGGCGGCGACCTGGTGTTCTCGGGGGAACTGGCCGACGTCGGCGACGGCGAGCCGGTGCTGCGGCTGCGCCGCAGGAGCGACGGCGAGGAGATGTACTTCCCGGTGGCGCTCGCCGGGCAGGACTTCCACGCCAGGGTGCCGCTCGCCGACCTCGACGAGAGCGTGGGCCAGGAGTCGTGGTGGGAGGTCGTGATCGACCAGGGCAAGGCGCTGCGCCCGCTGGTGCGCACCGGGCAGCGGCCGGTCGCCCTGGTGGCCGACCGGCGTTTCCTGGTGGACCGGAGCGAGGACGGCTGCCTGCTCCTCGCCGAGCGCTAGCCGGAACGGCTAACGCAGGATCGCGGCCAGCGTGTCGACCACGTGGTCCTGCTCGGCGTCGGTCAGGTCGGGGAAGAGCGGCAGCGACAGCTCCTCGGCGTAGTAGGCCTCCGCGGCCGGGCACATGCCCCGCCGGTAGCCGAGATCCTCGAACACCGGATGCCAGTAGACCGGGATGTAGTTGACCTGCACGCCGATGCCGGCCGCCCGCATGCGGTCGTAGACCTCGCGCCGCCGCCCGTGCCGGACGCGCACGGGGTAGAGGTGCCAGCTCGGCGACACGTACGCGCGCCGCGCGGGCAGCGTGAGCCCGGGAACGTCGCGCAGCAGCACGTTGTAGCGGGCCACCAGCTCGGCGCGGCGCTCGCGGAAGCGGGCCAGCCGCCGGAGCTGGCTGACGCCGAGCGCGCACAGCACGTCGGGCAGCCGGTAGTTGAGCCCGAACGCGTGCACCTCCTGGTGCCAGCCGCCCACGCCGGGATCGCGCTGCGCGGCCGGCTCGCGTACGAGTCCGTGGTTCATGAAGCGGGCGGCCCGCAGCCGCAGCTCGGGGTCGGCCGCGGCGACCGCGCCGCCCTCGGCCGTCGTCACGGTCTTGGTGGGGAAGAACGAGAACGTCGTGAGGTCGGCGAGCGTCCCCACCGGCTGGTCCTTGTAGGAGGCGCCCAGCGAGTGGGCCGAGTCGGCGATCAGCCGCGCCCCGGCCCGCTCGGCGACCTCCCTGAGCTGGTCGTAGTCGGCGGGATGGCCCGCGTAGTCGACGGCGGTGACCGCGCGCGTGCGGCCGGTGACGAGCGCGGTCACCGCGTCGGGATCGAGGTTGCCGGTGTCGGGCTGCACGTCGGCGAAGCGCACCCGCGCGCCGAGCAGGGCGGCCGTGGCCGCCGTCGCCACGAACGTCAGCGGCGTGGTGATGACCTCGTCGCCCGGCCGCACGCCCGCCGCGACGTAGGCGACGTGCAGCGCGGCCGTGCCGGAGGTGACCGCCACGCAGGGCACGCCGCCGGTCCAGCGCGCCAGCTCGGCCTCGAACGCGGCCACCGCGGGCCCGGTGGTCAGCCAGTCGCCGCGCAGCACGGTGGTCACCGCCGCCACGTCGCTCTCGTCGACGGAGTGCCGTCCGTAGGGGAGCATCAGCCGGTCACCATGTCGCGCAGGTCGTCGACGGTGAGCCACTGGTCGTTGGTGTCGGAGCGGTAGGCGAACCCCTCGGGCAGCAGCTCCCCGCTCTGCGGCGGGCGGTAGCCCCAGGTGGCGATCGTGGGCTGCACGACGTAGCGGTCGGCCAGCCGCAGCGTGCGGCGGCCGTCGTCGGGGCCGATCATCTCCTCGTGCAGCTTCTCGCCGGGCCGGATGCCGATCTCGTAGAGGGGGCTCTGCGGCGCCAGCGCCTCGGCGAGGTCGGTGATGCGCATGCTGGGGATGCGCGGGACGTAGAGCTCGCCGCCCTGCATCAGCTCGAAGGAGTCGACGACGAACCGGACGGCCTGGTCGAGGGTGATCCAGAACCGGGTCATGCGCTTGTCGGTGATCGGCAGGCTGTCGCCCTGCTCGGCGAGGCGCTGGAAGAGCGGGATGACCGAGCCCCTGCTGCCTACGACGTTGCCGTAGCGGACCACGGAGAAGCGGGTCTCGTGGGCGGCGGCGTAGTGGTTGGCGGAGACGAACAGCTTGTCGGCGACCAGTTTGGTGGCCCCGTAGAGGTTGATCGGGCTGGAGGCCTTGTCGGTGGAGAGCGCCACCACCTTGCGCACGCCGCAGTCGATGGCGGCCTCCACCACGTTCTGGGAGCCGGCGATGTTGGTGCGGACGTATTCGAACGGGTTGTACTCGGCCGTGTCGACCTGCTTGAGCGCGGCGGCGTGCACGACGTGGTCGACGCCGTGCATGGCCCTGGTCAGCCGGTCGCGGTCGCGGACGTCGCCGATGAACCAGCGCAGCCGCTCGTCGTCGGCGAAGAGCCGGCGCACTTCGTACTGCTTGAGCTCGTCGCGGGAGAAGACCACCAGGCGCCGAACCCCGACCGAGTCGAGCGCGTGGCGGATGAAGGCCTTTCCGAACGACCCCGTGCCCCCGGTGATCAACATCGACGACCCATGGAGAATGCTCACGTCGCCCCCTGAAATCGTGTGCCGGGCGGTAGCATAACGCGATCGGCCTATGACGCACTGTCACACGGGGGAATGGGGCTTTCGTGCGTATTGTCGGAATCGTTCAGGCCAGGATGGGATCCACCCGGCTGCCCGGCAAGGTGCTCCGACAACTCGGCGACGGTGGCCGGTCGGTGCTCGGCTGGGTGGTCCGCGCGGCCCGCGAGTCGGCCGCGCTCGACGAGCTGATCGTCGCCACCACCACGCTCCCCGAGGACGACGCCGTGGCCGCCGAGTGCGCCGCGCTCGGCGTCCCCTGCCACCGCGGCCCGGTCGACGACGTGCTCACCCGGTTCACGCAGGCGCTGGAGGAGCGGCCGGGCGAGGCCGTCATGCGGTTCACCGCCGACTGTCCGCTGCTCGACCCGACGGTCGTCAAGGAGGCCGCGCTCGTCTTCCAGGCCGTCCCCGGGCTCGACTACCTCAGCACGAGCCTGGCCCGCACCCTGCCGCGCGGCCTCGACGTCGAGATCATCGCGCGGGCGGCGCTGGAGCGCTGCGACCGCGAGGCCGTCGCCCACCACCGCGTCCACGTCACCTCCCACATCTACACCGAGGCCGCAGACGACGCCCGGCTGCTCGGGCTCGCCTACCACCCGGTCGCCGCCGACCTCAGGCTGACGCTCGACACCGAGGACGACTGGCTGCTCATCTCCCGCGTGGTGAGCGAGCTGGGCGACCGCTGCGTGCCGATGCGGGCGCTGGTGAGCTGGCTGCGCGCCCGCCCCGAGGTGTGCGGGCTCAACGCCCACGTACGCCAGAAGGCGCTGCAGGACGCGTGAGCGCCGGGCCGCGCGTCGGGATCCGCTGCGACGCGGGCGCGGACAGCGGGGTCGGCCACCTCGTCCGCTGCGTCGCCCTGGCCGAGGAGCTGCGCTCGCGCGGCGCGCGCCCGGTCTTCCTGGGGGCGGTGCGCGACTCGCCCTGGGCGCTCGCCCAGCTCCGCGAGCGCGTGCTCCCGCTCACCCCGGCCCCCGAGCCGCCGGCCGCCCTGGCCGCGCTGGCCCGCGCGCTCCGGCTGGACGCGGTCGTCCTCGACTCCTACCGCCTGCCGCCCGGCACGGGCGAGGAGCTGCGCCGTCACGGGCTGCCCGTGCTCGCCGTCGTCGACGGCGACCCGCTCGGCCAGCACGCCGACCTCTATCTCGACCAGAACCTCGGCGCCGAACGCCGCCCGTTCCCCGCCGGGCCCGTGCTGGCCGGCGCCCGTTACGTGCTGCTGCGCGACAGCGTACGGCGACGCGCCCGCGCCCCCCGACGCCCGGACCGCGTCCCGGAGGTCCTGTGCTTCTTCGGCGGCACCGACGCCGCCGGGGTCGCCCCCGCCTGGGCGCAGGCCCTGTGCGCGACCGGCGTGCCGTTCACCGCCACGGTGGTGAGTCCTGCCCCGTTCGCAGCCGGGACGCCGATCACCGTCATCCCGCCCACCGACCGGCTGCCTGAGCTGATGGCCGCCGCCGACCTCGTGGTCACCGCCGCGGGCTCGGCCATCTGGGAGTTGCTCTACCTCAGCGTGCCCACGGCGCTCAGCTGGGTGGCCGACAACCAGCTCATCGGCTACGACGAGCTGGTGGGCAGGGGCGTGGCGGCGGGTCTCGGCCGCGCGCCCGGCCCCGAGGCCGTCGCCGTCCTGACCCGCCTGCTGTCCGACCCGGCCGCCCGCGAGGAGCACGGCCGCCGGGGCGGCGGGCTCGTGGACGGCCGGGGCAGGGAGCGCGTCGCCGACGCCCTCCTGGCTCTGATCAGATGAGGTCCCAGGTCAGCGGCGTGCCCTTCGGCACGTCACGGACGAAACGCCGCCCCGTCACCTCGCGCACCGCGTCAGGCGGCAGCCCCCCGGCGGGCCGGACCGACCGTATGTTGCCGGGCCCCACCTCCTCGCCGGCCCGCACGTCGCGCACCACGTAGAGGGAGCGGCGGAAGCGCAGCCCCTCCCGCTCGGACGGCCGCGGCCCGAGCACCGGCTCGCCCAGCGCCTCCCAGGCCCGCGCGCTCTCCGTCACCAGCGCCGCCAGCTCGGCCGGCTCCAGCGAGAACGCGGCGTCCACCCCGCCGTCGGCCCGCGCCAGGGTGACGTGCTTCTCGATCAGGCACGCCCCCAGCGCCACCGCCGCCAGCGGAACGCCGATGCCGGGCGTGTGGTCGGAGACGCCGACGACCTCGCCGGTGAGCGCGGCCAGCAGCGGCAGCGCCCGCAGGTTGCTCTCCGCCGGCGCGGCCGGGTAGGAGGCCGTGCAGGCCAGCACCGCGAGCCGGGTGCAGCCCGCCTCCCTGGCGGCGGTCACGGCCGCGCCGATCTCGCCGGCCGTCGCCATGCCGGTCGAGATGATCAGCGGCTTGCCGGTGGCCGCCGCGAGCCGGATCAGCGGCAGGTCCACCAGCTCGGACGAGGCGATCTTGTACGCCGGCACGTCCAGCTTCTCCAGGAACTCGACCGCCGTCGGGTCGAACGGCGAGGAGAAGGCGGCGAGCCCCCGCTCCCGCGCCCGCGCGAACAGCGGCTCGTGCCACTCCCACGGCGTACGGGCCCGCTGATAGAGGTCGTAGAGGCGTTCGCCGCCCCACAGCGAGTGCGCGTCGCCCAGCCGGAACGCCGGCCCGTCGGCGTCGACGGTCAGCGTGTCCGGTGTGTACGTCTGCAGCTTCACCGCGTGCGCCCCGGCGTCGGCCACCGCGTCGACGATGGCGAGGGCCCGCTCCAGGCTGCCGTTGTGGTTGCCGGACAGCTCGGCCACGACGTACGGCGGATGACCGGGCCCGACGGCCCGGCCCGCGATGGAGATCATGTGTCTTCCCTCCTGAGCTCGATGGCGACGACGTCGCGCGGCACCCCGTCGACGTCCCGGCGGTAGGCGGCGACCTCGGCGAAGCCGAAACGCCGGTGCAGCGACCTGACCGGCGCGTTGTCGGCCAGCACCTCGCCCCGCAGGACCGTGAGGCCGAGCGGGCCGAAGGCGTGGGCGATGGCCTCGCGCTCCAGCCCGGCCCAGGCCCGCAGCAGCGCGCCCGACCGTTCGAGGCCGTCGAGGTCGAGGTAGAAGCCCCAGTCGGCGCTCGCGGGCGTCAGGTCGGAGTAGGCGACCACGCCGGCGGGGACGCCGTCGTGGTCGTAGATCAGCACCTGCCGGGTGGCGTCGGCGCGGACGGCCGCCCACCAGCGGGCGTGCTCGTCGGCGCCGATCTCGTGCGTGGTGAAGCTGGCGGCGCGCACCCGCGGGTGGTTGCGCCAGCGCCGCATGGCCGGGAGGTCGTCGTCGTGCGCGCCGCGAAGCATTCCGCCCCCTACCGTTCGTGCTCGTCCTGGTGCTCAACGTAGCCGATCGCGCCGCCGGTAAAGAGCTCTTCAGGCGCGCGTCCCCGGCGCGGGCGGCGCGGCATGCTGCCCTCGAACGCACTCCCGCGAGGTCAAGGAGCCCCATCGGCCATGATCCCCCTGCTCAGCGTCATCGTCCCGTTCCACAACGTGGAGCCCTACATCACCGAGTGCCTGAAGTCGCTCGCCGCCCAGACGCTGGACGACCTGGAGGTCGTCATGGTGGACGACGGCTCCGCCGACGGCAGCCGGCGCGTCGCCGAGGACTTCGCGGCCGCCGACCCCCGGTTCGTGCTGGTCACGCAGCGCAACCAGGGCCCCGGGCCGGCCCGCAACGCCGGGATCCGGCTGGCGCGGGGCACGTACCTGGCCTTCGCCGACGCCGACGACGTCGTGCCGCCGGAGGCGTACGAGCGGCTGGTCGCCAAGCTCGCCGAGACCGGCTCCGACCTCGCCTGCGGGGCGGTGGGGCGGCTCGTGGACGGCGTGCTGGAGGAGTCCACGCTGCACGAGAAGGTGTTCAGGCGGCCGGTGCTGTGCACGCACATCACCGACAAGCAGGTGCTGGTACGCGACCGCACGGTGTGGAACAAGGTCTACCGGCGCGACTTCTGGGAGCGCGCCGGGTTGACCTTCCCCGCCGGGATCTACGAGGACGTGCCGGTCGCCATGCAGGCCCACGTGCTGGCCGGCAGCGTGGACATGCTGGGCGAGGTGGTCTACCACTGGCGGCGGCGTGAGGAGGGGGAGGACTCGATCACCCAGCGCCGCAACGAGCTGTCCAACCTCAACGAGCGCCTGGCCGCCATCCGCTCGGTGCGCGCCTTCCTCGACGAGCGGGCGCCCGAGCTGCTCGACGGGTTCGACGCGCTGGTGCTGGAGAAGGACATCCTCTTCCTGTTCCAGGCGCTGGAGAGGTGCGCGGAGCCGGGCCCGCTGCTCGACCTGGCCCGCGCCTGGGTGGCCGAGCTGGGGCCGCGGGCGGTCGCCACCGCGCCGTCGCTGCGCCGCCTGGAGCTGCACCTCATGACCCGGGGGCTGGTGGCGGAGCTGCGGAAGGTGCGCGACTTCCGCCGCGCCCGCGCCGAGTCCGGCACCCGCGTGGTGCCGCGCGGCTGGCGCACCACCGGCTGGTACGGCGACTACCCGTTCTTCCGCGACCGCCGGCTGCGCATCCCTGACGAGGTGTTCGACGCCCGCGACGAGCTCAGGCTGCTGGCCAGGGTCGACGACTGCGCGTGGACGGGCGCGGAGTACCGCGTGCGCGGCGAGCTGGCCGTCCACCGCGTGGACCGCCGCATCGACCGGATGAACCTGTGGCTGAGCGACGGCCGCCGCAAGGTGCCGCTGGAGGTGAGCAGGACGGGCCGCGGCGGGTTCGTGGCCGCGTTCGACCCGGCCCGGCTGGCGGGCGGCGGGGAGGTCTGGCGGCTCCAGGCCCGTACGGAGACCCGCGGCCTGGTGCTGAAGGGCTGGTGCAGGGACGGCGAGGCCGGGGGCACGTGGCGATTCACCGTGCCGGGTTGGTCAAGAACCGGCCAGGACATCCCCCAGTAGTTCCAGACAGTAATCACCGGAGCGCGGCCCGTGTTCATGCTGGTCTGCATGAGGACCTATTCGCTCGATGACGTCCACGAGACACGCAAGCGGAGAGACTCCTGGTGGACCGTGTATTTCGTGGACCCGGTCGCCTGCCGGGTCGCCCTCCCCGTCGCCAACCACACCCGGATCACGCCCAACGGGCTGACCGTCCTCTCGCTGGTCCTCGGCGTGGCGTCGGCCACCTGTTTCGCTATGAACCAGCTCGTAGCGGGCGCCGCGGTCTTCTATCTCAGCTTCATGATCGACTGCGTGGACGGCAAAATCGCCCGGCTGAAGGGCACGGGGACGCCCTTCGGCCTCTGGCTCGACTACGTGGGGGACCGGATCAGGGTCGTGCTGTGCGCCGCGGGCCTGGCGTACGGGCAGTACGCGCTGACCGGCGAGGTCGGCTACGTGGTCCTCGGCGCGGCGGTGGCCGTGCTGGACCTGTTCAGGTACGTCAACGCGCCGCAGATGAAGCGGGTCCGCGAGGCCGTCAGGGACGAGCGCCAGGGGGTGGCGCACGGGCCGGCGGAGCCGCTGGGACCGGCACTGGAGCCCATGGGGCCGCCGGAGCCGGACGATGACACCCAGCCGCTGGAGCGGGTCCCGCGCCCGTCCGGCTTCTTCCGCCGGCTGAACAGGTTCCTGGCCCGGCACCGGGTGCGCTCGCACCTGATCAGCGGCATCGAGTTCCACGCGGCGGTGTTCGTGGTCGCGCCTCTTGCGGGGGCATGGGCGCTGATCCCGCTCGCCGCGGCGGCCGGGGTGCTGCTGCTGGCCAACGAGGTCTTTCTTGTCTACCGGATGTGGCGCTTCACGCGCAGGCACGCCGTCGCCTCCTCTCGGGAGAGCCGAGAGCACGTTCTCGTCTAAGTTTTTCGGGGGTAAGTACGAAATGTCCGACAGGCCAGTCTTCGTCATCGGATGCCCGCGCTCCGGCACCACGATGCTCCAGCTCATGCTGCACTCGCACCCGCACATGGCGGTGCCGCCCGAGACCCGCTTCCTCGTACCCGCCTACTACCGCCGCCGCGCCTGGGGCGACCTGCGGATCGCCTCGCGCCGCAGGGCGCTCGCGCAGTGGATCGCGACCGACCGCAGCACCAAGTTCCGCGAGCTCAAGATCGACAAGGACGAGTTCGTCCAGCAGGCGGTCGAGGGCCCCGGCTCGCTCGGCTCCGTGATCGGCACGGCCTTCCGGATGTACGCCGACCGCTTCGACAAGGCCCGCTGGGGCGACAAGCGCCCGAGCTACGTCAAGCAGGTCGACATGCTGCTGCGGCTCTTCCCCGACGCCCAGTTCGTCCACCTCATCAGGGACGGCCGCGACTGCGTGGCCTCGCTGAAGGAGATGCCCTGGTACACCCTGGACTCCTTCCACGCCGTCTCCACCTGGGCCGAGGCGATCGACGCGGGGGTCAAGCTCAAGCGCACCCTGCCCGAGGACACCTACTACGAGCTGCGCTACGAGGACCTCACCGACGACCCCGCGACCGAGCTGAAGAAGCTCTGCCACTTCCTGGAGGAGGACTTCTCCGCCGCGATGATCTCCCCGCGCGAGGCGGCCAGCGTCGCGGTGCCCGAGCACAAGGTCTGGCACAGCAACACGCACGGCGAGGTCATCCGCAGCCGCGTCGGGAGCTGGGCCAACCGGCTGGACGACTGGGAGGTCTCGCTGTGCGAGCACATGCTCGGCGACCGCCTGGAGTCCCTGGGCTACGAGCTGACGGGCGCGGCCAGGCCGGCCAAGGAGCACATCATCGCCGCCCAGAAGACCATGCAGAAGCGCAGGGCCAGCCGCATGCGCAAGCACATGCGCGACCGCTTCAACCGGCTGCGCGAGCCCAGCCCGGTGGCCGCCCTGCTGACCACGCGCCAGCGCTCGCTGGCCGGCGTGCCGCGCCAGCGCACCGAGATCACCGAGCCCGCCATCTAACGATCGACGTGGGCGAACAGCCGCTCCCAGTCGTCCAGCACGTGGTCGAGGCGGAACGCCTCGGCCCGTGCGCGGGCGTCGGCCCCCAGCCGCCGCCGCTCCTCCACGGAATCCGCGAGCCGGCGCAGCTCGGCCGCGAAGGCGTCCACGTCCCCCGGCGGCACCAGCACCTGGCCCGCCGCGCGCACGCCGCCCGAGACGTCGAAGGCCACCGACGGCACCCCGTGCGCCCCTGCCTCCAGCAGCACGACCGGCAAACCCTCGTGCTCGCTGGTCAGCGCCAGCACCGACGCCGACAGGTACTCGGCGGACATCTCGGCGGCCGGGACCAGACCGCGGAAGACCACCCGGCCGGCCACGCCCTCCCGCCCGGCGTGCGCGCGCAGCCGCTCCCGCTCGCCGCCGTCGCCGATCAGGTGCAGCTCCCACGGCTCCGGCAGGCCCGCACGGGCGAAAGCGCTGATCAGCCGGTCGAACCGCTTGACCCCCTCCAGCCGGCCGACGCCCAGCACCCGGGGGACGTCGAGCGCGGCCATCCGCTCCGGCCAGCGGGCCAGCGGATTGGGCAGCGCGCGGGCGTTCGGCAGCAGGGCGTGCTCGGCGAAGCTCCAGGCGTCGTCCTCGCTCAGGAAGACCGCCTGGTCGAGGTCGGCGTAGTGCTTCCTGATCGAGCCCAGGTGCCAGCAGCCGCGCGCGTGGTCGTAGGAGCCGTGGTACTGGCCGATCGACCGGAGACCGGCGGGCAGCAGGTCGCGCACCCGGATCACCGCCGACGGCGAGGTCATCACCGCGTACCCGGGCGCGATGCGGCCGAGCAGCCGGCGCAGCCGCCGGTCGGCGCGGACGCGGGCCAGGCGGTTGCCGGGTTCGGCGCGGCTGATCACGTGGTGGTGGTAGCGCGGGCGGTCCACGTACCGGAACGGGGAGCGGGCCCGGTGCAGGCCGATGACGTGCACCTCGTGGCCGCGCCCCGCCAGGCCCTGGGCGAGGGTGTGCGTGACCTGCTGGATGCCGCCCAGCGTGTCGGCGTCCACGCAGGCGAAGACGACCCGGCTCATCGGCGGGCCCCCACCCGGAAGAAGTCGTCGACGATCCGCGCCGCCGCGTCGCCACGCTCCTCGGCGCACCACAGCTCGCGGAAGGCCGCGTAGCGTCCGGCGTGGGCCGCGTGCTCCTCGTCCAGGCGCCGCAGCACGTCCACCAGCTCCTCGGTGGTGGTGACGCACGGGCCGGGGGCGATGGCGGGCAGGTCGTGGTAGACGCCGCGCTCGGACAGCCGGTAGTCGTCCCAGTCGTCGAGGTAGAACACCATCGGCCTGCCGGTGATCGCGTAGTCGCACATCAGGGACGAGTAGTCGGTGAGCAGCGCGTCCGAGGCCAGCATCAGGTCGTTGACCTCCGGGTAGCGCCCGGCGGGGCGGACGAAGTGCCTGAGGTGCTCGGGCGTCTCGTAGCGCTCGACCGGGTGCGTGCGCAGCACCACCACCCACTCCCCGGCCAGCTCCTCCGCCAGCAGCTCCAGGTCGGCCCGTACCGATCGGCCGCTGCCCATGGCCCGGTCGCGGTAGGTGGGCGCGTAGAGCAGGACCCGCCGCCCCGGCGGAAGGTCCAGGACCCCGCGTACGTCGCCGGTCGGCTCGCCGCGCACCAGGGCGTCGCAGCGCGGCGTCCCGTACCGGTAGACCTTGCCGGTGTAGCCGTTGGACGGCACGAAGAGGCGGGAGAACTCCGCGCTCGGCGACACCAGCGCGTCCCACCGCGCCACCGCCGCGCGCCACTGGGCGCGCGGCCGGTCGAAGTCGGAGCGCAGGTCGGGCGCGTCGAAGCCGATCGACTTGATGCCCTGGCCGTGCCAGGTCTGCAGGTAGCGGGTGCCGCGCGGCTTCGGGTAGTCCAGCGGGAAGCCGTGGCTGTCCACCCAGATGCCGGCCCGCGCCATCGTCCAGAGGTGGCGCCAGCTTCCGCGGCGTACCCGGCGGGCGCCGCGCGGGACGTCGCCCCGGCCCTTGGCCAGCGACCAGACGACCTCGATCGGCAGGTCGCGGCGGCGCAGCTCCTCGTAGAGCGCGCGCGGGCTGCCGCAGCAGCCCTTGCCGACGTCGGACTCGAACAGGGCGAGGTCCGGGCGCGGGCGCACCACCTTGACGAGCACCTTGTACGCCCGCAGCTTGTTCCCCGGCGTGCCGACCCGCCGCACGAACGCCCGCCACAGCCGCTCGCGCAGCCGCCGCCCGGTGCGGGTGGCCCGTACGCACAGGTAGCCCGCGTGTCCCTCGGCCTGCACCCGGCCGCCGGGCAGCTCGATCGGCCGCAGGCGCGGGTCCACGATGATCCGGTCGGTCGTGGTGTGCCCGTCCGAGGCGCGGGTGAAGCCGATCCTCGGCTCGCACTTCCCGGCGGGCGTGAAGGCGACCTCGCTGACGTAGCCGCCCTCGCCCGACGGCTCCGGCCTGATCGGCACGCGCACCCTGCCGACCTGGAGGAACGCCGTCCAGTCCGGCGGCAGCGCGCCGAACGGGTCGAAGGTGCGCACGGTCATCCGCACCCGGTCCCCGTCGCGGACCAGCTCGCTCGCCTCGTGCCGCAGCCGGGCGGCGGCGAAGGGCAGCTCGGCCAGCCGCAGCGCGGTGATGTCCAGGCCGGGGGAGACCGTCGTCCCCCAGTACGTGCGCCCGTCGAGCCGTACCGCCGCCCGCGGCGCGGCCCGCGGCCCGGTCAGCGAGCCGGCCGCGACGCGCAAATCCTCGATCCGGTCGTCGAGGATGAGCCGGCAGCACACCCGCTCCAGGGGCGCGGCCTGCTCCAGCACCTCGGCCGGGATCCGCGCCAGGTACGGCCGGACGATCGAGGCGAACTCCTTGACCCACACCAGGTCGCGGGAGGGCAGCGGGTTGAGGTAGACCCGCAGGTCCTGCCGGACGAAGCGGCGCTGCCGGTGCGGCACCAGGTCGCCGGCCCCGTGGGCGCGCAGCCGGTCGTCGCTCATGCGGGCGGCGAGGACCCGCTGCCGGACGTTGTCCAGGTCGTCCACGCTCAGCGAGATCGAGACGCCGTCGCAGGCGCGGTGCCAGTGGTAGACCGTCCACGGGACGATCGCGAAGCGGCGGGCGAGGGCGTACAGGTCGGCGGCGAAGACGTGGTCCTCGTAGTCGATGTCCTCCGGGAAGCGCAGCCCCCGCTCGCGCAGCCAGGCCACGTCGTAGAGCTTGTTGGTGCTGAAGGAGTCGAGGAACAGCTCCGGGTCCTCGCGGATGCCTTCCACCACGCGGCGGCGGGCGAACAGCGACGGGTAGTACGGCCGCAGCTTGCCGACGGCCTCGTACAGGCGGGAGATCTGGCCCGAGACGAACTGCGCGCCGGTGCGCTCGATCTCGGCGAGCAGGCTCTTGCAGGCGTGCCGGGGCAGCTCGTCGTCGCTGTCGAGGAACATGACGTACGGGGCCGCCGCGGCGTCCGCGCCGTCGTTGCGCGGCGCCCCGCAGTGCCCGCTGTTGACCTTCCTGCGCAGGTAGCGCACCCGTGGGTCCAGCGCGACCAGGCTCGCGGCCACCTCCGGCGTGCCGTCCGTGCTCGCGTCGTCGGCGATGACCACTTCGAGGTCGCGCAGCGACTGGCGGAGCACGGAGCGCACGGCCCTGGGCAGGCGGGCGGCGTCGTTGTACGTGATGACGACCACGCTGCAGTCCGGCATCCCAAGTCCCCCCGCTGGTCGAACCACCTGCGGGGAGGGCCCTGCCCCCGAGCTGGGGGAAGTGTCCGGACTTGATGGACTATTTGCCGAAAATCAGCGCCGCAGGCGACGGACGACCCAGATGACGATCAGCAGCGCCGCGAGCGCGCCCGCCACCGGCGCCAGCCGCTTGAGCACCGGCTGCCCGGCGATCTCCAGCAGGTCGAGCGCCTCCTCGTCGGGCGAGCGCGAGGTGCGCACCGTGCCCTGGGCGTGGGGCGGCGGCTCGGGAGCGGGTACGGCCGTCAGGTGCCGCTCCTCCTCCACCTCCTTCGGCTGGTCCTCGACCTGGGCCTGCTCTCGCGGCTCGGACAGCAGCTCGGCGAGGTTGTCGGCGAACTTGTCCAGCAGCCGCGAGCCCACCTC
Organism: Nonomuraea sp. B208; assembly: GCF_057536035.1. Lineage (NCBI taxonomy): Bacteria > Bacillati > Actinomycetota > Actinomycetes > Streptosporangiales > Streptosporangiaceae > Nonomuraea > Nonomuraea sp. B208. The sequence continues at coordinate 46,273 of NZ_BAAJOU010000030.1, forward strand.
CGCCATCACCCCGCGGCCGAACTGCGCGGGCCGCCCCGTCACGTGGAACGTTGTCTCCACCGTCACCGCCGTCGACTCCTCGCGCGGCGTCAGCCGGGCCCTGACGGTGGCCGAGGCCGTGCCGGAGCCGCGGGCCTCCTTGCCCGACGCCTGGATGGTGAGCGAGCGGGAGTCCTTGTCCACGTCCTCGAACTTGGCCGAGCCTCGATAGGTGACGGTGATCGGGCCGACCTTGACCTTCATCCTGCCGGTGAACTCGTCACCCTCGTAGCTGTCGAGCGTGGCCCCGGGCAGGCAGGGGGCGATCCGCTCGACGTCGAGCAGCACGGCCCACGCCTGCTCGACCGGAACCGGAACAGTGAACTCGTGCTCGAACCGCATCGCCATCGATCCGCTCCTTCTGCCGATGGTTCCCGACACTACGACGCGGCGGGGGCGCCCCGGAAGAGACGCCCCCGCCAGGTCATCCGGACAGGCCGGTCAGGGCGCGCCCGTGGCGGCGCGCACCGCCCGATGGGTCAGCACCCTGGCCAGGTGCCTGCGGTAGTCCGGCCGGCCGTGCAGGTCGGCCGGGGGATCGGTGTCCGCCGCCGCCTCCGCGCAGGCCTGCCGCAACCCGTCACCGAGCTCCGCGCCCTGGAGCGCGGCCTCGGCCGCGCGGGCCCGGACCGGCGTCGAGCCCATGTTCGTCAGCCCGATCCTGGCCTCGGTGATCGAGCCGTTCGACCGCCTGACCGCCGCCGCCACGCCGACGATGGCCCACGCCTGCGCCGTACGGTGGAACTTCTCGTAGTGGAAGCCCCAGTCCGGCCCCAGCTTCGGGATCTTGACCCCGGTCAGGATCTCGCCGGCGTCGAGCGCGTTCTCCAGGTAGTCGACGAAGAACTCGGCCGCCGGGATCTCCCGCTCGCCTTGGGCCGAGCTCGCCACGAACACGCCGTCCAGCGCCAGCACCACCGCGGGCAGGTCGCCCGCCGGATCGGCGTGCGCCAGCGAGCCGCCGAACGTGCCCCGGTGCCGGATCGCCGGATCCGCCACATGGGCGGTGGCCAGCGCCACCAGCGGGCAGCCCTCGTTGACCACCTCGGAGCGCATCACCTCGTCGTGCGTGGTCAGCGCGCCGATGTGGACGTGGTCGCCGCGGTCGTGCACGCCCCGCAGCTCCGCCAGCCGTCCCACGTCCACCAGTGTCGACGGGTACGCCAGCCGCAGCCGCAGCAGCGGCAGCAGCGACTGCCCGCCCGCCAGCACCTTCGCGTCCTCGTCGGCGGCGAGGACCCGCGACGCCTCGGCCAGCGAGTCCGGGCGCACGTACTCGAACTGCGCGGGGATCATCGGCGCGCTCCTTCCAGTGCCCGCCACACCCGCTCCGGCGTGCACGGCATCTCGACGTCGCGCACGCCGGACGGGCGCAGCGCGTCCACGATCGCGTTCACCACGGCCGGGGTCGAGGCGATCGTGCCCGCCTCGCCGACGCCCTTGACGCCGAGGGGGTTGCTGGTGGCCGGGGTCTCGGTCCGGTCGAGCTGGAACGTCGGCAGGTCGGCCGCCGACGGCAGCAGGTAGTCGGCCATCGTCGTGGTGAGCAGGTTGCCGTCGGCGTCGTAGACGGCCTCCTCGTACAGGGCCTGCGCGACGCCCTGCGCGATGCCGCCGTGCACCTGGCCCTCCACGATGAGCGGGTTCACCACCTTGCCGACGTCGTCCACCGCCACGTACGAGCGGATCCGCACCATGCCCGTCTCGGTGTCCACCTCCACCGCGCACAGGTGGGTGCCGTGCGGGAAGGAGTAGTTGTCCGGGTCGAACGTGGCGTCGGCGTCCAGCCGCGCCTCCACGCCCTCGGGCAGGTCGTGGGCCGTGAACGCGGCGTAGGCGAGCTCCTGGATGGTCCGCTGCGCGTCCGTGCCCCGCACCTTGAACGCGCCCCCGGCGAACTCCAGGTCGTCCGGGGAGCACTCCAGCAGGTGCGCGGCCAGCGTACGGGCCTTGTCCTTGACCTTGTCGCACGCCCGCAGCACGGCGATGCCGCCCACGACGAGCGAGCGCGAGCCGTAGGTGTCCATGCCCTTGTGGGAGATCGCCGTGTCGCCGTGCAGCACCGTGACGTCCTCGAACGGCACGCCGAGCGAGTCGGCCACGATCTGGCTCCACGACGTCACGTGGCCCTGCCCGTGCGGGCTGGTGCCGGTGATGACCTCGACCTTGCCCGTCGGCAGCATGCGGATCGAGCCGTGCTCCCAGCCGCCCGCGCCGTAGTTCGACTCGCCGAGCAGCCGGGACGGCGCCAGCCCGCACATCTCGGTGTAGGTGCTGACGCCGATGCCGAGCTGCACCGGGTCGCCCCGGTCCCGCCGGTCGGCCTGTTCGGCGCGCAGCTTGTCGTAGCCGAACATCGACAGCGCCTTGTCCGTCGCCGCCTCGTAGTTGCCCGAGTCGTAGGTGAGCCCCGCGATCGTGGTGTACGGGAACTCCTCGTGCCTGATCCAGTTGCGCCGGCGCACCTCCAGCGGGTCCACGCCCAGCTCGGCGGCGAGCTCGTCCATCATGCGCTCGATGCCGAACGTCGCCTCCGGCCGGCCCGCGCCCCGGTAGGCGTCGGTCGGCATCTTGGTGGTGAACACGCCGGTGCAGGCGAACTCGTAGGCGTCCATCTTGTAGATGGCGTTGAACATGGCCGCGCCCAGCATCGGCACGCCCGGCGTGACCAGCATCAGGTACGCGCCCATGTCGGCCAGCAGATCCACCCGGAGCCCGCGCAGCCGCCCGTCGGCGTCGGCGGCCAGCCGCAGGCGCTGGAGCTGGTCCCGGCCGTGGTGCACGGTCAGGTTGCCCTCGGAGCGGCTCTCGGTCCACTTGACCGCCTTGCCGAGCCTGCGGGCCAGCAGCAGGCAGAGCACCTCCTCGGCCGTCACCTGCAGCTTCGAGCCGAACCCGCCGCCGACGTCGGGCGCGACCACCCGCAGCCGGTGCTCGGGGATGCCGGTCACCACGGCCAGCATCACCCGCAGGACGTGCGGGATCTGCGTGGAGGTCCACATGGTGAACGTGTCGCCGTCGGTGTCGGCGAGCACCGCCCGCGGCTCCATCGCACTCGGGATGAGCCGCTGCTGGCGGAAGGTGCGCTCGATGACGACCGGCGCGTCACGGAAGGCCGCCTCGACGTCGCCCGAGACGATCTTGGTGCTGAACGCCTTGTTGCCCGCCTCGTGCACCTTCGGGCTGCCCTCGGTCAGCGCCTCCTCCATGTCGAGCACCGCGGGCAGCGGCTCATAGTCGACCTCGATGGCCTCCAGCGCGTCGGCCGCCTTGTAGCGGTCGGTGGCGACCACGCAGGCCACGGCCTCGCCGACGTACCGGACCTCGGAGACCGCCATCGGCGGGTGGTCGGGGATGACGATGTCCTCGCTGACCGGCCACGCGCACGGCAGGCTGCCCTGCTCGTCCGCGAAGTCCTGGCCGCTGAAGGCCGCCACGACCCCGGGCAGCCCGCGTGCCCCTGACACGTCCACCCGGGTGATCCTGGCGTGCGCCATCGGGCTGCGCAGGAAGACCACGTGCAGCAGGCCGGGGCGGGTCAGGTTGTCCGTCCACCGCGTACGCCCCGTCAGCAGCCGCGCGTCCTCCTTGCGCCGCCGTGGCCGGCCCAGCTCCGGCGTGGCCGCAGGCTCGTTGACCTGGTCGCTCTGCGCTATCTGCTCGGCCACCGCGCCGGTGTCCAGCTCGCTCACTGCGTGCTCACCGCCTGCCCCATCTCCTGGGCGCCACGGCGTACCGCGCGGACGATGTTGCAGTAGCCGGTGCAGCGGCACAGGTTGCCCTCAAGCCCCTGCCTGATGGCGTCCTCCGACGGGTCCGGGTCGTCCCGGAGCAGGTCGATCGCCGCCATGACCATGCCGGGCGTGCAGTAGCCGCACTGCAGCGCGTGCTCTTCGTGGAAGGCCCGCTGCATCGGGTGCATAGCGCCGGCCGTGCCGAGGCCCTCGATGGTGACGACCTCGCAGCCGTCGGCCTGCACGGCCAGCACCGAGCAGCTCTTGACGCTCTTGCCGTCCAGCATGACGGTGCAGGCGCCGCAGTTGCTGGTGTCGCAGCCGACCGGGGTGCCGGTCTTGCCGAGGCGTTCTCTGAGCAGATGGACGAGCAGCAGTCGCGGCTCGACGTCCTCTTCGTAGGTGATTCCGTCCACGGTGACGGAGATTCGGGGCATACGTCCTCCCTCTCAAGGAGCGGGGAAAGGCGGACACACCCGAAATTACGCTTGTGTTACGCCCGGTCAAGGGTCACTTACCGCGGACCGCCCTCGCGACGATCGCCACGAGGCCCGCGAAGGCCAGCCCGAGCACCAGGACACCCATCAGGACCAGGGCATCCGTGAGCGCACGGGTCACCACCAAGATCCCGAGCGCGACGAAGAGCACGCCGCTCAACAGCGCCATCCAGTCCGTACGGTGCACCCGCCGGGGCCGCTCCACCTCGTAAGCTATCCCGTCCCACGGGTCCGTCTCACGCGGCACGCCGCACCTCCATGTCGCCGAGCCCGCCCTTCAGGTCGAGCACGATCGTCGAGACCTTGCCCTCCGGCTTCGTCTCCGGCTCCAGCACCTGGTTCACGCGGACGTTCACGCCGCCGTGGATCCGCTGGTCGATGCGGATGTCGCCGACCCTGTTGCTGGCGTGCAGCTCCAGCCGCACCGTGGGAGGCACGATCACCTCCAGCTCGCCCATCGAGATCCTGGCCTCGACGGACGCGGTCGTGCCCGGTGGCAGCTCCAGCTCCGACAGGTCCAGCAGGCCCTGGCCCGCGCCGACGTCGTACACGGGGACCGCGGCCAGCTCGCTCAGCGTGCTCGGCGCCCACTCGGACGGGCCGAAATTACGCGGCAGCCCGCCCACCGCGAGGCCGACGCTGACCGCGAGCGCCACCGCGGCGCCGGCGGCGACCAGCCCCGCGCCGCGGCCCCACCAGGTGGCGACCAGGAGGCCGGCGCCGATGGTGATGAGCATCGCGCCGCCGACGATGGTCGGGCTCACGCCGGCGGCGGACCTGGTCTGGACCGCCACGACGATCCCTCCAATGATGATGGCGAGCAGGATGGTGATGCCGCCGATGAACGATTTGGGGCGAGGCGCGCGCTTCGGGCGGCGCGGCGTGGGGCGGACGTACAGGGCCGGGTCGTACGGCGAGGAGTAGCCGCCGGCGCCGGCGCGCCTGGCGGGGTCGAGGGGCCGGTAGGGGCCGTTGGGCGCGAACGGCTCGCCGTAGGCGAGTGCGGTCCGCGGCCGGTACGCGCCCGGCTCGTCCTCGGCCGACCGCTGCCCGGCCTCCTGCCGCCCGGCCGGCCCGGGCCCGGCCTCGTGCGCGCCCGGCTCGTCCTCGGCCTTGTGCGCGGCCGGCTCGTGCGCGGTCTCGTGCGTGTCCGGCTCGTCCTCGGCCTCATGCGCGGCCTCATGCTCGGCCTGGTGCGCGACCGGCTCGTACGGCGGCACGGGATGCTCCGCCGTCACCGCGTCTTCCCTGCGTATCTCGTCCCGGTCCGCCGCGCTCAGCCCCGTCTCGTGCGCGGGCGCCGGGGGCGTCGGGGGCGTCGTGGGCGCGAAGTGCGCGGTCGGCGCCGAGGGCATGGTGGGCATCGGGTGGGGAGCCGGGCGGACCGGGGGCGTGGGCGGCGGGCTCGCATACGTCGGCGCGGGCTGCCCCGCCCGCGGCCGCTGCCTCAGCCGCTCCGGCATCGACCGGGCCAGCCCCAGCAGATCGACCCCGTTGACGTGCGCGGCCAGCAGCGACACCGCCAGGAACACGCCCACCACGAGCGTCCCATCGTCGATCCAGACCGTCGCCAGGTTGAGCCCCAGCCCGAGACCGAGCACCGCCGTCAGCAACGCCAGCACGGTCTCGGCGTCGAAGTCGCGCCGCGTCCACTGCTCGATGATGCCCGGGCTCCCGTTCGGCTCCTTCATCAACAGGAACGCCGCGATGTACAAGAAGAGCCCCACGCCCGAGCCGAGCAGCAGCACGGCGAAGGCCACCCGGAACACCACCGGGTCGATCCCGGTGTGGCGGCCCAGCCCCGCGCACACCCCCATGACGATGCGCCCCTCGCTGCTGCGTCGCAGTACGGTGGGGGGAGCGGCCGGATCCCTGGGCGGAGCTTCTGTCATGCCACCATCGTGGCCCCACCGGCGCACCACTCGCATCCGGGAGACCCCTGACCCGACCCGGGGGTCGTTCCCTGATGCCCGGTCCGCCCCTTACATGTGACGATGACGGTGTTATGGCTGACCAGAAGACACTCGCCGAGCCGGGCACCGGCGAAAAAGCGCCGTTCCGGCGGATGATGCGCCCGATGGAGGGCCGCCTGCTCGGCGGGGTGGCCCAGGGACTGGCCACGCAGCTCAAGCTCGATCCCGTGGTGATCAGGCTGATGTTCGTGCTGCTCAGCGTGGTGAACGGGGTCGGCATGGTGGCCTACGCCGTGCTGTGGATGGTCACGCCGCGTCAGCCGCACGAGGGGCCGCCGCCGCAGCGTGACTGGAGCCAGCTCGCCGCGTTCACCGCGATCGGGATGGCGCTGGCCGCGTTCGGCTGGCTGACCGGGGCGTCGGCGGGCGGCATCGGCATGTTGCCGTTCGCCGCGGGCGGGATCGGCGCGCTGATCCTGTGGCAGCAGGCCGATCCGGAGCGCCGCCGGAGCTGGATGAGCGGGGCGACGCTCAGCATCAGGAAGAACCGCGTGCGCACGCTGCTCGGCGTGGGGCTGGTGGTGATCGGCGCGATCGGGTTCCTCTACTGGCAGGGCGAGCTGGCCCAGGCCCAGCAGGGGCTGCTGTTCACCGTCGTGGTGGTCGGCGGCCTGGCGGTCATCGCCGCGCCCTGGCTGGCCGGCCTGTGGAAGGAGCTCCAGCTCGAACGGCGCGAGCGCATCAGGCAGGAGGAGCGCGCCGAGGTCGCCGCCATGGTGCACGACTCGGTGCTGCACACCCTGACGCTGATCCAGCGCGTCGCGCACGACCCGCGCGAGGTCACCCGCCTGGCCCGCGCGCAGGAGCGCGACCTGCGCAACTGGCTCTACCAGCCGGCCCAGGACGCCGACGCGACGGTGGCGGCGGCCGTGCGCAGGATCGCGGCCGAGGAGGAGGACGCGCACGGCGTGCCGATCGAGGTGGTGTGCGTCGGTGACGTGCCGTTCGACTCGGGCGGCCGGCTCGCGGCCATGATGAAGGCGGCCCGCCAGGCCATGGTCAACGCGGCCAAGTACAGCGAGAGCGACTCCATCTCGGTGTACGCCGAAGTAGAGGGTGAAGAAGTGGCCGTTTTCGTGAAGGATCGGGGCAAGGGCTTCGATCTCGACGCGGTCCCCCTCGACCGGATGGGGATCAGGGAGTCCATCATCGGCAGAATGGAACGCCACGGCGGCTCGGCCAGGATCCGCACCGAACCGGGCGAGGGCACCGAAGTGATGTTGAAGATGAAGGTGGAGAACGAATGACGCGCGTGCTGATCGTCGACGATCACCGGCTCTTCCGCTCGGGCGTACGCGCCGAGCTCGGCGACTCGATCGAGGTCGTGGGCGAGGCCGAGGACGTCGAGTCGGCCGTCAAGGCGATCGCCGAGCTGCAGCCGGAAGTCGTCCTGCTGGACGTGCACATGCCGGGCGGCGGCGGCCAGGAGGTGCTGCGCCGGGTGCTCGGCGCCGGCTCGCAGGTCCGCTTCCTCGCGCTGTCGGTCTCCGACGCCGCCGAGGACGTCATCGGCGTCATCAGGGGCGGCGCCCGCGGCTACGTCACCAAGAACATCAGCGGCAAGGAGCTGACCGACGCCGTCCGCCGGGTGGCCGAGGGCGATGCGGTGTTCTCGCCGCGGCTGGCGGGGTTCGTGCTGGACGCGTTCGCCTCCTCCGAGGCGCCCTCGATCGACCCGGAGCTCGACTCGCTGACCCAGCGCGAGCGGGAGGTGCTGCGGCTGATCGCGCGGGGTTACGCGTACAAGGAGATCGCGAAGGAGCTGTTCATCTCGGTGAAGACCGTGGAGACGCACGTGTCGTCCGTGCTGCGCAAGCTCCAGCTCTCCAACCGCCACGAGCTGTCCCGCTGGGCCACCGCCCGCCGCCTGGTCTGAGGCCGATTCGGCCGGATTTGGACCGTTACAGGATAGTTATCGGCTAGCTGCCTACGAATCAGGCGTCTCGTTTGTCACACAGAGAGGTACCGAATGAGCACTTAGTCCAGGAGTAACCCCCTTGAAGCGCGTCACCCGGATGCTTCCGGCTCTGTTCGCCCTGGTCGTCGCGACGGCCTGTGCGGCGGAGACCGCCCCCATCCCGCAAGCCCGCCCCACGGCGGCCCCCCAGGGCCAGGCCGCCGTCGCCCCGGTCGCGGCCACCACCACCCCGTCGCCCACCCCCACGACCACGGCCAAGATCAAGCTGGGCATCGCGGACATCACCCCGATGGGGGAGAAGACCGAGAAGGTGGGCGTCGGTTTCCCGATCATCGTCACGTTCGACCGTGACGTGAAGACCAAGGACCGCGCCACGGTCGAGGCCCTGCTGCAGGTCGAGTCCGACAAGCCCAACGAGGGCGCCTGGCGGTGGGTGTCGGCCCGCAAGATCATTTATCGGACGAAGGCGTACTGGAAGCCGTACCAGAAGGTGCTCTTCACCGCGCGGCTGTCCGAGCTGCCCGGCAACACCGGCGGCAAGGACGTCTCCCGCCGCTTCGCCGTCGGCTCCCAGAACATCTCCCTCGTCGACACGCGCAAGCACGTCATGAAGGTCTACCGCAACGGCAAGCTGGCCAAGAAGATCCCGATCAGCGCCGGCCGCGGCGGCCTGATGCGCGGCGGCGTGGACGTCTACCTCACCACCAGCGGCACCCACCTCACCATGGGCAAGAAGGCCGTCGAGACCATGACCTCCTCCTGGATGGGCGTGACGGATCCGAAGGACCCGCGCTACTACAAGGAGGAGATCCCCTGGGCCGTGCGGATCTCCGACAGCGGTGAGTACGTCCACCAGAGCGCCGGCTACTACCAGTATCTCGGCCGCTCCAACCAGAGCCACGGCTGCGTCCGCGCCACGCCCGAGGGCGCCAAGTGGTTCTACACGATCGCCCAGCGCGGCGACGTGGTGAAGATCACCGGCACCAAGCGCAAGCTGCAGTGGAACAACGGCTGGAGCTACTGGCAGCTCAGCTACAGCCAGTGGAAGAAGGGCAGCGCCCTGAAGTAGAGCACCCCGAAAGCGTGAAGGCGCGCCGCCGGCAGATCCTGGACGCCGGCGGCGCGCCTTCGCGTCGGCGTACCTACAACCGCCGCTACAGCTTCTCCAGCGGCGCGTACGCCAGCAGCAACGTCTTCTCCCCGCCGCTGCCGAAGTCGACCTTGACCTTGGTCTTCTCCGCAACGCCGTCGACCGACACCACCGTGCCGAGGCCGAACTGGTCGTGCGTCACCCGGTCACCGGGCGTCAGGGAGGGCACCTTGCGCCCGCCCGCGCCCGCCGCGCCGCCCCTGGCCGGCGCCGGCCGCGCCGCGGGCTCCCTGCGGGTGGCGGCGCTCCACGCCGACTTCTCCGGATCGGTGCGCCAGTCGATGAGCGTGCCCGGCACCTCGTTGACGAAGCGCGAGGCCGGATTGAACGCCGGCGCCCCCCACGAGCTGCGCACGGCCGCCCGCGTCAGGTAGAGCCGCTGCTGCGCCCGGGTGATGCCGACGTAGGCCAGCCGCCGCTCCTCCTCCAGCTCCTTGGGCTCGCCCAGCGACCGGACGTGCGGGAACACGCCGTCCTCCATCGCCGTCAGGAACACCACGGGGAACTCCAGGCCCTTGGCGGTGTGCAGGGTCATCAGCGTGACGACCCCCTGCCCGCCGTCGGCCTCGGGGATCTGGTCGGCGTCGGCCACCAGCGAGACCTGCTCCAGGAACTCCACCAGCGTGCCCTCCGGGTTGGCCTCCTCGAACTCGGAGGCCACGGAGATCAGCTCGTTGAGGTTCTCCAGGCGGGACTCGTCCTGAGGGTCCTCGGACGCCTCCAGCTCGGCGCGGTAGCCGGTGGCCACCAGCACCTCCTCGGCCAGCGCCGACGGCGGCACGCCCTCGGCCTTGGCGATCAGCTCCTCCAGCATCGCGACGAACTCACGCACCGCGTTGAGCGAGCGCGTAGCCATGCCGTAGGCCTCCTCGGCCCGCCGCAGCGCCTCCCAGTAGGTGATCCGCTCGCGCGCCGCCAGCGCCTCGACCATCGCCTCGGCCCGCTCGCCGATGCCCCGCTTGGGCACGTTGAGGATGCGGCGCAGGGACACGACGTCGCTGGGGTTGGCCAGCACCCGCAGGTAGGCCAGCAGGTCCTTGACCTCCTTGCGCTCGTAGAAGCGCACGCCCCCGACCACCTTGTAGGGCAGCCCGGTGCGGATGAAGATCTCCTCGAACACGCGGGAGGCCGCGTTGGTGCGGTAGAAGACCGCCACGTCGCCCGGCCGCACGCCCTCCTCGTCGCTCAGCCGGTCGACCTCCTGGGCCACGAACATGGCCTCGTCATGCTCGTTGTCGGCGACGTAGCCGACGATCTTGGGGCCGTCGCCCTGGTCGGACCAGAGGTTCTTCGGCTTGCGCGACTCGTTGCGGGCGATGACGGCGTTGGCCGCGGCCAGGATGTTCTGGGTCGAGCGGTAGTTCTGCTCCAGCAGGATCGTGCGGGCGTCGGGGTAGTCGCGCTCGAACTCCAGGATGTTGCGGATCGTCGCGCCGCGGAAGGCGTAGATCGACTGGTCGGCGTCGCCGACCACGCACAGCTCGGACTGGCTGGTGCCGGAGCGCACCTGCTCGCCGTCGGCGGTGCGCAGCTCGGGGTGGCCGACCAGCTCCCTGATCAGGATGTATTGGGCGTGGTTGGTGTCCTGGTATTCGTCGACCAGGACGTGCCTGAACCGCATGCGGTAGTGCTCGGCCACGTCGGGGAAGAGCTGGAACAACGTCACCGTGTTCATGATGATGTCGTCGAAGTCCATCGCCCCGGCCTCGGTGAGCTTGAGCTGGTAGGACTTGTAGGCCTGCGCGAGCGTCTTCTCCAAATGCGAGCCGGCCCGCTCGATCGCGCTCTCGTAGTCGATCAGCTCGTTCTTGAAGTTGCTGACCTGGGCGGAGAACGAGCGCGGCGGGTAGCGCTTGGGGTCGAGGTCCATCTCGCGGCAGACCATCGCCATGAGCCGCTGGGAGTCGGCCTGGTCGTAGATGGAGAAACTGGACGGGAACCCGAGCCGTTTGGCCTCCCGCCGCAGGATGCGCATGCACGCGCTGTGGAACGTCATCACCCACATGGCCCGCGAGCGCGGCCCGATGAGCTTGTCGATGCGCTCCTTCATCTCCTTGGCGGCCTTGTTGGTGAACGTGATCGCCAGGATCTCGCCCGGATGCACGTCACGCTCGGCCAGCAGGTAGGCGATGCGGTGGGTGAGCACCCGAGTCTTCCCCGACCCCGCTCCCGCCACGATGAGCAGGGGGCTGCCGTGATGGATCACGGCCTCGCGCTGCTGCGGGTTGAGGCCGTCGAGCAAGGGGTGGTCAACAGAGACTTGGGTCGGCACCTACCTAGGTTAAGACGCTCCACCGACAAACGGCGCCCGGAATGCGATCCGCCGGACGCCGGTTCTCCCTCAAGAACACCGTGCGAAAGGGGAGTCATGCTGCCGCAGACCGAGATCAACCGGGTGCTGTACGTGACCGCGCATCCCGACGACGTCGACTTCGGGGCGGCCGGGAGCGCGGCGCTCTTCGTGGACCAGGGGGTCGAGGTCACCTACCTGCTGGTGACCGACGGCGACGCGGGCGGCAACGAGCGCACGCTGGACAACACGGGGATGGCCGAGCTGCGGCGGACCGAGCAGCGCGCCGCGGCGAAGGCCGTGGGCGTCACCGACGTCCGTTTCCTCGGCTATCCCGACGGCCAGGTCGTGCCGTCCCTGGAGCTGCGGCGGTCGATCGCCCGCGTGATCCGGCAGGTGCGTCCCGACCTGGTGGTGACCCACCACCCCGACCGCAACTACCGGTTCGTCGCGCCGAGCCACCCCGACCACCGTGCCGTCGGCGGCGCCGCCCTGGACGCCGTCTACCCCGACGCCCGCAACCCGTACGCCTTCCCGGAGCTGCTGCTGGAGGAGGGGCTGGAGGCGTGGACGGTCCGCGAGGTCTGGCTGACCGGCGGGGCCACGCCCGACCATTACGTGGACGTCACCGACGTCATCGACCGCAAGCTCGCGGCCCTGCTGTCGCACGTGAGCCAGGTGGCGCACGTGGAGGGGTTCGCCGAGGGGGTCAAGAGCCGCTTCGCCGCCTGGGGCGAGCAGGCCGGGTTCGGTCCTGGCCGCTACGCGGAGGCGTTCCAGGTCGTCCCCACGGCCTGACCGGGGCAGGCGCGCGTGCTCAGGGGATGGAGCCGGGCGGCGCCACCCAGAGCGCGGGCTGCCCGGTCACCTCGGCGATGAGGTCGAAGTCGCGGTCGTAGTGCAGCACGGTCACCCTGTGCACCTCGGCGCAGGCGGCGACCAGCAGATCGCGCACCCCGACCCCACGGTGCCGCCCTCGTGCGAGGAGCTGCTGCTGCACCTCCAGGGCCCGCCGCGCCACCGCCAGGTCGAGGGGGAGCCAGACGCACTGCCGCTGGGCTGCCAGGGCGGCGCGGCCCTGGGCGAGGTCACGGGCGCCGTGGACCGCCTCAAGGTCGATGATGGCGCAGGTGGCCACGGCCCGGGCCGCGAAGAGCGGGCGCAGCGCCCTGGCGACGACTTCACTCGTGCGGAGGCGGGCCAGGGCGCTCCTGTCGATCAGGTACATCCGTCCTGGTGGCACCACGCATGCTTCATGATCTCCGGGTTCAGCAGATCCTCGCTGTTCCTCGTCCGCCAGAACTCGAACGCCTCGCGACGCCCCGCCCGACCGGCGATCTCCTGCAGGGCGGCATTGACCGTTTCCGTGATCGTCGAAGTGCCCAGCTCGTGCTGGGCCGCTTCCAGGAGCTCCTTGTCGATGTCGATGACCGTGCGCATGCGGCATGACCTCCGTACCCTCCACAGAACGAGTGATCTTGGACGCGCTTCCCTCCGGCGGCACCGGCCGTGGGAAGCGCGCGATCACGGAAGGTAGAGCATCGAGATGACGGAATTTTGGAGCGGTCCAACGGCAGTGCAGGATCCTCGTCCTGGCAGGTAAGGATCTTCCTTCTCAGATGGGGTGGTGACCCACTGAGCAAGCAATCACTTTTTGTCGTCCTTTTTCGCTGCGATCCGGGCGAAAAAGTAGCCAAGCGAGTTCGTCGACAGGTGCAACATGACGGGAGCCAGCAGGCCACGGCGGCGCCGCAGTTCGCAGAAGAGCACGCCCGCCGCCGCCGTCGACACCACGCTCCCCGCCACCACCCGCGCCGTGTCGAGCCGCGCTGGCGACTCGCCGGCCGTCAGGGCGCCGAGCGCCGGGTTGGCGCGGGCCATGTCGACGGCCGGGAGGATGTGCCACAGGCCGAACAGGGCCGAGGAGAGCGCCGTGGCCGCCGCCGTGCCGTGCCGGCGGCGCAGCATGGCGTACAGGGCGCCGCGGAAGCCGACCTCCTCCAGCAGGACCGTGGCCAGCGGCACCTGGATCAGGGCCTCCTCCAGCAGGCGGGCGCGGGACAGCGACAGGGCGCGCTCGTCGTGGAAGAGCGGCCTGGTGCGGGGCAGCGCGACCCCGGCGGTGTAGACGGCGGCCACGGCGCCCGCCAGAACGCCGCCCGTGACCGCGCCCCGCCGGCCGTGCTCGAACCCCATCTCCTCCCACGTGGCGCCCGACCTGCGGGCCATCGCCACCAGGGCGGCGGTGGCGAGGGCGGAGGTGAGCGGGCCCAGGCGGGGGGCGACCTTGTTGTTCATGACGTTGGCGGCGGCCAGCACGGCGACGGAGCGGAGGATCACCTCTGCAGGCTACGTCGGCCCCCGCCCGCCCGGCGGTCCCGTGGGGCCCGTCGGGTCAGGAGGCGGCGGAGTCGCGCCAGCCGGCCGGGAAGCGGGAGCGGCGGCGCTCCTGCGGGGTCAGGCCGCCCCAGATGCCGTCCGGCTCGCCCGCTCGTAACGCGTACGCGCGGCACTCCTCCAGCACCTGGCAGCTCGCGCAGACCGCTTTGGCCCGCGCCTCCTGCTGCGGCGAGGGGGCGAGCGGGAAGAAGAGGTCAGGGTCGCTGGACCTGCACGCCCCCCGGCGCAGCCAGCCGATCTCCTCCAGTGGCATGGACCCACCGTACGGCTCCGACATGATCGACCACATCATCCTCCGGGTTGATGGGGGAATACGCCCCGGGATGACCTCCGCTGCCAGGAACGCCGGGGTCAGCAGGCGCCCACGCCGCTCCGGTACCCCTCGGCGAAGGCCGACTGCCGCTGCTCGGCGGTGCCGTGCGCGGCCGGGTCGAGCCAGTCGTCCGTGGGGTCGCCGGCCGCCTCCAGGCTCAGCAGCAGCTCGTCCTCGTCGCCCGGCTCCGCGCGCAGCGCGCCCCCGCTCACCAGGCCCGACAGGGTGGCGCCCGCGTAGCAGTCGGCCTGCAGCTCGGCCTGCACGTTGAGCTGGAACGTCGAGCGGAGCTGGGCCTGGACCGCGTGACCGAACTCGTGCGGGATGATCACGTACACCGAGCCGTCGCCCATGTCGTTCCACAGCCCCTCCATCCAGTCCCGGTCGAAGGCGATGAAGTGGCCGACCGGGCAGTAGAAGGCGTTGTTGGGCACGGCCGGCTGGCCGCCGCAGCTCGGCCCGGCGGAGCCGGAGTAGGGGATGAACTCGGTGATCGGCCGGTAGGTCCGGCCGAGCTGGGCGAACTGCTGCTTCCAGAACTGCTCGCTCAGCGTCCGCGCCGAGACGACGTCGTCCTCGAACGTGTCGTCCTGCTGCGCGTCGCCGGGCGGGTTCATCGACGGCGGCCGGGTCAGGCCGCAGGACAGGACGGAGGCGGCCAGGACGAGCAGGGCGAGCACGAAGCGGAGGGGCGCGCGGGTCACCAGCTCAGACTTCCCACGTATGCACGGGCTCATTCGTATGCATACGCCCGATGTAGTCCAAGGTCATCGCCCGCAGCGCCTCGTGCCGGTCGCCGCCCTCCGCACGCACCCGGCGTACCTGCCAGTCGGCTCCCGTGACGCCGCTCAGGCAGCGTTCCTCGATGATGTCGAGCAGCCGGTCGGCGACCGGGCGGTCCACGCCCCACAGGGCCAGCCCCTCGTGCGCGGCCGGCAGCAGCCGGCGCAGGATCAGCTCCGACGCGGGCACCTCGCCGAGTCCCGGCCAGTAGAGCCGCGCGTCGAGGCCGTGCCGGGCGGCGGCGGCCAGGTTGTCCTCGGCGGTCCTGAAGGACATCCGGCTCCAGATCGGCCGCTCGTCGTACGGCAGCACGCGCATCAGCCCGTAGTAGAAGGCGGCGTTGGCGGCCACGTCCGCGACGGTGGGCCCGGCGGGCAGGACGCGGTTCTCCACCCGCAGGTGGGGCAGGCCGTCCACGACCGCGTACACGGGCCGGTTCCAGCGGTAGACCGTGCCGTTGTGCAGGGTCAGCTCGTGCAGCTGGGGGATGCGGCCCTGCTCCAGCTCGGCGCGCGGGTCCTCGTCCGCGCAGAGGGGGAGCAGCGCGGGGTAATAGGTGACGTTCTCCTCGAACAGGTCGAAGACGCTGGTGATCCACCGCTCGCCGAACCACACGCGCGGCCGTACGCCCTGCGCCTTCAGCTCGGTCGGCCGGGTGTCCGTGGCCTGCTCGAACAGCGCGATCCTGGTCTCGTGGTGCAGCTCCTTGCCGAACAGGTACGGCGAGTTGGCCGCGACGGCGACCTGCGCGCCCGCGATCGCCTGGGCCGCGTTCCAGTGCGCGGCGAACGACTCGGGGCTGACCTGCAGATGGAGCTGGACACTGGTGCAGGCGGCCTCCGGCGTGATGCTGTCGGCGCGGGTGTCGAGGCGTTCGGTGCCCTCGATGCACAGGTGCAGGTCCTCGCCGCGGGCGGCGAAGATCTGCTCGTTGAGCAGCCGGTAGCGGGGGTTGGCCGACAGCGAGCCCTCCTCGACGTCCCGCTCGCGCAGGGTGGGGAGGATGCCGACCAGCATCAGGTGGCCGCCGAGGGAACGGGCGCGCTCCTCGGCGTGGTTCAGCCGGGCGCGTACGTCGTCCTCCAGCCGCCGCGGCCCGTCGCCGCCCAGCTCCTGCGGCTCGACGTTGATCTCGATGTTGAACTGGCCCAGCTCGGTCGCCCAGTCCGGGCGCGCGATGGCGGCCAGCACCTCGGCGTTGCACATGGCGGCCTCGCCGCGTGCGTCCACGAGGTTGAGCTCGATCTCCAGGCCCGCGAGCGGGCGTTCGAGCTCGAACCTGGACTCGCGCAACATCTGGGCGAAGACGTCGAGGCACTGGCGTACCTTCTCGCGGTACTTCCTGCGGTCCTCACGGCTGAACACGACGACCGGCACGTCCCTGCCCATATCATGCAATGTCGCATGCCGAGCGCCACATGAACAGGCGGGACGCGCCGATCGACGGGAAAGCTCAGTACGCGTACACGTCGAAGGCGCTCTGCGGGATCTCCTCCGGCACGCCGGCGCCCTCTTCGAGGTCCTTGACGTCCACCCACGCGCTCTCGGCCGGAGCCTTGACGCTCACGCGGGAGCCCCAGCCGGTGTAGCGGGTCTCGGTGACGCCGACGGTCTTGCCGAGCACGCCGAAGTCGAGCGTCCAGGAGGTCCGCAGCAGGGTGACCAGCCCCTTGCCGTTGACGCCGAGCGCGTACGACACCTTGATCTTGCTGACCGGTCCGGTCAGCTTGCTCCCGTACGCCTTGGCGATGTCCTTGTAGGAGATCTCGCCCTTGTACGTGCCGCCCTTGTTGCTCTTCGCCTTCGTCAGCAGCAGCCTCAGCACCTTCGGCTCGAAGACGTCGACAGGCTGGTTCATGGTGGCGCCGGCGGGCGAGTCGGAATAACGCACCCACTTCTTGCCTTCGGGCAGATCCTTTCCGTAGATGCCGCCCTGCACGTACGTGTGACCGCCCACGCTGATCAGCCGGTCGGGGCTGAAGGACGTGCTGCGGCGGTTCTTGGTGGAAACGTCGACGGCGACGACGCCGCTCTTGCCGAACGCGAGCCGGCCGCTCGACTTCTCATTGGCCATGGTCTTTCCGTTGACCTTGGTGCTGGCCGTCTCGGTGAAACGCACGCCGTGACCGGGCACGTACTGCTTGCGCAGCGCCTTGACCGGGTCGATCGGCGCGGCCTGGGCGGCGGGCGCCGCGATCACGAGTGTCGCGGCGCAGGCCGCCGTCAGGCCCGCGAGAAATCGCTTCATGGGATTCCCTTGATTCGGTTATTGAGGGGTCCGGGAATCCTGTCAATCGAAGATCACGAGCATATCTCGACGTCCGCGTACGGCGGTGCCGATTCGGTGCGCAATTCGTGCAGGCGGTCTCCCTCGGGAAGTGAGATGACCGTCACACAAGGGGAGAACCGCGACCCGATGACCTGGGCAGGGCGCGCTTCGGGCTAGGCTTCACTGGCGGAAACGCCCGGCACGCACGGGGTTGCCCGGGCCGTCGAACATCAGTCGGATAAGCAAGGACGGACCCTCGTGGACCTGTTCGAACATCAGGCGAAGGAGCTCTTCGCTGACTACGGCATCCCGGTGCCGCGCGGCATCGTCGCCAACACCGTGGAGGAGGTGCGGGCGGCGGCCGAGGAGCTGACCGGCCGCGTCGTTGTCAAGGCCCAGGTCAAGACGGGTGGCCGGGGCAAGGCCGGCGGTGTGAAGGTGGCCGACGACGCCGCCGACGCCGTCGGGAAGGCCACCGCCATCCTCGGCATGGACATCAAGGGCCACACGGTCCACAAGGTGCTCGTGGAGGAGGCCAGCGCGATCGCGGAGGAGTACTACTTCTCCTTCCTGCTCGACCGCGCCAACCGCACCTTCCTCGCGATCTGCTCCGCCGCCGGCGGCATGGACATCGAAGAGGTCGCCCACAACACCCCGGAGAAGGTCGCCAAGGTGCCGGTCTCGGCGCTGGACGGCGTCGACCGGGCCAAGGCCCGCGAGATCGCGCAGGCCGGCGGCCTGCCGGAGCGGGCGCTCGACGGCGCCGCCGAGCTCATCGAGAAGCTCTGGAACTGCTTCGTCGACGAGGACGCCACGCTCGTCGAGGTCAACCCCATGATCCTGGCCGCCGACGGCCAGGTGAAGGCGCTCGACGGCAAGGTCACGCTCGACGACAACGCCGCCTTCCGCCAGTCCGACCACGAGGCCCTGGCCGACAAGGCGGCCGAGGACCCGCTGGAGGCGCGGGCCAAGGAGAAGGACCTCAACTACGTCAAGCTCGACGGCGACGTGGGCATCATCGGCAACGGCGCGGGCCTGGTCATGTCGACCCTCGACGTCGTCGCCTACGCGGGCGAGGCGTTCCCCGGCAAGCCCTCCCCGGCCAACTTCCTCGACATCGGCGGCGGCGCCTCGGCCGAGGTCATGGCGGCCGGCCTGGAGATCATCCTCTCCGACCCCGACGTCAAGTCGATCTTCGTGAACGTCTTCGGCGGCATCACCGCCTGCGACGCCGTCGCCAACGGCATCGTCGCGGCGTTCAAGCTGCTGGAGAGCCGTGGCGAGGCCGTGACCCACCCCCTGGTGGTCCGCCTCGACGGCAACAACGCCCAGCTCGGGCGGCAGATTCTGGCCGACGCCGCGCTCCCGCGGGTCGAGCTGGTGGACACGATGGACGAAGCGGCCAAGCGTGCCGCCGAGCTCGCTGCGGTAGGTGCGTGACTTATGGCCATCTGGTTGACGGAGAACAGCAAGATCATCGTCCAGGGCATGACCGGCGGTGAGGGCACCAAGCACACCCGCCGCATGCTCGCCTCGGGCGCCAAGGTCGTGGGCGGCGTCAACGCCCGCAAGGCCGGCATCACCCACGAGGGCCTGCCGGTGTTCGGCACGGTCAAGGAGGCCATGGAGCAGACCGGCGCCGACGTGTCGGTCGTCTTCGTGCCGCCGGCCCACGCCAAGGCCGCCGTCAAGGAGGCCGTCGACGCCGAGATCCCGCTCTGCGTGGTCATCACCGAGGGCATCCCGGTGCACGACTCCACCGAGTTCTGGGCCTACGCCGTCGCTAAGGGCAACAAGACCCGCGTCATCGGCCCCAACTGCCCCGGCATCGCCTCCCCCGGAGCCTCCAACGCGGGCATCATCCCGGCCGACATCACCACCGCCGGCCGCATCGGACTGGTCTCCAAGTCCGGCACCCTCACCTACCAGCTCATGTACGAGCTGCGTGACATCGGCTTCTCCACCTGCGTCGGCATCGGCGGCGACCCCGTCATCGGCACCACGCACATCGACGCGCTCCAGGCGTTCCAGGACGACCCTGACACCGACGCCATCGTGATGATCGGTGAGATCGGCGGCGACGCCGAGGAGCGGGCCGCGGCCTACATCGAGCAGCACGTCACCAAGCCCGTCGTCGCCTACGTGGCCGGTTTCACCGCGCCCGAGGGCAAGACCATGGGCCACGCCGGCGCCATCGTGTCCGGCTCGGCCGGCACGGCCCAGGCCAAGAAGGAGGCCCTGGAGAAGGTCGGCGTCCGCGTCGGCAAGACCCCCTCCGAGACGGCCCGCCTCATGCGCGAGGTCATGCAGTCCCGCTGAGTCAGGTGGCCGCGCTGACCTTCTCGCGCCGGCGGCACGGAGGCCGTGTCGCCGGCGCGGGTCACGGGTGCTTTGAGGTAAATGCCGATCGGCGGCGCGTCAACCAAGCTTTGGTTGGGAAAGATTGAGAAAATCGCCTACTGTGACGGCGATTCTCGACCAGCTGCGGACTGCCCCCCGCTCGGTCCTCGGCAAGCTCCCCGGGGTCTCCGGCGACGACGACGAGACCCGCAGGCCGCTGCCGGTCTCGGGCATGCTGGCCGCCGCCTGCACGCTGGGGGTCGGCCTGGCCGCCCTCACCACGCTCACCCTGGTCGGCTGGATCGCCGCCCCGCGTGGCGCGCTGGGCGCGGGCCTGCCGGGCGTCTTCCGTACGGCGGCGCAGCTCTGGCTGGCCGCCCACCACGCTGGGTTCGCCATCCCCGGAGGCCGGGTCGGGCTGCTGCCGCTCGGCCTCACCATCCTGCCCGCCATGCTCCTCTACCGGGCGGGCCGGTGGATGGCCCGCGACGCCGACCTGCGGCTGCGCCTGCCCGCCCGGCTGCCCAAGAACAGCCCCCGCGAGCAGGCCAGGGCCCGCCGCCGCGCGCAGCTCGTGCTGGTGGCCCAGGCCGGGGTGTCGCTCGCGGCCCCCTACGCGCTGCTGGCCGGGCTGATCGCGCTCGTGGCGAGCAACGAGATCACCCAGCCGTTCCTCGGCGAGGTGCTGCTCAGCCACTTCGTGCTGGCGTTCCTCGCGGGGGCGCTGGCCACCGCGCGGATGATCGGGCCGTGGCGGGTCATGCTGCGGCTGCTGCCCGAGCGGGTGCGCGCGCTGACCGTCGGCACCGCGGTCGCCACCGCGCTGCTGCTGGTGGCCGGCCTGGCCCTGGTGCTGGTCGCCGTCGTGCTCAACTTCGGCCAGGTCAAGCAGCTCTCCGACGTCCTGTCGCCGGGGTTCGTGGGCGGCGTGCTGCTGGCGCTGCTCCAGCTTCTCTACCTGCCGAACGCGGTCATCTGGGCCTCGTCGTACATCTCGGGACCCGGGTTCGCGATCGGCGCCGACACCCTGGTCGCGCCCACCGGGGTGCAGCTCGGCACGGTGCCGAGCCTGCCGCTGCTGGGCGCGCTGCCGGAGAGCGGGCCGGTGCCCGCGTGGATGATGGCGGTGATCGCGCTGCCGTTCGCGGCGGGGGCGGTGGCCGGGGTGTTCGTGGCCCGGATCTCGCCGTCGCCGTCGTACGAGGCCGCGCCGCTCTGGGGGTTCCTCACCGGCGTCTCCGCGGGCGTCGTCGCGGGCGTGCTGGCGGCGCTGTCCGGCGGCCCGATCGGCGGCGGCCGGCTGGCCACCGTGGGGCCCTCGCCCTGGGAGGTGGCGCTGTCGGTCGCGCTGGAGGTCGGGGTCGCCTCCGGGATCTCCGCGGGCGTGACCAACCTGCTGCTGCTCAGCAAGCGCGCCCGCACCCCGCTGGACAAGGCCGCGGTGCCCGTGCGCAAGGCGGGGGCCGCGATCGCCAAGGCGGCCAGCAAGGTCGGCCTCGCCGAGGCCGATCCGCGCCCGCTGCCCGGTCACTGGATGGACGCCACCGAGGCCGACACCCAGGAGATCCCGGTCATCAGGGACGACTGGCAGGACGAGCACGCCACGGCCGAGGCCGAGACCCTGGCCCAGGCCAGGCCGCGCCTGCAGGAGCCGGGCCCCGAGGGGTCCCGCCCGGCCCGCAAGGACATCGTGGACGAGTCCGACGACCGGGGCGGCCACGTCATCTACGTGGACCCGTACGCCTGGGACCGCGACTGAGCGGGCTCAGGTCTGCATGGCGCCCAGGAGCTCCAGCACGTCGGGCGGCAGCTTGCGCTGGGCCGCCTCCCTGAACTGCGCGAAGCACTCGCCCTGGGACGAGACCGTGGTCGCGCCCTTCATGCACTCCTGGTAGGCGGAGTATTCGTTCATGAGGTAGAGCTGCATGCCCGTGGCCAGGGCCGACAGCACCAGCGCTATGGAGGACACGGTGATCCCGCCGACGGCCGCCCCCGTGGGTCTGCCCGCCCCCCTGAGCAGTGGCAGCGCCCGCAGGCCCGCCACGAGCGCGAACAACGCCATGACCAGACCGGCCAGCGGCAACATGAACGTCATGGCGAGCGCCGCGATCGCCAACCAGATCGCGCGGCGTCCCGCCGACTCGGCGGGCTGCTGGCCTGCCGGTGCCTGCACCGGTGTCGACACCTGACCTCCTCTGCGTCGCCGGACCAGGAACAGATACCCTGGCAGCCCCACCCTGTTTCCTCATTGGAGTGTGCGTGTCAAAGGCTGGGCGGCTCGTCGTCCTCGTCTCCGGCTCTGGAACCAACCTACAGGCCCTTCTGGACGCTTCCGCCGACCCGGCGTACGGTGCTCGCGTGGTAGCGGTCGGTGCCGACAGGGAGGGAATCGAAGGGCTGGCCAGGGCTACCAGGGCACAAGTCCCGACTTTTGTTGAAAAACTAGGCGATCATCCGACGCGTGCGGACTGGGACGCGGCCATCGCGGCCAGGATCGCCGCGTACGAGCCCGACCTGGTCGTGTCGGCGGGCTTCATGAAGATCCTGGGCGCGCCCACGCTCCAGGCTTTTCCCGTGCTCAACACGCATCCGGCGCTGCTGCCGTCGTTCCCCGGGGCCCACGGCGTGCGTGACGCGCTGGCCCACGGGGTCAAGGTCACCGGCTGCACGGTCATGCTGGCTGACGAGGGGATCGACACCGGCCCCATCGTCGCCCAGGAGGCGGTGCCCGTGCTTCCGGACGACGACGAGGCGGTCCTGCACGAGCGCATCAAGACCGTCGAGCGCCGCCTGCTCGTCGAGATCGTCGGCCGCATGGCCCGCGAGGGCTGGACGGTCAGCGGACGCACCGTCCGCATCGGCAACCAATCAGGAGGGGAATCCACGTGACTCGCATCGCCATCCGGCGCGCGCTGATCGCCGTCTACGACAAGTCCGGCCTCGAGGAACTGGCCAGGGCCCTCGACGGCGCCGGAGTGGAGATCGTCTCGACCGGTGGCACGGCCGCCGCGATCGCGTCGTACGGGATCCCGGTGACCAAGGTCGAGCAGCTGACCGGGTTCCCCGAGTGCCTGGACGGGCGGGTCAAGACCCTGCACCCGCGCGTGCACGCCGGGCTGCTGGCCGACATGACCAAGCCCAACCACATCGCCCAGCTCGAAGAGCTGGAGATCGACCCGTTCCAGCTCGTCGTGGTCAACCTCTACCCGTTCCAGCAGACGGTGGCCTCCGGCGCGGCCGACGAGGAGTGCGTCGAGCAGATCGACATCGGCGGGCCCGCGATGATCCGCGGCGCGGCCAAGAACCACAGCACCTGCGCCGTCGTGGTCGATCCCGGCGCCTACGGCGAGGTGTTCAAGGCGCTGGGCGAGGGCGGCTTCACGCTGACCGAGCGGCGGCGGCTGGCCGGCATCGCGTACGCGCACACGGCCTCCTACGACGTGGCCGTGGCCAACTGGTTCGGGCAGACGTACGGCGGGGAGGAGTTCCCGGTCTTCGCCGGGGTCGCGTACGAGCGCAAGGCCACCCTCCGCTACGGCGAGAACCCGCACCAGAGCGCCGCGCTCTACAGCGGCGGCACGGGCGGCCTCGCGGGCGCCGAGCAGTTGCACGGCAAGGAGATGTCCTACAACAACTACCTCGACTCCGACGCCGCCTGGCGGGCGGCCTGGGACTTCTCCGACCCGTGCGTGGCCATCATCAAGCACCAGAACCCGTGCGGCATCGCCGTCGGGGCCGACGTCGCCGAGGCGCACCGCAAGGCGCACGCCTGCGACCCGGTGTCGGCGTACGGCGGCGTGATCGCCGTCAACCGGCCGGTCACCGTCGAGCTGGCCCGCCAGATCGCCGAGGTGTTCACCGAGGTCGTCATCGCGCCCGCGTACGACGCCGAGGCCCTCGACGTGCTGCGCGAGAAAAAGAACCTGCGCCTGCTGGCCTGCCCGGAGGGCCCGTCCGCGCCGACCGAGTTCCGCCGCGTGGACGGCGGCCTGCTCGTGCAGACGGTGGACCGGGTGGACGCGCCCGGCGACGCGACCGACCGGTGGGAGCTCAAGGCCGGCGCGCCGGCCTCGCCCGAGGTGCTGGCCGACCTGGAGTTCGCCTGGCGGGCCTGCCGCTCGGTGAAGTCCAACGCCATCCTGCTGGCCGACGACGGGGCCACCGTGGGCGTGGGCATGGGCCAGGTCAACCGCGTCGACTCCTGCCGTCTCGCCGTCACCCGCGCGGGCGAGCGCGCGAGCGGCTCGGTGGCCGCCTCCGACGCCTTCTTCCCGTTCCCCGACGGGCTGGAGGTGCTGGCCGAGGCCGGGGTGAAGGCCATCGTCGAGCCTGGCGGCTCGATCCGCGACGACCAGGTCATCGAGGCCGCCGAGAAGGCCGGCATCACCCTCTACTTCACCGGCGCCCGGCACTTCTTCCACTGATCGTCCCCGAAAGGGCGACATGATCCACTAAAGGGCGGCATGAGGAGATCATGCCGCCCTTTGGCAATTTCCGGGGCAAGCATTGGTCATGACCGGTTAGCCTGAAACCCGCTCATCTACCCATCGAGTCTCCGGAGTAACCCTTGCTCGACACGATGCTGCAGGCCTTCGTCACTCTGAACGGCGTGGCGACCAGCCCCTTCGTCCTGCTGGTCGTCGCCTTCGCCGGCGCCTATCTCGGCATGCGTGTCGTGGAGATCGTGCCCTTCACCCGCCGCATCATCGAACGCCGCGAGGCCCGCTTCGCCAACCGCGACTGACCCGCCCGTATTCCTGCGGCCTCTGAGCCGCAACGGCGGTCAGGCGGCACCGGTGTCCAGAATCAGGCGCCGGGCTACGCGTCCCTCATCTCGCTGCCGGCCGCTTCGCGACGGCGCCGTCCGTGGGTGTTCGTCGTTCAGGCATGGGTCTGCCAGGCCAGGTTCGCGGCGCCGGCCAGTGAGGCGCGGACGCCGAGCGTGCTCTGCCTGACCTGCACCGCCCGGACGAAGGCGAGCCCCGCCACGTCGTCGAGCGCCCGCTCCAACGGCTCGAACAGCACCTTCCCCGCCGCCGACACGCCCCCTCCGACGACCACGGTGCTGACCTCGACCGCCGCCGCCGTGGACGCGATCATCCCGGCCAGCGCCCGGGCCCCGCGCTCGAACGCGGCCACCGCCACAGGCTCCCCGGCGACCGCGGCCTCGGCGAGCAGCCGACCGTCCGCCTTCGCCGGGTCGTCCTCGGGGGTCCAGCCGTTGGCAAGGGCCCAGCGGACGAGGTTGGGGCCGCTGGCATAGTGCTCGACGCAGCCGCGCCCGCCGCACGTGCAGCGCTCGCCCCACGGATCGATGCTCATATGACCGACATGTCCGGCGTTCCCGGTGGGACCGAGGAGCGGAGCGCCGTCGATCACCAGGCCTCCGCCGATCCCCGTCGACACGACGATCCCGAGCAGCGAGCCGCTGCCCCGGCCCGCGCCGAGCCAGTGCTCGCCGAGCACGAAGCACTGCGCGTCGCCCGCCAGCACCGTGGGCAGGCCCGTCACCTTCCGTACCTCGTCGCGCAGCGGGAACCCGCGCCAGCTCGGCATGTTGACCGGGCTCACGGCGCCGGTGGCGAGGTCCAGCGGCCCGGCGCACCCGATCCCGACGGCGACCGCCGGCGGCCCGTCGCCGGTCACCTCCTCGATCAGCGCCGTCAAGGCGGTCATGACGTCCGTACGCGGCGTGGGCCGGGTGCCGGAACGCAACGCGGACCCTTCCTCGTCCACCAGCGCGGCGGCGAGCTTGGTCCCTCCGATGTCGATCGCGAGTACGTAGGGCATCAGTGTTTGTGGTGGTTGTCGGGCTGGCGAGGATCGCCAGGGTGTTCCAGTCCGGGCACCAGCGCGACCTTCTCGGCACGCGTCCGGTCGAGCCACCGGGCGAAGGTTCTCCGGCGGGCGGCCTGCAGAAGATCGGAGTAAGCGGCCTCTGGTGAACGTGGCCGCTGCTGTGGCTGTGGCAATTCTGGCATCGGCGGGATCGCTTCTCCTTCATCCGGCGGTCGTGTCGGAGACGGTGGTGGTGCCGGGGGGTCCGGCGTGACGAGGGCTACGTGCCAGCCCAACCCGTCCTGGACCGGGCCGACCAGAGCGCCGTACGGGTGGCGGGTGATGGCCTCGGCGAGGGCGGCCGGCAGCGAGGCCAAGTCCACCTGGCCGAGTGACTCCAGGTCGTCCGCGGTGGCGCGCTCTGCGGCGGCGCGGTCCGAGAACAGGCGATGGCGTACGTGGTGGGCGCCGGCGCTCGGGCGGGACGGCCGGGGCCGCCACTCGGCGGGCACCGCGGTGGCCGTGGTGACATGCTCGAACACGGCCCGCACCCAAGGGTTGCCGTTGTAGGCGGCGGCGTTGATCGAGCCCAGTTCGACGGCCGCCAGACGGTCCAGCGGCGGGCCTTCGAGGGGAGCCAGCCCTTCGGCTCTGGCGATGGTCTCGCACAGGACCTCGGTCAGGACGACCTGGGTCAACCACCTGGCCAGTTGGCGGGCCTCGGCGGTGCCGGGCGAGGGAAGGGCGGCCTGGAGCGGGCCGTGCCGGAGGTCGGCGATGCGGCGGTCGAGAAGCTCACGCGGGACCGGACGACCGCCGACCCAGCCCATCACCTGACCGACACCGGGCGCGGTGGCCGCTCCCGTGGCGGGAGGACGGGGATCACCGGCCGTGGGGGTGGCGAGCGGCCGGGCGTGAGGGTGGGAGGTCATCGGGTCACCTCCAGGCGGATGGCCGGGGTGTACTGGCAGCGGCCGTACCACATGACCTTGGCCAGGGCCCAGGCGTGGCCGGCCGGCGCGTCCACGGGGACCCGGACAGGGAACGACACCTCGGCAGTCTCGCCGGCCCCCACGGCGAACCCCCGGATGACCTCCGGGAGCAGGGACCAGGTGCCCCAGGGGGAGGCGAGCTGCGCCTCGCCGCGAATCTCGTCGGCGGTGGAGTTGCACAGCCGGAGCGTGAGGGCGGCGCGGTCGCCGGGGCGCAGACTGAGGGCGTCGGCGGCCGGGGTGACGGACAGGCCGGTGGGCCGGGCATCGTCGGCGGTGGTGCCCCCGAGGGCGTCGCCCGTGGACGGCGGCGGGCCGGGAACGGGCAGCTCGGGGAGGTCGTCGCCGACGGCGACGGTGGCGACGTCCTCGATGAGCTGACCGCCCACGGTGGTGCGGGCGGAGACGAAGTGCAGGCCCGTGGCGGGGGAGGGGGGCGGGGTCACGGTCACCGGGAAGCGAAGGTGGCCGCCGGGAGGAAGGCGGAAGGGACGCCGGGACGGGGTGACGGCCCAGCCGGCGGGAACACGGAGGTCCACCACGCCCTCGTGGCTGTCGGCGGTGAGCTGGGAGGACAGGACCACCTCCACCTCGAACGGCTCGCTCGTGGCGGGGACGAGACCCGGCGTGACGGACACGGCGATCGGCAGGTAGCCGAGCGGGGCCGGACCCTTGTTGTGCAGCCAGTAGCGGCTGTAGACGGGCTGGGCGCGTTCGGCCGTGGCGCCGAGGTCGGGTGCTTCGGGGGGTGGGGGTGGAGCGGGGGTCAGGTAGGTGGCGACCTCGAAGCCGGTCAGGGCGAGGTCGCGTACGGGGCTTCCGGCGTCCTCGCGAGTTTCCGGGCGTTCGAGCAGGTCGGCGGGGGTGAGGGTGTCGAGGGGAAGGACCGGGGAGCTGAGCGTGACCTGGCTCCCGAGGCCGGTGGACTCGATCAGACGGAGAGTGACACCGCCCCCAGAGGCGGAGCCGGAGCCGGAGGTGCTGGTGGGGGCGGTGGTTGAGGGGAGGGGTGGGTCGGGGAGGTGGCCGTGGGCGTGGGGGTTGCCGGTGGACTTCAGGGTGCTCAGCAGGACGTCGCGCGGCGGGGTGACGGTCAGAAGGGAGTGGGCCGGGGGGAGGGGGCCGTCCTGGGGGCCCAGGACGCGGGGGAGCAGCGGGGTGATGTGCTCCTGCCCCCGTGCGGGCAGGTGCAGGGCGCGCCAGTCGCCCTCGCCCGCCACCAGCGAGTACGCGAACTCATGCGTCCAATGCTGAAGCTGGAACCCGGAGCCGTCCGGCGCCGTACGGCGCGGCGGATCGAGCCAGATGCCCGACGGCCACCCCGTGCACGACCGCATCAGCGACAGGTGCAGCGCCCCCGAGGGATCGACGGCGAAGCCGGGCAGGCCGTAGGTGAGGAGCGCGACCGTGCGTGCGTCGAGGCGTTCGCGGCCCAGCGGGCACAGGGCCTCGATCGTGGCGTCGGCGAGATCGGCCACCAGGTCCTCGACCGGGCCGGCGACGATCAGGGCGGGCAGGGCACGCAGGTCGCGCAGGTCGGCGCTGGGCTGCCAGACCTCGGCGAGCGGCCGTTCTGCCGGGACCCAGACCCGGGGCACGCCGGACTTGAGCGCGTCGAGATAGGCAGGGTCGGCGCGGTCCAGCAGCTCGGCGGCCACCGGATTGGTGTCGGGACCGCCGAGGACGATGCGTACGTCCGGCAGGTTGGAGTCGACGTCGAGCCAGCCGTAGCGGGTGCCGGGCGCGGTGGACGTGGTCGCCGTCACGCCCGCCCGCGCCAGTGCCACCACCAGGTCGCGGGCCGCCGGGGCGTCGGCGGCGTCGGGCACCACGACCTCGGCCACGCCCAGCGCCCGCGCCCCCGCCTCGCCGAGATCGACCTTCGCCGTGGCGGACAGGCCGAACCAGGTGTTGGCCGGGTTGTCGAGCGTCCACGGGTGCTCGGCCGTGTCGACGTCGGGCAGCGCGAACCCACGGCCCACCACCGCCCCCGCCACGTCGGACACCGGCAGCGCACCTTCGACGAAGGCCGGGAAACGCACCCGCAGCAGGCGGTCGGCGCCCGTGTGGTCGAGTACGCGGGTGGTGAAGTCGATGCGGTTGGAGCCGGTCAGCAGGGTGACGACCTGCTCGTAGGCGATCTCGCCGACCTGGCCGGTGACGGTGAGGCGGCTGCCGAGCGGGCTCTGCTCGGCGCGTACGCTCCGCGCGGCGGCCTCACCGGACCCGGTGACCGCGCCCGTGGGGATGAGATGCCACGGACCTTCCCCCATATCCGGATGAGTCGGATATTCGCAGTAGAGGCGCAGCTCGTTCCCGAGCCCGGTGAGCAGCTCGCGCCCGGTGGACAGGTCGACGACCGAGGCCAGCGCGCCGCCCCTGGCCGGGTCGGCGCTCACCCGCCAGCGTTCGTTCGCGATGGTGGCGCCGTCGAGCGGACGCCAGGCCGGCGGCGAGCCCTCGACCACCTGGTACGTCCGCCAGCCCAGCGACGGCACGTCCCGCGCCAGGAAGGTCAGCATGCCGTCCTCGGCGACCGCCGGCACCTCCTCCGGGGACGGGCCGGCCACGGTGTGCCCCGGCGGCAGTGGCACGCGGACCAGGCCGTCGCGGGCGAACGACAGCGTGTTGGTCACCACCACGCCCGGCCCGGTCAGCCCGACCTGCCCGGTGAGCGCGTCGAGCGCGTTGTCCCTGGCCGCGCCCGCCAGGTCATAGGCCTCCCGCCACCCCGTCAGCAGGTCGATGTAGACCTGGTCCGACTCGGACCCGGTGATCGCGTCGTGGTGCGCGCCGTAGGAGAGCTGCCGCCACACCTTGTCGAGCGCGGTGTGCGGGTAGCGGCCGAGACCGAGCGCCGCCGCGAACGCCGACAGCCGCTCGGCGTCCAGCGCGGCCACCTCGGCGGCGCGCTGGGCCTGCTTGGTGTCGATGTAGGAGACGTCCTTGCCGGTGTAGACCGGGTTCATGTCGCGGGTCTGGGGGCTGTGTCGCGGCAGCTCGGCGCGTACGGCGTCCAGGAAGTCGCGCGGCGTGGCGCAGACGAACCGGGGCCACACGTAGCGGGCCGCCCAGGCGCGGTGGATGTCGGTGACCCACTTGTTGGGCGGGGTGTAGTCGGTGCCGACCGGCAGCAGGACGTGCCTGGTCGCGGCCACCGGCTTGAGCGAGCGATAGAGGTCGTAGACCGCCTGGCAGGCGTCCTCCAGGGTGGGCGCGGAGTCCATCCACCAGCCCGCCGAGTAGTGGGCGGGCATGTAGTGGGTGAGCACGCCCCGCCCGGACGGCGAGATCCACTCGAACTCGCTAGGGAACTGCATGAGGGCCGCGTCCTTCTTGGCCTCGCGGAAGTTCTTGCTGATCGGGCCCCACTGGTGGAACGGTCCGCGCGCCCACGCGCTCCCGGTGAGCCCGGCCGCCGCGAGGTAGCCGGGGAACTGCGGATCGTGCCCGAACACGTCGAGCTGCCAGGCCGTACGCGGATCGCCGCCGAGGATGTCACGCTGGTAGCCGATGCCGTGGACGAGGTTGCGGATCGTGGTCTCGGCGCCGGTGAGGTTGGTGTTGGGCTCGTTGTAGGTGCCGCCCACCAGCTCGGCCCGGCCCTCGGCCATGAGGGCGCGCAGGTCGGCGCGGCGCTCGGGGCAGGTGTCGAAGAACGGCTTGAGATAGTCGACCTCGGCCAGCACGAAACGGTAGTCGGGGTCGCGCAGCGCCAGCTCGATGTGCGCCTCGACCAGCGCGAACGCGTTGCGTTCCCACAGCGGCCTGGTGGTGGCGTCGGCCGAGAGCAGCTCCCACGGGCTGGTGTAGGCGGCCTGGGTGTTCCACCACACGGGGTCGTAGTGGAAGTGGGAGATCAGGTGCATGGTCCAGCCGGGCTCCTCGGCCGTGACCGTGACCTCCAGGGACTCCTCGCCGTCGAGGGTCAGCAGGCAGGGCACCGCCGTGCCGGGCGGCACGGCGACCTCCAGCGGCACCTCCAGGACGCCGGCCGCGTCGGCGGGGACGGTGATCGCTCCGTCCGCCAGGCGTACGCCGTCGCCGCGCAGCTCCAGGACGGCCTCGCGGTCGGCCCGGGAGGCGAGGGTGAGGCGCAGGACCTGGTGCGGGGCGGCCTCGGTGCCGACGAACAGGTCGGTCGGCTCGGCGGAGAGCAGGCGGCGGGAAGGCAAGGGGAACCTCCGGGGTGAAGCGCGGACCTCCGGGTGGAAGGTGGAAGAGCATGCCGGCGCCCGTAACACTAAGCCCTCGTGGTGGCCATGACAACGATGTCATACGCCGCCTGTGGACAACGCCGACCCCGCTCCCGCACCCTGTGGACAACGCCCGGGAAGGGGGAGCGGGTGTGCGGTGGATGGGACCCGGCATGGAAGGATTGCGGCATGAGCGCAGTGAAACTCGACGGCAAGGCCACGGCCGCAAAGATCAAGGCAGACCTCACGACCCGGGTGGCCGCGCTCAAGGAGCGCGGCATCACGCCGGGCCTCGGCACCATCCTCGTCGGCGACGACCCCGGCAGCCAGATCTACGTGGCGGGCAAGCACCGCGACTGCGCCGAGGTCGGCATCGCCTCCATCCGCGTCGACCTGCCGGCCACCGCCACCCAGGCCGAGGTCGAGTCGGCCATCGACGAGCTCAACGCCTCCCCCGAGTGCACCGGCTACATCGTCCAGCTCCCGCTGCCCAAGCACCTCGACACGATGGCCCTGCTGGAGCGGATGGACCCGGCCAAGGACGCCGACGGCCTCCACCCGGTCAACCTCGGCCGGCTCGTCCACATGGTCGACGCCCCGCTCCCGTGCACCCCGCACGGCATCGTGCTGCTCCTGCAGGAGTACGACGTGCCGATCAAGGGCGCCGAGGTCGTCGTCGTGGGCCGCGGCATCACCGTGGGCCGCTCGCTCGGCCTCCTGCTGACCCGCCGCAGCGAGAACGCCACCGTCACCCTCTGCCACACGGGCACGCAGGATCTCGCCGCGCACACCCGGATGGCCGACATCGTCGTGGCGGCGGCCGGGGTGCCCGAGCTGATCAAGGCCGACATGATCAAGCCGGGCGCGGCCGTGCTCGACGTCGGCGTCTCCCGCGTCGAGGGCAAGATCGCGGGTGACGTGTCGCCCGAGGTCGAGGAGGTCGCTGGATTCCTCACGCCCAACCCGGGCGGCGTCGGCCCGATGACCAGGGCGCTACTGCTGTCCAACGTCGTCGAGGCCGCCGAACGCCTCTGACGCCCCAGGACGGTTCAGGGCTGGAAGCCGGGGTCGACGGTCACGTCCACATCGAGCAGCAGGGGCTCCTCTCGGGCGGCCAGCGTGGGCACCACTTCCTCCAGCGCCGCCACCAGCTCGGCGTGGCCGTCCACCTTGCGCGCGGGGCAGCCGAGCGAGCGGGCCAGGGCGGCCAGGTCCACCTCGGTGAACGGCGGCCACGGGGCCTTGCCGCCTCGCTGGTCGGCCAGCCGGTCCATGATCGCGTACCTGCCGTTCGCCAGCACCAGGAACAGCGCGCCCACCCGGTAGTGGACGGCGCTCCACACAGCGTGCACGCCGTACAACGCCGAGCCGTCGCCCACGACCGCGACCACGGGCCGGTCGGGGAGCGCCATGCGCAGGCCGACCGCCGCGGGGAGGGCGAAGCCGAGGCCGCCCATGGCGGCCGACACGAACCCGAGCGGGTTCCTGGCGGGGACGAGCCGGTGCAGGTCGGGGCGGGAGGACGGGGTCTCCTCGACGAGCACGGCGTCGGCGGGCAGCCGCAGCGCCAGCTCGTGCAGCACGTGCGCGGCCCGCAACGGCCGCCCGCCGACGGGCAGAGGAGGCAGCCCGATGAGAACGACCCGCTGATCAAGATCAGTGAGGACCTGCTGGAGGGGACGCGGCCGGACGGGACGGCGTTCCCGGAGGGCCGGATGAGCGTGCGGTTCCCGGCGGGCAGCGTCGTCCGCAAGTCGGTGTTCGATAGGTGCTTCCCCGACGCGACCACCGACTCGGTGTTCCCGGCGTCGGGCGCGGCTGCGGGCGGCACCGCCCTCACCATCAGGGGCCGCAACTTCACGCCCGGCACCACCGTGACGATCGGCGGCACGGCCGCCACCGACGTGGTGGTGGTGAACGACACCCTCATCGAGTGCAAGGCCCCGGCGCACGCCGCCGGCGCGGTGGCCGTCGTAGTCATCACGGACGCGGGCGCGGCGACGAAGGCAGGCGGCTTCACCTACGCCTGAAATTGAGCCTTACGCCGCAGACACGGCCGCGCTCGTGTGATGAGCGCGGCCGTGTGGGTGAGGCGACTCTAGCTCATCCACTCGCAGTATCGCCGGAGCCCGTTGAGGGTTTCGTCAATGACGTGAGAGAGAAGGTCTCCCGATACTGATCAAGGTCATCAAAGCTGCGTGAGTACAAGACGGTCGTTTCGTGCAGGTCGTCGTAAAGGGCAGCACGTACGTCCGCGACGCCTACGAAAGACCAGATGACCGTCTCGTCGTAGACATTCTTATAGGAACTGGTCTCCTCGCGGCCCATCGCTTCAGCGGCGATACGGGCTTCCTCGACCGATGTGGCGTGGATTAACACGATGTCCTCGCTGTAGCGAGGGGGTGCGTAATTGCCTTCTACCTGTGTCGCATATACCAGGATCGCGATATGCGGGCTTTTCGGATGGTCGCTCATGCCGGACCCTACTCCTGAATGTGGCGCGCCGACCCCAACGCACGAGGTCGGCGCGCACTAGAGATCTAGGCTGTCGTGCCTAGACTACGGCTTGGCGAACCGGCCGTCGGTGAGCAGCTTCCAGGCTTTCCGGCCCTTCGTGGTTCTGTCCACCTTGATCTGGGCGAGTGTCGCACCGAGGTACTCACCGGGGAACTCGCGCAGAATCCGGCCGATTCGGCACCGTGCGATAAAGTTACGGTTTGCTCGCAATCAAGGTGTTGACATCTGCGGTGAGATCGCTTAAGGCGGCTGAGTTTATGCATGTCAATGGTCATTCAGGGAATTGGGAACTGTGAATTTTCTATTTGCCTCTGCCTGTGGCGTTGACTTCACTAGAGTGCATATAGATTTTATGTAGTTACACTGCGTGGCATCCTCTCGCTGGGACAGAAGGTGTGGATCCGGCGCGACATTAAGGGTTGACACTGGCACGCTCTCCTGGTCATTCGTCGGGAGGGGGCCCAAAGTGAGCGTGCAGCTTGAACACAAGTCGGTGGCGGTCTCGCCGATCGCCGCGGCGGCAGACGATCCCGTGGGGACGATCCGCTGCCTGGTCGCGATCACGGGCATCGAGGACAACGTCGGCGACATCATCATGCCGGGCGCGTTCTTCCCGCACGATCGCCCTGCGCAAGCCGAAGGGCATCCACTCCCACGACACCAAGGCGTGGGTGTCCCGCGCGGAGGAGTACGAGGAGTGGCTGCCGGGCGATCCGCGCCTGCCGAAGGAGACGAAGGACGGCAAGCCGTGGCCTGCGGGGGCGGGCGCGATGTTCGTGCGGGCGTTCTTCAACCTGAACGCGAAGCGCGGCCGTCAGGCGTATGAGGAGGCCGCGTTCTACTCCGAGACGAATGAGCAGGAGTGGAGCATCGGCTACTCGGTGCCGCCCGGCGGCGCCCGCAAGGACCCCAAGATCGGTGTCCGCCGCATCTACGACCTGGACTGGTTCGAGTACAGCCAGGTGCTTTTCGGCGCGGCTTCGCACACCATGACCCTGTCGGTGAAGTCCGGCATGCCCAAGACGGAGCGGAAAGCCGACCCCGCGGCCGACGAGTGGGGCGACCTGCTCGACGGCTACGACGAGCCTCCCGCCACGGCCGAGGCCGAGCAGGCGCGCAGCGTGGACGAGCTGCGGTCGATGGTGTCGCTCACCATCCCCGCCGACATCGCCCAGGCCGTCGCAGTCGAGGGCGGGCTACCGGCGGCCGAGCTGCACGTGACGCTCGCCTACCTCGGTGAGGGCTTGGACGATGCCGCACTGGCCGATGCGGCGCTGGTGGTGGAGCGGGTGGCGGCCGAGTCGGGCCCGCTGTCGGGAATCATCGGCGGCGTCGGCGTCTTCCCGGAGGGCGACGACGGCATCCCGGCGTGGGTGCCGGTGGACGTGCCCGGCCTGGCCGAGCTCCGGCAGAAGGTCGTGGCCGCGCTGGACGAGGCCGGCATCTGGTACGCGGTCGATCACGGGTTCACCCCGCACATGACGCTCACCTACCTCGCCCCGGGCGACCCGATGCCCGCGCCGGTGGAGGTCACGCCGGTCACGTTCGGGGCGCTGACGCTCGCGGTCGAGGACGACCACGAGGATTTCCCGCTCGCCGCCGGTCCGGCCGAGCCCGCGCCGGAGCCGGGGCCAGCACCCGCGCCGGAGCCTGCGGGGCCGCTGGAGAACCTGGAGACGCCGGAGGACGGCGACGGCCTGGCCGTCAAGCGCCACTCCCCCGGCCTGGAGGTCAAGGCCGGACGTGTCCTGTCCGACCGCAACCTGCGCAGGATGGCGCAGGCCCTGGACATCCTCAAGGAAATCATGCGGGAGGCCGGCGTCGAGGTCGCCGACGAGCACGACCCGGCCCGCCGTCAGGCGCCGGAGCTGCCGCCCGAGCCGATGACTCACCCCGACTCGACCGCGCCCTCAGCGCTGCCCGAGGAGGTGAAGACGCTCACCGTCGAGCAGCTGCACGCGGGCAAGGCGATTCTCGACTTCCTCGCGGAGGCGGGGTGAACGTGCTGCGGCTGGTGCCGGTGAGCTTCGCGCAGGCGTGCGCGTACGTGGACGGCGAGCACCGGCACTTACGGGCTCCGAGAGGGCACAAGTTCTCGATCGGCGCCATGGTGGACGTGATCGACCCGCGTACCGGGAAGATGAGCGAGGGCGAAAGCCTGGTCGGGGTCGTGATCGTCGGCCGTCCGGTCGCGAGGCTGCTCGACAACGGCCGGACGCTGGAGGTCACCCGGTGCGCAACGGACGGCACCCGCAACGCGTGCTCGCGGCTGTATTCGACGGCCTGGCGTGCTGGGCGGGCGATGGGCTTCACGCGGATGATCACCTACACGCGGGCCGACGAGAACGGGGCATCGCTGAAGGCCGCCGGCTGGAAGGAGATCGCGGCACGGCGGCCGCGCGGCTCGTGGAGTTGCCCGTCGAGGCCGCGCGGCGATGATGGCGTGGAGCGGATCGGGCGCACCCTGTGGGAGGCCCCAGGATCGGCCTAGCGGCCCTCGTAGTCGTCGATGGCGTCGAGGACGGGCTTGATCACGGCCGCGTTGCCGTACTTGCTGGTGGGAATCTTCCAGCGGGTCACGCCGGTCGGCGTCGACCACTCCAGGGTGCCGCCCGGCTTGGGCACGTCGAACGAGTAGTAGAGCACTTCGGGGCTGCCCGGCTGAATGTTGATCCAGGGGCCGTCCGTACGACCTACCCACGGGCTGCTCATCGCGTTGCCCGAGGTGTCGGTGTAGGCGCGGCCGCCGATCCTGATCCGCCAGCCGCTCCGCTCCGGCGTGCTGGGGATGCGCTCAGTCTTGGACAGGGCCGTCACCTTGACCGCGATGGCGACGAACCACTTCTCTCGCGGCTGGGTGAACTTCGCGTCGCTCGGCCGGTGGTAGTAGACGCCGACCGGCGTGATGCGGAGCGGGCGCCCCTTCTCCCCCTTGATGCGGATCGACTGGCCGAACTTCAGCACCTTCGGAGCCGCCGCCACGGTGGTCGCCGTGGCGTTCGCCGACGCGGGGGCGGCGGTGAGCGCGGCCGCCGCGAGTAAGCCGGCGGCGGGCAGGGCGGCGAGTCGGTGCAGGCGCATGAGGACCTCCAAGAGTCTTCGGATCGTTCCACTCACCCCGAGCTTGATCACCCTAGTGGCGCTGGGCGGCGCGACGTTAGCACCGATTCGGCCTAGCTTGCCGCCTTGATCACGGGGTGTCCCGGTGCTGACCGGGCGCGGATCGCACACAACCGCACACCGATGTCAGCCAAACCGGGGGGTAAGGCAGATGACTGCCGTCGCAGAGAATGCGCGGATCCGGGAGCTCAAGAGTCTCCTGGCCGAAGAGGGCGCCAAGATCGAGCGCATCCAGAACAGCATGAAGGACGAGACGGGCCGCGGCCACTTCGTCATGTCCAAGGAGATGCACTCCGACTACCTCAAGAGCGTCGAGCGCGCCGAGGAGATCCAGGCGTTCATCGTCACCGAGCAGAAGGCCGCGCCCCGTCCGCCCCGATGGCCGGCGCAGAACCCTCGACGACGGATGCCGCGTCAGGGGGTCCGGGGGCGGGGAGGAGGGCTGACAGGCGGGTGCACAGCGCGGCCGGCGACGCCAGGTACGCCAGGTCGGCCGCGCTTCGATGGGCCTCCGAAGGGTCGTCGGTGATGACCACGACCGTCGTCCCCGGCGCGACCAGCGGCCCCGGCACGTACGGGTACTGCCGGAACACCGGCGCCCCCACCGCCAGCACCACGTCGTACGCCCCCAGCACAGCCCGCAGCCGCGCCCGGTCGGCGGGCAGCACCCCGGCGTACTGCGGGTGGTCCTGCGGGAACCCGGCCCGCCCGCCGAACGACTCCTGAAACACCGGGCACCCCAGCCGCTCCGCCAGCGTCACCAGGGACCCCCAGTCCGCCCCCGCCCCGGACACGATCGCCGGCGCGCGCGCCCCGGACAGCAGCGTCACGAGCGGCGCGAGGTCGGCGTCGGCCACGCCGGCGGGCCGGACCACCCGCGTGGGCGCGGCGACGACGTCCTCGGCCCATTCGGCGTCCCAGTCGTCCATCGGCACCACGACCAGGGCGGGCCCGCGGCCGGTGACCGCCTCGTGGCAGGCTCGCGCGACGGCTCCGGGGACGTCCTGGGGGCGTACCGGCTGGTCCACCCGTACGGGGTAGTCGCCGGCCAGCCCGGCGAGCCGTCCGGCCAGGAACGGCTCCAGCGCCAGGTGCCGCCGGTCCTGCTGCCCGACCAGGATCACCAGCGGCGCCCGGTTGACCCGGGCGGTGGCGATGGCCCCGACGGCGTTGCCGAGCCCGGCCGTGGTGTGCAGCACGGCGAGGGCGGGGGCCTCGCGCCCGAGGGCGAAGCCGGTCGCCACGCCGACCACCGACCCCTCGTGGAGGGCGAGGACGAAGCGCAGGTCGTCGGGGAGCCCGGTCAGCAGCGACACCTCGGTGGAGCCGGGGTTGGCGAAGATCGTGGTCAGCCCGTGCCGCCTGAGCACGTCGAACGTGGCCTCCCTGACGGTGCCCACCGCGCCTCCCTATCCCGCCGAGCCCATGCCCGCCCCACCGCCGTGGTACCACGCCAGTACCCGCCGCTCCACCTGACGGAACAGGGCCGGCAGCCCGAGCCCGCCGGCCACGCCGCTCCGAGCTCGTGTCAGGAGACCGCGGGTCAAGGGATCACGGTCGCTCCTCAGCGGGCGCGGTAGCGGTCGGTCGCCTCGCGGGTGGCCCGGATGGCGGCGTCGGCCCGGTCGTACGTGCGCTGCGCGAGCCCCACGAAGATGCAGTCCACGATCAGCAACTGGCTGATCCGGCTGGCCAGCGCCCCGGGGCGGAAGGCCGTCTCGCGTCCCGCCGACACCAGCGTGTGATCGGCCAGCTCGGCGAGCGACGAGCGCGGGTTGTTGGTGATCGCGACGACCGCCGCCCCCGCCTCGGCCGCGGTGCGGGCGGGCACCAGCACGTCGGGCGTCTCCCCGCTGCAGCTGATCGCGACCACCACGTCACCGTCCTTGAGCAGGGCGGCGCTGGTCAGGGCCAGGTGGGCGTCGCTGAAGGGGTGGCTGGACAGCCCGATGCGCAGCAGTTTCTGCGACATGTCGGCGGCGACCAGGCCCGAGGCGGCGACGCCGTACACGTCCACCCTGCGGGCGGCGGCGATGGCCGAGACGACCTCGCCGAGCTGCTCCGGGTCGAGCTGGGCGGCGGTGTCGGCGAGCGCGTCCGACTCGGCCCGCGCGACCTTGGCGATCACGTCGGTCAGGGGGTCGTCCGGGCCGAGGTCGCCGGGCACCAGCCGCTCGGGCTCCTTGGCGACGGCGGCGGCGAGGGCGAAGCGCATCTGCGAGTAGCCGGCGAAGCCGAGGGCCCGCGCGGTCCGTACGATCGTGGCCTCGCTGGTGCCGGACACCGCGCTGAACTCGGTGATCGTGCTCCGTACGACCAGCCCGGGGTCGTCGAGGATGATGCGCGCGATGGCCTGGGCCGCCGGGGTGAGCGAGGGCAGCACGGCCCGTACGGCGGCGACGGGGCTGGCCGGTTCTACGGCGCTCATCGGGTCAGCCGTTCGGCCGCGGCCTGGGCGGAGACGCGGGAGATGCCGTGCGTGGCGACGTGCGCGGCGCCGGTGGGCGGGCCGGGGACGCCGGTGTCCACGACGATCGCGTCCGGCCGGACCGCGACCGCCGCGTCCACGACGTCCCGCACCCAGGCGTGCCGCGCGGCGTCGTGCACCACCAGCACCACAGGCCGCCCGCCGAGGTCGGGCAGGGGGGCGTCGCGGTCCAGGCGGATCTTGGTCGTGCCGGGCAGCAGCGCGGCCAGCGCGGCGGTGATGCCGGTCGGCGTGTCCGGGTCCACGGCCTGGCTGAGCCGGGTGTTGACCTCGACGACGAGCGGCGCCCGGTCGAGCCGGGCGGTCCCGGTCACGGTGAGCGCCGCGCGGGCGGCCACGAGGCCGACGCCGGGATCGACGTCGGCGCGGGCGGCCTCGCGGTCGGCGGGGCGGGCGGCGTACCAGTCGGACAGCGCCCGCACCCGCCCGGCCGCCTCGGCCAGGCGCTCCTCGGGCAGAAGACCGTCCCGTACGGCGGCCACGACGGTGTCGCCGATCTCGCGCAGCCCGTCCTCGTCGACGACCCCGATGCAGATGGCGTCGGCGCCCGCGTTGAGCGCGCGTACGGCGATCTCGCCGGGTGCGGCCATCGCGGCCACCGCCCGCATCTCGATGGCGTCGGTGACGACCATGCCGTCGAAGCCGAGCTCACCCCTCAGCAGCTCGGTCAGCGCGGCCCGGCTGAGCGTGGCCGGCGCGTCGGCGTCGAGCGCGGGCACCAGCAGGTGCCCGGTCATGACGGCCTGAACCCCGGCCTCGATCGCGGCGCGGAACGGCGGGAGGTCGCGGGCAATCAGCTCCTCGCGGGAGGCGTGCACGGTGGGCAGCGCCAGGTGGGAGTCGGTGACGGTGTCGCCGTGGCCGGGGAAGTGCTTGGCGCAGGCGGCCACGCCCGCGCCCTGCACCCCCCGGACGAACGCCGCCGTGTGCCGGGCCACCAGGTCGGGGTCGGGGCCGAACGAGCGGACCCCGATGACCGGATTGGCGGGGTTGGCGTTGACGTCGGCGGAAGGCGCGTAGTCGAGGGTGATGTCCAGCTCCGCGAGCATGCGGCCGATCTGCCGGCCCACCCGCTCGGTGAGCCCGGCGTCGTCCACGACGCCCAGCGCCCTGTTGCCGGGGAAGGAGCTGCCCTCGCCCACTTCGAGCCGGGTGACGGTGCCGCCCTCCTCGTCGATGGCGACGACGACGCCGGGGTTCTCGGCGCGCAGCTCCTTGACGAGCGGCGCGCCGATGGCGTTGCGTGCGAACAGCACGACGCCGCCGAGACCCTCGCCCAGCGCGCGGCGCAGCCAGTCGGGGGCGGAGGTTCCCTCGAACCCCGGGTGCAGCACCGCCAGCGCCAGTCTGTACAGGTCACGGCTCATCGGCATTTTCCTTCACAGTTGTTGATCTGAAGGTAATTTTCTGTCATCGTCGCCTTCGATACAACCACTTCCGAGAGGCCACCCCCCATGCCGAGCAGAAGGACTCTTCTGAAGGGTCTCGCCCTCGCGGCCGCCGCCACGGCGGTGCCGCTGCCCGCCTTCGCCGACACCGACGCCGCGTACGTGCCCCCGCTGCACCAGATGCGCGGCATGTGGATCGCGTCCGTCGTCAACATCAACTGGCCGTCCAAGCAGGGGCTCACCGCCGACCAGCAGAAGGCCGAGTATCTCGCCTGGCTGGACCTCGCCGTGCAGCGCGGGCTCAACTCGGTGTTCGTGCAGATCCGTCCGACGGCCGACGCCTTCTGGCCGTCGCCGTTCGAGCCGTGGTCGGAGTACCTGACCGGCAAGCAGGGCCAGGACCCCGGCTACGACCCCCTGGGCTTCGCCGTCGAGGAGACGCACAAGCGCGGGCTGGCCTTCCACGCGTGGTTCAACCCCTACCGGATGTCGATGCAGGCCGACCCGGCCAAGCTCCACCCCGACCACCCCGGGCGCAAGCACCCCGACTGGATCGTGCCGTTCGGCGGCAAGCTCTACTACAACCCCGGCATGCCGGAGGTCAGGAAGTTCTGCCAGGACGCCATGATGGACGCGGTCACCCGCTACGACATCGACGGCCTGCACTTCGACGACTACTTCTACCCGACGAACACCACGGCCTTCGACGACAGCGCCGCCTTCGCCCAGTACGGCGCCGGCTTCCCCGACCTCGCCGCCTGGCGGCGCAACAACGTCGACCTCATGGTCCAGGAGATGCAGCAGCGCGTGCTCCAGGCCAAGCCGGACATCGCGTGGGGCATCAGCCCGTCGGGCATCTGGCGCAACAAGGGCACCGACCCGCTGGGCTCCGAGACCAACGGCGGGCAGTCCTACGACAACCTGCACGCCGACACCCGCGGCTGGGTGAAGAAGGGCTGGCTGGACTACATCGCGCCGCAGCTCTACTGGTACATCGGCCAGCCGCCGGCCGACTACTCCAAGCTCGTCCCGTGGTGGTCGGACGTGGCGAGCGGCACCCGTACGCTGCTGTGGATCGGGCAGGCCGCGTACAAGGCGGGCGACCCCGCGCAGGCCGCCGAGTGGCAGGCGCCGGGCGAGCTGTCCAGGCACCTCACGCTCAACCGCGAGCACCCGGAGATCAGCGGCGACATCTGGTACAACGCCAACGACGTCAAGGTCGACAGGATCGGCTCGATCTCGACCGCGGTCAAGGACCACTACCAGCGGCCCGCGCTCGCGCCCGTCCTGCCCAGGCTGGCGGACGGCGAGCCGCCGCGCCGCCCGGTGGTCGCGTACGCGCTGCGCCGCCCTGGCGGCGTCGAGGTGCGGGCCGTCGCCACCGGCAAGGACGAGCCGTTCCTGTTCGCGATCTTCCGCTTCGACAAGCACGCCGCCGACAGCGCCTTCGCCGACGCCCGCAACCTGGTCGCGGTCGTGCCGGGCGACCGCCAGATCCGGTGGACCGACCCCGACGGCAAGCGCGGCGACCACTACTACGCCGTGGCGGTGGACCGGGCCAACCGGACCAGCAAGCCCAGCAACGGTTTCCGGGTCCTGTAAGCGAAACCGGCCTCGCGCTTCGCGGGCGTGCTCCGCGTACGCGCGTCGCCGGCCCGTACCTGAGCGGCGACGAGCACGGCGGGCGACGGCACCGGATCTCGTGAGGATCCGGTGCGCGGCGCTCGCCGCTGCTTCGACCCACGCCGTGGCTCCGAACGCTGCCGGAACCCCTCGCCGTAGCCCCGGTCGCGACGATCTCGCCTACGAAGCCCTGCGGCCCGCCGGTGACGGCTGCTGCTCGGCCGGGGCTCCCGATGACCGCTGCGGGGGGACCACAGGGGTCGGGCGTACCAGGCCGAGCGCGACGACCTCGTTGGCGAGGCGGGTGCGCCGGTTGGTGCCCTCCGGGATCCTGAACTTCTGGTAGAGCCGCAGCAGGTGCTGCTTGACCGCGGCCTCCGTCACGACCAGGTCGTCGGCGATCTCACGCGCGGTGGCGGGGGCGACGAACGCCTCGTCCGACAGCGCCGGCCGGCAGAGCGAGGTCAGCACGTCGACCTCGCGCCTGGTGAGCTCGGGCGCCGCGGCCCTGCGCAGCTCGACCTCGGGGGTGAAGTCCTCACGGGGGACTCCACCGATGCGACCCCGCGCCGCGCCGAACGAGACGACGTCGCCGTCGTCAAGGACCCTCCGGGCGATCGGCCTGCCGTTCACCCGCGTGCCGTTCCTGGACAGTCCCAGGTCGACGACGTACAGGTAGGGTCCTCGTCTGACGAACTCGGCATGGAGTCGAGACACGCTGGGATCGGTGAGCCGGATGTCGACACCCCGGCCTCTTCCGACCGTCGTGATCTCGGGGCGCAACGGGATCACCTCACCGGTGTCCTCGATGCGTATGAACGGCCCCTCCACGGCAGTTCCTCCCCAGGTAGCCCGCCGTAACTATTACTACAGCTCCGGCTTACCCAAACGAGGGGATGGGGAATCGCCTTTGCCGAAAGGAGAATCGTACGCGAAATTGGTCTTGACCTTCGCGGCCGGTTTTGCCTGCTCACGGGTAGACTTCGCAGGGAGATAAGCGGAGGAAGCAGTCATGGCGGACAAGTCCACGAAAGGTCTCGCCGATGTCGTAGCCGCGTCCACAGCGCTGAGCGACATTGACGGAAAGGCCGGTCGCCTCTTCTATCGCGGATACGACATCCACGATCTGGCCGGCCGTGCCACGTTCGAGGAGGTCGCGCACCTGCTCCAGCGCGGCAGGCTGCCCGATCGCGCCGAGCTCGCCGCCTACTCCGAGTCCCTGGCGGCGGGGCGCGAGCCCGGCCCGCTGGCCGCGGCCAACATCGCCGAGATCGCCGGGAAGCAGACGCCCATGGAGGCGCTGCGCTCGCTGGTCTCGCTGGCGGCCGCCGACGACCCGGACAAGGACTCGACCGCGCACGAGGCCAACCTGCGCAAGGCCGCCCGCCTGACCGCCCAGCAGCCCGTGCTGGTCGCGCGCTACCACGCCGCCCGCACCGGGGGCAGCGTCCCCGACGCCGACCCCGAGCTGAGCGTCGCGGGCAACTTCCTGCTCCAGGTCACCGGCCGCCGCCCCGAGCCGCGCCAGGTCGAGATCTTCGACGAGTGCCTGGTGCTGCACGCCGACCACACCATGAACGCCTCCACGTTCGCCGCCCGGGTGTGCGCCGCGACGCTCTCGGACATGCACTCCGCCATCGTCGCCGCCATCGGCACCCTCAAGGGCCCGCTGCACGGCGGCGCGAACGAGCAGGTCATGAAGACGCTGGAGTCGATCCCCGCCGACGGCGTGGCGCAGGCCGTACGTGAGAAGCTCGCCGCAGGCGAGAAGATCATGGGCTTCGGGCACCGCGTCTACAAGACCGAGGACCCGCGCGCCACGCACCTGCGCAGGATGTCCGCCGAGCTGGCCGAGGCCGCCGGCGACGACACGTACTACCGGATGTCCAAGGAGATGGAGGAGGTCGTCTTCGAGGCCAAGGGTCTCTATCCGAATGTCGACTTCTACGCCGCCTCGGTCTACCACTACCTTGGCATCCCGACCGACCTGTTCACCCCGGTCTTCTCGATCAGCCGCATGTCCGGCTGGACGGCACACGTCATCGAGCAGCACGCCGACAACCGCCTCATCCGCCCGGACAGCGAGTACATCGGTGAGACCGACCAGAAGTGGAAGCCGATAGACGAACGTTGAGCGCCAACGAACGTGAGAGCTGGGGGCCGTACCCGCTGATTCTGGCGGGTGCGGCCGTCGGGGTGTCCGTGACCTTCCTGGTGGACCCGCGCTGGGGCGGGTTCGCGCTCGGGGGCGTCATCATGGTCGCCGCCGCGCTGCGGTTCGCCGGCTACGCCGGTCAACTCGCGATCAGGAGCAGGAGGACCGACGTCACCACGCTGGCCGTCTTCGGCTTCGTGCTGGTCCTGACCTCGTTGCTGCTGGACGACGATCAGCTGAAGGCGATGATCCTGTCCCTTTTCGCCCGATGAGCTGGCCGTCCGATAGCCTCAACGCATCATTTCATCGAAGGGGAACCATTCGCATGCCCAAGATCAAGGTGGAGGGTCCGGTCGTCGAGCTTGACGGCGACGAGATGACCCGGATCATCTGGCAGTTCATCAAGGACCAGCTGATCCTTCCCTACCTCGACGTCGACCTGAAGTACTACGACCTCGGCATCGAACACCGAGACGCGACGGACGACCAGGTCACCATCGACGCCGCCAACGCCATCAAGAAGCACGGCGTCGGCGTGAAGTGCGCCACCATCACCCCGGACGAGGCGCGGGTCGAGGAGTTCGGTCTCAAGAAGATGTGGAAGTCCCCCAACGGGACCATCCGCAACATCCTCGGCGGCGTGATCTTCCGCGAGCCGATCATCATGTCGAACGTGCCGCGGCTGGTGCCGGGCTGGACCAAGCCGATCGTGGTCGGCCGTCACGCCTTCGGCGACCAGTACCGCGCGACGGACCTGAAGATCCCGGGCGAGGGCACGCTGACGCTGACGTACACGCCGAAGGACGGCTCCGAGCCGATCGAGCTCGACGTGTACGACTTCCCCGGCGCCG
Source organism: Nonomuraea sp. B208 (assembly GCF_057536035.1). Lineage (NCBI taxonomy): Bacteria > Bacillati > Actinomycetota > Actinomycetes > Streptosporangiales > Streptosporangiaceae > Nonomuraea > Nonomuraea sp. B208. The sequence goes on from NZ_BAAJOU010000030.1 coordinate 91,087, forward strand.
GCGTCGCGATGGCGATGTACAACCTGGACGAGTCGATCCGCGACTTCGCGCGCGCCTCGATGCGTTACGGCCTGGCGCGCAACTACCCGGTCTACCTCTCGACGAAGAACACCATCCTGAAGGCCTACGACGGCCGCTTCAAGGACATCTTCGCCGAGGTCTACGAGACCGAGTTCAAGACCGACTTCGAGAAGGCCGGCCTGACCTACGAGCACCGCCTCATCGACGACATGGTCGCCGCGGCGCTCAAGTGGGAGGGCGGCTACGTCTGGGCGGCCAAGAACTACGACGGCGACGTGCAGTCCGACACGGTCGCGCAGGGCTTCGGCTCGCTCGGCCTGATGACCTCGGTGCTGATGACCCCGGACGGCCGCACGGTCGAGGCCGAGGCCGCGCACGGCACGGTGACGCGCCACTACCGCCAGCACCAGCAGGGCAAGCCGACCTCCACCAACCCGATCGCCTCGATCTTCGCGTGGACGCGTGGCCTGGCCCACCGCGGCAAGCTGGACAACACCCCCGCCGTCACCGAGTTCGCGAACACGCTGGAGCAGGTCTGCGTCGAGACGGTCGAGGGCGGCCAGATGACCAAGGACCTGGCGCTGCTGGTCGGCGGCGACGCCGAGTGGCTGACCACCCAGGACTTCCTGGGCGCGCTGGACGAGAACCTGAAGAAGAAGATGGCCTGACGGCCACCCCGAGACGGAACGGCCTCCACCCCGCGGCGTGCCGCCGGGCGGAGGCCGTTTCGCATGATGTGGGCCGGTACGGGCGCCCCCCGCCGTCCGGCCTTGCCCAGTCTTGACGGTCACCCGGCGTGGCACAGTTGATCACCTGGGTAAGAGCCCCCTCGTAACAGTCGTGCGCGTCTCGGGGGGTTCGAATGCGACTGCGTTTTCTGGGCGGATTGGGGGTGCTCGCCGCCGCGACGATCCTGACGACGGGGTGCGACTCGCCGCCCGCCGACACCGTCAAGATGGCGGACAGCAAGGCCGACGCGGCCGCCAAGGCCAAGGCGAGCAAGGCCGCCAAGGTCCAGCGCGCCGCCGCGGTCAAGGCCAACGAGCTGGGCCAGATCCCGGTCCTGATGTTCCACCGCATCGTGGAGAAGCCGGCCACGACCGACGACCGCTCGCCCGCGCAGTTCCGCGCGGACCTGGAACGGCTGGTCAGGGAGGGATACGTGCCGATCACGGCCGCCGAGATGGTGGCCGGCAAGATCGACATCCCGGCCGGCAAGCACCCGGTGGTCCTGACCTTCGACGACTCCTCGCCCTCGCAGCTCACGCTCAACGAGGTGGGCGTCCCGCAGAAGGACACGGCGGTGGCGATACTCAAGGAGGTGGCGGCCAAGCACCCGGGCTTCCGTCCGGTCGCCACCATGTACATCACCCGCGACATGTTCGGCAAGACCGTGCGCGAGGAGCAGGCCCAGACGCTGCAGTGGCTCAAGGACAACGGCTTCGACCTCGGCAACCACACCCGCGACCACATCAACCTGCGCGGCCGGTCGCAGAAGGAGGTCGAGGAGCAGATCAGCACGATCGGCAAGCAGATCACCTCGCTGTCGGGCGTCAAGCCCACGACGATCGCGCTGCCGTACGGCAACCAGCCGAAGAACAAGAACTGGGCGCTGCACGGCCCGGGCTACCACCACGACGGCGCGTTCCTGGCCGGGTACACGCCCTCGGCGGCGCCGTTCAGCAAGGCGTTCGAGCCGGCCGGCATCCCGCGGATCAAGGTCATGGAGAAGAAGGGCGACTGCTCCCAGTTCTGCTCGGAGGCGTGGCTGGACTGGCTCAACAAGAACCAGGACATGCGGTACGTCTCGGACGGCGATCCGCGGACGGTCGCGTATCCGAAGTTCAAGAACCCGTACCTGCGCAAGACGTTCGCGACCTGGGCGCTGCCGTACTGACGGGGCCGTACTGACGCTCATCCCCGGGTGGTGAACGAGATGCCCGCGCGCACCAGCCGGTCGATCAGCGCCTGGCCCATCGCCGAGGCGGTGGTGAGCTGGCCCGCCCGCTCCGGCAGGTCGTCGAAGGCCAGGCACAGGGCCGACTCGCCGAGCATCTTGGCCGTCTCGTCGTAACCGGGGTCGCCGCCCGCGACCTCGGTGATCACCCGCTCGCCGCCGCCCTCGCCCAGGAACGTGACCCGGAACCAGCTCTTCGCCCGCTGCTCAGGCGACGGGCCCTGGCCGGGCCGCAGGCGGGCGCGGAGCAGGTCGCGGGCCGGCGGGAGCGCCGCGGCCACCGCCAGCGCCCCCGCGCCCGCCGCCACCGCGAGGGCGCGGGGGAGCGTACGGACCGCGAAGTGCTGGCGGTAGGTGAAGTCGGGGCCGTAGCGGTCGAGCAGGCGGGCCGAGCGGCCCACGATCATCGGGTCGAGGGTGGGCATCGGCAGCGCCCAGCCGCCCACGTAACGCACGCCGCCCGCCCTGGAGCTGATCCTGCGGCCCTTCGGGCGGGGCTCGGCCGCGCGGCGCTGTGCGGCGGCCTCGGCCGCCTGGCGGGGTCGTCCCGCGACGGTGAGCACGGTCGACAGCGTGCCGCCTGACGGCCGGCCGTTCCCCCGCAGGAAGCCGCTGACGGTGAGCGGGACGTTCTCGGGCAGCAGGCCGACGGTGTGGAGCACGCCGAGGTCCCACGGGATCGAGTCGAAGCCGCAGGCGTGCACGAGCTTCGCGCCGGTGCGCGCGGCCAGGTCGTGGTGGCGCAGGTAGGTCCGGTCGACGAACTCGGGCTCGCCGGTCAGGTCCAGGTAGTGGGTGCCGGCCTCGGCGCAGGCGGCCACCAGCGGCTCGCCGTGGACGATGTACGGGCCGACCGTGGTGGCGAGGACCCTGGTCCCGGCGGCCAGGTCGGCGAGCGCGGCCCGGTCGGCCGCGTCGGCGAGCAGGATCGGCACGTCGAGCCCGAGCCGTTCGAGCTTGGCGGGATCGCGGCCGGCCAGCGCCCAACGCGTGCCGGGCGGAGCGGCGGCGGCGAGGTAGGCGGCGGTCAGCGCGCCGGTGAAGCCGCTCGCGCCGAAGAGCACGATGTCGTAGGGACGGTCCATGATCTTCAAGCCTCTCCGCCGAGTCGCGCCCGCGCAAGGGCCTGCGTTACTCGGCAAATTGCCGGTTTTGGTGACAAAGTGTGGCGAACCGTGACGTCACGAACGGTTAACGGATCCCTGTGAAGTAGCTGGGCGTCGTAAAGTTTGCCTCGTTGGGATCGAGTAAACGTGGGGACAGACGAATGCCGCAGATCGCGCCACTGGTGGCCGGTGATCCCCCCCACCTGGGATCATTCCGGCTGTCCGGACGCATCGGCGAAGGCGGTCAAGGCATCGTTTACCTCGGTGTCAATGACGAGGGCGAGCGCGCAGCCATCAAGTTGCTGCACGTGAAATTCTCCGGCGACACCATCGCCCGCTCCCGCTTCGCCCGCGAGCTCAAGGCGGCGCAGCGGGTGGCGTCGTTCTGCACGGCGCGGGTGATCGAGGCCGACCTCGACGGCGACACGCCGTACATCGCGAGCGAGTACATCGAGGGCCGCTCGCTCAGGGAGCTGATCGAGACCGACGGGCCGCTGAGCGGCACCCCGCTCGACCGGCTCGCGATCGGCACCGCCACCGCGCTCACCGCCATCCACCACGCCCAGATCGTCCACCGCGACTTCAAGCCCGACAACGTGCTGATCGCCGCCGACGGGCCGCGCGTGGTCGACTTCGGCATCGCCCGCATCATCGACTCCACCGGCACGATCACCAGCCGGGCCATCGGCACGCCCGCCTACATGGCCCCCGAGCAGATCGCGGGCGACGACGTCGGCCCCTACACCGACGTCTTCTCGTGGGGGGCCACGATCGCCTACGCCGCGACCGGTCAGGCGGCCTTCGAGGGCAAGTCCATCGCGACCGTGCTCAACCGGATCCTCAACCACGAGGTCGACGTCACCATGCTGCCGGAGCCGCTGCGCGGCGTGGTGGCGGGGGCGCTGGCCAAGGCGCCCGCCGAGCGGCCCTCCGCCGACCAGATCCTGCTGCGGCTGCTCGGGCAGTCCACCGGCGTGGGGGCCTCCACGGCCGTGCTCACGCGCGGGGTGCAGGTCGCGGGCGACGACACCACGCCGTTCAGCCGGGTCAACGCCAGGTCCGTCACCGACCTGCCGGCCCGCAGGGGCACGGGCTCCCTGGTGCAGACCGAGCACGGCCCGCCCGCCCAGGAACCGCCCGGCACCACCGGCCAGGGACAGCCCGGAGTGACTGGGCAGGGGCAGCACGGTGCCACCGGCCAGGGCCATGCCGGAGTGACCGGCCAGGGGCAGCCCGGCACCACCGGCCACGGCCATGCCGGTGCCGCTGGCCAGGGGCATGCCGGGACCACCGGTCAGGGGCAGGCCGGCGTCGCCGGCGGGCGGGCGCACGAGAGCCAGGCGGCGGCGTTGACCACTCCGCCCGTGCCGCGGACCGGCGACGTCGCCGGCGGGCCGGGCGAGGCCGGGCAGCCGGCCTACCCCGCGCCCACCCAGCCGTCGTCGGCGCCCGCGCGCCGGCGCTCCCGGTGGCGGCTGTGGGCGGCCTTCGCCGGCGTGCTCGTGCTGGTCGCCGGCGCCGCCATGGTCGCCGCGATGAACGGCTGGCCCCTGGCCTTCCGCGAGCAGGGCGCCGAGCCGACCAAGGCCGGGGAGCCGTCGTACGCCTCCGTGGTGGACAAGGTGGCCACCACCGGCAAGATCGTCATCGGCGTCAAGGGCGACCTGCCGGGCGTCGGGCTGCAGAACGGCGAGGCGTTCGAGGGCTTCGACATCGACCTCGCCCGGCGCATCGCGACAGGACTCGGGGCCAGGGAGACGGAGTTCGTCCGGGTCAGCAGGGACGACCGGCCCGCCGGGCTGGCGCAGGGCAAGCTCGACCTGGTCGTGGCGACGTACGTGATCGACGGCCGCAGCCCGTTCGCCGGCCCCTACTACCTCGCGCACCGCGACGTGCTCGTCCGCGCGGGCGGCGGCGTCGACGAGCTCGACGACCTGGCGGGCAAGCGGGTCTGCGCCCCCAGCAGCCCGTCCGTCGGCGAGGTCCAGGACCGCGTGAAGGTCAAGCCCGTGCTCGCGAGCAACTACGCCGAGTGCATGGACTTCCTGCGCACCGGCAAGGTCGACGCCGTCCCCGGCGAGGACGTGATCCTGGCCGGCTTCGCCAACCGCGAGCCGCTGCGCTACAAGATCCTGGGCGCCAAGCTCAGCAACGAGCGCTACGGCGTCGGCATCCGCCCCGGTGACGCGGCCACCTGCAAGGCGGTCAACGGCATCATCGCCGACCTTTACCGCACCGGCGCCATGAAGGGACTCATCGACCAGTATTTCGGCAAGGTCGACTTCAAACCCGAGCTACGGCAACCCGCGATGGAAACCTGCGGATGACGAGCGGGTAACATCCCCAACGTCCGACATTCTGCTGCGAGTTAGGGGAAAGGCCATGGCGTCGTCAGCCACTGCGCCCGTCAAGGTGACCGTCACCGGAGCCGCCGGCCAGATCGGCTACGCACTGCTGTTCCGCATCGCTTCGGGTCAGCTTCTCGGCGCCGACGTGCCGGTCAAGCTCAGCCTGCTGGAGATCCCGGCCGCCGTGAAGGCCGCCGAGGGCACCGCGATGGAGCTGGACGACTGCGCGTTCCCGTTGCTGTCCGGCATCGAGATCACCGACAGCCCCGACGTCGCGTTCGACGGCGCCAACGTCGCGCTGCTCGTCGGAGCCATGCCGCGCAAGGCCGGCATGGAGCGCGGCGACCTGCTCGGCGCGAACGGCGGCATCTTCGGCCCGCAGGGCAAGGCCATCAACGACCACGCCGCCGACGACATCCGCGTCCTGGTCGTGGGCAACCCGGCCAACACCAACGCGCTGATCGCGCAGCAGCACGCCCCCGACGTGCCGGCCGAGCGTTTCACCGCGATGACCCGGCTCGACCACAACCGCGCGCTCTCGCAGCTCGCGGCCAAGCTCCAGGTGTCGGTCACCGAGATCAAGAAGATGACGATCTGGGGCAACCACTCCGCCACCCAGTACCCCGACCTGTTCCACGCCGAGGTCGGCGGCAAGGTCGCGGCCGAGCAGGTCGACCACGAGTGGCTGAAGGACACCTTCATCCCGACCGTCGCCAAGCGCGGCGCGGCCATCATCGAGGCCCGCGGCGCCTCCTCGGCCGCCTCGGCCGCCAACGCCGCCATCGACCACGTCTACGACTGGGTCAACGGCACCGAGTGGACCTCCGCCGCGGTCGTCTCGGACGGCTCGTACGGCGTGCCCGAGGGCCTCATCTCGTCGTTCCCCGTCCGCGCCGCCGGCGGGCGTTTCGAGATCATCCAGGGCCTGGAGATCGACGCCTTCTCCCGCGAGCGCATCGACGCCAGCGTGCGCGAGCTGGAGGAGGAGCGCACCGCGGTCAAGGAGCTCGGCCTCATCTGAGCCGCCCCGCCCGTGCCGGACGCCCCTCGCCGACGATCGGCGGGGGGCGTCCGCGTTGCCCGGCGCACCGGCCGTCCGCATTGCCCGGCTCGTTCGCCGTCCCGTGGCGCCCGGCTCACCGGCCGTCCGTGCCGTCGCTCTGCGCGGGACAGGTCGCCTGCGGGCCGGGACGGGCCGCCTCCGGGGTGGCGAACACCACCCCCGCGGCGGCGAGCAGGCTGCCTGCCACGATGAGAGCGCCAAAGATCGGTTTCGTGACCCTTGGTGAAATGCTCTTCACGTTTCGGTACTACAGCACATATCTCGCCGCCATATGGCTCATTTGCCGGAAAGCGCCTCCCAGGCGTCCGAGACGATGTCGTGCAGCGACGGCCGGGCGGCCTTCCACCCCAGCTCGCGCTGGATCTTCGCGGACGAGGCGACCAGCACGGCGGGGTCGCCGGGCCGCCGCTCGCCGAAGGCCGCCGGGATTTCGTGGCCGGTGACCTCGCGGCAGACCGAGATCACTTCACGCACGCTGAACCCGGAGCCGCTGCCCAGGTTGTAGATCTTGTGCTCGCCGGGCGTAAGCGCCTCCAGCGCCAGCAAATGCGCCCGCGCCAGGTCGGCGACGTGCACGTAGTCGCGGACGCAGGTGCCGTCCGCGGTCGGGTAGTCGGTGCCGAACACGTTGACCGAGTCGCGCTCGCCGGTGGCGACCTTCAGCACGTTCGGGATGAGGTGGGTCTCGACCACGTGGCGCTCGCGGAAGCGGCCGTAGGCGCCGGCCACGTTGAAGTAGCGCAGGCTCACGGCGGCCAGGCCGCGGATGCCGGCGAAGGCGCTCAGCGCCGTGTCCACGGCGAGCTTGGAGGCGCCGTAGGGGTTGGTCGGGCGCGTCGGGTCGCTCTCCTCGATCGGCGCGCGCTCCGGCTCGCCGTACGTCGCCGCCGTCGAGGAGAACACGATCCGGCCGACCCCCTTGTCCCGCATGGCCTCCAGCAGTGCGAGGGTGCCGCCCAGGTTGTTCGCCCAGTAGAGGCCGGGCTTCTCCACCGACTCGCCGACCAGCGACTTGGCCGCGAAGTGGAGCACCGCGTCCACACCGTCGAGCGCGTCACCGGGCTCGGCGATGTCGGCGCGCACGAACCTGGCGCCCTCCGGCACCGCGTCCTCATGCCCGGTGGACAGGTCGTCGAGCACGGTCACCTCGTGCCCCGCCTCGACGAGCTGGGCCGCGACGACGCTGCCGACGTACCCCGCCCCGCCGGTGACCAGCAATCTCATGTGGACTCCTGTTCAAATATGTTTGATTTTGTAAGGCTTGCCGTTCAGCATACGCGGGAAAGCACCCGTATACGCTGCCAACCACCATGTTTGACACCGTCGCGGCCAACGTCGCCCTGGTCCTGCTCTTCGTCCTGATCGGGGGCTTCTTCGCCGCCGCCGAGATCGCGATGGTCTCGTTGCGCGAGAGCCAGATCCGCAAGCTGTCCGAGCGCGGCCGCAGGGGCGAACGCGTGGCCAAGCTCGCCCGCGACCCCAACCGGTTCCTCTCCGCCGTCCAGATCGGCGTCACCGTGGCCACCATGCTCTCGGCCGCGTTCGGCGCCGACCGGCTGGGCGCGCAGCTCACCCCCGTGCTGCAGGGCTGGGGCGTGCCCGGAGGCGTCGCCCCGGTGCTCGGGCTGGTGCTGGTCACGCTGGCCATCTCGTACGTCTCCCTCGTGCTCGGTGAGCTGGCGCCCAAACGTCTGGCGCTCCAGCGGGCCGAAGGGCTCTCGCTGTTCGTGGCCCCGTTCCTCGACTGGGTCGCCCGCCTGTCGCGGCCGATCATCTGGATGCTCTCCAAGTCCACCGACGGCGTGGTGCGGCTGCTCGGCGGCAACCCGGAGGCCGACCGCGAGGAGGTCACCACCGAGGAGCTGCGCGACATGGTGGTCGGCCACCACGACCTGACCTCCGACGAACGCAAGCTCATCGGCGAGGTCTTCGCCGCCGGCAAGCGGCAGCTCAGGGAGGTGATGCTGCCGCGCACCGAGGTCGAGTTCATGGAGGCCGACACGCCGCTCGCCGAGGCCGCCGCGGTCGCCGCCCGGCTGCCGCACTCCCGCTTCCCCGTCTACCGCACCTCCTACGACGAGATCATCGGCTTCGTGCACGTACGCGACCTGCTCGACCCCGAGCTGTCCGGGCGCGACGAGCCGGTCAGCGCGCTCGTGCCGATCCGCCCCGCGAAGTTCGTGCCCGCCTCCAAGCGCCTGCTCAGCACCCTCAACGAGATGCGCGACGAGGGCCAGCACCTCGCCATCGTGGTCGACGAGTACGGCGGCACCGCCGGCATCATCACCCTGGAGGACCTGGTCGAGGAGCTGATCGGCGACATCAGGGACGAGTACGACATCGAGGAGGACGTGGTCGTCCTGCCCGCCGGCGAGATCGAGATCGACGGCCTGACCAACCTCAACGACTTCGCCGGCGAGACCGGCATCAGGCTGCCCGACGGCCCGTACGAGACGCTGGGCGGATTCGTCATGGCCATGCTGGGCCACGTGGCGGCGCTCGGCGAGCGGGTCGAGGTGGCCGGCTTCGACCTGGAGGTCATCGAGCTGGACGGGCGGCGGATCGCCCGGGTGCGGGTGAAACGCCGACCGGCCGTTGAGTCGCCGCCCGACCAGGATTCCTGACACAATTGCCTGCTATGGCCAGACCTCGTGTTCTCTCCGGCATCCAGCCCACCGCGGACTCCTTCCACCTGGGCAACTACCTGGGTGCGGTCCGTCAGTGGGTCACCATGCAGGAGACCCACGACGCCTTCTACTGTGTGGTCGACCTGCACGCGATCACCGTGCCGACCGAGCCCGCAGCGCTGCGCCGGCGCAGCCGCGTGGCCGCCGCGCAGCTCTTCGCCGCGGGTCTCGACCCCGAGCAGGCCACCGTCTTCGTGCAGTCGCACGTGCGTGAGCACACCGAGCTCGCCTGGATCCTGATCTGCCTCACCGGCATGGGCGAGGCGGGCAGGATGACGCAGTTCAAGGACAAGTCGGCCAAGTTCGGCGAGAGCGCGGCCAGCGTGGGGCTGTTCACCTACCCCATCCTCCAGGCCGCCGACATCCTCATCTACCAGGCCGACAAGGTGCCGGTGGGCGCCGACCAGAAGCAGCACCTGGAGCTGACCCGCGACCTCGGCCAGCGTTTCAACCACCGCTTCGGCGACACCTTCACGCTGCCCGAGCCCTACATCCTGAAGGAGGTCGAGAAGATCACCGACCTCCAGGACCCGACGGCGAAGATGTCGAAGTCGTCCTCCAGCCCGGCGGGCATCCTCGACGTCCTGGAGCAGCCGGGGCCGCTGCGCAAGAAGGTCATGCGGGCGGTCACCGACACCGGCACCGAGGTCCTGTTCGACGAGGAGAACAAGCCGGGCATCTCCAACCTGCTGCGCATCCAGTCGGCGCTGACCGGCACGCCGATCCCCGACCTGGTCGCCCGCTACGCCGGGCAGGGCTACGGCACCTTCAAGAAGGAGGTCGCCGAGGCCGTCGTCGAGACGTTCACGCCGATCCGCGAGCGCGTCGAGAAGCTGCTGTCCAACGAGGCGGAGCTCGACCGCATGCTCGCGGTCGGCGCCGAGCGCGCGGGGGCGGTCGCCCGGCAGACCATGGAGCAGGTCCGCGACCGGGTCGGCTTCCTGCCCAAGCTCTGACCCCCGGCTCAGGGGCCGAGGAGCTGCCCAAGCTCCGACCCCCGGCTCAGGGGCCGAGGCGGCTCGCGAGGTCGGTGGCGGCCGCGAGGTCCTCGGCCAGGGCCTCACGCTCCGTCTCCGTCAGCTCCAGCGCGGCGGCCTCGGCGAGCAGCGCCGCCGCCGCGTCCCGATCGCCGGCGCGCAGCCGCAGCTCAGCCAGATAGACCAGGGCGGGCAGTCGCTGCGTGGGCGGCGCCGCCGCGTGCCTGGCGAGGCCCGTCTCCAGCAGCTTGACGCCCGCCGCCACGTCGCCGCGCGCGTCGGCCTGGCGGGCGGCGGCCGCGACCACCCGCGCGAGCCGCCCCTCCGCCGGGTCCGGCTCGCCGGCGTCGTCCTCCTTGCGGCGGCTGATCCGCACCCAGTTGCCGCCGGGGTCCACCACGACGAACCCGCCCGACGTGCCCTGCACGCGCCGCGGCCGGGTCATCCTCGGGATCCCGGAGACCGGCACCTTGCCGAACGCCGCCCGCAGCCCCGCCGCGAACGCCGCGTGCAGCGCCCCCGTGTCCGGCACCACCACGACCACGCTGCCCATGGACTGCTCGGGATCGAACCCGGGCACGCCGAAGAAGTGCAGCTCGACGCCGCCCCGGCGGACGGCGGCGTACGGGTTGGGGCGCTCCTGGCGGTAGGTGACGTCGAAGCCGAGCGCGCGGTAGAAGGGCAGGACGTCGTCGAGCTGCCGGCAGGGCAGGAGGGGGATGACGGTCTCGCTCATGAAAACATCGTACGCTGTTCGGAGTTTAAGGAGGCCCCTGTCATGGAGTACGCGGGCCGGGGCGACCCCGCACGGACCATGGCCCTGCTCTGGGACGGGCTCCCGGCCCCCCGGCGCGGGCCCAGGCAGCGGCTGGAGCTGGCCGCCGTCGTGGACGCCGCCGTCGCCGTGGCCGACCGGGCCGGGCCGGCCGCGCTGTCCATGCGGGCGCTGGCCCAGGAGCTCGGGATCGGCACGGCGTCGCTCTACACGTACGTGCCGGGCAAGGCCGAGCTGCTGGAGCTGATGGTCGACCGGGTGGTGGGCGGGCAGCCGCTGCCCGACGCCACCTCGGGCTGGCGGGCCGGGCTGCGCGGCGTCGCCGAGGCCGACCTGGCCGCCTACCGGGCCCACCCGTGGCTGCTGCAGGTGTCCACCTCGCGCACCGTCTTCGGCCCCCACGTCCTCGCCCGGTACGAGGCCACGCTGGCGCTGCTGCACGGGCACGGGCTGGCCGCGGCGGACGTGGTGGGCTGTGTGGCGGCGGTGGACTCGTACACGAGGGGCGCCGCGGCGGCCGTGGTCGAGGCCGAGCAGGCGCCCGCGCAGACCGGCAGCAGCGACGACGAGTGGTGGGAGCGGCGGGCGCCGTTCCTGGAGGAGCGCATGAACGGGCGCTTCCCGCTGCTCGCCGCGCTGGAGGAGGCCGGGGCGTTCGGGGTGTCGGACACCGCGCTGCCGTACACGTTGCAGCGGGCCCTGGACCGCTTCGCCCTCGGCCTCGGCCTGGTGCTCGACGCGGTGGCCGGACGGATCGCGGCCGGTCCGGGGCGGGCGTCCTGACGTCAGCCTTCCCTGGCCTCCCGGTGCACGCGCAGGAGCGCGCGGAGGGCGGCCAGGCTCGGCCTGGTGAGCCGGAGGTCGCCGCGGGCGGCGGTCCAGCCGGCGTGGTGTCGTTCGAACGCCCAGCCGGGGAACTCCCGTGCGGCTTCCTCAAGCAGTCGTTCCATGACGAGGTCGGCACTCGGCGCTGTGGTCATGAACGCAGCGTGGCACCGAGACGCCGGTCCGTGACGAACTCGGGCGAAAGAACTCCCGGTTCGCCAGGACCGAACTACGAGTTCGGCCTCGATCAGTTCTGGATGCCGTGGCGCTCGGCGAGCCGGCGGACCTCCGGCGCCCACGACGGCCTGGCCCGCCGCGCCAGCGCCCGGACCATCTCCCTGAGCAGCAGCTTGTGGTCCAGCTCCTCGGGGGACTCGCGCTCGATCCGCAGCAGGTGCAGCAGGCTGGCGGCGTCGTCACCGAGGTCCTCGCAGGCGCGGGCGACCTCGCCGAGGTGGGTGGTGCGCCGCTCGATGGACGGGGTCGCGGTGAGGTCGATGTCGTCGGCGATGCGCAGCACGTCCTCGGGGCGGCCGGCGTCGTTCTCGACGCTGGCGAGGTGGATGGCGACGTTCGTGGGGCCGAAGAAGGCGAGGTCGTAGACGTCGGAGTGGTCGCGTACGCGCTCGGCGAGCCGGCTCGCGGTGCCGCGCAGGCGCTCGCGCGCCCGGTCGTCGTCGCCCGAGCGGGACTCGCCGATGGCGGCCAGCAGGTGCAGCGCGCCGAGCGCCTTGAGATGCCGCTCGTCGCCGTCGGGCACGTGCGGTTCGAGCAGCTCGATGCCCTGCCTGGCGACGTCGTAGGCGATCTGGTGCATGTCGTCGGACAACATCGACTGCCCGAGGTTCCAGTACGCCCACGCGATCGTCAGCGGGTCCTCGGACTCCTCGGCGAGGCGCATGGCCCGGTCGGCCGCGAGGTGCGCGAGGTCCACCCGCTGCAGGTGCTTGAGCACGCCCCTGGCCAGCATGTACGCGTCCGTGGCGACGCTGCGGGCACGCGGCGTGCGCTCGGCGGCCAGGCTCTCGGCGTCGGAGACCAGGGACGGCAGCGCCGCCATGAGGATCGAGTAGCGCCTGGCCGAGGTGAACCAGGCGTCGCGCGCCGCCGCGACCCGTTCGGAGAGCTGCTCGGCGTCCGGCGGTTCGAGGTCGGGCGCGAGGGGCCGGCAGGTGAACATGGCCCGCTCGATGTCGCTGATCTGCGGCCTGCTGGGCTCGTGCGAGTCGCGGGGCGTCTCGCCGAGCAGCACCGCGGTCCGTACGCCGAGCACCTTGGCGATCTCGCGCAGGAGGGGGAGCGAGGGGGTGCGTTTGCCGTGCTCGATGAGTTCGATGTGTCTGGGGGTGCATCCGGACTGGGTGGCCAGCGCGGTGGTGCTCATGCCCCTTCGCTCGCGCTGAAGCCGGACCATCTGACCGGTCGTGATCTCGGTCATGGGACGTGGCGCCTCCTGGCTCTGTCGCAACTGCCCACAGGCTAGGGCTCCAGGACTCCGCCTGTGAGTGGTTTCGGCACAGCCGAAAAAGGTGAAGGGCGTTCGGTGTCTTCGCAGGTCACAAAGGTGAAAGGGGTTCGTGTTCAGCGGCACGCGTGGTGCTGATAAATGCGGGTCAGCAGGTCCGAAAACTGCTCGCGTTCGGCGGGTGTGAGCGGGGCCAGCAACTCGTCCTGGAGGGAGGTGACCACCTCCTGGAGCCGGTCGAGGTGTTCCCGGCCCCGTGCCGTGAGCCGGATGACGTTGCGGCGGCGGTCGGCGGGGTCGGGGGAGCGCTCGACGTGGCCGCGCTCGGCCAGCTCGTTGATGACCGCGACCAGGTCGCTGCGGTAGATGCCGGTGCGCCGGCTCAGCTCGGCCTGGCTGACGGGCCCGCCCTCGCGCAGGGCCACGAGCGCGGCGTAGTGCCACTTGCGGGCGTCCAGGCGGGCCAGGCCCTCGTTGACCATCCGGTCGGACTGCATCGCGACCAGCGACAACGTACGGCTGGCCAGGGCGCGCAGGGCGGCCGGGGTCGGCTGCCCCGCCATGGGGTCGTCGTCCGTCATGCGCAGAGCCTATTGCGTTAGTCGCCCTAACGACTTATCGTTAGTGCGACAAACGTTAGTCACACGAACGGATTGACGTCATGATGATCGACGTGCTCGGCTCCTCCCTCCACTACGAGGACTCCGACGAGGGCGTCCCCTTCGTCTTCCTGCACGGCAACCCCTCCTCCTCCCGCGCGTGGCGGGACGTGCTGCCCGGCGTGGCCGCGCCGGGACGCCGCCTGCTCGCCCCCGACCTCATCGGCATGGGCCGCTCGGGCAAGCCCGACCTGCCCTACCGCTTCGGCGACCACGCCCGCTACCTGGACGCCTGGTTCGACGCGCTCGGCCTGGAGGACGTGGTGCTCATCGGCCACGACTGGGGCGGCACGCTCGCCTGCGACTGGGCGGCCCGGCATCCGGAACGGGTGCGGGGCGTGGCGCTCATGGAGGCGGTCGTCCGCGGGACGAGCCTGGACGAGCTGGGCGAGGCGCCGCGCAGCCGCGCCGAGACCATCCGCGGCCCCGAGGGCGAGAAGCTGGTGCTCGACGGCGACTTCCTCATCCGCTCCGCCTACACCGGCGGTGTGCTGACGCCCTTGAGCGAGGAGGACCTGCGGCCCTACCTGGAGCCCTACCCGACGCGCGAGAGCCGCCGGCCGCTGCTGGAGTGGGCGCGCTCGCTGCCGCTCGACGGGGAGCCGGCCGACGTGGCCGAGCGGGTGGCCTTCTTCGGCAAGTGGCTGGGGGCCTCGGACGAGGTGCCGAAGCTGCTGCTCACCTTCGACTCCTCGCCGACGCTGCTGATCACCCCGGCAGTGGCCGAGTGGTGCGCGGACAACATGGCGGCGCTGGAGACCCTGCACCTCGGCCCGGCCGGGCACCACGCCACCGAGGACCGGCCGGCCGAGATCGCCGCCGCGATCGCGGCCTGGGCCGCCCGCCACGATCTCTGACAGGCGCCGCGCCTGTAGGCTCGCCGGTCGGCGGGCGTGCGGCGCGCCGGGCTGGGCAGATGCTCCACCGTGATCTGGTGAGGCCTGGAGGCGTGGAATGGCGAGTCTGTGGCGGCGCGTCGAGGCGGTCCGGGCCTGGGGGCGCCGGACGGTCGACCACTGGCGGGTGCGCAGGCTCTCGCTCGACCACCTCATCCGCGGCGTGCAGCGCTACCAGGGCCAGAACGGCGACCGGCTGGCCGGCGCGGTCACCTACTTCGCGTTCCTGTCGTTCTTCCCGCTGGTGGCGCTCGCGTACGCGGTGCTCGGCTACATGGTGGCCACCAGCGAGACCACCAGGCAGGCACTCGAAGCCGCGATCACCGAGCGGCTGCCCGGCATCGCCGAGCAGCTCAACCTCAAGGCCATCGCCGAGGCCAAGGCGACCGCCGGCGTCATCGGCCTGCTCGGCCTGCTCTACGCCGGGCTCGGCGCGCTGGACGCCCTGCGCGGAGCGCTCCGCGAGATCTACATGACCACCCAGCCGCCGCTCAACTTCTTCGTCGGCAAGCTGCGCGACCTGTCCTCGCTCCTGATGATCGGGATCGCCATGATCACGTCCGTGCTGGTCGGCGGGTTCGCCACCAGCGCGACCGACAAGGTCCTGCACCTCGTCTTCGGCAGCGAGTCGCCCCTGGCGACCTTCGGGCTGCGGCTGGCGGGCGTGGTGGCCGGGCTCGCCGCCGACTGGGTGCTGTTCGTCATCCTGCTCGGCTGGGTGGCCAAGCCGGTCCAGCCGTTCAAGGTGATCGCCAAGGGAGCGGTGATCGGCGCGATCGGGTTCGGCGTGCTCAAGCAGCTCGCCACCCTGCTGCTCGCCACGACGCTCGGCAACCCCGTCTACGGCACGTTCGCGGTGATCGTGGGCCTGCTCGTCTGGATCAACTTCTCGGCCCGGCTCGTCCTGCACGTGGCCGCCTGGACGGCCACGGCCGGCTACTGCCCGCCGCCCGCGCCCACGCCGGTGCCCTCGCCGATCACGCGGCCGTCGGAGGAGGGCTCAGAGACGTGAGCCGGCCCGGCGTCGGCGGCGGATCCCGTACACCAGCCAGACGGTCCCGAACAGCAGCCCGCCGCCGATCACGGCCGCCCCGATCGCCTTGGTGCGGTCGGTCTGCTGCCGGGCGGCGGCGTCCAGCAGCGGCGGCTGCTGGGCGGGGGTCACCTGGGTGACCGGGCCGCCGGAGGCCCGCGCCTGCGGCGCGGCCGGCTGCTGGGCCGGCAGCGGGTCCACGAGCTGCCCGACCGGGGTCACCTTGCCCCGCACCGAGAATCCCCAGTCCATGAGCTCGCCGACCTCCTCCCAGAAGTAGCCCTCGTGGCGCATGACGCTCACCACGATCGTGTGGCCGCCGCGGGTGGCCGCGCCGACGAAGCTGCCGAGGGCCTTGGAGGTCCAGCCGTTCTTGACGCCGATCATGCCCTGGTAGCGCCAGAGCAGCTTGTTGTGGTTGCTGATCTGGTACGTCTTGCCCTTCGGGGCCGGGAAGTTCGCCGTCTTGGTGCTGATGTAGCGGAGGAAGTCGGGATTGGCCAGGCCGGCGCGGGCGATGAGCGCCAGGTCGTAGGCCGAGCTGCTCTGGCCGGGCTTGTCGAGGCCGCTCGGCGTCTTGGCGACGGTGTCGTTCGCCTGCAGCCGCCTGGCCTCCTCGTTCATCTCCCGCATGGTCTTGGCCAGGCCGCCGTTGACCTCGGCGAGCGCCATGGCCGCGTCGTTGCCCGAGGTCATCATCAGGCCCCTGAACAGGTCCTCGACCCGGTAGGTGGCCTTCGGCGTGAGCCCGACCGCGCTGCCCTCCTGGTTGCAGGCGTTCTGGCTGGGCCGGATCCTGAGGTTCTTGTTCAGCTTCGGGATCAGGGTGAGCGCGGTCAGCGTCTTCAGGGTGCTGGCGGGCAGGTAGCGCCCGTGGGCGTCCTTTGCGGCGAGCACCTGGCCCGTGTCCACGTCCGCGATGACGTACGACGTAGCCTTGGTCTTGGGCGGCTTCTTGACGCCCTCGGGGGCGACCAGGCCACGGCTGCCCAGCGCCGGACCGCCCACCGGGGTGGCCGGGGCGGCGTACGCGGTCCCGCCGGTGAGCGAGGCCGACGTGACGAACGCCGTGATCAGTACGGTTTTGGTCCACATGGCGGGTCTCAGCGTAGCCCTGGATGAATGCCCATGTGGCGACACATCCCCCGAAGATCCACCTTCGATACTAGAGAGATGGTCATGTCACGAAAGATCGCCGCGTTCCTCGTCGCTCTGGGCGCGTTCATGATCTTTGAATGGATCAACCTCGGCTTCAACCTGGCCGACGGTCACCCCACCGCCTTCTACGTGGTCCACGGCATCCTGATCGCGGTCAACATCGTGCTCGGCCTGGTGCTGATGTTCCTCGGGGTCCGCGCGCTCAGAGTGCGCTGAGGAGGCGCCGGGTGAGCGCGTGCAGCTCGTCGGCCTCCTGTCTGGAGTCGCCGATCGAGGTGAAGCCCAGCTTGCCGTGCTCGGGGATCGCGCCGAGCAGGTGGAAGACGTTGCCGGTGCGGCGTTCGTGGTCGAAGCCGAGACCGAGGCGCTCGGCCGTCCGCATGACCTCGCGGGGCGTGCGGCCGCGCAGGCAGCCGGCGGCGTAGTTGTCGGTCGCGGTGTAGAACTTCGGCTGGCCGCCGGCCATGAGCAGGCCGGTGCCGGGGTCGTAGACGGCGCCGGTGGTCAGCGTGACGGCGCCGTACGGGTGCGTGGTGCCGCCGATGCGCAGGTTGATCTCGCACAGCAGCGCCGCGTAGCCCGCATCGGCCTTGAGCGCGAAGAAGTCCATGCCGAACACGCCCACCACGCCGCGCTCGGCGAGGACCCGAGCGATGCGCCCGGCGGACGCGTCCACCTCGGCGCGGTACTCGGGGGCCGCGGGGAACGTGCAGCCCTGGTAGACCTGGCCGCTGTCGCCGCCGAGCACCTGGTCGTGCGTGGCCAGCACGCGGGCGTGGCCGCCCGGCGAGATGGCCGCGAGGGCGCTCGGGTAGTAGAGCGGCCGGTGCTCGATGTACTCCTCCACCACCGCGCCCCGGTCCCTGATCTTGGCGGAGAACGCCTCCCAGGTCTCGTCGCCGGCCGAGAAGTCGATCCGCGACCGGTCGGACTTGGTGACGATGGCGTTGCCCAGCCCCGAGTAGGCGTCGTTGAGCTTGATGATCACCCGCTCGCCCGGCAGGGCCTCGACGGCCTCCTCGATCTCCAGCGGCGTCCGCAGGTCGCCGAAGCCGCGCGCCATGGGCACGCCGGCCTCGTGGCCGATCTCGCGGGCCCCGCTCTTGGAGCCGTAGTAGGCGTACGAGGTGGCCGGTCCGTAGATGGGGACGTTGAGTGACGAGGCGAGCTCCTCCTCCAGCTCGCTCAGCACGAACGGCACCAGACAGGCGTCGCCGTCGATCTCCGCCCGCAGCTGCTCCAGCACGTCGGGACGGCCGAGCAGGGTCCTGGTCAGCGGCTGGGACCAGGGGTCGTCGAGCGTGATCAGCGTGAGGCGCTTGGCGGCGTCGTCAGGATCGGGCAGGAACGAGAAGTAGTAGTCGATGATGCCGGGATCGATGGGCGCGGAGGAGAGGTAGACCACCTTTACCCCGGGTTCCCGGAGCGTCAGCAGGAGGAAGAGCAAACGCTCCTCGTAGGACCTGGCCGCCTTGATGCGGCGGAGCTCGTCCTGGGGAAGGGAGAGCGAGGGTACGACCACCAGGGTCCCCTCACTCGGCTCGAAGATGCTCAACCCAGCATACTTCTCCCCGAACGGGATAGTAGTGATCATATTGCGAGTGAAACACCGATTCACCCCAAAAACAGCCAGCCGCGAAGTGTGATGACCATGACAGAAGGTGACAGGATTCGGAATCGCGCACCACGTTTGGAAGTAGCGACGACGGGTCACCATCTACTGATCCCTTGTGACTATTTCCGGACCAGGCGGAACATCACGTAAGGTGACAAGCAGGGGTTACGGACCTGCAGTCGGCTAACTTTTGGTGTATCTGTCGGCGCGGAGCCGCGGACGAGCGATAGAGTCGAGACCATCGCCACCGGGCTCACGGCCGACCGCTGTGCTCCCTGGCTGCACAGCGGCAGCGCGACCGACGCACGCAAGCCCATGCCGACGATCTCACGCACCCGAACCAGCGGGTGTTTTTTGATTCGCCGAGTCGGCCGCTCGACCGGGGGGCGGCCCCACGGCGGGATGACGAGTACGACAGCGCACTAGCCGCGCCGGCTTCAGTTGATTCCAGGGCGCGCGGCATTGGGACGGAGTGGTGACATATGCGGGGACGTGAGCTGCGGGGCGAACTCGACGCGTTCCTGGCCGAGAGTGAGCAGGATCTCGTGGCGTTCCGCCGCGACCTCCACATGCACCCCGAGCTGGCCTTCGCCGAATATCGCACGACACAGCGCATCGTCGAGCGGCTCACCGCCGCCGGGCTGAGCCCGCGGGTGCTGCCCAAGGGCACCGGCCTGATCTGCGACGTCGGCAGCGGCGACGGCCCCACGATCGCCCTGCGCGCCGACATCGACGCGCTGCCGCTGCAGGACGAGAAGGACGTGCCCTACCGCTCGACCGTGCCGGGGGTCTGCCACGCCTGCGGCCACGACGTGCACACGACCGTGCTGCTCGGCACCTCGCTCTTCCTCGCCCAGCAGGCCGCGGCGGGCCTCCTGCCCGGCCGGGTCCGGCTGATCTTCCAGCCGGCCGAGGAGGCCCCCGGCGGCGCCCTTGAGGTCATGGCGCACGGCGGCATCAGCGGCGTGGACCGCATCTTCGGCCTGCACTGCGACCCGCGGGTGGACGTCGGCCAGCTCGGCCTGCGCGTGGGCCCGATCACCTCCGCCTGCGACCGCCTGACCGTCCGGGTCTCCGGCCCCGGCGGGCACACCGCCCGCCCCCACCTGACCGCCGACCTCGTCTTCGCGCTGGCCAAGATCCTCACCGAGCTGCCCGCCGCGCTGTCGCGCCGGGTCGACCCGCGCTCCTCGCTCAGCCTCGTCTGGGGCCGCGTCGAGGCCGGCTCGGCCGCCAACGCGATCCCCGACGACGGCGTGGCCGAGGGCACCGTGCGCTGCCTCGACGAGGAGGCCTGGCACGCCGCCCCCGACCTGATCAAGTCGCTGCTGGAGTCGGTCGCGAGCGCCTACGGCATCGAGGCCACCATGGACTACACCCGCGGCGTGCCGCCGGTCGTCAACGACGAGGTCAGCGTCGAGATGCTGGGCGAGGCCGCCGAGCGCGTGCTGGGCGCGGGCGCGGTCGTCCCGACCCAGCAGTCGCTCGGCGGCGAGGACTTCGCCTGGTATCTCGAGTCGGTCCCCGGGGCGTTCGCCCGCCTCGGCACCCGCTCGCCCGACGGCGTCACCTACGACATCCACCAGGGCACGTTCGACGTGGACGAGCAGGCGATCGCCATGGGCGTGCGCGTCATGGCCGCCACCGCGTTCACCGCCCTGTGGGAGGTCGGGCCGCTCGACTCGACGGTCACCAGCGCGCTGGCGTGACCACCGGCAGCTTCAGCGCCGACCGGCCGGGCGCGACCGTGAACGTCGTGCCCGGCGGGTAGCGCAGGGTGTAGTCGTAGTCGGTGGAGATGATCACCAGGCCCAGCCGGTGGCCCTTCTTGAACACATGATCTGTGGGCTGGAAGTCCCAGGTGAAGTCGTACTCCTTGCCCGCACGCAGCGGTTGCGTGCGGTCCGCGTGGACGCGGTTGCGCACGTCCAGCCAGCCCCGGGTGACGATCTTGTACGGGGTCGTGGCCGTGCCGAGCGTCCGCAGCGCGGTGCAGCCGGTGTCGCCAGGAACGCCCTGCCCGTAACAGAGCGTCTCGCCCGTCGGCACCAGCGTGCCGTTGGCCCGGACGTCGGAGCCGTAGTCCACGAGCAGCGCCGTCAGGTACGGCGATGAGCCGTCCTTCACCGAGGCCCGCACCGACACCGTCGGCGTCCCGGAGATCCGCACGTCGGCCGGCAGCTCACCGGTCGTGTACGCGAGCCGGTTCGGATCCGCGCCGGTGGCCTCGACGAGCTGCTCGGCCGTCCTCGTCTTCTGGTCGGTGAACGTCTCGCGCGGCGACAGCGGCCGCGGCATCAGGCCCAGGTGCCCGCCGGAGCCCAGGTGGAGCGGGACGGCCGCGGTGCCGGGCAGCGGCCACGAGGCGTGCCGCCCCCACTGGCCGGGGCCGATCTCGACGTCGGCCTGCGGCTCGCGCATGATGCCCGAGTCGATGCCGTGCAGCCAGTAGTCGAACCAGCCGTGGAGCTGGCGCAGCCACTCGGCGGTGCGCAGCGAGAACGGGTTCATGTGCGTGCCCTGGTGCAGCCAGATCTTGCGCGGCACGTGCCGCTTGGCCAGGGCGTACCACCACTGGGCGAACTGCTTGGTCTTGACGTTCCAGTCGTTCAGCCCGTGCACGACGAAGACGCTGGCCTTGACCTTGTTCACGTCGTCGAGGTAGTTGCGGGCGTCCCAGAGCGGGCTGTAGTCGCCGGTGATCCGGTCCTGGCCCGTGGTGATGGAGTCGATCAGCGCGCCGCACGCCTCCTGGCCGTTCTGCCTGGTCAGGACGTATTTGGCGAGCACGTCCAGGTCCTCGCCCTGGAAGCCGCCGGGGGCCACGACGCCGCCGTTGGCGCGGTAGTAGTCGTACCAGCTGGAGATCGCGGCGATCGGGACGATCGTCTTCAGCCCCTCGACGCCGGTCGCGGCGACGGCGTTGGGCAGGGTGCCGTTGTAGGAGACGCCGATCATGCCGACCTTGCCGGTGGACCAGGTGGCCGCGACCGGGTTGCCGTCGGCGTCGAAGCCGCGGGCGCGGCCGTTGAGCCAGTCGATCGCGGCCTTCGGGCCCGCGGTCTCGTTGCGGTCGCCGGAGGTCGGGCAGCCGGTGGCCCGGCCGCTGCCGAGGTTCTCCACCAGGGCGATGGCGTAGCCGCGGGGCAGGAAGTAGTTGTCGTAGTAGCCGGCGAAGGGCTCGGCGGCGAGCTTGCTCGACAGCGACCTGAGCGTGGGGAGCGGGTTGCCGTTCTCGTCCACGTCCACGGTGTGGTTGGCGACGTCGTTGCCGCCCGCGTAGTACGGGCTGGCCTCCATGATGACCGGGACCTTGAGCCCGGCGTCGGTCTCCTTGGGACGCAGGATGTCGACGGCGACCCGGTCGGGGGCGCCGTCGTTGTCGCTGTCGGTGCCGGCGACCTCGACGTACACGGTCTGCTTGACGGCGTCGGCCCGGGAGAAGACCGGCTGGGTCGCGTTGTTCTCGACCTTGATCGTGGGGGTGTCTGCTGCTGCGGCGGGGGTGGTGCCGGTCAGAGCCGCGACGAGGAGCGCGGCGAGCGGCACGGCCAGTGCCTTACGGGAGGGCATGCTTGGAATCTCCGCCAAGATCGGCCGTCAAGCAAGAGGTGATTCCCGCCCCAAAGTTGGGCAAAACATCACAGCCCCGCTAGCGTGTTCGCTGGCGCGGACCTCAGGTCACGGTCGCGCTTGATGTCGATAACGGAGCGGTTGCGACCCTGTGCGCCGGTTTGGTCTGCCCTGGTCAAGCAACTATCTTCCGTGCAGGTGCCGTACGTTTATTCGCGCCTGCGATGAACCCGACGGCGGGGAAATGGAAGGGAGTCGCCTTGCTCGGCAAGCGATTCAACAGGATGGCGCTCGGCTCCGTGGCCGGCGTCATGCTCATGGCAGCGGCCGCCTGCGGCGGCGACAGCGGGGGAACCACGGCCAGCGAGGCGCCGAGCAGCGCCGGCGCCTCCAGCGAGGCGGCGAAGGGCGCGCTCAAGGTCGGCCTGGCCTTCGACATTGGCGGGCGCGGTGACAAGTCCTTCAACGACGCGGCGTACGCGGGCCTGGAGAAGGCCAAGACGGAGCTCGGCGCCGAGATCAAGGAGCTGAGCCCCGCGGCCGACGGCTCCAACCGCGGCGACCTGCTGCGTCAGCTCGCCGACGCGGGCTACAACCCGATCATCGGCGTGGGCTTCGCCTACGGCGATGACATCAAGAAGACGGCCGAGGAATACCCGGACATCCAGTTCGCGGTCGTCGACTCCGCCTCCAACGGGCCCAACGTGACCGGCCTGCTGTTCGCCGAGGAGCAGGGCTCCTACCTGGCGGGCGTCGCGGCCGCGCTCAAGTCGAAGGAAGGCCACGTCGGCTTCGTCGGCGGCGTCGAGAACGACCTGATCAAGAAGTTCCAGGCAGGCTTCGAGGCGGGTGTGAAGTCGGTCAAGGCGGACGCCAAGATCGACGTCACGTACATCAGCCCCGACGGCGACTTCTCCGGCTTCAAGGCCCCCGACAAGGGCAAGATCGCGGCCGAGAAGATGTACCAGGACGGCGCGGACATCGTCTACCACGCCTCCGGCGACTCCGGCCTCGGCGTGTTCCAGGCGGCGGCCGCGGCCAAGAAGAAGGCCATCGGCGTCGACTCCGACCAGCGCCAGACGGTCAAGGAGACCGACCTCCAGAGCGTCATCATGACCTCGATGCTGAAGCGCGTCGACGTCGGCGTCTTCGAGTTCATCAAGGCCATCCAGGGCGGCGCCAAGGGCGGCACCGACACCGTCTACGACCTGAAGGTCGACGGCGTGGGCCTCTCCACCACCGGTGGCGAGATCGACGACATCAAGGACAAGCTCGACGCTGCCAAGAAGGACATCGTCGACGGCAAGATCACGGTTCCGGCCAAGCCGTAACCCTGGGCAGGACCGACATCGAGGGCCCGGAGTCAGCTTCGGGCCCTCTCGTCTACCTCCGCCCTGCTCCTAGGAGAGGCGAAATGAGTGCTGACACCCTGGCCACGGCGCGACCCGCCGTAGAGCTGGAGGGCATCACCAAGCGTTTCCCCGGTGTCGTCGCCAACCATGACATCCGCATCACCGTCGCACCCGGGACGGTGCACGCCATCGTGGGCGAGAACGGCGCGGGCAAGTCCACCCTGATGAAGATCCTCTACGGCATGCAGAAGCCGGACGAGGGCACCATCAAGGTGAACGGCGAGGAAGTGAGCTTCCGCTCGCCGAGCGACGCCATCGCCGTCGGCATCGGCATGGTGCACCAGCACTTCATGCTGGCCGACAACCTCACCGTGCTGGAGAACATCGTTCTCGGCGCCGAACCCACCCGGGCCGGGCTGCTCGACACCGGCAGGGCCCGCGCCCGCATCGCGGAGCTGGCCGAGACGCACGGCCTGCGCGTCGACCCCGACCGGCTCGTGGAGGACCTCGGCGTCGGCGACCGCCAGCGGGTCGAGATCCTCAAGGTGCTCTACCGGGGCGCCCGCATCCTCATCCTCGACGAGCCGACGGCCGTCCTGGTGCCCCAGGAGGTCGAGGAGCTCTTCCAGAACCTGCGCGAGCTCAAGGCCGAGGGCCTGACCGTCATCTTCATCTCCCACAAGCTCGACGAGGTGCTCGGCATCGCCGACGCGATCACCGTGATCCGGCGCGGCACCACCGTCGCCGCCATGCCGCGCGCCGAGGTGACCAGCGCCCGCCAGCTCGCCGAGCTGATGGTCGGCAGCGAGCTGCCCACCCCCGAGACCCGCGAGTCCACCGTGACCGACCGGACGGCGTTCCGGGTCGCGCACCTCACGGTGGAGGCCGACGGCCACCACCCCGCGCCCAAGGGCGTCCCTGCGGAGGAGTACGTCGCCACGCTGCGCGCCGACGGCAAGCGGCTGCTGCTGGACGACGTGTCGTTCGACATCCACGAGGGCGAGATCCTCGGCATCGCCGGCGTCGAGGGCAACGGCCAGTCCGAGCTGATCGAAGCCATCATGGGCATCCGCGCCGCGCACGGCACGATCACGCTCGGCGAGCACGACGTGAGCTCCTGGCCGACGCTGCGCCGCCGCGAGGCCGGCATCGGCTACATCCCCGAGGACCGCCACCGCCAGGGACTGCTCCTGGAGGCCTCGCTCTGGGAGAACCGGGTGCTCGGCCACCAGACCAGGAAGCCCGCAAGGAAGGGCATCTGGATCGACCGGCGCGCCGCCAGGAACGACACCGAGCGCATCGTCAAGGACTACGACGTCCGCACCCCGGGCGTCGAGACCCTGGCGCTCGCGCTGTCCGGCGGCAACCAGCAGAAGCTCATCGTCGGCCGCGAGATGAGCGGCGAGCCCAAGTTCCTCATCGCCGCGCACCCCACCCGCGGCGTGGACGTCGGCGCGCAGGCCGCCATCTGGGACCACCTCCGCAACGCCCGCGCCGCCGGCCTCGCCGTGCTGCTGATCTCCGCCGACCTCGACGAGCTGATCGGCCTGTCCGACACCATCCGGGTCATCTACCGCGGGCGCCTCGTGGCCACGCTCGACCCGTCCGACATCACGCCCGAGCGGCTGGGCGGCTACATGACCGGCGCCATCGCCGGCACTGAGGAGACGTGATGCCCGCGGGGCTCAACCGGGCGCTGCTCACCGTGACCGGCGTCGTCATCGCGATCGTGCTGGCCATCGCGATCTCCAGCGTGGCGATCCTCGCGGCGGGCGCCAGCCCGCTGGACGCCTTCGCCGCCTTCTTCAACTTCGGCGACGTCGGGCGGGCCCAGTCGAACGGCATCGCGACCTTCATCAACCGGGCGGTGCCGCTGTTCATCGCCGGGCTGGCCGTGGCCGTCGGCTTCCGCATGAACCTCTTCAACATCGGCGTGGAGGGCCAGTACCGGCTCGCCGCGATCGTCGCGGCCTACGTGGGCTCCACGTTCACCGCGCCCGCGCCGATCCAGATCGCGGTGATCATCATCGTGGCGGCGGCCACCGGCGGCCTCTACGCGCTCATCCCCGCGGTCATGAAGGTGACCAGGGGCGTGAACGAGGTCATCGCCACGATCATGCTCAACTACATCGCCATCAACCTGACGTCGTACCTGGTGCGAGGGCCGTTCGCGGGCGAGCGCGCGGCGGGGCAGCTCACCACGACCACTCCGGAGCTGCCGGAGTCGGCCATGTTCCCGAACCTCAACGTCCTCTTCGACTGGTTCGGGCTGGTCGCGCCCACCCGTGGCGGCGGTCTGCAGGGCTTCCTGCTGGTGGCGATCGTGCTCGGCGTGATCGTCTGGATCGTGCTGGAGCGCACCCGCTTCGGCTTCGACGTCAAGGCCAGCGGGCTCAACGGCCCGGCGGCGCTCGCCTCCGGCGTCAACCCCAAAAAGATGATCATCGCGGCGATGGTCATGTCCGGCGGCATCGCCGGGCTCATCGGCCTGCCCGAGATCCTCGGCGACAAGGGCGCGTTCAACTCCAACTTCACCGCGGGCCTCGGCTTCCTCGGCATCGCCGTGGCGCTGCTCGGCCGCAACAAGCCGGTCGGCATCGCGTTCGCCGCGCTGCTGTTCGCCTTCCTCGACCGGGCGCAGGGCTCGCTGCAGTTCGCCGGGGTGCCGGCGTCGGTGGTCACCATCATCCAGGCGGTGACCGTGCTGCTGGTCGTGATCGCCAACGAGGTCACGAAGCGGCTGGCGCTGCGCATGGAGGAGCGCCGGGCGGCGCAGCAGCTCGGCAGGGACAAGGATCCGGTTGAGGTGACCGCATGACCAGGGTACGCAAATACCACCTGACGCTCATCGGCGTCGCCGCGCTCCTGGTGGTGGTGTCGCTGGTGCGGGTCATCACCGGTTACGAGGACATCACCTCGTCCGGCATGTTCTCCGCGGCCCTGCTGCTGGCCGTGCCCATCGGCCTCGCCGGGCTCGGCGGCCTCTGGGCCGAACGGGCCGGCGTGGTGAACATCGGTCTCGAAGGCATGATGGTGCTGGGCACCTGGTCCGCCGGCTGGGCGGGCTACCAGTGGGGCCCGTGGGCCGCGCTCGTCGCCGGTCTGCTAGCCGGCGCGATCGGCGGGCTCATCCACGCCGTCGCCACCATCTCCTTCGGCGTCGACCACATCATCAGCGGCGTCGCCATCAACCTGCTCGGCCCCGGCGTCACCCGCTTCCTGTCCGAAGTGCTCTACAAGGAGGGCACTCCGGCCTCGGTCGCCGGCGCGGGCATCACCACCTCGCCGCCGATGAGCTCGCCGCCGCCCACGCCGAGCCTGCCGCTGCTGTCGGACGGGCCCGACCTGCTGGGCAAGCTGGAGAGCACGCACTGGTTCCTGCTGTCCGACCTCGCCGGCCTGCTGCGCGGTCTGACGCACGAGGTCAACCTGCTGGTCGTGCTGGCGGTGCTGCTGCTGCCGCTGACGTACTTTGTGCTCTGGCACACCGCTTTCGGCCTGCGGCTGCGCTCGGCGGGGGAGAACCCGTGGGCGGCCGAGTCGCTGGGCGTCAACGTCTACCGGATCAAGTACGTCGCGGTCGTCATCTCCGGCGCGTTCGCCGGACTCGGCGGCGTGTTCCTGGTCTTCTTCGCCAACAAGTACGTCGAGGGCCAGACGCAGGGGCGCGGCTTCATCGGCCTGGCCACCATGATCTTCGGCAACTGGCGTCCCGGCGGTCTCGCGGCCGGCGCGGCGCTGTTCGGCTACGCCGACGGCCTGCAACTGCGCAGCAAGGAGGCCGTGGTCTCCTTCTTCCTGTTCGGGGCGGTGCTGCTGCTCGCCTACCTGGTGATCCAGATCCGCCGCCTGACCGCGCCCGACCGGCCCGCCGACCTGGCCGCCGGCGCCTCCCGGCAGTATGTACGGATGGCGTTCGCCGCCCTCGGTATGATCGTGCTGTTCTGGCTCTGGCTGACCGTCGAGCGGCTTCCGAACGAGTTCGTCTACATCACACCACACGTGCTCACGCTGCTCGTGCTGCTGGTGGCTTCGCAACGGCTGCGGATGCCCAAGGCCGACGGCGTGCGTTACCGCCGGGGGGAACAGCATTGAGCGAGCACATCCAATGGGAGCCGCTGCGTGAGGCCGCGGCCGAGGCCATGCGGTACGCGTACGCGCCCTACTCGAAGTTCCCGGTGGGGGCGGCCGCCCTCGTCGACGACGGGCGGGTCGTCACCGGGTGCAACGTCGAGAACGCCTCCTACGGCGTCGGCCTGTGCGCCGAGTGCGGGCTCGTGTCGGAGCTGCAGCGCACCGGCGGCGGCCGGCTCGTGGCCTTCACCTGCGTGGACGGCCACGGCGAGCTGCTGATGCCGTGCGGGCGCTGCCGTCAGCTCCTCTACGAGTTCGGCGGCGACGACCTGCTGGTCGAGACCGTCGACGGTCCCAAGACGATGACGGAGATCCTGCCGTACGCGTTCGGGCCGCAGGACCTCAGCCGGAGCTCCTGATGGACGCGATCGAGGTCATCCGCGCCAAGCGCGACCGCGGCGAGCTGACCACGGCCCAGATCGACTGGGTGATCGCCGCCTACACGCGCGGCGACGTGGCCGACGAGCAGATGTCCGCGCTGGCCATGGCCGTCCTGCTCAACGGCATGAACCGGCGCGAGATCGCCGACTGGACGCAGGCCATGATCCGCTCGGGCGAGCGGATGGACTGGTCGGCGCTGGACCGGCCGACCGCCGACAAGCACTCGACCGGCGGCGTCGGCGACAAGATCACGCTGCCGCTGGCGCCGCTCGTGGCGGCCTGCGGGGCGTACGTGCCGCAGCTGTCCGGGCGTGGCCTCGGCCACACCGGCGGCACGCTCGACAAGCTGGAGTCCATCCCCGGCTGGCGGGCCTCGCTCTCCAACGACGAGATGCTGGACGTGCTGCGCACGGCGGGCGCCGTCGTGTGCGCGGCCGGCTCGGGGCTGGCCCCCGCGGACAAGAAGCTGTACGCGCTCCGCGACGTCACCGGCACCGTCGAGTCCATCCCGCTCATCGCCTCGTCGATCATGTCGAAGAAGATCGCCGAGGGCACGGGCTCGCTGGTCCTCGACGTCAAGGTGGGCTCCGGGGCGTTCATGAAGGACGTCACGACCGCCCGCGAGCTGGCCGAGACCATGGTCGCGCTCGGCACCGACGCGGGGGTCCGCACGGTCGCGCTGCTGACCGCCATGGACCGGCCGCTCGGGCGGGCCGTGGGCAACGCGCTGGAGGTCGAGGAGTCCGTCGAGGTCCTGGCCGGCGGCGGGCCCGAGGACGTGGTGGAGCTGACTGTGCGGCTGGCGCGGGAGATGCTGGAGGCCGCCGGGGTGTCCGGGGCCAAGGACCCGGCGAAGGCGCTCCAGGACGGCTCGGCCATGGACGCCTGGCGGCGGATGATCACCGCCCAGGGCGGCGACCCGGACGCCGCGCTGCCGCGCGCCGCCGAGAGCCTGACCGTGGAGGCGCCCGGTTCCGGGGTGCTGAGCCGGCTGGACGCGTACGCGGTGGGCCTGGCCGCCTGGCGGCTCGGCGCCGGACGGGCCCGCAAGGAGGACCCGGTGTCGTTCGGCGCGGGCGTCACCCTGCACGCCAAGCCCGGCGACCCGGTGCGGGCCGGTCAGCCGCTGCTGACCCTGCACGCCGACGAGGCGTCCCGCTTCGAGCGCGCCCTTGAGGCGCTGGACGGCGGTTACGCGGTGAGCGCCGCCGCCGCGGACCACCTGCCCCTGGTCATCGACCGGGTCACCGCCGCGTAGCCCTCCCCGGCCTCCCGGTCAGCGGGCCAGGCCGGGGAGGACGGGCACCTCGGCGAAGATCTCCCGGAGGACGGCGCGCTGCGTCGGCAGCGCCTCGGCGTGGCGCGTGCGTCCTTCCTGCGTGATGCACACGAAGACGCCGCGCCGGTCGGAGCTGCAGGCGTCGCGCGAGACCAGCGCGGCTTTCTCCAGCCGCGCGACCACCCGCGAGAGCGCGCTCTGGCTCAGGTGGACCTCGTCGCAGAGCTCCTGCAGCCGGAGCTTGCGGTCATGGTGGAC
This sequence comes from Nonomuraea sp. B208, assembly GCF_057536035.1. Lineage (NCBI taxonomy): Bacteria > Bacillati > Actinomycetota > Actinomycetes > Streptosporangiales > Streptosporangiaceae > Nonomuraea > Nonomuraea sp. B208. The sequence goes on from NZ_BAAJOU010000030.1 coordinate 120,649, forward strand.
GATCCGGTCGAGCACCTCGAACTCGCTCGGCCCCAGGCCGTGCCGATCGCCCAGCTCGCGTTCCAGCGCGCACATGGCCTTGGCGTGTGTCGCCAGGACGTAACGCCAGGTGCCGACCACGACTTCGTCGTCCATGTCGCGGAGAGTACCATTCGGCCAAACATCATGCAATGACATCTACTGCGTGTGCAATAGATGCACACGCAAGTGATCATTCTGTGCGGCGGCGTCCGGGCAAGGCCGCATATATGCGGATCCCGGCGGTCGGACGGGGCCGGAAAAACGCCCATCCATCAGGGGAAACGCTGCTTGCGGTGGCGCGCGGTGGGCATTTACCGGGCATGCGACCGTCTTCCCCGTCCGGCGTCCGGCCGTCGCCCTTCCGCGTCGCCGTCCAGCTCGCCGGCATCGCCGCGCTCGCCGTGCTCACCGCGTGCGGCCCGGCGACCCAGACCGCCTTCCCGGGCGGCCCGCCCGCCTCCCGGTCCGCGTCGGAAGACCCGCGGGAGGAGTCACCGGAGGACCCGTCCGAGGACGCGGACCGGGGCCCGTCGGGCGGTTCCACGGACTCCGGCGGCAGCACCTCGACCAGCACCAGCGAGGTGGACGTCGAGCGCGACGACATGGACCCGGCCATCGTGACCTCCGTCCGCTACGCCGCCCACGACACCTACGACCGGGTCGTCATCGACCTCGACGGCGACGTGCCCGGCTACAACGTCAAGTGGGTGGACGAGTTCGTGCAGGACGGCTCCGGCCGCCGGATCGACGTGCGCGGCGGCGCCTACCTGCAGATCACGCTCTTCCCCGCGCACGCGCACGACGAGAACGGCGTGCCCACCTGGAAGGGCGGCCCGGTCTACCCGGCCGACCTCGGCAACCTCACGGACGTCGTACGCACCGGCGACTTCGAGGGCCGCGTCGGCGTCGGCCTCGTGCTGGCCAGACAGGCGGCCTTCCAGATCGAGGAGCAGGGCGGGCCGAACCGGCTGGTGCTCGACGTGGCACACTGACCCCGTGGTGAGAAAGATCGAGGGCCCGGCCCGCATCCCCGTCCCTGGCGGAAAGCTCATCGACGAGCACATCGGCCGCGTCAACAGCGGCGACGAGGCGGTCTCCATCGCCCACATGACCGCCCCGCCCGGCTGGGAGGAGCCGCCGCAGACGCCGTCGTTCACCGAGTACACCCTCGTCCTGCGCGGGTCGGTGATCGTCGAGCACGACGGCGGCCGTACGGAGGTCGCGGCCGGGCAGACGGTGGTCACCGAGCCGGGCGAGCGGGTCCGCTACAGCGCCGGCCCCGAAGGGGCGGAATACGTCGCCGTGTGCCTGCCCGCGTTCTCGCCCGACAGCGCTGGCCGCGACTGACGCCGCTGGTCATATCATGGGCGGATGAGTCCTCAGCTTGACGACATCCGGCGGGCTCCCAAGGTGCTGCTGCACGATCACCTCGACGGCGGGCTCCGCGCCGAGACGATCGTCGAGCTGGCCAGGGAGTGCGGCTACGACCGGCTGCCCACGACCGATTCCGATCAGCTCCGGCAGTGGTTCGAGGAGGCCGCGGACTCGGGCTCGCTCGAACGCTACCTGGAGACGTTCGACCACACGGTGGCCGTCATGCAGACGCGCGAGTCGCTGGAGCGGGTCGCCGCCGAGTGCGCCGAGGACCTCGCCGCCGACGGCGTCGTCTACGCCGAGGTGCGCTTCGCGCCCGAGCAGCACACCAGCATGGGGCTGAGCCTCGACCAGGTGGTGGAGGCGGTGCTGGAGGGCTTCGCGCGGGGCTCGGCCGGCCGGGGCATCCGGGTCGGCACGCTGCTGACCGCCATGCGCCACCAGGCCAGGTCCATGGAGATCGCCGAGCTGGCCGTGCGCTACCGCGACGTGGGCGTGGTGGGCTTCGACATCGCCGGGGCCGAGGCCGGCTACCCGCCCACCCGGCACCTCGACGCCTTCGAATACCTCCAGCGGGAGAACGCCCACTTCACCATCCACGCCGGCGAGGCGTTCGGGCTGCCGTCGATCTGGCAGGCCATCCAGTGGTGCGGCGCCGACCGGCTCGGCCACGGCGTGCGCATCATCGACGACATCGCGGTCGGCGACGACGGCGGCGCCAAGCTCGGGCGGCTGGCCGCCTACGTCCGCGACAAGCGCATCCCGCTGGAGATGTGCCCCACGTCCAACCTGCAGACCGGGGCCGCCGCGTCCATCGCCGAGCACCCGATCGGGCTGCTGCGGCGGCTGCACTTCCGGGTCACGGTCAACACCGACAACCGGCTGATGAGCCGCACCAGCCTGTCGCTGGAGTTCGCCAAGCTGGTGGAGGCGTTCGGCTACGGCTGGGACGACCTGCAGTGGTTCACGGTCAACGCCATGAAGTCGGCGTTCCTGCCGTTCGACGAGCGGCTGGCGCTCATCAACGGGCGCATCAAGCCCGGGTTCGCCCAGCTCAAGTGGCAGCCGTGAAGCAGACCTACCGGTCCAGGTCCGCGTTCGTGATGGCGTGGCTCTGGCTGGCGTTCGTCGCCTTCAACGTCTACGACCTGATCAACAAGTACACCGGCAAGGCGTCGATGGTGGCGCTCGCCGTGCTGGCCGTGCTGACGGTCGTCGTCTACGTCGTCGCGCTGCGGCCCGCGACCGTGCTCACCGAGCACGAGCTGGTGGGCCGCAACCCGCTGCGTACGATCCGGGTGCCGTGGGCGGCGATCGACGACGTCACCGTGTCCCACGCCATCAGCGTGCACCACGGTGACGGTGACGGCGGCGTGCTGCGTCTGTGGACGCCGATGAGCAGCGCCAGGGAGCGGGCCAAGGCCCAGCGGCGCGGCATGCCGAGCCAGGGGCGGCGGGGCCGGTTCGCGACCGAGCCGACGGTGAGCCGGGCCGAGCAGGCGGCGCAGGAGGCGCTGGCCGGCCGGACGCACGCCGACTGGGTGGGCGACCAGATCCGCGAGCGCGCCGAGGCGGCCCGGCGCCGCACCGGCGAGCAGCCGGTCGAGGTCCGCACCACGTGGGCCTACGACGCCATCGCGGCGGCGGCCGCCGCCCTGGCCCTGGTGATCGCCGCGATCGTCGTCCCCTGACCGCCGCCGCCCCGGCGGTCAGCGTTCCCCTGACACTCGCCGCCCAGGCTGGTCAGCGTTTCCCTGACCGCCGCGGCTCCAGCGGTCAGCCTTCCCCTGACCACCGCCGCCCCGGCTGGTCAGCGTTCCCCGGGGCGTCGCGACTCGATGAAGCGGGCCATGCCCGCCTGGGCGATGCCGCTCGCCTCGACCTGTTCCGCCGCCGCGGTCTCGGCGGCGAAGGCGCGTTCGACCTCGGCGATCGGTGGGCGCAGCAGCGCCAGGTGCGCGGCGGTGGCGGCGCCGGGCTCGCTCCAGCGCCGCGCCCGCGCCACAGCTGTGTCCACCAGCGCCTCCGGGGCGACGAGCTCGTCCAGCAGGCCGGCCGCGAGCGCGCCGGCCGCGTCCAGCCGGGCCGAGTCGAGCACCAGCCGCAGCGCCCGGCCGCCGCCGACCAGGCGGGGGAGCAGCAGGCTCGCGGCGTTCGAGATCGACAGGCCGATGTGGTTCTCGGGGAAGAAGTACTCGGCCGCCGCGACGCCGATGCGGGCGTCGAAGCAGAGCGTCCACTCGGCGGCCCCGCCCACGGCCAGGCCGTTGACGGCGGCCACGACCGGCACCCGGCTCTCCAGCACCGCCCTCGTCATGTCGTGGAACAGCTCCACCTCGGCGACGAGCGAGCGCCCTGCGCCCTCGTGCAGGTCCTCGCCGGCCGAGAACGCCCGCCCTGCGCCGGTGACCACGATGCCCCTGCCGCTCCGGCCGTGCTCGCGGACGGCGGCGGCGAGGTCGGCGCGCATGGCGGCGGTGAGCGCGTTCAGCTTGCCGGGGCGGGCCAGCGTGATCACGGCCACCTCGTCGCGGACGGTTACCTCGATCATCGGCTCTCCTCCTGGAGGACGGGGATGGCGGGGGCGCCGCGCTGGTCGCGGCCGGGCGGGAGCAGGTGGCGCTTCTCGATGCGGGCCGACGGGGTCAGCGGGAACGCCTCGACGAACTCGACGTAGGCGGGCACCTTGAACCGGGCCAGCCGCTGCCTGGCGTGCTCGGCCACGCTCCTGGCCGTCGCCGCGTCGGCGGCGTGGCCGGGGCGGAGCCGCAGGAACGCCTTCGGCAGCTCGCCCCACAGCTCGTCGGGGATCGGCACCAGCGCCGCCTGGAGCACCGCGGGATGCTGGGTGAGCACGTTCTCGACCTCGGCGCACGAGATGTTCTCGCCGCCCCTGCGGACCATGTCCTTGATCCGCCCGGCGTGCACGATCTGGCCCCGGGCGTCGCGGACCCCGAGGTCGCCCGTGTGGTACCAGCCGTCGCGGAGGACCCGCGCGGTGGCCTCCGGGTGGTTCCAGTAGCCCTTCATCATGGGCAGGCCGCGGACCAGGATCTCGCCGGTCTCCTCGTCGAGCGTGACCTCCTTGCCGGCTGGTGGGAGGCCCATCCCGCCGGTCCCGACGCACTCCGCGTCGTCCACGGGGACGAGCAGGTCGGGGCCGGTCTCGGTGGAGCCGTACAGCTCGCGCCAGGGCGCGCCCCAGCGCTCCTCGAACTCCCTGTGCAGGTCGGGGCGGATGCCGGAGCAGAGCACGAGGCGCATGCGGTTGGCGCGGTCCTCGGGGGCGGGCGGCTGCTTGTGCAGCAGGAGCGGCATGGTGCCCAGCACGTACGTGAGCGTCGCCCCGTGCTCCCGCGCCGCCGGCCAGAAGCCGGAGGCGGAGAACCGCGGCAGCACGACCAGCGGAATCCCGCCGGCCAGGCAGACCAGCGTGGCCCACTGCGGATCCATGTACGAGTACGCCTGCGCCATCATCAGCACGTCGTCGTCGCGCAGCCGTACGGCGTCGGCCACGATGCGCGCGGTCCTCAGCCAGTAGTCGTGGGTGAGCAGGCACGCCTTGGGGAAGCCGGTCGTGCCGGAGGTGTACTGGAAGTTGGCGACGTCCTCGGGCCCGGCGGCGACGCGGGGTGCGGGCGCGTCGCCGGTGAGCGCGTCGAACAGGTGCACGACGCCCGGCACGTGCGGGGCGTACCCGGCGCTGGTGACGGTGGCGACGGCCCCGGAGTCGCGCAGCACGTGCTCCAGGTCGGCGGCCCGGTAGCGGACGTTGACCGGCACCGCGACGCCGCCCGCCTTGAGGACCGCCAGCCAGGTGAGGGGCCAGCCGGGGACGTTGTCCAGCATGATCGCGACCCGGTCGCCGGGCCGGACGCCGCGCGCGGCGAGCGCGCCGGCCAGCCGGTCCGTGGCGGCGTCGGCGTCGGCGAAGGTCAGTGAGGGGTGACCGGGGAAGCGGAGGAACTCGCGGCGGCCGTACCGGTCAGCGGCCTGCCTCAGCAGGTGGGGGATCGTTTCTGACATGCGGCGGCTCCCAGGGGAACTCGGGCAGCAGAGTGAGGTCGGGGGTGGCGGCGACCCGGACGGAGGCGCGTACGGCGGCCAGCCCGATCGCCACGAACTCCGCGCACACCTGCTCCAGCGTGGAGTCCCCGTCGGGGCGGTACCACTCGCTGGTGCCGGTGCACATGGACATGAGGGCGAGGCGGGTGAGCCGCTGGTCGGCGATGCGGAAGACGCCGTCGGCGACGCCGTCGGCGATGGCGCGTCTCCAGTGGTCCTCGTAGGCGTCGCGCAGGGCGATGATCTCGTCGCGGGCGGGGGAGCCGGGGGTCAGGGAGCGGAGCTCGCCGTCCATGACCCGGGTCGTCATGGGGCTGAGGGCGTGGGTGGCGGTGAGCGAGCTGATCAGCAGGGCCAGGCGGCCGGCGGGGGCGTGGACGTCGCTCAGCATGCGCTCGGTGGCGTCGATGAGCCCCTGCTGCGCGCTGCGCATGAGGTCGGCGAGCAGGGCCTCCTTGCTCGCCACGTGGTGGTAGACGCCGGCGTTGGTCATGCCGACCTCGCGGGCCAGGTCGCGGACGCTGGTGGCGGCGTAGCCGCGCCGGGCGAACAGCAGCACCGCCGCCGTTCTGATGCGCCGGCTCGCGTCCGCATCCCGGTCCTTGAGGTCCATGACGGCTCCTACCGAACGTTCGGTCGTACCTCTGCCGCGAAAATACCTCAATCCATGGCGAATCGCCATAGATCGGAGGGCTCAGAGCCCGAGGGCGACCGTGAGATCGGCTCCTACCGCGTTGAGCGCGGCGGTGGCGACGGCGCGGGCCTCGGTGACCTCGCCGGTCACCGGGACGACGACCTCCAGGTAGCACTTCAGCTTCGGCTCGGTGCCCGAGGGGCGGACCACCACGCGGGCGTCGCCCTCCAGCCGGTAGCGCAGGCCGTCAGTAGGCGGCAGGCCGCCCGCGCCCTCCGCCAGGTCCTCCGCGGCGAGGACCTTGCGCCCGCCCAGCTCCGCCGGAGGGTGGTCGCGCAGCCGGGCCATCGCGCCGGCGATCTGGGAGAGCTCGGCGACGCGGAAGGAGAGCTGCGTCGTGGCGTGCAGGCCGTAGCGGCGGGCCTGGTCGTCCAGCAGGTCGAGCAGGGTGCGGCCGTCGCGCTTGGCGGCGGCGGCGATGGCCGCCACGGTCAGGGCCGCCCCGATGCCGTCCTTGTCGTGGACCGGCAGCCCGGCGTCGGAGCCCACGCTGTAGCCGATGGCCTCCTCGTAGCCGAACACCAGGCCGGGACCAGCCTTGATGATCCACTTGAAGCCGGTCAGCGTCTCGCCGTACCGGACGCCGTGCGCGGCCGCGATCTTGCCGAGCAGGGTCGAGGAGACGATCGTGGTGGCCACCATGCGGTCGCCGGTGGTGTGCGTGATGACGTGCTCGGCCAGCAGCCCGCCGACCTCGTCGCCGGTCAGCATGCGGCAGCCGCCGCCGGGCAGCGGCACGCCGACCGCGCACCGGTCGGCGTCGGGGTCGTTGGCCAGCACCAGGTCGGCGCCCGTCGCGGCGGCCAGGGCGACGGCGAGGTCCATCGCGCCCGGCTCCTCCGGGTTGGGGAAGGCGACGGTCGGGAAGTCGGGGTCGGGGTCGCGCTGCTCCTCGACCGACATCGGCGAGGGGAAGCCGGCGGCCAGGAACGCCCCCGTGAGCGTGGCCGCGCCCACCCCGTGCAGCGGCGTGTACGCCACCCGCAGGTCACGGGCGTCCCCCAGCGGCAGCGCCGTGATGGCGTCGAGGTAGTCGTCCACGATGCCCTCGCCCAGCTCGGTCAGCGTGCCGGGGGCGCCGAGCGGGAGCTGGTCGACCGGGCCGACCGCGTCGATGGCGGCCGAGATGCGGCTGTCGATCGGCGGCACGATCTGCGAGCCGTCGCCCCAGTAGACCTTGTAGCCGTTGTCGCGCGGCGGGTTGTGGCTGGCCGTCACCGTCACCCCGGCGTCGGCCCCCAGGTGGCGGACGGCGAAGGCGAGGACGGGCGTCGGCAGCGGGCAGGGCAGCAGGGTGGCGTGCAGCCCCGCGCCGGTCAGCACGGCGGCGGTGTCGCGGGCGAACACGTCGGACTTGTGCCGGGCGTCGTAGCCGATGACGACGTGCTTGCCGGGCCCGAGCACCGCGGCGAGCCCGGCGGCGGCGCGCATGACGGTGACGCGGTTCATCCGGTTGGGCCCGGCGCCCAGCTCGCCGCGCAGCCCCGCGGTGCCGAACTCCAGCTTGGCGCCGAAGCGGTCCTGCAGCTCGTCGAGGTATTCGCGCTCGATCAGCGTGCCCAGCTCGGCCCGGGTGTCGGGGTCGGGGTCCTGCGCCAGCCAGGCGAGCGCCCGCTCGATCAGGTTCACAGCTTGTCCACCACCTTGGCCAGCAGCACGCCCATGCGGGCGGCCGTGGCCCGGCCGACCTCCAGGACCTCCTCGTGGTTCAGCGGCTCGCCCGCCAGGCCCGCGCCGGGGTTGGTGACGAGGGAGACGCCGAGCACTTCCAGGTTGGCCTCGCGGGCGGCGATGGCCTCAAGCACGGTGGACATGCCGACCATGTCCCCGCCGAGGGTGCGCAGCATGCGGATCTCGGCGGGCGTTTCGTACGTCGGCCCGCGGAAGGCGACGTAGACGCCGTCGGCGAGGGTCGGGTCCACCTCGCGGACCAGGGCGCGCAGGCGGGCGGAGTAGACCTCGGTGAGGTCGATGAAGGTCGTGCCGGTGATCGGGTTGGCGCCGGTGAGGTTGATGTGGTCGCTGATCAGGACCGGGTCGCCGACGTTCTGCGTCTCGGGACGCAGGCCGCCCGCGGCGTTGGTGAGCACGAGCGTGCGGACGCCGGCCGCCGCGGCGGTGCGCACGCCGTGCACGACGGCGTCCACGCCGAGCCCTTCGTAGAGGTGCGTGCGCCCGAGGAAGACCAGGGCGTGCCGCCCGGCGGCGGTGCGCACGACGCGGATCTTGCCGCCGTGCCCGGCCACCGCCGGAGCCCGGAACCCGGGCAGGTCCGTGAACGGGACCTCGCTCACCGTCTCACCGATCGCGTCGGCGGCGGGCACCCACCCCGACCCCATGACGAGCGCCACGTCGAAGGTGTCGAGGCCGGTCGCGGCGTGCAGCGCCGCGGCGGCCTCACTGGCCAGGGTGTATGCGTCTTTGCTCACATCTCAGTAGTTTAGGAGCAGCCTGTCCAGCACCCGAACGCCGAACTGCAGCGCCTCGACCGGCACCCGCTCGTCCACGCCGTGGAACATCGCCGCGAAGTCCATCCCGGCGGGCAGGCGCAGCGGCACGAACCCGAACCCGCGCACCTCCAGGTCGGCGAAGAACGTCTTGTTGTCCGTGCCGCCCGACATGCAGTAGGGGATCGCCCGCGCCGTCGGGTCCTCGGCCTTCAGCGCCGCGATCATCGACTCCACCAGCGCCCCGTCGAACGACGTCTCCAGCGCGATGTCGTGGTGGATGAACTCGCGCCGCACCTTCGGCCCGAGCAGGGAGTCGATCGTCTTGAAGAAGTCCTCCTCGAAGCCGGGCAGGAAGCGCCCGTCGATCACCGCGCTGGCCTGCCCGGGGATGACGTTGGACTTGTAGCCGGCGGTGAGCTGGGTGGGGTTGGTGGTGTGGCGGAGCGTCGCGCCCACGAAGCGCACCAGCGGCCCGATCCTGTCCAGCACCGGCTGGGGGTCGTCCTCGTCGAACGGGATCCCGAAGGCGTCGGCCACCTCGGTGAGGAAGGTGCGCACGGTCGGCGTGTACGTGAGCGGCCAGTCGTGCTCGCCGATCCGCGCCACCGCGCGGGCGACCTCGGTGACCGCGTTGTCGCCGTTGAGCATCGAGCCGTGCCCGGCGGTGCCGTCGGCGATCAGCTTCATCCAGGCCAGGCCCTTCTGGGCGGTCTCGATGAGGTAGAGCCGCAGCGACGGGTCCACCTCCAGCGAGTAGCCGCCGACCTCGCTGATCGCCTCGGTGACGCCCTCGAACAGCTCGGGGTGGTGGGCCGTGAGGTGTTTGGCGCCGTACACGCCGCCCGCCTCCTCGTCGGCCACCCAGGCGAAGACGAGGTCGCGGCGGGGCCGCCGGCCCTCGCGCTTGAGCTGGCGCAGCACGGCCAGCATCATCGCGTCCATGTCCTTCATGTCCACCGCACCGCGGCCCCAGATGTAGCCGTCGCGCACCTCACCGGCGAACGGGTCAACCGACCAGTCGGCGGCGTTGGCCGGCACCACGTCCAGGTGGCCGTGCACGAGCAGCGCGGGCAGCGACGGGTCGGTGCCCTCCACGCGGGTGACGACGTTGCCGCGGCCCGGCTCGCTCTCCACGTAGGTGGCCTCGATGCCCACCTCGGCCAGCCGCGCCATGACGACCTCGGCCGCGGCCCGCTCGCCGGGGCCGCTGCCGTCCCCGTAGTTGCTGCTGTCCACGCGGATCAGCTCCACGCAGAGGTCGGCGACCTCCTTCTCGGCGGGCGTCAGGGACTCGGCTGATGTCATGTCGTCTTCTCCAGGGTGAGCAGTCCGGACTTGCGGAGGTGGCCGCGCTTGTAGGCGCGGGTGATCAGGGTCAGGTCGCTGTCGGCGATCTCGTCGTACGAGCCGACGACGCCGGTCATGAAACGGTAGAGGTCGGCCTCGTGGGCGGTGACCACCTGGACGATGAGGGAGTGGGTGCCCGAGGTGGCGGCACAGTAGCGCACGTTGGGGTGCGCGGCCAGCCGCTGTCCGACCAGGTCCAGCGCGTACGGCCGGACCTTGAGCCACAGCATGGCCTCCACCTCCAGCCCGAGCAGCGCGGGCTCGACCTCGGCGCGGGGCAGCAGCAGCCGCCGCTCCAGAAGGGAGGAGAGCCGGCGGCGGGCGGTCGGCACGGACACGTCGAGGCGTTCGGCGACGGCGGTGAAGGCGATGCGGCCGTCGGCGGTGAGCAGCTCGGCGATCTCCTGCTCCAGAGGTGTCAGCCGTTCGACGTCGGGCAGTGCGTCCGGGGGCGGCGGCGGGCTCAGCTCGGCGACCTCCTCCTCGGTCAGGTAGGGCGCGTGCCACTCGGCGACGGTGCGGAAGGTGTGGAGGACGACCTGCGTCTGTGTCTGCAGCACTCCGCCGACGGCGCTGATCTCGGTGGACAGGGTGCGGTGCAGGGCCTCCCGCGACGGCGAGACCAGCTCGCAGCCGAGGTCGGCCGCGCCGGTCAGGGCGTAGACCGAGCGCGTGTCGGGCCGGTCGGCCAGCGCCTCGGCGACCTTGGGCGCGCTGCCGGGCCGCACGTGGACGTGCAGGTGGGCGGGCCGCCCGTGCCCGGTGCGGAAGTCGTCGTAGATGGCCGTGACCCGGACCACGCCTTCGGTGATGAGGCGCTGGAGGCGGCGCGCGACCGTGCGCTCGTGCTCGCCGACGACGCGGGCGATCTCGCCCCACGAGGCGCGCGGGCTCACCTGAAGGGCGGCGACCAGGCGCCGGTCGAGAACGTCCACCCGCGACCCTCTCCATGTCGGGAAAGTAAAAGAATAACGAGATAATTGACGGATTAGCGCTTACCCCTGCACAGTAAGCCATCAGCCACCCGTCAGCAAAGGAGCCTCCGTGGCGACACCCCCTCTGTCGCGATCACCGCTCGGCATCCCCAAGAGCCGGGTCCGTCAGCTCATGGCGGCGAGCATCGGCAACGTCGTCGAGTGGTACGACTGGTACGCCTACACGTTCCTCGCGATCTACTTCTCCTCCCAGGTCTTCCCCAGCGACACGGCCAACAGCCTGGTGCCGCTGCTCAGCTCGTTCGCGGTCTTCGCGGTCGGGTTCTTCATGCGCCCGCTCGGCGGTCTGCTGGTCGGCGCGTTCGCCGACCGCTACGGCCGCAAGTCCGCCATGACGTTCACCATCGTGCTGATGGGCGCGGGCTCGCTGCTGGTCGGCCTGACCCCGACGTACGAGGCCGTCGGCGTGCTCGCGCCGATCATCCTGACCCTCGCCAGGCTGGTGCAGGGCCTGTCGGTGGGCGGCGAGTTCGCGGCCGCGACCACGTTCCTGGTGGAGTCGGCCCCGCCCGGCCGGCGCGGCCTGTTCTCCAGCTTCCAGTACGTGAGCACCACCATCGGCCAGCTCCTCGCCTCCGGCCTGGCGGCGCTGCTGGCCACGGCCCTCGCCGAGAGCGACATGAGCTCCTACGGCTGGCGTATCCCGTTCGTCGTGGGCGCCGTGCTCAGCCTCGTGGGCCTGTGGATCCGCAAGGGCGCCGACGAGACCTCGGCCGTGGCCGAGGACATCAGGCGGGGCGGGACCGAGCGGCCCAAGCTGTTCGACTTCCTCAGGCACCACCCGCGCTCGGCGGCCACCATCGTCGGCATCACGGTCGCCGGCACCGTGGCGTACTACACCTGGACCAGCTTCCTGCCGACCTACGCGCAGATCACCGTGGGCTTCGACAAGGCGGACTCGCTCCAGATCGGCACCATCTCGCTGGTCTTCTTCATGATCCTGCAGCCGCTGCTCGGCATGCTGTCGGACCGGATCGGGCGGCGGCCGATGCTGATCGCGTTCGGGCTCGGGTTCCTGGTGCTGCCGGTGCCGCTGCTCGGGCTGCTCACCACGTCGTACGGCAGCCTGCTGGCCGTGCAGCTGATCGGCATGGTGTTCCTCGGCTGCTTCACCTCGATCTCGGCCGCGGTCAACAGCGAGCTCTTCCCGACGCGGGTGCGGGCGGCGGGGGCGGGGTTCCCGTATTCGCTGACCGTGGCGCTCTTCGGCGGCACCGCGCCGCTCATCGGCACCGCGCTGCAGGAGGCCGGCAACCCCGGCCTCTTCCCGTGGTACATGTCGGCGCTGGCGCTGATCTCCACCCTGGTCTACGTCTTCGTGCTGCGCGAGACCAAGGACCAGCCGCTGAGCTGAGACCTCAGAACGAGGCGCAGGGGCGCTCCCGCAGCTCCTTGACGTAGTCGTCGGGAGCGCCCGCCCGCTCGGCCGCCTCCGCCAGGCTGCCGAGATAGCGGGCCGAGGGCAGGCCGCCCTCGTAGCCGTCGAGCACGTAGAACCAGGCGAGCACGTCGCCATCGAGCGTCTGGACCCGCAGCCGCACCTTGTGGTAGGCGCCGCGGACCGCGCCCTCCCACTGGTCGAGCGAGGTCTCCTCCCACTCGGGCACGTCGTAGAGGACGACGAACACGTGCTCATCGGGGTCCTCGACGATCGTGGCGAGCGCTCCGCCCCAGGCCGGGTCGTGCCCGCCGAAGGTCAGCCGCCAGCCCGGCAACCAGCCGACCCCCCGGATCGGGGAGTGCGGGGCGCGCATGGCCATCTGCTCTGGATCGAGGTTGCTGCCGTAGGCGGCGTACACAGGCACAGCAGCCAAGACTAGCGCTTGGAGGGCCGACCCGTTCGATGTCACGCCGGAGCATGGGCGAGAATGGACACGTGACGAGGATCGTGATCATCGGTGGCGGACCAGGCGGCTACGAGGCGGCGCTGGTGGCCGCTCAACTAGGCGGACAGGTCACGATGGTCGAGCAGGACGGCCCCGGCGGCGCGTGCGTGCTGACCGACTGCGTGCCGTCCAAGACGCTGATCGCGACCTCCGTCCGCAAGCAGGCGCTGCTCGACGCGCCCTCGCTGGGCATCTCCTTCGACGGCGGTCTCGACGGCGACGCCGGCACGGTCGGCGTCGACCTGCCGCTGGTCAACAAGCGGGTCAAGGAGCTCGCGCGGGCCCAGTCCGCCGACATCGCGGCCCGGGTCGAGGCCGAGGGCGTCGAGATCATCAAGGCCCGCGGCCGGCTGGTCGACCCGCAGGTCGTGCGGGCCGGTGACCGCACCGTCAGGGCCGACGTGGTGCTCGTGGCCACCGGCGCGACGCCGCGCGTGCTGCCGGGGGCCGAGCCCGACGGCGAGCGCATTCTCAACTGGCGGCAGCTCTACGACCTGGAGGAGCTGCCCGAGCACCTGATCGTGGTCGGCTCCGGGGTGACCGGGGCCGAGTTCGCCGGCGCCTACCGCTCGCTCGGCTCGGAGGTCACGCTGGTCTCCAGCCGCGACCGGATGATGCCCAACGAGGACGCCGACGGCGCCGAGGTGCTCGAAGAGGTCTACCGCCGGCGCGGCATGAACGTCATGGGCCGCTCCCGTGCCTCCTCCGTCAAGCGCACCGCCGACGGCGTCGTGGTCACCCTGGAGGACGGCCGCACGGCCGAGGGCACCCACGCGCTGATGACGGTCGGCATGGTCCCCAACACCTCCGGCATGGGGCTGGAGGAGGCCGGCGTCCAGCTCGACCGGGGCGGCTTCATCAAGGTCGACAAGGTCTCGCGCACCTCCGCGCCCGGCGTGTACGCCGCCGGCGACTGCACGGGCGTGCTCATGCTGGCCTCGGTCGCCGCCATGCAGGGCCGCATCGCGGTGTGGCACGCGCTCGGCGAGGCCGTGCAGCCGCTGCGGCTGGCCACCGTGGCCTCCAACATCTTCACCGACCCCGAGATCGCGGCCGTCGGCGTGGCGCAGCGGGCCATCGAGGCCGGCGAGATCGAGGCCAACGTCGTCAAGCTGCCGCTCGCCACCAACGCGCGGGCCAAGATGCAGGGCTTCAACGACGGCTTCGTCAAGGTGTTCTGCCGCCCGCACACCGGCATCGTGCTCGGCGGCGTCGTGGTGGCGCCGCGCGCCTCCGAGCTGATCCTCGCGGTGTCGGTGGCCGTGCAGCAGCGGCTGACGGTCGACCAGCTCGCCCACACCTTCGCGGTCTACCCGTCGCTGTCGGGCTCGATCACCGAGGCCGCCCGCCGCCTCATGCAGCCGCAGACCGACTCGGGCATCTGACCTCACTCCACGAACACCGCCGGGGGGCCGACCCCCGGCGGTGCTTTGTTGTGCTCCTCGGCCGTGCTCAACCGTTGACGTTTGTTGGTATGGGCACCAAACTAACTCACGGAGTTGGCGCAGCCGTTCAAAGGAGCTCCCATGCCCTATCGCCCCCCGTTGGTCGCGCACGAGTACTTCGTCGCGGACCCGCCGGAGCTGCCGGTCCGTACGCGAGGCGAGGGCGGCCTGTCGGCGGTGACCTCGGCCGAGCTGGTCGCGGCCGACGGCGCCGAGGTGATGCTCAAGGCGGTCACCACGGCGGAGGAGACGCTGGTCGTCCAGGTGGGCGTGGCCGGCGAGGGCGTGATCCGGGTGCGGCTCTCTGAGGACGCGGCGGCCCGCCCCCGCTCGGCGGCGGCCATCGAGCTGGTGACCCCCGGCACGTACTCAGGGGCCCGTGCCGGGGTCGCGCCGGGCGAGCCGATCGTCGTGGACGCGGGCCCGCTCCGGGCCGAGATCCGGCTCGCCCCCTGGCACCTGCGCTTCACCGACGCCGCCGGGCGCACGCTGGTCGAGCAGGACCGCGGCCACATCGACATCAGCGGCCGGCTGCGTACGCTGCCGTTCGGCCGCTCCAGCGCGGGCGGGAGCGCCGTCGCCTATCACGAGAGCTTCGTCGCCGCGCCCGACGAGGCGTTCACCGGCTTCGGGGAGTCCTTCACCCGGCTGGACAAGCGCGGGCAGCGGCCGCTCATGTGGAACTTCGACGCCTTCGGCGCGGAGTCGCAGCGCGCCTACAAGAACGTCCCCCTCTACCTGTCCAGCCGCGGCTACGGCGTGCTGGTCGACAGCGGCGCGCCGAGCGAGTTCGACGTCTGCCAGTCCACGCACAGCGTGGTGCAGCTGGTGGTGCCGGACGACGTCCTCGACTACTACGTGATCGCCGGGCCGACGCCGCCGGAGATCCTGGACCGCTACGACCGGCTGACCTGCCGGCCCGCGCTGCCGCCGAAGTGGGCGTTCGGCACCTGGATCTCCTCCGGGTTCTGCGTGGACAGCCAGGAGCGGGTGCTGAACCGGGCGCGCACGATCAGGGAGCGCGGGATCCCGTGCGACGTGCTGCATCTGGACACGTACTGGCAGAGCGACGGGCACTGGTCGGACCTGCGGTGGGACCCGGTGAACTTCCCCGAGCCGGAGCGGATGCTGGACGAGCTGCACGGGATGGGGTTCAAGGTCTGTCTGTGGATGAACCCGTACGTGTCGCACCTGAGCCCGGCGTTCGGGCCGGCCGCCGACGCCGGATATTTCTTGAAAAATGAGCATGGTGAGCCGTACGTCGCCGACTGCTGGCACGGCTCCTTCCCCGCCTGCGGCATCGTCGACCTGACCAACCCGGCCGCCGTCGCCTGGTTCCAGGGGCTGCTGCGCGACCTGCTGCGCCAGGGCGTGGACGCCTTCAAGACCGACTTCGCCGAGGGTGTGCCGGCCGACGCCGTGGCCGCCAACGGCATGACCGGCACCGACCTGCACAACGTCTACACCCTGCTGTTCAACGACGCCGTCGCCGACGTCACCCGCGAGGTCAACGGGCACTCCCTCGTGTGGGCGCGCTCGTCGTACCTGGGCGGGCAGCGCCACAGCGCCCAGTGGAACGGCGACACCTACACCAGCTACGCCGCCATGGGCAGCACGATCAGGGGCGGGCTCGCGCACGGCCTGTCCGGCGTGCCGTTCTGGAGCCACGACGCCGGCGGCTTCACCGGCCGCCCCAGCGACGACCTCTACGTCCGCTGGACCCAGTTCGGCGCCCTGTCCCCGCTGGTCCGCCTGCACGGCACGACCACCCGCGAGCCGTGGGAGTTCCCCGCCGTCGAGGAGCAGGCCGTGGCCGCGCTCAAGCTGCGCTACCGGCTCATGCCCTACCTCTACTCGGCGGCCGTCGAGGCGGCGGCCACCGGCGCGCCCATGATGCGGGCGCTCTGCGTGGACTTCCCCGAGGACCCGGTCGCCTGGCAGGCCGACCTGGAGTACCTGCTCGGCCCTGACCTGCTCGTCGCGCCCATGACCTCGCCGGAGGGCGTACGCCAGGTCTACCTGCCGCGCGGCACGTGGATCGACTACTGGACCGGCGACACCCTGGGCGGCGGCCGGTACATCACCGTGGAAAAGCCGCTCGACCAGATCCCCCTGTACGTCCGGCACGGCGCGCTCATCCCCGTCACCGACGCGGGCGACACCGTGACCGTGCCGGAGGAGATCACGCTCGTCGCCTTCGGGGGCGGCGACGGCACCACCAGCGTGCACGACGAGGACGGCGTGACGTTCGCCGTCGCCACCAGGCACGGCGACGAGCTGCGCGTCGCCGTCACCGGCCCGAAGCGCGTCACCGGGATCGAGATCGTCCCGGTGGCCGGAGCTCCCGCACGGGCCGTCCTTCAGTAACACCCCCCTTGGAGGGATCATGGTGAGATTCAGAGGCGCCGCGGTGCTGGCCGCCGCGGTCCTGGTCCTGTCGGCCTGCGGCTCGGGTTCGGAGACCCCCGCGCCCGCGTCGAGCTCCCAGCCGCGCGTGCTGAAGCTCTGGCACTACGAGAGCGCCGACAGCGCCATGGGCAAGGCGTGGGACGAGGCGATCAAGAAGTTCGAGGCGTCGCACCCCAACGTGAAGGTCCAGTTCGAGGCCAAGGGCTTCGAGCAGATCCAGAAGACGGCCAGCATGGTGCTGAACTCCGACGAGGCGCCCGACATCATGGAGTACAACAAGGGCAACGCCACCGCCGGGCTGCTGTCCAAGCAGGGCCTGCTGACGGACCTCACCGAGGAGGCAGCCAAGCGCGGCTGGGACAAGCTCCTGCCCGGCGGCCTCCAGACCACCGCCAAGTACGACGACCGCGGCGTCATGGGCA
This sequence comes from Nonomuraea sp. B208, assembly GCF_057536035.1. Taxonomy (NCBI): domain Bacteria; kingdom Bacillati; phylum Actinomycetota; class Actinomycetes; order Streptosporangiales; family Streptosporangiaceae; genus Nonomuraea; species Nonomuraea sp. B208. The sequence continues at coordinate 137,757 of NZ_BAAJOU010000030.1, forward strand.
ACGGCAACTGGTACGGCGTCCCCAACTACGGCGAGTTCGTCATGGTCTATTACAACAAGGACCTGTTCGCCAAGCACAAGGTCGAGGTCCCGACCACGTTCGAGGAGTTCACGGCGGCCCTGGACACCTTCGTCAAGGCGGGCGTGACGCCCATCGCCAACGCCGGCGCCGAATACCCGGCGCAGCAGATCCTCTACCAGCTCGCGCTCACCAAGGCGCAGAAGCCGTGGCTGTCGGCGTTCCAGTCCTACCAGGGCAAGGTGGACTTCCACGGTCCCGAGTTCACCTACGGCGCGCAGACCTTCGCCGACTGGGTGAAGAAGGGCTACATCGCCAAGAACTCCTCCGGTCTCAAGGCCGAGGACATGGGCGTGGCGTTCATGAACGGCAAGTTCCCGATGATGATCAGCGGGAGCTGGTGGTTCGGCCGCGTCGCCGCCACGATCAAGGACTTCGAGTGGGGGCACTTCCTGTTCCCCGGCACCACGCTCTCACCCGGCTCCAGCGGCAACCTGTGGATCGTCCCCGAGAAGTCGGAGAACAAGGACCTGGCCTACGACTTCATCGACATCACCATGAGCAAGGACATCCAGAACCTGCTCGGCAACTCCGGCGGGCTGCCCGTGGCCGCCGACCCGGCCGCGATCACCGACGCGCGGAGCAAGGAGCTGATCGAGACCTTCAACAAGCTCACCAGCACCGACGGCCTGGCCTTCTACCCCGACTGGCCGGCCCCCGGCTACTACGACGTCCTCGTGGCCGGCGTCCAGAACCTCATCAACGGCAGCAAGACGCCCGAGCAGGTGCTGGACGAGATCGCGGGGCCGTACGAGGACAACCTCGCCGACATTGGCAACTAGATGAGAGTGCGCACGAGGGGATACTGGCTCTACCTGGTCCCCAGCCTCGTCCTGTTCACGGCCGTGATCGTGGTGCCGTTCCTGATGAACGTCGGCGCGAGCCTCACCCGCTGGTCCGGGGTGGGCACGCCGCGCTGGGTCGGGTTCGACAACTACGCCCGGCTGCTGAAGGACGAGCGGTTCTGGCAGTCGTTCCAGCACAACGCGGGGCTGATCGTGGCGATGGCCGTCGTGCCGACCGCGATCGGCCTCGTGCTGGCGGCGGCGCTGTTCGACTACATCGGCAAGCGGTTCGGGCCGCGCACGGCCTCGGCGCTGCGCGCGGCGTACTACCTGCCGCAGGTCCTGCCGGTGGCGGTGGCCGGCGTGGTGTGGGGCTGGCTCCTGCACCCGTCGTACGGCGCCGTCAACGAGATGCTCGGCCTGGACCTCGACTGGCTCGGCGACCCCGACCTGGCGCTGGCCACGGTCATGGCCGTCATGGTGTGGTTCCAGCTCGGCTACCCGGTCGTCATCTTCATGGCCGGGTTGCAGCGCGTCGATCCGGCCTACTACGAGGCGGCCGAGATCGACGGGGCCTCCTGGTTCCGGAGGTTCTGGCACATCACGATCCCGCAGATCCGGCCGGAGATCTTCGTGGTGCTGCTGACGTGCACGATCGCCGCGCTCAAGGTGTTCGGGCCGATCTTCGTGCTGACCAGGGGAGGGCCGGGCAACGCGACCATGGTGCCGTCGTACTTCTCATACCTGAACTTCTTCCAGAAGAGCAACGTCGGGTACGGCTCGGCCATCGCCACGGTGCTGGCGCTGATCATCATCGTGGTGACGTTCCTGTTCCTGCGGGTCCAGGAGCGTGAGCAGTGAGGGGGCCGGGGCGCTGGGCGGTGCTGGCCGCGCTGGCCGTGCTCGCGGTCGTCATGCTGTTCCCGTTCGCGCTGGTGGCGCTCAACGCGGTCAAGTCGCCGGCGGACTACAGCACGCAGGGGCCGCTCGCGCTGCCGGACGGGCTCTACTTCCAGGGCCTGGTCGACTTCTGGAACCGGGTCGGCTTCGGCGGCAAGCTCTGGAACAGCTTCCTGATCAGCGGCTCCGTGGCGGTGCTCGCCGTGGTGCTGTCGGTGCTCAACGCGTACGCGCTGGGCATCGGCCGGGTCAAGGGGCGGCTGTCGATCCTGGTGCTGTTCCTGGTGGCCAACACGCTGCCGCAGGAGGCGCTGGCCTACCCGCTCTACTACCTGGCCAAGGCCGTGGGGCTGTACGACACCCAGCTCGCCGTGATCATCGTCATGACCGTGATCCAGGCGGCGTTCGGGACGTACCTGCTGAGCGCGGTGCTGGGCCAGTTCCCGAAGGAGATCCTGGAGGCCGCGGCCATCGACGGCGCGGGGCGGCTGCGCTCCCTGTGGCAGATCGTGGTGCCGATCAGCAGGCCCACGCTCAACGTCCTGCTGATCTTCTTCTTCATCTGGACCTGGAACGAGTTCTTCCTGCCGCTCGTCTTCCTCATCTCCAACGACACCCAGACGGTGCCCGTCGCCCTCGCCGTCCTGCAGGGGGAGAAGTACATGGACGCCACCATGTCCAGCGCCTCCGCCCTGCTCGGCATCGTGCCGGCGGTCGCCTTCTTCCTGATCTTCCAGCGCACGCTGACCCGAGGTGTGACGGTCGGCGCCATCAAGTGACGGAGTGCCCATGCGTTCACGTGTCCCCTTGTTAGCCACCCTGACCCTGGCGGCCTCGCTGCTCGCGGTCCCGCCTGCCCAGGCGGCGGACTTCCCGTTCCAGAACCCGCGCCTGCCCCTGGAGCAGCGGGTGGACGACCTGCTCGGCCGGCTCACGCTGGACGAGAAGCTGGGCCTGCTGCACCAGTCGCAGGCCGCGATCCCGCGCCTCGGCATCGCCTACCACAAGAACGGCACCGAGGCCCTGCACGGCGTCGCCTGGTCCAACGACCTGAACGACGGCTGGCGGCAGAAGTTCGCCAGCGGCACGGTGTTCCCGCAGGCCGTGGGCCTGGCCAGCACCTGGGACCCGGCCCTCATCAAGAAGGTCGGCTCGGCCGTCGGCGACGAGGCGCGCGGCTACAACGCCGCCGACCCGGTGGTGTGGGGCACCCAGGTGTGGGCTCCCGTGGTGGACCTGCTGCGCGATCCGCGGGCGGGGCGCAACGAGGAGGGCTACTCGGAGGATCCGTACCTGACGGGGGCGATCTCGACCGCGTACGGCAAGGGCCTCCAGGGCGACGACCCCTTCTACCTGAAGACCGCGCCGGTGCTGAAGCACTACCTCGCCTACAACAACGAGACCGACCGCGGGATCACCTCCTCCAACCTGACGCCCAAGCTCAAGCACGAGTACTACGAGCAGGCGTTCAAGACGGCGATCTCGGCGGACGCGGCGACCGGCGTCATGGCCTCCTACAACCTGGTCAACGGCCGCCCGAACCACGTCAACCCGGACCTCGACGCCGTGGTCCGCTCGTGGACCGGCAAGACCCTCTACAACGTCAGCGACGCCTGGGGGCCGCACGCGCTCACCGACCTGGAGCACTACTACGACAACAAGCCCGAGGCGTTCGCCGCCGTGCTGAAGTCGGGGCTCGACAGCTACACCATCGACGACAGCAACAGCGGCCCGATGATCACGCATCTCAAGTCGGCGCTGGACCAGGGCCTGATCGCCGAGTCCGACGTCAACGACGCGGTGCGGCACGTCCTGTCGATCAGGACGAGGCTCGGGCACTTCGACCCGGACGGCGGGCCTTACAAGAAGATCACGCCGGCGGTGATCAACACTCCGGCGAACCAGAAGCTCAACAGGGAGACCGCGGCCAAGGCCGCCGTGCTGCTGCGCAACTCGGGGACGCTGCCGCTGGCGAAGCCGAAGTCGGCGGCCGTGGTCGGGCCGCTGGCCGACCGGCTGCACCGTGACTGGTACTCGGGGCAGTTCCCGTACCAGGTGACGCCGCTGGCCGGGATCAAGGAGCGGGTGAGCGACGTCAGCACCGGGCAGGGGCTGGAGCGCGTCGCGCTCAAGCACCTGGCCTCCGGCAAGTACGTCACCGCCACCGGCACCGGCCCCGACGACAACGCCGCGCTGCTCGACACCGCGCCCACGGCCGCCTCCCAGTGGGACCTCACCGACTGGACCGGCGGCGTCTCCACGCTGCGCAACGCGGGCAACGGCAAGCTGCTCGGCGGCGACTGGCGCTCGCTCGACACCGACGACGCCGAGCCCGACGGCTGGTACGTGCAGCAGCAGTTCGCCCTGGAGCGGCAGTCCGACGGCAGCTACCTCATCCGGTACGCCGGTTATGAGACGGTCGAGGGCTGGTTCGGGCTGTCCGACCCGTACGTGACCGTCACCGCGGACGGCGCCCTGGCCCTCGCCCCGAAGGCCGAGGCGGCGAAGTTCGGCAAGGAGGTCGTCTCCGACGGCATCGCCGAGGCCGCCGCGCAGGCCGCCAAGGCGGAGGTCGCGGTCGTGGTCGTGGGCAGCCACCCGTTCGTGTCCGGCCGCGAGTTCCACGACCGGCCGAACCTGCAGCTCGGCGAGGGGCAGCGGCGGCTCATCGAGGCCGTGCGCAAGGCCAACAAGAGGACCGTCGTGGTGCTGGAGACCAGCTACCCGGTCATCGTGGACGCCCCGACGCTGCTGTGGACCACGCACGCGGGCGCGGAGACCGGGCACGCGGTCGCCGACGTGCTCTTCGGCGACGTCAACCCGGCGGGCCGGCTCACCCAGACCTGGCCGGCCAGCGACGACCTGCCGAGCAGGTTCGACTACGACCTGACCAAGACCGGCATGACCTACCTGTACGGGAAGGACAAGCCGCTCTACGCGTTCGGGCACGGGCTGAGCTACACCAGCTTCGGCTACCAGGCGCTCAGGGTCCAGGGCGAGCAGGTGAGCGTCAAGGTCACCAACACCGGCCGGGTCCGTGGCGACGAGGTCGTGCAGCTCTACACGCACCAGCGCGAGTCCCGTTTCGTCCAGCCGGTCAAGCAGTTGCGCGGCTTCCAGCGGGTCACCCTCAACCCGGGCGAGAGCCGCACGCTCACCTTCCCGCTGAAGAAGTCCGACCTCGCGGTGTGGGACCACACGCGCGGCAAGTGGGTCGTCGAGACCGCCACCCATGACGTGCTCGTCGGCTCGGCCTCCGACCGGATCAGGCAGACGACGACGCTGCGCGTGTCCGGCGAGAGCGTCCCGGTCCGCGACCTGACGCGGACCACCCGGGCGATGGACTTCGACGACTACTCCGGCGTCGTCTTCGCCGACGAGAGCAAGGTCGCCGGCGAGGTCGTCGAGGGCTCGGCGGGCGACTGGGTGTCGTTCACCAAGGCGTCGTGGGGCTCCCGGCTGACGGCGGCGGTGGCGTCGGCGGGCGGCGGCTCGTTCGAGGTGCGCTCCGGCTCGCCGACCGGCCCGTTGCTCGCCACCGTGCCGGTGCCCGCCACGGGCGGGATCTATCAGTACGGGTCGGTGAGCGCGACGGTTAAGGCCGGCTCGGGCGCGCTGTACCTGGTGTTCAAGGGCGATCTGCGGCTGAGGGACTTCGCCCTGGCCCGATGAGCCCGGCCCGATGAGACGTTCCGTGGCGGCCATGAGCATGGTCGTGGCCGCCACGGAACCTCCGCTTGGATAGTACAGTTATCTAGTGTATAGATAGTGCTGCTATCCAATGAGGGAGTCGTGATGACGGTAATCGTCCTGCTGGTCGCCACCCTGGCGTGCCGGTCGCTGGGCGCGCTGGGCGTGACCCGGTTCGCCACCTGGCGGGTCAGCGCCGCCCACGGGCTGGCCGTCATGCTGGTCATGACGGCCAGTGCGCACTTCGTCCCGGCGAGCGTGACGTTCATGCCGAACCACGCCGACATGGTGGCGATGGTGCCGCCGTTCGTGCCGTTCCCCGCCTTCGTGGTCTACCTGACCGGCGTGCTGGAGCTGGCCGGGGCGGCCGGGCTCGTGCTGGAGCGCACCCGGCGGGCCGCGGGGATCTGCCTGGCGCTGCTGTTCGCCGCCATGCTGCCGGCGAACGTGTACGCCGCGCTGAACGACGTCACCCTCGGCGGCGAGCCCGCGACCCCGCTGTGGCAGCGCGTCCCCGAGCAGGTGCTCTACATCGCGATCGCGCTCTGGGCGGCTATCGAGGTCCGCGCGCGTAGCCTCGCACGTAGTCCACGGTGAACTCCTTCGGGTACGTGCCGGAGCCAGGACGGAACTCGTAGACGCCGAGCATGAGCTGCATCGGGTAGGCCGGCGACTGCCGCACCGTCCGCACGTGCCGCCCGTCCACCTCGAACGACACCTGCTCAGGGGTCCAGTCGGCGGCGTAGACGTGGAACTCGCGGGCGTCGATCGGCAGCTCCTCCACGGTGAAGTCGTCGGTGATGGACGGGTCGCCGAAGGGGTGCACGCCCATGCCGACCTTTGAACGGTCCGGGCCGACGTCCTTGCCGAAGATCTCGGCGACGCAGATCTCGGCCGAGCGCTCCGGCGCGTCCTCGTAGCCGATCATCCAGAGCGCGACCATCGAGTCGGGGTCGTCCAGGGCCTTGGCGCGCATCTCGATCCGGGCGTACTGCGGGGTGTAGAGCCGCCGCGCGGCCTGCTCCTCGCGGACCACCAGGCCGCCGCGCCCGTGCTGGCCGACGGCGCTGCCGACCGGCCCGGAGAACACGCCCGTCTGGAGCGAGGAGACCCGCAGCTCGCCCTCGGCCTCCGGGTGCCACGCGGGCTGGTCCTCCTCGACACGCAGCCGCAGCAGGCCGCCGCCCAGCCGGTGGCGGGCCCGCGCCGCCTCCCGGCCGCTCCATTGGGGCAGGTAGTAGGGGACCCACTTCGTCTCGTCCAGACGGTCGCCGTCGAAGGTGTCCTCGAACTCCAGCACGTCAGTTGCTCCTTTAATTCGTTGTACGTCCAAACTATTGACCTTCGGCGCCGCGATGTGTGAGCCTTCTGGGGAAGCTCATGCGCGGAAGGCGCGGAGACGGTCAGGGTCTCGCACTCTGCTCGTGCATGGCGGTCATCCGATGCCTTGGGGCCGCCCTCCGGCGTGCCCGGAAAGGAAGAGCCGCGCATGCGAAAAAGGTTATTGGCCTGCCTGGCGACGTTCGCCGTCCTGCTGGTGGTGGCCGTCGTCAGGATGACGCCGGTCTCGGCGGTCGCCTCGGATCCGTACGCGTACAAGAACGTGCGCATCGACGGCGGCGGGTTCGTCCCCGGGATCGTCTTCAACCCCACCGAACGCAACCTCATCTACGCCCGCACGGACATCGGCGGCGCGTACCGCTGGAACCAGTCCACCAAGTCCTGGACCCCGCTGCTCGACTGGGTCGGCTGGGACAAATGGGGCTACAACGGCGTGATCAGCCTCGCCACCGACCCCGTACAGACCAACCGCGTGTACGCCGCCGTCGGCATGTACACCAACAGCTGGGACCCCAACAACGGCGCCATCCTGCGCTCCACCGACAAGGGCGACACCTGGCAGGTCACGGCGCTGCCGTTCAAGCTCGGCGGCAACATGCCGGGACGCGGCATGGGCGAGGCGCTGTCGGTCGACCCCAACGACAACCGCGTGCTCTACTTCGGCACGCCCAACGGCAACGGCCTCTGGCGCAGCACCGACTACGGCGCCACCTGGGCCAAGGTCGCCGGCTTCCCCAACGCCGGCAACTACGCCCAGGACCCCAATGACGCCAACGGCTACCTCAGCCACCGTCCCGGCGTCGTCTGGGTGACCTACGACAAGCGCTCCTCCAGCGCCGGCACCGCCACCAAGACCATCTACGTGGGCGTCGCCGACAAGGAGAACACCGTCTACCGCACCACGGACGGCGGCGCCACCTGGTCGCGCCTCGCCGGCCAGCCCACCGGGTACATCGCCCACAAGGGCGTGCTCGACACCGTCAACGGCTACCTGTACATCGCGACCAGCGACACCGGCGGCCCGTACGACGGGGCCAAGGGCGACGTGTGGCGCTACGCCACCGCGACCGGGACGTGGACGCAGATCAGCCCCGTCCCCTCCTCCTCCAGCGACGACTACTTCGGCTACAGCGGCCTCACCATCGACCGGCAGAAGCCCGGCACGCTCATGGTCGCCACCCAGATCTCCTGGTGGCCGGACGTCATCTTCTTCCGCTCCACCGACTCCGGCGCCACCTGGACCCGGGTCTGGGACTGGACGTCGTACCCGAACCGCAGCTTCCGCTACACCATGAACATCACCGAGAACCCGTGGCTGACCTTCGGCACCAACCCGCAGCCGCCCGAGGTCACCCCCAAGCTCGGCTGGATGACCGAGTCGCTGGAGATCGACCCGTTCGACTCCAACCGCATGATGTACGGCACCGGCGCCACCGTCTACGGCACCGAGAACCTCACCCAGTGGGACGCGGGCGGCCAGTTCACCATCCGGCCCATGGCCAAGGGGCTGGAGGAGACCGCCGTACTCGACCTGATCAGCCCGCCCAGCGGCGCGCCCCTGATCAGCGGCCTCGGTGACATCGCCGGCTTCCGCCACACCAACCTGGACGCCGTACCGCCGATGATGTTCACCCAGCCGCTGTTCACCTCGACCACCAGCCTCGACTACGCCGAGAAGAACCCGTCGGTGATGGTCAGGGCCGGCAACTTCACCGACGCCGACCGCCCCAACGACAGCCACGTCGCCTTCTCCACGGACGGCGGCGCGAACTGGTTCCAGGGCACCGAGCCGGGCGGCGTCAACGAGGGCGGCACGGTGGCCGCCGCGGCCGACGGCTCCCGCTTCGTGTGGGCGCCCAAGGGCGTCACGCCCGTCTACTCGGTCGGCTACGGCAACTCCTGGCAGACCGCCTCCGGCCTGCCGACGGACGCCGTGGTCGAGTCCGACCGGGTCAACGCGAGCAAGTTCTACGGCCTGAGCGGCGGCCGCCTCTACCTCAGCACGAACGGCGGCGCCACGTTCACGGCCACCGCCGCGACCGGCCTGCCCACTACGGGCAAGTTCAAGGCCGTGCCCGGCATCGAGGGCGACCTGTGGGTCGCCGGCGACGGCGGCCTCTGGCACTCCACCAACAGCGGCACGTCCTTCACCAAGGTCAGCGGCATCACCAAGTCGGTGAACGTCGGCTTCGGCAAGGCGGCGCCCGGGGCGACGTACCAGGCGATCTACACGGTCGCCACGATCGACAACGTCACCGGCCTCTACCGCTCCGACAACGGCGGGTCGAGCTGGCTGCGCATCAACGACGACAAGCACCAGTGGGGCAACATGGGCGAGGCGCTGACGGGCGACCCGCGCGTGTACGGCCGGGTCTACCTGGGCACGAACGGGCGCGGCATCATCTACGGCGACCGCACCGGCCCCCCGGTCACCGTCACCCCGACCGCGACCGTGACCCCGACGGCCACCGTCACCCCGACGGGGACGGCCACCCCGACCGTGACCCCGACGACCGGCACCGGTTGCACGGCCACGTACAAGCCGGGCAACAACTGGCCGGGCGGCTTCGGCGCCGAAGTCACCGTCCAGAACACCGGCTCCTCGTCGATCACCGGCTGGAAGGTCACCTGGACCTGGCCCGGCAGCCAGACGATCACCTCCCTGTGGAACGGCACCGTGACTCAGTCAGGCACGAACGTGACCGTGACGAACGTCGGCTACAACGGCAACCTGGGGGCGAACGCCTCGACATCGTTCGGCTTCAACGGCTCCGGCACCGCCACCACCCCCACCCTCACCTGCACCCCTGCCTAGTAGGTGGGCTCCCCGGCACCCACCCGTTGCCCGTTCACCAAGTGGGCCGCCGGGAGCCCACCCCCAAAGGTCCTCGCTCCGCTCGGGCGCCCCTCCTCGGGGATCGAGGCTCCGCCCCGATCCCCGGGCGAGAGGGCCTCCAGCCCTCTCCCGCTCTCCCGGATGCCCGGCTCGCCGGATGCGCTGGACCAGGAATTCCGCCGCCTTATGGCCCAGGGTGCGCCCTCAGCGTCTCGAACGCGAGGTTTTGAACGCCTCTCATACTGGCGAGATCGGTGACTTGCCCGGCTCATGACCACTAAAGTGCCTGCTGGGAATGCTATGGCGCTCGGTGCGGGCCGCTGGAGAGACGAAGGTCGATGATAACATATCTCAGGCTGCAGAACTTTAAGGCTTGGGCGGATAGCGGAAAGATTCAGTTCGGCCCTATCACTGCCTTCTTCGGAAGTAATTCGTCCGGGAAGACAACCTTTCTGCAGAGCATGCTGCTGCTCAAGCAGACAGTAGAGTCGGCGGACCGGGGCCGCGTTTTTGACATGGGTGGCCCGGCATCGCTGGTAAGCCTGGGGACATTCAATGACATCACGTTCCGGCACGACTCCGAGCGGGCTGTCGGAATCGATATCGGGTGGCGCGAGGACGAGCCTTTTCAGATCCGGAGCACGGAGACCGAGGAGCGAAGCGCCATCGCCGCAAGTGATGACCTCAGTCTGTCCACCCGGGTTCGCGAGATACGAAACTTCCCGGTCGTCCAACGTGTCGAATACGGACTCGGCGACCTGCGTTTCTCGCTGACGCGCAGCGGAAGCGGCAAGGACGAGTACGCGCTGGAATCCAATGATTACCCGTTCAAGCACGTGCCGGAGAGGCCGTGGCTGCTGCCCTCTCCCGGAAAGTTCTATAGTTTTCCCGACCAGGTGCGGGCATATTATCAGAATGCCGCCTTCCTGTCCGATCTGGAGCTGCAATTCGAGAACCTCTGTAGCCGGATCTACTACCTCGGCCCCTTGCGGCAGGACCCCGCACGCCAGTACATCTGGTCGGGGGGCCGACCCAGCGATGTGGGCCGAAGAGGTGAACTCGCGGTCGAGGCGTTGATCGCCTCACAGGCCGACGGAAAGACCAACGTGCGTGGATTCATCAGACAAGAAGACGGTCCACGCCGTACGAGGCTGATCACTGTGGAAGAACATGTGGCCTCCTGGCTCAAAGAGCTCGGGCTGATTCATTCATTCACGGTGGAATCGGTTGACGACAGAGGGACTATTTACCGTGTTCAGGTGACCCGCTCGGTCGGCAGCACGCCTGTTCTCCTCACGGATGTCGGATTCGGCGTCAGCCAGGTACTTCCGGTATTGGTTCTTCTGGCCTATGCGCCGGAAGGGTCCACGGTCCTTCTCGAACAGCCGGAAATTCATTTGCATCCAGCGGTGCAGAGCAGGCTCGCCGACGTGATCATCGAGGCGGCGAAGGTCCGCAACATCCAAGTCGTCGTCGAAAGTCACTCCGAGCACTTTCTCACGCGCCTGCAACGCCGCATCGCCGAAAGGGACGTCGGCAGAGGGATAAGACTCGAGCCTGAGGACTGCCTGCTCTACTTCTGCCAGACGGATGGCGCGGCATCCACGATCGACCGGCTCGACCTCGATGCCTTCGGTAACATCACGAACTGGCCGGATGATTTCTTCGGCAACCCTTTCGAGGAGGCCGCCGCCATGAACCGCGCAGCCCGTAACCGAGCGAATGACGAGAAAACCGGTTGAACCATCCGTCACGTGTCGTCATCGACACCAATGTGCTGATCGTCGCCAATGGCAAGGCCGATCACATGAGTTCCAGCTGCAAGAACTCGGCGATCGAGTTCCTGGAGCACGCCGAGAGCCGCGCCATCGTCGTTCTCGACGGCTCTGGGCAGATCTTCGAAGAGTACGAGAGATATTGCTCGTTCAAGGGGCAGCCCGGCCTCGGTGACCACTTCTTCCTCCACCTGCACCGTCGGCAGGCAGACCCGCGCCGTGTCCAGAAGGTCCAGATAACCCCTGACGGCAACGGCTCCTACGAGGAGATTCCTGGGGGCTTACGAGCCTTCGACCCGTCCGACCACAAGTTCGTGGCGACGGTCATAGCGGACGAGTGGAAATCTGTGATCGTCAATTGCGCAGACTCGGACTGGCGGCAGGCTGCGCAGGAACTGACGCAAAACAACATCGTGGTCATAGAAATCTGCGGTGGCTGACGCACGGGCCACGCCCACGAACCCTCGTTCGGCTTCAACGGTTCCGTCACTGCCACCACCCCCACCCTCACCTGCGCCACCGCCTGCGGAGCTACCCGAAAGGTCCTTGCTCCGCTCGGGGTGCCCCGAGCCCCGGTCGAGAGGGCTTCTCCAGCCGCTCTCCCGGATGCCGGCCATCAGCTGCCCTGGACCAGGGAATCTGCCGCCATATGGGCCCAGCGCGATGCCCTTCGCGGAGCTCTCCCTCTCCTGGTCGCCGCCGACAACTGGACGGGGTGTGCGGGCGGGTCTTACGGGCGGGGCGGCTCATCGGGCCTGACCGGCGAGCAGGCGGCGCCACCATTCGAGCGCCTGCTCGCGGCGCCATCGCGCGGCCGTCCAGGACACGGGCGGCACGCCCCGGCGGGGAACGGTCCGGCGGCGGATCTGGTAGACGCCGCCACAGACGACCAGCTCATAGGCTGTCATCCGGCAGGAGCAGGTGTACGCGACGACCCGGCCGGGCCCAAGGCTCTGCTCGATCCACCACAGCGCCGTACGCCCGGGGCGGGGCACGGCCGGATGCGGCGAGATCCCTGGGCAGTCCTCATCCGTGAGGACGTCAGACGGAGCGAGAACGGCGGTGGATGCGGTCACCGTATTGTCCGCCCGATCCAGCGCTTTCGCTCGGCTATGCCCTCCTGCTCCGCGATGACTTGGCACAATCTCACGAGGTCGTCGGCGTCGACCGTACGGTATGCGCCGGCGTCCTCGACGGCCCTGGGGAATGGTTGCTCGCGGGTCGCCCAGAATCGTCCGGCGTCGCTGCGCATGATCCGCCATCCGGCGAACACCGGACCGACGGCGGCTGTAGCCCTATCGTGTGTCATGGTCAGGACCACCATCCTGATCAGGGACCCGTCGGCGATTTAGGGCATCGCCGGCGGGTCCGCTTCACGCAGGCAGTGGCCTTTAGGCTCCTGCCCGCATCACTGCTGGGATGGCCCCATTCTGGAGCGAAGAGTAATCAATCAGTGACACAGCGTGTGTTTCGCAGAAGCTCCCGGATAGCCATCGCCGACGTAGAACGTTTCCCATGGGGTGCGCCAGCAGGTTCGATCATGCCCGCGTCATCACGATCTCTCTACGTCGCTTGGAGATCGAGGCCGGGTGTCGAAGCTCAGCGCCGTCACCGCACCGACCAGCGCGGACATCGTGTGGCTACTCTCCCGTGAGGCAGTCCAAGGTTCGTTCCCAAGGGAAGAGATGCAGGTGGCGGCTCCCGGTTCCCGGCTCATGGAGGGGATACACCTCTGGCCCGAACAGCACCTCGACCCCCCAGGATCGAAGCTTGCCGATGTGCTCCCGAAAGGCGGGATGGGCGGCATGCGCCCAGTTCGTGAACGGCAGCGCGACGACCGGCAGCTGTTTGCCGATGGCCTCGACCAAGATGCCCAGCGCGAGCGTGTCGCACACGGCCAGCGCCCACTTGCTGATGGTGTTCACGGTGGCCGGCGCGACGATGATGGCGTCAGGTGACGGAAGCACATCCGGCGTGCCGGGCTCCTTGTACTCACTGCGTACGGGATGGCCGGTCAGACGTTCAAGCGCGACCGCGTCGACGAACCGCCGCCCCGTCGGGGTGGTCAGGAGGCATACCTCCCACCCTCTCCCTTGAGCCATCGCTACCAGCGTGCTCACCTCGCCTGCCGGGGGCGCCCCACACGCGATCACGTAGAGAACGCGCCCGCTCACGCCTGTATCCCCGCACGAGCGGCCAGCCGTACGAGGTCGGAGGACACCGGGCCTCGGGCGCGGTGCACGAGGTCGGCGATGAGGGTCTGGGCGAGAGGACGGCAGCGCACCTCGCGGGAGGCCACCCGCTCAGCCTCCAGCAGCGTCCGTACGGCCTCCTCCCGTTGACCCCACTGGCTGTACCCCCGCGCCACATCCAGCAGGAACGCGGCCTGACGCTCACGACGCATCCGCGCGATCTCCGTCGGATCAGCCGCATGCGCGGCCTCGACCGCCAGACCGCCCTCACCGAGCACGACCAGAGCGGCCACCTCGTGGGCTGTGATGTTGGCCGGGCCGAACGCGAGCCAGCAATGGTTCCTGCCGGCGTCCACAAACCGGGCCGCCTCCCGCGCTTCCGCAAGCAGATCTCGCACCGTGGCGTGCCTTCCCAGCGCCGCGGCGGCCATCGCCGCCTGCAACAGCACGTGCCCGTACAAGGCGCGCAGCTCCTCGTCGTGCGCTTCGACGTCAAGGCGATTCGCCAGTCCGTCAAGCATGTGGAGCGCAGGCTCAGCCCGGCCCATGGACAGCAGGGCATTGGCGATCCGCCATCCGGCGGCGGTCAGGAGCGAAAGGTCGCCGATCTGGCGGGCCGTCGCCATGCTCCGGTCTCCGGCCAGCCACGACAGCGAGTGCTCACCGAGCTTTCGCAGCGTGCTGGCCGTTATCTGATAGACCTCGGCGAGCAGCCGGGCCGATTCTTCGGTTCTGAGCGCGGCGTGGGTGCTCTGCGCGTTCTCCAATGTCTCCGGGAGCACCTGGCTGATGACGTCGTAGTCCGCCACCTCGAAAGCGTTCCACGCGTAGGCGACCTGGCGACGCAGCCGGATGAGATCACCCGTCCCGTCATCGAACGGGTAGCTCTCCATCGCATCCCTGATGCGTTCGACTTGCGCATCGTCAATGCACAGGGTCGTGTTTCGCGTGGGCTCCGCACCGATCAGGGTATGGAGATCGACGTTCAACGCCTCACAGAGCGAGCCCAGGACGGAAAGCCGGTCGGCGTTCCGGACACCGGACTCCACCTTGCGCAGCCAACTGACCGATCGTCCCAGCCGGTCGGCGAGAATCCGTTGAGTGAGGCCCCGCCGACGCCGCCAGTACGCGACTCGCTGGCCCAGTTCGCGATCATTCATCCGGCACCTCAGTCGTCGTGCGCTCGGGCTTCCACAGCCAGCATCACCGAACCCGCTGATCGGCGGAAGCCCTGTTCACGCCGGGTCAGCGGCAGTCGGCTACGTGAACCTCGGCTGCCCCGGCCCTGACGGCCCAGTTTCGGGCCGGTAGGGGGCCGGAAGTGACACAGGCTGTGTCACCATGCGCGAAGGCTGACGCCCTGGCACACCTCGGGTGGTAGGCGTCGACCGTACGGCGCGCGTCCGGGCGTCGCTGCGCATGATCCGCCATCCGGCGAACACTGGACGGACGACGGCCGCGGCCTTGTCATGCGGCAGCGATATGACACGATCAGAGCGGACGGGCAGCCGAGAGACGTCACACAACAGGCCAGAGGATGCGATCACCACATGGACGAGCTGAACCTCGACGCGGCCGAATGGCGCAAGTCCAGTGCCAGTGGCGACAACGG
The DNA here is from genome assembly GCF_057536035.1 of Nonomuraea sp. B208. Lineage (NCBI taxonomy): Bacteria > Bacillati > Actinomycetota > Actinomycetes > Streptosporangiales > Streptosporangiaceae > Nonomuraea > Nonomuraea sp. B208. The sequence goes on from NZ_BAAJOU010000030.1 coordinate 152,966, forward strand.
GCAGTGTGTGGAGGTCGCGACCAACCTCCCCGGCGTCGTGGCCGTGCGTGACAGCAAGGATCCCGACGGAGCCCGGCTGATCTTCACTCCTGCGGAATGGACGGCGTTCCTGTCGGGGGCCCGTCGGGGTGAGTTCGACCTCTGACCGCCTCCGCCAACGAGTCCTCGAACCTGACCTTCGCCGCCTCGTACGCGGCCCCTGCGCCCGGCCGGCTCATGATCTCGGCCCTCCTGCCGGCCCAGGACGTGTGTTCTCCCACGACATCCGCCCTTCGTCCGTCACAGCAGTAGCACGAGCGTAACGCGAGGACCCCCGGGTAGCGGGCGGGCATGCACACGCTCGTGAGAGGTCTGATCGCCGGAGCGGCCGGGACCAGCGCGCTCAACGTCGTCACCTACCTCGACATGGCGATCCGCGCCCGCCCGGCCAGCAGCACGCCCCAGCAGGCCGTGGAGAAGATGGCGGGCCTGGCCGACGTGGGCCTCGGGGAGGGGGAGCGGGCGGACAACCGCAAGGAGGCGCTGGGGTCGCTGCTCGGCTACGCGACCGGGGCCGGGGCGGCGCTCTGTTACGGGCTCGCGGCCGCGCGGTGGCGGCCGTCGTGGCCGGTCGGGGTGCTGGCGCTCACGGCGCTGGCCATGGTGGGCTCCAACGCCCCGCTGGCGATGCTCGGCACCACCGACCCGCGCTCGTGGTCGGCCACGGACTGGATCTCGGACGCCGTGCCGCACCTGGCGTACGGCGTCACCGCGTACGCCGCCTACCGCCTGGCGACCGGAGGTCACTACGGCGGGCGCTGACGCCGTTCCTCGGGACGGGACGACGCGATCAACGCCCATATCGGGAAATCTCCTTCCGTTCGGTAATGCTCCGGAATTGCCGGACATGGGGTTGTGTGTCGAACGCCCCAAGTGAGGAGCCCAAGTGGGAGCAGATCCCGAGAGGCGCTTCGAGGAGCTCTACGCCTCCTCGTACCGCCCTCTGCTCGGGTACGCGTTGCGCCGCTGTCCCGACCCGGACGACGCGGCGGACGTCGTGGCCGAGACGTTCATGGTCGCCTGGCGCCGCATCGAGGAGGTCCCGGAAGAAGACGAGGCCAGGTTGTGGCTCTTCGGCGTGGCCAGGAAGGTGCTGGCGAACCAGCGGCGCGGCGAGCGCCGCCACGAGCAACGCACCGCCGCGCTGCGGGCGCAGCTCGCCGCCTCGCCGTTCGCCGCCGAGCTGCCGGGCGAGGATTTCTCCCAGCTCGGGCAGGTGTTCAGGTCGCTGCCTGATGACGACAGGGAGTTGCTGGCGCTGGTCGCGTGGGAGCGGCTGAGCCCTTCGGAGATCGCCAAGGTGCTCGGGATATCAGCAAATGTCGTACGAGTCAGGCTTTATCGCGCGCGCAGGAGGTTCGCCCGGAGACTGGCCGAGGCAGGCGTCCAGCACTCGCGCGCCGTCGCGTTCGAAGGGAGCCGGCTGTGAACATCCCCCGGAGGAAGCCGGCCATGAACTTTGCCCGGAGGGAGCACGCTGTGAACATCGCCGATCTCGCCCGCGTACGGGACGAGGACCTGGATGGCGAGCCCGCGGGGCAGGCGTCCGGCGCGGGGGCGCGGGCGCTGATGGAGTCGATCATGGAGACGGAGCGTCAGCCCGTCCGGAGCGGGCGCGGGCGCGGGCGCGTGGCCGTGCGGCGCGGTCTCGGGCTCGGGGTGGTGGCGGCCGGGCTGGCCGCCGCGCTGGTCGTCTGGACGCCGTTCGGCGGCCCCGCCACGGAGTACGCCAACGCCGCCGTCTCGCTCAGGACCGGCGACGACGGCAGGACCGGCGGCGAGATCATCGAGGTGGAGATCAACGACCCCGCGGCCGACGTGGGCAAGTTCGCCGAGGCGTTCCGTGCGATCGGCCTGGACGTCGACGTGCGCAAGGCCCCGGTCGCGCCGGAGGACGTCGGCAAGCTGATCGGTCCGGCGCTCGTGGAGGGCACGTATCCCAAGGGCGGCGGCATCATGATCAGCACCAGGCAGGACGGCTGCCGCTCGGTCTGGTGCGGCAAGGTGTCCATCCCGGTCGGTGTGACGGGGCGGCTCGTCGTCGGGATCGGCCGTCCGGCGGCCCCCGGCGAGCTCTATGCCACCCCGGTGCAGATCGACGTCGCTCCGGGCGCGAGCGTGATCAAGGGGTACAGACCCAGGGGCAAGCCGGTCGCGCGGGTCAGCGCCGACCTGAAGGCCGCCGGGATGAAGGTCGGGTACGTGGTGATGTGGGACAACCCGGACGGCACCGGCGGCGGCTACGCCGTCGATCCCGCGCATGTCAAGGACGAGTGGCTCGTGGAGGACGTCGAGCGGATCGCCTCCGACGCCGTCACCGTCTCCGTCACCGCCCCCGCCGGCCTGCCCAAGGACTCGCTGCCCATGATCGATCCCCCGGCCAGCGACTGGTGGCACTAGCCAGTCGTGGACCGCGCCGCCGATTCCGCCCGGCGCGGGCGGAGGCTCGACGGCGGGGACGGCCGCCGGACACCACCACGGGCGTCATCCCTTCACGGCGCCGACGATGACGCCCTTGGTGAAGTGCCGCTGGACGAACGGGTAGATGATCAGGGCGGGCAGTACCGCGATCACCACGATCGCCATCTTGATGGCCAGGGTCGGCGGGGCGTCCCCGGTGACCCCGGCCGTCGCCGCCGGCAGCGGGTTGGAGTCGACGACGTACTGGCGCAGGATCAGCGCGAGCGGCCACCTGCGGGTGTCGTCGATGTAGAGCATCGCGTTGAACCAGGCGTTCCAGTAGCCGACGGCGTAGAACATCGAGACGACCGCCGTCACCGCCTTCGACATGGGCAGCACGATCCGCCACAGGATGCGCCACTCGCCGGCCCCGTCGATGCGGGCGCTGTCCAGCACCTCGCCGGGGATGTTCATGAAGAACGAGCGCAGCACCACCACGTTGAACGCCGACACGGCCGTCGGCAGGATCAGCGACCAGTAGCTGTCCTTCAGCCCGAGCCCGCTCACCATCAGGTAGACGGGGATGATCCCGGGGAAGAAGACGAACATCAGCAGGATGCTGAACAGCAGCGGCCGGTGCAGGAAGGAGCCGGGGCGCGACAGCGAGTACGCCCCCAGCACGCTCACCCCGGTGCTGATCAACGTCCCCACGAGGGTCACCCCCGTGCTCACCAGCACGGCCCTGCTGACCACGGTGTCGGAGAAGATCTGCCGGTACGCCTCCAGGGTGATGCCGTCCGGCACCAGCACCAGCCCGCCGGCCCGGTTGACGGTGGCGGCCGGGCTGAGGCTGGTCAGGACGATCGTGTAGAGCGGCCCGAGCACGGCGAGCACGATCAGCGTGATGATCGCGCCCTTGCCGAGCTGCCCGGCGGGGGAGGGCCGCTCCTCCCAGGGAGCCAGCCGGGCGGGCCGCCGCCCCGGCCGGGAGGTCAGAGTGGTCATGATCGCGAGTACACTCCTCGTTCGCCGAGCGCGTGCGCCACCCGGTTCGCCGCCAGGATCAGCAGCAGCCCGACCAGCCCCTTGAACAGGCCGGCCGCCGCCCCGTACCCCAGGTCCCCGGTACGCAGCCCCGACCAGTACACGAACGTGTCGAACACCTCCGACGCCCCGCTGCCGACCGCGCTGCGCTGCAGCATGAACTGCTCGAAGCCGACGTTGAGCGCGTCACCGAGCCGCAGGATGAGCAGCAGCACGATCACCGGGCGCAGCCCTGGCAGCGTGATGTGCCACAGGCGCCGCCAGCGGCGGGCCCCGTCCACGGCGGCGGCCTCGTACAGGTTGGGGTCGATGGTGCTGAGCGCGGCCAGGAAGATGATCGCTCCCCAGCCGGCGTCCTTCCAGATGGTCTGGGTGGTGATGAGCAGGATGAACGTGTCGGAGTTCGTCATCCAGTCCACGCCCTCGTGGCCGCGTTCGCGCAGGAGCTGGGCGAGCAGCCCGGCCCCGCCGAACATCTGCTGGAAGATGGCCACGACCAGCACCCAGGAGAAGAAGTACGGCATGTAGACCACGCCCTGCACGAACGCCCGCAGCCGGGCCGAGACGATGCTGTGCAGCAGCAGCGCCAGCATGATCGGCACGGGGAAGTAGAAGACGAGCTGGAAGGCGGTGATCGACAGCGTGTTGAGCATCGCGCGCAGGAACTGGGGGTCCTGGAAGAGCAGCGCGAAGTTGGTGAAGCCGATGACGGGACTGCCCGCGATGCCCCCCGTGTACGGGTTGTAGTCCTGGAAGGCGATGATGTTGCCGAGCGCCGGCACCCACCAGAAGGCGAGCACCAGCAGCAGCATCGGCAGGTTCATGAGCAGCAGCGACCGGTCGCGCCGCAGCTTGGCCCGCCAGGTGAGCTTGTGCTCGTCCCGTGCCGGGGGATTGCCCAGTTTGATCGGCCGTTCGGTCATCACGCCCACGCCGGGCCCCTCACAGCCGCCCGTTCTCGCGCGCGACCTTCATGTAGAACTCGCGCGCCTCGTTGCCGCCCTGGTCCTGCCACTCCTTGACGATCTTCGGCCACTCCGAGATCGGGCGCTTGCCGCGGAGGATCTCCTGCATCTTGTCCTCGGTGGGGGTGACGAGGCCCGCCATCTTGGACGGCGTCTCGACCCGGATGCCCACGAAGGGGTCGTTCTCCAGCAGCGTGGCGGCCTGCGTCTCCCAGTCGTAGAGCGCCTGGACCAGGCCCTCGTACTGGCTCTTCTCGTTGGCGCTTGGCCGGCCGGACAGGAACATGTACGTGGGCGCGACCTCCTTGCGGCCGAGCGCGGTCTGCTTGATCTTGCCGTTCTCGACCGTGTAGTGCTTGCCCTCGACGCCGTTGAAGACCAGCTCGTACTCCTGGGTGCCGAACGGCGCGGAGGTCCAGTTGGCGAGCGCGATGAGCTCGCGGGTGCGGGCGTCGCCGAGACCCTTCTTGATGAAGGCGAACATGCTGGCGGGCTCGTTGCGCCACACGATGGTCCGGCCGCCGGCCTGGGCCGGGTAGGGGGCGACGATCTGCTGGTCGAACTTGGGGTTGTCGGCCTGGAAGCGGCCCAGGTTCTCGTGCCAGGAGCCGAGGCCGTCGCGGTAGATCACCATCTGGCCGCTGCCGAAGATGCCCTTGTTGTCGGCGTCCTTGTTGGCCACGATGTCGGGGTGCACGTGACCGGCCGCGAAGAGCTTGGTCATGAACTCGATGGCGGCGGCGAATTCGGGGGTCTCGTACTTGTACTCCAGGGTGCCGTCGGCCTTCTTGCGCCACTCGCGGGGCGCGCCGAAGGCCCGCTGCATCTCCTGCTCCATGCCGCCGCCGAAGGCCCAGCGCTTCTTCTTCGGGTCGGTGATGGCCTTGCCGAGGGCGAGCAGGTCGTCGCCGCTCTTCGGCTGCTCCAGGCCCAGCTCCTTGAGGATGTCCTGGCGGACGAAGGTGGCGAACGGGAACGGGTCGTTCTGCCAGGGGATGCCCTGGAGCACGCCGCCGAAGACGCTGTACTGCCAGGCGGCGGTGTCGTAGTTGGCGAGGAGCGGGAACTCCTTGGCCTTGTCCCCGGCGAGGTAGGGCGACAGGTCGGCGAAGAGCTTGTTGGCGGCCTCGGTGAAGTGCGCGATCTTGATGAGCTCCCACTGCGGCACGCACACCATCTCGGGCACGTCGCCGCTGGCCAGCAGCGTGCTGAGCTTCTGCCCGTAGGTGTTGCCGTCGGAGATGTTGAAGCGGACGGGGCCGCCGAGGCGCTCGTTGACGATGTCGTAGTAGGAGTTGTCGCCGAGGCCGGGCGGCACGGTGCCCCAGAGCGGCGTCATGGCGGTCACCTCCTTGCCGCTGGTGAGCGGCTTGGTGGTGACGGCCTGCGCCATGGTGGCGGGGCGGGTCAGGAAGCCGGGCGCGACGAACTCGCTGCCGGGCAGGTCGGGCTTGAGCCCGGCGATCTCGAAGGGGACCCGCGTCGGCACCAGGCTCTTCAGCTTGTCGGCCGCGACGGCGGTGCCCTTGGACGCCGACTGCTTCTCGGCGCAGCCGGCGACCAGGATGCTCGCGCCGACGAGGCCGAGGAAACCGCGGCGGGTCGTGGGGGTTGATGGCATGGCTCGTCCCTTCAATGGGCGGGAGGGGCCCGAGGAAAATCAGCCTGAAAGTTAGTTGGTATTCCGACCAAACAAATTAGTAGACTGATGGCGCGGCCACAAGGGACCGGAGCGGTCACAGGTTGGTGAAGGAGGCCCACGATGCGGCATGCTTGGGTCATCTCATGGCGGGAACGGGGCTGATATTGATCACTTCTACGACCGGCCCGCAGCCGGCCGACTTCGCCGACGTACGGGCCACCAACCTCGCGGTCGTGCTGCGGTTCGTCCGCGAGCACGCGCCCTGTTCGCGGGCCGACATCGCGGCCACCACCGGGCTCAACAAGGCGACCGTCTCCAGCCTGGTGGCCGACCTCATCGACCGCCGCCTGGTCCGCGAGACCGGGCTCACCGAGAACCGCGTCGGCCGCCCCGCCACCATGCTCGTCCTCGACGGCTCCCCCTACGCCGCCATCGGGGTGGAGATCAACGTCGATCACGTCTCGGCCGTGGCCACCGACCTCGCGGGGGAGCGGCTGCTCACCTGGCGGCGCTCGTTCTCGGCCGGCGACTCGGTCAGCCAGGGGGTGGCGAGCGTCGGCGCGATCGTCCGGCGGGTGATCAACCGCATGGCCAAGGAGGAGCGCCAGGTGCTCGGCCTCGCCGTCGCGGTGCCGGGGCTGGTCGACGTGCAGGGCACCGTACGCCTGGCGCCCAACCTCGGCTGGCGTGACGCCGACCTCGGCGGAGACCTCGCCAAGGCACTGCGCGACCCCGGCTTCCCGATCCAGGTGGACAACGACGCCAACCTCGCCGCCCTGGCCGAGCAGCGCTTCGGCGCGCACGCCGGCGCGGCCGACCTCGTCTACCTGACCGGCGAGATCGGCGTCGGCGCGGGCATCATCCTCGACGGCCGGCTGCGCAGGGGCGGCCTCGGCTACAGCGGCGAGATCGGCCACGTCCAGCTCGACCCCGACGGCCCGCCGTGCCACTGCGGGCGGCGCGGCTGCCTGGAGGTGATGGCCGGCATCGGGTCCGTGCTGCGCGGGGCGTCCGTGCCCGCCGAGATCCACCCCGCCGAGATCCAGATCGAGATCGAGGAGGTCGTCCGGCTGGCCCGCGCGGGCGACGCCGGCACGCTCGCCACGCTGTCGGCGGCCGGGCGGAGCCTCGGCAGGGGCGTGTCCATCCTGGCCAACCTGCTCGACCCCGAGGTGGTCGTGCTCGGCGGCCACTACGTCCCGCTCGCGCCCTGGCTGCTGCCCGCCGTGCACGCCGAGCTGGGCCACCGGGTGCTCGCCCCCGACGCGGGCGGCTGCCGGGTCGTGGCCTCGACGCTCGGCCAGGACGCCGCCGCGCTGGGGGGCGCGGCGCGGGTGCTCGACTCCGTCGACTCGGGAAGATTGCCCGGAGGATTGTCGCGAATCCCTTGACCTTGGTCACGCGGAAGTGCACCCTTCAGTCAACCCACCGAAATGTCCGCGTAACTTCCCCAGGCCGGTCGTCGAAGCGCTTCGACACTCTTTCGAGGGATGACCATGCACGAACCCCCCTTCCGAGACCCGTCGGCCCCCCTGACCGACCGGATCGACGACCTGGTGCGCAGGCTCACCCTCGCGGAGAAGGTCGGCCTGCTCCACCAGTACCAGGCGCCGGTCGAGCGGCTGGGCCTCGGCCCGTTCCGCACCGGCACCGAGGCGCTGCACGGGCTGGCGTGGCTGGGCCCGGCCACGGTGTTCCCGCAGGCCGTCGGCCTGGCCTCGACCTGGGACCTCGACCTCGTCCGCCGGGTCGGCGAGGCCACCGGCGAGGAGGTCGTGGCCTTCCACCACAAGGACCCGGCCGGAGCCGGGCTCAACGTGTGGGCCCCCGTGGTCAACCCGCTGCGCGACCCGCGCTGGGGCAGGAACGAGGAAGGCTACTCGGAGGACCCCTGGCTGACCGGCGTCATGGGGGCGGCGTACGCGCACGGCCTGCGTGGGAGCGCTCCCGAAAGGCTGAGGACCGCCCCCACCCTCAAGCACTTCCTCGCCTACAACAACGAGACCGACCGCTGCACCACCTCCAGCGGCCTGCCGCCGCGCGTCCTGCACGAGTACGAGCTGCCCGCCTTCCGCCCGGCCGTCGAACAGGGCGCGGCCGTGGCCGTCATGCCCTCCTACAACCTGGTCAACGGCCGGCCCGCGCACCTCAGCCCGCTCATCAACGAGGTCCTGCGCGCCTGGGCGCCGGACGAGCTGCTGGTCGTCAGCGACGCGTACGCCCCCGGCAACCTCACCGGCATCCAGGGCTACCACGACACGTCCGCCGAGGCGTACGCTCACGCCGTCAAGGCCGGGCTGGACAGCTTCACCCAGGACGACGACCGCCCCGAGACCACCCTCGCCCACCTGCGCGCCGCCCTCGACCAGGGGCTGCTGGCCGAGTCCGACGTGGACACGGCGGTGCGGCACGTGCTGTCGATCAGGTTCAGGCTCGGCGAGTTCGACCCGACGAGGCCGTACGACGAGATCACCGACGGCGTGGTCAACTGCCCCGAGCACCAGGCGCTGGCCAGGGAGGCCGCCCGCCGGTCGATCGTGCTGCTGCGCAACGACGGCCTGCTGCCGCTCTCCGGCCGCCCTCGGATCGCGGTCATCGGGCAGCTCGGCGACACGCTCATGGAGGACTGGTACAGCGGCACCCTGCCCTACTCCGTCACCGCCCGCGCCGGGCTGGCCGAGCGCGGCGAGACGGTCTTCTGCGAGGCCGTGGACCGGGTGACGTTCACGGCCGAGGCCGGCCCGGTCAGCGCCGACCCCGCCGGAGGGCCGCTCAGCGCCGGAGCGGCCGAGGCGGGCGCGTTCGACCTGTTCGACTGGGGCGGCGGGGCGTACGCGCTGCGCTCGGTCACCACCGGCCGCTACGTCTCCGTGAATGACGGCACCCTGGTCAACGACCAGCCGGGCCCGAACGGGTGGGAGGTGCGCGAGACGTTCCGCATGGAGGAGCGCCCGCGCGGCACGCTCGCCCTGCGCCACATCTCGTCCGGCTGCTACGTCGGCGCCGCGCACGACGGCGTGCTGCGCCTGGTGGACGACGCCGACCAGGCCGTCTGGCTGGCCATGGACGTGGTGCGCAGCGGCGTCGAGCAGGCCGCGGCGCTCGCCGCCGCGGCCGACGTGGCGGTCGTCGTGGTCGGCGACCACCCGCTGGTGAACGGCCGCGAGACCGAGGACCGCCTGACCCTCGCCCTCGCCCCCGCCCAGAACGCCGTGCTCACCGCCGTGCGCAAGGCCAACCCGCGCACCGTCATGGTCATCACCAGCGGCTACCCGCTCACCTGGACCGACGACGAGGTGCCGGCCGTGCTGTGGTCGGCGCACGGCGGCCAGGAGTACGGCCACGCCCTGGCCGAGGTGCTGTTCGGCGACGCCGACCCCGAGGGCCGCCTCACCCAGACCTGGTACCGCTCCGAGCAGGAGCTGCCCGACCTGCTCGACTACGACATCATCGCCTCCGACGCCACCTACCTGTACTTCCGCGGCACCCCGCTGCACCCCTTCGGCCACGGCCTCAGCTACACCACCTTCGACTACGCAGACCTGCGGGTGTCGGTCGAGGACGGCACGGTCACGGCGCGGGCCACGGTGACCAACACCGGCGGCCGGCCCGGCGTCGAGGTCGTGCAGTTCTACACCCACCAGCAGCGCTCCCGCGTCAAGCAGCCGCTGCGCCGGCTGCGCGGCTTCGAGAAGGTACGCCTGGAGCCCGGCGAGAGCCGCGTCGTCACGCTCGCCCTGCCGGTCGCCGAGCTGTCCTTCTGGGACGTCACCCGCGACCGGTTCGTCGTGGAGCGCGCCCCGCACCAGCTCATGGTCGGCCGCAGCGCCACCGACCTGCGGCTGAGCGCCCGCTTCGAGGTGGAAGGCGAGGTCGTCCCGCCCCAGCGGGGCCCGCTGCGCGCCGCCGCCCACGACGAGTACGACGCCATCACCTTCACGGCCGAGACCCGGCAGGCCGGCGACGCCGTACGCGCCGACGCCGAGGGCGCCTGGATCCTGTTCCGCCAAGTGGACCTCACCGGCGTGCGGAGCTGCGTGGCCACGGCCGGCGGCGCGGAGGGCGGCATGATCACGCTGCGCCGCGGCGACCCGCTCCACGGCCAGGAGCTGGCGACCTTCCCCGTCCCCAGGACAGACCGGTACGACCACCAGGCCATCACCTCCTCCCTTGCGCCCGCCGACGGAGTGCACGATCTTTATGTCGTGTTCGAGAACGACGGCGTGCGGCTGGTCCGGCTCGACTTCGGAGCCGGGGCTTGAGCCGGCGCACCGTCACCATCTCCGAGGTCGCCAAGCACGCGGGCGTGGCGGTGAGCACGGTGTCGTACGTGCTCAGCGGCAAGCGCACGATCTCGGCCGACACCCGGCGGCGCGTGCTCGACAGCATCAGCGCGCTCGGCTACCACCCCAACGCCGGCGCCCGCGCGCTGGCCAGCAAACGGTCCAACGTGATCGCCCTGGTGCTGCCGCTGCGGGCCGGCATGCACGTGCCGGTGCTGATGCGCTTCGCCAGCGCGGTCGTCACCGCCGCCCGCCGCTTCGACCACGACGTGCTGCTGCTGACCGCCGACGAGGGCACGGCCGGCATCCGCAGGGTGGCGGCGAGCGCGCTGGTGGACGCGCTGGTCCTCATGGACGTCGAGCTGGACGACCGCCGCGTCCCGCTGCTGCGCGAGCTGGCCGAGCCGAGCGTGCTCATCGGCTTCCCCGCCCGCCCGGCCGGGCTGACCTGCGTGGACCTCGACTTCCACGCGGCCGGGGCGCGCTGCGCCGAGCACCTGGCCGAGCGCGGCCACCAGGAGATCGCGCTGCTCGGCGCGCCCTCGGTGGTCTACGACCGGGGCACCGGCTTCGCCACCCGCACCCGCGACGGCTTCGCGGCCGCGGTGGCCGACCTCGGGCTGAAGGGCGTGGCGCTGCCCTGCGAGGAGACCTTCGACGAGGTCTACGAGACCGTACGCGACCTGCTGCTCGACCACCCCGGCCTGTCCGGCGTGGTCGTGCACAACGAGGCCGCGGTCAGCCACGTGCTGGCCGCGCTGCGCCAGCTCGGCCGCCGGGTGCCGCAGGACATGGCCGTCGTGGCCATCTGCCCGGAGGACGTAGCCGAGCGGGCGAGCCCGCCGCTGACCTCGGTGCTGATCCCGGCCGAGGAGGTGGGCCGGGAGGCGGTGCGGCTGGTCATGGACAAGCTGGAGGGCCGCGTGGTCCCCGACTCGACGCTGCTGCCCCCGCTGCTGGCCGTACGTAGCAGCACCTGACGCCGGGCGTTCAGCCGCAGGTCAAGGCTGCCCGATATCTCGCCATATGGCGTTGGCTGTCGCCTGCCGCGGGGGAAGTCGGCTGTGGCGGGCCGCCGCCGCCCTCCCGAGGGGAGGGCCGGCCGCGGCGGGAGGGGAAAGCCATGACCACGTCAGTGCAGCCGGCCGGCGGCGGCGGGCAGATGGGCGGCAAGTCGTCCTCGTCGGGCCTGGCCGACGTCATCGACACGATCCTCGACAAGGGTCTCGTGATCGACGCGTACGTCCGGGTCTCCCTCGTGGGCATCGAGATCCTGACCATCGACGCCCGGGTCGTCATCGCCAGCGTCGACACCTATCTCCGCTTCGCCGAGGCCGTGAACCGGCTCGACCTGACGAAGACCGAGAAGGGGCTGCCGGAGGTCGTCGCCCAGGTCAAGGGCGGAGCGCCCGCCGCTGACGACAACAAGCAAGTGATCCAGGGCGTGCTGGAGTCGGCCCGCGAGGAGCCCGCCGACCCCGCCGTCCAGGCGGCCAAGCAGCAGGAGACCCGCGTCGAGCGAGAGGACAGGTAGGAGATGGGACGACCGGCCAAGGCGCGGGGCGCGCCCGAGCAGGACGCCGAGGTCACCCTCGGCGTCTACGTCTACGGCATCGTGCCCGCGGGCACGAAGGTGCCGCCGGACGAGCAGGGACTCGGCGACCCGGCCGGCGAGGTGCGCCTCGTCCGCCACGGCGACATCGGTGCCCTCGTCAGCGAGGTCGACGTCGACCGGCCGCTCGGCAGGCCCGGCGACTTCCTCGCCCACGAGAGGCTGCTCGACGCCGTCTCCCGCACGGCCGCGGTGCTGCCGTTCCGCTTCGGCTCGGTGCTGACGAACGAGGAGGCCGTCACGGAGGAGCTGCTCGCGCCGCACCACGACGACTTCCTCGCCGCGCTCGACGAGCTGGAGGGCTGCGCCGAGTACATCGTCAAGGGCCGCTACGTCGAGGAGGCCCTCATGGGCGAGATCCTCGCCGAGAACCCGGAGGCCGCGAGCCTGCGCGAGGCCATCCGCGGCACCTCCGAGGACGCCACCAGGAACGAGCGCATCCGGCTCGGCGAGATCATCGCGGCGAGCGTCGAGGCCAAACGCGACCTGGACACGCGCACGATGCTCGACGCCCTGGACGGCTGCTACGCCCAGGCGGTCATCAGGGAGCCGTCGCACGAGCAGGACGCGGTCAACCTCGCCCTGCTCATGCGCGCCGACGAGCAGGAGACCCTGGAGCGGAAGCTCGGCGACTTCGCCGAGAGCTGGGCCGGCCGGGTGAACATCCGGCTGCTCGGGCCGCTCGCGCCGTACGACTTCGTCGTCGCGCAGGCGGACGAGGAGTGAGGCGTGAACCTGTTCGTCGAGCTGCTCCTCCTGCCGATCGCGCCGGTGCGGTTCGTGGTCAAGCTGGGCGAGATCATCCAGGACCAGGCGGAGCAGCAGACGAAGAGCCCCGTCGCGATCCGGCGGCAGTTGGAGGAGATCGACGCGGCCCTGGAGGCCGGACAGATCTCGGAGGAGGAGCACGACGAGGCCGTCACCCTCGTGCTCCGCAGAGCTACAGGGAGGTGACCGATGCCCGAAACGGATGAGCGGCGGGCCGCGGGCGCGCTGAGCGCCGGCACGGCCGGCGAGGCGGCGCTGCGTCTCATCGCCGACCTCACGACCAAGGAGACCGAGGGGGTGACCGCGGTCACCCCGGCCGAGGACGGCTGGATCGTCAGCGTGGAGGTCGTCGAGGACCGCCGGATCCCCTCCACCGGCGACATCCTCGCGCTGTACCAGGTCGAGCTCGACGAGGAGGGGAACTTGCTGGCATACAAGAGGCTGCGCCGCTACCGGCGAGGCAGCAGCGACAACGGGGAGAACGCATGAGCGCGGGCGTGACGTGGACACGGTAGCGAGCCGCGGGCCGGTCGGCCGCCCCTCGTACGGGCCGAGCTCGACCGGCCACGAGGCGGCCAACCTGGGCGACATCCTGGAACGGGTGCTCGACCGGGGCATCGTCATCGCCGGCGACATCCGGGTCAACCTGCTCGACATCGAGCTGCTGACGATCAAGCTGCGGCTGGTCATCGCGTCCGTGGACACCGCGCGGGAGCTCGGCATCGACTGGTGGAAGCACGACCCGTTCCTGTCCGGCAGGGACAGGGAGCTGGTCGACGAGAACCGCCGGCTGCGCCGCCGCCTCGCCGCCATCGAGGACCGGAGGGCCGTCGATGAGTGACACGGGGACCTACCTGTACGCGGTCGCCCGCGACGAGGTGGCCGCCTGCCCGCCGGGCGTCGCGGACGCCGACGTGCGCACCATCGTGCACGGCGGGCTCGTCGCGTACGTGAGCAGCGTGCCCATGGAACGCTTCGCCGAGGAGCCGCTGCGCCGTTCGCTGGAGGACATGGACTGGCTGGCCGGCACCGCCCGCGCCCACCACCGCGTGGTGGACGCCGTGGCCGCCGCCACCCCGACCGCGCCCGTGCGCCTGGTCACCGTCTACGACGGCGACGAGCAGGTGAGCGACCTGCTGGAGCGCCGGGCCGCCGACTTCGCCGAGGTCCTGGAGCAGGTCACCGGGCGCAGGGAGTGGGGCGTCAAGGCGTTCGCCGACCCCACGTCGGAGGAGCGGCCGGACGAGCGGCCCTCCTGCGAGAAGCCCGGCAAACCGGGCACCGCCTACCTCCAGCGGCGGCGGGCGAACCTGCGCGGGCGCGAGCAGAACAGGCGGCAGGCGCTGGCGCGGGCCGAGCACATCCACGCCGCCCTCGCCACGGTCGCCGTCGCCAGCCGGCGGCACCGCCCGCAGGATCCGCGCCTGTCGGGGCGTACGGACTGGATGCTGCTCAACGGGGCCTACCTGGTGGACGAGGGCCGGGTCGCGGAGTTCTCGACCATGGCCGGGCAGCTGGGCGGCGGAGGGGTCGAGGTGACGGTGACGGGGCCGTGGGCGCCGTACTCGTTCACGGTGATGGAGACCCGGTGACGGAGGCGCTGCTGAAGGGGGCGTCCGCCGACGAGATCATCCTGAGCGACCGGCTGCCGGCCGAGCGGGTCTCGCTCGTGGACCTGCTGGACCGGCTGCTCGCCGGCGGGGTCGTCCTGAGCGGCGACATCGTCCTGTCCATCGCGGACATCGACCTGGTGTGCATCTCGCTGCGGACGGTCTTCGCCTCCGCCGACACCCTGGAGGACGGATGAGCGAGGAAGGCGCCCGCTGGCGCATCGCCGCCGACCCGGACACGGTCCAGCGCGACCTGTCCCGCCTCGTCCTCACCATCGTCGAGCTGGTACGCCAGCTCGTCGAGCGCCAGTGCGTCCGCAGGATGGACGCGGGCAACCTGACCGACGAGCAGGTGGAGGCCCTGGGGATCACCCTGATGCGCCTGGAGGAGGCGATGGGGGACCTGTGCGAGCGCTTCGAGCTGACCCCGGCCGACCTCAACCTCGACCTCGGCCCGCTCGGCACCCTCCTGCCGGCCGAGTGACCTCCGCGCGAGTGGTACGAATTACTCATGCGAGTAACGTCCGGCGGACACACCTTCACGGGGGCGGCCCGGCGCGCGCAGATCGTGGCCGCCACCATCGACACGATCGCCGAGCTCGGCTACAACCAGGCGAGCTTCGCCAGGATCGCCGCGCGGGCGGGGCTGAGCAGCACGCGGCTGATCTCGTACCACTTCGCGGGCAAGGACGAGCTGATGGCGGCCGTGCTGGCGGAGGTGCTGGGGGAGCTGGGCCGGCACATGACCGAGCAGGTGGGCGCGGCCCCCGACGCCCGGGGGCGGCTGCGGGCCTACATCACCGGGCTGGTCGGGTTCGTCGCGGAGCACCGGGAACGGATGAAGGCGGTCATGGAGATCTTCCTGCATCCCCGGGGCGAGCGCGCCTTCTACGGCCCCGAGGAGGACGGCGACACGCTCGGGCACCTGGAGGCCATCCTGCGGGACGGGCAGGAACGCGGCGAGTTCCGCCCGTTCGACACCTTCGTCATGGCCGCGGCGATCCAGCGGAGCATCGACGGGCTGCCGTTCCTGCTCCAGACCCGGCCCGAGCTGGACCTGGAGGTCTACGCGCGGGAGCTGGCCACGGCCTTCGACCTGGCGACCCGGGCGCCCGCCGGTCTCACACCATCTCCGCCGTGACGGCCCAGCGCTCGTGGTCGCGCCAGGCGCCGTCGATGAACTGGAAGTTCGGCGAATAGCCCTCGCGCTGGAAGCCGGCCCGTTTGGCCAGGTTGATCGAGGCGGTGTTGCCCGGCTGGATGTTGGCCTCCAGCCGGTGCAGCCCCAGCTCCCCGAAGGCGTACGAAACCAGCAGCCGCAGTCCCTCGGTCAGGTAGCCGCGGCCGGTCGTCGAGGCGTAGGCCGCGTAGCCGACGGTGCCGGACTGGTGGGTGCCGCGGATGATGTTGTTGACGTTGATCCGGCCGGCGATCCCGCCGGTGTCGAGCCGGCAGACCACGAAGCCCTCGTGCGCGCCGCCGTCGAACCGCCCCAGGTAGCTCTCGAACTCCTCGCGGGTGATGATCGGCGCCCCGGGCAGCCACGGGCCGTGCAGGCCGAGGCTCTCCTTGTTCAGCGCCACGACCTCGGCCGCGTCGTCCATGACGAGGTGACGAAGGCCGACCCGGTCGCCGTACGCGAGGTAGCTCATTCGCCCGATCCTACGCATACCGCCCGCCCCGCAAAGGGAAACGCCCCTCGCGGATGGTCCGCGAGGGGCGTCGCCGGGTGCTCGGGTGAGCGGTTACCAGTCGCCGCCGCCGAAATCGCCGCCGCCGAAGTCACCGCCGCCGAAGTCGCCTCCGCCACCGAAGTCGCCGAAGCCGCCGAAGTCGCCACCGCCGCCGTCGGCGTAGCCCTCCGCGTAGCCGGCGCCGTAGCCGCCGTGGCCGAAGCCGCCGAGCATGCTGCCCATCATGGTGCCGATGAACATGCCGGTCATGACGTCGCCGAAGCCGCCGTAGTAGCCGTAGGCGTAGGGCTGGTAGGCCGGGCCCGCGTCGTAGTAGGGGCGGCGCTGGCCGTCGACCATGACCTCACGCATCTGCGGGTCGAAGCCGCGCTCCACGGCCTCGGCGTCGGCCCGGCAGGCGGGCACGTCGCGGACGGCGCCGCCGGGCGGGGCCCAGCGCACGTCGCGGACGGACGGGCCGTGCTGCGGGTTGAAGAAGCAGGGGGCGCGCCGCTCGGGCACCGGCTGGTTGTTGACCTTGGCCTTGACCACGGCCAGCGCGTAGCGGCCGTCCTCAAGGGTCTGGGTCACGTCGCGCACCTGGTCGGCGCGCTCCACCGTGGCGAGCTGGGTCTTGGCCTTCTCGTAGGAGTCGAGCGCGGTCTCCCACTCCTGGATGTGCTGACCGCCCTCGCCGGCGAGCTTGACGTCGGTGTCGAGCGCGGTGATCTCCTCGCCCAGCTTGGTGACGTCCTCGTCGACGGTCTGCTTGACCGCGGCGAGGTCCTTGGCGTCCTGGATGGCCTGCTTCTTCTTCTTGTTCCTGGAGTAGAGGAAGTAGCCGCCGCCGCCGACCAGGGCCAGAGTGCCGAGGCCGACCAGCGCGGCGGTGCCGCCGGCGCCGGGGTTGGCCTGGCTGCTCGGGCTGAGCGCGGACTTGTCGCGGGCCATGGCGAGGTCGACGCGGTGGGCGAAGTCCTTGAACCCGTCGACGACGTCGGAGTTGGCGCTGGTGGCGCGGTTGGACAACTGGGCCGCGAGGTTCTGCGGCATGGCGGTGGACGCCACGAACATCGTCATGCCGTCGAGCACCACGACGGTGGCGCTGGGCCGGCCCGCGCTCTTCAGAGCCGAGGTGAGCTGGCCGGTGTAGGACGCGACGTTGCTCTGGTCGATCGTGCCGTCGGGCAACGCCACGGCATAGATCTTGCTGTCGGCCCCCTTCAGCGCGTCATTGATCTCGCTCTGCTGGTCGGACGTCAACGGGGAGCCGGACTCCGTATAGAGCGGGGCCTTCTTCCAATGCGACACCACCGACTGGGCATCAGGGGGAGCCGCCGCGTTGGCGGCAGGGGACAGCGCAAGAACGACGAATAGACCGGCGATCAGAGCCGCGATCGCGGCCCCTGCTCGGCGCAGCGAATGGGTCATTGGCAGCAAGCCTCCTTCGCCCATGAGGACGAACGGGCGGTCGGCAAAGTTCCTCACCGTTCACGCTACCGGATCTGTCCGCGCCGCTCGGGCCTCCTGGCGTCAGGCGTCCTTGATCTCGCAGATCACCGCGCCGGAGGTCACCGTCTGCCCGATGGCCGCCGCCAGACCGGTGACGGTGCCGGACTTGTGCGCGGTGAGCGGCTGCTCCATCTTCATGGCCTCCAGCACCACGATCGTGTCGCCCTCGGCCACGGTGTCGCCGTCGGCGGCCACCACCTTGACGATGGTGCCCTGCATCGGGCTGACCAGGGTGTCGCCGCCGGCGGCCGGCTTGCGGGCCCCTGCGCGGGCGCGCTTCTGGGGCGCTCTGTTCGCCGAGGGCGTAGCGGTAGCGGCGCCGAGCCCGGCCGGCAGGAGGACTTCCAGCCGCTTGCCGCCGACCTCCACGGTCACCCGCTCGCGCGCCGCCTCCTCGCCCGTGGCCACGGCTCCCTGGTACGGCTCGACCGTGTTGTCCCATTCGGTCTCGATCCACCGGGTGTGGACGGAGAACGGCTCCCCGGTGAACGCCGGATCCGTCACGACGGCCCGGTGGAAGGGCAGCACGGTCGGCATCCCGTCGATCTCGAACTCCGCCAGCGCCCGCCGGGCCCGGTCGAGCGCCTCGCGCCGGTCGCGCCCGGTGACGACGAGCTTGGCCACGAGCGAGTCGAACGCTCCCGGCACCGTCATCCCCGCCTCGTAGCCGGCGTCCAGGCGCACGCCGGGACCGGCCGGCGGGCGCATCGAGGTGAGCGTCCCGGGCGCGGGCAGGAAACCCCGGCCCGCGTCCTCGGCGTTGATCCGGAACTCGATGGAGTGGCCGCGCAGCGGCGGGTCGTCGTAGCCGAGGGCCTCGCCGCCCGCGATGCGGAACATCTCGCGGACCAGGTCGACGCCGGCGACCTCCTCGGTGACCGGGTGCTCGACCTGGAGGCGGGTGTTGACCTCCAGGAAGGAGACGGTGCCGTCCTGGCCGACCAGGAACTCGCAGGTGCCGGCGCCGACGTAGCCGGCCTCGCGCAGGATGGCCTTGGAGGAGTCGCGCAGCAGCCGTTCCTGCTCGGCGGTGAGGAAGGGGGCCGGGGCCTCCTCGACCAGTTTCTGGTGGCGGCGCTGGAGCGAGCAGTCGCGGGTGGAGACCACGACGACGTTGCCGTGGGCGTCGGCCAGGCACTGCGTCTCGACGTGGCGGGGCCGGTCGAGGTAGCGCTCGACGAAGCACTCGCCGCGCCCGAAGGCGGCCACCGCCTCGCGGACCGCGGACTCGTACAGCTCGGGGATCTCCTCCAGGGTGCGGGCGACCTTCAGGCCGCGTCCGCCGCCGCCGTACGCGGCCTTGATCGCGATCGGCAGGCCGTGCTGCTCGGCGAAGGCGACGACCTCGTCCGCGCCGGAGACCGGGTCCTTGGTGCCGGCGACCAGCGGCGCGCCGACCTTCTGGGCGATGTGCCTGGCCTGCACCTTGTCGCCGAGCGCGGCGATGGCGGCGGGCGGCGGGCCGATCCAGGTCAGCCCGGCGTCGATGACCGCCTGCGCGAAGGCGGCGTTCTCCGACAGGAAGCCGTAGCCGGGGTGCACGGCGTCGGCGCCGCTGCGGGCGGCCACGTCGAGCAGCTTGGCGATGTCGAGGTAGGTCTCGGCGGGCGACTGCCCGCCCAGCGCGTACGCCTCGTCCGCGACCCTGACGTGCAGGGCGTCGAGGTCCTGGTCGGCGTAGACCGCCACGCTGCCGATCCCGGCGTCCTTGCACGCGCGGGCCACCCGTACGGCGATCTCCCCGCGATTGGCGATCAGCACCTTCCGCACCGACGACCGTCCTTCCAGAAATCGATGGTTCAGCGGCCCAGGTAGGCGCCGCCGTTGACGTGGAGCACCTGCCCGGTGACGTGCCCGGCTCCCTCGCCGGCCAGGAACAGAACGGTATCGGCCACGTCGGAGGGCGTGCCGGGGCGGCCGTTGCGGGTGTTGTCCACCCGGGCCCTGATGCCGTCCTCGGTGAGGCGGCCGCGGAAGAACTCGGTGTCGAGGACGAGGCCGGGGGAGACCACGTTGGCCGTGATGCCGCGCGGCCCCAGCTCGGCGGCCAGGTCGGCGGTCCAGGACTCCAGGGCGGCCTTGGCGGCGCCGTACGAGCCCGAGCCGGTGCCGCGGGCGGCGATCGAGCCGATGGAGATCACCCGCCCGCCGTCGCTCAGGCGCGGGGCCAGCGCGGTCGTGACGAGCACCGCGGACATGAGGTTGGCGTTGAGGTTGGCCCACCACGCCTCGGCGACGTCCATGAGGTCGCCGGGCTGCTTGCGGTCGAGGTTGGTGTTGCCGCCGGCGTTGTTGACCAGCACGTCCACGCGCTGCGGCAGGGCGGCGAGCGCTTCCTGGACGGCGACCGGGCTGGCGGCGTTGAAGGCCACGTGGTCGGCGCCGATGCGGCCCGCGGCCTCCTTCAGCACGTGCTCGCGGCGGCCGGTGATCGTGACGTGCTCGCCCCGTGAGGCGAACGCCGCGGCGATCGCGTAACCGATGCCGGTGCCGCCGCCCGTCACCACAACTTCGCGCATGACCGGACGAACCTCCGCGTGAAAATCCCGAATGTTCCTCGCGTAGACCATAGCCGCTCGGCATAACCCGGACGAAGACCAGTGGGCCCGCTTAGTGTGATGGCGCTTTCACACGGTCCAGTTCACCCGGTCCAGGAGGTATGCATGAGCCAGAGTATGCTCGGCGGCGACCCCGCGGAAATGCAGCAGATGGCCAGCCAGTTCACCCAGCAGTCAGAAGCGGTCCGCACCACGATGACCGCGCTCGACCGCGAGGCGGCCAAGGTCGGCACCGCGTGGACGGGCCCGGGCGCGCAGCGTTTCCAGCAGGCCTGGCAGAACTACCGCACCGCGTTCCAGCGGATGACCGAGGAGCTGCAGGAGGCCTCGCGGGTCATCGGCACCTACCGGCAGAACATCGAGTCCGCCACGAAGTGAGCAACGGAACGAGGCCCTGGCGACCGGCCGGGGCTTCCTTCCGTTGAACCCGGGCGGGCCGGGCGATCCGTTGAACCCGGACGGGCCGGGCGATATACCCTCTTTCGACATGATCGGTCGCGCCCTCCTGGCGAGCCTGCTCGCGCTGAACCTCGCCGCGGCCCCCGCCGCGGCGGCCACCGTCGCGGACGACGACTGCAAGCCGAAGAAGGGGACCGTCAAGATCCCCGCGACCGAGCCGTGGGCGCAGAAACGGCTCGACATCAAGTCCGCCTGGCAGCTCACCAGGGGCGCGGGCGTGACGGTGGCGGTCGTCGACAGCGGCGCCGACTACCACCCGCAGGTCCAGATCTCCAAGTTCGTGGACGAGACGCACACCGGCTACCGCGACTGCGTCGGCCACGGCACCGCCGTCTCCGGCATCATCGGCGCCCGTTACGTGGCCGGGGTCCCGTTCCACGGCGTCGCGCCGGACGCCCGGCTGCTCATGTTCAAGCAGAGCAACAAGCCCGAAGGCGTGCTCGCCAACCTCGTCAACGCCATCAACGACGCGGTGGACGCCAAGCCGGACGTCATCAACGTGTCCGTACGCGCCTCCGACAACCCGTCGCTGCGGGCCGCGATCCAGCGGGCGCTGGACAACGACATCGTCGTGGTGGCCGCCGCCGGCAACATCACCAAACCGGACGAAGAGTCCGAACCCGCCTACCCGGCGGCCTACGACGGTGTGCTGGCGGTGGGCGCGGCCACGCCGGACGGCCGCCGCGCCGACTCCTCCAACGCCGCCACCCCGGTCGGCGTGCTCGGCCCCGGCACCGACATCACCGCCCCCTGGCCGGGCCGTTCCTTCATGCGCGGGCTGCAGGGCACGAGCTTCGCCTCCCCGTACGTGGCGGGCACCGCCGCCCTGGTCCGGGCCCGTTTCCCCCGGCTCAACCAGGAGCAGGTGCGCCGGCGCATCATCGCCACCGCCGACGGCACCTCCGGCGCCGGCACCGGGACGGGCATGGTCAACCCGTTGCTCGCGCTCACCGCCGTGCTGCCGTACGAGGACGCGAACGGCCCCGTGGTGGCCGAGCCGCCGCCCGCCGCGCTGCCGGCGGACGCCGTGGCGAAGGCCCCGCCGCGCGACGAGACGGCGATCGGCGTCGCGATGGCGGTGGGAGCGGGCGCGCTCATGGCGATGCTGGTCGCGGGCGCGCTCGTGCTGCTGGTCCCGCGCGGGCGGCAGCGTGGCTGGCGTCCCGGACGGGCGTCCTAACTGTTACTCCACGGTGTCCCAAAGCGTTACTTGTGGGTGAATTGTCAATTCGCTAGTGAAACCGCTGATGTAAATGTGGCGGATGCGGTTGAATGTCCCTTCAAGATCTATCTTTCACCGAAGGGATGGAGATGCACCCCCTGCGTCCGGGTGATCCCGCGAAGCTGGGCGCGTACGACATCGCAGGACGTCTCACCGATGGGCCGCGCGGCGCGGCCTTTCTCGGCAAGGAGTCCGACGACGCGCCGTTAAGAGTGATCAAGGTGTTGCCCTCGGCTCATGAGGCGGGCAGCGACGATGTCGCTCGGCTCACCGGGGTGCAACGGGTGTCCAGCTCGTACGTGGCCCGCACGCTCGAGGCCGGCCTCCACGAGGGCCGCCCCTTCGTGGTCCGCGAGCACGTCGAGGGCCGCAGCCTGGCCGAGGCCGTGGCGGCCGACGGCCCGCTCGACGCCGACACCCTGGAGCGGGTCGCGGTGGGCGTGCTCACCGCGCTGACCGCCGTGCACCTGGCGGGCATCACCCACCGGGGACTCACCCCGCACAACGTGATCCTCGGTCCCGACGGTCCCCGCGTCACGGACGTCGACCTCGGCGAGCCCGCCGGGGAGATCGGCTACCGCGCGCCGGAGCAGCTCAGGGGCCTGGCCTACGGGCCGTACGCCGACGTCTTCGCCTGGGCCGCCACCGTCGCCTTCGCCGCGACCGGGCAGGCGCCCTTCGGCCAGGACGAGGAGGCGGTGCTGAACGGCGAGCCCGAGCTGGGCTCGCTCGCCGAGCCGCTGCGCCGGGTCGTGCAGGCGGCGCTGTCCAAGGACACCGGGCAGCGGCCCACCACGTACATGGCGCTGCTGCAGCTCCTCGGCGACAAGCGGGGCGGCGTCGCCGCCCAGAAGCCGGAGCCCGGACCGGACGTCGTCCTCGACGGCATCCCGCTGCAGGGCGTGGTGATCCCCGGCCTGACCGCTCCCGGCGCGCCGGTCCCCGGCCGGCCGATGGACGGCGTGCCGCAGGGGGTGCCCATGCAGGGGCTGCCGGGTCCCGGCGCGCCCGTACCCGGCCTGCCGATGGACGGCGTGCCGCCGCAGCAGACCTGGGGCCCGCCGCCCGTGCCGCCGCAGGGCGGGCTCGCGCCGGCCGGTCCCGAGCCGGTGCAGGGCGTGCCGCTGCCGCCGCCCCCGCCGATGTGGGAGCCGCCGCGCGAGCAGCAGCGGCAGACGCCGGTGCAGGGGCAGACGGTCCCCTCGCGCCCGCCGCGCAAGTTCCCGCTCGGCCTGGCCGCCGCCGTGGGCGCGCTCGCGCTGCTGTCCGGCGCCGGGCTGTGGGGCGCGAACCAGTACGCCGCCACGCAGAAGTTCGAGCCGGTGGCCGCCGCGGGCGACCAGAAGACGCAGGGCCCCGCCGGGGCCGGCGACACCAACGCGAACACCAACCAGAACGGCCTGCCCCAGCCGAACAACCAGGACCAGACCGGGCAGAACCAGCCCGAGGTCACCGTTCCCTGGGCGAACACGCCGGGCACCGACCAGAACGACGTCGGCCCCATGACGCTGCCCAGCGACTGGACCTCGCAGGCGCCGACGCCGCCCGAGTACAGCACGGTGCCGTCGCCGCTGCCGATCAACACCCAGCCGGTCGCGCAGCCGCCGGTCACCACGCAGCCGGCCCCGACCCAGACCGCCGCGCCCCAGCCCACGGTGACCGTGACGGCCCGGGAGACGCCGACGCCGACGCCGTCGAACTCGAACGTGAGCACCATGGGACCGTCGGAGACGCCGACGGCCGGCCCGACGGTCACCGTCACGGCCACGCCGACGCCGACCGTCACGGAGACCCCGACCCCCACGGTTGTCCCGTCCACGACCCCGTCGGCCACCCCGACCCGTCGCGCGCCGTCGGCCACCCCGACCCACAGGCCGACCATCACCCGCACGCAGACGCCGACCGCCCGGCCGACGGTGCAGCCGACCGTCCGGCCGACGCAGACGCGGACCCCGTCCGCCCGCCCGACGGCGGCCCCGACGACCGTGTCTCCGGTCATCAGGAACCCGTACACGCCGACGCAGGTCTGCGGCGAGGGCTTCTATGTGCAGCGCAAGCAGGCGTTCAGCACCGGCGAGACCTTCCAGCTCTACAACGCCTCCACCGGTGAGAACTGCGTGGTGACGATGAAGACGTCCGAGGTCGGGAAGTCCACCCCGGTGAGCGTCACCCTGGAGGTCCAGGGCGGCGGCTCCAAGAACCAGAGCGGCAACTTCGAGTACTACGCCGGGCCGGTCAAGCTGAACGGCAAGGGCAAGTGCGTCCGCTTCTCCGGCAGCGTCGGCTCCGCGTCGACCAGCGCCGGCTGGGCCAACTGCGGCTGACCCGCGACAGCGCCAGAAACCCCCTCCGGACGGCACCGGAGGGGGTTTCTCGTCGTACGGGCCCGCTCAGGCGCGGGGAAGGCCGGGCACCAGGGCGTTCCTGGCGGCCTCGGCGGCCTCCTCGGCCCGGACGATCGCCGACGTGATCGCGTCGGCCAGTCGCCGCGCGTCCAGCCGGGCCCGGCTCACCGGGTGGATCCGCAGGTCGAGCAGGACGCCGAGGGCGTCCGTCGTGGCCTCGATCCGGCCCTCGTCGGCGCGGCCGGTGAAGCGGCGGGCGCTCCACTCCGCCACCGCCTCCTCGGCCTGCCGCGCGGTGGCCATCAGCGCCTCCAGCCGGGCCATCGCCTCGTCCATCTCGCCCACCGCTCATCCCTCCCGCATGACGCGCTCGACGTGCGCCGCCAGCGGATCGTCCGGGCCGCCGCCGTACGGGCCGGACAGGGCGGCCGTCAGCTCCTCCAGGCGCTCGCCGAGGCTGCCCTGGGCGGCGGCCACCGCCTCCTTGACGGCCTCGGCGAGCCGGACGTGGTCCAGCTCCCGCAGCTTCTTCGCGTCGAGGTGCAGCCCCAGCAGCCGCCCGGTCCCGGACACCCGGGCCCGGACGGCGCCGCTCGCGTCCGTGCCCTCCATCCGCTCCTCGGACAGCTCGCCCAGCGCGCCGGCGATCCGCGCCGACCAGGCGTTCACCTCCCGCAGCAGGCCGGGGACGTCGCCCTCCCTGCCCTCGGCGAAGGCGTCGATCTGGCTCAAACGTCGGCTCCCTTCGGCATCCACATGTCGCCCACGCGCTGGGGGTCGGTGAGAGCGGGGGAGAGTTGCAGGTCGCGGGGGCCCTGCGCGGGGTCGCCCGAGTTGTAGAAGGCGGCCCTGAGGCTGTTGAGCTTCAGCTCCAGCTTGTTCAGATCGCCCTCGTAGGAGTTGTAGACGTCGGCGAACTGCTTGACCAGGTTGCCGAGCGCGGTGGTGAAGACGCCGACCTGGGTCATCAGGGCGACCTTGGCGACGGGGTGCGTGGTGCTCATGGTGGCCAGGGAGCGCAGGACCGGCGCGGTGGCGGCGTAGAGGCCGAAGACCGACAGGTCGTACTCCAGCACCTCCTTGTACTGGCCGTGCATCGCGCCGCTCATCTCGTCGCCGACCTTGCCGAGCTCCCCGAACAGGTCGTTGACCTTGAACCGCATGTACTGCGCGATGGCCTCGGAGGCGGTGCCCTTCCAATGTGCCGGGACCTTGTCGAAGTAGGCGCGCCACAGGTTCAGGCCGTTGCCTTTCAGCGCCTCGGACATCTCCTTCCAGGTCTCCCGGCGGTCGTAGAAGAGAAAGGGGTTGCCCAGGTTGAGCGTGGCCGCCACGTCCAGAGCCAGTGCGGCACCGCCGAGGCCGGACATCGCCATCGCGGTCCGGTTGCTCTGGCGCAGCGGGTTGAGCCCGGTGACCAGGCGCTTGAAGAAGCCGGGATCGGTACGGGCCGCCGCCGCGACGGGCTTCACCTGGACGGCGCCGGTGACGGTGCCGTTCCTGTTCGCCAGGAAGAGCTGCTGGTTGCCCTGGGGCGTGGCGCCCTGACCGGGCACGATCAGCTTGGGCGGCTGGTGTGACGGGGTGGTCATCAGGGTGGCACTCAATTCTTCCTGTTGGCCTGTTCCGCCAGCCGGTAGTTGTGCGCGGAGAGTGCGACCTTGGTGGCGTCCTTCCGCAGCAGGTCGCCCAGGATGCGGGCGCTGTCGCTCCAGGTGTCGGCGATGGTGTTGAACCGGTTGGTGAACATCAGCCCGACGACGGGCAGGCCGGCGAGGGGGGCGAGGTTCCAGCCCTCGAAGCGGGGCGTGCGCTGCTTGATGAGGTGCACGGCGTCCCCGGAATCGGTCATGGCACCGGCGAAGGCGTCTATGGGGGCGGTGCTGGTCTCGTAGCCGGGGAGGTTCGACTTGTCGGGCGCGGTGTCCTGCTTGCCCGGCGGTTTCGCCGAGGGCGAGGCGGACGGGGACGCGACGGGGCGCAGCGACGGGGGCAGGCAGACCGGGGGCGGGCACGTGGGGGTGTGCGGGCACGGGCTGGTGACCGTCGGCGTCGGTGACGCGGAAGGGCTCGGTGACGCGGAAGGGCTCAGCGACGTGCTCGGGGACGGGACCGCCGACGTGCTCGGGGACGGGACCGCGGACGGTGTGAGGCTGGGCTGCGGGCTCCCTGACGGCGTCGCCGAAGGGGCGGCGGTGGACGGATCGGTCGACACGATGATCTTTGTATCACCGCATTAACCCGCATAAATGGCCATTCGCCCTGTTGGGAGACAATATGCGAATGCCATTCACATTCGCGTAACCCGCTGTTTCCTCAGGACGTCACGCCTCTCCCATGTACGCCGTCTGGATCAGGCGCGCCCCCTGCCGGCGGTCGACGTAGTAGCCACGCCCGGTGGGCAGCGGCGTCGGCCGGATGTTGCCGAAGAGCGGACCCTCCTCGCGGTTGCCCGACATGATCAGCGCGGGGCTGGCCATCTCCTTCATGCGCTGCACGGCCTGGTCGAACATGGCCCTGCTGGCGCCGCCGGCCTGCCGGGCCAGCACCAGGTGCAGACCGATGTCGCGGGCCTGCGGCAGCAGGTCGGCGAGCGGCGCGAGCGGGTTGCTGGAGGTGGCCACGAGGTCGTAGTCGTCCACCACGATGTACAGGTCCGAGCCCTGCCACCAGCTCCGCGAACGCAGTTGCTCGGGCGTCAGGTCCGCCGGCGGCAGCCGCTTGAGCAGCGCCGAGCGGGCGTCCTGGATCAGCTCGGCGGCGGCCGTGCTGGAGGCGGCGTAGCCGATGCGGTGGTCGGTCACCGCCGTGTCCAGCAGCGAGCGCCGGTAGTCGATCACGATCATCATCGCCTCGCTCGGCGTCTTCCGCGCGACCAGGCCCTCCATGACGAGCCGCAGCACGTTCGACTTGCCGCACTCGTTGTCGCCGAACACGACGAAGTGCGGGTCGTTGTCGAAGTCGAGCGAGACCGGCGCGAGGCTGTCCTCGTCGATGCCGATCGCGATCCGGCCCGGCCCCGTCTGCTCGGGCCCCGGCAGGTCGGCGACGGGCAGCAGCGAGGGCAGCAGCCGCACCGGCGGCGCCCCGGGGCCCTGCCACGACTGCCGTACGACGTCCACGAGCGCGCGCATGGCGTCGGAGGCGTCCTCGGAGCCGCGCTGGCCGTCGATGCGCGGCAGGGCGGCGAGGAAGTGCATGCCTTCCTTGGTCAGGCCGCGCCCCGGCACGCCGTCCGGCACCGCGAGCGACGCCTTCCTGCTGATCTCCGACTCGTACGCGTCACCGAGCTTGAACTCGATCCTGGTGCCGAACAGGTCCCTGATGCTCGGCCGGAACTCCGACCACTTGTTGGTGGCCGCCACCACGTGGATGCCGTACCCGAGGCCGCGGGCGGCCAGGTCGGTGATGACGGCCTCCAGGTTCTCGAACTCCTGCCGGATGGTCAGCCAGCCGTCCACGACGAGGAACACGTCGCCGAAGCCGTCGCTGTCGGCGCTGCCGTCGGCGACCATCCGCCGGTAGGTGGCGATGGAGTCGATGCCGCGGTCGGCGAAGGCGCGCTCGCGCTGGCGCATGATGGTCACGATCTCGGCCACGGTGCGGCGCACCCGCTCGGCGTCGAGGCGGGTGGCGACGCCGCCCACGTGCGGCAGCCCGGCCAGCGCGCCCAGGCCGCCGCCGCCGAAGTCGAGGCAGTAGAACTGGACCTCGCGCGGCGTGTGGGTGAGCGCCATGCCGGTGATGAGCGTACGCAGCACGTTGCTCTTGCCGCTCTGCGGTCCGCCGGCCACGCCGACGTGCCCGGCCGCGCCGGACAGATCCAGCCAGTACGGATCCCGCCGCTGCTCGAACGGCTTGTCGATGATCCCGACGACGGCGTGCAGCTTGCCCCGGCCCTGCCAGCCGGGCGTGGACAGGCCGAGCTCCGGCGTGACCGACAGCGGCGGCAGCAGGTGCGCCAGCGTGGGCGGCTCGCCGAGCGGCGGCAGCCAGATGCGGTGGGCCGCCGGTCCGTGCCCGGCCAGGCGCTGCACCACGATGTCGAGCAGGCTGGCCTGCGGGCCGCGCTCGTCCACCTCGGTGGACGGGGCCTCCTCGACCGGCTGCGGCACGACGGGGAGCGGCACGTAGCCGGAGCCGTACTCGACGACCTGGCGCAGGATCGTGTTGCCGTCGCTGGAGCCGGGCCGGCGGCTGTCCGACTGGTAGGAGCCGGAGACGTAGGCGGCCTTGAACCTGGTCATGCCCGTGGTGTCGAACTTGAGGTAGCCGTTGCCCGGCGCGGAGGGCAGCTCGTAGGCGTCGGCGACGCCGAGCACGACCCGGCTCTCCATCGCCGAGAAGGTCCGCAGGCCGATCCGGTAGGAGAGGTGCGTGTCCAGGCCGCGCAGCCGCCCCTCCTCCAGGCGCTGCGAGGCCAGCAGCAGGTGCACGCCCAGCGAGCGGCCGAGCCGGCCGATCATCACGAACAGCTCGATGAACTCCGGCTTGGCCGACAGCAGCTCGCTGAACTCGTCCAGCACCACGAAGAGGGTGGGCAGCGGCGCGAGCTCGGCTCCCTGTTCGCGGGCGCGCTCGTAGTCGCGGAGCGAGGCGTAGTTGCCGGCCGCGCGCAGCAGCTCCTGGCGGCGCACCATCTCGCCGTGCAGGGCGTCGTACATGCGGTCCACCAGCGGGAGCTCGTCCTCCAGGTTGGTGATGACCGCCGAGACGTGGGAGAGCGACTCCAGCCCGAGGAAGGTCGCGCCGCCCTTGAAGTCCACCAGGACGAAGTTGAGTATCTCCGAGGAGTGCGTGACCGCGAGGCCCAGCACGAGCGTGCGCAGCAGCTCCGACTTGCCGGAGCCGGTGGCTCCGATCACCAGCCCGTGCGGGCCCATGCCGCCCTGCGCGGACTCCTTGATGTCCAGCTCCACGACCCGGCCGTCGGCGCCGAGCCCGATGGGGACGCGCAGCCGGTTGCGGCCCGCGCGGGGACGCCAGACGATCGCCGGGTCCACGAGGGACGGGTCGCCGACGCCCAGCAGGTCGGTCAGCGTGGTGTTGGCCGCCAGCACGTCCTCGACCTCGCCGCCGCCGCCGGAGCCGATCGAGGTGCGGAGCGGCGCGAGCTGCCTGGCCAGGCCCTCGGCCCGCAGGAAGTCGAGCCGGTCGGGGTCGCCGAGCCGGGTGCGGTGCTCCTTGCCCGCGTGGTCGATCTTGACCATGTGGAAGCCGTCGGCGTGCACGTCCAGCCGCAGCGTGCTGCTCTCCTCCACCTCGCCGGTCGAGCCGGACAGGTCGATCACGGTCACGCCCTGGATGGCGTCGCTGCCGAGCTGGGAGTCCTGCGGCACGTGCCCGTTGTCCACGATGAGCACGTGGTACGGCAGCGAGTCGGCCGCCGCGCCGGGCCGGAACCGGGCGCGTTCCCTGAGCTCGTCGCCGACCAGCCGGTCCAGCTCGCTCATGTTCTCCGTCATCAGCCGCACCTGGCCGGCGGCGTCCATCTCCTCCGGGTGCAGCGCGTGGGGCAGCCACTTGACCCACTCCCAGTACGGCATCCACTCGGCGCCCGCGCACACCATGATCCGCATGTCGTCCGGCGAGTGGAACACGGTGAGCTGGGAGATCATGGCCCGCACCAGGTCGCGTACGGTCTCGGGGTCGCCGGTCATCCTGATCCTGGCGAACGAGCCCAGCGCCACCGCGACCGGCAGCCCGGCGACCGTGGAGTGCGCCCTGATGAAGCGGCGCAGCGCGCCGGCCGCCAGCGCGTCCAGGTCCTCGACGGGCTTGGAGTCCGGGGGGATGAGCTGGATGGCGAGCTTCTGGACGCCGGTGCCGAGGCGTACGGTGGCGAAGTCGTCGTCCCGCGGTCGCCGCTCCCACAGGCGCGGGCTCATGGCGATCCACCACAGCGCGTCCGGCTCGGGGCCGCTCCACTCCAGGGCCTCGCGCTGCTGCTTGGCCGCGCGCCTGGTCCGCTTGCGCACCTGGCTCAGATAGCGGAAGTAGTCGCGGCGGGCGCCGTTCAGCCGGTATTTGCGCTCGCCCGCCTGGCGGCCGATCTGGCCGATGCTCATGCCGACCATGGACAGCGCGAACAGGCCGCTGGCGACGTACATGATCGGGTTGGCGTTGCCGTAGGCCGTGAACATGAGGGCCATCGCCGCCGCGCCCGCCACCATGGGGAGGTAGGTGAGGACGGCGGTGAAACCCTGCGGCTGGACCTCGGGAATCTCCGGCGGAGACTCGAGCAGGACTTCGCCGCGCGGGGGTTTGGGGCCGGGGCGGCGTTCAGGGCGACGTACGACGACGATGCTCATCGAGACGTTCTTATCAGAAGAGACCCGATATGTTCTCTGTTGTCCGTGACCATTGGTGGGGACGGAGTTGAGAGTGGGACAGATCGTTCAGGGGCCTCCGCCCGGTCCACCGCCCCCGGTTCAGGGGCCGCCACCCGGCTACGGCGGCGGGCCGCCCGCATTCCCGCCAGGCCCGCCAGGGCCGCCCGGTCCGCCGGGACCTCCGGGGCCTTTCGGGCCACCGGGACCCTTCGGGCCTCCGGGGCCGCCCCAGGGGCCCTTCCAGCAGGGCGCGCTGGCCCAGGTGCCGGTGCCGCTGCCCGCGCAGTGCCACATCACGATCGTCGGGCCGCGCCGCAAGGCCGACCTGGCGCTGCCCGCCGACATCCCGCTGCCGAACGTGCTGCCCGGCCTGCTGCGCGCGCTGGGCGAGGTGGGCGGCGAGGCCGCGGCCGCGCCCGGCTGGACCCTGCAGCGGCTCGGCGGCCAGCCGCTCGACCTTGGCCAGAGCCTCGGCTCGCTCGGCGTGCTCGACGGCGAGATCCTCTATCTGCGTCCGCGTGAGGCGATCCTGCCGCCCGCCCTGTACGACGACGTCGCCGACGTGGTCGCGAGCGGCGTGCGCGAGGGCCGCGGCGCGTGGAGCGCCAGGCACACCAGGGCCGTGGGCGCGAGCGGCGCCGCCGCCCTGCTCGCGCTGGGCTCGGCTGGCCTGACGGTGTCCGGCATGCCGGCGCTGACCGTCACGATCGTCGCGGGGCTGCTGGCGCTGCTGCTGGTCGTGACCGGCACGCTGCTGTCCCGCGCGGTCGGCGACTCGCTGGCCGGCGCGCTGGTCGGGCACGCGGCGCTGCCGTACGGGTTCGTCGCGGGCCTGTTCGCGCCCGGCACCGCCGCCGGCTTCGGCGCGCCCCACTTCCTCGCCGCGCTGGCCACCACCGCGCTGGTGGCCGGGATCGCCGGCGCGCTCATCTCCGACGGCGTGCCCGGATTCCTCGGCACGGCCGGCGCGGCCACCGTGGGCGGCGTCTGCGCGGCCGTGATCATGGTGTGGTCGCCGCCGCCCGCGGGCGTGGCCGCCCTGGCCATCGCCCTGCTGCTGGCGCTCAGCCCGCTGGTGCCGACGCTGTCGTTCCGGCTGGCCAAGGTGCCGCTGCCGGCGATGCCGACCACCGCCGAGGAGCTGCGCAACGACAACCAGCGCCTGGACGCGGGCGCGATCCAGGAGCGGACCAGGGTCGCGCAGGGCTACGCCACCGGCATGATCGCGATGATCGGCATCTGCGCGCTGGTGACGCTGGTGCTGCTGGTGCTGGCCGACGGCTGGGTGGCCGACGTCATGACGGTCTCGCTGTCGCTCACGCTGATCATGCGGGCCCGGGTGTTCCGCGGCCGCGGCCAGCGCCTGTGGCTGATCGGGGTCGGGCTGACGGGGTTCGCCGTGCTGGCGGTCTCGCTGTTCGGCCAGGGCGGGATCGTGGGCTCGCTGGCCGTGGCCATCGGGATCCTGTGGCTGGCGCTGATGACCGTCGGCATCGGGATGTGGCTGGCGACGGGCAAGCCGTCGCCGTTCTGGGGCCGCGCGGCCGACATCCTGGACGTCGCGCTGATCGTCCAGCTCTTCCCGCTCGCGCTGGGCGTCCTTGAGGTCTACACGTGGGTACGCGGGCTGTCCGGCTGAGGAGGCAGGTATGCAGGAGTTCGGGGACTTCGCCAAGATCGACGTCGACAAGCTGATGAAGGGCATCGACGACCAGCTCGGCCGCCTGGAGAAGTTTCAGGAGAGCGTGGGCGAGTGCGTGGGCCGCGCCGAGGACGAGAACGGCTTCGTCAAGGTTGAGCACGGCCAGAACGGCGTCCAGCTGCTGGAGCTGCACCCGAAGGCCATGCGGCTGTCCTCGGGCGAGCTGGCCGAGCTGATCAAGACCACGCTGGCCGAGGCCACCGCCGACTACCAGCGCGCGTTCGCCGCCATGATGACCGACATCCTCGGCCAGGACGTCGACCTGGCGAAGAGCCCGGAGGCCATGCTGGACGACGTCAAGCAGGCGGAGGAGATCTACGACCGGGCCTTCACCGACGTGATGGGCGAGCTCGACCGCATCCGGCGGCGGCTGGAACTTTGACGCCCGTCACCGACAGAGATCTTTTCCCGGAAGTCAGGGCATATTACGGCATCTACCAGCGGATTCACCAGAAGGCCGCCTTCGTGCGATCAATCCGTTATTCGATATTTCTGGGATTTGAGGGGCGGATGGTGACTAACATGCCACTTGATGTTGTCTGCGGTGGTAGGCCGTCCTCACGGGGGAGACCGCTCGCCGCGACTGACGAAGCAGGACGACCTTTGGAGGTCCAGTGTCACTGTACGGGGCCAGCCCGACTCAGCTGACGACGGCGGCGGGCTATTGCCAGGACACCGCGCAGTACATCGAGGGCATGCGCCAGAGAGTGGTGGAGATCAAGGCCGGTCTCCAGTGGCAGGGCGGCGCCTACAAGAAGTTCAGCGAGGCCATGGACCAGTGGGACGTCGAGTTCAAGGGCGTCATCAAGATCCTTGAAGGCATCTACGACAAGCTGAACATCGGCGCCGGCGTCTACCGCAACGCCGCCGACCAGAACATGGACATCGTCGGCGGCTTCGCCTCCGCCGGTTCCGGCGGCCGCATCGACTCTCTCATCAACGCCAACAACGGGAGCTGACCCTGATGTCCGTCCAGCCTGACGACTACACCTACGTCAACTTCGGCTCCCTCGGGTCGGCCTACGAAGAGCTCAAGAAGGTCGTCACGGAGCTCGACCGGGTCACCGACGACCTCTACGCCGACATCAAGAACACCCTCGGCTCGAACTGGGAGGGCGAGGCCCAGAACTACTTCGACACGAAGCGCGCGGAGTGGAACGCGCACGAGAAGGCGATGGGCGAGCAGCTGTTCAAGGCCGCCAACGCCGTCGACGTCGCCAAGGGCAACTACCAGGCCGCTGAGCAGCGCAACATCAGCATCTGGACGGACTAGCCCGGCTCGTTCTTCTCCTCGGCCATCGCCCGGCCTGCCGCGCGGTGGCCGAGAGCTCTGTCGTTTGAGGGTGAGGCATGACGCAGAAAGACGCGATGGAGGGCGGTCCCGACCCTCTGGCCGTCGACAAGAGTCTCTTCGACGGCGATGGGGAGGCGCGGGAGAACTCCCCGCAGGCGATCCGGGCGGTCGCGCAGGAGCTGCGGACCGCTTACGAGGCCATGCTGGGCAACGGCGGGCGGCCGAACGGCAACATCAACCAGATGTCCACCGGCAACGAGCTCGGCGCGGCGCAGATCGGGCAGTGGAACGACGCCCTCGCCCTCGCGGCGACCGTGGGGTCCAACAACGCGGGCGCGAAGTTCGCCGAGGTCTACCAGAAGTTCATCGACGCGTACCAGAGCGTGGTCGAGGCCGTCGAGCTCAGCGCCGAGAACCTGGACCGCGCCCGCAGGGGGAACGAGGGTGACGCCTGATGAGTAAGCGGGAGGTCGTCGTCATCCTCTCCTTCGAGAGGATGCCGCAGGGCGAGAAGCCCAGCCAGACCGGCGACCAGATCAAACAGCTGCTCGGCAACACCGACCCGGGCACGATCACGGGCGCGGGCCAGACGTACATGAACGCCTCCACCAAGGTCGACGCGGCGGTCAGCTCCCTGGAGGAGCACGCCGCCAAGATCGCTGCCGTCTGGAAGGGGCCGGACGCCGCCAAGGCCCGCCACGCGCTGGAGATGCTGCACGCCTCGGGCCGCGAGCTGTCGACCAAGCTCAGCCTCATGGGCGGGGCCCTGCAGAACTACGCCGAACGCCTCACGGAGACCAAGAGCAAGGTCAACGAGCCGGTGCTCACGGACCGGGTCACCAAGACCGCCCTGGAGGTGGAACGGGCGGAGACGTTGCAGGCCCAGAAGGCGTTGCACGAGCTCAACCAGGAGATCGTCAACCTCTACAACATCCAGGTGCCGCACGACGTCTCGTACGAGCTGCCGACTGTGACGCTCCAGTCGCCGATCAATCCGCAGACCGTGAACTATCCGACCGGATCGGGGTCGAACGGCCCCACCCTCGGGTCCGGCAACGGCGGCTCCAACGGCTCGGGCTCCTTCGGCTCCGGCTCCACGAGCACCAACCCCGGCGGCACCAACCCCGGCGGCACCGACCCGAACGGCTCCAACCCCAACGGCTCGAACCCCAACGGCTCCAACCCGAACGGGTCCAACCCGAACGGCTCGAACCCCAACGGTTCGGACCCGAACGGCTCTGATCCCAACGGCTCGAACCCGAACGGATCGGACCCCAACGGCTCGAACCCGGGCCAGAGCCAGAACCCCGGCACGAACCCCGGGACCAACCCCGGCACGAACCCCGGCGACGGCACCGTCCCCCCGGTCATCGGCAACGAGGACCGCACGAGCACCGACGGCAGCTCGGTGACGGACCCGCGCCGCACCGACATGGCCAGCTTCCAGCCGCAGGCCACCCCCACGCTGAACCCGACCACCCTCACCCCGTCGTTCACCGGCACCACGCCCGGGGCCGTCACCACGATCACCCCGCCGCCGAGCATCGGCTACACGCCGGGAGGCATCACGCCGGGCGGCGTCCCCTCCGTGATCGGCTCGCCGGGCCTCATCGCCGGGCAGTCGCCCATGGCGGCGGCCGGTCTGCGCGGCGCGGGCGGGGCGGCGGGCGGGATGCCGCTCATGCCGCTCACGGGAGGCGGCGCCGGCGGAGGCGAGGGCAACGACCTGGAGCGGAGCACGTTCCTGTCCGAGGACCCGAACTGCTGGACGACGGCGCATGACACCACGGATCCCGTGATCGGATGAGCAACCCCTACATCCCGGGCATGCCGAGCCTCACCCCCGACGGCAAGCCGTCGTCGCAGATCTCCTTCACGAAGGACGAGCTGGCCAGGGCCGGCGGGAAGATCACCGACCAGGCCAAGCTGATCGGCCAGGTGGACGGGCGGTCCGCCAACCTGCCCGTGCCCTGGCCGCACTTCGGGGTGCTCGGCTGGGGCGTGCAGAACGTGCACGAGAAGGCCATCCAGAGCCAGCGCGAGGCGCTGGCGAGGGCCAAGGAGGCGCTGGAGAGCTGGGATCCCGCCCTGCGCGCGGCCGACAAGAACTACACCAAGGCGGACGACGCCAGCGGCGATCCCAACAACCTGCCGAAGACAACCCTCCCGGGCGGGGGCCTGCCGAACGGCGGTCTCCCGAACACCAAGCTGCCCAGCACCAACCTGCCCAACGCGGACCTGCCGAAGACGAACCTCCCGAACACCGATCTGCCGAACACGAATCTCCCCAACACGAACCTGCCGAACACGGACCTCCCCAACACCGACGTCCCTGACGGCAACCTCCCGAACACGAACGTCCCCGGCACGGACCTGCCGAACGCCAACCTGCCCGGCACCAACACGCCCGGCGCGAACCTCCCCGGCACGGACCTGCCGAAGACGAACCTGCCAGGTATGGACCCGGCCGACACCCGTGTCCCCGACCTCGACGCCGCGCTGAACCCGAACAAGACCGACCTGTCGTCGTTCAAGCCCACGGCCACGCCCACGCCGCAGGTGCCCGGGTTCGACCCCAGCGTCAACGGGCCCGGCACCCGGACGGGCGTCCCCAATACCCTCGGAGTGCCCGTCACCAGCACGGTTCCCGGCACCGGCGTCGGCGGGGGCCTCGGCGCCGTACCCGGCAACGCGGCCGCCGCCGGGCTGCGCGGCGCCACGGCAGGCGCGTCCGGCATGCCCATGATGCCGATGATGCCGATGAGCGGCGCGGGGAACGCGAACCAGGAACGCGACCGCGACAAGATTGTCGGCCTCGGCGAGGACGAGGGTGTCTGGGGCGGTGACGAGGACATCGCGCCACCGGTGCTCGGCCAGGAGGACGATCTGTTGTGAGCATCTACAAAGAGATGTCGATGTTCGCCGCGAGCACCGCCCTGGGCTCGGCCTTCTTCATCGGCCAGCCCTGGGCCTTCTACGTCGCCAGCGCCATCGGCACCCTGGTCTCGGACCCGGAGGGCATGGAGACCGCGGCCAAGAACTGGCGCACGTCCGACCACAACGGCGAGGTCGAGGAACTGGACAAGCTGGACACCGAGCTCGCCGGCCTGAAGACCCAGCTCCAGAACGACGGCACGTGGGAGGGCGAGGCGTTCAAGTCCTTCGAGGCCGTGCACACGAGCTACAAGGACTCGCTCAAACAGCTCAAGGAGGTCCGCAACGCCACGGGCGACGGCGTCGACTCGACGGCGGGCTTCTACAAGGTGTGCACCTACCTCTGCAACGCCATCGCGCTCTCCATGGCCGGGCTCGCCGTCTACAAGGTGGCCTCGAAGGCCAGCCCGCTCACGGCCGCCTTCTCCGAGGGCGTGGCCGCCGCGTTCGGCAAGATCACGCTGACCGCGATCAAGAAGGTCCTCGGCAAGCAGATCCTGGTGGCGGGCGGTCTCACCTACGCCCTGTATACCGCCATCCAGGCGAGCGAGATGGCCGGCAAGGTCTTCCCCAGCCTCAAGGCCATCCCGACCGAGATGGCCACCATGCAGAACGGCGGAGGGCCGCCGTTCAGCCAGGGCGGGCTGGAGTACAACGAGGACGCCGGCTCGCTGATGCCGAAGATGGACAAGTCCATGAAGGCGTAGGGCGGTGGCCTCCCTCCTGGCGTCGCCGGTCAGGAGGGCCGCACCTCCGGGCAGCGCACCCCGCCGGCCGGGACCGACCGCGCGATCAGATAGCGGTCGATCGCGCCGGCGGTGCACGCGCTCCGGCCGTACACGGTGTGCCCCGAGCCCTCGTACGTGAGCACGCGGGCCGCGGCGCCGATCTGCCTGGCCGTGCTGAGCGTCCACTGGTAGCCGGTGGCGGGGTCGTGCAGCGAGGAGGCCAGCAGGATCGGCGCGGCGGTGTCCACGCGCAGCCGGTGCTGCGGGTTGGGCACGGGCGTGGGCTGTCCCAGGCATCCGGCGATCCGGCCCAGTGCGGGCGGGCTGTACCTCATGTCCCCGGCCTGCCCGGCCTGCCGGCGCAGGAGCGAGGCGTACTCGGCGTGGTCGGCGACCGGCAGGTGGAAGTCCTGGCAGAACACGGGCGTGCTGACCGGCACCTCCTCCTCGTCCCTCGCGGCGCTCGCCGCCGGCTGCGGGCCGCCGCCGTCGATGGCCGCCAGCAGCTCGGCGAGCTCCGCCCAGTTGGGGTTGTAGAGGCCGGCGAAAGCCGTGTTCACCAGTTCGTACGCGCCCAGAGGCGCGTCCGGCACGCCCGGCTCGTGCAGCTCACCGCGGTCGGCCCGCTCCAGCAGCCCCTTCCAGAACCCCCGGACGTCCTTCCCGTTCAGCGCGCACGACGGCGTCGCCTCGCACCAGGCCACGAACTGGTCGAACGCCCCCGCCGTCTGCGCGGCCGCGGTGCTCAGGTAGGCCGCGGTGTCCACGCTGTGGTCGAAGTTCGAGTCGAGCGCGAGCGCCCTGACCCTGCCGGGGAAGCGCTCGGCGTACGCCTGGCCGATGAGCGTGCCGTGCGAGACGCCGTAGTAGGTGAGCTTGTCGTCGCCCAGCGCGGCCCGCAGCGCCTCCACGTCGCGCGCCACGTCGAGCGAGCTCACGCGGTCGTACAGCGGCCCGGTGCGGGCCCGGCAGTCCTCCCGCAGCCGCCGGTTGTACGACACCCAGGCGTCCATGTCCGCCTGGCTGCCGATGAGCGGGTGCGGACGTTCGCGCACCAGCGCCGCCGAGCACTTCACCGGGTGGCTGCGGCCCACCCCGCGCGGGTCGAACCCGACGAGGTCGAAGCGGCCGCGCAGCTTGGAACTGAAGTAGCCGCTGCCGTGCACCACGAAGTCGACGCCGGAGGCGCCCGGCCCGCCGGGGTTGACGACCAGCGAGCCGATCCGGGAGGCCGGTCCCGTGGCCTTGCGGCGGGCCACCGCCAGGTCGATGGCGGCGCCGCCGGGGTTGTCCCAGTCGATGGGCACCTTCAGCGTGCCGCACTCGGCGGTCGTGTCCTCGGGGCACGGCGCCCAGGCGATGGTCCGCGGCGCGGCGGCAGCGGCGGCGGCTCCTGGGGGCAGGCTGATGACCAGGGACGAGACGGCCGCGAGCACGAGGTGGTTCTTCATGTGATCCTTCGGTCGGCGAAGCACGGGCGGGCAACGCCACAGGATCATGCGGCCACCCGCGTAACCTCGCCATAACCACGGCCCCTGACCGTCCCGTCCGGTCAGGGACCGCCCGCCGTCACTGGGCGGGCGTCTGCGGCTGGATGCCCTGCACCTCCTGCACCGGCGTCCTGGCCGCCGCCGGGTCCAGCGCGGGCCCGTCGGGGATCAGCCGCAGCAGGTGGGCGGGCACCGGCGCGACGTCCGCGGCGTCGTACCCCAGCTTGGTCACCAGGTCCGCCGACACCAGCGGATACCTGCGGCCCTGCTCGGTGATCAGGGAGTACTGCTGGACCGCCGCGAGCTGCCCGTCGCCCGGCAGGGTCCCGGCCAGCACCGCGCTGCCCGCCGGGAGCAGCACCTGGTCCACCTTCTCCGCGCCGGCGCTCGCGCCCGGCGTCGGGATGCGCATGGCGCCGCCCGTGGTCAGCACGGCCCGCGCCGAGCCCTTCTGGGTGTCGCGGTAGACCGCGCAGAGCGGGGCGGAGACGCCCGGCGAGCGGAAGCGCGGCATCGTGTCCGGCAGCCCGCCGTTGACCATCTGGTGCGCCGACGCCTTGGCCGCGTTGGCGCTCGCCGCGTCGATCGCCGTCTCGCGCACCGGCTGCCGGCCGTACGCGGTCTTGCTGGCCGGGTCCAGGAGCAGCATCATCGCCTGCGTGTGCTTGATCGGCGCCAGCCCGTCGGCGAGGAGCACGTACCAGCGCTCGCTCGCGCCCGCCACCGACGCCACCTTGTAGACCTGCCCGACCCTGGACGCCCTGCCGCCCGGCCCGGCCACCTTCTTGCCCCGCTGCGGGATCGCCGGGGCGGCGAAGTCGACGCCGGCCGGGATCGCGTTGATCCACGACGCCGGGACGCGGCGGGGCGTCTGGTCGGTGAGGCGGTCCACGTTCGTCACGCGCATGCGCTGGTTGGCCCAGAGCACCCAGCTCTGCTGCCCGTCGTTGACGACCATCGCCTCGCCGCCGACGGGCGTGCCGCCGACGTCCATGCCGCCCACGAGCGTCACGAACGGCTTGCGCACCCCCGAGGCGTCCGAGCCCTCGACCACGCACGCCGACCAGGGGGCCTTGACCAGCCGCTCACGCTTCGGCAGCGAGTCCGGCGCGCCCTGGATGCCCACCTTCTGCCCGCGCGCGAACCCGGCCAGCGAGTCGGTGGAGACCGTCCGCACCTTGACGTCGTCGGTGTCGAGCAGGAGCCGCGCCGAGACGTAGTTGGCGACCGGCTGGAGCTTGCCCGACTGCTGGTTGTAGACGTAGGAGGCGCCGGTCTCCTCCTCGATCAGGAGCTGCCCCGGCTCGGTGAGCTTGGTGGCGTTGCCCGGCTTGAGCAGCCCCCAGATCCCGAACGCGGCCACGACCAGCACCGAGATCAGGATGCCCGCGAACGTGGCGACGTTCTGCCGGCGCATGGGCGACTCGGGGACGTCCGGCTCCCCCTGCAGCAACGCGAGACCCAGGCGCTGCGTCATAAGGCGATGCGCCTGATAAAGATCTTTCTGCGTCTGCATAGCGCATCATGTTACGCATGTTGACACTGAGTCTTCTGTACGGAAAAGGAACATTCAAGTAAGGTGCTTGATCGAGTGCCGAGGGGGAGGTCTCGTGGGAGAAACACAACCGCCCAAGAACTGGCCCGGCCTGGAAGCCGAGCGTGACGGCGTCACGTACGACGCCAAGAAGATCGCCAGCATCGCCGAGGCGCTGCGCGAAGCCATGAAGCCCATCGGCGGAGGCACCTACGGCGAATACCCGGGTTCCATCCAGGATCTCAGCTTCAACGGCTCGCTCAAGGCCGAGAGCGACCATCTGCGCAGCATCAGCCGATGGCAGGCCGGCGAGTCCCTCGCCACCACGCTGGAGCAGGCCCACCGGGAGTTCCTGAACGTCTACGAGGAAGTCCTGAAGAACATGTCCGTCGCCATCTCCCTGGTGGACGCGGGCGCGGGCAACTACAAGATCACGAACGCGGCCAACGAGGGCGGGGGCTGAGCCCATGGGCGGCGAGAAGAAGAAGACCCACTGGCTGAAGTCCAGCTGCGGCGACTGGTCCGTGGAGACGGGCGGTCGCAGCGTCGAGGAGGTCGTGACCTTCATCAAGGGCTTCGACGCCAAGCACATCGCCCAGGCCGCGACCGCGTACAAGGACGCGCACAAGGCCGTCGGGGACGTCCAGAAGGCTCTGGAGGAGCAGGCCGGCCAGCTCGCGAAGGTGTGGAACGGCAAGGCCTCCGTCGAGGCGCAGAAGGCCCTCGGCGTCCTGCACGTGACGCTGGGCGAGCTGGCCGCCAAGCTCCAGAAGATGCACGAGCCCGTCGAGGCCCTCTCCACCGTGGTGCGCAAGCACCAGGAGTTCATCGACGACGACGTCAAGGGCGTCCTGGGGACCTGGGTGAACCAGGGCGGGCTGCTCGGGGGCACCTGGGACGACAGCGTCGCCGGCCTCTTCAGCACCTACAGCGGCGTCTACAACGGCGACAAGGCGAACAACGACTTCGGCTCGCAGGACGAGCTGGCCGGCCTCCACCTGCAGACGTTCGCCAACGACCTGGCGCACGTCCACGCGAAGATCCCGGACACCGTGGAGAAGGTCCTCAGGGACATCGACTACCCGACGGGGCCGCAGATCACCCCGCCGCCGGTCACGTACCCGAAGGGCGGCCCGTACCCGAACGGCAACCCCGACCCGTACGGACCGGGCACCTTCCCGACCAACTACGATCCGTCGGGAACGGACCCCAGCAACCGTTTCCCGACGAACCCGAACGCCTTCGACCCGAACGCCGCCAACCCGAACGGCACCAATCCGAACGGCACCTATCCGAACGGCAACCACCCGTCCGGCAACGGCGACCCCAACGGTACGAACGGCAACAACGGCACCGGAACGGGCAACCCCGGCTCGCCGACCTTCCAGAACCCGGACACCTCGTCCCTCGGCTCCACCTCGCCGAACGGCTCGAACCCGGCGTTCAACCCGGCCGCGTACCAGGACCCGTCCGCCAACCGCACCACCAGCCTCCAGGACTTCACCCCCACGAACACCAACGGCTGGACCCCGACCACCGGCACCGCCCACCCCACCACCACGGGCAACACCGCGTACAGCATGCCCTCGACGTCGTACCCGCCGGCCACCACCGCGAGCGGCCCCGGCACGGCCACGGGCGGAGGGTTCACAGGCGCGAACCCGGCCGTCACGACCGCCGCCACCCGCGCCACCACCGCCGGCACCGGCATGCCCTTCCTCCCGATGGGCGCCGGTGGCGGGGGCGGCGGGGCGCAGAGCTCCGAGAAACAGGAGTCGACAACCTGGCTCCACGAGGACGACGACGTCTGGGGCACCAACCCCGACTCAGTGGTAAACAGCCAAATCGGCTGACCATCTCCTGAGTCAACAACCGAACCGGCTGCCCCTCCTACGGAAGCAGCCGGCTCAACTCGTGTCTCCTGTGGTAACGGCCGGGCCGTCTGTCCCCTCCTGCGCAAGCAGCCGGATCAACTCACTCGCCCCTCCTACGGAAACGACCTGCTCAACCCGCCCCTCCCGCAAAAACCGCCGGACCGGCCGCCGCCCCTCCTACGGAAGCAGCCGGATCGAGTTGCCCGCCCTAGGGAAACGGCCGACTCCACTCGCGCCTCCTGCGGTAACGGCCGGACCGGCTGTCCCCCCGCGCAAGCAGCCGGATTGACCTGTCCCTCCTACGGAAACGACCTGCCCAACCCGCCCCTCCCGCGAAGACCGCCGGACCGGCCGCCGCCCCTCCTGCGGACGAGTCAGCCGACGTCGGGGAGAGCAGCCTGGATGGGCGTGATGGTGCCGGTCGTCACCAGGAAGCCACGACCGGGCGGCCCGCCCACCGTCCCGCGCGGCAACCGGATGTTGAACAGGTCCCCGTCCGTCTGCCCCTGCACCGCGAGCAGCACCCCCGTACGGGACTTGCGGGCCTCGGCGACGAACCCGCGATAGGCGACGGCCAGATCCCCGGTCGTGCCCGCGACGAGCAGCCCGTGATCACCGTCCCGCCCCGACCGCAGCACCTCCTCCAGAGCCATCCCCAAGGGGGAGTCGGCGTTGACGAGCTCGGCATCGTCCACGAGGACGACGTAATCGTGCAGGTCGGCGACAAGCTCAGCCAGGTTGCCCGCATTGCCGTCCAGCACCGCCACCAGCCCGTCCAGCCCGCGCAGCGGGCTGCGGCGGGGCGTGACGGCGATGACCGGCGT
The DNA here is from genome assembly GCF_057536035.1 of Nonomuraea sp. B208. Lineage (NCBI taxonomy): Bacteria > Bacillati > Actinomycetota > Actinomycetes > Streptosporangiales > Streptosporangiaceae > Nonomuraea > Nonomuraea sp. B208. The sequence continues at coordinate 195,810 of NZ_BAAJOU010000030.1, forward strand.
CCCCCGCTCGATCAAGGATCGGGCCGCCGTCAGCAGCGCCGACGACCGCCCCGAGCGAGCCGGCCCGGCGATCACCGCGGCCGGACCGTGGGCGAGCAGATCGAGCCCCAGCGGCGCCAGAGCATCGCCCCCGGCCCCCACAAGGGCCCACAGCGGCGACGGCGGCCTGAACGACGGATCCAGGTCGAACGTCTCGGCCACGGTGATGCGCATCGGCAGCGCGTCCACCCGCAGCGGCGCCCGCCCCGGCCAACGCCACCCACCCCGCCCTCCGGACGACGAGCCCGCGTGCCCCGCCCCGCTCCCTGCACCTGTGCCGGCGGCGGCGGAGTCGTACGAAAGATGGACGGGAGCGGGGACGGCACGGGCGAGCGCCTGCAACGCCGCCACCTGCGCGGGCCCCGCCGGATCGGGGGAAAGCAGCGCGATGTGATGCTCGACGATGCCGTGATCCCCGAGGGACAGGGCCCGACCCGGCGGCACCGAAGAGGGCAGCCCCTTCAACGGGAACCCGGCGAGCCCGTAGTCGGCGGAGTCGGACAGACGGAGCAGCAGTCGGTCGTCGAACACGGTGGACACCTGACCCAGCAGCCCTGACCGATCACTGGTGATCACGGCCCGCAGCCCCACGGCCGGCCCTTCGCGCAGCAGTTGCAGCAGCGCCTCGATCAATCGTCCGTAGTCGTAGCTCTCGAAGGCGGCGACGAAGCCCTCCCACCGGTCCATCATGAACACCAGCCAGGGGAGCCGATGCCCGGCCTGCCGGTATTCGGCCAGCGAGGCATGGCCCGCCTCGGCCAGGAGCTGCTGACGGCGGCCGATCTCGGCGCGGAGCCGGTTGAGCAGCCGTTCGACCCGATCGAGCTGGTCCCGCGTCACCACCGCGCCGCAATGCGGCATCGCCACCAGCGGCAGCAGCGCCCCGGACCCACAGTCGATCGCGTGAAGATGGACATCGGCGGGAGAGGCGTGGGCGGCGATGGAGCCGGCGATCGTCCGCAACGCCGTGGACCTGCCACTCCGCGCGGCACCCGCGATGAGCAGATGCCCACCGTGCGCCAGATCCAGCGTCAACGGCTTCCTGTCCTGCGCCCACGGACGGTCCGTGATCCCGAACGGCACCGGCTCCACTTCGACGAACACGTCCTCCTCCCCACTACGGGCACCCATGCGGGACGAGCCGTCACGGTCGGCGGCAGGCGGGATGCCGGGGCCGTTGGCTGACGGGACGCCGGGGCCGGTGGCTGGCGGGATGCCGGGGCCGATGGCTGGTGGGATGCAGGGGCTGGGAGTTGCCAGGGCGTCGGGGCTGGTGGCCGACGGGATGGCGGGATCGTTGGTCGGCGGGGCGGCAGGGCCGGTGGTCGGGGGAGTGGCGGGGTCCGCGGCAGGCGGGCCCCCGAAACCGGACGGCGGCGTCGGAGCAGGCCGGGACACGGGCGGCGCTCCGGTCACGGACGCCGGATGCACGTTCGCCTTCCCCGGCCGCCCGGAACTGTCGAACGACGGCTGCCCGGAGCCTTTCACCCTGGCCCGCGCCTGAAGCGGATCACCACGGAAGGGCACCCCCGACGCCTGCAACGGCGGCCCATCGAACACGCCCGACGCGGATGCCCCGCCACCACCCCGCGCAGGCTCCCCAGCACCGTCACGCCCAGGCGCTCCGACACTGTCGTGTGCGGATGCTCCAGCGACGTCGCGCCCAGGCGCCCCGACACTGTCATGTGCGGATGCTCCAGCACTGTCATGCCCGAGCGCTCCGACACTGTCGTGCGCGGATGCTCCAGCGACATCGCGCCCAGGCGCTCCAACGCTGTCATGTGCGGATGCTCCGTCGCCGTCGCGGGCATACGCCCCAGCGTTGCCAAGCATGGGGGCTCCGGCGGCGTTGCGCGCAGATGCCCCGGAGCTGTCGCCTGTAGGCGCTCCAACGGCGTTCTCCGCCGGCGACCCGGAGGCGTCGTACGAAGGCGCGCCGCCGATGGCGGAACCGGGCACGCCGGAAGCGGCGGGCAGGGGGAGGACGAACAGGGTGGGGAGGGGGTCGAGCCAGGGGCTGGGCTGGGGTGGGACGCCGGTCAGCCGGGCCGCCTCGATCAGGGCGTCGGCCACCAGTGTCAGGTCCGTGACCGTCGACTCCTCCTCCGACCGCGGCGCCCGGGGAAGGGCCCGGCCCAGGGCGCGCCAGCCCACGTCGATCACCCGGACGTCGGCGGCCCGCGCCCCGTCCCCGGCGGGCAGGGGGCTGCGTCCGCCGACCCGGGCCGTCTGTACGGCGACCGCCGCCCCCACCCCCGAGCGCACGTAGCACCGGCCGGGGGTGTTCTTGGAGATCTGGGCGGCGTCGGGCAGGTCGATGACGTCGGACGACTCGGCGGGCTCGGTGACCCGCAGCGCGATGCGCAGCGACGTGTTGGCCTGGATGTCGGCGGTCACCACCCCGGCGGGCCGCTGCGTGGCGAGGATCAGGTGAATGCCCAGCGAGCGACCCCGGCGGGCGATGTCGACCAGCCCGGTGACGAAGTCGGGCAGTTCGGCCACCAGCGCGGCGAACTCGTCGATGATCAGCACCAGCCGCGGCAGGGAGACGGGCCCGGCGTAGTCGTCGAGGTCCTTCGCGCCCGCCTGGAACAGCAGGCGCTCGCGGCGGCGGATCTCCGCGGCCAGCGAGTCGAGCGCCCGCTGCGTCAGGTGGCCGTCGAGGTCGCTGACCATGCCGACCGTGTGCGGCAGGCGTACGCACTCCTTGAACGCCGCCCCGCCCTTGTAGTCGATCAGCACGAACGTGAGCTGGTCGGGCCGGTTGGCGACGGCCAGCGCGCAGATCAGCGTCTGCAGCAGCTCGGACTTGCCCGCGCCGGTGGTGCCGGCGATCAGCCCGTGGGGGCCGTCGAGCCGGAGGTCGACGGAGAACGGCCCGTCGGGGCCGACGCCGATGAGCGCCTGTGTGGAGCCGCGGGCCCGCCACCGCGCGGCCAGCTCGGGCCCGGACGGGCTCTGCAGGTTCATGAGGTCGAGCAGGCGGACCGCGTCGGGCAGGTCGCCCCCTGGGGCGTCGCGGCTGACGTCGCGGATGGGGGAGAGTGCCCGTGCCAGGCGGTCGCACCAGGCGGGCGAGACGGCGTCGCCCAGCACAGGGCCGATGACGTCGAGGCCGCCGCCGCGCAGGTGGACCAGCCCGTCGGGGCCGCACGCGGCCACCGTCTGGCACTCCTCGGGCAGCAGGCGCTGGTCGTCGTCGATGGCGAGGGTGTAGACGCCCGAGCGCGGCCCCTGGCGCAGCACCTGCGGCATGTGGGGCAGGCCGCGCAGCACCTGGGCGCCGTCGAGGATCACCAGGATGTCGTAGGGGCGTACGTCGTAGGAGGAGAAGGCCGGTTTGTCGGCGCCGGTGCCGCCGAGGTCGTCCCAGCCGGTGGGGATCTTGCCCAGCTCGGGGATCTTGGTGTTCTGGCGCTCGTCGATGAGGGCGGCCAGCTCGGCGACGCGGCGGGCGGCCGACTCGGGATCGACGCCGATCAGCGCCAGGCACTCCTCGCCGCCGCGCGGCCCGCAGTGGGGGAGCCAGCGCAGCCAGCCCCAGCGGCGCTCGGCGTCGGGGTGCGCCGAGATGAGCACGATGGCGAGGTCGCGCGGGCTGTGCAGGGTGGCGGCCTGGGCGACGAGCCAGCTCGCCAGGCCGCCGGCGAAGGCGCGCGGGCCGGTGACGCCGGCCACGCCGAGCCGCCGCATCGGCAGCGCCACCGGCACCGAGCGGCACAGCGGCGGGTCGAGCGGCCCGCCCTGCTCCTCCGTCAGCTGCAGGTCGGCGGGCAGGTCGGCGAGGCCGACCCGGAGCCGCAGCGCGTCGGAGTCGTGGATGCGGCGCTCCCACAGCCGCCGGCGCGGCCCGGTGGCCGTGAGCAGCACCTGGGCGGGGTCGGGCGCGTCGGCGCGCCGGGCGGCCTCGTCGGCCACGCGGGCGCGCTCGACGGCGGCGTCGTATTCCTGGAGCCGCTCGCGGTGCTCCTTGAGCGCCTTCTTGTGCTGCTTCTTGCCGTGGCGGCGGTCGCTCCACCACTGGCCGATCATGATGACCGGCGTCATGAGGGCGACGAGCAGGTAGTACCAGACCTGGAGCGCCAGGGCGAGGGTCACGCCCAGCACGGCCGGCAGGAACGCGGCCAGCAGCTGCAGCCGCATCCCCTCGCTCCTCGACGGCTCCTTCGGCCGGACGAACGCGCGCTGGGGCTCGGGCCTGCGCAGCCGAGGCGGCCGGTTGTAGGCCACGCCGCCCTCGCCGAGCGGCGCGAGGTGCGCGTCCTTGGGCTCGACCGCGGTCAGCACGAACACCGACGAGCCGCAGGTGAGCACCGCCTGGTCGAGCCAGGAGACGGGCTCGGTGAGCGGCCGGCCGTCGAGCTCGGGCACCTCGGTGTAACCGGCGGCGTGCTCGGCCGCCTCGCGCTCGGCGACCCGCGCCGTCAGTTCGGCCACCTCGTCGGCCCACCGCCCCTTGAGCTTGATCTTCGGCGCCTCGTCCTGGGCCCGCCAGGTGCGCTCGACGGTGATCGCGTCGGGGGTCACGCGTACGGTGACCGCCTCGGGCGCGAGCGCCGGGTCGGCGACGGCGATCGCGCACGTCGGGTCGGCGCCGATGACGTGCGCCCCGAGCCCCAGGCGGTGGACGGCCCCCGCGCCGGGACCGCCCACCACGCGCACCTCGGCCACCCCGCCGGGCTCCTCGATCACCGTGGCCCTGGCCAGGCGGGGATCGAGCGTGATCTTGTCGCCGTCGCGCAGCACGGACGCGGCACGGGCGCGCGGGTCGAGCGGCCGCCCGTCGCGCCACACGACCGGCTCGTGCCCGACGGGCGGGGCGGACAGGGCGTTGGCCCGGCGGGGCGGCGGCACGCGCACCGCGTCGGCGCCGGACGCCGGCCCGTAGGGGGAGCGGGACCTGGGCAGCCGGACGACCTGCGCCAGGGGCGCGGGGTCGCCGAGCGCCGCGCCGATCGCGGCCACGGTGGCGTCGTCGTCGCCGTCGATCACGACGTCGCGCTCGCCCTGCCCGCCGAGCACGGTGAGCATGATCCGCATCGCTGAGTCCCCTCGCTCGACACCGGACGGCATGCACGCCGGACGGCATGCACGCCGGACGGCATGGCTGCCGGGCGCCAAGGTAACGCCCGCCGTGAGATTAGACCCGCCGGTTGACGTCACCGGCATGAGAACGCGGTTCTGTGGATAAACGCACGCGAGCCGAGTGACTTATGTGACGGAAGTGACTGACATAACGGGGAAAATGCCCTTCCGTCAACTGGATAGAAACATCAGGCATCGATTACCGCGTCTTGACATCTCGCCACCTGCGAAACGAGCATTGGTCCTCGCATTCCGGCCACGCCGCACCGACATGCCCCACATAATGGCGGGGATTCCTTAATTCACTTTGGGAGCCCCCCACCCATGAGGACCAGTGAAAAGCCTGCCGTCAACGCGGCGGCGGGGTTGTCCGGCCCGGCCTCGCGCAAGCTCCCCGTGCCCCCCAGAGAACGCAAGCCGGCCCTGGCCGCGCTCGCCGTCCTGCTCATACTCGGCGGCGCGCTCGCCACGACCCTGCTCGTGCTCAACAGCGGCGGCCGCGTCTCGGCCATCCGCGTCGTCCAGCAGGTCGGCGCCGGTCAGAAGTTCCCGCCCGAGGCGCTCGAAGAGGTCAAGGTCGCCGGCGAGGGCGTCGACTACGTGAGCTGGTCGCAGCGCGAGCTGGTCACGCGCAGCTTCGCGACGGTCACGATCCTCCCGGGCACCCTGCTGACCAACCGCATGGGCGTCCGCGCCAGCACCGAGCTCGGCGAGGGAAAGGCCACCGTCGGATTGGCGCTTAAACCCGGCCAAATGCCGGCGGGCATTCAGCAGGGAGACCGCGTTCAGGTCATTTACGTGCCCAGCCGCACCAGCCAGGGGCAAACCCGCGTGCTCGCCCCCAATGCGCTCGTCTTCTCCGCAGGCGGCGACAAGTCCAGGTCCGGAAATTCCGGCCAGATCACGGTGGTGGTGGATTCAACGGCCGCACCGGAAATAGTGGGTTTCGCCTCCAGCGGCGAGATCGCCGTCGCCGAGCTACCGGGGGCACGCTGACGTGGGACTGATCGTGCTGGCCGCCGACAAGGGCGCGCCGGGCGTCACCACGGCCGCGACGGCACTGGCCGCCGTATGGCCGCGGCCGGTGCTGCTGGCCGAGTGCGACCCGGCCGGCGGCGACCTCGCCTACCGCCTGCCCGCCGCCGACGGCGGGGTGCTCAACCCCGGCAGGGGCCTGCTCACCCTGGGCGCCACCGCCCGGCGCGGCCTGGAGCCCGCCCAGATCCACCAGCACACGCAGAAGATCGTCGGCGGGCTCGACGTGCTGGCCGGGCTCACCCACGCCGAGCAGGCCGCCGGCCTCACCTGGCTGTGGGGCCCGCTCGGCCGGGCGCTCGCCGCGATCCCCGACGCCGACGTCATCGCCGACTGCGGCCGGCTCGGCGCCCATCCCCAGCTCGGCGACCTGCTGGCCGAGGCCGAGCAGGTCGTGCTGCTCACCAGGGCCACCCTCGACCACGTCGCCCACCTGCGCGAACGCCTCCAGATCACCAAGGCCCACGGCGTCGTCGTCATCGCCGACCCGCGCGCCTACCGCGCCTCCATCGACGACGTACGCAGGATCGTCGGCCCGAGCGTCCAGTTCGTCTACGGCCTGGCCCACGACCCCAAGGGCGCCGAGCTGCTGCGCGGCCAGTGGGGCGGCCGGCTCGACCGTTCCCTCCTCATCCGTACGGCCCGCGACCTCGCGGCGAGGCTGGTGAGCCACCGATGATCGATCACCTGCTGGTCAAGCGCTTCCGCCAGGAGGTCGGCGACCGCCTGGCCCACCAGCGCCGGCTCGACCAGGCCAACGGCCTGCCCGCCATGACCGGCGAGGACGAGCGCCAGTTCGCCAGGGCGCTGATCTCGCAGGTCCTGGAGGAGCACGCGCGCAACGAGATCGGCTCCGGCCGCACGCCGCCCACGGTCGAGGAGGAGGAGGCGCTGGCGGCCGGCATCCACGCCGCGCTGTTCGGCGTGGGTCGCCTCCAGCCGCTGCTCGACGACGCCCAGGTCGAGAACATCGACATCAACGGCTGCGACCGCGTCTTCGTCAGCTACGCCGACGGCCAGGAGTCCATGCACGACCCGGTCGCCGAGTCCGACGAGGAGCTCGTCGAGCTGATCCAGATCCTGGCCGCGTACTCGGGGCTGTCGAGCCGGCCGTTCGACACCGCCAACCCGCAGCTCGACCTGCGCCTGCCCGACGGCTCGCGGCTGAGCGCGGTCATGGACGTCACCGTACGGCCCGCGATCTCCATCCGCCGCGCCCGCCTCGGCAAGGTCTTCCTCAGCGACCTCGTCGGCAACGGCACGGTCGGCCCCGACCTCGGCAGGTTCCTCAGCGCGGCCGTCGCCGCCCGCAAGAACATCATGATCGCCGGGTCCACCAACGCCGGCAAGACCACCCTGCTGCGCGCCCTGGCCAACGAGATCCCGCCGGGCGAGCGCCTCATCACCGTCGAACGCGCCCTGGAGCTGGGCCTCGACCAGTTCCCCGAGCTGCATCCCAACGTCGTCGCCTTCGAGCAGCGCCTGCCCAACTCCGAGGGCCAGGGCGAGATCTCGATGGCCGAGCTGGTCCGCCGCTCCCTGCGGATGAACCCCAGCCGCGTCATCGTCGGCGAGGTGCTCGGCGACGAGATCGTCACCATGCTCAACGCGATGACGCAGGGCAACGACGGCTCCCTGTCGACCATCCACGCCAACTCCAGCATGGAGGTCTTCAACCGCATCGCCACGTACGCGCTCCAGGCCGGCGAACGCCTGCCCATCGACGCCACCCACATGCTCATCGCCGGCGCGATCGACTTCGTGGTCTTCGTCGAGAAGCGCAACGACTACCACCGCGGCGGCACCCTGCGCCGCTACGTCTCCAGCGTCCGCGAGGTCAACGGCTGCGACGGCCGCGTCCTGTCGAGCGAGGTGTTCGCGCCGGGACCCGACGGCTCCGCCGTGCCGCACGCGCCCGTCTCGTGCCTGGACGAGCTCATGGCGCACGGCTACACCCCGGGAGGCTGGTGACCGATGGGCCTGACCATGGACCCGTTCGCCCTGCTCGCCGGCGCCATGGCCGGCGGCGGCCTGTTCCTGCTGATCCTCTCCCTGTACGGCATGCGCCCCCGCCCGCCGCAGCCGCAGCGCCACCTGATCAGGATGCTGACCACGCGCGGCGCGGTCGCCGCCGTGGCCGCCTCGCTGGTCCTGCTCATCACCCGGTGGCCGGTCGCGGCGGTGGGCACCGTGCTGCTGGTGTTCGCCTGGCGCGGGCTGTCGGGCGGCGCGGCCGAGGAGCGGGCCGCCATGCGCCGCCTCGAAGGGCTCGCCGCCTGGACCGAGTCGCTGCGCGACACCATCGCCGGCGCGGCCGGGCTGGAGCAGGCGATCCCGTCGTCGATCAGGGCCGCCGCGCCGACACTCCGCCCGCACCTGCGCGCCATGATCGACCGGCTGCACACCAGGATGGCGCTGCCCGAGGCGCTCGCGCTGTTCGCCGACGAGCTCGACGACCCCTCGGCCGACCTGGTGGTGGCCGCGCTCATACTCAACTCCAAGCTGCGCGGCCCCGGTTTGCGCGACGTGCTCGGCGCGCTCGCCGTCTCGGCCCGCGAGGAGCTCGACATGCGCCGCCGCGTCGAGGCCGAGCGCCGCGCGACCCGGCGCAGCGTGCAGATCGTGGTGATCACCGCGCTGGGCTTCGCCGCGCTCCTCGTGCTGTTCAACGGCGACTACGTCGAGGAGTACGACGACCCGCTCGGCCAGGCCGTCCTGGTGGTCGTCGCCGCGCTGTTCGGCGCGGGGTTCGCGTGGATGCGCCGGCTCGCCGGGTTCGACAAGCCGACGCGGCTGCTGACGGGAAGGGGCGGCGATGGTTGAGGGCGCGCTGGCCGGAGCCGCGCTGGGGCTCGGCCTGTTCGTACTGGTACGCGCGATCTTCCCGGCCCGCCCCGGGCTGGTGGCGCGGCTGCTCGCGCTGGACGCCGTGCGCGAGGACGCCGGCGCGCCGCGCATCCAGCTCCTGCTGCCCGAGGAGGAGGTCGGCGCGTTCCGCCGCAACCTCGGCGTACGCATGGCCGCGCTCTACGCCGCCCGCGGCTGGGAGGTCAGGTCCGTACGGTCGGACCTGGCGCTGCTCGGCCGTTCCTTCGAGGCGTTCCTCGCGACCAAGGCGCTCCTCGGCGCCGCCGGCCTGCTGGCGTTCCCGCTGCTGCTCGGCTGGCTGGTGCTCATGGGGTGGGGCAGCTCGCCGGCCATCCCGTTCTGGGTGGCGGTGCTGGCCGCGGTCGTCTTCTTCTTCCTGCCCGACCTGCAGATCCGCAAGGAGGCCGCGGCGCGCAGGCGCGACTTCCGTCACGTGGTCGGCGCGTTCCTCGACCTCGTCTCCATGAACCTGGCCGGCGGCCGCGGCGTCCCCGAGGCGCTGATGATGGCGGTCACGGTCAGCGGCGAGCAGCCCAACTGGGCGATGGGCCGCATCCGCGACGCGCTGAGCGGCGCGCGCATCGTCGGCATCACCCCCTGGCAGGCGCTCGGCCAGCTCGGCGAGGAGATCAACGTCGACGAGCTGCGCGACCTGTCGGCGGCGCTCGGCCTGGTGGCCGACGACGGCGCCAAGGTCCGCTCGTCCCTCACGGCCAGGGCCGCCACCCTGCGCCGCAGGGAGCTGGCCGAGATCGAGGGACGCGCGGGTGAGCGCTCGCAGTCGATGCTCGTCGCCCAGCTCCTGCTCTGCGCCGGTTTCGTGATCTTTCTCAGTTATCCCGCCGCGATGAAGATGTTGGGGGTCTCATGAACCATCCCTGGATCGTCTATCTCCGTGCGTGCCTCGCCGTACGCGTCCACCGGGCCAGGACCGCCCCCACCCGGGGCGCCTCCGCCGTCGAGTGGGTGATCATCACCGCCATCATCGCGGGCGTCGCGCTCGGGCTGGCCACGCTGATCAGGACGCTGGTGGAGCAGCAGCAGGGCCAGATCGAGCAGAGCTTCGGCGGTGGCGGCGGTGGCGGTGGCGGCGACCAGTAGCCCGCGCCGCCGCGCCCGCGAGCGTGGCGCCAGCGCGGTCGAGCTGGCGCTGCTCATGCCGGTCATTCTCGCGGTGGCGCTGCTCATCGTGCAGGTGGCGCTCTGGTTCCACGCGCGTCAGGTCGCCGAGGCGGCCGCCCAGGAGGGGGCGCGCGTGGCCAGGGCGGCGCCGATCGACTCGGCCGGCTGGGAGGGCACCGCCACGGCCAAGGCCACCGAGATCGTCCGCGCGATCGGGCCGCGGCTGCTCGGCGGCGCGACCGCCACGACCTCCGAGAGGGAGCCCGACGAGCGGTTCGTCACCGTGACCGGCAGCGCCGTACAGGTCATCCCGCTGCTGCCGTCGCTCACGTTCACGATCAGCGCGACCGCCGGCGGGCCCGTCGAGTGCTTCCGTCCCGACAACGGGGGCGAGGACTGCGAATGAGCGCCGATCGCGAGCGCGGGTCCATGGCCGTCGAGACGGTCATGCTGGCCCCGGTCTTCCTGCTGTTCCTGCTGTTCCTGGCCGGGGCCGGGGTGCTGGTGGAGTCGCAGGGCCGGGTCAACGGCGCGGCCAGGGACGCCGCCCGCGCCGCCTCCGTGCAGCGTACGTTCGACGACGCCCAGGGGGCCGCCGACGCCATCACCCGGGCGACGCTCACCGGCCCCTGCGGGTCGCCGGCCGTGTCGCTGGACGGCTCCGCGTGGGAGCAGGGCGGGCAGGTGGAGGCCGTCGTCACCTGCGAGCTCGACCTCGGCTTCGCCGGGTTCGGCGCCAAGCGGCTCACCGGCACCGCCGTCGTGCCCCTGGAGCAGTTCAGGAGGGTCGAGTGAGCGAGCGGGGGTCCATGTCGGTGTTCACCGTGCTGTTCTCGGTGGTCGCGTTCCTGCTGGCGGGGCTGCTGGTGGACGGCGGCGGGGCAATCAACGCCCGGCTGCGCGCCGCCGACGTGGCCGAGCAGGCCGCGCGGGCCGGCGCCGACCAGATCGACGAGGACGTGCTGCGCACCAGCGGCGAGGCCCGGCTGCTCGGCGAGGACCGCGTGTGCGGGCGGGCCGACGAGATCGTCGCGGCCCAGGGCGACGACGTACGCGCCGGCCGCTGCGAGGTCCAGCAGGAGCAGGTGACGGTGAGCGTGTCGGTGCGCTGGCAGGCGTTCTTCCTCGGTGCGATCGGCTTCGCGGGATCGGACATGACCGGCGAGGCCACGGCCGCGCCCCAAGCGAGATAAAGCGAGCTAGACCGAATGACTTCACTCAGTGGCACGCGGAACGCGTGAGGCACGACGCTGAGCGGGCGAAAGGAGAGGCGATGCCGACGCGAGAGCCAGCGCGGCCCCACGGGCGCCCCGCCGGGCGTGCCCACGGGCGGCACGGCCCCGCCCGCCGCCCCGCCAGGCGCGGTCTCGGTGACGTGCTCGCCGGGCTCGGCGCGCTGGTCCTGCTGGTCGCGCTCGTGGGCGGGGTGCCGTACGCGCTGCTCAAGTACGTCGGGCCGCCGATCGACCCCGAGCAGTTCGACGTGCGGACGCTGCTCAGCCAGGCCGGGCCGAGCACCATCACGGCGGTGCTGGTCCTGCTCGTGTGGCTGGCCTGGTTCCAGCTGTTCGTGTGCGTGCTCGTCGAGGTGTACGCCGGCGTCCGCAGGGTCGGCATGCCCGCCCGCGTGCCCATGTCCGGGGGCACCCAGGCCCTCGCCAACAAGCTCGTCGGGGCCGTGCTGCTGCTGTTCACCACCGGGGCCATGGTCGCGCCGATCGTGAAGCTCGCGCCGGCGCCCGCCCCGCCGCCGATGACGGCGGTGGCGTACTCGGCGCCGATCGTCGAGAAGGCCACGCTCGACACCCAGCAGACCAAGAAGGTGTACGTGGTGCAGCCGCCGCACGGGCGCCACCACGAGAGCCTGTGGGAGATCGCGGAGAAGTGCCTCGGCGACGGCCGCCGCTACCACGAGATTTACCGGCTCAACCAGGCCAAGGAGCAGCCCGACGGCTCCAAGCTGCGGATGGCCGACCTGATCAGGCCCGGCTGGGTGCTCGACATGCCGGACGACGCCCGCCACACGCACACCGTCCCCGTCGGCCAGCCGCGCGAGCAGACCCTGCGCGACCATCCGGGCCGCGCGGAGGTTCCCCGCTCCGTCGAGCAACGCGCCGACCGGGCGGAGGAGAAAGCCGAGCAGAAGAAGGACGTCGAGCGCCGCGCCGAGAACAGGGGCGGGGCCAAACACCGCCTCCCCGAGCAGGACCGCCGGCTCCCCGAGCAGGAGCGGCGGGAGCAGCCGGTGGTGCGCGAGGCCCAGTCCGGCGCGCTCATGGACTACCTCGCCCCCGCCTCGCTGGCCGCCGCCGGGCTGCTGTTCGTGCTCTCCCGCCGCCGCCGCGAGCAGCTGTGGAACCGGCTGCCCGGCCGCCGCACCGCCCGCCCGCGCGGCGACGCCGCCGAGGCCGAGGTCGCGCTCCGGCTGGGCGCCGACGCGCCGGGCGCCCGCATCCTCGACATCGGCCTGCGGCTGCTCGGCGCCGAGCTGGCCGCCAGGCACCGCACCCCGCCCACCGTGTACGCCGCCCACCTGTCCGCGCGCACGCTCGACCTGTGGGTGCACCCGCCCGACCCCGACCCGCCCGCGCCCTGGACCGCCCAGGACGGCGGCCAGGTGTGGCGGCTGCCCGCCCACGAGGGCCGGCTGCTGGAGGACCAGCCGGGCGGCGCGCCGTACCCGGGGCTCGTGTCCATCGGCGCCAACGCGGGCGGCCGGGTGCTCGTGGACCTGGAGGCGGCGCAGGGCCTCATCAACGTCCGCGGCCCGCAGACCACGGCCGCGCTCGCCGCGATCGCCGTCGAGCTGGCCACGAACCGCTGGTCCGACCGCATGCGGGTGACGCTCGTCGGGTTCGGCGAGGAGCTGACCGCCATCGCGCCCGACCGGATCAGGGCCGTCGGCGGCCTGGCCGAGGTGCTGCCCGAGCTGGAGGCCGCCGCCGCGCCGCGCGAGCAGGTGCTGACCGGCCGGGTCACCGGCAGCCCGCGCGAGGCCCACTACCTGCTGTCGGCGGTCGCGCCCACGCACGAGGAGGCGCGCCGGCTGGCGCTGCTGGCCCGCAGGGACACCGCCGGGTACGTCGTCGCGGGCGACATCCCGCACGCCACCTGGACCCTGGAGATCACCGAGGACGGCAAGGCCCGCATCGCTGAGCTGGGCTTCGAGGTGGAGGCCCAGCTCCTGCCCCGCCGCCACTACCGGGCTCTGGTCGAGCTGTTCCGCACCGCCGGACGCATGGAGGGCGAGCCGATCCCCGAGCCGGAGCCGCTGGTCGGGCTGCACGCGCCGGCCGTCGAGATCCGCCTGCTCGGCCCGGTCGAGGTGCGGGGGCTGCGCCCGCTGGAGGAGGGCCGGCTGGCGCTGGCCGCCGAGATGCTGGTCTACCTGGCCACGCATCCGGGCGGGGTGCACCCCGTCGTGCTCGGCGGCGTGTTGTGGCCGCGCGGCGTACAGGACCTGGTCAGGGACGCCACGATCGCCCGGGTCGCGGAGTGGCTGGGGCCCGACCACCTGCTCACGGACGAGGCCGGGCGGCTGCGGCTGGGGCCGGAGGTGCGTACGGACTGGATGTTGTTCCGCGAGCTGGTCCGCCGCGCGCGCGGCGACGCGATGGCCAGGCCCGTCCTCCTGGAGAAGGCGCTCGGCCTGGTCAGGGGCCCGCTGCTGGCCGGTCGCCCGCCCGGCAGGTACGCCTGGCTGGCCGCCGAGGACCTGGAGTACGACGTGGCCGCCGGGGTGGCCGACGCCGCCCACCAGCTCTGCGAGCTCCGGCTCGCCCAGAACCGGCCGGACGCCGCGGTCGCCGCGGTCCGCCAGGCGCTGCTGCTCGCGGCCGACGACGAAGGGCTCTGGCGCGACCTGCTGCGGGCCACGCACGCCACCCAGGACGGCGTACGGCTGCGGGCTGTCGTCGAGGGCCTGACCCGGCGGGCCGCCTCGCACCCGTACGGCGGCGCACTCGCCCCGGAGACCGAGGCGCTGATCGAAGAACTGCTGCCCACGTGGCGCATCCACGTCGTGAGGGAGTCATCGGCATGAGACGAGCAGCGATGGCGCTGGTCTTACTGGCTCTGGCGGGCTGCGGCCAGCCGGAGCGGCCGTACTCGCCGGGGGCCGAGCCCTCGGCGGACGGCAGCGGCACCGCCCGCGCGGCGGCGCCTGCGGAAACCCCCCAGGAGGGGACCAGCGAGGAGCCCTCCGAGGAGGGGACCCTCGCAGGGAAGGGCAAGGAGACCGTCACCATGGGCGGCGGCAAGTTCCGGATGGAGATCGACTGGCCCGCGAAGCGGGACCCGCTGGCAGAGGTGGGCGCCGCTTACATGGTGGCCATGCGTAAGGCGATCGTCGCCGGCAGCGATCGGCCCTTGCAGGACATCGACATTGAACTCACCGCCGCCCCGGCCGCGTACGAGTGGGTGAAGTACTTCCTCGACAGGAAACAGACGGTGCGCGGCGTCGCCCGGCTCTACGACCTGCGTGTCTCCAGGACGGGCAAAGGTGCGGTGATCGACATGTGCGTGGACGAGACGGGCATGCGGTTCGTCTCGGCACGCACCGGGAAGGCCATCTCGCCCCGCCCCGACTGGCTCGACACTCCGTACCTCCAGTCCCTGGCCCTGCATCGGGGCGACGACGACGTGTGGTGGATCAGGGACGTCCGCGCCGACCTGAAAGGGTGCCCCGCATGAACCCCCTCCTTTCCGCGGCCGTCGTGGGCCTGCTCGCCGTCACCGCAGGGCTGGCGCCGCGGCCGGACCCCGGCCGGACGATCGACGAGGGGCGGACGAAGGGCATCGTGCTCACCCACTCGAAGATCGTCATCTCGGGTGACGCCAAGGGCGGTAAGTCCGACGGCTACGTGCTCAAGCGGCCCTGCTGGTACGAGCCCGGCCAGGGGGCCGAGGAGATGTTGAAGACGCAGGAGAGCCTGCGCGACTTCTTCTTCAAGTTCACCAAGGACGCGACCGATGAGAAGTTCGAGAAGTTCCTGGAGCAGTTCAAGGAGCGGATCGGGCAGGACGGCCGCTGGTGGGGCCCCGCGTACGACTCCTCCGACCCCAAGGGCCTGGCGTGCTTCAGCGCGCTCGACCCGTTCGTGTTCGTGCCGCCGGGGCAGACGCCGCCGGCCGGGATCACCGTACGGGAGCTGGCCGAGATCGCGCGGGCCGCGCTGACCGTGCCGGAGCCGACGGTCAGGCTGAGCCCCGACGCCAAGAGCTACGTCAACCTGCCGACCTGGGTGTGGGTGGAGGGCATCGGCGCGCCGCGCAGGTCGGTGACGGCGACGATCCCCGGGGTCATGAGCGCGACCGTGGTCGCCACCCTTCAGGAGATCAAGATCGACCCCGGCACCGGCGACGACCGGGCCGAGGTCACCGTGAGCGGCTGCGGCGCCCAGGGCAAGCCGTACGTGAAGGGCGGCACGTTCTCCTGCGGCGTGCGCTATCTGCGCTCGTCGGTGGACCAGCCGCAGGAGAAGTACACGCTCACGGTCACCACCGTGTGGCCGGTCGCCGTCCAGGGGGACGTGGCGGTGCAGTTCGCACCCGTCGAGGTGGGCACGAGCCGGGACGTCCCGGTCGGCGAGATCCAGAGCAACGTCCGACCTCAGTGACGAGACGGCGGTGAGTGGGGCGCCGCGCCCCACTCACTCCGCGTCGTCCGCCTCCTCGAAGAGCTCGTCCACGCTCGTGACGGTGAGGGCCTTGTCGACCCAGGCGAGCAGGAGCTCCGGGTCCTCGCAGGTGTGGATGCGTTCCCGCGCTTCCTCAGGAACGGCGAGGCCCCGCCCTTCGAGGATGCGCAGAACGGCCTTGGCCTCCCCCTGCGCGATGCCATGGTCGACCCACTCGCGGACCAGCTTGCTTCGGGGCTCCTCAGTGATCAGAGTCCGCCTCCTCGAAGAGCTCGTCCACGCTCGTGACGGTGAGGGCCTTGTCGACCCAGGCGAGCAGGAGCTCCGGGTCCTCGCAGGTGTGGATACGTTCCCGCGCCTCCTCGGGAACGGCGAGGCCCCGCCCTTCGAGGATGCGCAGAACGGCCTTGGCCTCCCCCTGCGCGATCCCCTGGGTGATGCCATGGTCGACCCACTCGCGGACCAGCTTGCTTCGGGGCTCGTAGTTGATGTCCATGGCCATCGAGATCTCCTTGAACTTGGCGACGACGAACTCCGGCAGCACCGAGAGCACGAGGTCAGAATAACTTTTGAGCTCCTCGGGCAGGTGCTCATGCGCATCGTGGAATGTCTGCAGGACCTTGAAACCCTCCTCGGTCGGGCCGTGCACGATCGCGGAGAGAGCGGTGAGCTCCGGCTCGGCGACGGCCCTTTCGAGGTCGGTGATCATCGGAACCTGCTCCGGCCCGAGGACGATGGGCCGGAGGGACCATCCCGGGTGGCCCATGTCGATGGGACGGCCGCACTTGGCCGCCACCCGCGTGTCCGGGCAGAAGACGAGCAGCGTGCACGGACATTTGAGCCGAGCCCGTAGCGTGGCCAGGTAGACGGGCCACGACCAGGTCTTCTCGTCGCGATACGCCCGCTGGACCTCCAGCACGATGCCGGACAGCGGCTTGCCGTCGGCCAGGACCACGACCGAGTCCGCGCGGTATTCGGTCGGGACGCAGTCGGTGAAGTCGGGGCTTTCGAGCCGGGCCTCGTCGAACGCGGGCACCGGCACGCCCATCTCGGTGAGCAGCGTGGCCACCAGCGATGGGCGATTCCGTACTAGTTCGAGCAGGAACTCATGCTCCTGGGTGGGGGACATGCCGAACACATTACCGAATGCATTCGACTCATCACACTCAGTTAGCGTTTCGTCCTGATTCGTGCGCCAGCAGCCACTCCTTGACCGGGACGCCGTAGTAGTAGCCGCCGTAGCCGCCCGAGCTCGGCAGGACCCGGTGGCACGGCACGAACGGGGCGATGAGGTTCTGGGCGCAGGCAGAGCCGGCCACGCGGGCCGCCGTACGCGGCAGGCCGGCGCGTTCGGCCAGCTCGGCGTACGAGACCGTGGTGCCGGCCGGGACCTCGCGCAGCGCCGCGTGCAGCCGCTTGCGCGTGGGGGAGCCGGGCTGCTCGACGGGTACGTCGTCCAGCGCGGCGAAGTCGCCCGCCAGGTACGCGCGCACCGCCTCCACGGCCGGCCCGAGGTCGTCCACCACCTCCAGCCCCTCCGCGCGCAGCTCGGGAGCGAGCCGGGCGAACATCTGCTCGGGGTCGGCCGTGAACCCGGCCGCCACCAGCACCTTGTCACGGGCCAGCAGGGCGAGCGGGCCGATCGGGGTCGGGACGAGCTGTGCAGCGATCATGATGAGCTCCAGAGATGCAGGGCGGCGTAGGCCCGCCAGGGCCGCCACCGCTCGGTTTCGTCGTCGGGAATGCCCAGGGCGGCCATCCGCTTCCTGAGCACCAGGTCGCCCGCGGGCCAGGCGTCGGGGTCGCGCAGCGCCCGCAGCGCGACGTAGCCGGCGGTCCACGGGCCGATGCCGGGCACCTCCAGCAGCGTCGCCACGGCCTCGGCGGGGTCCTGGCCGCCGTCGAGGTCGAGGTGGCCCGCGGTGATCCGGGAGGCCAGCTCCTTGAGCGTGGCGATGCGGCGGCCGGTGAGGCCGAGCCCGGTGAGGTCGGTCTCCAGCAGGTGGCCGGGGGCGGGGAAGAGGCCGCCGGGCGCGGCGGCGCGGGCGACGATGCGGCCGAGCAGCGTACGGGCCCCGGCCACCGAGACCTGCTGCCCCACCACCGCCCGCACGGCCAGCTCGAACCCGTCGAACGTCCCCGGCACCCGCAGCCCAGGCCGGGCCGCGACCAGCGGACCGAGCGAGGTCCTGCCGAGCGCCTCGGAGATCGCCTCAGGGTCGGCGTCCAGGTCGAGCAGCCGGCGGCAGCGGGCCACGACGCGGGCGAGCTGCCGCGTGTCGGCCACCGCCACGTCGAGCGCCACGTGGTCGGGCCGGGGCGTGAGCGTGATCGTCCCGCCGGGCACCGCCCGCGCGTACGAGGTCCGGTCCGCGCTCTCCAGCCCCGGGATCGCCCGCGCGGCGAGGAACGCGAAGACCGCGTCCACGTCGTACGGCTCCCGCCGGTGCAGCCGAAGCCGCAACGGCGCGGGCCCAGCGGCCTCCGCCCCGGAGTCGGGCACGGCGACCTGACGTCCCCCCGCCGTGGCGCGCAGCTCGCTCGGCGTGAACCCGTACGTCTCCCGCATCGTCGCGTTGAACTGCCGCACGCTGCCGAACCCGGCCGCGAACGCCACGTCCGTGATCGGCAGCACGGTCTCCGTCAGCAGCTGCTTGGCCAGCAGCAGCCGCTTCGTCCGCGCCACCGCCAGCGGCCCGGCCCCCAGCTCGGCCACGAACAGCCGGTGCAGGTGCCGCTCGGTGATGTGCAGCCGCCTGGCCAGCCCGGCGACGCCCCGCTCGTCGGCCGCGCCGTCGTCGATGAGCCGCAGCGCCCGGCCCACGAGGTCGCCCCGCAGGTCCCAGCCGGGGTCGCCGGGCGACAGCTCGGGACGGCAGCGCTTGCACGGCCGGAACCCGGCCGCCTCCGCCGAGGCCGCGTGCCGGTAGAAACGTACGTTCCTGGACGCGGGCGTACGCGCAGGGCAGATCGGACGGCAGTAGATGCGCGTCGTCGTCACCGCCGTGTAGAAGCGCCCGTCGAACCGGGCGTCCCTGGCGGAGACGGCCCGGTAACAGGAGTCGAAGTCGAGCTCCAGTGGAGACATACTTCGACGGTACGCGCTGCCAGAAGGCGGCGACCGGCGGTTTTCGGACCTGATCGTCCGCGACGTCCGGCTACTTGGAGGAGACGCCGACCCCCAGGTCGAACTCCCGGTAGACGCGCGCCCAGAACCCGTCGCGCAGCCACACCCGCGCCTCGGGGAACGGCCGCAGCGAGTGCCCGAGCTCCTTCTCGGCCTCGATCAGCAGCTCGGTGTCGATGACGGTCGGCAGGATCGGCCCCGGCAGCAGGTCGCGGATGTTGTCACGGCCACGGGTGAGGATCCACTTCTGCGCCACGTGCTCGCCGACGTCCTCGACGCGCGGGCGGCTCGGGCCGAGCTTGGCCACCTGGCCGGGCTTGGCGTGCGGCTTGACCGGCGCGCGGCCGGCGAAGACCTGGGCGGGCGACGGCGTGACCGGCGGGGCGACCGCCACGGGCTGCGGAGCACGGCTGAAAAAGGGCCTCAGGAAATCAGCGGAGATCACTTCTACGGTGTCGGACTCCCACACCAGGCGTTCGGCCTGGTTGGTGCCGTAAGGAGGCTCGACGCCCCACAGGTGGATGCGCACGCCGTACGCCTGCGCCGCCTCCACCGCCGGGACCATGTCCTCATCGCCGGCCAGCAGGATGGTGTCGGTGACCGCGTGGTGCCTGGCCAGCGCCTCCAGATCGCTCCTGATCTGGGCGTCCACGCCTTTCTGCTGGCCACGGGCGTTGAGGTTGCCAAGCCTTACCTTGACCCAGGGAAGCTGGGCGATGACCCGCTGATCGACGGTGGGCACGCGGTCACGGGCGGCGTCATACCAATAGATCCGCAAGAGTTCGCCAGAAATACGTTCCTCTGCATGTTTCTGCAGACTCTGGATGAGCTCATCCGCGGCCACCCGATATTCCTTGCGTTCCTTCGCGCCCAGCAGCACTTCACCGGCCGCCGCGTAGAGATAACCGACATCCACCAGGACTGCGTACTTGGCTGCCACAGGATGCGGCATGAGGTCTGGGATGGCCATGTCGTCCTCCAGGCCGCGGTGTTAGTTGATCGGCTGACTATATACGCCTACTTTCTCTAGATAGTCCCAACTCCCGGGGAACTTGACACCCGATTCCCAGGATCTATCTAGGGCAGGGCGCTCATCCGCCATGCCGACTTCCCTGGGAGGACAGGCTTACGCATACCTCTAGCTGGGTTTCGCCATCTTTGCGGCGGGGCCTGCGGAGCGGGCTTCCGCGGGGCCTGCCGGGTGGCCAGCGCGATCACCAGGGCGGCGAGCTCCTCGGGCGTGGCGTCGCCGCGCACGACGCGCAGTCCGGGTGCCGGTGGCGGGGTCACAGCGGGATGTTCCCATGCTTCTTGGGCGGGAGCGTGGCGCGCTTGTTGCGGAGCGCGCGCAGCGCCCGGACGACCTGGGGGCGGGTTTCGGACGGCCGGATCACCGCGTCCACGTAGCCACGTTCGGCCGCGATGTACGGGTTGGCCAGCGTGTCCTCATACTCGGTGACGAGCCTGGCGCGCTGGTCGTCGGGGTTCTCGGCGGCGGCGAGCTCGCGCCGGTAGAGGATGTTGACCGCGCCCTGCGCGCCCATGACCGCGATCTGCGCGGTGGGCCAGGCGAGGTTGACGTCCGCGCCGAGGTGCTTGGAGCCCATGACGTCGTACGCGCCGCCGTACGCCTTGCGGGTGATCACCGTGACCAGCGGGACGGTGGCCTCGGCGTAGGCGTAGAGGAGCTTGGCGCCGCGGCGGATGATTCCGTTCCATTCCTGATCGGTGCCTGGGAGGAAACCCGGGACATCCACAAAAGTCAGGATAGGAATATTGAACGCATCACATGTTCGAATAAAGCGTGCCGCTTTCTCGGATGCGTTGATATCCAGACAACCTGCGAAATGCATGGGCTGGTTGGCCACCACGCCCACCGGCCGGCCGTCCACCCGCCCGTAGCCGACCACGATGTTCGGCGCGAACCGCGCGTGGACCTCCAGGAACTCCCCGTCGTCCAGCACCCGCCCGATCACCCGGTGCATGTCGTACGGCTGGTTGGGCGAGTCGGGGATCAGCTCGTCCAGCTCGGGATCGGGATCGAGGTCCGCGGCGGCCGGGTAGGCCGGGGGGTCGTCCAGGTTGTTGGACGGCAGGTACGACAGCAGCGCCCGCACGTAGTCGAGCGCGTCGTCCTCGTCGGCCGCCTGGTAGTGGGCCACGCCCGACTTCGTGTTGTGCGCGTGCGCCCCGCCGAGCTCCTCGAACGTCACCTCCTCGCCCGTCACCGTCTTGATGACGTCGGGCCCGGTGATGAACATGTGCGAGGTCTGGTCCACCATCACCACGAAGTCGGTCAGCGCGGGGGAGTAGACGTGCCCGCCGGCCGCCGCGCCCATGATGAGCGAGATCTGCGGGATCACGCCGGAGGCGTGCACGTTGCGCTTGAAGATCTCGGCGTACAGGCCGAGCGCCACCACGCCCTCCTGGATGCGCGCGCCGCCGCCCTCGTTGATGCCGATGATCGGGCAGCCGGTCTTGAGCGCCAGGTCCAGGACCTTGACGATCTTCTCGCCGTACACCTCGCCGAGCGAGCCGCCGAAGACCGTCACGTCCTGGGAGAACACGCAGACCTGCCGGCCGTCGACCGTGCCGTGCCCGGCGATCACGCCGTCGCCGTACGGCCGCCGCTGCTCCAGGCCGAACATCGTCGAGCGGTGCCGGGCGAACGCGTCGAACTCCACGAACGAGCCCTCGTCCAGCAGCGCCAGCACCCGCTCCCTGGCGGTCATCTTGCCCTTGGCGTGCTGCTTGTCGACGGCGGCCGCCGACCCGGCGTGGACCGCCTCGTCCAGCCGCCGCTCCAGGTCGGCGATCTTCCCGGCGGTGGTGTGGATGTCGGGCTTCTCCGGTGTCGACTCGGCGGCAGCGCTCATGCGCGCAAGGCTAGTACCTCCTCCTAGAGTGGCTCCATGACGGATGCCGTACGGACCCACGGCCTGTTCAAGAGGTACGGGCAGCAGATCGCGGTGGCAGGGGTGGACCTCGTGGTCCCTGCCGGCAGTTTCGCGGGCCTGGTCGGCCCCAACGGAGCGGGCAAGACCACCACGCTCAGCATGATCACCGGGCTGCTCCGCCCCGACGGCGGCACGGCCGAGATCGACGGCTTCCACGTCTGGCGCGACCCCGTCGAGGTCAAGGCCCGCATCGGCGTGCTGCCCGAGGGGCTGCGGCTGTTCGAGCGGCTGTCCGGGCGCGAGCTGCTGACCTACTCCGGCCGGCTGCGCGGGCTCCCCAAGGCCGAGGTCGAGCGGCGGGCGGAGGAGCTGCTCACCGTGATGGACCTCACCGGGGCCGCCGACAAGCTCGTCGTCGACTACTCCACCGGCATGCGCAAGAAGATCGGGCTGGCCTCGGCGCTGCTGCACAACCCGTCGGTGCTGTTCCTGGACGAGCCGTTCGAGGGCGTCGACCCGGT
The DNA here is from genome assembly GCF_057536035.1 of Nonomuraea sp. B208. Classification (NCBI taxonomy): domain Bacteria; kingdom Bacillati; phylum Actinomycetota; class Actinomycetes; order Streptosporangiales; family Streptosporangiaceae; genus Nonomuraea; species Nonomuraea sp. B208. Next base: position 218,143 of record NZ_BAAJOU010000030.1, read on the forward strand.
CAGCGCCAACACGCTCACCGAGGTGCTGCGCGGCTTCACGGCCTCCGGCTCCACCGTCATCTTCTCCAGCCACGTGATGGACCTCGTCGAGCGGCTGTGCGACTGGGTGTCGGTGATGAACCAGGGGCACATCGTGGCGCAGGGGCCGCTGGAGCAGGTCCGTGGCGGGCGGCGGCTCAACGACGCGTTCCTGGAGTTGGTCGGCGGCACCGGGCACGGCCGCGGCGGCACCCTGTCCTGGCTCGGCTCCGGCGCCCGCGAACCCGCCGGAGCCCCCGCGCCTGCCCCCGCGCCTGCCCCCGCGTCTGCCCCCGCGCCCGCCCCCATCGATGAGCCCGGGAAGGACACGCCGTGAGCACGGTGGCGCTCTTCGCGCGACTGAAGCTGCGCCTGCTCGCCGGCAACCTGCGCGGCGACCTCCAGCGCAAGCTCGGCTTCCTGCTCACCACGGTCGTCGCGCTCGGCACGGCCGTGGTCGGCTTCCTCCTGATGAGCCTGCTGCGCCTCGCGCCCCACGACCTCGCCGTCAACCTGGTGATCGTCGCCTTCGCCCTGTTCCTGCTCGGCTGGATGATCGTGCCGCTGCTGGCCTTCGGCCTCGACGACACGCTCGACCCCGCCAAGCTCGCGCTGTTCCCGCTGCCGCCGCGCCGCCTCGCGATCGGCATGTTCACCGCGTCCGTCACCGGCGTGTGGCCGCTCACGATGCTCGCCGTCACCTCCGGGGCGCTCATCGCGCTGCCCGCCGGGATCGGCGGCGTGCTGCTCGGCGTGCCCGCCGTGCTGCTGCAGTTCGCGCTCTGCGTGGTGACCTCGCGCCTGATCACCACGGCGCTGTCCAGCGCGCTCCGCACCCGGCGCGGCCGGGACGTGCTGGCCGTGGCCGCCCTGTTCGTCGTCCTGCTCGCGCAGCTGCCCAACCTGCTGCTCAACCGCGGGTTCGGCGACCCCGGAGCGCTGCTGAACGGGCTGGCCGGCGTCCTGCGCTGGACCCCGCCCGGCATGGCGGCGCACGCGATCGCCGACGGCGGCCTGACCGGCCTGGGCGAGCTGGTGCTCCTGGCGCTGCTCACGCTGGCCATCGGCTGGCTGTGGATCAAGGCGCTGAGCCGGGCGCTGGTGACGCCGGACGTCTCCACGCAGGCGGCGTCGGTGCGCCGCAAGGACAGCGGCTGGATCGACCGGGTGCTGCCCGACGGGCCGCTCGCCGCCGTCGTGGGCAAGGAGCTGAAGTACATCAGGCGCGAGCCGCGCTTCCGCGTGGGCTGGTTCAGCGCCGTCGTCGTCACGCTCATCCTGTCGTTCTCGCTCGGCCGCACCGCCGGCGAGGGCGGGCCGGGCGGACCGGCGCTGCCGATCGTCATCACCGCCTTCGGCGCGCTGATGATCGCCCTGCAGTCGGGCAACACGTTCGGCTTCGACGGCCGCTCGCTCTGGATGAACGCCGTGACGTTCGGCTCCGAACGCGGGCTCGGCACCGACCTCGCCGGCCGCCACCTCGCCAACGCGCTCATCGCGACGCCGCTGCTCGCCGTGATCGCGGTCGCCACCGGGCTGTTCACCGGGCATCCCGGCTCGATCCTGCCCGCGATGCTGGCCGGATGGGGCGCGCTCGGCATCGGGCTCGGGGTCGGGTCGGTGACCAGCGTGGTGCTGCCGTACGGGGTGCCCGAGCGCATGAACGCCTTCAGCAGCGCCGCACCCGGGCAGGGCGGGCAGGCGTTCGCGTCCTCGATGGGGGCGATGGCCGGCATCGCGCTGCTGTCGCTGCCGTTCCTGGTGCCGCTGGGGTTCGGGCTGCTGTGGGTGAGCGTGGCGGCCCCCTTCTACGGGCTCCTCGTCGAGGTCCTCGGCCGCCGCCTCGCGGCGCGGATCGGCTTCGCCCGCCTGCCGGAGCTGATGGCGGCCGTCGGCAAGGCGTCCTGACCAGTGGTCTAGTCCAATAAGTGAGACCGGTCTGCGGTCGCGAAAACCGACTCGCTACCCTTCGAAGCATGATTGACCAGGGGTTCGAACGTCGCAGCGCGGCCGTGACGGAGATGCCGGACGAGCTGCGCCACGACGTGCGGCTGCTCGGCAAACTGCTCGGTCAGGTGCTCGCGGAGCAAGGTGGCGAAGACCTGCTGGCCGACGTCGAACGGTTGCGCAAGGCCGTCATCGCGGCGCGCAGGGGCGAGGTCTCGGCCGACGAGATCACCGCCATCGTCGCCGGTTGGGAGATCGAGCGGGCGGTCGAGGTGGCCCGCGCCTTCACCTGCTACTTCCACCTGGCCAACCTGGCCGAGGAGCACTACAGGATCCGCACGCTGCGCGAGCGGGACGCCGAGGGCAGGGTCCAGCGCGAGTCGCTGGCGCAGGCCGTCCAGGAGCTGGGCCACGAACGGGTGACCGAGCTGCTGACCGACCTGGAGCTGCACCCGGTGCTCACCGCGCACCCGACCGAGGCGCGCAGGCGGGCCGTCGTCACCGCCATCCAGCGCGTCAGCCACCAGCTCACCGAGTACAACACCCCGGGTCGCGGGGCCACCGAGCGCGCCGAGAGCCGGCGCCGCCTGCTGGAGGAGATCGACCTGCTGTGGCGCACCGCCCAGCTCCGCTCCAGCAAGCTCGACCCGCTCGACGAGGTGCGCACCGCCATGGCCGCCTTCGACGAGACCCTCTTCCGCATGGTGCCCCAGGTCTACCGCGCGCTCGACGCCGCGCTCGACCCGGACACCGGCACCCGCCCGCCGCAGGCCAGGCCCTTCATCCGGTACGGCAGCTGGATCGGCGGCGACCGCGACGGCAACCCGTACGTGACGGCCAAGGTCACCCGCGAGACCATCCAGATCCAGTCCGACCACGTGCTGGCCGCGCTGGAGACCGCCTGCGCCCGCATCGGCCGAACGCTGACCGCCTCCGCCCAGTTCACGCCGTGCTCGCCGGAGCTGAAGCGGGCGCTCGCGGCGGCCGTGGCCGCGCACCCGGAGATCGTCTCCGAGCTGGCCACCCGCTCGCCGCGCGAGCCGCACCGGCAGTGGCTGCTGTACGTGGCCGCGCGCATCTCCGCCACCCAGCGCCGCCACCTCGACCTGGCCTACCGCTCGCCCGCCGACCTGCTCGCGGACCTGCGGCTGGTGCAGGACTCGCTGGCCGCCTCCACGCCGCGGCAGGCGTACGGGGAGCTGCAGCACCTCATCTGGCAGGTGGAGACGTTCGGCTTCCACCTGGCCGAGCTGGAGGTGCGCCAGCACTCGCAGGTGCACGCGAGCGCCCTTGAGGAGCTGCGGGCCGGCGGCGAGCTGTCCGAGCGCACCGAGGAGGTCCTCGCCACCATCCGGGTGATCTCCTGGATCCAGGAGCGGTTCGGCGTAACGGCCTGCTCCCGCTACGTCGTGTCCTTCACCCGCTCGGCCGACGACATCGCCGCCGTCTACGAGCTGGCCAGGCACGCGGCCGGCGACGGCGCGCCGGTGCTCGACGTGGTGCCGCTGTTCGAGTCCGGCGAGGACCTCGCCAACTCGCCCCGCGTGCTCAGCGGCATGCTGGAGATCCCCGAGATGCGGCGCAGGCTGGACGACAACGGCCGGCGCATGGAGATCATGCTCGGCTACTCCGACTCGGCCAAGGAGCTCGGCCCGGCCGCGGCCACCCTGCGCCTGTACGAGGCGCAGGAGGCGCTGACCGCCTGGGCCGCCGAGCACGACGTCAAGCTGCGCATGTTCCACGGCAGGGGCGGCGCGCTCGGCCGTGGCGGCGGCCCGGCCAACCGGGCGGTGCTGGCCCAGGCGCCGGGCTCGGTCGCGGGCCGGTTCAAGGTCACCGAGCAGGGCGAGGTCATCTTCGCTCGCTACGGCCACATCGCGATCGCCCGCCGCCACCTGGAGCAGGTCACCAACGCGGTCCTGCTGGCCTCCTCGCCCACGGTGAGCGCCACGACGGCGGCCGCCGCCGAGCGCTTCCGCGGCCTCGCCGAGCGGGTGGCGGTGGCCTCGGAGCAGGCGTACCGCGCGCTCACCGAGGCGCCCGGCTTCCCCGAGTGGTTCGGCCTGGTGAGCCCGCTGGAGGAGATCGGCACGCTGCGGCTCGGCTCCCGCCCGGCCCGCCGCGGCCTCGGCGCGCCGCGCTCCCTCGACGACCTGCGGGCCATCCCGTGGGTGTTCGCCTGGGCGCAGACCCGGGTCAACCTGCCCGGATGGTACGGCCTCGGCTCCGGCCTCGCCGCCGCGGACTCGCTCGACGAGCTGCGGGCGGCGTACGCCGAATGGCCGCTGTTCAACGCGCTGTTGGACAACGCCGAGATGTCGCTGGCCAAGACCGACCGCTCGATCGCCAAGCGCTATCTGGCGCTCGGCGGGCGCGAGGACTTCGCCCGGCAGGTCCTGGAGGAGTACGACCGCACCCGCGACCTGGTGCTCCGCGTGACCGGCCACGCCCGGCTGCTGGAGAACCGCAAGGTGCTCTCGCGCGCCGTGCAGCTGCGCGACCCGTACGTGGACGCGCTGTCCCACCTGCAACTGCGCGCCCTGCGCGCGCTCCGCACCGAGAACCCGTCGGAGCGCGAACGCGAACGCCTGTCCACCCTCCTGCTCCTGTCGGTCAACGGCGTCGCCGCCGGCCTCCAGAACACCGGCTGACCGGCGGGGTCAGCGGAGGGTGGTGAAGAAGGCGATGATGTCGGAGGTGAGCGCTTCCGTGGCGGTGTGGGCGGTGTAGTGGCCGCGTGCGGGGGCGGGGAGCGTGCGCCAGGAGACGATGCGGCTGTGGTCGCGGTCGGCGAAGCGGCGGATCGACTTGAAGTCGCCCTCGCCCATCGCCAGCGCGAGCGGCACCGTCGTCGGCTCCTTCGGCTGCTCCATGCGGGCGTTCTCCCAGTACAGCCGCAGGGCGGAGCCGGCGGTGCCGGTGAGCCAGTAAATGGCGGCGTTGGCGAGCACGAAGTCGTCGTCCAGGTCCTCGTCGAAGAGCTGGGCCAGCCAGCCGACCAGCCCGGCGGGGGAGTCGGCGAGGGCGTGGGCGAGGGTCTGCGGCTGCTGGGAGTGCAGGACGTTGAAGGCGCCCTTCTCCTTCCAGAACCAGTCGAGCACGGCGAGCCCCGCCTGCTCCTCCTCGCTCAGCCCGGCGAACTCGGCCGGGTCGCCGGAGGGGAAGGAGTACACCTGCGTCACGTGCACGCCCACCACGCGCTCGGGCGCGAGCCTGCCGACCTCGGGGGAGATCATCGAGCCGGCGTCGTTGCCCACAGCGCCGTAGCGGTCGTAGCCGAGCCGGGACATCAGCTCGGTCCAGGCGCGGGCGATGCGCTGGTTGTCCCAGCCGAGCTCCTTGGTCGGGCCGGAGAAGCCGTAGCCGGGCAGGGACGGGATGACCAGGTGGAAGTGGCGCGACAGGGGCTCGATCGCGTCGAGGTACTCCATGATCGAGCCGGGCCAGCCGTGGGTGAGCAGGAGCGGCAGGGCGTCGGGGTCGGCGGCGCGTACGTGCACGAAGTGGATGTCCTGCCCGTCGATCTCGGTCGTGAACTGCGGGTACGCGTTCAGCCGGTCCTCCACCGCGCGCCAGTCGAACCCGTCGCGCCAGCGGGTGACCAGGCGCCGCACCCGCTCGACGGCCACGCCCTGGTCGGCGCCGGGGATCTCGTCGGTGAAGCGGGTGAGGGCGAGGCGGGCCTGGAGGTCGTCGAGGTCGGCCTGCGGGACGGCGACGCGGAAGGGGGTGATGGTCGTCATGACGAGATCCTCTCGGAACGGTTCGTTCTGTTCCAAGAATAGCAGAACGGAATGATTCATTCCGCCAAAATGCGCTCCTCGCCCGCGTACACGTTGCACCGCTCACCCCGCAGGAACCCGACCAGCGTCATCCCGAACTCCCTGGCCAGCTCCACCGCCAGCGACGACGGCGCCGAGACCGCGCACACCACCGGCACGCTCGCGGTCAGCGCCTTCTGCATGATCTCGTAGCTGGTCCGGCCGCTCACCACGAGCACGTGCCCGGCCAGCGGCAGCCGCCCGTTCAGCGCGGCCCACCCGGTCAGCTTGTCCACGGCGTTGTGGCGGCCCACGTCCTCGCGCACCACCACCGGCTCGCCCGCCGCCGTGAACAGGCCGGCCGCGTGCAGCCCGCCGGTCTTGCCGAACACGCCCTGCCCGCGCCGCAGCGCGTCCGGCAGGCCGTACAGGACGCCGGGGGCGAGCCGCAGCGTGTCCTCCGGCAGCGGCCGGCAGCGGTCGCGCAGGGCGTCCAGGCCGGCCGAGCCGCACACGCCGCACGCGCTGGAGGTGAGGAAGTGCCGCTCCAACGCCGGCAGGTCGGGTACGGCGCCGCGCAGGCGCACGGTGACGGTGTTGTAGCGGGCCTCCGGCGGCAGGTCCTCGTCGGTGCAGTACGCGATCGACGCGATGTCCCCCGGCCCGGCCAGCCCCTCGCCGTGCAGGAACCCGGCGGCCAGCTCGAAGTCGTGACCGGGCGTACGCATGGTGATCGCCACGGTCCGCTGCTCGCCACCGGCCCCGGTGACCCGGATCTCCAGCGGCTCCTCGGTGGCCAGGTCGTCGCGGCGCTCCCGGACCGCCGAGCCGTTGAGCTCGCGGATCCGGGCGCGGGTCGTGGGGCCGGGCCGGGTCTTCACAGCGCCCGCACGGTGACGAGGGCGTTGTAGTCGGGGATGCGCGCCTGCGGCGAGCGCCGGCTCTCGTCCAGCAGCACGTTGCCCTCCGGCCAGTGGATCTGGAGGTTGCCGGGCTGCAACGGAGCCCGCAGCACCCTCCCCTCGTACGTCCGCTCGCCCGAGCGCAGCTCGACCCGGGCGCCGTCGGGCAGGCCGAGGCGGTCGGCGTCGTACGCGCTCATCAGCACCGCCTCGCGCGTCGCCCCGTTGAAGCCGTCGCGCCGCTCGTGGACCATGCTGTTGAACTGCTTGCCGCGCCGCGTCGCCACCATGAACGTGCCGTCCGGCCGCTCCAGCGCGGGCAGCGTCACGGCGGAGAACCGGCCGCGCCCGTCGGGAGTCTGGAAGCGGCCGTCGGCGAACAGGTGCCGCCCGCCGTACTGCACGTTGTCGCCGAAGCGGGCGAGGCCGGCGATGCCCGCGTAGAACGGCACCGCCCGTTCGATCTCGTCCCGGATCTGCGGCGTGCCGGTGAACCTGACCCGGTCGGCGACCTCGGGCCGCACCCGGGAGGCCAGTTCGGTGAAGATCTTCCACTCCGGCCACGCCTCGCCGACGCGCGGCCCCTCCACCTCCGGCGAGAAGATGATCCGCCGCTCGGTGGAGGTCTCGGTCACGCCGCCGACCATCTCATAGCGCGTCTGGGCGGGCAGCAGCAGCACGTCGCCCGCGCCCGGCACCAGCATCTGCGACGACAGCACGATGTCCACGTGGACGCGGAGCGGCAGCCGTTCCAGCGCCTCCCTGCAGTAGGCCGGGTCGGGCAGCACCTCCAGGAAGTTGCCGCCGGAGGAGATCAGCGCGTCCAGCTCGCCCCGGTGCGCCGCGTCGATCATGTCGGTGGCGGTCAGGCCGGGGGAGTCCGGCACCTCGAAGCCCCACAGCTCGGTGAACCGGGCCGCGTTCTCCGGGGTGACGGGCAGGCCGCCGGGGAGGCCGGTCGCGTACGCGCCCATCTCGGCCCCGCCCTGCACCCCGCTGTGCCCGCGAATCGGCATAAGTCCGCACTTGTCCCGGCCGAGGAACCCGCGGGCGAGCGCCAGGTTGACGATCGCGCGCACGTTGTCCTCGCCGTAGGCGTGCTGCGTGATGCCCATCGACCACACGAGCACCGCCGAGCGCGCCTCGCCGAGCAGCCGCGCGAGGCGGAACATGTCGTCCCTGGAAGCCCCGGACAACGCCTCCAGCTCCTCCCACGACTGGGCGGCGACGGCCCGGCAGGCGTCCTCGAAGCCGGTCGTCCGCCGGTCCACGAACTCCTTGTCCACCCAGCCGTTCTCCACCAGGTGCTTGAGCACGCCGTTGAGGAAGCCGATGTCGCCGCCGACGTTCACGCCGAAGAACTCATCGGTGATCTTCGTGCCGAACAGCGCGGACTCGGCGTTGGACGGCACCCAGTAACGTTCCATCCCGGGCTCGCGGTAGGTGTTGACCATGGCGATCCGGGTGCCGGCCTTCTTGGCGTGGTAGAGGTACTTCATCGCGACCGGCTGGTTGTTGGACGGGTTCGAGCCGACGAAGACGATGAGGTCCGAGCCGATCCAGTCGGTGTAGGAGCAGGTCGTGGCCGCCGCGCCGATGGTCTCCTTGAGCGCGACCGTCGAGGGCGAGTGGCAGATGCGGGCCGCGTTGTCCACGTTGTTGCTGCCGAGCGCCCGCACCGCCTTCTGGGCCGCGTAGTAGTTCTCGTTGGGCACGCCGCGGCTGGTCAGGTAGGTGCCCGACCGCTTGCCGCGCAGCCCCTCCGCCGCCACGCGCAGCGCCTCGTCCCACGACACGCGGGTGAACCCGGGCTCGCCGGCCCGCCGCAGCATCGGGTAGGGCAGCCGCCCCAGCTCCCGCAGCTCCGCGCTGCGCCGCCCGGCGAGCGCGGAGACGTCACCCAGCAGCGAGACGTCCAGGGCGGGCATGGTGTTGAGCGGCAGCAGCCGCAGCCGGATGTTGCACAGATGGATCTCGTCCATCGTCCAGTCGCGCATGCCCTGCGTGCCGAGCGCGCACCCGTCGCAGGTGCCCTGGTTGAGTATGCGCCAGGCGTAGCGTCTGTTGCCCTTGACCGACTTGAACGCCTTCCACAGCTCCAGGTAGTTGTTCGGCTTGCGCAGCCCCAGGCCGAACGGCCGCCACGAGGCCCAGTTGCGCGGGTCCAGACGCTTGCTCATCAGATACCTCCGAGGAGACCCCCGCCTTCAGGCGGAGGAGGAATCGGACTCCTGCGGAGCGGGGCAGGAGCAGGCGATACGCCATCAGGCGGACCGCCGTCATCTTTCGGAATCGGCCGGTGCGCGGGTGATCTCGCACCTAGGATCGAGGGGTGGCGCAGCTGGTGAAGCGGGCCTACAAGTACCGCTTCTATCCGACCCCTGAGCAGGCCGAAGAGCTGGTCCGGACGTTCGGCTGCGTGCGCCTGGTCTACAACAAAGCACTCGAAGAGCGGACCCGCGCCTACAAGCTGGAAGGCCGCGGAGTCTCCTACACCGAGTCGTCGGCTGCGCTGACCGCGTGGAAGAAGACACCCGAGCTGGCGTTTCTTAACGAGGTGTCGTCGGTGCCGCTGCAGCAGACGCTGCGGCATCTGCAGGCGGCGTTCGCGAACTTCTTCGCCCGCCGCGCCAAATACCCGACGTTCAAGAGCAGGAAACGGTCGCGGGCGTCGGCGGAGTACACCCGCTCTGGGTTCCGCTGGCGTGACGGCCGGCTCACCCTGGCCAAGATGGGCGCGCCGCTGGACATCGTGTGGTCGCGTCCGCTGCCCGAGGGGGCCGAGCCGTCCACGGTCACTGTGAGAAGGGACGCGGCCGGGCGGTGGTTCGTGTCCCTGCTGGTGGAGGAGGAGATCGCGCCTTTGCCGCCGGTCGAGCGGTCGACGGGCCTGGACGCGGGCCTCACCGCCCTGCTCACACTGGCATGCGGCGAGAAGCTCGCCAACCCGCGTCACGAGCGTCGTGAGCGGCGCAGGCTGGCCAAGGCGCAGCGGGCGCTGGCCCGTAAGGAGAAGGGTTCGAAGAACCGGGCCAAGGCCCGGCTGAAGGTGGCACGGGTACATACCCGGATCGCCGACCGCAGGCGCGACTACCTGCACAAGGTCACCACACGGCTGGTACGCGAGAATCAAGTGATCGCCGTGGAGGACCTGGCCGTCCGCAACCTGCTCAAGAACCACGCCCTGGCCCGCGCCATCTCCGACGCTGGCTGGCGGGAGCTGCGCAGCATGCTGGAGTACAAGACGGACTGGTATCGCCGCACGCTGGCGGTCGTGGACCGCTTCTTTCCCTCCTCCAAGCTGTGCTCGGTCTGCTGGACCCTGCAGGAGGAGATGCCGTTGAGCGTCCGGGCGTGGGTCTGTGCGTGTGGCGCGGTGAATGACCGGGAGGTGAACGCGGCCCAGAACATGCTGCTCGCCGCCGGGCCGGCGGAGAGCTGAAACGCCTGTGGAGCTGGTGTAAGACCTCAAGCGGGAGTCCTCCTCTCGGGCGGGCGATCGGCGGTGAAGCAGGAAGACCGACCGGCGACGGTCGGACTCCCCCTCGTTCACGAGGGGGAGGATGTCAAATCGCCATCCTCTCTCCCTGCAAAGATAGGTGGATGCCCGACTCGCGTTATTCCGACCTCGACCGTCCGCCGCTCTCGGAGGCCGCGCTCAACCGCGCCCTCGTCCGTCCGGGCGGCCTGTGGACGGGCGTCACCGTCGTGGAGCGCACCGGCTCCACGAACGCCGACCTCGCCCGTGCCGCCCAGGAGGGCGCCGCGGAAGGCGCGGTGCTGGTGGCCGAGGCGCAGGAGGCCGGGCGCGGCCGCCTCGGCCGGGTCTGGAACGCGCCGCCGCGCTCGGGGCTGACGTTCTCGATCCTGCTCCGGCCGGAGGTGCCGGTGGCGGCGCAGGGCTGGCTGCCGCTGCTGTACGGCGTGGCCGCCGCCTCCGCCGTACGCCGCCTGGCCGAGGTGGACGTACGCCTGAAGTGGCCCAACGACCTGCTGATCGGCGAGCGCAAACTGGCCGGGGTGCTGGCCGAGCGGGCCGACGACGCCGTGGTCGTCGGCATGGGGCTGAACGTCTCGCTGCGCGCCGACGAGCTGCCGGTCGGCACCGCCACGTCGCTCGCCATCGAGGAGGCGGCCTGCCTCGACCGCGATCCGCTGCTGCGGGCCGTCCTGCGCGAGGTCGAGGTCCACTACCGCGAGTGGGCGGCGGCGGGCGGCGACGCCGAGGCGTGCGGGCTGCGCGCGGCCTACCTCGCCGCCAGCGCCACCGTCGGCCGTCAGGTCAGGGTCGAGCTGCCCGGCCGGCCGGCGCTGATCGGCCGGGCGAGCGGCATCGACCAGTCCGGCTGCCTGGAGGTCGAGGGGCCGGACCGGCTCCACACGCTGAGCGCCGGCGACGTCGTCCACGTGCGGCCCGCGGAATGAGGCATCGGCGTGGCCCCCGGACGGCGTTGGTGGCACGATTTGGCCCATGACCCTTCCCGACCATCATCTGACGCAGGGTGAGCGGCGGATCCGGGCCTTCCACCCCCATTGGAAGCGCCTCATCGGACCGGCCGTCGCTCTCGTGCTCATCGCCGCCGCCTCCGGCGCGGCGCTGTGGTTCATCCCGTCGGACTGGCAGTTCGCCCTCTACGCCAGGGCCGCCGTCGCCGTCCTCGCGCTCATCCTGCTGACGATCTGGTCGTTCACGCCCTACCTGCGCTGGAAGAACACCGGGTACGTGCTCACCACCCACCGCTTCACGATCAGCCGGGGGGTGCTCAACAAGTCCACCGACGAGATCCCGATCGCCAAGGTCAACACGGTCAGCTCCGACCAGACCCTGGTGGAGCGCATGCTCGGCTGCGGCACCCTGACCGTCGAGTCCGCGAGCGACCGCGGCGAGATCGTGCTGCGCGACATCCCCCACATCCAGGACGTCCGCCACGATCTGTTCCGGCTCGTCGAGGACGCCTCGGACGGCGAGATCGACGGCCGTTGAGCAGCCAGGGGCGGCCGACGGCCGAGGAGGTCGAGCGCCTGCTGCTCGGCCGGCCGCCGCGGCACACGCGGGCCGGGGTCGCGGAGCTGAGCGGCGTGCCGCAGGAGCTGGCCGCGCGCATCTGGCGCGCCCTCGGCTTCGCCCAGCGCGCCGACGACGCCGTGGCATTCACCGACGCCGACGTCGAGGCGCTGCGCCGGGTCCGCCACCTGCTCGACACCGGGCTGCTGGACGAGGAGACGGTCGTCCGGATGGCCCGCGCGCTCGGCCAGACCACGGCCAGGCTCGCGCAGTGGCAGGCCGAGACCATGACGAGCGCGATGCTGCCGCCCGAGCCAGGCGACGACGACCTCGCCCGAATGCTCGACGCCACGCGCGGCCTGCTGCCCGACTTCGAGCGGGTGCTCGTGCACGTCTGGCGGGCCCAGCTCGCCGCGGCCGGCACCCGGCTGCTGGCCCTCGCCGACCTCAGCGACGAGCCGCTGCTCACGCGGGTGCCGATGGCGGTGGGCTTCGCCGACCTCGTCTCCTTCACCAGCCGCTCCCGCGAGCTGACCGAGCGGGAGCTGGCCGCGCTGGTCGAGGGGTTCGAGTCGCGGGCCTCCGACGTGGTGGCCTCGCACGGCGCGCGGCTGGTCAAGACGCTGGGCGACGAGGTGCTGTTCACCGCGCCGGGCGCGGCCCAGGCCGCCGCGATCGCGCTCGACCTGGTCGAGGCCGACGAGCTGCGGATCGGGCTGGCGTACGGGCCGGTCGTGCCGATGATGGGCGACGTGTTCGGCACGACGGTCAACCTGGCCGCCCGGCTCACCGCGATCGCCCGTCCCGGCTCCGTGCTCGTGGACGCCGCGCTGGCCGCCGAGCTGGACGCCGAGCCGCACGGCTTCGCCCTGCACAGGATCAGGAAACGCCCGGCCAGGGGGCTCGGCGTGGTGCAGCCCTTTGTCTTGCGGAGATCAACCCTCTGACACAAGATGGCTGGCATGCCGTACGAAGTGCAGGGCGTCGTCGCCCGTGGTAAGGGCCAGGAAGTCTCACTCGAAACCGTCGTCGTCCCGGACCCGGGGCCGGGCGAGGCCGTCGTGAACGTACAGGCCTGCGGGGTCTGTCACACCGACCTGCACTACCGGGAGGGCGGGATCAGCGACGACTACCCGTTCCTGCTCGGTCATGAGGCGGCGGGCGTCGTGGAGGCGGTCGGCGACGGCGTGACCGAGGTCGCGCCGGGCGACTTCGTGATCCTCAACTGGCGGGCGGTGTGCGGCCAGTGCCGGGCCTGCCTGCGCGGCCGTCCCTGGTACTGCTTCAACACCCACAACGCCCGCCAGAAGATGACGCTGAAGGACGGCACCGAGCTGTCGCCGGCGCTCGGCATCGGCGCGTTCCTGGAGAAGACGCTGGTGGCCGCCGGCCAGTGCACGAAGGTCTCGGCCGACGCCCCGGCGCAGGTCGCGGGCCTGCTCGGGTGCGGCGTGATGGCCGGGATCGGCGCGGCGATCAACACCGGCGGCGTTACCCGCGGCGACAGCGTGGCGGTGATCGGCTGCGGCGGCGTCGGCGACGCGGCCGTGCTCGGCGCCTCGCTGGCCGGCGCGTCGAAGGTCATCGCGGTGGACGTGGACGAGCGCAAGCTGGAGTGGGCGCGCGGCTTCGGCGCCACCCACACGGTCAACTCGCGCGACAACGACCCGGTCGAGGCGATCCGCGAGCTGACCGGCGGGTTCGGCGCGGACGTCGTGATCGAGGCGGTCGGCCGGCCGGAGACCTACGAGCAGGCGTTCTACGCCCGCGACCTGGCGGGGACCGTGGTGCTGGTCGGCGTGCCGACCCCGGAGATGCGCATCGACCTGCCGCTGCTCGACGTGTTCGGCCGCGGCGGCGCGCTGAAGTCCTCCTGGTACGGCGACTGCCTGCCGAGCCGCGACTTCCCGATGCTCATCGACCTGTTCCTGCAGAACCGGCTGCCGCTGGACAAGTTCGTCACCGAGACCATCGCGCTCGACCAGGTCGAGGAGGCGTTCGCCAAGATGCACCGCGGCGACGTGCTGCGTTCGGTGGTGACGTTCCAGTGATCGACCGGATCATCACCTCGGGGACGTTCTCGCTGGACGGCGGCACCTGGGAGGTCGACAACAACGTCTGGCTGGTGGGCAACCACCGTGAGGTCGTCGTCATTGACGCCGCCCACGACGCCGAGGCGATCGCCGCGCGGGTCAACGGGCGCGAGGTCAAGGCGATCCTGTGCACCCACGCCCACAACGACCACATCAACGCCGCCCGCGAGCTGGCCGAGCGCACGGGTGCGCCGATCCGGCTGCACCCGGCCGACCAGGTGCTGTGGGAGCAGGAATACGGCGACAAGCTGGGCTACGAGCCGCTGGCCGACGGCGAGCGCGTCGAGGTGGGCGGCTGCGTGCTGGAGATCCTGCACACCCCGGGGCACGCGCCGGGCGCGGTGTGCTTCCACGGGCCCGAGCTGGGCGTGCTGTTCAGCGGGGACACCCTGTTCAAGGGCGGGCCGGGGGCGACCGGGCGGTCCTACTCGTCGTTCGAGACGATCATCGACTCGATCAGGAAGCGGCTGCTGACGCTGCCGCCGGAGACGGTCGTGCACACCGGTCACGGCGAGTCGACCTCGATCGGCGCCGAGGCTCCGCATCTGGAGGAGTGGATCGCGCGCGGTCACTGAAGATCACCAAGAGGTAGCTCACTGTGAGCCAGCTTACATAGGCAAGCCTAACCACAGTGGGCTACTCTTAGGTGTGCCTAACCTTAGGCGTCAGTCCCCGCTGAGAGGCCATCCCCGGAATGTATGCGTGTATTTGTCGTGCTGTGACGGAAAATGAGGTGCACGACTGCATCGCCGCTGGGGCGAAAAGTGCGAAAGAGATTCGCGACACCACTGGTGCGGGCGGGGACTGTGCCCGTTGTGTGCGGAAGATCTGTGCGATCCTGAAGCGGTCTGAAGAGTTGACGACCGCATAGCCGGACAGCAGGGGGCCCCGTCATGCAGGGCGACAAACAGATCATCGAGTTGCTCAACGAGCAGCTGACCGCCGAGCTCACCGCCATCAACCAGTACTTCCTGCACTCCAAGATGCAGGAGAACTGGGGCTACACGAAGCTGGCCGAGCACACCCGCGACGAGTCCTTCGAGGAGATGCGGCACGCGGAGCGGCTCACCGACCGCATCCTCTTCCTCGAAGGGCTGCCCAACTACCAGCGGCTCGGCACCCTGCACATCGGGCAGACCGTCGAGGAGCAGCTCCACGCCGATCTTGAGGTCGAGCTGGCGGTCGTCCAGCGCCTGCGCCCGGCGATCGCGCTCATGCGCGAGAAGGGCGACATCACCTCGGCCAACATCTTCGAGGACATCCTCCGCGACGAGGAGGAGCACATCGACTACCTGGAGACCGAGCTCGGCCTGATCAACACCCTCGGCATCCAGCTCTACCTGGCCCGTTACGCCAAGACCGAGCACAAGGACAAGGACTACTGACCCGCTGAGTGGTTTGTCCGAACCTGTGCGAAGTGGCCCGCTTCTGGGGACCGTTTCGTTCCTAGGGTGGTCGGCATGACGAGCAAGAACGTTTCCGGTCTGCGGATCTTCCTGGCCGGCGGCGCGGGGGTGCTTGGCCGGCGCGTCATCCCGCTGCTGGTCGCGGCGGGACACACCGTGGTCGCCACCACCCGGCACGCGGCGCGTACGGGCCCGCTGCGCGACCTCGGCGCCACGCCCGCGCTGGTGGACGTCCTCGACGCCGCCGCCCTGACCGAGGCGGTCCGCGAGTCGGGGGCGGACGTGGTCATGCACCAGCTCACCGACCTGGCCGGGGGAGACCTGGCCGCCAACGCCGCGCTGCGCCGCGACGGCACCCGCAACCTGGTCGACGCCGCTCGCGCCGCCGGGGTGCGCCGGATCGTGGCGCAGAGCATCTGCTGGACGTACGTGCCGGGCGCGGGCCCCGCCCGCGAGGGCGAGCCCCTGGACCTCGGCGCGCCCGAGCCGCGCCGCAGCACCGTCGCGGGCGTGGCGGCCCTGGAGTCGGCCGTGGCCGAGCTCCCCGAGTGGGTGGTGCTGCGCTACGGCCTGCTGTACGGGCCGGGCACCTGGTTCGAGCCGCGCGGCCTGCGCGCGGCCGAGGCGCGGGAAGGAAGGCTGGTGGCGGGCGCCGACGTGACGAGCTTCGTGCACGTGGACGACGCCGCGGCCGCCGCCGTGGCGGCCCTGGACTGGCCGGCGGGCCACGTCAACGTCTGCGACGACGAGCCGGCCGCCGGGCTCGACTGGGCGCCCGCGTTCTGCCGCGCGGTCGGCGCGCCCGCGCCGCCGGTGTCCGGCGGGCCGGCGAACCCGGCCGCGCGCGGCGCGGACAACCGGCACGCGCGGCGGGACCTCGGCTGGACGCCCGCGTACCCGTCGTGGCGGGAGGGTTTCCCCGCTCTCGCCAGCGATCGCGATATTCCGGACACCGGCTATTTCGGGACAATCTCGAACGGCAGGGTTGAGCATTATCGCGGTGGGCATGATGAGTCGATCCCCGTGCGCGGGAAAGCGCGGTAATTTAATCACGACCAACCGTATTTTAGTCGTGTTTGCCCAGGTCAATGGATAGGTCAACGACGAGTCAAACCGCGCGCTGTAGCCGGGAAACGATCGCTTAAGGTCCTACGATCGCTTTATGACCTGCGTACTTCTCGCCGAGGATGACACCTCGATCTCCGAGCCGCTCGCGCGCGCCCTGCGCCGCGAGGGCTATCAGGTCGAGGTGAGCCCCGACGGCCCGCAAGCCCTGGAGCGGGCCCTGTCGGGCGGCATCGATCTCATAGTTCTGGACCTCGGGCTGCCGGAGATGGACGGCCTGGAGGTGGCCCGCCGCATCCGCGCCGAGGGCCACGGGACCCCGGTCCTGATCCTCACGGCGCGCGTCGACGAGGTGGACACCGTCGTCGGGCTCGACGCCGGGGCCGACGACTACGTGACCAAGCCGTTCAGGCTGGCCGAGCTGCTGGCCCGGGTGCGTGCCCTGCTGCGGCGCGGCACCTCCGAGACCCCGGTCGTGCAGGGGGTGCGCATCGACGCCGACTCCCGCCGCGCCTGGATGGGCGACAAGGAGCTGCACCTCACGACCAAGGAGTTCGACCTGCTGCGGGTGCTCGTCCGCGACGCGGGCAAGGTGGTCACCCGCGAGCAGATCATGCGCGAGGTGTGGGACACCAACTGGTGGGGCTCCACCAAGACGCTCGACATGCACATCTCCTGGCTACGGCGCAAGCTCGGCGACGACGCCGCCAAACCGCGCTACATCACGACCGTCCGGGGAGTCGGCTTCCGGTTCGAACGCGAGTAGGCGGATGCGCCGTCGACTGCTCACCTCCACCCTGGTCGTCGCGGTCATCGCGGTCCTGTTGCTGGGGGTCCCCCTGGGCGTCGTGGTGAGCCGCCTGATCGTCGACGAGGCGGCTCAGGAGCTCGGGGCGGAGGCCAAACGTCTCGTGGGGGAGGTCGAGTACGCCCGCGTCCAGGAGACGCCGCTCGATCCTCAGCAACTGGAGCAGAAATACCCGGGCAGATACATCCAGATCTGGGAACGCGGAACCCCCCTCCGGGTGACCGTCGTCGGCACCGCACCGGCGTCCGGTCACCTCATGACGGAGGACGCCCAGACCAACACCGGCGTCTACGTACGCATCAGCCGCGACCGCGACCAGGTCGAGCGCGACGTACGGGCCCGTCTGCTGCTCATCGTCGCCCTGGCCGTGGCCGCCCTGGCGGTGGCCGTGAGCCTGGCCGTCGTGCAGTCCCGCCGGCTGACGCTGCCCCTGCGGGACCTCGCGAAGATCGCCGAGCGGCTGGGGTCGGGCGACGCGCGGCCGAGCAAGCACCGCTACGGCATACCCGAGCTCGACCGCGTGGCCCAGGTGCTCGACCGCAGCGCGGCCCGCATCTCCGACCTGCTGACGCGGGAGCGCGAGTTCGCCACCGACGCCTCACACCAGCTCCGCACGCCGCTCACCGGCCTCACCATGCGGCTGGAGGAGATCGTGGCCTCGGCCGGCGAGCCGGAGGTCGTCCGCGAGGAGGGTGAGGCGGCGATCGTCCAGGCCGAGCGGCTGACCGCGGTCATCGACGAGCTGCTGGCCGCGGCGCGCCGGCAGCGGCACGCCCAGGCCGAGCCGGTGTGCATCGACGAGGTGCTGATCCAGCAGGTGAGGGAGTGGGAGCCGGTGTTCAAGGACGCCCACCGCGAGCTGCGGCTGGAGGGCGCGCGCGGGCTGAAGGCGCTCGCCACCACCGGCGGGTTCGGCCAGGTGGTGGCCTCGCTGCTGGAGAACTCGCTGCGGCACGGGGGCGGCAGGGTCACCGTCACCAGCACCAGCGGCGACAACTACGTGGTGGTCGAGGTGGCGGACGAGGGCCCCGGCATCGCCGACGAGATCGCTCCCAAGATCTTCGAGCGGAACGTCAGCGGCGGCGGGGGCACCGGTCTCGGCCTCACGCTGGCGCGGGCGCTGGCCGCCGCGGACGGCGGGCGGCTGGAGCTGGTGCGGCGGCGGCCGGCGACGTTCGCCGTCTTCCTGCGGCCGGCCGAGGACGACGGCCGGGGCAACCGGGTGGTCAGCGGTCCTGCCTGACGCCCTGGCCGGGCAGCTCGACCGGAATGGGCTCGGTGGCCTCCAGGAACACCCACTTCTTGTACGACCAGTAGCGGAAGAGGGTGCCGAGCCCCACGCCGACGATGTTGGCGATGTTGACCGACAGCGTGTCGTTGAGGCCGAGCGTGTAGGTGGTGAAGCCGATGGCGAGGATGCCGAAGAGCAGCGCGATGCCGTTGAGCAGGAAGAACAGGAAGTATTCGCGCCCGAGCCCGGTCTGTTCGCGGTGGCGGAAGGTCCAGTAGCGGTTGCCGAGGTAGGCGAACGTGGTGGACACGACCGTCGCCGCGAGCTTAGAGGTCAGCGGGCCGAGGCCGATCACGACGTGGCAGAAGTTGAGCAGGCCGGTGTCGATCACGAAGGCGACCGCGCCGATGCTGCCGAACTTGGCCAGCTCGTGAACCAGGGACGAGAACCGCTCGTAGAGGCGCTTGACGACTTCCACGGGTCTGCTTCGGTCCCTTCTTCGCTGCCCGGCGCTGTCGCGGCTCGTCAGCCGGGCTCGATCTGTCCAGCGTACCGGCCGGGTCGTAGGGCCGGTGTCAGACGGATGAACTTACCCCGTCACCGCGTACTCATGAAATATCCAGCAATGTCGGGCGTATTCCTGGGCCGAGGACTACCCTGCGAGGCGGGCCGCTGGGCGGCCGCGCCCGCGAGGGCACCCGGAACGGCCGCCCAGCGCCCCCTCGGGCGCGCGGGCCCGCAGTCGGGTGGTCCGTACGCCCCGGTAAGCTCACCTGGCGTGAGTGCTTACCGCCCCATCGGTCCGGTCGTCGGCATCGTCGGCGCAGGTCAGCTGGCCAGAATGTCCCAGCCGCCCGCCATCGCGCTCGGCTTCGAGCTGCGGGTGCTGGCCAACGCCCCCGACGAGAGCGCCGCCCGCGTCATCGTCGACACGCGCATCGGCGACTACCGCGACCTCGACGTGCTGCGTGAGTTCGCCCAGGGCTGCGACGTCATCACGTTCGACCACGAGCACGTGCCCACCGAGCACATCGAGGCGCTCATCGCCGAGGGCCACGCCGTGCACCCCGGGGCGGCGGCGCTCGTCCACGCGCAGGACAAGGCGGTCATGCGCGAGCGGCTCAGCGCCATCGGCGTGCCCTGCCCGGCCTGGGCGCGGGTGTCGTCCGCGGCCGACGTGGCGGCGTTCGCCGAGCAGCACGGCTGGCCGGTCGTGCTCAAGGCGGTGCGCGGCGGCTACGACGGCCGCGGCGTGTGGGTGTGCCGCGACGCGGCCGAGGTCGAGGAGGCCATGGCGGCGGGCGTGCCGCTCATGGCCGAGGCGTTCGTGCCGTTCGAGCGGGAGCTGTCCGTCGTGGTGGCCCGCTCGCCGCACGGCCAGGGCGTCAGCTACCCCGTCGTCGAGACCGTCCAGCAGGACGGCATCTGCGTCGAGGTGCTCGCCCCCGCGCCCGGCCTCGACCCCGAGCAGGCCGCGCAGGCCCAGCGCATCGGGCTCACCATCGCCCACGAGCTGGGCGTCACCGGGCTGCTGGCGGTCGAGCTGTTCCAGACCTCCACGGGGCTCGTGGTCAACGAGCTGGCCATGCGCCCGCACAACAGCGGCCACTGGACGATCGAGGGCGCCCGTACGTCGCAGTTCGAGCAGCACCTGCGGGCCGTGCTCGACCTGCCGCTCGGCTCGCCCACGATGACCTCGCAGGTCGTCGTCATGGCCAACCTGCTCGGCGGCGACGACCCCGACCTGTTCAAGCGGTACGAGCACGTGCTCGCCCACGACCCCGGCATCAAGCTGCACTTCTACGGCAAGCAGGTGCGGCCCGGCCGCAAGATCGGCCACGTCACGGCGGTCGGCTCCAACCTCGACGAGGTCCGCGCCCGCGCCCGCCACGCCGCCGTCCACCTCATGACAGGGGAGTATGCATGATCGGCATTGTGATGGGGTCGGATTCGGACTGGCCGGTGATGAAGGCGGCGGCCGAGGCGGTCGCCGAGTTCGGGGTGCCGTTCGAGGCCGACGTCGTCTCCGCCCACCGCATGCCCACCGAGATGATCGACTACGGCCGGCAGGCCGCCTCCCGCGGCCTCCAGGTGATCATCGCCGGCGCCGGCGGGGCCGCGCACCTGCCCGGCATGCTGGCCTCCGTCACGCCGCTGCCGGTCATCGGGGTGCCGGTGCCGCTGAAGCACCTCGACGGCATGGACTCCCTGCTGTCCATCGTGCAGATGCCGGCCGGGGTGCCGGTGGCGACGGTCGCGGTGGGCGGCGCCCGCAACGCCGGGCTGCTCGCCATCCGCATCCTCGCCGCCGCCGACCCCGCCCTGCGGGCCCGGATGGAGGAGTTCCAGGAGCGGTTGAAGGAGCAGGCGTACGCGAAGGGCGAGCGCCTGCGCGCCGAGGCCAAGGAGCTGTAGCCGAGCTTTGGTCGGGACGGCCGCCGAGCTGTAGCCGGGGCGGCCGTCAGCGGTTATCGTGCCGGGATGGACGCCGTGATCCGGGCGCACGCCGCCCGCGTCCGGGCCGCGGACCCGCTGGTCGCGGGCCAGGACGAGTTACGGGGCAAAGGGCACATCGAGGCACGCGGCGCGGTCGGGCGGGCCACCGTCGAACGCGTCGATCCCGGCAGCATGCGCGCCTCCTGGTCCCCGCTGGTGGTGCACCGCCTCCAGGCGCGCGTCGCGGGCCCGTCCCCGGAGGCGGCGCTCGGCGCGCTGCTCGACACCTGGCTGGCCGGGATCCCGCTCGACGAGCCGGGGCAGGCGCTCACCGTGACCTGGCCGAGCAGGGACGTCGCACCCGTACGCGCGCTGGCCGCCCGCAACTTCGCCCCCGTCGTGGCGCAGGCGGTGCGCGCCGGCATCGCGGGAACGGCGCAGGGCGCGGGCGTCCGCCGGGCCACGCCCGACGACCTGGAGACGCTGGCCCGCCTGTACGAGCGGCTGGTGGCCTACGACGCCCACTTCGGCTGGGTGGCGGTGCGCGCCTCGACCGCCTCGCGGATCAGGGCGTTCCTGGCCTCGGAGGTCATGCCGACGGAGTGGTGCTGGCTGGCCGAGGGGGCCGACGGCACGCCGCTCGGCTGCGTCATCGTCCAGCCGCCCGCGCACTGCGGCTGGATCGCGGGCAGCGTGGACGCCTCGCCGGTGGCGTACCTGAGCGTTCTGTACGTCGATCCTGACGCCCGGGGACACGGCGTCGGGGCGCTGCTCACGGACGTGGCCCACGGGTACGCGGCGGCGCAGGGCGTACGGACCATGCTGCTCCACCACGCCCTGCCGAACCCGCTCTCGACCCCGTTCTGGGCGCGTCGCGGCTATCGCCCGCTCTACACCCAGTGGGTACGCCACCTGGGGGTGTGACCCGTTTTCAGGGGCGGCCCAGCGCCCGGTAGTGCCAGCCCGCCGACCGCCACGTCTCGGCGTCCAGCGCGTTGCGCCCGTCCACGATGCGGCGCGCCGCCACGACTCCGCCGAGCTGCTCGGGATCGAGCGCCACGAACTCCTGCCACTCGGTGAGCAGCAGCACCACGTGCGCGCCGCGCACCGCCTCGACGACCGACTCGCCGTACTTGAGCTCGGGATGCGCCTTGCGGGCGTTGTCGAGCGCGATCGGGTCGTACACGGTGACCCGGCCGCCCTGGCGCCCGATCGTCACGGCCACGTCCAGCGCCGGCGAGTCCCGGATGTCGTCGGAGTCCGGTTTGAACGCCGCCCCCAGCACGCCCACCACGCACCCGTGGAAGGAGCCGCCCGCCAGCTCCCTGGCCAGGTCGACCATCCGGGCCCGGCGCCGCATGTTGATGGCGTCCACTTCACGCAGGAACGTGAGCGCCTGGTCGGCCCCCAGCTCCCCGGCGCGGGCCATGAACGCCCGGATGTCCTTGGGCAGGCAGCCGCCGCCGAAGCCGAGCCCGGCGTTGAGGTAGCGCCCGCCGATGCGGTCGTCGTACGACAGCGCCTCCGACAGCTTCTGCACGTCGGCGTGGGCCGCCTCGCAGACCTCGGCCATGGCGTTGATGAAGGAGATCTTCGTGGCCAGGAACGCGTTCGCGGCGGTCTTGACCAGCTCGGCCGTGGCGAAGTCGGACACCACGATCGGAACGTCGCCGAGCGGCTCGTACACCTCGCGCAGCACCTTCTCGGCCCGCTCGCTGCGCACGCCGAACACGAGCCGGTCGGGGTGCATCGTGTCCTGGACGGCGTGGCCCTCGCGCAGGAACTCGGGGTTCCACGCCAGCTCGGTCAGGACCCCGGCAGGGGCGAGCCGGGCGAGCTTGTCGGCCAGGCGCTCGGCGGTGCCGACGGGGACGGTGGACTTGCCGACGACCAGGCACTCGCGATCGAGGAGCGGGGCGAGGGACTCGACGGCGGCGTCCATGTAGGACACGTCGGCGGCGTACTCGCCGCGCTTCTGCGGGGTGCCGACGCAGATGAAGTGCACGTCGCCGAAGGCGGCGATGTCCTCGTAGGAGGTGGTGAAGCGGAGGCGCCCGGATTCGAGGCCGCGGCGGAGCACGGGTTCGAGTCCCGGCTCGTGGATGGGGAGCTCGCCGCTGTTGAGCCGCTGGACCTTGTCGGCGTCGATGTCGAGGCCGAGGACCTCGAAACCGAGGTCCGCCATGCAGGCCGCATGCGTGATCCCCAGGTATCCGGTCCCGATCACCGTGAGGCGATATGGCACGAGGGTGCTCCTTTCGATCGCGCACGCATGCTATCGGCCCCCGCTGCTCCGTACGTGCCACCTGCTTCTCGGCGCAAACCGTACCGGCTGGTAACAAGAAGCTCGGACGTCCTAGTATCTGAGCATGAGCTTTCCTCTGTACGCGCCTGCCGAAGAGCACGACATGCTCCGCGAGACGGTCCGCGCCCTGGCCGACGAGAAGATCGCCCCGTACGCCGCGGCGGCCGACGAGAACGAGGAGTTCTCCTGGGACGTCTACAAGGCACTGGTCGCGGCGGACCTGCACGCCGTGCACGTGCCCGAACAGTACGGGGGCGCCGGGGCCGACGCCCTGGCCACGGTGATCGTCATCGAGGAGGTGGCGCGGGCCTGCGCGTCGACCTCGCTGATCCCCGCCGTCAACAAGCTCGGCACCGTACCGCTGCTGCTGTCGGCGTCGGAGGAGCTCAAGGCCCGCTACCTGAAGCCGGTGGCGCGGGGGGAGGGGATGTTCTCGTACGCGCTGTCGGAGCCGGAGGCCGGCTCGGACGCGGCGGCCATGAAGACGCGGGCGGTCGCGGACGGCGACTCGTACGTGCTCAACGGCACCAAGATGTGGATCACCAACGCGGGCGTCTCCGAGTACTACACGGTCATGGCCGTGACCGACCCCTCCGCCGGCGCGCGCGGCATCTCCGCCTTCGTGGTGGAGAAGTCCGACGAAGGCGTCTCCTTCGGCCCGAAGGAACGCAAGCTCGGCATCAAGGGCTCGCCCACCCGCCAGGTGATCATGGACAACGTCCGCATCCCGGCCGACCGCATGATCGGCGCCCCCGGCACCGGCTTCAAGACCGCCCTCGCCACCCTGGACCACACCCGCATCACCATCGCCGCCCAGGCCCTCGGCATCGCCCAGGGGGCCCTCGACTACGCGGTGGGGTACGTCAAGGAGCGCAAGCAGTTCGGCCGGCCGGTGGCCGACTTCCAGGGCGTGCAGTTCATGCTCGCCGACATGGCGATGAAGCTGGAGGCGGCGCGGCAGCTCACGTACCACGCGGCGGCGAAGTCGGAGCGCGCCATGAACGGCGAACCCCAGAAGGACCTCACGTTCCTGTCGAGCGCGGCCAAGTGCGCGGCCTCGGACGCGGCGATGGAGATCACGACGGATGCGGTGCAGCTGCTGGGCGGGTACGGGTACACGAAGGACTTCCCGGTGGAGCGCATGATGCGCGACGCCAAGATCACCCAGATCTACGAGGGCACCAACCAGATCCAGCGCATGGTCATGGCCCGCCAGCTCCTCAAGTAGGCGTTGACGAAAGGCAAGGTCTTCGCAGGGGGCGCTTCGCGCGAAAAGCTCAGGCAGTTCTCATCGGGGGGCACAGCCCCCCGAACCCCCAGCCCAAAGGCGCGGTCCTCGCGGGGGGGCGCTTCGCGCCTGGGGCTCGGGCAGCTTCATTGGGGGGCACAGCCCCCCAAACCCCCAGCTAAACCCTGCTGCAGGCTGGCCGGCCGTCGGGCCATCGACGTGTCCATAACGAGCCTGGGAGCGGCCGGCTTACTCAATGAGTAGGCTCCTCGCGCCAGGTACGACCTGTTGTTCCTTCATCGCGCCTGCCCGAGCAGGATACGCAGCCAGAGCCGTGCGGCCTGGGGGCACGCATCCGATCGGATTCGTGCTCGGTCACGCCGTCAGAACGGTAGAGCCGCCGTATGAAGTGCAGGCCGCCTGCCTGGCACAGTTCGTACACAATGCGCTGGCACTCGCAGGTGTGATCGCGCACCCGGAACCGATCATTACGAGGATCGGGCTCCTGCCAGGTGAGCCGTTCGTAGCCGGCTTGGGGCGCGGCCGGATGAATCCCGTGGTACGGCTTCCCGAAATCACCCAGGTCCGTCACGGGCTCATCCTCGCGTTGCGCGAAAGGGTAAAGGCGAGTTCGTGTTGCCATTCCAGCTCTCGGACGAGCGCGGCGGGGTCGTCACCGCTCACTGTCTGGGCCATCCCGGCATCGATCTGTTCATTGCTCAGGGGCATCGCTCGCCGTGTGGCGTACCAGCTTCCGGGGCCGGTGTCGGTCGCGCCGCGCCAGATCACCCAGTTCGGGTACCGGGCTGCCAGTTCCTGAAGTGTCATTGGGCCAGCCGATCAAGTGCGGTCAACGTTCCTCCCAATGTAGCTACATACGTACGTAGGCGCAATCGGAGATGCGTACAGTACTACGTAGCTTCGATGCCATGGCCATTGACCCCAGCGCCGACCGCCCGGTCTACAAGCAGCTCGCCGACCTGATCCGGGCACGCATCGAAGGGGGAGACCTGCGCCCCGGCCAGAGACTCCCCGCTGAAAGCGACTACGTGGCCGAGTTCGGCATCTCCCGAGACTCGGTCCGTCGGGCCATGGCCGTACTCAGGGGAGAGGGGCTCATCATCACCGAGCTGCGCGGCTCACGCGTCCGAGATGCAGGCGAAGCCGTCACCGTCCAGATATCCCCCGGAACCCAGGTCGCAGCCCGTATGCCTACCGAGCCCGAACGCAAGCAACTCGGCGTAGCCGAAGGCGTGCCCATCCTGGTCATCACTGACCCAGACGGAGGAACCCGCCTACTCCCCGCAGACCGCACCATCGCCAGGGCCGGTGACGAAGCGTAACCCTTGAGTCGCCCCCCACCAGACTTCATCCGAAACTCAAAACGACGTTCAATCACGCTCCGAGCCCCACCGTCCGCGTGCACAGGCATCCTGAAGCGACGGTCGTACTGATCACATAGCAGGGGCTATCGCCGCATGAAAGGGACGCTATAGGCAGGAGGCTGGCCGTTCATCAGCTCGGTCAGATCCTCATCAGTCAGGGCAAGCTCGAAGGCGTTGCCTGGTTGCCGTGGTGTCCAGCCGTGCCTGAGCGCCGTCCGTATGATCGCCGCAACAAGCACCGGCCGTAGGGCCATCGTCCGTTCTCCCCACCATGCGTCTGGCCGTGAGCAGGGGAGCGACACCAGAAGGACGCGACCCGACGCGTCGGCCAGTTCCACCGCGAACGTCATAGGACCCCAGCTGTTGCCCTGGCAATACGTGGGCTTACGACGGACGCGCCAGCGGTATACGGTGCCATCCACAGTGATGAGCCGCGAACCCTTCTTCGGGATCGCCATGAGTAACCACCTGCCCTGTTCCGTGCGGATGTGCTGCGGGTGTTCTCCAATCAATCGGCCGAACGCTGGACCGACCTTGCGCACCACGAACCCGATTGAGTCGACCTTCTCCACTGTCCGGCTGCGGACCAAGGTCACCCGCGGCGCCGGTTACCGCGCGGCGCTCCTGGCGATGACGTTCAAGCTCATCGAGTCCCGCTTCGAACGAGGCGTACTCGTCAAGTGTGACGAGTACGCCGCAGCATGACCAGCCATGCGGAACGCCCGCTGCTCTTCCTCGATGTCGACGGGCCGCTGCTCCCGTTCGGTGAGGACCCGCATCGTGAGCCGTTCGCCACCACGCCCCGATCGCACGTGGCGCGGCTCACCATCGAGGTGGGGCGTCGACTGGCGGCGCTGCCCTGCGAACTCGTCTGGGCCACCACCTGGGAAGACGAGGCGAACGTCGAGATAGCACCCCGAATCGGGCTGCCACGTCTGCCAGTCGTGACCTGGCCGGAGTCATCCGACGAGCATGAACGCGAGGACCAGTGGTTCAGGCTCTGCTGGAAGACCCGGACCCTGGTGAGCTGGGCGGCCGGACGCCCGTTCGCCTGGGTGGACGACGAGATCACCGACGCCGATCGCGACTGGGTCTCCACGCACCACGGCGGCCGTGCACTCCTTCACCACGTGGAGTCGTTCCGGGGACTCGCCGACGAAGACTTCGCGGTCCTCGATCAATGGCTTCGAGCTCTGTGATTCCTCTGACGGACAGAAATGGGGCTGGGGTCAGTGGATGACAACCTCGCCAAGGCACTGATGTGGGACGGCGTGCGCTGCGTGATCAGCATCTTCGTGGTCCACGCTTGGGAGTTGGCGCCTGCACTGGATCTCCGTACAGACCAGGTGGTGCCTCGACAGGTGAAGGTCTACGAACTTGAGGACGAGGATGGCCTTCTGCCGGGGCGGCGCGTTCCCGAGCAGTTGCCCGGCTACTTGGAGGATTGCCTGGACGGGTTGGAGGCGGAGGAACGGGCCGGCGAACGATGACGGGAGGTGCTCCAGCGCCACGCGGACGTGCTCGCCCCCTGACTCCTCACCAGGTGGCGCTGGCGTCGCCCGGCCGTCCCCGATCGTCCTCAGGCAAGCTGGGCGAGGCGAAAGCCCATGCGGGACGCCACGCCCAACGGCGGTCCTCGCAGAGGGCGCTTCGCGCCTCCTCGACCTCGCCGCCGTCGCCGCCACGCCGGACAACCAGGAAGTCGACTTCGTACGGACCTCCCTGGCGAGCATGCGCCCAAGCTGGATCGGACACGATCATTGTCTTCAGCCAGGCCGAGTTGCCGTGTTGGCAGATTGTCGGATTCGCGAATGGGCAACCTTTGATGTAGCCGGACAGAGCACGCTCGGCATCCAACCTGGCGCGGAAGGTTCAACGTTCTCGCCCGAATGGCAGGACGACGCCTTTACACTTTTCCAATGAGAAACCTCGGCGCCGGTTTTTGGTTCTCATGAAACAGGGCAAAAAGGGTGTGCGAAAGCCGGTCCAGCTCATTGCCGCCGGCAGCGCTGTGGCCACTGTGGCCGGTGGGGTGGCGACCAACCGGGTGGAGGGCCCCTGGTGGGTCCAAACGCTGTGGTTCGCCGGCGCGGTGGCGGCGTTGGGGCTGGCGGTATGGCTCGCCCGGCTGGCGGATAAGCCGGGCATGGAGGAAAGTCGACAGGAGTCAGGCATGCACGAAACTCCCGGCACGCCGGATTCTGACATCGAAGGCCTGGGGAATCTCCTGCGTATTCACGAACGGAACGTGCGCATTCTCGAAGAGCAGGTCGCCAAGTACGCTGGAAGCGCTCCCGTCCACCTGCAGACCCAGCTCGAGGACGAGCGCGACCGCCTGGAGGCGGTGCGCGAGCGCCTGCGTAGCCAGCCGCGATGACGGCGGTCTACCGGATCGGCGCGTCCCTGTTTCGCGTCGGCTACGGCGACCTCACCGAGTCGACGGCTGAGGTACTGGTGAGTTCCGACGACAACTATCTGACGATGGGCGGCGGTGTATCCAGGGCCCTGTCCCTCAAGGCAGGTAAGGAACTCGGTCTACATGCCAGGAAGCTGCTGCCACTCTCGCTGGGCGACGTCGGAGTGACAACAGCGGGGCAGCTGCCCGCCAAGTACATCTTCCACGCGGTCACCATCGACTTGGATCGCAATCTCATGCCCGACCCGGCGTGCATCAAGCAACTCGTGACCCGCTCGCTGGACTTGGCGGAGAACCTTCGAGTACGAAGTATCGCCCTCCCTGCACTCGGCACTGGCACCGGGCGGTTTCCGCTGTACGAAGGGGCTCAGATCCTCGTTCAGACGATCTGCGACCGGCTGGCGCGTGGGTCGTCACTGGAGGAGGTGAGCCTGGTTCTTCTGCCAGGGCGCGGGCTGCAGGAGACCGATCTAGCCGTCTTCTACCAGCGGGCGGCGTCGCTCGCGGCGGTGGGCGGGCAGACCCGCAGACTCGCAGGAGCCGTACGGACGCTGGAGCGGTCGTCACAGGATGAAGCGCTGGAGCGGCTGCGGCCCGAGATTCGGGACTTGCTTCAGGAGATCAGGGACGTCGCCGATGTACTGCGACAGCGGCCTCGGACCCTGGAGGACGTCGACCGGTTGCAGAAGGGCAGCTCGGCAGCGGAGGCAGGCTGGCGCGCCGTCGAACTGGCGGACGACGTGCTGGTGGAGCCTCGCTGGCGTGACAGCCAGGTGGAGCGCAAGGCGCTGCAGACTCGGCTGGAGGGGCTCAGCACGTTGCTGAACGTTCATTACGGCTCGCTCAACAAACTTGAGATCGAGAAGGCGCGCTACGGGGGCGCAGGGGTGCCGATCATCCTGGAGAACCAGATCACGGACGTGACGGCAGAGATTGCACGGGTCGAGGATCTCATGCGGGTGACACGTCAGAAGATGAACCAGCTCGGCTCCTGACGATCTGGAGAACCGCGCCCACCATTCGCGCGTAGCCCGAGCCGACATCCATGCACTGTCCAGGGCGCTCAGGCTACGACGCACCCCTTCACCTGCCAGCGAACGACGGTCTTTCTGTACAGCGGAAACAGGCGCAGTAGACGTTTGGAGGAGCGGTGCCGGCCCCGTCGTTGACCAGCTCGGCGCCTCGGGCCTGCGTCACGATCGCTTGGACGGCACGGGCGAGTGCGTCGTCGCCGGTGAGTTCGCCAAGTGCGTCGTGGCCCAGCAGGACCCACGCCTCCAGTTCGTGGAGTACGAGGTGTGGCAGGAAGCGAGGGTCCGGTGCTTACCGTGGCGCTTGCCTCACGGCTTGGTCAGGGTCTGGAGGTCGCCCCGGACCAGCATCTGGTTGGCGAACATCGCGTTCGTGGTGTCGTTCAGCGTCAGAACGGCCCGCAGCACGGTGTGATCGTCCGAGCTGACCCGGTCGTGCGCGATCTGCGCGGCATGCTTTCCGTACGTTCCGCCGTCACCCATGGTCCCCGTCGGGACGAGGCGGGTCGTCAGGGCGCGTTCGACTTCGGTGGCGGCGGATGCCGACGGCAGTACGCAGATGACGTTGACGGGCCGGTCGTTCAGGTCGGCCGGGCGGCGCAGCCCCACCCCGTACAGGGTGACGGTTTCACTGGGCGAAGTCGTGATCGTGGCTGCGGCGACGTCGCCGAGGCAGGAGGCCATGGCCGCGTACGCCGGCTTGTCGGCCAGTGTGGTCTCCCCGCCCAGGACGGCCGTGAGCGGGTCGGGGGACGAGGCCGTGGCGACCAGGGAGTCGGTGACCACGACCTGGTTGAGCTGGTTGGTCACGCCGGGAACGATCGTCCGGGACAGGTCGATCTCGTCGCCGGGGGAGAACGAGAGCCCTTCGTGGCCGCCCATCTCACGGGGCTTGGCGCCGTGGGCGGTCAGCTTCTTGCGTACGGCGTCCGCATCGACCTCGCCGTCGAACCGGAACGCCTGCTGCGGAGGCACACCGATCGAGATCGCCCGCGTGCCGGCCGTGGGGGTCATGCCCGTGGCCTCCGGCAGGGCCGCCGCGGCTGAGGCGAAGCTGCCCAGTCCGGAGACGGATGCGGGTAACCAGCGGCGGGCCTCGGCGGCGCCTGCCTTGACGCCCAGGTCACGCCACCAAGCCGGTTCGCCGTACTCGAAGTACGCGGCGGCGGGTCCCTCTCCGGAGACGGCGGCCATCGCTTCCTTCAGGCCGCCTTCGCCGCCATTCTGCCCACATCCGGTCAGGGCCAGCAGTGCTGTCAGTGCCACGGTGATTCTTCGCATGGGCGCGAGCGTAGTTGGCTCAGTCGTTCAGGTGGGCCAGGGCGGTGCTGGTCACGCGTACGGCGTCGTCGATCCAGGCCGGGATGGGCTCGCCGATGAGCGGCCGGACGATGCCGTAGGGAGAGTCGCGGCACGCCAGGGCGATCACCTCCAGTCCGTGCGGGGTGATGCGGCCGTAGCGGCGTTCGGTCAGGCGGTGCAGGTGGGCCGCGACGGGGGCATTGAGGTCGCGGAGCTCGTCCTGGAGCTGGGGCGGGCCGGTGGCGACCAGGTCGGCGTAGCGGAAGACGGTCATCATGCGGGCGTCGCGCGGGTGGCGGCGGCAGAAGTCGGGGATCCAGAGCGCCGTGCGCACGATGGCCTCGATGGGTTCGTCCGTGTCGGCGGCCGAGGTCAGGCCGGCCTGGAACGCCTTGATGGAGCGGATCCATGCCGTCGCGAAGAGCACGTCCCTCGACGGGAAGCGGTGGTAGATCGAGCCCGAAGGGGCGCCGAGCAACGCGGTGACGTGGCCGACGGTGGCCGAGCGCCAGTGCTCGAAGGCCGCGTCCCGTGCCGCGTCGAGGATCTGGTCGTGGGTGAACGAGGGACTTCTGGGCATCGCGATGAGTTTATCCGCTACGGTTGTTCTAGAGATCGTTCTCTAATTGGGGGAGTGGATCATGAACAGAAGTGCCTTAAGAACCGCCGTGCTCGTGGTCGCGGTCGTGTCCTGCCTGCCGTACCTGATCTTCAAGGTGGCCTGGCTCGCGGGCTCCACGATCGGGATCACCGACGCCGCGGGCCAGGCGCTGATGAACGATCCGCGGCACGTCGTCGGCAACTACATCACCGTCGCCATGGACCTGCTCGCCATCGCCCTCGCGGTGGTGCTGGGGCGGCCGATCGCCCATCGCCTGCCGGCCTGGCTGCTGCTGGTGCCCGCCTGGGGGGCCACCGGGCTGCTGGCCCCGATCGTGCTCGGTCTCCCGCCCGGACTGCTGGTCCAGGCGGTCGCCGGTACGGCGACGCCCGTCGGGAGTGGGGACGGACTCGCCGGGTGGGTGTTCGTCACCATCTACGGTGGTTTCGGGGTGCTGGGCTGCTGCCTGGCCGTCCTCGTCCTGCTGCACGCCATGGAACGCTGGTCCCGTACCTTCGCCACCGGCCCCCCACCGGCCGATCGGACGGTAGCGGCGATCTGCGCAGTCCCCCTGCTCGGCTACGCCCTGGCCCTGGTCGTCTGGGCGGTCACGGGTCCCGAGGGCGGCGGGCCTGCCGGGTTCGAGAGTCCGGCTCAGCGGACGGTGCTGGCCGTCACCGGGCTCCTGGTCGCGATCGGATACGTCACGCCGCCGGCGCGCGGCTTCGTGGGCCGTTTTCCGGGCTCGGCGGTCGTGATGACCTGGATCGGGTGTGGCGTGGCCACGCTGTCCGGGCCGACCTTCATCGTGCTCAGCCACGACGGCATCGTCCGCGTCC
Source organism: Nonomuraea sp. B208 (assembly GCF_057536035.1). Classification (NCBI taxonomy): domain Bacteria; kingdom Bacillati; phylum Actinomycetota; class Actinomycetes; order Streptosporangiales; family Streptosporangiaceae; genus Nonomuraea; species Nonomuraea sp. B208. The sequence continues at coordinate 249,922 of NZ_BAAJOU010000030.1, forward strand.
CGCTGCTGGTCGCGGCCGTGGCGTCGGCGGTGGCGGGGCTGCTGTACTCGATCGTTCTCCTGTGGTCCGCGGGCCGGGGTGCACGGGCGGTGCAGCCCCGGCCGTTCACGGCTTCAGCGTGAGTCTCTTCCTCGACGCGCCCGGAAACACGACGACCAGGTGCTGCTCCTCGCCTGCGGTGTCAATCCGTACGTAGACGCGGAGCCGGTAGCGGCCCTTGCCCTTGATCGCCAGGTTCGGCATCGGGGCGCCCGCGCCCACCTCGTCCTCGCCCATCTCCGGGACGGTGAGCCGGCCGGTGCGGCTGACGATCGGCACCTCCTCGACCTGCTGCCACCCGGCCGTCCGCCGGGGCGGCGCAGTGCGGAACGCCTTCACGGTGAGGCACAGGTCCGAGACGTCCTCGATGTGCCCGACGAGCGCGGAGTTGCGGCCGGCTGTGACGAGGCCGTCGCCGCTGTACAGCTTGTCCGCCTCCTCCTCGACCGTTTCGTCGCCGGGGTCGTGGACCAGGTAGCCGGGATCGCCGTCCACGAACAGGAAGTATTTGGCCGTGGCCTGGACGACGCCCTTCGTGCGGGGCCACGGGTCGCGGCACTTCGCGTTCTCCTCGGCGATGTAGGAGTCGTTCGCCGCCTGTGTCTCCTCGGCCGAGCGCAGCAGTTCGGGATGGGTCGCGCCGATGATCTCGGGGCAGACGTAGACGAGGTCCCACGGGTCCACGCCCCAGGACGGCCGCGCGCTTCCTGCGCGCGTCAGGATCGCCACCTGCTCGTCGCGGTCCTTCGCCCGGCACAGCGCCCGCCCGTACGCGAGGATCGCCTGGTCCGACATGCTGTCCGGGAACATGGGCGGGCCTCCGCCGTCCATGCCCCGCGCCACGCACAGGAACACGGCGTCGCGTTGCGCGGGTTTCAGGTCGCCGAAGCTGGGCCGGTCATAGCAGTCCGTCGACCAGCCGGTGTAGGTGAGGCGCGCGGCCTGCTCCGGGTGGATCATCGCGATGATCGGCAGGACGGTCACGGTCGCCACCGCGACGCGGATCATCCGCTGCCTGGCGGGCGGAAGATCCGGTACGGGGTTCTCGGTGGGCAACTCGCGGGCGGTCGCCGCCATCCACACGGTGGTGACGAGCCCCATCGCGTCCAGCATGACCGGCAACACCAGACCGCCGCCCGGGAACTGTCCGGCGAGCAGGTTGAGCGGGATCAACAGCGTGTAGACACCCATGGACGCCCATCCCGCGATCAGCGTGCCGCGGCTCCATCGGCCGTCGCGCCACTGCCCGACGACCGTGAGGGCGGTCGCCGCCGCACTGCCCAGCATCAGGCCCAGCACGACGACCTCGCCCCAGTGGACCTGAGGGAGGTCGAGGTCGTCGAGCAGTTGGTCGGCCATCCCGGCCAGCTCGACCGCGAACAGCGCTGCGGCCGCCGCGCGCAACAGGCGGGACCGCCAGCGGATGACGAGCAGGTAGAGGACGTCGATCGCGGCCCACAGCGCGAGCTGGAATGCCGTGTCGACCGCGTCGGGGAGCAGCCCGATCGGGTACCACAACACGAGGGCGTACGCCACCGCCAGATACAGCAGCCGGCGCAGCGCTCTCGCCCGGCGGTCCAGCGGTCCCGGCAGGGGAGCACGCAGGATCAACCACAGGAACGCGGCCTTCACCAGGGCGGTCACGAGCAGCATCACGGTCGTCGAGGTGTCGAATCCGGCGCGCTCGCCGTACGGCGGCGACCATTGGACGGCCGTCCAGAGCCAGTCGTCGCCGAACACCAGGCCCGCGACGGTCGCCGCAAGAACCAGACCTACTAAGCCGATCCTGATAATCCGCCATAAATGATCTGAAGACACGGGTCGCGAGCCTAGCGCGGCACCGGTTCACGAGCCGGTCAATAAGATCGCTGCTGTTGCGACGCGACGGCGACGGGAGCCTGGATGAGCGACCCCGGCGGCTTCGGCCCCCTGACGATGGACGAGCGCGAGTCGATCGGCCCCTACCGGATCGTGGGCCGGATGGGCGCGGGCGGCATGGGGGTCGTCTACGCGGGGGTCGCGGCCGACGGCGCCCGGGTCGCGGTCAAGGTCATCCATCCGGGGCTGGCGGCGGACCCGCAGTTCCTGGCCCGGTTCGTCCGTGAGGTGGAGCTGCTGTCGCGGGTGCGGGGGCGCTGCGTCGTCTCGGTGCTGGACGCCGACACCGGCGCGATGCCGCCCTGGCTGGCCACCGAGTTCGTCCCGGGGCCGACGCTCAGCACGTACGTCCAGCAGAACGCGCCGCTGCCCCCCGACAGGCTGCTCTCGTTCGGCGTGGACATCGCCGAGGCGCTCACCGACATCCACCGGGCCGGCATCGTGCACCGCGACCTCAAGCCCGGGAACGTCATCCTCGCGGACTCCGGCGCGAAGGTCCTGGACTTCGGCATCGCGCGGGCCCTCGACGAGAGCGGGCTCACGGGCACCGGCGCGCTGATCGGCACGCCCGGCTGGATCAGCCCCGAGCAGTACCGGGGCGACCAGGCGGACGCCGCCGCCGACGTCTTCGCGTGGGGCGCGCTCATGACGTACGCGGCCACCGGGCGCCCGCCCTTCGGCACCGGGGCTCCCGATGTCCTCGCTTATCGGGTCATGGGCGTCGATCCCGATTTATCCGGAGTGCCGAAGGAGGTCCGCGAGCTCGTACGGAGCGCCCTCGCCAAGGACCGCGCAGCCCGGCCGCCCGCCGAGGAGGTGCTCGCCCGGCTCACCGCGATCAGGTCGGGCACGGGCCCGGCGCCCGTCACCCTGCCCTTGACGACGCGCACGAAGGTCCTGCCGCCTCCGGCGGTGCCCGCCAGGCGCAGGCTGATTCCGGGATGGGCGGCCGCGGCGGTGGCCGTCGCCGTCGTGGCGGTCGTGGCCGGGGGAGCGGCGCTGGCGTCGAGCTCCGGACGAGGACTGCTGGAGGCGTTGCTGAGCCCGAGCGAAAGCCCGACCGCGACGACGAAGACGTACGAGGAGACCCCGGCCCCGGACACGAGCGACGAGACCAAGGACCAGCCCACGGACGACGCCACCACGGACGACCCCACAGCTGACGCCGAGGACGAGACGGCGACCCCGGAAGAGACGGCCACCCCGGAGAAGACGCGTCCCCCACGCAAGCAGCCGGCCTCCACAGCCCCCACCCCATGCGCGTCCAAGAGCTCCATCCTCCGTGAGGCCGCCGCGCTGAACGGCGGCAACCTCCCGTCGGACGCCGCCGTCGCGGCCCGGCTGTGCGTGGGGAACTGGGTGGCGGCCAGGATCGAATCCCCGAGCGTCGGCGGCATCGACCTGATCGCCACGCGCGACGCCACCCGCTTCCTGGACGGCGACATCGGCAGCAACCTCTGCTCACGCGACTACGGCTCGAAGCTGGTGACGGCCGCGCCCGCCCGCATCACGTCGTTCCTCTGCCCCAACGGCGTCGACTGACCAAGGGGGGCGGGGCCGTTAGGGTCGCGGCATGGAGGACACGACCGAGCCCGTCACGGGCTCCCTGCACCACGTCGAGATCTGGGTGCCCGACCTGGACCGCGCGACCCGGAGCTGGGGCTGGCTGCTGACGGAGCTGGGGTACGAGGTGTTCCAGGAGTGGCCGGACGGCCGGAGCTGGCGGCTGGGGACGACGTACGTGGTGCTGGAGCGGTCGCCCGCGCTCACCGCGGGCAGCCACGACCGGCGGCGTCCCGGCCTGAACCACCTCGCCTTCCACGCGGGCGGCCGGGCCGAGGTGGACGCCCTGGCCGAGCGGGCCGCCGCCCACGGCTGGACGCTGCTCTTCCCCGAGCGCCACCCGTACGCCGGCGGCGAGCGGCACTACGCGGCCTATCTGGCGGACGAGGACGGCTACGAGGTGGAGCTGGTCGCGTACGGAAAAGGCTGAAGTGGGCCTCTCTCCCGTATATCCGGTGTGAGATTCTTCGGGACGGCTACCACGGGGGGCGTATTGACCAGGGTCACCTTTCTCGGCACCGGCAATTTCACCGGCATCGGCCGCTATTGGAATGGATTCGTGCTCGACGATCACATTCTGGTCGAGCCGTCGCCCACCGCGCTGCCCCACCTGCATCGCTGCGGCATCGACGTGGCCGGCCTCGACGTGGTGGCGATCTCGCACTTTCACGCCGACCACACCTTCGGCTGGCCTTTCCTGCTGCTCGAACTGCTGCACCGGCACGCCGCCACGCCGCTCCACGTGGTGGGGCCGCCGGGGGTCGAGCGGTTCCTGCGGACGATGATGGACGTCGCCGGCGTTCCCGGCATCCACGAGGAGGCGCACGAGAAGCTCGACCTCCGCTACGTCGAGGTGGACTGCTCGTGGCAGGTGGCGGGACCGGTCAAGTTCCGGGCCGTGGAGGTGGACCACGTGCCGCATCTCGACTGCTACGGCTACGTCTTCGAACGCGACGGCGGAACCGTCGGCTACTCGGGTGACACGCGGCCGTGCGCGGGCCTCGACGCGCTCGCGGCGGCCAGCGACACGCTCATCCTGGAGTGCAACGGCCCGCACCACCCGGCGGCCGGGCACATGGAGGTCGCGCACGTGGAGGCGTTGCGCGAGCGCTTCCCCGCCCTGCCGTTCGTGCTGACCCACCTGGGGGCGGGGGTGGAGGCCGGGCACATCGAGCGCTGCCTGGTGCCGGACGACTTCCAGACGATTGAGATCTAGCCGCCTGCGATCGCTGTTAGGGTCGTGCCCATTCTCTTGATCACCTAGAGCATTCCGTCATGCAGGGGGAGGGTCATGCGGACCACGAGCAAGATCGCCGTCGTCACTTCCATGCTCGTCGCCTCGGGCGCCGCTCCGGCGGCGGCGGCGAGCGCGCGGACGGCGCCCGCCTTCGTGGCCTATCACGACGTGAGCGCCGCCGAGAGCGCCAAGCAAATACGCCGGCTCAAGGACCAGGGCTACCGCCCGCTGACCGTGAACGTCTCCGACGGCGAACGGTACGCCGCCGTCTGGGTCAAGGGCGGCTCGTCACAGTGGAGCGTCCGGCAGGGCATGTCGGTCTCCGACTACCGGCAGCGCTTCGACGCCGCGCTGAAGGAGGGCTCCCAGCCGGTGTCGGTGTCGGCGACGGGCCCGGCGGGCTCGGCCGTGTTCGCGGCCGTCTTCGAGAAGAAGGCCGGCAAGGTCTACGCCCGCCACCACCTCACGGGGAGCGAGTTCGCCGCGGCCGACAAGTACGCCACCGGCAAGGGCCTCGCCCTGACCTCCGTGGACGCGTACGGCACCCCGGACGACGTCCGCTACGTGGCGGTCTGGGCCACGAACCCGGGCGGCGCTTCGTCCTTCACCCACGGCCTGAGCCGCTCCCGGCACGAGGCCGAGTTCCACGCGAGGAAGGACAAGGGCTTCCGTCCGGTCAAGGTCGCGGTCGCGCCCGACGGCACGTACGCGGCGGTGTGGCGCAAGGACGGGCTCAAGTCCTGGGCGCACTACATCGACATGAGCGCGTCGGGTTACCAGGCCCGGTTCGACCAGCTCAAGGACCAGGGGTTTCGCCCGGTCCAGGTGAACGCCGAGAACGGCAGGTACGCCGCCGTATGGGAGTAGCGGTCACCGCACGCGGACGCGGACGTTCCCGGTGCCGCTGCGGGCGACGATGGCGGCCGGCGCCTTCGGGTCGTTCCTGACCTCGGAGTCGACGGAGCCGTCCTTGCTGCGGGCGGTCACCGCGTACGAGCCCTTCGGCACCGTCGCCGTCACCCGGCCGTCAGCGGACTCCAGGTCCAGGTCGGCCGGGGCGGTGACGAAGGTGACGTCGATCGCGCCGTCCACGGTCCGGGCGCGCAACGCCGGAGAGGTCAGGCCGGTGGCGGTGATCGGGCCGTCGCTGCGCAGGCGCAGCCGGCCCGAGGCGGTGTCCACCTGGATGTGCTCGCGCGAGACCGCGTCCACGTCCTGCTTGAGCTCCTTGAGTATGACGCCGTCCGGGGCCTCGACGGTGACGTGGACGGCGGGCGGCACCCTGACGTGGTAGCGGGCGCCGCAGTCGCCGAAGATCATGCTGCAGTCCGCGCCGAGCCGCAGGACGCCGTCGCGCAGGGACCAGGTGGCGTTGCCCTCGCGGGCCGCCTTGCCGCGCACCCAGCGTTCCACCTGGACCGAGCCGGCCGTGCCGGGCAGGACGCGGACGCCGCCCAGCGAGGAGACGATCTTCAGCTCGGTGCCCGTCACGGGGAACGCGCGGGTGGCGCGGACGTCTTCGGCGTCGAGGCCGCCGCATCCGGCCGTGGTGAGGGCCGTCAGGGCGGCGACGGCGGTTGAGGCTGCGATCACAGCGAGTCGCGTCATGGAATCGATCTTCGCGACAAGGGGCCCCGCCCTCATCGGCCATCTGACCGACCACCATCGGCCAGATGGCCACCAGCCCGGGTTAAAGGGCCGCCAGGAGAGCCCGGACGTGCCGCAGCGGGTCGGCGAGGTCCAGCGGCCGTACGACGACGGTGTCCGCCCCGGCCGCCGCCAGCCACTTGATCCGCTCGGCGGCCTCCTCGGCCGTCCCGGTCGCCATCACCACGTCCTCGGGCGCCACCCCCAGGAACCCGGCCTGCTCCTCGATCAGCCCGCGATCGACCGTGTAGCCGTCGCCGACCCCGAGGAAGGTGAACATCACCACCTCGTGCCCGTCCCCGGCCCCGATGGTCTTCCGCATGGCGGTGAGCTGCGCGGGCCCGACGCCTTCCGGCAGGATGGTGCCGTCCGCCACCCGCCCGGACAGCGCCAGCGACTTCGGCCCCTTCACCCCGGCCAGCAGCGGCGGGACGGTGGCGGGCGGGTGCACGAGCGAGACCCCGTCGAGCCGGACCTCCCGGCCCTCCAGCGTCACCGTCTCGCCCCGCAGCAGCGCCCGTACGGACGTGATCGTCTCCTCCAGCAGCGCCAGCGGCGACGCGGGGGCCGCCCCGGCCTGTCGCATCCATTCCCGTACGCCGTGCCCGATCCCGGCGGCGAGCCGCCCCGGGTGCAGGCGGGCGAGGTTGCCCAGCTCCATGGCCAGCAGCACCGGGTTGCGCAGGGGAGCGGGGGTGATGCCGATGCCGACGCGCAGGCGGGAGGTGACCGCCAGGGCGGTCGCGGCCGAGGTGAGGCCGCCCGCCCAGCCGAGGTCCTCGACCACCCACAGGTCGTCGGCGGAGCTGTCGTCCAGCTCCCTGGCGAACGGCACGAGCCGCTCGGGCGGCAGGCCCCGGTCGAACATCACGCCAAGTCTCACGGTTTCCTCCAGCAGTTGCGGGAACACCCGGCCGACAACCGAGTATCCAGCACGGGAGGAAGAGGGTCAGGCCGCCGTTCCGAGCACCGTACGGGCCGCGGTCATCGAGTCCGTGGTCTCGAAGTGCCGGTCGAGGTTCGTGATCGTCAGCAGATGCTTGATCATGCCCGGGGCCAGCACCAGGATGAGGCGCCCGCGCATGTGCTGGATGTGGTTGAGCGTGGCGACCAGGACGCCCAGGCCGACCGAGTCGCAGAACGGCACCTCGCTGAGATCGAGCACGAGGTTAGGGGGGTCGGCCTCGGCTATGGCCTGCTCCAGCTCGGCCTGCAGCCGGGGAGCGGCGGCCACGTCGAGATCGCCGACGACGTGCAGGACGGTGCAGGGGTCCTCCCGCCAGTATCTGACCACCATGACCAGCACCTGCCCGACACGCGAAAAGATATGCCTATTGCTTACATATGTTCTGCATTGCCGTTTTGGTGGTTGGTGTAACAGCGGGTTTCGGAGTGGCGTCGGACGAGGTCTTTTTCGCGATTTTCGGCTGGTCGCTGCCGACGATCACCTCGATGCCCTTCACGTCCGCCTTCTTCAGCTCCGCGCCGGGAACGGCCGCGGCGACCACGCGGGCGGCGGCCTCCTGCCCCTCGGGATAGCGGATCAGGGTCCGCTTGTAGTCCTTCTTGTCGGTGTTGCCGGGCTCGTCGGGCACCTTGAAGCCGTACGCGACCAGCCCCTCCTTCGTCCGCGCCCCGAGCCCGGTGATGAGCGTGCCGTTCTTGACCTTGAGCGTGACGCTGCCCGGCGCGACCGCGGAGGGCTTGGCCGAGGGCGTGGCGGCGGCCGTCGGCGTGGGCTTGGTGACGTCCTGGTCGCTGTCGATCTTGGCGAACAGGTCCTTGGCGGCCGGCTTGTCCCACAGCACCGCCGACTCGCCCGTGGGGGCGCGGTAGTTCACGTCCGCCAGCGGCACGTCCACGAAGCGCACGTTCTGCAGCGAGACGTCGCGCATCTGCACGGCGAGGTCGACCAGGCCGTCGTCCGGGTCCACCTTGACCGTGCCCAGCGTGGAGTTGACGAACGAGGCCAGCTTGGCCGGGTTGCTCAGCGTCTCGGCGCTCAGCGCCCTGTTGAGCAGGGCCGAGATGACCTGCTGCTGGCGGTCGATGCGGTCGAGGTCGGAGCGGGCCGTGGCGCGGGTCCGGGCGTACAGCAGGGCCTGCACGCCGTCGAGCTGGTGGGTGCCGGCGGCCAGGTTGAGCGCGATCTTCTGGTCGGCGATCGGCACGGGCGTGCAGACGGTGACGCCGCCGAGCGAGTCGACCACGTCGATGAAGCCGAGGATGTTGACCTCGATGTAGCGGTTGATCCGCAGCCCGGTGGTCGCCTCGACGGTCTCCTTGGCCAGCTTCGGCCCGCCGAACTGGTAAGCCGAGTTGATCTTGTGCTCGCCCTTGCCGGGGATCGTCGTCCAGGTGTCGCGCGGCAGGCTCACCACCGTGACCTGGCGGTGGTCCTCCGACAGGTGGATCACCATCATCGTGTCGGTGCGCTGGCCCACCTCGCGGCCCAGCTTGAGGCGGTTCTGCTGCTGCCGGGTGAGGTCGTCGCGCTTGTCCACGCCGACGAGCAGGATGTTCTCGGCGCCGCCGCGCGCCACCGACTCGCCGACGCCCGCGTCCACGGTGCCGATCTGCCGCGGGGTCGCCCACACGACGCCGGTCGTGACCAGCACGCAGGTGGACAGGAACCCGGCGATCAGCACGTTGCGCCGCCGCGCCTTCGCGCTGCGTCTGAACGGCCGGCGCGCACGGTTGGGCGTGAGCCTGACGCCCCCGTAGGCGTCGCCGCCCACGAGCACTCCGGCGTCCTCCTCCTCGCCCGGGTCGCGCATGCCCGTCCCCCCCAAGTCACCCCGGGATCGGGCTTTCGATTGCCCGACTCCCTCGCCGGTACAGTAGCGTGAGCCCCGCCATGAAGCAGTTCCCCGACTCGCCGCACGCGCCCGCGCAGACGCGCGCCTGGCCCCCCATCTCCGTCATCATGCCGGTCCTCAACGAGGAGCGGCACCTTCGTGAGGCCGTCGACATGGTCCTCGCGCAGCACTACCCCGGTGACATCGAGGTCGTGCTCGCGGTGGGCCCGTCCCAGGACCGCACCCAGGAGGTCGCCGACGCCATCGCGGCGTCCGACCGCCGGGTCACCGTGGTGCCCAACCCCACCGGCCGCACCCCCAACGCGCTCAACGCCGCGATCGCCGCCTCCCGCAGCGGCATCGTCGCCAGGGTCGACGGGCACGCCATGCTGCCCCCCGACTACCTGCGCATCGCGGTCGAGACCCTGGCCGAGACCGGCGCCGACAACGTCGGCGGCGTCATGGCCGCGGAGGGGATCAGCCCGTTCGAGCAGGCCGTGGCCTGCGCGATGACCTCCAAGATCGGCGTGGGGGCCGCGGCCTTCCACGTCGGAGGCACCGCGGGCCCCGCCGACACCGTCTACCTCGGCGTCTTCCGCCGCTCGGCGCTCGACCGGGTGGGCGGCTACGACGAGCACTTCCAGCGCGCCCAGGACTGGGAGATGAACCACCGCATCCGCCAGAGCGGCGGCCTGGTGTGGTTCCAGCCGCGCATGCGGGTCTCCTACCGGCCGCGGCCCAACGTCAAGGCCCTCGCCAAGCAGTACTTCCACTACGGCCGCTGGCGGCGGGTGGTCGCGCGCACCCACGAGGGCACGATCAACCTGCGCTACCTCGCCCCGCCCGCCGCAGTGCTGGCGATGATCCTCGGGCTGGTCGTCTCGCCGTTCTTCCCGCTGGGGCTCGTCATCCCCGGCGGCTACGCCCTCGCGATCGTCGCCGGCTCGGCCGTGACCGGCAGCCACCTGCCGATGGCCGCCCGGGTGCGGCTCCCGCTGGTGTACGCCGCCATGCACTGCTCCTGGGGCTGGGGCTTCCTCACCAGCCCGCGCAAGCTGGCCAGGCCGCCCCGATCGTCATGACTCCGCGAAGACCCGCTCCACCGCCGCGTTGAAGCGGGTCAGCGCGTCCGGATACTCCGGCCCGAGCAGATAGCTCCTCAGCTTCACCCGCGCCCGGGCCAGGGTGTCCTCCCCGTCCAGGAACTCCGCGAGGCCGGCCAGGTCCTCGCCCAGCAGCACGCCCGCCTCGGTGCTCGGATAGCGCTCGTGGAAGGCGTGCTCGGGCAGCCCCGCGACATTCGTCACCGCGTACGGCTTCTCGCTGGCCAGGAAGTCGGCGACCACGCTGGAGATGTCGCTGATCAGCAGGTCGCACTGGTTGAAGCAGGCGTACAGGTGCGGCTCGGGGCCGGTGACGACGAGGTGCCTGACGTACGTGGCTGGCGCCTCGGCCCGCGAGGGGTGCCGGGCCTTCGACTTGGCCAGCTCCGCCTTCTCGATCATGGCGGCGATCCTCCGGTGCGCCCGCAGGGCCGCTTTGTCCCGGTGCCCGGTCAGCGGGTGCGGCTTGTAGATCACCCGCAGCGGCGGATCGTGCTCCAGCAGCGCCCGCACGATGCGCGGGCCCATCGTCATCAGCGACGTGTGGAACAGGTCGTCGTTCCAGCCCTCCCAGGTGGGCGCGTACAGCACGGTCCGGTACGGCAGGCCGGGCCCCTCCGTCGAGATGCCCTGCAACTGGGGCCGGCCGACCTCGTGGACGCACTCGTCCCGGACGCCGACCTTGGCCTTCCTGTAGCGGTCGCGCCCGGCGGGACCGGCCACCCACACCTCGTCGTAGACCCGGGAGAACGGGTTGAACGACGCCTCCTTGTCGCTGTCGCCGTGGTTGAGGAAGGCGCTGCGCAGCGTCGGGATGCGCAGCATGTGGACGTTGCGGCCGACGTTCGAGACGTACAGGCAGAGCTTGGCGCTGGACAGCGCGCGGAAGCTCATCAGGTCGGCCGACGACGGGATGCACACCATCGGCAGCGACGACGGCTCCAGGTGCCTCGCCATGCCGCGCTCGCGCAGCACCACGATGGCCCGCCGGTCGATGCGCTCCAGCACGGGCAGCCACATGCGGGCCTGGTAGGCGGCGGCCGTCGCGCCGGAGAAGTACAGGATGACCTCGGGGCGGTAGGCGGCCACCTGCGCCCCGACGACCTCCAGCACGCGGACCCGGTCGGTGAGCGGGCGGGTGCGGCGCACGTAGGGGAGGAGCGCGAGCGCGCCGGCCGCGCCGAGGGCGAGCGCCAGGGCCGCGCCGCAGCAGGCCGTGACCGCGCCCCAGACGGCCCCGAGCACCGGCAGCGCGTCCAGGTAGAGGAAGCGCAGGCCGCGCGGGTCGCCCAGCCAGCCGGGCGGCAGCTTGGGGATGCGCAGCGCCGACACGTCGAGGTTGCGGGTGGTGACCGGCATCCGGGCGAGCGTCTGCCTGAGCCGCAGCGCCAGCCCCGTGTGCAGGGCCCGCATTCCGTGGACGCCGAACATCGAGACCGCCAGCGCCACGAACCACGCCGAATCGGGCCCGGCCGCTCGCGCCACCAGCAGCAGCGCCGCCGTCTCGCGGGCCGCGAAACGCACCGTGACGCCCAGGTGCGCCTGGCCGAGCAGCTCCAGCGGGCGGCGGGCCAGGCGCGGCGCGGCGTACTCGGCGGCGTAGGACACGAGGGCCGCCGCCCCGAACACCAGCGGAGCCGGCCAGAGCGCCGCCGCGAGCAGGACGGGGTAGGAGGCCAGCAGCGCCGCGATCACGATGAGTCTCCTCATGTGATCGCACGGTAACAAGGTCAGGGTCAAGCGCCGTCCACGTACCCGTCTGTCGTGTGCCCTGATAGCGGCGGATTGGGCCCTTATGCCGCTGCTACGCCTCTGCGGCCAGTTTGAACAGCAGCTCGGCGATCCGCAGGTCGGCGGGATGGGTGACCTTGATGTTGCGCTCGCTGCCCGCCACCAGGTGGATCGGCACCTCCGGCAGGTAGCGCAGCACCACGCCGCAGTCGTCGGTCGCCGGGCGGTCGGCGAACTCCGGATCGGCGAACGCCCGCTCGTACGCCTCCCTGATCACCGACAGCTTGAAGCACTGCGGCGTCTGGCTGCGCCGCAGCACCGCGCGGTCCAGCATCTCGCCGACGACCTCGCCGTCCCCCGCCGGCGCGGCCACGAAGACCGTGTCGGAGCTCGGGATCGCCACGTTGACGGCTTTGTGGGTGCGAAGGGCCCGGACGCACTCGGAGATGATCCGGGGCTCCAGGAGCGGCCGTACGGCGTCGTGCAGCAGCACGTCGCACTCCTCGGTGCCGAGCGCCCGCAACGCCCGCCACGTGCTCTCAGGGCGGCTCGCGCCGCCCTCCACGATCTGGGAGACCTTGCGGTAGCCGCCGCGCTCCACGATCTCCGCCACCCGGTCGGTGTAGCCGGGCGTCATCAGCACCACGATCTCGTCGATGTCCGGCGCGGACTCGAAGACCGCCAGCGAGTGCTCGAGAATCGTCCTGCCCGCCACCTCGACGAGCTGCTTGGGCAGGGCCAGGCCCACCCGCTGCCCCACGCCGCCCGCCAGGAGCACGCCAACCGACCGCGAATCCATAACGCGAGCGTAGGGCAGGTCCGGCAGGGGCCGGGACGGGCCGGCGGTCCGCCCGCCATTCCGGATGTCCGGAATTTGCACCGTTCCATATTCTCCGATTAATCAGCTGACTTAGCGTGATTGCTGTGATACATATGGCGTCACCGTGAGGCAGGGGGGCCTCCGTCCGGCGGCGGGTGGGGGAATGATGGAATGGCTCGTGGCGATCATTTCTTCCGTTCTGGGCGGGCTCGCCGGGAAAATCCCAGAATTGATCATCGACAGGGCCGGCGCCCGGCGGGCGGCCGCGGAGCGGGCTTCTCTGGACCGGGTGGCCGAGCAGCGGCTGGCGGCGACCCTTGAGGCGCATTCCCGCGAGCAGCACGAACGCGGTCTCTTTCTTGAGCGTTATCGGCTGCAGAACGCGCACTATCCGCTCGGCGTGGTCGGCAGGCTGCACCGTACGACGTCGCATTCGCTCCCGTCGGTCCTGATCTCACCGGTCGCCCCCGGCGGAAGGCTGGCCGGGAACCGCATTCCGGGGCTCGTTCACGAGGCTCTGCGCGGCGTCACGGCTTTCCCGCGGTTCGCGAAACTCCGCACCGGCTCTTTCGTGTCCGACAACGGCGTGCCACGGACGATCACGGGATCGGTGGGCGCTGAGGAGATCGCCGCACTGGAGTTCCCCGGGCGTCCCGCGATCATTCTCTATTTCGAACGGGACGGCGACCGCCTCTCCGTCTTCGCCTTTCTGAACGCGCTGTTCCCGGCCGCCGACGGGTCCACGGGATTCGCCATGCGGGTGGCCACGTTCGGATGGGACTCGCCCCTTGGAACGATGCACAGCCTTCCCGGCGACGGCGACCTGCCGACCTGGCAGTACGTCAACCTGGCGGCGGTCGCGCAGCCGGCGGACCGGGTGGTGGCCGCGGTGCTCGCCTGGTTCGTCCTGGCCTGCCTGGACCAGCACTGGCGGATCCGCGGGGTGCCCGACGCCGGCCTGCTCGACGAGGTGCTGCGGGCCGTGCCGGACGCCGCCGCGATCGTCCAGGAGCCACCGGCGGGCGAGGTGTTCGGCTACCGGATGGAGACCGAGCTCGGCGAGCTGATCCACGCGGGACACGCGCCCGAGATCGCGGCGTTCACCGACAGCCAGGTGGCCGTGATCGTCGAGCTGGAGGAGTGCCAGGTCGCGCTGATCGTGACCGCGGCCTATCCCGCGGAGCCTCCTCTGGTGCTCGTGCAGTCGGGAGCCGAAGGCGAGCGCCTGGACCTCGACGCGTCCGGGTGGTCCCCCGACCGCACCCTTCTGGAGATCGTGGAGAGCCTTCGATGACCGACCACTACCGCATCAGGATCTACGAGTCCGAGCTGGAGACCATCTGCGCCGAGACGTTCGAGCACCAGGACATCGAGACCGGCGGCAGCCTCTACGGCCTGTTCAGCCACGGCGGCAGCGCCACGGTCTTCCTGGCCACCCGCCCGGCCGGCCAGGTCGTCCGCGGCGAGACCGCGCTGGAGCTCGACCCGGAGGTGGCGAGGGTCATGGAGAGCGGCATGTGGGCGACGTTCGGGCTGCAGAGCCTCGGCATGTGGCACTCCCACCACTGGATCGACCTGTTCCAGCCGAGCGCCGGCGACCTCAACCGGGTGCGGGGGCTCGCGGCCAAGGCCCAGCGGCTCCGCCACGTGGAGATCCTCGCCAACTTCGTCCGCGGGGACGGCGCCGCCCCGCAGCAGCGCTCGCGTCTGCCCTGGCGGCGCGAGCCGTCCGGGGACGCCGTCGTCCGTCTCACGCCGTTCTTCTATCCGGACGCCGCGACGTCGGAGCGGGCGGAGGCGTCGTTCGTCACGATCCCCGGGGAGAGCCCGGTCCGCAAGGAGGCCGCCAGGCTCAGGCTGCCCGCCGGCATCGGCGCCGACCTGCTGCGCGAGGCCGACTCCCCGGCGCGCAGCCGCTACCAGCTCGGCACGTCCACGGCACGGCCGGCGAGCGGGCCCGCGGCCGAACGGGAGGACCCGCCGGTCCGCCCGGCCCCGGAGGAGCCGCGTACGCCCGCCGCGGACGTCGCCGCGCGGCCCGGCGCGGCCGGCGACCCCCGGCTGGAGCCTATCCCCGACCCCGCCGCCTTCCTGGAGGAGTACCTCAACCCCCTGCTGGTCCGGAGCGGGCACGTGGCGGAGCTGCACCCCATGGGCGACGCGCTCATCCGGGTCGTCGTCCGCGGGCACCGCCATCGCGCGAACTTCCTCTACACCCTCGGGTGGGACGGCAGATATCCCTTCGTCTGGGCGGCGTGCGTCCAGGCGGGCCGGCGCAGCGTCGAATGGAGCCCCCGCGGGCCGGAGGAGCGCTATCTCCTGCAGGGGGTCTTCCTCTGGGGGCTGCAGGAACTTCAGGGGCAGTGAGAGTCAGGGGAGACCAATGGCATGGGATCAATGGCAGCGTTATCGCCTGGCGGCCGATCGCCAGGCGCTGCTCCAGCAGTTCCGCGGCTTCGACTTCTTCGATCCGCTGGGGGAGACCTTCGTCTACGGCACTTATCACAGCAACACCGGCCACCCTTATGGGATACGGATCTACCTTCCGCCGGGATATCCGGACGAGTGCCCGGCGACCTATGTCAGCGAGCCCCTTCCCCTCATGGGGTACGCGCACCCCATCGTCGCCTACGGGACGAGCCATGAAATGCACACGTGGGCGTCCGACCGCGGGGGATGGGTGAAGGTCTGCACCTACCGGCCGGAGGTGTGGTCGGCCGCCAACTCCATCGTCAAGATCGTCCGCAAGGCGATGCTCTGGGTGACCGCGTACGAATGCCATCTGCAGGACGGCAGTCCCATCTCCCGATTCCTGATGGACGCTTGAAAGGGAAAAGACCCGTGGCATCTGATCGACACAATGACATTCGCGCGTTCATGGAACAGGCCGCCAAGGGCACCATGCCGCGCGGGAAGCAGATGGTCTTCAACCCGCAGACCGGGAAGTGGGAAGTGCGTTCCTCGGGCGAACGGGCCGGCGACATCGTCCCGCAGATCGACGCCGAGGACATGAAGGCGTTCGTCTCATGAGCGCCCCGCGGCACGTCGTCGTGCACGCGGCCGCCCTGTCCGAGGGGGCGGAGAGGCTGGCGCTGCGCTCGCTCGACGACGGCGACCTGGGCGTGATCGACGGCACGGAGGGCGCCGACGTCGTGGTCGTGCGCGGGGCGGCCCCTGCGGCGCCGGTCGAGGACGCCGTGCTCGTGTGCGAGGTGGAGGCGGACCGCGTACGGTGCCGCCGCGTGACCGGCGAGGAGGTGGACACCACCGTCATCCCCGCCTCCGTCGACCTCTTCGACCGCGTACGCGGCATCTTCGAGACCGACGTGCTCCGTGACCGCGCCGTGGCCGTGCTCGGGCTCGGGTCGGGCGGCAGCTTCATCGTCCGCGAGCTCGCCAAGGCGGGCGTGGGCCGCTTCCTGCTCCTCGACCACGACCGGCTCGAACCCGGCAACGTCATCCGCCACGAGTGCGGCATGAACGACGTCGGCCGGCTCAAGGCGCTCGCCATGCGGGACCTGGTGCACCGCCACCATCCCGCGGCCGAGGTCGTGACGAGCACCCTCCACGTGAACGGGACCACCAGGCACGAGGTCCTGGAGCACATCAGGAAACTCGACGCCGACCTGGTGATCTGCGCGACCGACACGCGGGAGAGCCGGCTGCTGATCAACCGGCTCTGCGTGGAGAACCAGCTCCCGATGATCATCGGCGGGGTCTTCCAGCGCGCGTACGGCGGCATCGTCCAGCGCGTCATCCCGGGCCTGACCGCCTGCTACCAGTGCTTCGTCCAGGCGCTGCCCGGCCAGGCCGGCGACACCGAGATCAGCAGCGAGGCCGACGCCGCCCGGTTCTCCTACACCGACCGGGCGGTCCTGCCCCAGCCCGGCCTGTCCACCGACGTCGTCCCGATCGCGCTGCTCATGGCCAAACTGGCCCTGGTGGAGCTGCTCGGCGACGCCTCGCCCGCCTTCCGCGGCCTGAGCCAGGACCTCGTCGCCCCCATGTTCCAGTGGATCAACCGGCGCGAGGCCGCGCACGCCGGGCTCCCGCCCATGGGCGTCACCGTGGACGAGCTCAGCGTGCTGCGCTGGTACGGCGTCCTGCTGCCCAGGCTCGACGACTGCGCCACCTGCGGGACGAGGGAGACGATCACCACGGACGAGATGTTCCCTGCCACCTGACCGGCTCGACGGTCCTGTTCCGTGATATCGCGTTGACCGGTCGCTACGCTGAGCCTACGCACCCCTCAAGTCCACGCACCTCCGCCCGACCGGTAGGAGACCTGCGCTTTGCCCGACTCGCTGACCGCGCACGACCACCCGAGGCACGACCATCCGGCCACGGCGGCCGTCGTCCTCGCCACCACGCCGGCGAGCAGGCTCTCCTGCTCCGACGGCACGCTGCTCGACCGCCTCGGCACGCAGCTCGACCTCCTGCCCGTCCGCGACGTGCAGGTGCTGTCGCCAGGGGGCGGCCTCGCGGCCGACCTCAGAGGCGTCGCGAAGATCGCCAGGACGGCCGTGAGCGCGGTCGCCCTGGTGCCCGCCGACCTCGTGGCCCACACCGAGGCCCTGGCGCTGCTGCTGGACCAACCGGCGCCCGGCACCGGCGCGCTGGTCGCGCTCGACGCGGCCGCGGGCCCGCTCCAGCCGCCGGTCCGGGTCGAGGGCGGCACGGTCGTGGCGGCCGGCAGCTCGTTCCACATCGTGCCCGAGGCCAACGCCACCTTCCGCGGCCTGCTCCAGACCGCCGCGCCCGACCTCGGCACGCTCGCCGAGGTCGCCGAGGAGCTGGCCGAGCTGGCCGACACCGGCAAGCTCGGCCCGGTCACCCCCGTCGAGACCGTGGACCTGCTGCTGGTCGGGCTCGTACGCAGCGGCGTGAAGGTCCGCGCCGCCCCGCTCGGGCCGCTGCACGCCGACCGGGTCACCGGGCAGCACGCGGCCGACGTGGCCGTCGAGCGGCTGGCCGACGTGGACGAGGACCGCGTCCGGCTCGACACCTCGGTCAAGGACGACGACGGCTTCTTCGCCACGTTCCTCGTCTCCACCTGGACCCGCCACCTGATCAAACCGGCCGCCCGGCTCAAGCTCACCCCCAACACGGTGACCGGCATCTCGATCGGGCTGGCGGTGCTCGCGGCGGTGTGGTTCTCGGCCGGCACGCCGGGCGGGCTCCTGCTGGGGGCGGTGCTGTTCTACCTGTCGTTCGGGCTCGACTGCCTCGACGGGCAGCTCGCCCGCTACACCCGTACGTTCTCGCCGCTCGGGGCGTGGGTGGACGGCATGGCCGACCGGCTGAAGGAATACCTCGTCTACGCCGGGCTGGCCCTCGGCGTCCCCGGCCCCGGCATCTGGCGGCTGGCCGTGGCCGCGATGATCCTCCAGGTCGTCCGGCACGCCCTGACCCACTCCTTCGCCGGCGCGACGGCGGACGCGGCCGGGTCCGGCGCGCCCTGGGCCCGCCCGGCGCGGCCCCTGCGCGAGTCGGCCGACGCCGCCTCGCCCCGGGGGCTGCTCGCGCTCGCCCGGCGGGTCGAGCGGATGCCCGTCGTGCGCTGGCTCAAGCGGATGATCGTGCTGCCGATCGGCGAGCGGACCGCGCTGATCTGCGTCACCGCCGCGGGGTGGGGGGCGCGTACGACGTTCGTGACGCTGCTGGCCTGGGGCGGGGTGGCGATGACGTACCAGCTGCTCGGACGGATGGCGAGGTCGGCGCGATGAGTGACCTGAGAGGGCGCCCGGGAGGCAGGCCCGTGCACATGGCGCCGGTGCCGAGGAGCGCCGTCGTCGCGCAGCGCGACGACGGGCCGCTCTCGCGCGCGATGGGCCTGCTGGTGGCCGGTCAGCTCCCGCCGCTGCCGCCGGTGCTGGCCGGCACGTTCGTCACCGGCGTGCTGCTGCTGCTCGGCGTGGCCGGCACCGACGGGCTCGCGGTCTTCGCGCCCGCCGTCACGCTGCTGCTGGCCGGGCCGGGCAGCACGCACCCGCACGACGGCCGCTTCGACTGGCTGGTGCCGCCGATCCTGCGCCTCATCGAGTACACCTTCGTGGCCGCCGTCGGGTTCGCCCACGGGCTGCACCCGCTGCTGATCATGGTGCTGCTCGGCGCGCTCGCCTTCCATCATTACGATCTGGTCTACCGCCTGCGGCAGCGGGTCCACCCGCCCTCGTGGCTGGCCACGGCCGGGCTCGGCTGGGACGGCCGGATGATGGTCGTCTCCCTGGTCGCGCTCATGGGGCCGCTGACCGCCGGCTACACGCTGCTGGCGCTCTACCTGTGGGGCCTGTTCGGCTGGGAGAGCCTCACCCGCTGGCTCGCCGTGCCCTCCATACGGGTGGAGGCGACCGATGCGCGAACGCAAGACTGACTCCGGATTACCCGCGGAGGGCCCAAAGGCAACTAACCTTTGGCCCACACGTAGTCATGCTCGACTGAGGAGTGCACGTTGCTGGGAATGGTGCTGGCCGCTGGGGCCGGACGACGCCTGCGGCCTTACACCGACACGCTGCCCAAGGCGCTCGTGCCGGTCGACGGTGAAACCACGATCATGGACATCTCGCTGCGCAACCTCGCCGAGGTGGGCCTGCGGGACATCGTGATCGTCGTCGGCTACGCGGCGCAGGCCGTGCACGAGCGCAAGGCCGCCTTCGAGGAGAAGTACGGCGTCAAGCTCACCCTGGTGCACAACGACAAGGCCGAGGAGTGGAACAACGCCTACTCCCTGTGGTGCGCCCGCGATTACTTCGCGCAGGGCGCGCTGCTGGTCAACGGCGACACCGTGCACCCGGTCTCGGTCGAGAAGACGCTGCTGGCCGCCCCCGAGACCAGCGACATCCTGCTCGCCGTCGACAACGTCAAGAAGCTCGCCGACGAGGAGATGAAGGTGATCCTCGACGAGGGCGGCTCGCTGCGGCGCATCACCAAGCTGATGGACCCGGCCGAGGCGTACGGCGAGTACATCGGCGCCACCCTGATCCGCCCCGCCGCCGCCGAGCGGCTGGCCGACGCGCTCAAGGCCACCTTCGAGCGCGACCCGCAGCTCTACTACGAGGACGGCTACCAGGAGATGGTCGAGCGCGGCGAGACCATCCACGCCGCGCCCATCGGCGAGGTCGACTGGGTCGAGGTGGACAACCACGACGACCTGGCCAAGGCCCGCACCATCGCCGTGCGCTACTGAGGAGGCGGGCATGCCGCTTCTGGCGAGGATGTTGCCGGCGCCGCTGACCATGCAGGTCAGGCGGGGCGCCGTGGCGGAGCTCGGCGCTCTGCTGGCCGACAGCAGGGTGGCGACCTCCGGCCGGGTCGCCGTCGCCGTCGGCCCGGGGCAGGGCGACCACATCGAGAGCCTGATCTCCCCGCAGCTCGACGAGGCCGAGGTGTTCCGGGTGTCCGACGGGACGGTCGACGCGGCCGTCTCGCTCGGGGCCGACCTGCGCAAGAGCGCCTTCGAGGTCGTGGTCGGCGTGGGCGGCGGCAAGACCATCGACGCCACCAAGTACGCCGCCTCGCTGGCCGGCATCCCGATGGTCGCCGTGGCCACCAACCTCTCCCACGACGGCATCTGCTCGCCCACCGCCTCCCTCGTCTACGAGGGCGGCAAGGGCTCGTTCGGCGTGCCGATGCCGCTCGCCATCCTGGTCGACCTCGACTTCGTGCACGCCGCGCCCCCCACGCTGGTCCGGGCAGGCGTGGGCGACGTGGTGAGCAACCTGTCGGCGATCGAGGACTGGCAGCTCGGCAACGTCGAGCGCGGCGAGCCCATCGACGGCCTGGCCTGCTCGATGGCGCGCACCGCCGCCGAGGCGCTGGTCGGCCGCCAGGACGGCATCGAGTCCGACGCGTTCCTGACCGTGCTGGCCGAGTCCCTGATCCTGTCGGGCATGTCCATGGTCATCGCCGGGTCGTCGCGGCCCGCGAGCGGCGGCGATCATGAGATCCTGCATGCCGTGGATCAGCTCTTCCCCGGCACCTCCAACCACGGCGAGCTCGCCGGCATCGGCTCCGCCTTCTGCTTCTTCCTCCGCGAGGACGAGGCACGGGCCAGGCAGGTCGTCGACTGCCTGCGCCGGCACGAGCTGCCGGTGGTGCCGGGCGACATCGGGCTGAGCGTCGAGCAGTTCGCCGAGGCCGTGGCGCTGGCTCCGTCCACCCGTCCCGGCCGCTACACGATCCTGGAGCACCTCCGCATGCAGGACAACGAGATCCGTGAGCGGGTGGCGGACTATGTCCGGACCTTCGGTAGCTGAGCTGCGGCGGGTCGCCCAGCCCGCCGGTCATCTGGAGCGCAGGAACGGCGAGCACTGGGCCGGCGTGCTCTACATGCGCCGCCTGTCCATCTACGTCACCTGGCTCATGGCGCGCACCCGGGTCACGCCCAACCAGCTCACCTGGGTGATGACGGTGGCCGGGGTGCTGGCCGGGTTCGTGATCGCGCTGCCCGGGCTCTGGGCGGCCGTGGCCGCCGCTCTGCTCATCCAGGTCTACCTGCTGCTCGACTGCTCCGACGGCGAGCTGGCCCGCTGGACCGGCCGCACCTCGCTGACCGGCGTCTACCTCGACCGGGTGGGGGCCTACTTCGCCGAGGCGGCCGTGCTGGCCGGGCTGGGCTGGCGGGCCTCGGCCGTGCTGCCCGACTGGTACACCGTGCTGGGGGTGGCCGCCGCGCTCGGCGCCATCCTCATCAAGGCCGAGACCGACCTGGTCGAGGTGGCGCGGGCCAAGGGCGGCCTGCCCGCGGCGGGGGAGTCGGGCGCGGTGCAGTTCCGCTCCGGGCTGCTTGGGCTGGGGCGGCGCATCCTGTCGGCCACGAAGTTCCACCGCATCGTGCAGCCGATCGAGTTGTCGCTGCTGGCCCTCGCCACGGCCGTGATCGACGCGGTGCGGGGCGACCTCGCGGCGACCAGGGTGCTGCTGGTGGCCTGCTTCGTCGCGGCCTGCCTACAAGTCGTCCTGCATTTGGTCAGCATCCTGGCGTCGCGGCGGCTGGCGTGATCCGATGTCGGAACCGGAGCGGCCGCTCGTCCGTCGTATTGATCGGACGTCGTCGGTTCGGTGGGGGTTCACCCTCGGTTCCGATACGCTTAGCTCACCCTAGATTCAGGACCATGCGACCAGACTCGGTGATCATGAAAGAATGCTCCGCCCGTGTTCTCAACGCGTCAGGACAGTGATTCGTTGAAGATCTCGTGCGTCATCCTCACCATGGGCAACCGGGTCGCGGAGCTGAACCGGGCGGTCGAGTCCGCGCTCAACCAGATCGACGGCGACGTCGAGGTGGTGATCGTGGGCAATGGCGCCGACGTGCCCGCGGTGTCGGCGACGCCACCCGAAGGGTCGTCCGCGGTCGTCAAATCGATCCGGCTCGACCGTAACACCGGCATCCCCGCCGGCCGCAACCGCGGCGTGGAGGAGTGCTCCGGAGACGTCGTGCTGTTCCTCGACGACGACGGCTGGTACGCCGACCAGAAGGTCGTCGCCCACGTACGCGACCGCTTCGCCACCGAGCCCGACCTCGCGGTGATCTCCTTCCGGGTGATGGACCCCGACGGCGGCATCGGCCAGCGGCGCCACGTCCCGAGGCTGCGGGCCGGCGATCCGCAGCGCTCCTCGCCCGTCACCACGTTCCTCGGCGGCGCCTCGGCCATCAGGCGCTCGGCGTTCCTCCAGGTGGGCGGCCTGCCCGAGCGGTTCTTCTACGCCCACGAGGAGACCGACCTGGCCTGGCGGCTGCTCGGCGAGGGCTACCGCATCGAGTACGACGCCGAGACGGTGATGTACCACCCGCAGGTGCCGCCCACCCGGCACGCCGAGTTCTACCGGCTCAACGCCCGCAACCGGGTCTGGCTGGCGCGGCGCAACCTGCCGTGGCCGCTGGCGGTGCTCTACCTGACCAACTGGGTCGTGCTCACGCTCATCCGCGAGCGCCGCTCGCCGACCGCGATCAAGGCGTGGTTCCGCGGCTTCGCCGAGGGGCTGCGCACGCCCGCCGGCGAGCGGCGGCCGATGGCCTGGCGCACGGCGTGGCGCATGGTCAAGCTGGGCCGCCCGCCGATCGTCTGAGCCGCTGCGTCTCTCTCAGGCGGGTGACGCCTCGCCGAAGGTCATCTGCGCCCGCGCGACCGTCGTGCTGAACAGCGCCCGCTTGGGCAGCCCCAGCTCGCTCAGCTCCTTGGCGATGGGGTGGTTGCCCAGGCGGATCAGCGCCCCGCCCGGCCGCACCCGCGCGCCGCGGGCCCGTACGGACCACGGCACCCGCCGGGTGACCCCGTCGCGGTGGGTGTAGGCGTCCATGGGCGTCACCGCGGTCGCCCCCGGCACCGGGACGCCGGGCTTGATCAGCAGGTCGAGCACGAGCCGGCCGTCCTTGCGCAGCACACACCGCTTGTACGGCGACCCGAGCCGCAGCTCGATGTCCGCCAGCTCCTTCGGGAACCCCCACAGCGTCCGCCCGGCCTCCAGCGTGAACCCCTGGTCCACCGGCAGCCAGTGCACGAACACCCCCGCCCTCAGCACCTCGCCCGGCCCAGGAGAGCCCGCCATGCCCGGCGGCCGGACCAGGAACGCCATGCCGAACTCGTGATAGGCGTCGAGGTCGCCGTCGCGGTAGTCGACGAACACCAGCACGCAGACGGCCTTGCCGGGCAGCGCCTCGGCCACGTCCAGGCCGGAGTAGGCGATCACCGCCCGCGCGGCGTCGGCACGGACCGGGTAGACGGCACTGCACACCTGCGCGTCCCGCACCCGGACGGGGAACTCGACCGTCCGGCCCTGGATCAGTTGCGATGCCATGGCTTCAGTACATCAACCGCCACGCCGGGCCGCCATGCCCGCCGCGCCCCTGATGCCTACCCCGGACGTGAGGACGCGGGCGGCGCCGAGGCCCGCCCACGACTCGGCGTGACGCACGAAGGCCGCCGCGTGGTCGGGCCAGTGGTGGCGCAGCCGGGCCTCGGCGTGCCCGCGCGCCCCCAGCTCGGCCCGGCGGGCCGGGTCCTCCTTGAGGTCGAGCACGGCGTTCAGCACGGCGTCCACGTCCCGGGGCACGACCAGGCCGCACGCGGCGGACTCCACAGGGGCCGCGCCCTGGGGAGTGGTGACCACCGGGAGGCCACGGCCCATGTAGTCGAGGATCTTCGTCGGCAGCCACGGCACCGTCTCGTCCGCCAGCGACAGCCCGGCGAGCGCGCCCTCGGCCATGCGCAGGGCGTGGCGGAGCGGCACGTAGCCGTACCAGTCGAGCAGGCCGACCCGCTGGGCGTCGCGCAGCAGCGGGCGCACACCGGGCTCGGCCGGGCCGATGAGATCGAGCCGGACCCCGTGCGGGGCCAGGCGCTCGGCCAGGGCGATCAGCTCCGTCACGCCCCGGTCGGCGGCGAGGCGGCCGAGGTGCACGATCCTGGCGTCGCCGGGCGGCGGCGGCTCGGCGGCGACGAACGTGGCCTCCGGCACCTCCGCCGAGGTGACGATCCGGTGCCGCCGCTCCGCGCGGGCGAGGCGGCGGGGCGTGACCCGCTCGCGTACGTCCCAGACGACCGGTGGGCGCCGGTGCGGCAGCGCCCGCAGCAGCCGGTGCTCGTGGACGACGAGCAGGTCCGCGTCCCTGAGCGCGCGCCTGAGCGCGGCGTGGGCCCTCCGGAGCGAGGCGCGGCGGGGCACGTCCACCGGCGTCAGCCCGGCCGCCGGGGTCACGTTGTGGTAGGTGAACGGCGCGACGTAGGTCACCTCGTGGCCCGCGTCGAGCAGCGCCCGGATCTGCCGGTGCATGATCCGGGCGTCCTCGGGATGATGGACGGTGGTGGCGACACATGCGCGCATGTGTCGATGCTCCGCGCCCACACGGTCACGGGCGTGAACTCGGGTGGAACGCTCGCCTAACTTCCGGCGCTCAGCTTCGCCGACGGCCGCCGGTAGAGCCAGGTCAGGCGTGGCTCCAGCACCCACTTGAAGAGGGTCCTGGTCTCCGGCAGGCACAGGATGATCGCCAGCGCGAAGCAACTGGACGCGATGGCCAGCACGCCCAGCGGCCCGAACAGCCACGGGAACTCCAGCCAGCCCATCTCCTTGGCGATCAGCACAGGGACGCCGTGCAGCAGGTAGCAGTAGAGCGTGCGGGTGCCGAGGTCGGAGAACCACGTCTCGCCCCGGGGCACCAGCGCCAGCACGGCGAAGCACATCGCCAGCGCGCAGATCAGCAGCGCCGTGCGCAGGCCGATGCCCATGTACCAGGACAGGTTGAGGTCGGCGTAGCTGTTCTTGTAGTAGAACGGGCCGAGCTTGATGTGGGGGGCCACGAGGATCGCCACGGCGGCCGCGCCGAGGATCGTGAACACCGACACGATCTTGATCCAGCGCCGGTTGAGCATCTCGAAGTGCTCGGGCTGCATGACCAGGCCGATGACGAAGAACGGCATCAGGCCGAAGAAGCGGTCCATGCTGAAGTCACCGGAGATCTGGGAGAACCCGGCGAACAGGTAGATGGCGATCGCCACCGGCACCGGGTACTTCATGCGCTTCCACACCGGTGTGGACAGGCGCCAGAACAGCAGCGCCAGCAGATACCAGTTGAGCCAGGCCGGGTCGATGATGGTCAGGCTCCACTTGCTGCCCAGCGCGGTGCGGAGCGCGGCGTAGCCGACCTCGACGATGACGTACGGGACCAGGAACGTGTCGACCAGCTTGTTGGTCTTGGCGTTGGAGTTCCAGAAGTTCCTGGACAGGTAGCCGCTGATCAGCACGAACAGCGGCATGTGGAAGGTGTAGATGAAGATGTAGAGCGCCCGCGAGCTGTCGGCGGCGAGCGTGGGCACCAGGGAGTGGCCCACGACCACGAGCGCGATCAGGACGAACTTGACGTTGTCGAGGAACGGGTCGCGGCGGCGGCGCGGCGGCTCGGCCTCGGGCCGCGCCTCGGCCTCCGCGCCCTCACCGGGCCCGGCCTGGGCGGTGGCCCCGGTGGCGGTGGCGGGCCCGGCGGCAGCCCCGGTGGCGGGCCCGGCGGCAGCCCCGGTGGCGGGCCCGTCCGGACGGGCGTTCCCGGCACCCGGCGGCGGGCCTGGACGCCCGGCAGGAGCGCCCGGGACACCCGGCGCACCCGCGTAGCCGGCCGGCCCGGCAGGGGCGGCGGGCCGCTGGAAAGCGGAGCCAGGCCCCCGAGGAGCGGGATCGTGCGGCGGAGTGCCTTGGTGAGCGGGAGCGCCGGGGGCCCGGTTGGGCGGACCCGCGTGCGAGCCCGGTCCCTGTGGTCCCGCTCCTTGCGCGGCCGGCCTCTGCGGGGCCGGCCCCTGCGGGCCTGATCCCTGTGCGGCCGTTCCCTGCGGGGCTGGTCCCTGTGCGGCCGGTCCCTGCGGGCGCGGGCCCTGGGGGCCTGCGACGCCGGGGTCGGTGCGGTCGCTCCAGATCGACTCCTCCGGCAGCGGCCACCGCGCGCCCGTCTGGGCGGGGCCGCCTTCCTCGCCCGGAGCCGCCTGGCCCCCGGGAGTCGTGGCCGGTCGGGAGAATCTGGTGTCAGACACGGGGGAAGTCGCTCAGCTTCGCTAGGGGCCGGGGAGCACGGCGCCAACGAGACGTGATGATCCGGTAACGATCCGGTGTCGCGCTGCGTCGCCGACCCGCAACACATTATCCCGCCCGTACGGTTCCTGTCTCCGACAGCCGCCCAGAATGCCGGGTTACACAGCGAATTTGGAGCCTCAGGTGCAGACGTTCTTCTGGTCGGCGGCGGTGATGGTGCTGTTCTTCACACTGTCCGGCAGCTTGGTGACCTTGACCGAGTCGAAGTCCTCGCCCACCACGAGCTGGATGACCGGCGCGCCCTTCGGCGCGGCCCCCGCGGCGGCGGTCGTGGACGTGTACGCCGACGGGTTGGTCACCTTGACCCGCCCCGACGCCGCCGTCGGCTTGGGCAGCACCGCGCCCGCCAGCGTGCCGGCGTAGTCGGGGGCCGTCTCGGTCGTCTTGGCGTAGTGGACCTCGGTCTTGGCCAGGCCGACGCCGCCCGGCGCCTCGTAGTTGCCGAGGCCGACGACGGTGAAGCCCTGCTCGGCGAGCTGGTCGGCGACCTCGCGGGCCTTGCCGACGGTCTTGGTGCCGTTGAGCACCTGCACCTTGACCTGCTCCGGCTTGATCGTCACCTTCGGCTTGCCGGTGCCCGCGCTGGCCGACGGGGCCGGGGTGGCGACCTCGGTGTCGGTCTTGATCGAGGTGAACAGCTTGGTGGCGTCGGGTTCCTTCCACACCACGCGGTTCTTGTCCTCCGGGTCGGGGACCCACGGGATGGTGGTGAACTGCACGCCGCCCGCCGTGAGCTGCTTGGCGCTCGTCGCGATCTCGATGAGCTGCTCGGGGTCGTTGGCGAGCTCGGGGTCCATGGTGACCGAGCCGGCCGCGGCGGAGATGAAGTCCCTGAGCTTGCCGACGTCGGTGAGCAGCTCGCTGCTGGTGGCCTTGGCGACGACCTTGCTGAGGAAGATCTGCTGGCGGCGGATGCGCTGGATGTCGCTGCCGTCGCCGTACTTGCGCAGACGCACGTAGCCGAGCGCCTTCTCGCCGTCGAGCCGGCTCTTGCCGGCGGGCAGGACGAGCTTGCTGGCCTTGTCGTTGACGGCGGTCCTCAGGCAGATCTCGATGCCGCCGAGCGCGTCCACGATGTTCTTGAAGCCGCTGAAGTCGACCTCGACGAAGTGGTTGACGCGGATGCCGGTGAGGGTCTCGATGGTGGAGATCGTGCAGGCGACGCCGCCCGAGTTGTACGCCGAGTTGATCATGTCACGGCGCGGCGCCATCTCCTGCTTGGTGGTCTCGTTCTTGCACTTGGGGATCTGCACCATGGAGTCGCGCGGGAAGCTGATCAGCCGGGCCTTGTCGCGGTTGGGCGAGATGTGCATGAGGATGATCGTGTCGGTGCGCTTGCCGCCCGCGTCGGCCAGCCGGGCGGTCTGCTGGCCGTACCTCGCGTTGCCCGCGCCCGCCCGCGTGTCGGAGCCGACGAGCAGCACGTTGAGCGCGCCGGTGTCCGGGGGCCGGGGGTTGATGATGTCGTCCTTGACGCTCTTCTGGGTGATGTTGCCGAAGGCGTCGCGGAACGTCGCGTAGGCGGTCAGCGAGCCCGCCACCATGACCGTGGTGACGCCGATGCTGACCCAGGCCAGCACCCGCATCTTGCCGCCTCCGCCACCGCCACCGCCGCCGCGACGGCCGCGCGGCGGCTCGTCGCCGGGCGGAGGGGGAGGGGGCGGCGGCATGGGGCTCGCGCCGCCGCCGGCGGCGGCCCTGCGGGCCATCCTGCTGCCTGGCTGGGTGGGCGCCGAGCGGTAGCCCTGCTGCGCGGTGTCGACTACCGGCGCGATCCTGTAGTCACTCATACGCCCCCTGGCCTCGTTCCTCGCGCCCGTGCGCCGGCTTGGTCCTGCCGCGCCATGAGATTAGGTGACGTTCCGAGTGTCCGGTGCGACGACCGCCGGAAAGTACCGTGACCTGGGCGTGATGTTTCCGCGGAGAAGCATACTCAGGACCGGACATAAGGGGGAATATTATCGCCGAACTCTTTGCCGCCCTCCGCGTTTGACCGCAGGTCAGGGCGGATGCTGAGGGCCGCGGCCAGGCACGCCAGGGGGACGGCCGGCAGCACGTACCGGTAGTCGAACTCCGCCGCCGCGGCCGGTGTGATCAACAGCACGATCGCCGTGGACCACGGCAGCGCCCAGTACGCGCCCCCGGCGAGCCGTCCCCCCGAACGCCTGCGCCTGAGCGCCGCGACCGGGGGCACCAGGAGGGCCGCCAGGAGCACCGGGCCGGGCAGCCGCGCCATGCCCTGGTAGGCCCGCAGCCATCCCGCGTAGGGCTCGACGATCTCCGTGCCGATCGCGCCCTGCTCGTAGCGCTGGGCGAACTCCGCGCCCCGCTGCGCGGGATAGCGGCCGGGCGGTCCCGGCGGCGTGACCGGGAACTCGTAGTAGGCGTAGATCTCCTGGTCGGGGTAGACCGGCCGGTCCCAGCGGAACGTACGGGCCAGCTCCCCCAGGACCGAGGCGGCGTAGTCGAGCGGCTGGGTGAGGATCGCCCGCGCCGCGAAGCGGGCGGCGAGGTCGTCGGTCTCCTTGGTGAAGGTGATGCCCGGCAACCGCACGATCGGGGCGTCCTTGGCCCAGATGTACTCCTGCGAGGGCGGGCGCTGCTCCGGCGGGCGCGGGTCGCACAGGACCTTCAGGTCGGCGGGCGGGTCCATCCTGGCGCAGTCGGCGAACGACATCGTGCGGGCGTACAGGAAGACGCCGTTCGCGCCGACCAGGCCCACCCGCTGGTACGTGACGTAGAACCAGGCCCCGTACGCGACCACCGGCACCAGGGCCGCCGCCAGCAGCGCCCCGGTGGGCCGGAACCGCCGCCGCAGCAGGAACCAGGCCGCGAACACCACGATGAGCGGCTGCCCCACGGTCCTCGTCAGGGTGGCGGCGGCGAGCAGCAGGCCGATGGCGACGGCCACGCCCGTACGGCGGGTGGCGCCCAGCGCCACGGCGGACACCACCAGGAACATGAACAGCGTGTCCGACACCAGCAGGTGCTCCAGCTCGACCTGGTAGGCGTCGAGCAGCACCGGCACCGTGGCGAGCGTCGCCGCCCAGCGCGGCGCCCGCCGGGCCACCCGGTAGATCAGCACGCCGGCGGCCAGGCCCATCAGGTGCTGGACCGCCGCCACGGCGGCGAAGGAGTGCAGCGGCTCCAGCAGCTTGATGAACATCGAGTAGCCGGCCGGGCGGACCAGGTCGGGACGCGGGTGGAAGACGGTGACGACGTAGGTGTAGGTGTCGGGGAACCACAGGGCAGGGCGGTAGCCCAGCATGGCGAGGGCGCGGAGCAGCGTGCCGAGCGCGAGCACCACCAGGAACCACCGGTGCCGCCGGGCCAGGGACCCCAGATCGCGCGGCACCCGCCGCCGCCCCCGTCCCCGCCCCTGTTCCCGCGCCGCCGGCCCGTCCGCGCGAACCTCCTCCGTCACGCGCACGTCCTCCCGATCCAGTTCCGGCACGTGCCGTACGGTACCGGTTCCACGCCGCGCGACCGGATACGCTCGCTGCTCGATGGAACGTCTCCTCCCCGGCCGGGCGCTCGCCGCGCTGTCCGTCGCGCCCGCGCTGGCCGTGGCGGGCTGGCTGCTCGCCGGGCTGCCGCTGCTGCTGCTCGGCCGCTTCGCGCCGCTGCCCGCCCTGCTGCTCGGCCTGCCCGCCGCCGCCCTGCTGACCTGGGCCGGAACGCGGGCGCGCGCCGTGGTAGGGGAGACCGCCTGGTGGCAGGTCGCGGCGGTGGCGGTGATCGCCGTGGCGTCGGGCGTGTTCAACGCCCTCCTGCACAGCGAGCAACTGGCCGTCCGGCGCGACCCGGCGACCTACGCCCAGTACACCGCCTGGATCGCCCGCCACGGCGCGCTGCCGATCGACGTGCGCCCCGAGGCGTTCGGCGGGGCCGATCCCGCGCTGGTCTTCGAGAGCGTCGGGTTCTACCGGGTGGACGGGGGCGTGGCGCCGCAGTTCATGCCGGGAGCGCCGATGCTGTTCGCGCCCGGCGACTGGCTGGGCGTGCCGTTCGTGATGCCCGCCGTGCTGGGGGCGCTCGCCGTGCTCGCCGTGGCAGGGGTGACCGCGCGGCTGGCGGGGGCGCGGTGGGCGCCGGTCGCGGCGGCGGCGTTCGCGGTCAGCCTGCCGGTCCTCTACACCTCGCGGACCACGTTCAGCGAGATCCCGTCGCTGATCCTGCTGTTCGGCGGGCTGGCGTTGACGTACGACGCGCTGGAGCGGGCCGGCCGGTGGCGGGGCTTCTTGGCGGGCCTGGTGTTCGGGCTGGCGGTGCTGGTGCGGATCGACGGGCTGCGGGACGTGCTGCCGGTGCTGGCCTTCGCGGGGCTGCTGGTCGCGATGCGGCGGGCCGGCCGGCCGCGGGGGGCGCTCGGGCCGCCGCTGCTGGCCGGGCTGGCGGCAGGGGCGGGGCTCGGGCTGCTGGCGGCGTACCTGCTGGCGCGGTCCTATCTGAACTACCTGTCGGGCTCGGTGCGGCCGCTGCTGCTGATCTGCGCCGCCGTGCTCGTGCTCACCGCGGCCGGCACGGCCGCCGCGCCGCTCCTGGCCCGCCTGCGGGCGCCGCGCTGGGCGCCGGCGGCGGGGGCGGGGCTGGTCGTGCTGCTCATGGCCGCGCTGTACGCCCGCCCGTGGTTCCAGACCGTCACCCGCGCCCCGGTGACCGACGACGACCGGCGCACGTTCGACATGATCGAGGCCATCCAGCGGGCCAACGGCCTGCCGGTGGACGGCCGCCGCCTCTACTTCGAGCAGTCGCTGCACTGGGTCGCCTGGTACGTCGGCCTCCCCGCGCTCGTGCTGGCCACGCTCGCGGCGGCGCTGCTCACCCGGCGGCTGCTGCGCGACGGCACGCCGTTCGCCTGGCTGCTGCCGCTCGCGGTGATCGGCTGGACGACGGTCACCACGCTGGTCCGGCCCGAGATCACGCCCGACCATCCGTGGGCCGCCCGCCGCCTGGTCCCGGTCGTGATCCCGGGGCTGGTGGTGCTGGCCGCGTACGGGCTGGACCGGCTGCGGGCGTGGACCGGCGGCCGGCGCTGGGTGAGCGCGCTCGCGGTCGTGGCCGTGCTGGTCCCGCCCGCCGTGACCTCGATCGGCACCGCGTTCACGCCGATCGAGCGGGGCGAGGCGGCAGCCGTGGCCGCCATGTGCGCGCGGCTGCCCGAACGGGCGTCGGTGCTGATCGTCGAGCGGGTCACCGGCGAGCGGTTCACCCAGGTCGTACGGGGGATGTGCGACCGGCCGACCGCCCGCGTGCTGCGGCCGGACGGCATGGACGTGGCACGCGACGACGAGACGCGGCGGCTCGCGGAGCGGGTGCGGGCGGCCGGCCGGGTGCCGGTCGTGCTGGCCGCCGAGGCCGACCAGGTCGCGAGGTACGGCACTCCCGTGCAGGTCTTCGCGCTCACCGCCCGCCAGGACGAACGCTCGCTCGTGAGCCCTCCGGACGGCACGTGGTCGCTGCGGATGAACGTGTGGATGGCCGTCCCCGAAGCAGCCGATGTGCACGCTTCTTCCCCTGGACGGGCACATTGACCTGCTCCCCGCCCTGAAGGGACGGGGATTCCCGTGCCGCTATGCGGCAGCTCGTGCCGCTTGCGCGGCCCGTGCCGTGGAACGGGGTGCTTGACGTTTCACGGACCCGGGTGGGTCTCCACGCCCTGAGACGGCCAGCCCGGCCGCCTGTCCTTTGCTCTTGACGTTCTTCGCCCCGACGATGTCGGCGTGCTCGGTGTGCCCGCAAGAAGTGCAGGAGAAGATCGCTTGGCTCTTGCGGCTCTTCTCGTCCACCTTCCCGCACGCGGGTTCCGGGCACGTCTGGGACGTGTACGCGGGGTTGATCTCATGGATGACGCTGCCGGTGTAGCGCGCCTTGGAGCGCAGAGCGACTTCCAGGCCGTACCAGCCCTTGTCGAGAATCGCCTTGTTGAGCCCGGACTTGGCCGCCGCGCCGTTGCGCAGGAACCTGCCCGGCCGGCCGGGGTCGGGCCTGGGCTTGACGGCCGCGCTCATGCCCTTGGTGTTCAGGTCTTCGATGACCACATGCCCGTACCCGCGGGTGAGCCGGTGCGCGGCTTGGGCGTTGAAGTCGGCGCGCCGCCACCGGACTCGCCGCATGATCTCACTCATCGCGGCCGTGACCGCCTTGCGCCGCTTCGACCCCTTCTTCGTGCGGGCGAGCCGGCGTTGCAGCCGTAGATACCGTTCCGCTTCGCCGGGCGTGAGATACCCGGGGTCGTCCTTTCGGTCCTGTTCCGTCTCCCGTGGCAGCTGCCTGGAGGAGACACCGTCGCTTCCGGCGTGGCGACGGTCGAAGAACTCCCCGTCCGAGGTCACGGCGGCCGTGACCACCCCCCGGTCCACGCCCACCCATTGAGGGCAGGCGTGTTCCTCACGCTCGGCGATCCCATCGTCGATCAGGAAGCTGATGAACCAGTGCCTGCCGTCCCGGGACACGGTCGCGGACTTGACGCTTCCCCCGAGCGGGCGCGACATCCGAAACCGCGTCCACCCGAACTTGGGCAGGAAGACTCGCCCCCACTTGCGGTTGATCCGCTCCACGGGCAAATGTCTGGCGGTGGGGAACCGGAACGAGGGCCGCCACTTCGCCTTCGACTTCCAGTGCACCGTCCAGGCGCCATGTTTGCGGCACGCCTGGTCCAGGTCTTTGAGGGTCTGCTGGATCACCTGGGCGGGGGCGTCGGCGAGTTGCCTGCACTGCTCGGCATAGGTGATCCACTGCCCGCGTCGCCGGTATTCCCGCCGTTGTTCGAGACCGGTGTTCCACACGGCCCGGCAGATTCCGGCCAGCCTTTCGGCGAACGCCCGCTGCCCGAAGTCGAACTCCAGGCGGTACTTCCGGCCCGTCAACATGCGCGACACCCCCTCTTCCACGGGACGCTCACGACTCACCGACTCGAACACATTATCGTCCGGTCTATGAGCCAGGATGTGGAATACCGGCGAGGCAGAAAACGTGGTTTCCGCGCTGCACGTCCATCTGGTCTTTGTCACCAAATATCGCGGAAACGTGTTCGACGACGTGATGCTGCGCCGCTGCGAAGACATCATGATCGAGGTGTGCGACAGTTTCGAGGCCGAACTGCGCGAGTTCAACGACGAACACGACCACGTCCACCTGCTCATCCACTACCCGCCCAAGGTCGCGATCAGCAAACTCGTCAACTCGTCGAAAGGCGTCTCCTCGCACTACCTGCGCAAGGAGTTCACCGGCCAGGTCAACCCTGCCATCACGCACGGCCCCTTCTGGTCACCCAGCTACTTCGCCGCCTCCTGTGGCGGAGCGCCACTATCGATCATCAAGGCGTATATCGAACAGCAGCGCCGCCACATCTGAGGTTCCAGGTCCGCGCTCCGGGCTGCTCTGCCTACGGCGGGCCATCCCCAAGGGGGACCGCATTCATCCCCGGCCTGAAGCTTAAGGCCGAGGCTTTCTGCGGACCTCCGGTAACCTCGATCCCTGTGAGCACGCTAGAGACCCCCAAGAGTGGACCTGCCGTGGAAGAAGCGCCGTACGTCACCATCGTCCTGCCCTGCTACAACGAGCAGGACCACGTCATCGACGAGGTCGAGCGCATCACCAGGGCCATGGACTCCAGCGGCTACACCTACGAGCTGGTCGCCATCGACGACTGCTCCACCGACGACACGCTGGCCCGCCTGCACGAGGCCGCGCCCGCCTACCCCCACCTGCGGGTGCGCGCCTTCCACCGCAACGGCGGCTCCGGCACCGTGCGCCGCATCGGCAGCCAGGACGCCAGGGGCGAGATCGTCGTCTGGACCGACGCCGACATGACCTACCCCAACGACCGCATCCCCGACCTGGTGCAGATCCTCGACAAGGACCCCACGATCGACCAGGTGGTGGGCGCGCGCACCAGCGAGGAGGGCTCGCACAAGCTGCTGCGGGTGCCGGCCAAGTTCGTGATCCGCAAGGTCGCCGAGATGCTGGCCGGGCAGAAGATCCCCGACCTCAACTCGGGGCTGCGCGCCTTCCGCAAGTCGGTGGCCAAGCCCTACCTGCGGCTGCTGCCCCCCGGGTTCTCCTGCGTCACGACGATCACGCTGTCGTTCCTGTCCAACCAGCACGACATCTACTACCTGCCCATCGAGTACGCCAAGCGGGCCGGCAAGTCGAAGTTCAGCTTCGTCTCCGACGCCTACCGCTACATCCTGCAGGTGCTGCGGATGATCATGTACTTCAACCCGCTCAAGGTGCTCATGCCGCCCGCGCTCTGGCTGGTCGGCATCGGGTTCGTCAAGGGCGTCTGGGACATGATCCAGCACCCCTTCTACTTCCCGGCCAACACCGTCATGATCTTCCTGTCCGGGATGCTCATCGGGGCCGTGGCGCTGCTGGCCGACCTGATCGTGCGCTCGCGGGGAGAGTAGGCGCGTGCGGATCGCGATCGTCGGGCCGACTTACCCGTACAAAGGGGGCGGGGCGCAGCACACGACCGAGCTGGCGCACCGGCTGGCCGCGCTGGGGCACGACGTGGTGATCGAGTCCTGGCGGGCGCAATACCCGTCGTTCCTCTACCCGGGGCAGCAGACCATCTCCGCGCCCGAGGGCACCCCCTATCCGGCGACCGCGCGCCGGCTCGACTGGCGCCGCCCCGACGGGTGGCTGGCCGCCGGGCGGCGGATGCGCGCCGCCGACCTGGTGGTGCTGGCCGTGCTGAGCCCGGTGCAGGTCCCGGCCTACCTGGGCATCCTCGCCGGCCTCGGCCGCCGCGCCCCCGCGCTCGCCCTCTGCCACAACGTGCTGCCGCACGAGCGCAAGCCGTACGACAGGCCGCTCATGAAGGCGCTGCTCAAGCGGGTGGACGCGGTGCTCGCCCACTCCGAGGAGCAGGCCGGGCTGGCCCGCGGGCTGGCCGCCACGCCGGTACGGGTGGCCGGGCTGCCGCCGCACCTGCCCGTGACCGGGGCCGCGGGATCGGCGGAGGTGCGCAAGCGGCTGCTGTTCTTCGGCATGGTGCGCCCGTACAAGGGGCTGGACCTGCTGCTGCGGGCGCTGCCCGAGGGCGTCTCGCTGACCGTCGCCGGGGAGTTCTGGGGCGGGCTGGACGAGACCGAGGCGCTGATCCGCGAGCTCGGCCTCGGCGACCGGGTGGAGCTGCGGCCCGGCTACGTGCCCGCCGACGACGTGCCGAAGCTGTTCGCCGCCGCCGACGCCCTCGTGCTGCCCTACCGCAGCGCCACCGCCAGCCAGAACGTGTGGCTGGCGCACGAGCACGGCGTCCCGGTGATCGCCACGCGGGTGGGCGCGCTCGCCGACCACGTGACCGACGGCGTGGACGGGCTGCTCGTCGAGCCGGGCGACGCCGGCGCGCTGCGCGCGGCCATCGAGCGCTTCTACGCCTCCGGCGAGCCCGAGAGGTTGCGGTCGGGGGTCAAGGCGGTCGATCCCGAGCCGTTCTGGTCGGCGTACACGGCGGCGCTGCTGGACACCGGCCGGGCCTGACGGCCCAGCAGGAACGACACCCCGGCCAGCGCGGCGTCGGCCAGCGTGAACGCCAGCCGCGACACGATGGCCACCGCCAGCGCCGGCGCGGTGCCGATGACCGGCCCGAGCACCAGCACCAGCGCGCCCTCCCTGATGCCCACGCCGGCCGGCACCACGACGGTGAGGATGCCGGTCGCCCAGGCGAAGGCGTAGGCCCCGGTGCCCGCCAGGTAGAGGTCGGTCCGGCCGGTGAGCAGCCAGATGTGCACGCCGTAGACGAACCAGCCGAGCACCGTCCAGGCCACCGCGACGACCACGGTGCGGCCGGGCAGCACGCTCTCCAGCGGCTCGCGCCGCGCCAGGCGCAGCGCCAGGTTGAGCCCCCAGCCCAGCACCTTCGGATGCAGGCACACGATGATCACGGGAACCAGCAGCACGAGGTACCACGCCTCGCGCACCGCCTCCAGCGAGCCCAGCGTGGCCGCGGCGATCGAGATCGCCACCCCGATGTTGATCACCAGTCCGAGCGAGATGGTGGCGAACGTCCGGCGCGGCGGGCTGCCGTGGTCGCGGCCGAGGTCCATCATCGCCGCGTACGCCCACACCGCGCCCGGGATGTACTTGCCGAGCTGGCCCACGAACATGATCCGCCCGGCGATCCGCAGCGGCACCCGCGTGCCGAGCCCCGCCATGATCTCCCGCCAGGCGACCAGCATGAAGAACTGGCCGAGCATCACCGCGAGGAACGACCCGAGCACCGCCCACGGCGACAGCGCGGCCAGCGCCGTGGTGGTGTCGTCCCAGTTGCGGGCCAGGCCGTAGCCGAGGAACCCGATGGCGACCAGGGCGAGGACGATGCGCAGCAGCCGGCGGAGCATTCGCTCAGGCTACGCGCGTCACGCCGGTGAGTGCCAGAGACCCGCGTCCGACCTCAAGCCCGTCCGAAGGTGGGTACTGTGGGGCCCCGTGGGGAAGCAACGCGTCGCGCAGCTCGCATACTCGGAGTTCCAGTCCGCCATGCTCGACGAGGGCAAGCGGCGGCGGAAGGCGGCGAAGATCATCGCCGTGCTGGAGCACTTCCGCGGGCCGCTCGGCGGGCTGACCGTGGCCGACATCGGCTGTTCGGCCGGGTTCATCGCCGACGAGCTGGCCCAGGCCGGCGCCAAGCACACGATGGGCGTCGACATCGACGTGCCGGGGCTGCGTAAGGCGGCCGACCGGTTCGGCGGGCGGGTGGCGTTCGTGTGCGGCGACGGCACCGCGCTGCCGTTCCCCGACGGCTCGGTGGACGTGCTGGTGTTCAACCACATCTACGAGCACGTGGTCGACCCCGACGCGGTGGTGGCCGAGATGCACCGGGTGCTGTCCGACGACGGGGTGCTCTACCTGGGGCTGGGCAACCGGCTCGGGGTCATGGAGCCGCACTACAAGCTGCCGTTCCTGTCCTACCTGCCG
Source organism: Nonomuraea sp. B208 (assembly GCF_057536035.1). Classification (NCBI taxonomy): domain Bacteria; kingdom Bacillati; phylum Actinomycetota; class Actinomycetes; order Streptosporangiales; family Streptosporangiaceae; genus Nonomuraea; species Nonomuraea sp. B208. The sequence continues at coordinate 287,239 of NZ_BAAJOU010000030.1, forward strand.
CCCGCGCTGGCCGACCGCTACGTGCGCGCCTCCGGCCGGGCCGACCACTACTACGAGCGTTTCCGCACCCGGCGCGGGCTGCGCAGGATGCTGCGGGCCTTCCACGTCTGGGACTACACCTTCCCGGTGCTGGCCACGCCCACGAAGTTCGCCGGGGGAGAGCTGTTCCCCGGCGTGCTCGGCAAGGTCGTGCGCACGGTGCTCGCCCGGACGCCGCGCGCGGTGCTGCGGCTGCTGCTGCCTGTGGTGCCGACCTACCTGTGGGTGGCGACCAAGCGGCCGGCGCGGCCCGTGGGGGCGGCGTTGCCGCAGCCGCCCGAGCGGGTCCGGCCGCTGTGAAAGCCGAGGAGAGCCAGGCCACCGGCGAGGTCGTCGTGCGGAAGCGCCGCCCGCGGGGGGCGCGGGGGCTGATCCGGGTCGCGTTCCTGCTGGTCGCGCTCGGGTTCGGCGGCTGGGCGGTGGCGCGGGAGTGGGACGGCGTGGTGGCCGGGTTCGCCCGGCTGTCGGCGCCCGCGTTGGCCGGGTCGCTGGTGGCCGTGGTGGCCGCGCTGCTCGGGGCCATGCTCACCTGGCGCACGCTGCTGTCCGACCTGGGCTCGCCGCTGCCGCTCCGGCCGGCGGCCAAGGTGTTCTTCGTGGGGCAGCTCGGCAAGTACATCCCGGGCGCGCTCTGGCCGGTGCTCGCGCAGATGGAGATGGGCCGCGACCTCGGCGTGCCCAGGGCGCGCAGCGCGGCGGCGTTCTTCCTGATGATGCCGATCCAGCTCGCCACCGGTCTGCTGGTGACGCTCGGCACGCTGGGCTGGGACCGTTATGGCTGGCTGCTGCTGGCCCTGCCGGCGCTGCTGGTGCTGCTGGAGCCCAAGGTCATCAACGCGGTGATCGCGTTCGGGCTGCGCAAGCTGAAGCGGGAGCCCCTGGAGCGGCCGCTCACCCGCCGGGGCATGCTCGCCGCGCTCGGCTGGGCGCTGGCCGGGTGGATCGCCTACGGCGTGCACCTCTACTTCGTCGTGCCGCAGGGCGGGCTGGTGTTCGCGGTGGGGGCGTTCGCGCTGTCGTGGTGCCTCGGCATCCTGACCTTCGTCGTGCCGGCGGGCGCGGGGGTGCGGGAGGTCGCCATGGTGGCCGTGCTGGCGCCGCACGTTTCGGGCGGCGCCGCCATCGCGGTGGCCCTTTCGTCCCGGATTGTCATCATTCTGGGTGACTTGATCTGCGCCGGCCTGGCGGGAATCACGGCAAGGCGCTCCTCGGTGTGATTTGGACCACGATTTAGGGGACGTTGGTCATAAGCTGAACTACAGAGGGGGACGTTCAGTCCCACGTTGATCTTGAGGGGAGAAGATCTGCGTATGCCTCGTGTGCTCGTCGATGCGGCGGCGGTTCCCGCCGACCGCGGCGCGCTTACCCGCTACGTGGACGGGCTCGTCGCTGCCCTGCACCGGGCCGGCGCCGATGTCGCTGTCGCATGCCAGCGTGCCGACGCCGAACGCTACCGGCGCCTCGCGCCCAGCGCGAACGTCATCCCGGGGCCCGTCTCGCTGACCAACCGGGCGGCCAGGCTCGCCTGGGAGCAGAGCAGCCTGCCGCTGCTCGCCCGCCACGCCGGCGCGAACGTGATCCACGCTCCCTACTACTCGATCCCGCTCGGCTCCGGCATCCCGACCGTCGTGACGGTGCACGACGCGACCTGGTTCGCCGAGGCCGACCAGCACGGCCCCCGCGCGTCGTTCTTCCGCTCGGCCACCCGCACCGCCGTGCGCCGCGCCAAGCGGGTGATCGTGCCGTCCAAGGCCACCAGGGACGAGCTCGTCCGCGTGCTGTCCGCCGACCCCACCAGCATCGACGTCGCCTACCACGGCGTCGACCTCGCGCTGTTCCACCCGCCGAGCGAGGACGAGATCCGCCGGGCCGCGCTGCGCCTCGGGCTGCACGGGCAGCCGTACGTCGCCTTCCTCGGCAACCTCGACCCGCGCAAGAACGTGCCCAACCTCATCCGCGGGTTCGCCTCGGCGGTCAAGGCGCTGGACAAGCCGCCCGCGCTCGTGATCGGCGGCGGCGTGCACGAGAACGACGTGGACGCCGCCTGCCGGGAGGTCGAGGCCACCGTCCGCGTCATCAGGCCCGGCTACCTGCACGGCCCCGACCTGCCGGGCTTCCTCGGCGGCGCGCTCGTGGTGGCCTTCCCCTCGCGCGGCGAGGGGTTCGGGCTGCCGGTGCTGGAGGCCATGGCCTGCGGCGCGCCCGTGCTCACCACGCACCGCACCTCGCTGCCGGAGGTGGGCGGCGACGCGGTCGCCTACACCGAGCCCGACTCCGACAGCATCGCGGACGCGCTCGGCGGGCTCCTCGCCTCGGCCGAGCGGAGAAAGCAGCTCCAGGAGGCGGGCCTCGCCCGCGCCCGCGAGTTCACCTGGGACGCCTCGGCCGAGGCGCACCTCAGCGCCTATCAACGCGCGATCGAATAGTTCGGTAACCTCACGGAATGATGGAGAGCTCTTTGCCAGACCTCGAGGCGATCCTCCTGGTTGGGGGGCAGGGCACGCGCCTGCGCCCGCTGACACTGGGCACGCCCAAGCCGCTGCTGCCGACTGCCGGGGTGCCGTTCCTGGCCCACCAGTTGGCCCGTGCGCGATCGTTCGGCGTCCGCCGGATCGTCTTCGCGACCTCCTACAAGGCGTCCATGTTCGAGCCGGCCTTCGGCGACGGCGCGGCGTTCGGGCTCTCCCTCAGCTACATGACGGAAGAGACCCCCCTCGGCACCGGCGGAGCCATCCGCAACGCGGCCGAGGCGCTCACCGCGGGGCCGTCCGACCCGGTGCTCGTGCTCAACGGCGACATCCTCTCCGGCCACGACATCGGCGAACAGGTGCGCCTGCACCGCGCGCGGCAGGCCGCTGTAACGCTCCATCTGACGGAGGTCGACGATCCGTCCCGCTTCGGCTGCGTCCCGACGGACGACGACGGGCGGGTCACGGCCTTCCTGGAGAAGACTCCCGAGCCGGTCACCAACCGCATCAACGCCGGCTGCTACGTCTTCACCCGCTCGGTCATCGACTCGATCCCCAAGGACGAGGTGGTGTCGGTCGAGCGGCAGACGTTCCCGGGGCTGATCGAGGCGGGAGAGCTGGTGCTCGGCTACGCCACCCGCACCTACTGGCTCGACGTCGGCACTCCGGCCGCGTTCGTGCAGGGCTCGCGTGACCTGGTGCTGGGCCGCCTGGACTCCCCGGCCGTGCCGGGGCCGGCGGGCGAGTTCCTCGCGCTGCCCGGGGCCGTGGTCGCGCCGACGGCCAAGGTCGAGGGCGGCACCACGGTCGGCGCGCGGGCAGTCGTCGAGGCCGGAGCCATCGTGACCGGCTCGGTGCTGAGCGACGACTGCGTGATCGAGACGGGCGCGGAGGTCACCGACTCGGTGCTGGGCAAGGGCGCGCGGGTCTGCGCGGGCACGGTGGTGCGCGGCGCGGTGATCGGCGACGGCGCCGTGGTCGGGCCGGGCAACGAGCTCCAGGACGGCGTACGCGTCTGGCCGGGCATCGAGCTGCCCGAACGCGCGCTCCGCTACTCCAGCGACGTCTGAGAGGCCGGGGCCGGGAGACGGCGTGACTTCCTCGACTCCCAGGCCCAGCCTCCCAGCAGGACCAGGACGGTGGTGATCACGACCAACGGGATCACCCAGATCCGGTCGCCGTACCTGATGCCCAGCTTCGCCAGCAGGACGGCCATGCCGTCGAAGGCGTAGAACACGGCGCCGGCGCCGGCCACGAACCCGGCGAGGGCCCCGATGGCGGCGACGGTCTCACCGGCGAGCGGCCGGAGGAACCGGGCCGCCCGGGCGCACAGCAGGCCGGCCAGGCCGTGCTCGACGACGAGGAGGACCGCCAGGGCGAGGCCCCATAAGGCGTGGTGGGACACGATGTGGCCGATGTAGTCCCAGGGGCCGCGGAACCCCCGGACGTCGAGGACGTCGAGCGCCCTCGCGAGGCCGAGGACGCCGAGCGCCAGGATGACCGCCGTCATCGCCGCGACGCCCTTGCGCTGCCATGCCCGCTCGGGGGCCCGCTCGGGGGCCCGCTCGGGGGCCTGCTCCGGCGGCGGGAGGATTCTCGTGCGGTCCACGCCCGGCCGCCGCTCGCCGAGCATGGCCAGCGCCTGCTCGACGGTCGGCCGGTTGCCCGGGTCCTTGTCGAGCAGCCGGGTGATGAGCGGCGCGAGCCGGCCCGCCCGTCGCGGCGGCGGCGGCTCCTCCAGCAGGACCGCGGTCAGCGCCGCCGGCTGGGTGTCGCGGCGGAACGGGGAGACGCCCTCGACGGCCTGGTAGAGGGTCGCGCCGAGGGAGAACAGATCGCCGGCGGGTAGCCCGTCGGTGCCGCGCAGCCGCTCGGGGGCCATGTACTCGGGCGAGCCGACGAGCATCCCGGTGGCCGTCAGGGTGGTGTCGGTGGTGTGGAGCGCGATCCCGAAGTCGGTGAGCAGGACCCTGCCGTCCGTGGAGAGCATGACGTTGGCGGGCTTGACGTCGCGGTGCACGATGCCGGCCCGGTGCGCCGCGCCGAGCGCCGCCAGCAGCGCGCCGGCGACGTGGGCGGCCCGCTCCACCGGCAGCGGTCCGTGCTCGTCGAGGTGCTCGGCCAGCGAGCAGCCGTCGATCAGCTCCATCACGATCCAGGGCAGGCCGTCGGGGACGACGTCGTAGATGGCCAGGATGTTCTCGTGGGTCCGTAACCGGACGGCGTTGCGGGCCTCGCGGGCGGCGCGTTCCAGCCGCTTGTCCTGCTCCGCCTGGGACATCCCGGGCAGCAGGTGCAGCTCCTTGACCGCCACCTCGACGTCCAGGACCTCGTCGTACGCCCGCCAGACCCGCCCGAACCCGCCGGACCCGAGCAGGGCGACCAGCCGGTAACGTCCGCCGACCCTGTAGCCAGGCTGCGCCGGTGTCATCGCCATCCCGCCCATCTCGCCCCGCACGACCGTTGGCCAGACTAGATCACGGGGGCCGGCGCCGTGGCCCGTACCGCGATCCCGAGGGGCCGCTCCACTCCGGCCGGCGCGGCACACTGAAGGGGTGAGGGAGCGCAGGTGGACGCCGGACGGGCCGCTCGACGTCGGGCTGGCGTTGCAGCCGCACCGGCGCGGCGGCGGCGATCCCGCCTGGCGGCGGACCGCCGACGGGGCCCTGTGGCGCACCTCCAGGGCGCCCTCCGGCCCCTGCACGCTCCGGGTGAGCGTCGCGGGCGGCGAGGTGCTCGGGCAGGCGTGGGGGCCCGGCGCGGAGTGGGCGCTGGAGACCCTGCCGGCGCTGCTCGGGGCCGAGGACGACCGGTCCGGGTTCAGCGTCAGGCACGAGGTGCTGGCCGACGTCGTACGCCGCCACCCCGGCCTGCGCATCGGCCGCACCGGCCGCGTCATGGAGGCCCTGGTGCCGGCCGTGCTGGAGCAGAAGGTGGTGGGCCGGGAAGCCTGGCGGGCCTGGCGCTGGCTGCTCCACCACTACGGCGAGCCCGCCCCCGGCCCGGCCCCCGAGGGCATGCGGGTGATCCCCGAGCCGGCCGTATGGCGGCAGATCCCCTCCTGGCACTGGCACCGGGCGGGCGCGGAGGCGGTGCGGGCCCGTACGATCGCGACCGCCGCGTGGCACGCCGCCAAGCTGGAGGCGGCCCGCACCACGCAGGAGCTCGACCGGCTGCTGCGCGCGCTGCCCGGCGTCGGGGTGTGGACCTCCGCCGAGGTGCGGCAGCGTGCGTTCGGCGATCCCGACGCGGTGAGCGTGGGTGACTTCCATCTGGCCAAGCTGGTCGGCTACGCGCTGACGGGGGAGAAGACCGACGATTCCGGCATGTTGCGGCTGCTGGAGCCGTACGAGGGGCATCGGCACCGGGCGACGGTGCTGGTGTGGCTGTCGGGGCTGCGGCCGCCGGCCCGGGGGCCGCGCATGCCGGCGCGCGACTTTCGGGCGTTTTGACCGACCCTGGGTGCGGGTGGTGAACTCAGCGCGCCGTACTGTGCCTGTATGGATCCCGTGAACGATTCCGCGCTCCGCCGCGCTCTCGCCCGCGCCCGTGACGGCAAGACCCTCGACGTCACCGAGGCGACCGTGCTGCTGCACGCGCGGGACGAGCACCTCGACGCCCTCCTTGAGCACGCCTCCCGCGTCCGCGACGCCGGCCTCGAGGCCGCAGGACGGCCCGGCGTCGTCACCTACAGCAGGAAGGTGTTCATCCCGCTGACCAGGTTGTGCCGGGACCGGTGCGGCTACTGCACGTTCGCCACCGCGCCGCACAAGCTTGACTCGCCCTTCCTGAGCCCGGACGAGGTGCTGGAGATCGCCAGGCAGGGCGCGGCGATGGGGTGCAAGGAGGCGTTGTTCACGCTGGGGGACCGGCCGGAGGACCGCTGGCACCAGGCCCGCGAGTGGCTGGACGCGCACGGCTACGACGACACGCTGTCGTACGTGCGGGCCATGGCGATCAGGGTGCTGGAGGAGACCGGGTTGCTGCCGCACCTCAACCCCGGGGTGATGAGCTGGCGGGACCTGCAGCGGCTCAAGCCCGTCGCGCCGTCCATGGGGATGATGCTGGAGACGACGTCGCGGCGGTTGTTCGAGGAGAAGGGGCAGCCCCACTACGGCTCGCCGGACAAGGACCCGGCGGTGCGGCTGCGGGTGCTGGAGGACGCCGGGCGCAGCAACGTGCCGTTCACCACCGGCATCCTCATCGGGATCGGGGAGACCGTCCAGGACCGGGCCGAGTCGATCTTCGCGATCCGGCGGGTGGCCCGCGAGTACGGCGGCGTCCAGGAGGTCATCGTCCAGAACTTCCGCGCCAAGCCGGACACCGCGATGCGCGGCATGCCGGACGCCGACCTCCAGGAGCTGGCCGCCACCATCGCCGTCACGCGCCTGGTGCTCGGCCCGAAGGCCCGCGTCCAGGCCCCGCCGAACCTGGTGGACGCCGAGTACGCGCTCATGCTCCGCGCCGGCATCGACGACTGGGGCGGCGTCTCCCCGCTCACCCCCGACCACGTCAACCCCGAGCGGCCCTGGCCGCAGATCGAGGAGCTGGCGGCCCGCACCGCCGCCGCCGGGTTCGCGCTGCGCGAGCGCCTGACCATCTACCCCGAGTACGTGCTGGCCGGCGAGCCCTGGCTGGACCCGCGCCTGTCCGCCCACGTGGCCGCGCTCGCCGACCCGGCGACCGGCCTGGCCCGCGAGGACGCCGTGCTCGAAGGCCGCCCGTGGCAGGAGCCGGACGGCGGCTTCGTCCCGGCCGGACGGGTGGACCTGCACGTCGAGGTGGACACCGACGGGCGCACGCACGACCGGCGCGCCGACTTCGACCACGTCTACGGCGACTGGGAGGCGCTGAAGGACCGCCTCGGCACGGCGACGCCCACGACGCCCGGCGACGTGCGGCAGGCGCTGCGCAGGGCGGCGGCCGACCCGGCCGGGCTCACCGACGACGAGGCCGTGGCGCTGCTCGGCGCGGACGGGGAGGCGCTGGAGGAGCTGGCCGCCATCGCCGACGACCTGCGGCGGCAGGCGGCCGGCGACGACGTCACCTACGTGGTCAACAGGAACATCAACTTCACCAACGTCTGCTACACCGGCTGCCGGTTCTGCGCGTTCGCGCAGCGGCGTACGGACGCGGACGCGTACACGCTGAGCCTGGACCAGGTGGCCGACCGGGCGCAGGAGGCGTGGGAGGCCGGCGCGACCGAGGTGTGCATGCAGGGCGGCATCCACCCCGACCTGCCGGGGACCGCGTACTTCGACATCGCGAAGGCGGTGAAGGCCCGCACGCCCGACATGCACGTGCACGCCTTCTCCCCGATGGAGGTCATCAACGGGGCGTCCAGGACGAACCTGTCCGTACGGGAGTGGCTGGAGGCCGCCAAGGAGGCCGGGGTGGACTCGCTGCCGGGCACGGCGGCCGAGATCCTGGACGACGACGTGCGCTGGGTGCTCACCAAGGGCAAGCTGCCGGCCAAGGAGTGGATCGACGTCATCACCACGGCACACAAGGTGGGCATCCCGACCACGTCCACGATGATGTACGGCCACGTGGACAACCACCTGCACTGGGTCAGGCACATCAAGCTGATCCGGCGGCTGCAGGAGGAGACCGGCGGGTTCTCGGAGTTCGTGCTGCTGCCGTTCGTGCACACGAGCGCGCCGATCTACCTGGCCGGCATCGCCCGCCCCGGCCCCACGGCGCGCGAGAACCGGGCGGTGCACGCCCTGGCCAGGATCCTGCTGCACGGCGCGATCGGCAACATCCAGTGCTCGTGGGTGAAGCTCCAGGACGACCTGTGCCGGCAGGTGCTCCAGGGCGGCGTCAACGACCTCGGCGGCACGCTCATGGAGGAGACCATCAGCCGCATGGCGGGCTCGGAGAACGGCTCGTACAAGACCATCAGCGAGCTGCGCGCCATGGTGGAGGTCACCGGGCGGCCGGTGCGCCAGCGCACCACCGAGTACGGCGTCCCGTCGGCGGAGCGGCTGGCCGCCTCGGCGGCGAGCGACGGCGTGTGCCAGAGCGTGCGGCGGGTGCTGCCGCTCGCCTAGTTGTAACTTGTTCTAACAACGGGTTGCGCCCCGAGTGCGGGTCCCTGACAGAATCGGCACGTGCGGTTGGGTCGGCATCGCGCCGCGCTCTCCACCGAGCAGCGGCGCAAGAAGGCGTTACGGCGTGGCGTGCTGGCCGGGCTCGCGGCCGTGGCCATCGTCGTCGCCTCGCTGACCGTGGTGTTCGGCGGCGCGGGCGCGCTGTGCTCCACACGGGAGCCTGTGCTGGTCAGCGTCGCGGCGGCGGTGGACGTCGCGCCCGCCGTCATGGAGGCGGCCGGGCGGTTCAACGACACCAAGGCGTCCGTGGGCGGCCGGTGCGTGCTCGTCCAGGTGACCGAGCAGCCGCCGGCCACCGTCCTGCGCACGCTCATCGGCGACCGCGCGGGCGTGCTGCGCGAGCGGCCCGACGGGTGGATCGCCGACTCCTCGGCCTGGATCCGGCTGGCCCGCCAGCAGGGGGCCAGCTCGCTGCCGTCCGGGGAGAGCGTCGTCGCGACCTCGCCGCTGGTGTTCGCCACGCGGCAGTCGCTGGCGCGGCGCTTCTCCGTGGGCAACACCGAGATGAACTGGCGGATGGTCTTCCCGTCCACCGCGCGCGGGCGGCTGACGCCCACGGACGAGGAGCCCGACGTCGTACGCGTGCCCGACCCCTCGCTGGCCGGGGCGGGCATCGCGACCGTGGCCGCCGCCCGCGACGTGGTCGGCACCGGCCCCGAGGCCGACAAGGCGCTGACCGCGTTCGTCCGCTGGGCGCAGGCGGGGTCGGCCCCCGACTACCGCAGCATGCTGGCGGCCGTGGACGACCGTACGTTCTGGCAGCGGCCGGTGGTCATCGTGCCCGAGCAGTCCGTGTGGAACCACAACCGGCGGCCCTCCGCCGACCCGGTCGTGGCGCTGCACCCGCGCGAGGGGACCATCGACCTCGACTACCCCTACGTCGTCACCGCCACCGACCCGGTGGCGGCCGAGGCGTCCACCGCGTTCGCCGACTGGCTGACGGGGCCGGAGGCGCAGCAGATCGTGCGGCGGGCCGGGTTCCGGTCGGGCGACGGCAAGGAGGGGCCGATCTCGCCGGGGCCGCTGCTCCCCACGGCCGCCCCCAAGGTGCGTACGTCCGTCACGCCGCAGGACATCGACGAGGCGCTGCGCGCCTGGAGCCGGCTCGCCCCGCCCACCAACATCCTGGTGCTGGCCGACACCAGCAAGCACATGGCCGAGCCGCTGAAGGGCAGCACCCGCGTGCAGGTGGCGCTGGAGGCCGCCAGGATCGGGCTCCAGCTCTTCCCGGTGTCCACGCACATGGGGCTGTGGGAGTTCGCCGGCGGGCTGGGGCAGGTCAGGGGCTACCGGGAGCTGGTCGGGCTCGGGCCGATCAACGAGCCGGAACGCGGGCAGGTCGTCCGGCGCAGCCGCCTGGAGGAGGCCACCGCCAGTATCACCGCCCACCCCACGCGGGCGAGCTCGCTCTACGACGCCGTGCTCAGCGGCTTCCGCCGGGTGAGCGGCGAGTACCGCGAGGAGATGAACAACACGCTGCTGGTGATCACGGCGGGCAAGGACGACGGCAAGGGCATCAGCCGCGAGCGGCTGGTGGACACGCTGCGCCGCGAGTGGCGGCCCGACCGGCCGGTGCAGATCATCGTCATCGCCTTCGGCTCCGGCGTGGACCGCGCGGCGCTCGGCCAGATCACCGCCGCCACGAACGGCTCCCTGCACGAGGCGCAGCGGCCGGACGAGATCATCGACGTCTTCCTCGCGGCGCTGGCCCGCCGCCTGTGCCACCCCACCTGCAAGCCCCCCGCATAAAAGAGGCCGCATGAGAAAGGGGACGCCCCTGGCGGAGCGTCCCCTTCCCGGTCAGCGGGTCACACGCGCTGCCAGAGCGCCGGCACGTTCGGCGGCTCCCACCCGGCGAGCGAGGTGTGGGCCTGGACGCACCGGTAGGTGACGCCGTTGTAGGTGACCGTGTTGCCGACCGCGTACGCCACGCCCGCGCGCCACGTGCCCGACGGGGCGGTGGTGGTCGGCGTCGCCGTCGGGGTGGGCGTCCTGGTCACGGTGGGGGTGGCGGTCGGGGACGGGTTGCCGCCCCCGCCGACCTGCAGGTCGATGCAGGAGTAGAAGGCGTTGGCGGTGTCGGAGATGTTCCAGATCGCCAGGACCTTCTGGCGGCCGGTGAAGCCGGACAGGTTCACGGTGTGCGAGACCGTCGCGGGCGGCTGCTGGTTGTTGCCGCTGAACTCGGCGACCTTGGTGTTGCCGATGTAGTACTGGTAGTTCGCGGTCGCGTGCCGGGCGGTGAACGTCCAGGTGAAGGTCACCGTGGTGCCCACCGAGGCCACGGGCCAGGGCTTGCTGTCGTCGTTGAGCTGGGCGAACTGGCCCAGGTTGGCGTTGCAGGTGCGCAGGCCCTTCGGGCCCTCGACGCTCTGCGGCTCGTAGACGATGTTGCCGCAGTCGGGCACCTTGCCCTGGGCGCAGTTGGCCTGCCGGCTGGGCGGCGAGTTGACGTAGCCGTGAGCCAGGGCGGGGCCGGTGTTGAAGACCGTGGCGGCGATGGCCATCGCCGCCACGGCGACCAACGTGAGCATCCTTCGCATGAAAGCGGCTCCTTTACATGGGGGGATGCTCCAAATGTAAAGGAAACTTTCCTAACGGTAAATGGCCCGGCTGACCGGGTGTGCGGGCTCCGGTCAGTACGGCCAGGTCAGCGCGTCACGATGAAATCGGCCGGATCGCGCGGCGCCCGGTCACGCGGCGGCGCGGCGGCGTGCCCCACGGCCACGCAGCCCATCGGGTCCCAAGCGGCGGGCAGGTCGAGCACCTCGCGCACCACCGGCCGGCAGAACATCGTGGACGACACCCACGCCGAGCCCAGCCCCTCGACGGCCAGCTGGATGAGGAAGTTCTCCACCCCCGCGCCGGTCGCCACCACGAACATCTCCCGCTCGGCGGCGTTGCGCCGCTCGTCGCGGTAGGTGTGCGAGCCCTCCATCACCAGGCACGGCACCACCAGGTAGGGCGCGTTGCGCAGCACGTCGCCCCGGCGCACCCGCTTGGCGATCGACTCCTCGCTGAAACCGTCGCCCCGGAGGTCGGCGATCCACGCCTCGCGCATCGCGTCGAGCAGTTTCGTACGCGTCTCGGGCGACTCGACCAGCACGAACCGCCACGGCGTGGTGTGGTGCGGCGCGGGCGCGGCGATGCCCGCCGCCACCGCCCGCCGCACGGCCTGCGGATCGACGGGCTCGGCGGAGAACTCCCTGATCGTACGGCGCGCGAAGACGACGTCCCGCGAGCCGTAGCGGAACAGGTCCTCGTCGGCCGGGCGCACCAGCGGCGCGACCCCCGGGCCTTCGTCGTCGGTCACCAGGTGGGCGAGCCCGCGGACGATCGCCACCGGCACCCCGTCGAGCTTGCCCTTGACCAGCTCGGCCGCGCCGGCGATCTCGTCGGCCAGCGCCGTCACGGTCGCGCTCAGCTCGTTGCCGTAGGCGTCGGACCGGCCGCGGAAGTCGTCGAGCGGGCGCACGCCCGCCACGCCGATCGCCACGTCGGTCAGCCCGTTGCGCCACGGCCGGCCGAACGTGTCGGAGACGATCACCCCGGTCCGCACCCCCGTTCGCTCCGCGAGGCCCGCCCGGATGCGCCGGGCCGAGGCGTCCGGGTCCTTGGGCAGGAGCAGGACGGTGCCCGGCTCGGTGTTGGAGGCGTCGACCCCGGCGGCGGCCATTACGAAGCCGTGCCGGGTCTGGGAGATCACGGTGTCGCCGCGCCGGGCGACCACGCGCTCGGTCTCGTCGGCGATGGCCCGGGAGCGGTCGGGGGCGCGGCGGACGCGGCCCTCGGCCTTGCTCACGATCTTGGAGGTGACCACGACGATGTCGCCGTCACGCACCTCGGCGCCGGCCAGCAGGGCGGCCACGTCGTCGCCCTCGCGCACCTCGCCGATGCCCTGGACGGCGATCACCTCGACGGTGGGGGGCTGCTGGGGGGTCAGGGTCATCGGGAGAGCTCCAGGGCCAGGTCGAGTGCGGTGCGGGCGATGCCGGCCGCGGCCTCGGCGTCGTGCATGAGGATGGGACGGGCCACGACCCGTACGCCGTCGAGCGCCACCCCGGCGTCCTCCTCGGCCACGAGCCAGCCGTCGATCAGGTCGGAGCCGTAGAGCTCCAGCACGGCCTGCGCGCTCGTCTCCACGCCGATGGCGGTCAGGCAGGCGTCGGCCATGCCGCGCACCGGAGCGCCGCCGATGATCGGCGACACTCCGACGACGGTCTTGGGCAGCAGCGCCTCGCGGATCCCCGGCACCTGGAGGATGGTGCCGATGCTCACAACCGGGTTGGACGGCGGCAGGATCACCACGTCGGCCTGCCGGATCGCGTCGAGCACGCCCGGCGCCGGCTTCGCCTGATCGACCCCCACCAGCGCGAACGACTGGGCGGGCACCGAGGCGCGCAGCCGTACCCACCACTCCTGGAAGTGCACGGCGCGCTTGCCGCGCTCGTCCTCGATCACCACGTGGGTCTCGCAGCGGTCGTCGGTCATCGGCAGCAGGCGCACGCCCGGCTGCCAGCGCGTGCACAGCGCCTCGGTGATCTGCGAGAGCGGGTAGCCGGCCTCCAGCATCTGCGAGCGGACGATGTGGGTGGCGAAGTCGCGGTCGCCGAGGCCGAACCACTGCGGCTCCACGCCGTACGCGGCCAGCTCCTCCTTGACCACGTGGGACTCCTTGGCCCGGCCCCAGCCCTGCTCCTCGTCGATGCCGCCGCCCAGGGTGTACATCACGGTGTCGAGGTCGGGGCAGACCCGCAGCCCGAACAGCGTGATGTCGTCACCGGTGTTGCCGATCACGGTGATCGTGGCGTCCGGCTCGGTCGCGCGCAGACCGCGCAGGAAACGGGCGCCGCCGATGCCGCCGGCGAGTGACACGATGTGCATGTCCCTCAGTCTTCCACTGGCCTTTCACCGGCCTTTCACCGGTCGCCGACAGGCCCGGGCCGAGGGGGTGGATTTTCACCGGCTGCAACCGTGTACTTGCAGGTATAGGCCGAATTGAGATGTAAGGGGTTGCTGGGACGCCCGACGTTTGACGGGGTAATGTGGCAAACTCCCTTCGGGCCAAAGGGTCCGTTGGGGGTTAGCTGTGAGCAAAATTGACGTCACGCGGCTGCGGGAGCCGGCCGCCTGGATCATGCTCGTCGCCGGACTGACGAGCGTGCTGCTGGCGATCGGGCACCTCCTCATCGGCTCGTCGTCCAGCTCGACCTTCACCGGTCGCGCGGCCTCGAACTTCTTCGGACTCACCGACCCGGTCGTGACCGCGTTGCTGCTCGGGGCGGTGCTCCTCGTCACCAAGATCGGCACGCCGTCGGACAAGGCCAAGCCCATCACGTACGGGGCGGCCGTCGGGCTGCTGCTCGCCTCCCTGTTCGGGATGCTGGCGCTGCTGCTCGGGCTGTTCGCCGGTGACGGCGCCCGGCCGACCGTCGAGTTCGTGCTCCTCGGGGTGCCCCGGCTGGCCCTGACGGGGCTGGCGCTCGTGTACCTCATCCCGCAGGCGCTGCCCGCGCGGCCGGTCGCCCCGGTCTACCAGGGCCACTTCGGCCAGCCCCAGCCGGGCTTCGGCGGCCTGCAGGACCAGGCTTTCGGTCAGCAGGACCAGGGGTTCGGCCCGCAGGACCAGGCGTTCGGCCGCCCGGATCAGGCGTTCGGCCAGCAGGACCAGCAGTTCGGCCAGCAAGACCAGCAGTTCGGCCAGCAGGACCAGCAGTTCGGGCCGCAGGACCAGCAGTTCGGCCAGCCCCAGCAGGCCGGCTACGGCCAGCAGCCCCCGGCCCCCCAGCCCCCGGCCCTCCAGCCCTCACCCGGCCAGCACCCCGCCCCCCAGGACCAGCCGGCCCCCGGCTACGGCGGCCCGCAGGACCAGCCCGCCCCCGGCTACGGCCCCCAGGATCAGCCCGCGCCCGGTTACGGCCCTCAGCAGGACCAGCCCGCCCCCGGCTACGGCCCGCAGGACCAGCCCACCCCTGGTTACGAGCCCGTCCCCGGCTACGGGCAGCAGCCGGTTGCGGCGCAGTACGAGCAGCCCGCCGCCGCCGGTTACGGCCAGCAGCCCCCGACGGGGCAGCAGCCCGTCCCCGGCCCGCAGTTCCTCTCCGGCCAGCAGCCGGTCCCCGGGCAGCCCGTGCCGGGTCAGCCGGAGCACCTGCCCGCCTACGGCCGGCAGCCGCTCTCCGGCCAGCAGTCGATGCCCGGACAGCCCGTCCCCGGCCAGCCCGAGCACCTGCCCGCCTACGGCCAGCAGCCGCCGTCCGGGCAGCACCCCGTGCCGGGCCAGCCCCAGCCCCAGCCGCTGTCGCCCCAGCCCCAGCCCCAGCCGTTGTCCGGCCAGCACTCCGTGCCCGGCGGCCAGTACGCCCCGCCCGCCGACCCCCAGCAGCCCGCCTACGCCCCCCAGCCGCCGCAGGCCGCCGACCAGGCGTACCCCCAGGTGCGGGGAGCCCTCCCGGCCGCCGCGGCCGACCAGCAGCCCCATCAGGGCTTCGGCGGCCAGCCCGCGGACTCGCCCTACGCGCCCCCGCAGGGCCTCGGCGCCCAGGACGCCGGCGGATACGGCACCAACCCCGGCTTCGCCCAGGACCCGCAGCCGTTCCCCCAGAGCCAGCCGCAGTTCGGCCAGGACCCGCAGCCCTTCGGCGGCCAGGACCAGCAGCTGTTCGGCCAGCACTCCTACGCGCCCGCGGACACGGCCCCCACCGTCGACCGCCCGGCCGCCCCCGCCCACTCCCTCCCGGACTACGCCACCCCCGCGCCGTCCCCCGACTACAACACCCCGCCCCCCGTCGAGTACCAGCCCGCCCCGTACGTCCCCGCGGACAGCCAGCCCACCCTGTACGGCCACCAGAGCCCCAACCCGTACGCGCCCCCGGACTCCTTCGCCACCCCGGCCGACCAGTCCTACCCCACGGGTGAGACCTCCCCGAACGTCTCGTTCCAGCCGCCGCAGCAGCAGGCGTACTACGGTCAGAGCGCGTTCGACCAGCCGCAGCAGGGCGGCAGCCCCCTCACGGGCTACTCCGGCGCCGAGTTCGCCGCGACCGGCGCTCCCGCCTACCAGGAGCCCGACCCGCCCGTGGACCCGCGCTCCCAGCAGCTCCTCGACGCCTACCAGCAGGCGGAGACGTACCAGTCGCGCGCGTACGAGACCCCCTTCGGCCACCCGCAGCAGCAGCAGCCGCCGCAGCAGCAGGGCGGCTACGAGCCGCGCCCGTACCAGCCGGCCCACCAGGCCCCGGCCGCTTCCGCCGCCCCCGCGTGGAACGAGGGCCAGAGCGAGTCGACGATGCGGCTCGACCAGTCGCAGCTGCGCGGCGACGCCCTCGGTGACCAGGGCCGTCCCGGAGACGACCCGATCAACCCGACTGCCATATACACCCCCAACGAGCCACGCAGGTAACGAACCGGCAATGGACGGCTAGAGAGAAGGTGGGCCACGGGCGGGTGTCTATCCCGCCCTGGTACGGTTCGGACCGCTGACAGGTTGAACGACCCCTGGCGAGCCCATGTTTCAGGCGGGTTCGCCCGGGCGAGAACATCACATGCCAAGCACACCGGGGCGAGATCTGGTCTTTCCCCGGATACCTGCATGCCGCTTGACGCCGGACAGCGCACGCGCGTGTAATTACAGCCATGTTGTTATGCCTTCCCGTGGGTGGGTAATAAGGAAGGCGTTCATGGGGGGCTCCATTGCGGGCGGGCGGCAGGGAGGTGTGCAGTGACCGATCCGGTCATCGCACAGGATCAGCTTGACGCTGAAGAACTTGGCTGGCAGGAGCGCGCGTTGTGCGCGCAGACCGATCCGGAGGCGTTCTTCCCTGAGAAGGGCGGCTCCACCCGAGAGGCCAAGAAGGTCTGCCGATCGTGCGAGGTCCGTGCGGAGTGTTTGGAGTACGCACTCGAGCACGATGAGCGGTTCGGCATCTGGGGTGGACTGTCCGAACGGGAGCGCAGACGGATCAAGCGCCAGGCCGTTTGACATAGAGGAGGAAGGGTCACGTGGGTCCGCCCACGTGACCCTTTTTCGCGTTTTCTGACTGCTTCGAGATGTAAGGTGGGCGCGCCTGATCAACCCCCCAGGAGTCACCTGCACATGTCCCGTCCCTACGTCACCGTGGTCGTCGTCGCGCACGACGGCGGGCGCTGGCTGGGGGAGACGCTGCGGGCGCTGGTGAGCCAGAGCCGCAGGCCCGACCGCGTGATCGGCGTCGACAACGGCAGCAGGGACGGCTCGGCCGACCTGCTGGCCCAGGCGCTCGGCCGTGGCAACGTGATCTCCCTGCCCCGTTCGGCCGCCTTCGCCGAGTCGGTCGCCGAGGCGCTCGGGCGCCTGCCCTCCGCAGGGCCCGACGAGTGGATCTGGCTGCTCCACGACGACTGCGCCCCCGACCGGTGGGCGCTGGAGGCCCTGCTCGCCGTGGCCGGGCAGGAGCCGAAGGCCGCCGTGGTCGGCCCCAAGCTGCGCGACTGGCTCGACCGCCGCCGCCTGCTGGAGTTGGGCGTGACGGTGGGCCGTACGGGCCGCAGGGACACCGGGCTGGAGCCGCACGAGTTCGACCAGGGGCAGCACGACGGCGTCCGTGAGGTCATGTCGGTCTCCACGGCCGGGATGCTGGTCCGGCGCGACGTGTGGGAGACGGTGGGCGGGCTCGACCCGTTCCTGCCGTTGTTCCGCGACGACCTCGACCTGTGCTGGCGCATCCGCAACGCCGGGCACAAGGTGCTGGTCACGACCTCGGCCGTGGCCTGGCACGCGGAGGCGGCGGCCCGCCGGCGGCGGCGCGTCACGGTGAGCGGCGACCACCCCCGCCGGCTCGACCGGCGTAACGCGATCTTCGTGGTCATGGCGAACCTGCCGTTCCGCGCGATGCTCTGGGCGCTGCTGCGGAACGTGCTCGGCTCGGCCTTCCGCACGCTGCTGTTCATCGTGGGCAAGCAGCCGGCGAACGCGCTGGACGAGCTGGTCGCGATGGGGTCGGTGCTGGTGCATCCCTTCCGGCTGATGCGGGCGCGCCGGGCCCGCAGCTACGGCCGCAAGAAGGGATATATACGCGTAAAGCGGTTGATGACCCCGCCGGGCGCGGCCTACCGCCGGCTGGTCGACATGGTGCAGAGCTTCCTCGCCGGCGGAGCGCCCGTGGACGCCGCCGGCCGCCACCACCACGCCGCCGCCTCCTCCTCCTCCGGGGAGGACGAGGAGCAGGCGCTCGCGCCGGACGACAGCGGCGCGGTCAAACGGTTCCTGTCCAGGCCCGGCGTCGTCCTCATGCTCGCGCTGGCCGCCGTCTCGCTGGTCGCCGAACGCTCCCTGCTGCTCGGCGACCGGCTCGGCGGGGGCGCGCTGGTGCCGGTCACCGGCGGGGCGGGCGATCTGTGGGCGTTCTACACCGAAGGCTTCCACGACGGCGTCGGGCTCGGCTCCGACGCCTGGGCCCCGCCCTACGTGGCGGTCGTCGCGGCGCTGTCCACGCTGGCGCTCGGCAAGACCTGGCTGGCGGTGTCGGTGCTGCTGCTCGGCTCGGTGCCGCTGGCCGGGGCCGCCGCGTACCTCGCCACCAGGCACGTCGTCCCGGCGGTGCCGGCACGGGCGTGGGCGGCCGGCACGTACGCGCTGCTGCCCGTCGCGACCGGCGCCGTCGCGGCCGGGCGGCTGGGCACGGCCGTGGTGTTCGTGCTGGTGCCGGTCTACGCCTCGCTCGGCACGACCCTGCTGTCCGCCGAGCCGCGCCGCGCCCGCCGCGCCGCCTGGGCGCTCGGGCTGCTGCTGGCGGTCGGCACGGCGTTCGTGCCGCTGACGTACCCGATGGTCGCGCTGCTCGGCGGGGCCGCGCTCGCGGTGCGGCGGCCGCGTGGCGCGGTGACGTCCGTCGCCATCGCGCTGCTCGTGCCGGTGGCGCTGCTGTTCCCCTGGCTGGCCGGGCTCGTGACGGAGCCGGGACGGATCCTGCGCGAGGCCGGGCTGCACGACCCCGCCCTGGTCGATCCCGCGCTCGCGCCCGAGTCGCTGCTCGCGCTCGCCCCCGGAGGGCCGGGACTGCCGCCGTTCTGGGTGACCGCGGGCCTGCTCGTGACGGCGCTGGCCGCGCTGCTCATGCGCCGCCAGCGGACGATCGTCGCCATCGGCTGGGGTGTCGCCCTGTACGGGACGCTGGTCGCGATCCTGGTCAGCCGCGTCGAGATCGAGGGGGCGCGGGCCTGGCCGGGAGTGCCGCTCGCGTTCGCCGGCACCGGGCTCGTCGTGCTCGTCGCCCTGACCGCGCACCGCCTGGCCGAGCTGCGCGCAGGCGGCGGCCTCCAGCGGCTCGGCGCGACCGCGGTCGTGGCGGTGGCCTTCAGCACGCCGCTGCTGGCCGCCGGCTGGTGGGTGGCCACCGGCGTACGCGGCCCCCTCACCGGCGACGCCCCCGACATGCTGCCCGCGCTCGCCGCCGCGCGCAGCCAGAACGGCGAGCGCACCCTCGTGGTCAAGGGCGCGGCCTTCACCGTGCTGCACGGCCGTACACCGCTGCTCGGCGAGGCCGAGCTGCCCGTTCCCGCCGAGGCCGCCGCCCGCGTGGCCACCGCCGCCCAAGGGCTTATCGGCGGGCGCGGCGGCGACGCGGCCACCCTGGCCCAGCAGGGCATCGCCATGGTCGCGGTGGCTCCGCCCGTCCCGCCGGGGCTCGCGAGGACGCTCGACTCGCAGCCCTCGCTGGAACGCCTGAGCCTGTCGGAGTCCGGCGGCCTGTGGCGGCTGGCCGAGCCGGTCACCCGCGTGCCGGTCCAGCCGGACAGCGTCCTGCACCGGCCCTGGTTGTGGGCGCAGGGCGTGATGGTGCTGGTCATGGTGGTCCTCGCCGCGCCCGGCCGGCGCGAGAGCCCGCAGGAGGCGCCCGCCGAGCCCGTCCCGGCCGCGCCCCTCCTGGCGGCGAGGGCGTCGTGAGGACCTTCGTCGAGAACAGGTACGGCCTCCTCGCGGTGGTGACCGTCGTGCTCGCGGCGCTGTACGGGCTCGCCTGGATCACCCGCCCCGCCCCGGCGGCCCCGGCCTCCTCCGCCCCGCGCAAGGTGCCGGTCGAGTCGGTCACCGCCGTCTGTCCGGGGACGAAGGGGGAGAAGGTCGGCGTCCATCTGCCTGGTTCGCTGACGTACGAGACCATGAAGAGCGGCGCGCCGTACGTGACCGACGGCCCTGGCGCACTGGAGGCCGGCTACACCGTGCGGGCGATCGGGGGCGCGGAGCGCGGCCTGTCCGGCGTGCGCTGCACCGAGCCCGCGCAGGTCACCTGGCTCCTCGGCCCCGGCCCCGCCGACGCGGACGTGGTCCTCCGCCTCGCCAACGCCGACAAGGCCCCCGCCCTGGTGGACGTGCAGGTGCACGCCCCCGAGGGTCCGGTCTCCGGCGACAAGGGCGTGGGGCTGGAGATCCCGCCCGGCCGGGAGCGGGCGATCGACCTGCGTACGCTCGCGCCGTCGGCCGAGATCACGGCCGTCGGCGTCACCACGATCCTCGGCCGCGTCGCCGTCTCGGCCCGCGTCGTCCTGGAGAGCGGCGGCGTCGACTGGCTGCCCGCCGCGGCCGCGCCCGCCACCCGCGTGGTCGTGCCCGGCATCCCGGGCGGCGGCGGAGGCCGGCAGCTCCTCGTCGCCGCCCCCGGCGAGACGGACGCGGTGGTGCGGGTGCGCGCGGTCGGCGAGGACGCCGAGTACGCGATGCGCGGCCGCGAGACGCTCGACGTGCCGGCCGGCGGCGTCGTCTCCGCGGACGTCACCACCGGGCTCGGCGCCTCGTCGGCGGCCCTCGTCCTCACCTCGAACGTGCCGATCGTGGCCGGCGCGGTCATGACCGGCACCGGTCAGCACCAGGACGTCGCCTTCACCTCCGGCACGCCGTCACTGGAGCTGGGCAGCGCGGTGGCCCGCAACGGCGCCGGCGCCCGCCTGGTGCTCACGGCGGTCGGCGGCGCGGCGGGCAAGGTACGGGTCCAGGTGGTGCCGGGCAAGGGCGCGGCCGAGCCGCCGTTCGACGTGGACGTGCCGGCGAACCGCACCCGGAGCGTCCGGCTCAAGGCACGCGGCGACTTCGCGATCGTGGTGACCCCGGTGTCCGGGGAGGTCTACGGCGGCCGGGTGCTGGAGGAACGACTGAAGGACGGGCTCATGTTCACCGTCCAGCCGCTGGCACCCGCGCGGGTGTGGACCCTGCTGCCGCCGCTCACGGACACCGCGCGCGTGGTCGCCCCTTGAGATCAGCGGCGGTCGTCGTAGCCGGGGTCGACGGTCTCGGGGGAGAGGCCGAGCAGCGTGGCGACCTGCTCCACCACGGTGTCGTGGACCATCGCGCCGAGCGTGTCGCGGTCACGCGCCCTGGCCTCAAGGGGGCGGCGGTAGACGACCACCGCCGCCGGGTTCTGGCCGCTGGCGGCGTCGGCGCGGCCGAACGGGATCGGGTCGGAGGTCAGGCGCGGGCCGTCGTCCAGCTCGCTGAGCGGCGGCACCTCCTCCACCGCGAACTCCACCGCCGAGAGCTGCCGCTCCCAGCGGGGCCGCAGCCGGTCGACGGCGTCGAGCACGAGGTCGTCGAAGCGCTCGCTGCGCGACCTGGCCATGGGGACATGCGAGGGGGCGAGCGGGCCGCGAAGCCCGCGACCGTGGCGATCGCGCCGTCTGGGACCGCGCCGTGGTGTCACACGGCAAGTGTACGGGGACGATCCACCCGATCACCGTACGACGGGGCACGGGCGCGCCCAGGTGGGTAGCCGGGTGGTGATCCTTTCGTACGCCTCGGCCGGCGGCCGTCCGGTGATCCCGGCAGGTGGTCCGGGGTACGTCATCGGGGCATGTGGGTGGAAAGGCTGAGACAGGTGTCCGAATTGTGGCGACACGCTCGTTAAGAGCGCTCAGATAGTGGCGCCTCGCACTCTTACCAGATACGGTCCCTCCGTGAGCCCCGTCCGCCGCTGTTCCCGCACCGCCTGCAGCCAGCCTGCCGTCTTCACGCTCACGTACGTATACGCCGACTCGACCGCTGTTCTCGGCCCCCTGGCGACGTACGCGGAGCCACACTGCTACGACCTGTGCGCCGAACACGCCGAACGGCTGACCGCTCCCCGTGGCTGGGAGGTGGTGCGGCTGCCCACGGACGGCGCCTCACCCAGCTCTGACGACCTCGAAGCCCTGGCCAACGCCGTCAGGGAGGCCGCCCGCCCGGCCCGTCCCGGCAGCGGCGAGCCGGTCGGCGACGGCGTCGAGGTCGGCCGGCGGGGCCACCTGCGCATCCTCCGCTCGGCGCAGCCCAACCGCGGCGAGAGGTGAGACGCGCTCTTCCCTGCCGGCCGGTAAAGTCGAAGGTCATGTCCGCGGTCGAATCGTAGGAGTTCCGATTAATCGCACGTTCTCCCTGGTCGCCTTCGACCTGGACGACACACTGGCGGTGTCCAAGTCCCAGATCGACGAGCGGATGGCCGCCCTCCTGGCGCGGCTGCTCGACGCCGTCGAGGTCTGCGTGATCTCCGGCGGGCAGTTCGCCCAGTTCCAGACCCAGGTGCTGCGTCACCTGCCGATCGACGACGGTCAGCGGGCCCGGCTGCACCTCATGCCGACCTGCGGCACGCGCTACTACCGCTGGAAGGACGGCGACTGGTCCCTGGTCTACGCCGAGGACTTCGCCGAGGCCGAGAAGGCGGAGATCATCGAGGTGCTCACCCGGTCCGCCAAGGAGCTCGGCCTCTGGAGCGACGACACCTGGGGCGACATCATCGAGGACCGCGGCAGCCAGATCACCTTCTCGGCCCTCGGGCAGCAGGCCCCGCCGCCCGCGAAATACGCCTGGGACCCCGACGGCGCCAAGCGCCGCCTGCTGTGCGCGCGGGTCTCCGAGCAGCTGCCGGACCTGGAGGTCCGCGGCGGCGGCTCGACGTCGGTCGACATCACCCGGCAGGGCGTCGACAAGGCGTACGGCATCGGCCGCCTGCTCGAAGCCCTCGACCTGTCGATCGGCGACGTGTTGTTCGTCGGCGACCGGCTCGACGAGGGCGGCAACGACTACCCGGTCAAACTGATGGGCGTGGAGTGCGTGGCCGTCGAGGGCTGGGAGCAGACCGCCGAGTTCGTGGCAGACTTCCTCGCGCGAGAAGGACGCGATGGCGCGGTGTCCGTCGGTTGATCCGCCGACCGTGGACGCGGGCAGGCTCGGCCCGCCTGCGTGCCGCGCCGTGGTGTTACGGTCAAGCTGGTGACGGATAGCGAGATGGGTGAGCGTGTGAAGATCGACGACTGGCTGCTGGAGATCCTGGCATGTCCGGCGTGCAAGGCGCCCCTGCGTGCCGAGTCCGAGTCCGAGGAGCTGGCCTGCACCGGCTGCGGCCTGGTCTACCCCGTCCGGGATGACATCCCCGTTCTGCTCGTCGACGAGGCCAGGAAGCCGTGACCTGGGAGCCGGACCGGCTCGACGACCAGGCTCATCTGAGCGAGGCCGACCCCTCCGGCATGCTGCCCGCGGTCGCCGCGTCCGCGGCGCAGGTCCGCACCGGCGCCCGCGTGGCCGCGGAGGCCCACCTCGACCGGCTGGTCGCTCACGGGCGGCCGAGGGCGGTCGTGGTGGCGGGCATGGGCGGCTCGGGCATCGCGGGCGACCTGCTCGCGGCCGTGGCCGGCTCGGGTGTGCCGCTGCCGATCGTGACCCTGCGCTCCTACCAGCTCCCCGGCTGGGTGGGCGCGACCGATCTCGTCATCGCCGTGTCCGGCTCGGGCGACACCGAGGAGACCGTGTCGGTGGCCACGCAGGCCGTCCGGCGCGGTTGCACGCTGCTCGGCGTGGGGCCCGCGGGCTCCCCGCTGGAGGCGATCGCCCTGCAGGCGTCGGCGAGCTACGTGGCGGTGCCGGTCACCGGCCAGTCGCGGGCCAACCTCTGGCTGCTGGCGATCCCGACCCTCGTGGCCGCCGCCGCGCTGCGGCTGGTGAGCGTCGAGCCCGACCTGTTCGAGCGGGTGGCGGGGTCGCTGGAGGACATGGCGCACCGGTGCCGGCCGTCCAGCGACACCTTCATCAACCCCGGCAAGTCGCTCGCGATGGACCTCGCCGAGAGCGTCCCGGTGATCTGGGGCACCTCGGCGGTCACGCGGGTGGCGGCCACCCGGCTCACCGGACAGCTGGCCGCCAACGCGAAATATCCGGCGATCTGCGGCGAGCTGCCCGAGGCGGGCCACAACCAGGTGGCCGTGTTCGACGGGCCGATGGCCGAGCGCGACATCTTCGCCGACACCTCCGGGCGCACCCTGCGGCTCGTGGTGCTGCGTGACGTCGAGGAGCATCCCCAGGTGACGCGGCAGCGCGAGGTCGCGCTGCGGCTGGCCCGCGACCGCGACGTGCCCGTGACCGAGCTGGTCGCCGAGGGCGCGCATCCGCTGGAGCGGATGGCCTCGCTGATCGGGCTCGGCGACTATGCCAGCGCCTATCTCGCGCTGGGTTACGGCATCGATCCGACCTCTGTGTCGGCGATCACAGAACTCAGGGCAAGAATCTCCCAATAGGATCCTCTCCAAGCCTCAACCCTATGAGTGGAGAAGACCGGTGAGCGCGAGCGGCGGAACAAAAGCGATCATTGCGGCCCTGGCCGCCAATTTGGCCATCGCGGTGGCCAAGTTCGTGGCGGCGGCGTTCACCGGATCATCGTCGATGCTGGCGGAGGGCATCCACTCCGTCGCTGACTCGGGCAACCAGGTGCTGCTGCTCATCGGCGGCAAGCGGGCGGCGCGGGCCAGCACCAAGGAGCATCCCTTCGGCTACGGCCGCGAGCGCTATTTCTACGCCTTCGTGGTCGCGGTGGTGCTGTTCACGATCGGCGCGGCCTTCTCGCTCTACGAGGGCTGGCACAAGATCTCCCACCCGACGGACGTCGAGTCGCCCATCTGGGCCTTCGGGGTGCTCATCTTCGCGATCATCGCAGAGGGCTTCTCGTTCCGCACCGCGATCAAGGAGTCGAACGCGGTGCGCGGCAAGCAGTCGTGGGTGGCGTTCGTCCGCCGGTCGAAGTCGCCCGAGCTGCCCGTCATCCTGCTGGAGGACCTCGGCGCGCTGCTCGGCCTCATCTTCGCGCTGTTCGGCGTGACGATGGCGGTGATCACCGGCAACGGCATCTGGGACGGCGTCGGCACCATGATGATCGGCGTGCTGCTGGCGATCATCGCGGTCGTGCTGGCCATGGAGACCAAGTCGCTGCTGGTCGGCGAGGGCGCCTCGCCCGAGGTGGAGACCCGCATCCGCGCCGCGCTGGAGAGCGCGCCCGAGGTGGAGCGGATCATCCACATGCGCACGCTGCACCTCGGCCCGGAGGAGCTGCTGGTGGCCGCGAAGATCGCGGTCGAGCACAACGACACGGCGGCCGAGGTGGCGCGCGGCATCGACGAGGCCGAGCGGCGCATCCGCGAGGCGGAGCCGATCGCCCGGGTCATCTACCTGGAGCCCGACCTCGACCGGCTGCGCACCCCGGCGTCCAACTGAGCCCTTCATCCGCCTGACGGGCGGCCGCCGGGGCGCAGCAGGCGCAGGGCCTTCTCCTTCTCGAAGTCGAGGGCCCTGCGCGGCACCTGGATGCGCCCGATCCGCACCCCGAGGTCGCGTACGGCGGCGGCCACCGCGGGCTCGCTCAGCACCCGCAGCGCGAACGCCAGCTCGGCCGGCGAGACGTCGAACCGCTTCTCCAGCTCCACCCCCTGCGCCACCGCGGCCAGCTCCTCGGGCCCGAACCGGCGGTGCGCGCCCTGCTCACGCACGGGCGGCAGCAGCCCGAGCGCCTCCCGGTAGCGAAGCATTCGAGGGGACATGCCGAGCCGTCTGGCCGCTTCCGTGATGCGCATCCTTACATTCTTACGTCAGTTTCGCCGTCCCGTAGATGCGACCGCTGCCCGGCGCCGCCTAGACTTCTCGCGACAATCATCAGTCAGCGCGAGGGGAAACCCATGGACTTCAAGGTCGCCGACCTTTCACTTGCCGACTTCGGCCGCAAGGAGATCCGGCTCGCCGAGCACGAGATGCCCGGCCTGATGGCGGTCCGCAAGGAGTACGCGGCCTCCCAGCCCCTTCGCGGCGCGAAGATCATGGGCTCCCTGCACATGACGATCCAGACCGCCGTCCTCATCGAGACGCTGGTCGCCCTCGGCGCCGAGGTCCGCTGGGTGAGCTGCAACATCTTCTCCACCCAGGACCACGCCGCCGCCGCGGTGGTCGTCGGCCCCGACGGCACCCCGGAGGACCCCAAGGGCGTCCCGGTGTTCGCGTGGAAGGGCGAGACGCTGGAGGAATACTGGTGGTGCACCGAGCAGGCGCTCACCTGGCCCGACGGTGACGCCCCCAACATGATCCTCGACGACGGCGGCGACGCCACGCTCCTCGTCCACAAGGGCGCCGAGTACGAGAAGGCCGGCGCCGTCCCGCCCGCCACGGCCGACGATCCGGAGGAGTGGCACGTCATCGTCGACCTGCTCACCCGCACGGTCGGCGCCGACAAGCGGTGGACCCGCATCGCCGAGAGCATCAAGGGCGTGACGGAGGAGACCACCACCGGCGTGCACCGCCTGTACGAGATGCACAAGAACGGCCAGCTCCTCTTCCCGGCCATCAACGTCAACGACTCGGTCACCAAGTCGAAGTTCGACAACAAGTACGGCTGCCGCCACTCCGTCATCGACGGTCTCAACCGCGCCACCGACGTGCTCATCGGCGGCAAGGTCGCGGTGGTCTGCGGCTACGGCGACGTCGGCAAGGGCTGCGCCGACGCGCTGCGCGGCCAGGGCGCCCGCGTCATCGTCACCGAGATCGACCCGATCTGCGCCCTCCAGGCCGCCATGGACGGCTTCCAGGTCACCACCCTGGACGAGGTCGTCGGCATCGCCGACATCTTCGTGACCGCCACCGGCAACTTCAACATCATCACCGCCGAGCACATGGCGAAGATGAAGCACCAGGCGATCGTCTCCAACATCGGCCACTTCGACAACGAGATCGACATGGCCGGCCTCGCCAAGCTGCCCGGCATCGTGAAGAACAACATCAAGCCGCAGGTCGACGAGTGGGTCTTCGAGGACGGCCACTCGATCATCGTGCTCGCCGAGGGCCGGCTGATGAACCTGGGCTGCGCCACCGGCCACCCCAGCTTCGTCATGTCCAACTCGTTCACCAACCAGGTGATCGCGCAGATCGAGCTGTTCACCAAGACCGCCGAATACCCGATCGGGGTCTACACGCTGCCCAAGCACCTCGACGAGAAGGTGGCGCGGCTGCACCTCGACGCGCTCGGCGTCAAGCTCACCGAGCTGACCAAGGAGCAGGCGGCCTACATCGGCGTGCACGTCGAGGGCCCGTACAAGTCCGACCACTACCGCTACTGATCCGCTGCGGCAGGCCATGGACCTGAGGGAAAGCGGCGAGCGGCAGATCTCCTGGGCCGCCCGCTCGATGCCGGTGCTCACGGCCATCGGCGAGCGGTTCGCGCTGGAGCAGCCGCTCGCCGGGCTGAAGATCGCGGCCTGCCTGCACGTCACGGCCGAGACGGCCGTGCTGATGGGGGCGCTGCAGGCGGGCGGGGCGGAGATCGCCCTGGCCGCCTCCAACCCGCTGTCCACCCAGGACGACGTGGCCGAGGCGCTGCGCGGCTATGGGATCGGGGTGCACGCCCGCGCGGGCGTCGACCGGGCGGCCTACTACCGGCACATCCACCAGGCTCTCGACGTGGGGCCCGATCTCGTGCTCGACGACGGCTGCGACCTGGTCAACATCCTGCACACCGAGCGCGTCGACCTGCTGGAGCGGGTGGGCGGCGGCTGTGAGGAGACCACGACCGGCATCATCAGGCTGCGCCAGATGGCGGCGGAGGGGGCGCTGCGCTTCCCCGTCGTGGCCGTCAACGACACGCGCACCAAGCGCATGTTCGACAACAGGTACGGCACCGGCCAGTCCACCCTGGACGGCATCATGCGGGCCACGAACACCCTGCTCGCGGGCCGTACGGTGGTCGTGGCCGGCTTCGGCTACTGCGGTCGGGGCGTGGCCGAGCGGGCCAAGGGGTTCGGGGCGCGGGTGATCGTGACCGAGATCGACGCGGTCAAGGCGCTCGACGCGACCCTCCAGGGCTACGAGGTGCGGCCGATGGCGCAGGCCGCGCTGCTCGGCGACCTGTTCGTCACGGTGACCGGCAACCGCGACGTGATCAGGGCCGAGCACCTGTCGGTCATGAAGGACGGGGCGATCCTGGCCAACGCGGGGCACTTCGACGTGGAGATCGACGTCCGGGCGCTGGACGAGCTGGCCGGCGAGGTGCAGCGCGGCGTCCGCCCCAACACCGACCAGTACGTCATGCCCGACGGCCGCCGCCTGCTGCTGCTGGCCGAGGGGCGGCTGGTCAACCTCACGGCGGCCGAGGGTCATCCGGCCGCCGTGATGGACATGTCGTTCTCCGCGCAGGCCCTCGCCGTGGAGTGGCTGGCCGCCGAGCGCGCCGGCCTCGCGCCCGGCGTGTACGACGTCCCGGAGGAGATCGACCACGAGGTGGCCAGGCTCAAGCTGGCCGCGGCCGGGATCGGCATCGACCGGCTGACCGGCGAGCAGGAGGACTACCTGCACTCCTGGCGCGTGGGCTCCTGAAGCTCAGGCGGGTGGGAGCTCGCGCTCGATCTGCTGCATGCGGCGGATCTCGGCGGTCTGCTCGACGCTGACCTCGCTCGCCAGCTCCTCGATGCGCATGTGCGAGCCGCTGCTCAGCACCTGCTCGCACATCTTGATCGCCCCCAGGTGGTGGTTGATCATGAGCTGCAGGAACATCCGGTCGAACGCGACGCCCTTGGCCGCCTTCAGCGCGTCGAGCTGCTCCGGGGTGGCCATGCCCGGCATGCCGTCGTGCGCCGCGTGGTGATCGGGCTCCTTCTGCCCCTGCTCGCGCAGCCAGCCCGTCATGTACTGGATCTCCGGTCCCTGGGTGGCCTTGATCCGGTCGGCCATGCCCTTCACCTTGGCCGACTCCGCCCGGCTCGGCGCGAGCAGCGCCATGTCGAGCGCCTGACGGTGGTGGATGATCATGTCCTGGACGTAGATGACGTCGGCGGCGTTCGCGGTCGGCGAGGGCACGGCGGTGGCGGCCTCGCCGGGGCCGAGCGTCCTCGCCTGCTCGCCGGGACGCCCGGGGGCGATCACGGGCGCGGTCGAGTCCGCCCGTGGGGCCGGTGGCGGGGAGGACGAGCAGCCGGAGAGCGCGATGCCGGTGAGGGTGACGAGCGTGCCTGCGATGACGTTGAGCGCGGAGCGCACCCAGCCTCCCTGACTGAGGGTGTAGAGAATGCGCACTCTAAGCCAATGACAGGTGGATTGAAAGAGGGCGAATCGGAACAAAATTTGACAGTTTGGACGCTGGCTAGCGGGGCGCCGGCGCGTCAAGATGGCGTAGATTTATGCTCCCTTTATAGGAGGATTGACCGGTGTTAAGCCCCCGCAGGGCCCTCATCCTGTTCGCGGCGGTCGTGGCGCTGGCCGGCACCACCCTGCCCGCCCAGGCCGCGGACATCCCGGCTCCCGGCGAGATCGTCATGAGCCCCAACATCACGCACGTCACGAACGTGCCGAAGCCCGAGGCCCTCGCCGACATCCACACCGACATGGCCTTCCAGGGCGACTACGCCTACGTGGGCAACTACTACGGGTTCTCCATCTACGACATCAAGAATCCGAAGAAGACGCGGCTGGTCAGCTCGTTGGTCTGCCCCGGCGGCCAGATGGACGTGTCGGTCTACGGCAACCTGCTGTTCGGCTCCGTCGACTCCTCCCGCAACAACGACTCGTGCGCAAGCACCTCGCAGCCCGCCAGCGTCAAGGAGTCGTGGGAGGGGATGCGCATCTTCGACATCTCCGACAAGGCCAACCCGCGCTACATCAAGTCCGTCGAGACCAACTGCGGCTCCCACACCCACACGCTGGTGCCCGACCGCAAGGGCGACAACGTCTACGTCTACGTCTCCTCCTACAGCCCGAGCGCGGCGTTCCCCGACTGCCAGCCCCCGCACGACCTGATCTCGATCATCAAGGTCCCGCTGCGGAACCCGACGGCCGCGTCCGTGATCGCCACGCCCAACCTGTTCCCCGACGGCGGCTTCGGCGGCGTGCCGGGCAGCTACCCCAACGGAAAGTCGGCCACGACCGGCTGCCACGACATCACGGCCTACCCGGAGAAGGGCATCGCCGCCGGCGCCTGCATGGGTGACGGCATCCTGCTCGACATCCGCGATCCCGAACAGCCCAAGGTCACCGCCCAGGTCCGCGACGAGACGAACTTCGCCTTCTGGCACTCGGCCACGTTCAACAACTCCGGCACCAAGGTGATCTTCACCGACGAGCTCGGCGGCGGCACCAGGGCCACCTGCAACGAGGCCATCGGCCCGAACCGGGGCGCCAACGCCTACTACGACATCGTCGGCGGGCAGCTCGTCTTCAAGGGCTACTTCAAGATCCCGCGCCACCAGGCCGACACCGAGAACTGCGTCGCGCACAACGGCTCGCTGATCCCGGTCAAGGGCCGCGACATCATGGTGCAGGCGTGGTACCAGGGCGGCATCTCGGTGGTCGACTTCACCGACTCCGCCAACGCCAAGGAGATCGCCTTCTTCGAGCGCGGCCCGGACAACACCGCCCCGGCGCTGAGCGGCGGCTTCTGGTCGGCGTACTACTACAACGGCTACATCTACGGCTCCGACTTCAACCTCGGCCTGGACGTGCTGAAGATCAACGACCCGCGGACGAACCAGGCGAACAGCGTCAAGTCGCGCCTGCTCAACGCGCAGACGCAGGAGAGCTACCCGGACCACGGCCACGGCCACGGGCCCGGCCACGGTCACTGACGTCAAGGAGGCTCCCGAGTTGTCCATCCCGCGCCGCCGCTCCCTAGCGGCGGTCGCGGCGGCCTTCGCCCTGTCGCTGACCGCGACCCCCGCGACCGCCACCGCGACCACTGCCGCGACCACTGCCGACATTCCCCCCGCCGACGCCGTCGTCACCAGCGGGAACGTCACCCACGTGCTCAACATCCCGAAGCCCGCCCCGCTCGCCGGCACCATCAACACCGACCTGGCCTTCCAGGACGGCTACGCCTACGTCGGCAACTACGGCGGCTTCTCCATCTACGACATCCGCGACCCGAAGCGGGCCAAAGTGGTCAGCTCCGTCGTCTGCCCGGGCTCGCAGATGGACGTCAGCGTGTACGGCGACCTGCTGTTCAGCGCCGTCGACTCCTCCCGCAGCGACGACTCCTGCAACAGCACGGCCCTGAGCGCCGATCACAAGGAGGCGTGGGAGGGCGTCCGCATCTTCGACATCTCCGACAAGGCCAACCCGCGCTACATCAAGTCGGTCGAGACGAACTGCGGCTCCCACACGCTGACCCTGGTGCCGGGCAAGGGCCGTGACCAGAACAAGAACGTCTACGTGTACGTCTCGTCGTACAGCCCGAGCAGCACCTTCCCGGACTGCCAGCCGCCACACGACAAGATCTCGATCATCAAGGTGCCGCTGAAGAAGCCCGCCGAGGCGGCCGTCGCGGCCACCCCGGTCGTCTTCCCCGACGGCGGCAACGAGACCCAGCCCGGCCTGCTCGTGCCCACGAGCGGCTGCCACGACATCACCGCCTACCCGGAGAAGGACATCGCGGCGGGCGCCTGCATGGGCGACGGCGTGCTGTTCGACATCCGCGACCGGCTCAACCCGCGGGTGACCGCCCGCACCACCGACCCGAACTTCGCGTTCTGGCACTCGGCGACGTTCAGCAACGACGCCAGGAAGGTCGTCTTCACCGACGAGCTCGGCGGCGGCGGCCTGGCCACCTGCAACGAGGCCACCGGCCCGAACCGGGGCGCGGACGCCATCTACGAGATCGTCCACGGCCAGCTCGTCTTCAAGAGCTACTTCAAGATCCCGCGCTACCAGGCCGACAGCGAGAACTGCGTCGCGCACAACGGCTCGCTGATCCCGGTCAAAGGCCGCGACATCATGGTGCAGGCGTGGTACATGGGCGGCCTGTCCGTCTGGGACTTCACCGACGCGGCCAACCCGAGGGAGATCGGCTACTTCGAACGCGGTCCCCGCGCGGACGGCAGCGGCGGCGGGATCTGGTCCGCCTACTACTACAACGGCTACATCTACGGGGCCGACTTCCACGCCGGCCTGGACATCGTCAAGATCGACGATCGGCTGACCGACAGCGCCCGGCACGTCCGGACGGGTCGGCTGAACGTGCAGACCCAGGAGTCGTACCGGCCCGACAAGGGCCACTGACCCGCTGAG
This sequence comes from Nonomuraea sp. B208, assembly GCF_057536035.1. NCBI lineage: Bacteria > Bacillati > Actinomycetota > Actinomycetes > Streptosporangiales > Streptosporangiaceae > Nonomuraea > Nonomuraea sp. B208. The sequence goes on from NZ_BAAJOU010000030.1 coordinate 319,158, forward strand.
CGGCGGCGGTCGTCCCGAGGCCGGGGCGGCCGCCGTCCGTCATTGCGGGGGCGCGAACCCGCCCGGAGTGACACCCGCCCCAGGACCCGGCGGCGCCGGAGGGGGCGGGGGAGCGTAGGAAGGCTGGGGCGGAGGAGCGTAGGAGCTCGCGGGCGGGTACGAGGTCGCGGGCTGGGGCGGCGGCGGGTACGAGGGGCGCGGGGGCTGTGGACCGGCCGTGACGCCGGCGCGCAGCGCCAGCCGGGCCTCCTCGCGGCGGCGGCGCTCGGCCAGCACGGCGCTCAGATACGCGTACGGCGGCACCCCGGCCGGCGCGGCGGGCGAGACGAACGCCGCGGTCTGGGCCGCGATCCGCATCCCCATCTCGTGCCGGACCTGCGGCGACAGGTCGTGCCAGCGCAGCAGGTATTGCCGGGCCGCCTGCGCCACCTCGTCAGGCAGCCGCGACAGCTCCAGCGTGGCCGCCCAGGCGGCGAGCGGCGGCGGCATCTGGACGGCCTGCCCGCTCTGCCGCGGCGCCCGGTCGGAGATGACGATCGTGCCGGCGAAGATGTCGCCGAGCCGCTTGCCCCGCTGCGAGACCAGCGAGGAGATCAGCGCGGGCGCCCCGGAGAGCATCCAGAACTCCACAAGGCCCGCGAGCCCGCGGAACAGCGCCTGCCTGAACCGCTCGGGGCTGCCGTCGTCGCTCACCACCCGCAGCCCGAGCGCCAGCTTGCCGAGGCTGCGCCCCCTGCTCACCGACTCGAAGATCACCGGGTAGCCGACCATCACCAGGACCATCAGCGCGACCATGACGGCCGCGAACGCCGCCGGGTCCGACACCGTGGCGAACGCCCCCAGCAGCGCGTAGGCCCCCACCAGCACGGTCACCTGCACCGCCAGGTCGATGACGATCGCCAGGGCACGCGAGGGCATCTGCGCCACGCGTACCTCGACGACGACGGCGTCGCCTGTCACAACCTCCGACATATCTGGAGCCTAACGGCTCGGCGCAGGTGAGTGAGCGGCCAGAATGTTCGGGTGGACATCGACGCGTTCATCGCCGCACACCGCCCTGCCTGGGACCGGCTCGACCATCTGGTGAAGCACCGCTCGTCGCTGACCGGCGCCGAGGTGGACGAGCTGGTCGACCTCTACCAGCGGGTGGCGACGCACCTGTCGATCGTCCGCTCCTCGGCGCACGACCCCATGCTCGTCGGCCGCCTGTCGGCGCTGGTGGCGCGGGCGCGGTCGGCGGTGACGGGCGCGCACGCGCCCGCCTGGCGGGAGTTCGTCCGGTTCTTCACGGTGTCGTTCCCCGTGGTGGCCTACCGGGCGCGGTGGTGGTGGCTGGCCGCCACGCTGGCGAGCACGGCGGTGGCGTGGGCGATCGGCGCGTGGGTGGCGGGCAACCCCGACGTGCAGGCCGCGATCGGCACGCCCGACGAGATCACCCAGCTCGTCGAGCACGACTTCGCCGACTACTACTCGGAGCACCCGGCGGCGTCGTTCGCCGGGCGGGTGTGGACCAACAACGCCTGGCTGTCCGCCCAGGTGGTCATCTACTCGGTGCTGCTGGGGCTGCCGATCCCGTACGTGCTGTTCCAGAACGCGGCCAACGTCGGCGTCTCCGGCGGCCTCATGGCCTCCCGCGACAAGCTGGACATCTTCTTCGGGCTGATCACACCGCACGGGCTGCTGGAGCTGACCGCCGTCTTCCTGGCGGCGGCCGTCGGCATGCGGCTCGGCTGGACGGTCATCGACCCCGGGCCGCGCCGGCGCACGGAGGCGCTGGCCGAGCAGGGGCGGGCCGTGATGAGCGTGGCGCTGGGGCTGGTCGTGGTGCTGTTCGTGTCGGGGCTGATCGAGGCGTTCGTCACCCCGTCGCCGCTGCCGACCTGGGCCCGCGTGGGGATCGGCGTGCTCGCCGAGGTGGCCTTCCTGGCGTACGTCATCGGCTTCGGCCGCCGGGCCGCGCTGGCCGCCGAGACCGGCGACCTCGAACGCGCCCCAGACGTCGCCCCAGCCGCCTGACGCGTCCCAGAAGCCGCTACAGCCGGCCGGCCGCCTTCAGCGCCAGGTAGGCGTCCGCCAGCGCCGGTGCGATGTCCTCCGGCGGGGCGTCCATGACCTCGACCCCCGCCCGCCGCAGCCGGGCGGTGATGCGCCGGCGTTCGAGCTGGGCGTGCTCGGCCGCCGCCGCGTCATAGACCTCCTCGGCCGAGCCCCGCCGCGCCGCCATCGCGGCCACCCGGGGGTCGGACACCCCGGCCACCAGCAACAGGTGCCGCGAGGCGAGCTGCGGCAGCACCGGCATGAGCCCCTCGTCCATGGCCGCCCCGTTGAGGTCGGTCAGCAGCACCACCAGGCAGCGCCGCCTGGCCCGCGACAGCACGGCCGCCACCATGCCCTGCGCGTCGGCCTCGACCAGCTCGGCCTCGATCGGCGCCATGACGTTGACCAGCGACGACAGCAGCTCGGTGCGGGAGGCGCCGCCCACCCAGGCGCGTACGGCCCGGTCGTAGGCGAGGAAGTCGACCTGGTCGCCGGCGCGGGCGGCGAGGGCGGCCAGCAGCAGCGCCGCGTCCATCGACCAGTCGAGCCGCGGCCAGCCGGGCACCGGCCGCGGGTCGGGCCGGCCCAGCAGGCCGCCGCCGCCCGGCGTCGCGCCCGCCAAGGGGATGGGCGCGTCGCCCACCCGGCCCGCCGACGTACGCCCGGTGTCGAGCACGATCAGCACCCGCCGGTCGCGTTCCGGCCGCCAGGTGCGCACCACCACGTCGTGCCGGCGCGCCGTGGCCCGCCAGTCGATGGAGCGCACGTCGTCGCCGACGACGTACTCGCGCAGGGAGTCGAACTCGGTGCCCTGGCCGCGTACGAGCGCGGGGTGTTGCCCGTCGAGCTCGCGCAGCCGGGCCAGCCGCGAGGGCAGGTGCTTGCGCGACAGGAACGGCGGCAGCACCCGCACCGTCCACGGCACGCGGTGGCCGCCCTGCCGCGCGGCCAGCCCGAGCGGCCCGAGCGAGCGCACCGTGACCGCCACCGACGAGCGGTCGCCGCGCCGGGTGGGGTCGAGCGTGACGACGATCTTGCGCCGTTCGCCCTTCGGCACGTCGAGCCGCGCGACCCGCGGCGTGGCACCGGCGGACGGCGGCCAGGCGTCGCGCAGCACGCCCCGCACCCGCCTGGACCCGGGGTTCTCCACGACGAGCTCGACCGTGGCCCGCTGCCCGAGCCGGACCAGGGTGTCGCCGGACCGGTGCAGGCGCAGCGGACGCACCGCCCCCGCGAACGTCAGGTCGATCACGATCGCCGCCGCCAGCAGCAGGCAGACGCCGGCCAGCGCCGCTCCGGGCTGCGGCGCGAGCATCACCAGCACGATCCCGAGCGCGGCGACCAGCCCGGCCCGCCCCGTCAGCGCCATCAGCGCGGGACCGGGACCGAGGCCAGGATGCCGTCGAGCAGGCCGTCGGCGGTCGCGCCCTCCAGCTCCGCCTCGGGCCGCAGGCCCACGCGGTGCCGCAGCGCGGGCCTGGCCAGCGCCTTGACGTCGTCGGGGGTGACGTAGTGCCGCCCGGACAGCCACGCCCACGCGCGGGAGGCCGCGAGCAGCGCCGTCGCCCCTCGCGGCGAGACGCCGAGCTGCAACGACGGCGAGTTCCTGGTCGCGCGGGCCACGTCCACGATGTAGCCGAGCACCTCGGGCGCCACGTGCACCTGGGCCGCGGCCTCCCGCCCGGCGGCGAGGTCGGCGGCGCTGGCGACCGGCTTGACCTCCGACAGGTCGCGCGGGTCGAAGCCGCGGGCGTGCCGCTCCAGCACCGCGATCTCCTGCTCGCGCGGCGGCAGCGGCACGGTCAGCTTCAGCAGGAAGCGGTCGAGCTGCGCCTCGGGGAGCTGGTAGGTGCCCTCGTACTCGACCGGGTTCTGGGTCGCGCAGACCACGAACGGGTCGGGCAGCGGCCGGGCCGACCCCTCCACGCTGACCTGCCGCTCCTCCATCGCCTCCAGCAGCGCGGCCTGCGTCTTCGGCGGGGTGCGGTTGATCTCGTCGGCCAGCAGCAGGTTCGTGAAGACGGGGCCCTCGCGGAACTCGAACTCCGCGGTCTTCGCGTCGTAGATCAGCGAGCCGGTCACGTCGCCCGGCATCAGGTCGGGCGTGAACTGCACCCGCTTGAAGTCCAGCGACAGCGCCGCGCTCAGCGTGCGCACCATCAGCGTCTTCGCCACGCCGGGCACGCCCTCCAGCAGCACGTGCCCCCTGCACAGCAGCGCGATGACCAGCCCCGTCACCACCGCGTCCTGGCCCACGACGGCCTTCGCCACCTCGGCGCGGAGCGCGGCGAGCGCCTCCCTCGCCGCGTCGGCGGACGTCGTCACGCGGTAACTCTCCTCAGAGTTCACTGACCTGCCTTTCCATGAGGTCCAAGTATGCGGCCAGGGCGACGAGGGCCGCGTCGTCCGCGGGCGGCGGGCCGTACAGTGCCGCGCCGACCCGGTGCGCGTCCTGGCCGGTACGGGCGGCGAGCGCGGCCACGACCTCCCTGCCGCCGGCGCCGGTGGCCAGGCCGAGCCGGGGGGTCAGCCGGTCGATCGTGCCCGCGCGCAGCGCCTCGGCGGCCCGCTGCCTGGCCCGCCTGGCACGGTAGAGGCGGCCACGGCCCTCGATCGTCTCGGCCGCGCGTACGACGACGGGCAGGCGCTCGGTCACCACCGGCCCGAGCCGCCGGCCGCGCCAGAGCGCGGTGACCGCCACCGCGATGAGTGCCATGTAGACGGTCCAGCGCACGTTGTCCGGCATGAGGTCGCTCAGCGACTGTCCGCGTTCGCCCGGCAGCTCGGCGACCGGCGGGTTGTCCGGCCGTACCAGCCAGGTCACCGGCCTGCCGGTGCCGATGAGGTTGAGCGCGAGTGCCGCGTTGCCGTCCTCGGGGAGGCGGAGGTTCGTCATGAACGAGCCGTCGCCGACGACCGTCGTCGTGCCGCCCGCGCGGGAGTAGGACACCAGCGTGTGGCCCTCGGTGGTGGACGGGTAGCAGAGCGCGGCGCCGGGAGGGCCCTCGAAGGCCGTGCCGCCCATGTATGCGCTCCCCGCCGCCCGCGCGGCCGGCAGCGCGCACTCCGGCTCCCGCGAGCGGGTCCGGGCCGCCTCCGGGACGGTGCGCACCTCGGGGGCCAGCGCGGCCAGGCCGGGCAGGTCGCCGACGATCAGCCGGTCGCCGGGGATCGCGGCCAGGGCGTACTCGTCGGCGTAGACCGTGTCGGTGACCAGCAGCAGCCGAGGGCCGCCCGTCGTGGCGAGCCGGGCGGCCGCCTCGGCGGAGTCGACCCGGTCGATCTGGACGCCGCGCGCCCGCAGCAGCTCGGCCAGCGCCCTGGACCCGGCGAGCGAGGTGTCGGCCGGGTCGAGCGCGCGCGAGGGCCCGCGCTGCGGGGCGAGCAGGACGCCGAGCACCGCGATCAGCACGACGAGGGCGCCCAGGAGCACGATCAGGCGGCCCGAGCGCCAGGTGGAGCGGAGGGTCGGCGAGGTGGGTGCGGAACCGCCCGGCGGGTCGCCGGGGACGACCCCGTCCCGGGTGACGACCGGCTCCCCGAGCGCCGCCCCACCGGGGGCGAGCGACCCGTCCACAGGCGCGCTCACAACGCCTCCCCTGCGGCCGCGAGCGGGACCGGGCGGGCCTGGCGCAGGCGGTCGTCGAGGCCGGCCATGGTGGCGTAGGCGTCGGAGGTGCCGGGCACGCCGCCGTAGGTCACGTCGTCGAAGGAGCGGGCCGCCGCCGCCAGCTCGGCGGCGAGGTCCGGCAGCGCCGCGGCGGCCTCGGCGGCCAGCTCGTCGGCGGTGCGGCCGGGCATGCCGTCGACCAGCGCGCGTTCCTCCAGGTCGCGGGCGATGGCGCGGAGCCGCTCCTGGATCGCCTCGCTCCAGCGGCCCTCGCCGGCCAGCCGCTCGGCGGCCCGGCGGTGCTCGTCGGCGGTGCGGACGCGCTCGCCGTACAGGCCGCCCGTGACCAGGCCCCGCCGCCTCGACATGCGGCGGAGCTGCCACGAGACCAGCGCGGCCGCGGCGACGACGAGCGCCAGGATGACGACGCTCGCGACGATCCCGCCGACCGGGCCGTTGCCGAAGGCGGCGTCGGCGAGGTCGCCGAGGAACTGGTTGAAGTGCCGCAGGAGCATGTCGGGCAGGGACTCGCGCTCGTACGGTGACTTGAGGAGCTCCTCCGCGGCCCGCCGCGCGGCCTCCTCCCTCCCGATGGGGCTCACGACCCGGCGGAGTTGGACGGGTGCCAGAGCTCGTCGGCCGAGCCGTGCACCCAGCCCTGGCGCTGCTGTTCGATGGCCGCCGTCTGCAGCACGAGGTCGAAGGCCTCGCTGCGCATGCGCCGGTCGGCGTACAGGAGACCGGAGACGCCCGACTCGAAGGGGTAGGTGAACATCGCGCCGAGCGTGCCGCCGATCGCGATCAGCACGGCCGACACGACGGCGTTGACCATCGAGCCCGTGCCGAGCATGCCGAACAGCGTGCCCGCGATCGTGAACGGAACCGAAAGGACGCCCGCCACCAGGCCGACCAGCAGCGACGTGAGCAGCAGGATGCCGAACACGCGCCAGAAGTCGCCGGTGACCAGCTGCCAGGAGCGGCGCATGGCGTCGATCGGCCCCCGGCCCTCCAGCACCACCGCCGGCGAGGCGAACGCGAAGCGGGTGCGGAAGAACAGGTAGTAGGCGATGTAGAGGACGAAGAACACGACGATCAGGCCGAGCAGGCCCCCGGCGCCGGTGCCGTTGGCCACCAGCGCGACGCCGATCACCACGAACGCGATCAGCGGCACCGCCATGATGACCACCATGAGGCCCACGACGCCGAACAGCGCCGGCACCCGGCCCTTGACCAGGTGCCACGCCTCGCCCGCCGTGAGGTTGCCGCCGAAGACGGCCCGCCCGAGTATGCGGGTGATCACCCCGGTCAGCAGCGTGACCACGACGAACTGGATGGCGTAGGAGATCAGGGTGCCGCCGTACTGGGCGGCGAGGCCGGCCATGCTGCTGTCGAGCTGCTCGGGGTTCTCCATGGCGGAGGGGTCGGTGAGCACGCTGCCCATGCTGTCGAGCACGAACGCCTGCCCGATGGCCATCGGCACGGAGGCGAGCAGCGCGGCGACGGCCGAGAGGCCGAGCACCGCCTTCGGGTTGGAGCGGATGAGCTTGATGGTGCCGTCGAGCATGTCGCCGAGGCTCAGCGGGCGCAGCGGGATGATGCCGGGGCGCAGCACGGGGGGCGGCGGCATATAGCCGTAGCCCTGCTGCGGGCCGGGCGGGTGAGGGGGCTGCGGGGCGTAGGGCTGCTGCTGTGGAGCCTGCCCGTACGGCTGCCCGTAGGGCACCTGCTCGGGGGAGCCGGGCGCGGTCCACGGCGAGGCCGGCGGGGCGCTGTAGGGCGGCGGCTGTTCGGCCGACCAACCTGGGGGCGTCTCGGGCGAGGGACCGTGACCGTCTGACATATCCCAATCCTGGCATGCTGGGAGGGAGCTTGGCGTCCCGGAGGCGATTCGCTGCCCGATGACCCATTGTTCACGGGGGAATCTGGCATGGATCTGCACCAGGGATGGCCTAAAGACGCTCCGTTACCGCAGACTTGGGACTGCGGTCGCGGGGGCGGAGCTGAAATTCGCCTTTCGCAGGGCTCAAGTCACACTCATGGGCCTACCAAGGGTAACCTTCAGCGATCGTGCGGGTATGTCCCAGAATGCGTAGAACGAATGAGGGGCCATGAAAGGTCGCGTGCTGGTCGTCGACGACGACGCCGCTCTCGCCGAGATGCTGGGGATCGTGCTGCGGGGCGAGGGGTTCGAACCATCCTTCGTCTCTGACGGCGACAAGGCGCTCGACGCGTTCCGGGACACGCGCCCGGACCTTGTCCTGCTCGACCTGATGCTGCCGGGGGCCGACGGCATCGACGTGGCGCGCAGGATCAGGGCCGAGTCCGGGGTCCCGATCGTCATGCTCACGGCGAAGAGCGACACCATCGACGTCGTGCTCGGCCTGGAGTCGGGCGCCGACGACTACATCGTCAAGCCGTTCAAGCCGAAGGAGCTGGTCGCGCGGGTGCGCGCGAGGCTCCGCCGTACGGACGAGCCGACGCCGGAGATCCTCCAGATCGGCGACATCACCATCGACGTGGCCGGCCACTCGGTCAAGCGGGGCGAGGAGACCATCAACCTCACGCCGCTCGAGTTCGACCTGCTCGTCGCGCTGGCCCGCAAGCCGCGCCAGGTCTTCACCCGCGAGGTCCTGCTCGAACAGGTGTGGGGCTACCGGCACGCGGCCGACACGCGGCTGGTCAACGTGCACGTCCAGCGGCTCCGGGCCAAGATCGAGAAGGACCCCGAGCACCCCGAGATCGTGGTGACGGTCCGCGGCGTGGGCTACAAAGCCGGACCCGCCTGACCCGCCCGCCCCCATCCGCCATGCCCCCGACGAAGACCAAGCGCACCCGTCGGCGGACGCCACGCCAGATACTCGGCGGCGTCCGCCGGCGGGTGCGGCGTGCGGCGGTCAGGGCGCGCAGCGTCTGGCGGCGCTCGCTGCAGCTCCAGGTGGTCACCAGCACGCTGGTGATCTCCGTCGTCGTGGTGGTGGTGCTCGGCACGTTCCTGTCCGAGCAGATCAACCGGGCCGTCATTCAGAGCAGCCAGCAGTCCTCGGTCAGCGAGGCCAACGCCGACCGGCTGCAGATCGCCGACGCGCTCGCGCCTCCCGACGACGACCAGGCCAAGGCCCCCGAGGCGGGCAAGGTCGTGGTCAACCCGCTCGACGAGGTGATGGGCGCCGTCACCGGCTCCGTCGACGGCGGCTCCAAGAAGCGCTACGACGTGCTCATACTCAACGTCGCGGCCCCCGGGCAGTCGCGCGCCTCGGGCCGCCTCGTGCCCGGCAACGTGCCGCCCGCCCTGCGCGCCGGGCTGCAGCGCAACATCACGAAGCTGGTCTACGACAAGCCCATCGTCTCCATCGAGCGCGTCGCGCTGACCGGGCAGAGCCAGCCGCGCCTGATGTACATCGTCGGCGGCATCGTCCACGAGCCCTTCAGCGGCCAGAACTACGAGGTCTACCACTTCTTCCCGCTCGACGAGGAAGAGGCGCTGCTGTCCAACGTCCGGCTCGCCATCGTCGTGGTGGGGCTCGGGCTCGTGCTGCTGCTGGCGGCCATCGCGTACCTGGTGGCCAGGCAGGTCGTCACCCCCGTCCGGCTGGCCCGCCAGGCCGCCGAGCGGCTGGCCGCGGGCAAGCTGGACGAGCGGCTGAAGGTACGCGGCGAGGACGACCTCGCCCGCCTGGCCAACTCCTTCAACGAGATGGCCGCCAACCTGGCGCTCAAGATCCACCAGCTTGAGGAGCTGTCGCAGGTCCAGCGGCAGTTCGTCTCCGACGTCTCGCACGAGCTGCGCACCCCGCTGACCACCGTGCGCATGGCCGCCGACCTGCTGTACGACGCCCGCGAGGACTTCGACCCCATGGCCGCCCGCTCGGCCGAGCTCATGCAGGCCCAGCTCGAACGGTTCGAGTCGATGCTGGGCGACCTGCTGGAGATCAGCCGCTACGACGCCGGCGCGGCCACCCTCGACCTGGAGCCGGTCGACGTCACCAAGGTCGTGCTGCGCGCGATCGAGGACTCCGAGGCGCTGGCCGAGCGCCACGGCACCCGCTTCGAGCTGCGGCTGCCGCCCGAGCCCTGCATGGCCGAGATCGACAACCGCCGGGTCGAGCGGATCCTGCGCAACCTGCTGTTCAACGCCATCGAGCACGGCGAGGGCAGGGAGATCGTCGTCACCGTCGGCGCCGACCGCGACTCCGTGGCGGTCGCCGTACGCGACCACGGCATCGGACTCAAGCCGGGCGAGGACACCATGGTCTTCGACCGGTTCTGGCGGGCCGACCCGTCGCGGGCGCGCACCATCGGCGGCACCGGGCTCGGCCTGGCGATCTCCCGCGAGGACGCCACCCTGCACGGCGGCTGGCTCCAGGCGTGGGGGCAGCCGGGCGAGGGCTCGCAGTTCAGGCTGACGCTGCCGCGCACGGCGGGGGCCGACCTCAAGGGCTCGCCGCTGCCGCTCGTGCCGCCCGAGATCGAGATGCGGCGCACCTGGCGCGGGGCCATGACGCCCGTGCTGCTGCCCGCCGTGGGGGACGGGGCGCTCGATGACGAGGACTAGGCGGCTCTGCGCCGTCGCGGCGGTGGCCGCGGCCGTGGCGCTCACCGGCTCGGGGTGCTCGGTGATCCCGGTCAGCGGCCCGTACGTGGTGGACGACACGGGCAGCGGCGACCCGCTCAGCAAGCCGTTCCAGCGGATGATCGCCACCCCGCCGCAGCCCGGCTGGGGCCCCCAGGACGTGCTCAAGGGCCTCCAGGCGGCCATGGCGGCCTACGACGACGACCCGACGGTCCTGCCGCAATACCTGACGCCCGAGGCGCTGCGCGGCTGGAGCCCCGAGGGCGCGGTGACCGTGCTCGACGACGCCTGGAACTGGACCTTCGACCTGGGCGACCAGGACGGCACCGAGTCGGTGCAGAAGATCTCCGTCAAGGCCCCCCAGATCGCCAGGATCGAGGAGGACGACACCTACGTGCCGCTGGCCGGGAACTGGGCGCGGCCGTTCGAGCTGGTCAAGGTCGAGGGCGTCGGCTACCGCGTGCGCGGCCTGCCGCAGGGGCTCATCCTCACCAAGTCCGACGTCGCGCGGGCCTACCGGCCGACCAAGCTCTACTACCTAGGCAGCGGCACCCAGGACCGGCTGGTGGTGGACAGCGTGCGGCTGCGGCTCAAGCCGACCAAGACGTACGCGCAGGTCGTGCTCGAACGGCTGCTCAAGGCGCCGAGCGCCGCGCTCCAGGGCGCGGTGAGCACCAGCTTCCCCTCCGGCACCAAGATCGAGTCGGTGCGCTCGGGCGAGGACGAACGGGTCGTCATCAACCTGTCGGGCCCGATCGACCCCCTCGACCTGAGCGGCGAGCACGGCCTCATGGCCCAGATCCGCTACAGCCTCACCAACAACGACGTCGCCAAGGGCCGCGCCATCGAGGTGCAGGTGGACGGGGAGCAGTATTCCGTCTCCCAGCCCAACGTCGACCAGGGCTGGCTGGACAACGGCGTCAACACCGACTACTACGTCGACAAGGGCGCCGTCCACTACATGACCAACGAGGGGCCGGGCGGCGCCATCGCCGGGCCGGCCGGGCAGCCGCGCGAGGGCTACTCCAACTTCGCCCTGTCCAAGCAGGGCGACCTCGTCGCCGCCCAGACCTCCACCGGCATCTCCATCACCCCCGCCACCCAGGAGGGGCAGTGGCAGGAGGTCATCCCGGGCTCCCCGGAGGACCTCACCGCGCCGTCCTGGCACCGCGACGGGTCGCTGTGGACGTTCGACCGCAAGAACGGCGTCGTGCTGCGCTACGAACCCGGCGCCAACCGCCCCGCCGAGCGGGTCGCCGCCCCGGGGCTGAAGGGCTGGGACGTCACCCGCATGCGCATCGCCAGGGACGGCGTACGCGTGGTGCTGACCACCCGCGAGAACATCGTGCACGTCGGCGCGCTGACGCAGACGGGCGGGCTGATGCTCAGCAACGTCCGGGTGCCGACGGCCAGGGAGCCGGGCGGCGTCATCGAGGACCTCGCCTGGCGCGACGACGAGCACGTGCTCGTGCTGGTCAAGAGCAACGCCGGGCAGACGCTGAACGAGATCGACATCGGCGACGGCGACATCACCGAGATCCCGCTGAAGAACCGGCTGCGCCGGGTCGCGGCGCTCAACGAGCACGTGCTCGCGCAGGCGGAGACGGGCAAGGGGAAGGGCTCGGAGATCCTGGAGCTCGCGCAGGACCAGAGCTGGAAGACCAGGATCGAGTCGAACGCCGAAGCGCCCCTGTTCCCCCTGGGCTGAGCCGGTCAGTTCACCAGGACGATCTTCCCGCGGGCGTGGCGGCTCTCGCTCAGCTCGTGCGCGGCCGCCGCCTCGGCGAGCGGGAACGCCGCCGCGACCGGCACCCGCAGCCGCCCCCGCGCGGCGAGCTCGACCGCGACGCCGAGGCCGTGCACCGCGAGCGGGTCGGCGCCCGCCCCGGGGTCCGCGCCCGGCGCGCCGTGCGACAGGTGCACGCCGTGGGCCGCCGCGGTCAGGTCGGGGGCGATGGTCACCACGCGCGCCGGGTCCCCGGCGACGGCGACCAGATCGGGCAGCGCCCCTCCGGCGCAGTCGAACACCGCGTCCACCCCGCCCGGGGCCAGCGCGCGGACCCGTTCGACGAGACCGGCCCCGTACGTCGTCGGCTCCGCGCCGAGCGAGCGCAGGAAGTCGTGGTTGCGCTCACTGGCCGTGCCGATCACGGTGGCGCCGCGGGCGACCGCGAGCTGCACGGCGACCGTCCCCACCCCGCCGGCCGCGCCCTGCACCAGCACCGTGTGCCCGGCGCCGGCCCCGAGCCGGTCGAGCACCCGCGTGGCCGTCTCGACGCTGCCCGCCGCGCCACCGGCCTCCTCCCAGCTCCACGCGGCCGGTTTCGGCGCCCAGGCCACCAGGACCGCGTGGTCGGCGTTGGCGCCGCGCGTCGTCGCCGCGGTCATGCCGAACACCTCGTCGCCCGCCTCGACGCCCGTGACGCCCTCGCCGACCTCGTCCACCACGCCCGCGGCGTCGAACCCGGTGCGGAACGGGAACGTCACCGGCACCACGCCGCGCAGCTCGCCCGAGCGGATGCGCGTCTCTCCCGCCGACAACCCGGACGCCCGTACGGCGACGCGGACCGTACCCGGCCCGGCGTGCGGCTCCTCGACCTCGGCGACGTGCACCACGCCCGGCCCGCCGTACTCGGAAAACTGGACTGCTCTCATGCGCCGTACCGTAGGTGGGCAGCCCGTCCGTCCGACCGAAGTGAGAGCGGTGACGGCCGAAATGAGTCAGAAGTCGCGCTCGGACGCCCGCGACAACCGCGCGCGCATCCTCGCGGTCGCCCGCGCGGCCTTCGCCGCCGAGGGACCCGGCGTGCCGATCCGCGAGATCGCCCGGCGCGCCCAGGTCGGGGCGGCCACCGTCTACCGGCACTTCCCGACCAAGGAGGCGCTGCTCGGCGAGGTCGTCGCCGAGCCGACGGCCCTGTGCTCGGCGGTCGTCGAGGAGGGGCTGGCGGAGTCCGATCCGTGGCGCGGGTTCTGCCTGGTGACCGAGAGGCTGATGGAGGCGCGCGCCCGCGGCCGGGGGCTGTCCGGCGCTCTCGTCGCGCGGCTGCCGTATCTCGGGGCGGAGCGCGAGCGTTCGGTCCGGCTGCTGCTCCGGCTCGTCCGGCGGGCGAAGGAGACGGGCGGCCTGCGGGCGGACTTCGTGCTGGAGGACCTCGTCCTGGCGGTGACGGCGAGCGAGGCCATCCGCGCCGGGTCACCCGAACTGCGGGCCGCGGCCGCGCGCCGGTTCGCGGCCCTGATGATCCAGTCGTTCCGCGCCGACCCCGTCCCCGCGCCGCTTCCGCCGGCGGTCCGGCTGCTCAGCTGAGCCGCCCGCCCGCCCGACCGGGCCCGGCCGACCCGGGCGGGGCCTTCCCCCGGGTGGGGCCTTCCCCGGCCGGGCCCTCCCCGGGGAGGGCCCGGCCGCGCGGGCGTTGGCGGGCACGGCGGCGGGCACGGCGGGCTGCTCGGGTGAGCCGATCGTCCGGGGCGGGAACTGTCGGTGGCGGTGGGCATGCTGGCGGGCGTGCTGGACGCCGTGCTCGACCTGATCCTGCCCCCGGCCTGCGCCGGTTGCGGCGCCAAGGGGCCCCGGTGCTGCGCCGCGTGCGTGGCCGAGCTGACCGCCCGGCCGGCCAGGCGGTGGCCGGACCCGTGCCCGCCCGGCCTCCCCGACTGCTGGTCGGCGAGCCCGTACGACGACCGCACACGCCGCGCCCTCCTCGCCTACAAGGAGCGGGGCGCGGTGACGCTGGCGGCGGTCCTGGCCGAGGCGCTGGCGTTCACCGCCGTCACGGCGCTCTCCCGCACCCCCGGAGCCCGCCGCGCGCTCGCGGCCGGCTTCGCCGTCGTGCCGGTCCCCAGCACCCGGGCCACGGCCGGTGCGAGAGGCCACGACCCGGTCGCCCGCCTGGCCCTGCTCGCGTCCCGCGCCCTGTGCGCGCTCGGTCTGCCCGCCCGCCCCTGGAACGGCTTGACCCAGGTCCGCTCCGTGACCGATCAGGCGGGCCTGAGCAGCGCTGAGCGGGCGGTCAACCTCGCCGGGTCACTACGGGTCACCCGGCCCGCGACAGGCCCTCCAGCGCCCTGTGCGCTGCTCGTGGACGACATCGTGACGACCGGCGCCACCCTCGCCGAGGCCGCGCGAGCCCTCCGATCAGCCGGAACACCGGTCCCGCTGGCGATCACGGTCGCCGCGACACGCCGAAGATCTAAAAAAGCATTACGGTGACGGTGCGTGAAAGACGCGGCCGACCAGGCCCTCCCCAGGAGGTCACATGTCGCTTCCCCACGGGATGCCGCCACGGTGCTCGACGGGCGATCCACGGTCGGCCATAGCGGACGCCGCCCGATTAAACGGGGCATCAAAACACCCCTGTCCGGCCCGCCGATATCACGCAACGTGATCGTCCGGACAACCCTCCGGCTGACATTCGCCCAGGATGCGGATAGCGTTCGGACATGGCACCCGTTCGGGTCCGTGGTTGCGCAGAGCCGGGGCTCCCGGCTCTGCTAGCCGATGCCAGCCGCAGGCAAAACGGTCCACGTAAGGCGACTCTTTGTCGACCGATCACGGTGCGGCTTAGGGGTAAGTCCTGCCTTCCCGAGAGGTCAGATGCCTCTCGCCAGAAGAGAAGGGCAGTAGTGGCAACAGAGCTGCGAGACCCTCAGCAGGCGGATGTGGGGTCGAAGACCAGGTCGGCCGGACGGGTGCCAACAGAGTTCCCGGTGATCACGAGTCGGAAGAGGGTAACGGTGACAGAAAGGCAGACAGCAGGCCTCGCCCGATCGGCAGCTCGTCGGGCGCTCTTGCTCAGTCGTTAGACGGAAGGGGGGCTTTTGCATGGACATCATCGTCAAGGGCCGACACACGGGTGTGAGTGATCGGTTCCGCGACCAAGTGACGACCAAGCTGGCCAGGATCGAACGTCTGGACAACAAACTCATCCGAGTCGATGTGCAGGTGTCGAAGGAACGCAATCCGCGCCTCGCGGGACAGCGGGAGCGCGTCGAGCTCACCATCCACTCCCGAGGGCCGGCCATCCGCGCCGAGGCCTCGGCCGACGACCGGTTCGCCGCCCTCGACCTGGCGCTGGACAAGCTGGAAGGCCGGCTGAGGCGGGCCGCCGACCGGCGCAAGGTGCACCACGGCAACCACTGCCCGCCCTCCGTCGCGGAGATCACCGCGACGCTTCCCGACGTCGCCGGACTGCCTCCCCAGGAGCCCGTGGCGCCGAAGTCCACGGCCGAGGAGAGCGAGCCGCTCCAGCGCGCCGGCGACGACTACACCGACGTCACCTACGACGACAAGACCGACGAGGACATCGTCCCGATCGAGATGGACGGCGAGGGGCCGCTCATCGTCCGGGAGAAGTTCCACCGGGCCGAGCCGATGACCATCGACCAGGCGCTGCTGGAGATGGAGCTGGTCGGCCACGACTTCTACCTCTTCCGGGACAAGGAGAGCGGTCAGCCGAGCGTCGTCTACAACAGACGCGGGTACAACTACGGCGTGTTGCGGCTCGTAGAGCCCTGATCGCTTACTGAAAAAGATCTTCTCGACCACCCGAGGACCGCGGCACACGTGCCATCATGGCGGTTACGGCTCTGGCCCCCCGACGAGGAGGAGACGTGAGCGAGCTCAGTCAGGTTCAGCCGAGCGAGCGAAGCGAGGGAAGCGCGGTCGCGAGGCGGATCAAGGAGGCCTCGTGAGCGAGTCCGACGAGGCCCGCGCATCAGCGAGCGAGCCCATTCGCGTGCTGATCGTCGACGACCATGAGCTGATCAGGCGCAGCCTGGCTCTGGCGCTGGCGGCTGAGCCCGACATCGAGGTGGTCGGTGAGGCGAGCGACGGGCAGGAGGCGGTCGAGCTGGCCGACCGCCTCATGCCCGACGTCGCGCTCATGGACGTGCGCATGCCGCGGCAGGACGGGATCGAGGCCACGAAGGGCATCAAGGCGTCGGTCCCCAGCACCCGCATCATCATGCTCACGGTGAGCGACGAGGAGGAGGACCTCTTCGAGGCCATCAAGGCGGGAGCAACCGGCTACCTCCTCAAGGACGTGCAGATCAACGACGTTCCCGCCGCCGTGCGCGGCGTGCACGAGGGCCAGTCGTTAATCAATCCGGCGATGGCGGCCAAGCTCATCAGCGAGTTCGCCAACATGAGCCGCAAGGAGGCCGAGCGGCCGCCCCAGCTGCCCGTCCCCCGGCTGACCGACCGCGAGATGGAGGTCCTGCGGCTGGTCGCCAAGGGCATGAACAACCGCGAGATCGCCAAGCAGTTGTTCATCTCCGAGAACACCGTGAAGAACCACGTGCGCAACATCCTCGACAAGCTGCAGCTGCACTCCCGCATGGAGGCAGTCGTCTACGCGGTGCGGGAGCGCATGCTGGAGATCACCTAGCGAAGCCCCCGCTCCCTCCCCGCCTGACTATCTCGGTGCGTTCAGCATGGTGACGAGCTCCGGCGGATCGGCGCGTTCGACGCGTACGCTGTCGCAGCCGACCCACTCGGCGGCCGACCACAGGGCGTCCGCGAACGCGCCGGCCCACTTGGCGGGGGACAGGCCCGGCTCCAGGTGCACCTGCCTGGCCACCAGGGTCGTGCCCTCGCGGGCCGGATCGACCCGGCCGATCAGCCGGCCCCCGGCCAGCACCGGCATCGTGAAGTAGCCGTGCACCCGCTTGTGCTTGGGGACGTACAGCTCCAGGGTGTAGGTGAAGCCGAAGATCCGCTCGGTGCGGCCGCGGTGCCAGATGAGGGAGTCGAACGGCGAGACCAGCGTGGTGCGGTGCCGGCCGCGCGGCTCGCTCGCCAGCGCGGCCGGGTCGGCCCACGCGTTGGCCTGGCCCTTCTTGCCCGGCCAGCCCGCGACCGTCACGGGCGTCAGCCCGGCAGCGCCGCTGAGCAGCGCCTCGTCGAGGATCGCCGCGAAGCGGCCCTTCAGGCGGAGGAAGTCGATCAGGTCGGTGCGGTTGGCCACGCCCAGTGAGCGCCCGGCGATGCCGGCCAGTCGCGTGACGCACTCCTCGTCCGTCAGGTCCTGGGCGAGCAGGTCGGCGGGGATCGCGCGCTCGGCCAGGTCGTAGACGCGGCGCCAGCCGACGCGGCGGGTGCAGACCAGCTCGCCGATGTCCAGCAGCCACTCCAGGCCGATCTTGGAGTCGGACCAGTCCCACCACGGGCCGCCGTTCTTGGCGCCGCCGACGTCGGAGGTCATCAACGGGCCCGAGTCGCGCACCTGGGCGAGCAGCTTGTCGACGCCGTCGGGGACCTCGTGCCAGCGGAACTTGCGGTCGCGGAAGGCGCGGCGGCGGAACGAGTAGAGAGGCCAGTGCTCGACGGGCAGGATGCAGGCCGCGTGGCACCAGTACTCGAAGCTCCGCGCCGGGTCGTGCCAGTAGGCCCGCTCCACCGCCGGCCTGCTCACCGCGCCCAGGCGGGCGTAGGCGACCAGCTCGTGGGAGCGGGCGAGGACCGAGATGGTGTCGAGCTGCACGGCGCCCAGCCTGCGCAGCATGGCGTGCACCCCGCCCTTGCGCGCGTCGGCGCCGAGCAGGCCCTGGGCGCGCAGGATGAGGCGCCGCGCCTCGTCGAGCGTGAGGTCCACGACGCCGCCGCCCACACTTCCGCCACCGGCCACCCTCGCACCGGCAGCCGGCCCCGAGTCGGCTTTCGGCGCAGCGGCCGCTCCCGAGTGGGCGTCCGGCCTCAGCTCGTTGCCAGGCGGCGTCTCGGTGTTCGGTGTCGCCAGGGTCCTGGTGGGCGGGGGCGCTGCCGTGGCGAGGGGCTGCCTGTCGTCGGCTGCGGCGGCGCTCAGCAGGGCGGCGTCCGGGACGTCGGCTCCCGGGGCCGGGTCGTCGAGGGTGACGTCCTCCACGTTGAGCGGCTGCGCGTCTTCAGGGCGGTGCATGCGTGCAATCTAGCGGCGGCCACCGACAATTCCGGCGGCCGTGGGCCGGGCGGACCGGTCGAGGAATGGCCGGGCGTTCCCCCGACACGCCGACGAGCGGCGGAAAGCATCACCTGGGGAAAGTTTGGAGCAGGCAGGAAGAAGGGGAAGGGGCTGGGCAAAAAGAAAGGCGGGCCACCCTGTCAGGGGCCCGCCTCGGAGATCGCGGTGCGACGGTCGTCGTACGCCGACGTCAGCGGTGATCCTCAGCCCGCATGCCCACACGCGGCGCGTCGATCACCACGTCGGTGAAGATGTCGAAGACGAGGGCGAGAATGCCGCCCACGACGAACACCCCCGCGCCGATCCACACGAGCGTCCAGCTGGCGACGGTCAGCCCGAAGCCGGCCACGATGGTTCCGGCCAGCATGACCGTCACCGCCAGCCACGATGACGCCCGTCCGCCGTGACTGCCGAGATCCTCCGTTTGCTCCGACTTCTGCCCCTCAACCATGCTTAATCCTTCCTTTGCCGGTTATGCCGCAATACGTGCGGGCCGGCGGTCAACCGGCATACCCTCTGCCTTGCCCCCATTCTCCCAGACCAGTCCTGCGCCCTCGTCGGCACGGTGGCTGTGTCTGGTTGCTGAAGCGCCTACGATGGCACTCGGGGAAGTTTGTCTCGGCCTCTCCTCCTGGCGGCGCCGCCGGGGTAGACCTGCGAGGAGCTTTACAAAAGTGCCAGCCATTCTCGACAAGATCCTGCGTGCCGGCGAAGGCAAGACCCTGCGCAAGCTCAAGCGGATCGCAGACCAGGTCAACTCCATCGAGGACGACTTCACGAGCCTGTCCGACGCGGAGTTGCGCGCGCTGACGGACGAATTCAAACAGCGCTACGCGGACGGCGAAACCCTTGACGATCTGCTTCCCGAGGCGTTCGCCACGGTGCGCGAGGCGGCCCGCCGCGTGCTGGGCCAGCGCCCCTACGACGTGCAGATCATGGGTGGAGCCAACCTCCACATGGGCAACATCTCCGAGATGAAGACCGGTGAGGGCAAGACCCTGACCTGTGCCCTGCCCTCCTATCTCAACGCGCTGTCCGGCAAGGGCGTCCACGTCGTCACGGTCAACGACTACCTGGCCAGGCGCGACGCGGAGACGATCGGCCGCATCCACCGTTTCCTCGGCATGGAGGTCGGCTGCATCGTCTCCGGACAGCAGCCCGACGAGCGCCGCAAGCAGTACGAAGCCGACATCACGTACGGCACGAACAACGAGTTCGGCTTCGACTACCTCCGCGACAACATGGCGTGGTCGCTGGAGGAGTGCGCCCAGCGCGGCCACAACTTCGCGATCGTGGACGAGGTCGACTCCATCCTCATCGACGAGGCCAGGACCCCGCTGATCATCTCCGGTCCCGGCGAGCAGTCCGGCAAGTGGTACCAGGAGTTCGCCAAGATCGTGCCCCGCCTGCGCAGGGGCGTCGAGGCGAAGAACCCCGGCGAGGAGAGCACCGGCGACTACATCGTCGACGAGAAGAAGCGCACGGTCGGCATCCTGGAGGCCGGCGTCGAGAAGGTCGAGGACTGGCTCGGCATCGACAACCTCTACAAGCCCGAGCACACCCACCTCGTCGGCTTCCTCAACAACGCGCTGAAGGCCAAGGAGCTGTTCAAGCGCGACAAGGACTACATCGTCTCCGAGGGCGAGGTCCTGATCGTCGACGAGTTCACCGGCCGCGTCCTGCACGGCCGCCGCTACAACGAGGGCATGCACCAGGCCATCGAGGCCAAAGAGGGCGTCAAGATCAAGGACGAGAACCAGACGCTCGCCACGGTCACCCTCCAGAACTACTTCCGCCTCTACGACAAGCTGGCCGGCATGACCGGTACGGCCGCGACCGAGGCCAACGAGTTCCACCAGACGTACAAACTGGGCGTCGTCCCCATCCCGACCAACCGGCCGATGATCCGTAAGGACCAGGCCGACGTGGTCTACAAGAACGAGGACGCCAAGTTCAACGCGGTGGTCGAGGACATCAAGGAGCGCTACGAGCGCGGCCAGCCGGTCCTCGTCGGCACCACCTCGGTGGAGAAGTCCGAGCGGCTGTCCAAGGCGCTCAAGCGCCGCGGCGTGCCGCACGAGGTGCTCAACGCGAAGAACCACGAGCGTGAGGCCGCGATCATCGCCGAGGCGGGCCGCAAGGGCGCCGTCACCGTCGCCACCAACATGGCCGGTCGAGGCACCGACATCATGCTCGGCGGCAACTCCGAGTTCCGCGCCGACCAGGAGCTGCGCCAGCGCGGCCTCGACCCGGTCGAGACGCCGGAGGAATACGACAAGGCCTACCCCGAGGCGCTGGAGAAGGCCCGGGCCGCGGTCAAGGCCGAGCACGACGAGGTCACCGAGCTCGGCGGCCTCTACGTGCTGGGCACCGAGCGCCACGAGTCGCGCCGCATCGACAACCAGCTCCGCGGACGTTCCGGCCGTCAGGGCGACCCCGGCGAGTCGCGCTTCTACCTCTCGCTCGGCGACGACCTGATGCGCCTGTTCAACTCGGCGCGGGTCGAGGTCATCATGACCCGGCTCAACATCCCCGACGACCAGCCGATCGAGTCCGGCATCGTCTCCAAGGCCATCGCCTCCGCCCAGCACCAGGTCGAGCAGCAGAACTTCGAGATCCGCAAGGAAGTTCTGAAGTACGACGAGGTGATGAACCGCCAGCGCAAGGTCATCTACTCCGAGCGCCGGCGGGTGCTGGAGGGCGCCGACCTGCACGACCAGGTGCAGGCCTTCGTCGGCGAGGTCATCGACGGCTACGTCCAGGGCGCCACGGCCGAGGGCTTCGCCGAGGAGTGGGACCTCGACAAGCTGTGGAAGGCGTTCAGCGAGCTGTTCCCGATCACGGTCACCGCCGCCGACCTCATCGAGGAGGCGGGCAGCCGTGAGGAGCTGACCGCCGAGCTGATCAGCGAGAAGGTCAAGGCCAACGCCATGGAGGCGTACGCCAGGCGCGAGGAGGAGATCGGCTCCGAGACCATGCGCGACCTCGAACGGCGGGTCATCCTGTCCGTTCTCGACCGCAAGTGGCGCGAGCACCTCTACGAGATGGACTACCTGCGCGAGGGCATCGGCATGCGGGCCTACGCGCAGAAGGACCCGCAGATCGAATACCAGCGCGAGGGGTTCGAGATGTTCGCCGCGATGCTCGAGGGCATCAAGGAGGACTCCGTGGGCTTCCTGTTCAACCTCGAGGTCGAGGTGCAGGAGAACCCGATCGTGGAGGAAGAGGACGCGGTCATCGCGGAGACCCGCTCGATCATCGCGCGCGGGCTGCGCGGGCCCGAGCGCCCGGCCGAGCTCGAATACTCCGCGCCCGGCGAGCAGGGCGAGGTCGAGCACACCCGGGTGCGCACGACTCCGGCCGAGCGGGCCGCCTACGGCAACGTGGAGCGGAACGCGCCGTGCCCGTGCGGGTCCGGCAAGAAGTACAAGCGGTGCCACGGCGACCCCAGGAACGCCGCCTGAGCGCGCGCTGACGTGACGGAAGGACCTCCGCCCCCGACGGGCGGGGGTCCTTCCGTCGTCCGGGGACGGTCTCAGGCGGTCTCGACGTCGGTGCAGAGCCAGTGGACGCCGTGGCGTTCGAGGCGGACGGCGAGGACACGGTCGCGTTCGCCGCAGCGTACGATCACGCACATCTCGATGACGCCCTCGCGCGGCTCCGTCACGTGGACCCGGCGGACGAACGGGGCACGGCCGGTGCTGAACAGCAGGCCGGTCCCCGTGAGGTGCCGGTAGGCGCGGACGGTGAGCTGGTCGGCCAGCGTCTCGGGGGAGCGGCAACCGGCCAGCACCTCGGCGAGGGCCTGGCCGAGGTGGCGCAGGCGGCGTTCGTCGGGGGCCGCGCCCGGCGGCCCCCAGATCATGGGGCTGAGGGCCAGGGCGCCGTCGGTGTACGGGATGTGGGGGGCTGCCGACACGGGTCCTCCTTCTCGCGGGAAACGCCTTCAGGAGTTTTCGGCCCGGCTCGGTTGTACGTGCCGCGCCAGCTTCTCGCGTACGTGCCGGGCAACGTCCGGGTTCGCCCGGGAAGGGCGCCGGAAGCTGGTGCGGCGGGCCCCCGGTTCCGGGCGGGAACGGCCGGGGCTAAGGGGTGGCCGTAACCTCGCGGCCCGGGGTGGGCAGGTTCAGGGCACGGATGAGCACGGTGAAGAGCGCGTAATAGAGGACGAAGTACGCGACCCCGAACCCGAGGATGAGCCCGAGGCCGTGCGTGTTCGACTTGCCGGCGTTGAGGAGCAGGTCGATCGCGCCGCCGGAGAACGTGAACCCCAGCCGCGCCCCCAGCTCGGCCATGAGCGCCATCGACACGCCCGTGAGCAGCGCGTGCACGGCGAACAGCACGGGCGCGACGAAGATGAACGCGAACTCCAGCGGCTCGGTGATCCCGGTGACGAAGGACGTGAGCCCGGCCGACAGCAGGATGCCGCCGACCGCCGGGCGGCGTTCCGGCGGGGCCGCGCGCCACATGGCGACGGCCGCTCCGAGCAGCCCGAACATCATGACGGGGAAGAAACCGGTCATGAAGACGCCCGCGCCCTGCTCGCCGGCGAAGTAGCAGTTGAGGTCGCCGTCGGCGTCCCGGGTCGCGCCGCGCACGCCGGCCCGGCAGTCCGGCAGCGTGAACCAGACGATCGTGTTGAGGAAGTGGTGCAGGCCCACGGGGATGAGCAGGCGGTTGGCGACGCCGTAGATGCCCGCTCCGGCCGCGCCGTGGACGGACAGCCAGTCGCCGGCCCCGGCCAGCCAGTCGCCGACCGGCCGCCACAGCAGGCCGAAGACGACGCCGAGCAGCAGCGCGGCCACGGCGGTGACGATGGGGACCGAGCGCCGGCCGCCGAAGAAGGCGAGCCAGGCGGGCAGCTTCACCCGGTGGAAGCGCTGCCAGAGCAGGGCGGCGGTGAGGCCGATGACGATGCCGCCGAGGACGCCGGTCGGGTTCTGCGCGCCGGCGTCGATCGTGCGGGTGCCGTCACGGAGGACGAGCAGGACCTCGTCGTACACGGCGCCCTCGCCCGCGTCGAAGAACAGCGTCCTGGTGACGCGGTCGAAGACCAGGTAGCCGGCCAGGGCGGCGAGGGCGGTGGAGCCGTCGGACTTGCGGGCGAAGCCGATGGCCACGCCGACGGCGAACAGCAGGGGCAGGTTCTCGAACAGGGCGCCGCCCGCGGCGGCGAGGACCCGCGCGAGCGGCGCCAGGCCGGGCACGGCGCCGAGCAGGTCGTCCTGGCCGAAGCGGAAGAGCAGGCCGGCGGCGGGCAGGACGGCGATGGGCAGCATGAGCGAGCGGCCGATGCGCTGCAGCACGGCGAGGGCGGAAGTGAAGGGGTGCTTGCCGGAGTCGACGGCCGTCATCGCCACCCCCGCTCGCTGGTCGGTCTGCGGGGGATCGGGGTGTTCCTACCACTGCGGCATCGGCAGAAAACGGATCAGGTGACCAGGGAGGGGAGAGGGCGCGGGACGAAGGCGCAGCGGTAGGCGGCGTCCTGGACGAGCTGCGGCGTCAGCGTGATGCCGGTCAGGTGCTCGGCCAGGATGAAGGCGGGCCCGTCGTGCGGATCGAGGTGCCAGTGGTCGGTCTCGATCTCGCGCATGACGGCGGCCAGTTCGTCGGGCACCTCCTCGGCGTAGCCCTCCTGGGGGTAGAAGGCGAAGCGGAGCCGCCCGTCCTCGATCCAGAGGAAGTTGTCCAGGCCCTTGACGTCGAGGTAGGCGTGGGAGACCACGCGGGTGCCGGCCGACAGCGGCGCCAGGATCTCCTCCGACCAGGCGAGGTCGCCGAGGGTCTCGACGACGATCGTCCAGTCGCCGATCGCCGTGAGGCCGAAGAAGTGGCCGCGGTCGTGGAACCTGCGGCCGGCCTCGGTCTCCAGCTCCTTGAGCGTCATGGGCACGAGCTCCTCCGGCCGGCCGCCCAGCCGGGCGGTCACCTGCTCCGGCGTCAGGTCGCGGACGTAGGTGAGCCCGTAGGAGCCCGCGAGCAGGGGGTAACTCTCCTCCGAGAGCCAGTCGAAGATCATTGCGCCATCCTGGCAGTCACGGCCGACATTTCACGTCTCGCCGGAATCGACGTCCGGTTCGGGCTCGCGGCCCGGGGTCATGATGTCGAGCCTGCGGATCAGGAACGTGAACACGGCGTAATAGACCACGCCGTAGACCACGCCCAGCAGGAGGATGCCGGGCACGTTCTGGGTGTTGGACTTGCTGGCGTTGAGCAGCATGTCGAGCAGGCCGGCGGAGAAGCCGAAGCCGAGCTGCCCGCCGATCAGCGTGGTCAGCGCCATCGCCAGGCCGGTCAGCAGCGCGTGCACCACGAGCAGGAGCGGCGCCACGAAGATGAAGGCGAACTCGATCGGCTCGGTGATGCCGGTGACGAACGACGCCAGCGCCGCCGACAGCATGATGCCGCCCACCGTGGCCCGCCGGTGCCTGGGGGCGGCCCGCCACATGGCGAGCGCGGCGGCGGGCAGCGCGAACATCATGACCGGGAAGAAGCCCGCCATGAACTGCCCGGACTGCGGGGCGCCGCCGAAGTAGCAGTTCCAGTCGCCGACCAGGACATGGCCGTTGACCTCGCACTGCGGGACGACGTACCAGACCACGGAGTTGACGAAGTGGTGCAGGCCGAGGGGGATGAGCAGGCGGTTGACGAGGCCGTAGATGCCGGTGCCGACCGGGCCGAGCGCGGTCAGGGCCTCGCCGGCGTGCCGGAACCACTCGCCGATGACCGGCCACAGCCAGCCGAACAGCACGCCGATGAGCAGCGCCACGATGGAGGTGATGATCGGGACGAAGCGCCGCCCGCCGAAGAACGCCAGCCAGGTGGGCAGCTTGATCCGGTGGAAGCGCTGCCAGAGCAGCGCCGCGACCAGGCCCATCACGACGCCGCCGAGCACCCGTGTGGGGTTCTGCATGCCGTAGTTGATGATCTCCCGTACGCCGCCCTGCGCCTGGAGCTCCTTGATCGAGACGGTGTCCCTGATGTCGGAGCCGAAGAACATGACCTTGGTGACCCGGTCGAAGACCAGGTAGCCGACCACGGCGGCGAGCGCCGTGGAGCCGTCGGACTTGCGCGCGAAGCCGATCGCGACGCCCACGGCGAACAGCAGCGGCAGGTTCTCGAACAGCGCGCCGCCGGCCGCCGCCAGCACCTCGGCGACCGCGCCCATCCAGGACAGGCCGGCGACGTCGGCCAGGCCGCCGGGCTCGGCGCCGTTCGAGCCGAGCATGTCGGGCTGGCCGAAACGCAGCAGCAGGGCGGCGGCGGGCAGGGCGGCGATGGGCAGCATGAGCGAGCGGCCCATCCGCTGCAGCACGGACATGACGCGCGCGAACGGCGAGGGCCGGGCGGCGGCGGTCTCGTTCACCGGGCGTTCCTCCGGGGGTGGGAGCACCGGGCTTCCGGCAGCCTGGGGAGCTCTGGGGCCGTCAGCCCCGTCGTACGGGCATCTCGAGCATGGTGCGGAGCTGGTAGCGGTCGGCGCGGTAGGTGGACACGCCCAGCTCCGCGCAGACGCCGCCGGAGAACGACCGGCGCTGGAGCAGCAGCACGGCCCCGCCGCGCGGCAGCTTCAGCAGATCGGCGTCGCTCGGATCGGCGATGCCGCCGTCGATGGTGAGCTCACCGGCGTCCATGACGAGACCGTAGCGGCTCTCCAGCAGCTCGTAGAGCGATTTGTCCGACAGGTCGTGCTCGGCCAGGCCGGGGGCGAGCTTGACCGGGATGTGCGCCCGTTCGATGGACAGCGGCTCGCCGTCGGCGGTGCGCAGCCGCTCGATGAAGTGCACCTCCTCGCCAGGCTGGATGCCGAGCTCCTTGGCCAGGTGGGCGCTGGCGCGCACGATGCGCCGGTCGAGGTCGCGCGAGCCGGGCACCATGCCGCGGGCCCGCATGTCGTCGCTGAACGAGGTGAGCTGCAGCGCCAGCTCGATCTTCGGCCGGGCCACGAACGTGCCCTTGCCCGGCACCCGGTGCAGCCGGCCCTCCGAGACGAGGTGGTCGACGGCCTGCCGGACGGTCATCCTGGACAGGCCGAAACGCTGGCACAGCTCACGCTCGGACGGGATGGCCGCGCCGATGCTGAGCTCGTTGCTGTCGATGAGGTCCAGCAGGATCTCGCGGAGCTGGAAGTATTTGGGCACCGGGCTGTCCGGGTCGATGTGGGCCACGGGATCCTCCCCTCGTTCCGTTCCATGTGATGGGCTATGGTTCGTACTGGTCTAGTCCGGACTAGACCACAGGTCGCAAAAGGCGGTCAAGCCCGATCCGGTACGAGTTGAAGGATGAGCCCACCGATGACCACGAAGATGCGCAGCGAGATCGCCGAGCAGCCGGCCGCGCTGCGGGCCACACTGGACTCCCTGCTCCCCAGGATCGGCGAGGTGAGAGCGGTGGGCGAACGCACCCGCCAGCTGCTGTTCATCGCGCGTGGCACCTCCGACAACGCAGCAGTTTACGGCCGCTACCTGGTCGAAGCGCACGCCGGGCGGCTCTCCGCCCTGGCCGCGCCGTCGATCGCCACCACCTACCGGCGCAAGCTCGACCTCGACGGCGTGCTGGCCGTGGCCATCTCCCAGTCGGGACGCACCGAGGAGATCGTGGAGACGCTGGCCTGGGCCAAGGACTGCGGGGCGGCGACCGTCGGCGTCACCAACGGCGGCGCGGACAGCCCGCTCGCGCAGGCCGCCGACGTGGCGCTGTGCACCGAGGCGGGGGAGGAGAAGGCGGTCCCCGCGACCAAGACGTACACCACGCAGCTCGCCGCGCTCGCCGTGCTGGCCCTCGGCCTCGGCGCGGACGTGGACCAGGACGACCTGCGGCGGGTCCCCGACGCGGTGGAGAAGCTGCTCGACGAGCCCGGCGACCTGGACGCCGTGGTCGAGGGGCTGCAGGACAAGCCGGGCGTGGTGGTCTCCGGGCGCGGCCTGGCGTTCTCGACCGCGCTGGAGACCGCGCTCAAGCTCAAGGAGGCCTGCTACCTGCACGCCATGGGCCTGTCCTACGCCGACCTGCTGCACGGCCCCATCGCCGTGGTCGACGCCGACACCCCGGCGCTGCTGGTCGCCGCCGAGAACAGCCCGACGCTGCCCGGCACGGTGGCGCTGGCCGAGCGGGTGGTGGCCGCGGGGGCGGCGGCGTACACGATCGGTGGCGGCGAGGGGCTGGCGCGGGCCGGCACGGCCGCGCTCAACGGTCCCGATCTGCCCGAGTGGGTGGCCCCGATGGGCCTCATCGTGCCGGGGCAGCTGCTCACCGAGGCGCTGGCCCGGCGGCTCGGCGTCGACCCCGACGCGCCGCGCGGTCTGAACAAGGTCACCCAGACGGACTGATCTAGCCTGGTCGGCAAGAGCTAGGGAGGCCGGATGGCGGCGGATGTGAACGCGATCATCGCCGGGCTCGGCGGGGCCGACAACATCATCGAGATCGAGCCCTGCATCACCCGGTTGCGGACAGAGGTGCACGACGCGACCAAGGTCGACCAGGCCGCGTTGCGGGCGGCGGGCGCGCACGGCGTCATGGCCGCGGGCAACGTGGTCCAGGTCGTCGTCGGACCGGAGGCGGACACCATAGCCAGCGACATCGAGGACATCATCGGCTAAGGGCGAGGACCATGACGACTGTTCTCGCCCCGGTCGAGGGGGCGGCCGTGGGGCTGGCAGCCGTGCCCGACCCGGTGTTCTCTGCGGGCCTGGTCGGTCCGGGAACGGCCATCGACCCGCTGCGGGGGCCAGGCAAGGCCGTGGCCCCCATAGCGGGAAAAATCATGAAACTGCATCCGCACGCGTACGTCATCGTCGGTGACGACGGCAAGGGCGTGCTGGTGCACCTGGGCATCGACACGGTCCAGCTCAAGGGCCGGGGCTTCCGGCTGCTGGCCGCGGAGGGCGACCGGGTGAGCGCCGGGCAGCCGGTCGTCGCGTGGGACCCGGCGGCCGTCGAGGCGGGCGGCCGCTCGCCGGTCTGCCCCGTGGTGGCGCTCGACGCGACGAACGGGGCGGTGACGGGCGTCGCCGAGGGGGCAGTGCATGTGGGGGATGAGCTCTTCCGATGGGACTGACCTTTGGGACCGTGGCTGCCGGGAAAGCGACACAATAGGCACGCCGCCGATTTCGCCCCCCGGTCGGCGGGTTCATCGCACGCGCGTCCGGCCACTGGTCCGGACCGGCAGAAGGAGGAGTCGATGGGTGAGCGCAAGGTCACCGTGGCGGCGGAGGTGGGGTTGCACGCCCGTCCCGCGGCGACGTTCGTCCAGAGGGCCATGAAGGCCCCGATGGACATCACGGTGGCGAAGATGAACAGTGCCAAGGCCCCGGTCAGCGGCAAGAGCATCCTCGCCATCATGGCGCTGGACGTCCGCCAGGGCGAGACCGTGGTGATCAGCGCGGAGGGCGAGGGCTCGGAAGACGTCCTCGACGAGCTGGCCGAGATCGCCGGCACGCCATGAACCTGCGGGGGGTGGGGGTCAGCCCGGGCTTCGGGCACGGCCCCGCTTATGTGCTCTCCGTCTCGGTGCCCGAACCCCCCGAGGGCGCAACGTACACCGGCGAGGCGGAGCAGGAGAAGGAGCGCGCGATCACCGCGCTCACGCAGGTCGCGGGCGAGCTGGAGGCACGCGGCCACCGTGCGGGCGGCGAGGCCGAGGAGATCCTGGTCGCCCAGGCGCTGATGGCCGAGGACCCCGGCCTGGTCGTGCGGGTGCGCTCGCTGATCGAGCGCGGCCTGGCCGCCCCGAGAGCCGTCTACGAGGCGTTCGCCCGCTACCGGGAGGTGCTCGCCGGGTCCGGCGGCTACCTCGGCGAGCGGGCCGCCGACCTCGACGACGTCAGGGACCGGGTGGTCGCTGTGCTCTACGGCATCGCGATGCCGAGCCTCCAGGGCGCGCCGGCGGAGCCGTACGTGCTGGTCGCCCGCGATCTCGCGCCTGCCGACACCGCGCTGCTGGTGCGCGAGCACGTGGCCGCCTTCGTCACCGAGGAGGGCGGCCCCACCAGCCACACGGCGATCCTGGCGAGGGCGCTCGGCGTGCCCGCCGTCGTCGCCTGCCCCGGTGCGACCGCCATCAGGCCGGGAGCGCGCGTGCTGGCCGACGGCACCTCGGGCGAGGTACGCGTCGAGCCGGCCGAGGCCGACGTCGCCGAGGCGGTCAGCGCGAACGCCGTGCGCCGGGCCGCGTACGCGCAGGCCGAAGGGCCGGGCCGGACCTCCGACGGCCATCCGGTGCCGCTGCTCGCCAACATCGGCGGCCCCGCCGAGCTGGACGCGGCCGTCGCCGCGGGCGCCGAGGGCGTCGGGCTCTACCGGACCGAGTTCCTGTTCATGAACCGCACCGAGGCTCCCACGGCCGAGGAGCAGGCGCCGGCCTACCGGGAGGCGGCGCGGGCGTTCCCCGGCGGCAAGGTGATCGTGCGCACGCTCGACGCGGGCGCGGACAAGGCGCTGGCGTTCCTGCCGGTCCCGCCCGAGCCGAACCCGGCGCTCGGCGAGCGCGGGGTGCGCGTGTTCCGCCGGTTCCCGCAGGTGATGGAGGCGCAGCTCGACGCGCTCGCCGCGGCCGGCGACCTCATGGTGATGGCGCCGATGGTGGCCACGGCCGAGGAGGCCGAGTGGTTCGCGCGCGCGTGCCGCTCGCGCGGGATCGCGCAGGCCGGCGTGATGATCGAGGTCCCGTCGGCCGCGTTGCGCGCCGGCGACCTGCTGAGCGCGGTGGATTTCGTCTCGATCGGCACCAACGACCTGTCCCAGTACGCCTTCGCCGCCGACCGCCAGCTCGGCGCGGTGAGCGCGCTGCAGGACCCGTGGCAGCCCGCGCTGCTCGACCTGGTCGCGCTGACCGCGACGGCCGCGCGGGAGGCGGGCAAGGCGTGCGGCATCTGCGGCGAGTCGGCCGCCGACCCCGCCATGGCCTGCGTGCTCGTCGGGCTCGGCGCCACGACGCTGTCGATGGGGGCCGGGGCGCTGCCCGCCGTACGGGCCGCGCTGGCCGCGCACACCTTCGACGAGTGCCGGCTGGCCGCCGAG
The DNA here is from genome assembly GCF_057536035.1 of Nonomuraea sp. B208. Classification (NCBI taxonomy): domain Bacteria; kingdom Bacillati; phylum Actinomycetota; class Actinomycetes; order Streptosporangiales; family Streptosporangiaceae; genus Nonomuraea; species Nonomuraea sp. B208. Next base: position 349,333 of record NZ_BAAJOU010000030.1, read on the forward strand.
GCCGCGCGGGACGCGGTCACGGCGGTGGAGGCGCGGGCCGCGGCCCGGGCGTACCTGCCCGCGCTCGGGCGTCTCGGTGTCTAGATTCTGGATACCTTTGGAGTCATGCTGCGACGACGACTCGGTACGACGGGCCTGCTCGTGATCGCTCTCACCGCGTGCGCCGGAGGCGGCGGCACGGCGGGAGCGACCCCGACGGGAGGGAAGGCCGCCCCGCCCGCCCCGAGCGCGAGCCCGAGCGCGAGCCCGTCCGCGTCGCAGTCCGACCCGGTCGCGCGGGCCCTGGCCAGGCTCAGCGTCGAGGAGAAGGTCGGCCAGCTCTTCATGCCGGTCCTCTACGGCACCACGGCCGCCTCCTCCTCCGGCGAGAACCAGGCCCGCTACGGCGCCCCGACCCCGGCCAAGGTGATCGCCCGCTACCACCTGGGCGGCGTGATCCTGTTCCCGCACAACGTCAAGGGCGTCTCCCAGGTCGTCGGCCTGACCAACGGCCTGCAGCGGGCCTCGAAGGAGGTCCCGCTGCTCATCGGCACCGACCAGGAGAACGGCCTGGTCTCGCGCATGTCGGCGCTCATGACCGACTTCCCCGGCGCGTCCGTGATCGGCGCGACCGGGGACCCGGCGTGGGCGCGCAAGGTCGCCGCGGCGACCGGCGCGGAGCTGCGGGCGCTCGGCGTCAACCTCGACTTCGCGCCGGTGGCCGACGTCAACATCGACCCGCGCAACCCGGTCATCGGGTCGCGGGCGTTCGGCAAGGACCCGCAGCGGGTGGCCAAGATGGTGGCGGCGTCGGTGAAGGGCTTCGCCGACGCGGACGTGGCGGCCACCGCCAAGCACTTCCCGGGCCACGGCGACACCTCGGTGGACAGTCACACCGGGCTGCCGGTGATCAAGCACACCAGGGCCGAGTGGGAGCGCATCGACGCGCCGCCGTTCAAGGCCGCGATCGGGGCCGGGGTGGACGCCGTCATGAGCGCCCACATCGTCTTCCCCAAGCTCGACCCGTCGGGCGACCCGGCGACGCTGTCCAAGCCGATCCTGACCGGGCTGCTGCGGCAGAAGCTCGGCTACGACGGCGTGATCTCCACCGACGCGCTCAACATGGCCGGGGTGCGCCAGAAGTACAACGACGGCGAGATCGCCGTGCGCGCCGTGCTGGCCGGGGCCGACCTGCTGCTCATGCCCAACGACCTGCCGAAGGCCTACGACGCGGTGCTGGCGGCGGTGAAGTCGGGCCGCATCAGCGAGCGGCGCCTCGACCAGTCGGTCACCCGGCTGCTCAAGCTCAAGCAGGCCAAGGGCTACCTGGCCGAGGCGCCGACGGCCTCGGTGAGCCGCGCGAACGATGTGCTGCGCTCCGCCGCGCACCGCAAGCTGACCGCCCGGGTGAAGTCGGCGGCCGACTAGGCGTTCTCATCAGGCGTCGCGGCTGCGCAGCGCCAGGGCGCCCAGGGCGAGGGCGGCGGCGGCCCAGGCGGCGAGGACGCCGAGACCGGCCCACGGGGTGAGCGGGAGCGCGGCGGCGTCCGTGGTGGCCTGCACGGCGAGGCCCGCGTTCACCGGCGACACCGTCCAGAGCAGCCGCTGGACGTCCTCGTCGGCGACCAGGCGCACCGCCAGCGGGAACAGGTAGAGCAGGCCGAGCACGACCCCCGCGGCGGCGGCCGGCTCGCGTACGACGACCGCGATCCCCACGCCGAGCAGCGCGACCAGGCCGAAGTAGAGCACCGACCCGGCGGCGGCGCGCAGGGTGGGGCCGTCGAGCAGCGACAGCGGCGGGTAGCCGTGCTCCGGGGTGAAGCCGCTGCCCGGCAGGAGCAGCCGCCCGGCCAGCACCGACCCGAGCACCGCGACGGTCCCCGCGGCCAGCGCCGGGCCGGTGACGACGGCGGCCTTGGCGGCCAGCAGCACGCCCCTGCGCGGCACCGCGGCCAGGCTGGTGCGGATCATGCCGCTGCCGTACTCGCCGCAGACCGCCAGCACGGCCAGCAGGGCGACCAGGGCCTGGCCGAGCTGCACCCCGGTCAGGGCCAGCCGGGTGGCGTCGTGGCCGCAGCCGGCCGCCTCGCAGCGGACGACCGTGGCCGTGAGCGCGCCCAGGGCGACGGTCAGCACGACCGTCCCGGCCAGCAGCCCGGCGGGGCCCGGCACGGTGCGGAGCTTCGTCCACTCCGCGAGCGTCGCCCGCCTCACGCGTCCTCCCTGTTCAGGCGGCGTACGGCGAGGGCGAGCACGAGGGCCGCGTACCCGCAGAGCACGGCGAACCCGGCCCAGGGCGGCAGCGGGTAGAAGCCGCCCGCGGGCGCGTGATGACCGAACACCTGCGGGTACTCGGGGATGCTCTGCTGGACGGCGAAGCCCGCCGCGGGCGTCACCCGCAGCAGCCAGTCCGCGACCGGCTCGGGCAGCACGGACGTGGTCGCGAGCACGTACGGCACCAGGACCGCCGCGACGGCCGCGATGACCCCCGCCGCGCCGCGCCGCAGCAGCGCGCCGAACGCGAGGGCGAGCACGGCGCTCACCGCCAGCACGCCCGCCACGCCCGCGGCCACCCGCAGCTCGGTCAGCGCGGACACCGGCAGGAGGTGGACGCCGTTGCCCGCGAGGACGCGCTCGGCGAGCGGCAGCGTGACGGCGGTGGCCGCGAGCGATCCGGCGAAGGTCGCGGCCAGGACCACCACGGCCTTGGCCACGAGCACCCGTCCGCGCCGCGGGCTCGCCAGCAGCGTCGTGCGGATGAGCCCGCGCCGGTACTCGGCGGTCACCGACAGCACGCCCACGACGATCACGGCGACCAGCGCGAACATCGCGCCCGCCAGGGTGTTCTCGACGGTGCTGCCGACGGTCAGGGGGGCGATGTCGCCCACGCCGGTGATCGTGTACGTGCCGCCGGACTCCCGGAACCCGCCCGGGTGGTGCGGCGAGCCGTCGAGCTCGTACGAGACGCCGATGTCGTCTCGGGCGAACGCCCCGCCGGTGCCCTCCCCGCGTACGTCGAGCCGGTCCATGACGGCGGTGACCTCGGCGAAGCGGGAGGTGACGGTGGACCCGCCGACGGCGTTGCCGCTGACCCGCACGTCGCCGGGGGAGGCGGCGAACAGGCCGATGCGGGCCCGCTCCGGCAGCCCCGGCAGGCGGACGGCGGCGACCTTCGTCCATTGGACGCCGTCGGCCGACTCCTCGCCGGTGACCGTGTCGCCCGCCCGCGTGAGACGCAGCCAGCGGGGGGTGGACGGGGTGACCTTGCCGGGCAGCCCGGCGACGTCCTCGGTGAAGTCGTGCTGCATGCGGACGCCGTGTTCGGCGGTGACCATGACGGCGGCGTAGGAGGCCCCCTGCCGGGTGCTCGCCTTGATCATGAGGCCGGCCTTGGCCCACGGGGTCATGGCGGCGGCGACGTTCCTGACCCCGGGGACGGCGTCGGGGAGGCGGATCCGGCCCGACATCGCGCTCACCCGCACGGTGATCGAGCCGTCGCCGCGCAGCGGCTGGTGGGCGAAGAAGAACTTGTCCTCGACGGCCTCGCCGCCGGGGCCGCGCGGCGGGACCGGGCAGGGCACCTCGACCGGCCCCTTCGAGCAGGAGGCGTGGCTGCCGGCCGCCGACAGCAGGCCGAGCCCGACGACGAGCAGCGCCGCGAGCACCAGCCCCGCGGGCCCGCCGGGGGCGGTGCGGAACTTGGTCCACTCGGCGTGGACGAGCCGCGCGAACCCGTCGCGCCCGGCCGTGCCGAGCGGCGAGTGGTAGGGGGCGGTCGCGGTCATCGGGCCGCCCCTCGGTACTCGACGGCGTCCCTGGTCAGGTCCAGGTACGCCGCCTCCAGCGTGGCCCGGTGCGCGGCCACCTCCGCGAACGGCACCTCGCGCGCCGCCAGCAGCCGGACGACCTGCTCGGCGGCCAGCCCGTCCACGGTGAGCGTCTCCCGGTCCTGCACGGTCACCGTGGCACCGGCCTCGGCCAGGGCGCGCATGGCCGCCTCGCGGGCGGTCGTGCGCAGGCGTACCCGGCCGCCGGAGGCGCGGGCGATGAGGTCGGCCACGCTGGTGTCCGCCACCACCCGCCCCCGTCCCGCCACCACGAGGTGCCCGGCGGTGTCCTCCAGCTCGCTCATCAGGTGGCTGGAGACCAGCACCGCCCGCCCTTCGGCGGCGAGGGCGCGGAGCAGGCCGCGCATCCACACGATGCCCTCGGGGTCGAGGCCGTTGAACGGCTCGTCCAGCAGCAGCACCGGCGGGTCGCCGAGCATCGCGGCGGCGATGCCGAGCCGCTGGCGCATGCCGAGCGAGTAGCCGCCCGCCCGGCGGCGGGCCGCCGCGCCGAGCCCGGCCAGCTCCAGCACCTCGTCCACCCGGCGGGCGCCGAGGCCCTGGGAGTGGGCGAGCCAGAGGAGGTGGTGGCGGCCGGTGCGGCCCGGCTGGAGGGCGGCCGCGTCCAGCAGCGCGCCGACGTGCCGGAGCGGGGTGCGCAGGCTCGGGTACGGGCGCCCGCCCACCAGGGCGTGGCCCTCGTCGGGGGCGTCCAGGCCGAGCACCACGCGCATGGTGGTGGACTTGCCCGCGCCGTTCGGGCCGACGAAGCCCGTGACGTGTCCGGGGTGGACGGTGAAGGTCATGCCGTCCAGGGCCTGGTGTGAGCCGTACCGCTTGCGCAGGCCGGAGACTTCGATGGTTGCTTCCACGGTTACGAAGCTAGGGAGCGGGCCGGGGCGGGGTCGTCACGCACGTGAGCGATCTTCGGGGGCTACATGAGGTCCCTCGTGTGAGGGATGCGGGGGGCGCGGTGGGGCGGTGACAATGGGGTTCGTGGCGATCGGGCAGGGTTTGGGCGTTCTGTGGGGGGCGCGGCCGGTGGACGGCGGCGCGGACCGCCGTCGCGCGCTGGTCGTGCTCGGGCTCCTGCTGGCCCTGGTCGCGGTGGTGGAAGTGCTCGCCGGCCAGCCGATCGCCGGCAGCTGGTCGGTCAGTGTCCCGGCCGGGGGGCCGGCGTCGTCCCAGAGCCTCCTGGCCGACGGGTCGGCCCCGCCTCCGGAGGACGTGGCCGGTGAGATGGCGTGGTCCCGTGGCCACGGGGGGCCGCTCCGTCTGCTGGTGCTGCCGTTGCTGGCGCTCGCCACCACCCTGCCGCTCCCGCTCCTCGCGGCGCAGCCGATGATCGCGGCGGCCGTGGGCGGTGCGGCGGCCGTGCTGTCGGTGGGGGCGTTCCACACGCTGACCGTCGCCGGGGCGGTGGCCCAGGTGATCGCGCTCTACCGGGCAGGGCGGCACGGGCGGACCGGACCGGCGCTCGCGCTCGCGGCCCCGTTCCCGGCGCTGGCCCTGCTCCCGGTGGCGGGGCTCCCGGTGGCGGGGCTCCCGGTGGCGGGGCTTCCGGTGGCGGGGCTCCCAGCGGTGGGGCTTGCGGTGGCGGAGGGCTCCTCGGCGGGGTTTCCGGCGGCTGGGATCCCGGTGGGGGAGCTGGTCCTGGTGCTGGCCTGCCTGGCCCCGGTCGCCGCGCTCGGCGGCATCGCGCGGGCGGCCCGCGCCACGGCCGGCGCGCACACCGCCGCCCGGCGGCAGGCGGCCGGCGACCTGCTGGAGCACACCGCCCGCGGCGAGCGGGCGCGCATCGCGCGCGAGCTGCACGACGTCGTCGCCCACCACATCTCCCTGGTCGCCGTCCAGGCCGAGACCGCGCGGCTGGCCGTCCCCGGGATGCCGCAGGCGGGGGCCGAGCGGCTGCTGGCCATCGGCGACACCGCCAGGCAGGCGCTCACCGAGATGCGCCGCCTGCTCGGCGTGCTGCGCGAGGACGACGGCACCGAGGCGTCCTGGCGCCCCCAGCCCGGCCTCCGCCTGCACGAGCTGAACGAGCTGCTCGACGGCTCCCGCGAGGCGTCCGGCGCGGCCACCCGGCTCATCCTCCGTGGCGCGCCGGCCGAGCTGGACCCGGGGGTGGAGCTGGCGGCGTACCGGATCGTGCAGGAGGCGCTGACCAACGCGCGGCGGCACGCGCCCGGCGCGGCCGTGGACGTGGAGCTGCACTACACCGGCGCCGGCCTGCGGCTGTCGATCAGGGACAACGGCCCCGGCCCGCTCGACGGAGAGGGCGGCCACGGGCTCGCCGGCATGCGGGAGCGGGCCGCGGCCGTGGGCGGCGAGCTGGTCACCGGCCCCGCGCCCGGCGGCGGCTTCCTCGTCCGGGCCGTCCTGCCGGGCAGGGAGAGCGCCGCGTGAGCGCGCCGATCAGGGTCGTCATCGCCGACGACCACCTGGTGGTCCGTACGGGCTTCGGCGAGCTGCTGGACACCCAGCCCGACTTCGAGGTGGCCGGCCGGGCCGCCGACGGGCTGGAGGCGGTGCGGATCTGCCGCGAGGTGAAGCCGGACGTCGTGCTCATGGACGTACGGATGCCCGGAATGGGCGGCATCGAGGCGACCAGGGAGCTGGCGGGCCCCGGCGGGCCCCGGGTGCTCATCCTGACCACGTTCGACCTCGACGAGTACGTCTACGACGCCCTGCGCGCCGGCGCCAGCGGCTTCCTGCTGAAGGACGTCACCGCCGAGCGCCTGTTCGACGCGGTGCGCGTGGTCGCGGCCGGCGAGGCGCTGCTGGCCCCGGCCGTCACCCGCCGCCTGATCGGCGAGTTCGCCCGCATGGGCCCGCGTCCCGGCGCGCCCGTGGCGGCGCTGGGCACGCTCACGCCGCGCGAGACGCAGGTCCTGAGGCTGGTCGCCGAGGGCCTGTCCAACCCCGAGATCGCCGCCAGGCTCGTGGTGACCGAGGAGACGGTCAAGACGCACGTGAGCCGGGTGCTGAACAAGCTGGGGCTGCGCGACCGGACGCAGGCGGTCGTCGCCGCGTACGAGACGGGCCTGGTCGTGCCGCGCGGCCGGCAGCCGTGACGCGTGCCGCGCGGCCGTGACGGTCAGAAGTCGAAGTCGTCGATGTTGGACTTGTCGAACACGGTCGGCTTGCCGAGCAGCACCTCGCCCTTGGCCCCGACCGTGTAGTCGCCCAGTTTGCCCGCCTTGAACGTCTCGCCCTCGGCGCCGGTGATCTGCCCGGAGGCGAGCGCGGCGGCCGCGTACGAGGCGAGATAGCCGAGGTCGGCCGGGTTCCACAGCTCGAACGCCTCGATCGTGCCGTCCTTGACGAACTTGCGGAGCTGGTTCGGCGTGCCGAGCCCGGTCAGCTTCACCTTCCCCTTGTACGGCGAGTCCGACAGATAGCGGGCCGCCGCCGCGATGCCCACGGTCGTCGGCGAGATGATGCCCGCGAGGTCCGGGTACGAGCGCAGCAGCCCCTGCGTCTCGGTGAAGGACTTCTGGTCGTCGTCGTTGCCGTAGGCGACCTTGACCAGCTCCATGTCCTTGTACTCGGGCTTGCTCAGCTCGTCCTTCATGAACTCGATCCAGGTGTTCTGGTTCGTCGCGTTCGGCGTGGCGGACAGGATCGCGATCTTGCCCTTGTTGCCGAGCTGCTTGGCGAGGAGCTGCACCTCCGTACGGCCCAGGTCCTCGGCGCTCGCCTGGTTGACGAAGATGTCGCGGCCCTCGGGCGCGGTGTCGGAGTCGTAGCTGACGACCTTGATCCCTGCGGCCCGGGCCTGCTTGAGCGCGGGCACGACGGCGTTCGGGTCGTTGGCCGAGATCACGATGGCGTCCTGCTTCTGCTGGATCAGCGTGTTGATGTAGGACACCTGCGAGGACGCGCTCGCGTCGGACGGGCCGACCTCCTTGCCCTCGCCGCCGAACTCCCGGGCCGCGTCCACGCCGCCCTTGTCGGCGATCGTGAAGTACGGGTTGTTGACCTGTTTCGGCAGGAAGGCGATCTTCAGTCCCTGCTTGAGCGGGGCGTCGGGATCGGCGGCCGGGGCGGACGATGCCGTCCCGGCCGGGGCGGACGACTGCTGCTGCTGGACATCGCTCTTGGTGGTGCCGCCGCACGCGCTGGTCAGCAGCACGAGCCCGGCGAGGAGCGCCACGGGACGCCAAGGGGTGCGCGTTGTCATGAAACGGACTTCCCTTCCACTGGTGATGGTGTGCGCCGTCGCCGGGCCGCCCCCAGGTTCGGCGCCAGCACGGAGGCGACGAGCAGCAGGCCCGTCACGAAGTTGAGCACCTCGTTGGCCACGTCGGCGAGGATCAGCGCGTTGCGTACGACGCCGAGCAGCAGCACCGCCATCAGGACGCCGGGCAGCGTGCCCTTCCCGCCGAAGATCGACACCCCGCCGAGCAGCACGGCGGCCACCACCGCGAGCTCCAGGCCCATGCCGTTGTCGGCGCGGGCGCTGGCGTAGCGGAAGGTGTAGATCAGGGACGCCAGCGACGCCATGACCCCGGAGGCCACGAACAGCCAGAGCTTGATTCGCTTGACCCGGATGCCGGAGAAGTAGGCCGCCTCGACGTTCGCGCCGATCGCCACGATCGACCGGCCGAGTCCGGTCGCGTGCAGCACCAGCGCCGCCACCACGGCCAGCACGGCGACCAGCACGGTCGCGAGCGGCACCGGCCCGATCGAGGAGGTGGCGAGGCCCGTGTAGGCGGGCGGCAGGTCGGCCACCGCCTGGTCGCCCAGGATCACGTACGCGAGCCCGCGGAACAGCGCGAACGTGCCGATCGTGACCGCCAGCGAGGGCAGCCCGAGCCGGGTGACGAGCAGCCCGTTGACCGCCCCGCACGCCGCGCCCACCAGCAGGCAGATCGGCATGATGGCCTCGATCGGCAGCCCGGCGTTCCACAGCGCGCCGAGCACCGCGCAGGACAGGCCGAGCGTGGAGGCCACGGACAGGTCGATCTCGGCCGCCACGATCACCAGCGTCATGGTCAGCGCCATGAGCGCGATCTCGGTGGTGTCGAGCAGCAGGAACGAGACGTTGGAGTCGTTCGCGAAGCCGTCCACGCCGAGCGAGGCCCACACCGCGACCCCGGCCAGCAGCACGGCGATCAACGTCTCCCAGCGGCGCAGCGCGTCAGTGTTCACTGTCGCCTCCGGCGGCGTTCATGGCGACCTCCGGCGGCGCAGGGCGGCGGCCACGCGCAGCGCGAGCAGGCGGTCGAGGACGATGGCGGCCAGCAGCAGGGCGCCGTTGATCGCGGTCTGGGCCAGGGCGTCCACCCGGAGCACGGCGAGCGCGCTGGTGATGGAGGCGAGCAGGACGGCGCCGAGCGCGGCGCCGTAGACGGTGCCGCTGCCGCCGAAGATGGCCACGCCGCCGACCACGACGGCGGCGATGACGTCGAGCTCCTTGCCGGTGGCGACGGTCGCGTCCACGGTGCCGAACCGGGCGGCCCACATCACGCCGGCCAGCCCGGCGAGCGCGCCGTTGGCGACGAACGCGGTGAGGACGCGGCGGCGTACCCGGATGCCGGCCAGCACCGCCGCCTCGGGGCTGGAGCCGATGGCGTACAGCTCGCGGCCGGAGCGCAGGTTGCGCAGCATCCAGCCGACGGCGAGCAGCACGGCCAGGGCGATCAGCGCGGGCAGCGGGACGCCGAGGACCGAGCGGGTGCCGAGGGCGAGGAAGCCCTCCGGCATGTCGGCGGCGTTGACCTGACGGCCGCCGGCCCAGGCGTAGTCGATGCCGCGGAAGGCGTACAGGGTGCCGAGGGTGGCCACCAGGGCGGGCACCCTGGCCGCGCCGACGAGCAGCCCGTTGACCGCGCCGCAGGCCGCGCCGAGCGCCACGCAGCCCGCGATGACCAGCGGGACCGGCACGCCGGGGTGATCGGCCAGGACCAGCGCGCCGCCGAACGCCGACAGACCCACGACGGAGCTGACCGAGAGGTCCACGTTCCTGGTGATGACGACGAGCGTCTGGCCGACGGCGAGCAGCGCGACGATGGCCGAGTTGAGCAGGATGTCGCGGATGCTGCCGTAGCTGAGGAAGCTCGGGTTCGCCGCGCCGGTGACGGCGAACAGCGCGCCGAGCGCGACCACGATGCCGAGCTCGCGCACCCGCGCCACCCGGTCCACGAGCCGCCGCCCACCGCCCCGGCCCGCGCTCGCAGCACTGCTCACGGGCGGCCCCTTCCTGTCGCGGCGGCCATGACGCTCTCCTCGGACGCCTCCGCCCGGTCCAGCTCGGCGACCAGCCGCCCCTCGTGCATGACGAGCACCCGGTCGGCCATCCCGAGCACCTCGGGCAGCTCCGAGGAGATCATCAGCACCGCCACCCCGCTCGCGGCCAGCTCCGACAGCAGCCGGTGCACCTCGGCCTTGGTGCCCACGTCGATGCCGCGGGTGGGCTCGTCCACGATGAGCACCGACGGCCGGCGGGCGAGCCACTTGGCCAGCACCACCTTCTGCTGGTTGCCGCCGGACAGCACGTTCACCGGGTCGCCCAGCCGGGCGAACTTCAGCCGCAGCCGCACCGCCCAGTCCCTGGCCCGCTCCCGTTCGGCGAGGCGCGAGATCAGCGGCCCCCTGCGGAGCGCGGCCAGCCCGGCCAGGCCGATGTTGCGCTCGATGGACAGGTCCATGACCAGGCCCTGCTGGCGGCGGTCCTCCGGCACCAGCGCCAGCCCCGCCGCCATGGCCGCTGTGGGCCGGGCCGGGCGCAGCCGCCTGCCGTCCACCTCGACGGCGCCGGCGTCCCAGCGGTCGATGCCGAACACGGCCCTGGCGACCTCGCTGCGCCCGGCCCCGACCAGCCCGGCCAGCGCGACGATCTCGCCCCGCCGCACCTCGAAGGACACGTCGGTGAAGACGCCCTCGCGGGTGAGCCGGCGCACGCTGAGCGCGACCTCGCCGGCCGTGGTGTCCTGCTTGGGGAACAGGGACGCAAGCTCGCGGCCGACCATGCGGCGTACGAGGTCGTCGGGGGTGAGGTCGCCGATCGGGTCGGTCGCGACGAGCGCGCCGTCCCTGAGGGTGGTCACCCGCTGGCACAGCTCGAAGATCTCCTCCAGCCGGTGCGAGATGAACAGCAGCGCGACGCCCTGCTCGCGCAGCGTCCCCGCCACGCCGAACAGCCGGGCGACCTCCTGGCCGGACAGCGCGGCGGTCGGCTCGTCCATGACCAGCACCCTGGCCTGCCTGGACAGGGCCTTGGCGATCTCGACGAGCTGCTGGTCGGCGATGGACAGGCCGCGGGCCGGCCGGTCGGGGTCGAGGTGCACGCCGAGCCGGCCGAACAGCTCGGCGGTGGCGGCGCGCATGGCCCGCCGGTCGAGCCCGAGGCGGGCGCGCGGCTGGCGGCCCATGAAGATGTTCTCCATGACCGACAGGTCGGGGAACAGTGTCGGCTCCTGGTAGATGACCGCGACGCCGGCCCGCTGGGCGTCGGCGGGGCCGGCGAACTCGACCGGCTCCCCGTCGAGCAGGATGCGCCCCGAGTCGGGGCGGTGCACGCCGGACAGGATCTTCACCAGCGTGGACTTGCCCGCGCCGTTCTCGCCGGCGAGGGCGTGCGCCTCGCCGGCGCGCAGCTCCAGCGACACCTCGCGGACGGCGCGGACCGCGCCGAACGCCTTGCTCACCTGTAAGAGGGACAGGACGGGTGTGTCTTTCATGCCGCCATCCCGCGAAAAATCGTTTTAAGCGGTGTGCCAGGACGTTATTTCAGCGGATGGCGGCACGTCAATAGTCGATCAAGGGTCACGGCCGGAAGTGCCGCAGCACCTCCGGGTTCGCCATCGCGTCCGGGTTGGCCGCCTGCTCCACCGGGGCGCCCAGCAGGATCTTGCGCACCGGCACCTCCAGCTTCTTGCCCGACAGCGTGCGCGGGATGCCGGGGACCACCCTGATCTCGTTCGGGACGTGGCGCGGCGACAGCTCCTGCCGCAGCGCGCCGCACAGCGCCCGCTCCAGCTCCGGGGTCAGCTCGGCGCCCTCGGCCAGCGTCACGTACAGCAGCAGCCGGCCCTCCTGGCCGAGCTGGCCCGTGTCGATCACCAGGCTGTCGGCGACCTCCTCGAACCGCTCGACCACCCGGTAGAACTCGCTGGTCCCCATCCGTACGCCGCCGCGGTTGAGCGTGGAGTCGGAGCGGCCGTAGATGACGCAGCTCCCGTCCTCGTTCACCTTGATCCAGTCGCCGTGCCGCCACACGCCGGGATAGACGTCGAAGTAGCTCTCGGCGTAGCGCTCGCCGGCGGGGTCGTTCCAGAACATGACCGGCATCGACGGCATGGGCTGCGTGATCACCAGCTCGCCCACCTCGCCCACGACGGGCTTGCCCGCCGGGTCGTACGCCTCCACCTTCGCCCCCAGCGACCGGCACGGGATGATGCCCGCCCTGATCGGGTGCAGCAGGGTGGCCCCGACGAAGCCGGTGCACACGTCCGTGCCGCCGGAGAACGACCCGACCGGCACCCCCGGCAGCGCGCCTGCCACCCACGCGAACCCCTCGGGCGGCAGCGGCGAGCCCGTGGAGCCCACCCCGCGCAGCCGCTCCAGCCCCTCGGGCTCGATCCCGGCCTTGAGCGAGGCCATGATGTACGGCGCCCCGGTCCCGAAGTACGTCACCCCCTCCGAGGCGGCGATCCGCCACAGCGCGGCGGGGGAGGGATGGGTCGCCGCGCCGTCGTAGAGGACGGCCGTGGCCCCCACCAGCAGCGCGCCGACGAGGTAGTTCCACATCATCCAGCCCGTGGTGGTGTACCAGAAGAACACCTCGCCCTCGCCCAGGTCCTGGTGGAAGGAGAGCGACTTCAGGTGCTCCAGCACGATGCCGCCGTGGCCGTGCACGATCGGCTTGGGCAGCCCGGTCGTGCCGCTGGAGTAGAGGATCCACAGGGGATGGTCGAACGGCACCCGCTCGAACTCCAGCGGCGCGGCCTCCGCCCGCAGCCCCTCCCAGCCGATCACCTCGCCGTGCGGCACCTCAAGGGTGTGCGGGGGCGTGGGCTCGGCCTGCTGCGGCGCCCGGCCGTCCCCGGCGGCGGCCAGGTAGGGGATCCAGACGGTGGCCCGCAGCGTGGGCAGCGCGGCGGCGATCTCGTTGACCGCGGCCGAACGGTCGTAGCTCTTGCCGTTGTAGTGGTAGCCGTCCACCGCGATGAGCACCTTGGGCTCGATCTGCTTGAACCGGTCGACGACGCTCGGCACCCCGAAGTCGGGGGAGCCGGCCGACCAGATCGCCCCGAGCGAGGCGGTGGCGAGGAAGGCGATGAGGGCCTGCGGGATGTTCGGCAGGTAGCCGGCCACCCGGTCGCCCCGCCGCACGCCCAGCCGGACCAGCCCGGCCCGTACCCGGGCGACCTCCTCGCGCAGCTCGGCGAAGGTCAGCTCCTGGCGGGCGCCGTCCTCGGAGACGAAGATCACGGCGGTGCCCTCGTCGCGGCGCAGCGCGTTCTCGGCGTAGTTGAGCGTGGCGCCCTCGAACCAGCGGGCGGCGGGCATCGCGCCGGACAGCACCGGCCCGTCGCCGCGCTCGCCGATCACCTCGAAGTAGTCCCAGATCGAGGTCCAGAACGCGGCCGGGTCCTCGACCGACCAGCGCCACACGCTCTCGTAGTCCTCGCCCGTCCTGCCCAGCCACTCCAGGTAGCGGGTCAGCCTCGCCCGCGCGGCCACCTCTTCGCCCGGCTCCCAGAGAAGCTCGCCCTCAGCAACCATGTGCCCCATCCTGTCGCCCGTTCCATGGAGAGTCCTACCTCTACCCCCCACATAACTAGCTACCGTCTCAGGTGGTCCACCGCCATACGGGCGGCGGTGCCGATCACCGCGTCCGCACGTGGCTGGTTGAGCGCGGTGGAGAAGGAGCGGGTGAAGACGGCGACCGCGTACCGGCCGCCGTCGGGGTACTCGACCACGCCGGACTCGGTGCGCAGCGTCGGCAGCGTGCCGGTCTTGCCGCTGACGGCCACGTCGTCGTACGGGAAGCCGGAGGCCAGCCGGTGCGGCCACACCTGCATGTTGAGCACGCCGCGCATCCACGCGCACGACGCGGCCGAGGCGATCTCGTCGCGCCAGATGAGCCCGAACAGCCGGGTCAGCTCCCGGGGTGTGCCGGCGTTGCCCCAGGCCGGGTCGAGCGCGCGCATCCGGGCCACCTCGTCAGGATCGAGGTACGGCCACCCGTGCCCGGCGTCGGCCGCCATGCTCTCGTTGATCTCCTGGCTGCTCTGCCGCACCCGCGTCACGTCCAGCCCGTACGCGGCCAGCATGGCGTTGACCGCCTCCCGCCCGATCCGCCGCAGCAGCACGTCGGCCGAGGCGTTGTCGCTCACCGCGATCATCAGGTAGGCCAGGTCCCGCAGCGACATCGTCACCTCGTCGAGCATCGCCGAGACCCCGGTAGGCCCCGTCGACCGGCCGGCCGCCGGCACCGTCACCCGCTCGGCCGGATCGAGCAGCCCGGCGTCGGCCTGCCGGCAGAGCTCCACCAGCAGCGGCACCTTGAACATCGACGCCACCGGCAGCGGCTCGTCGGCCCCGTGCCCGATCTCCCGACCGGTGTCGACGTCGGCGGCGTGCAGCCAGCCGGTGACCCCCGCCACCCGGAACAGCGCCTCGAAGTCGGGCCCGCTCATGCCAGCATCCCCGGCCTGCGGCTGACGCGCCGCGGCGGCACCGCGCCCTCGTCGGTCATTCCGGCGCTCTCCTTCAACGTCCGTACGGCGACGGCCGAGAAATCGCCGGCCGCGGCCGTCTCGCCGCGCCAGGCCGTGGAGACCCGGGACGCGATCGGCGAGCCTAGCAGCGGCCGCCACGCCAGCCCCGGCGCCTCCACCTCCGGCCCGAACGCGACCGCCGCGCCCGCCAGCACCAGCCCCAGCCCCGCGCCCTGGTGCACCTGCGGCGGCACGTACCCGTGGCGGCGGCAGGCCGCCAGCACCTCGGCGTGCAGGCCGGGCTCGCCCTCCTTCGGCGGCATCAGCAGCTCCCGCCCGGCGAGGTCGGCCAGATGCACCTCGCCGACCCCGGTCAGCGGATCGCCGTCGGGCAGCAGCACACCCTGGACCTGCACCAGGACCTCGCCGAACCGCAGGCCGGGCGCGGAGACCGGATGCCGGACCAGCCCGACGTCGATCGTGCCCTCGGCGAGCGCCGTCACCTGGTCGGCGGTCCAGATCTCGGCGGGCGCGAGCCGCACCTCCGGATGGGTCTCACGGAACCGGGCGACCAGCGCCGCGATCACCGTGGCCGCCAGATCGGGCGGCACCCCCACCCTGAGCACCGTCCCGCGACCCTGCCTGGCCAGCTCGTGCAGCCGGTCGGCGCGCGCGACGATCTCGCGCGCCTCACCGAGCAGCAACCGGCCCGTCTCGGTGAGGCGCACCTGACGGGCCGAACGGTCGAACAGCCGGGCGCCCAGCTCCTCCTCCAGCCGTTTGATGCGCTGGCTTAGCGGCGGCTGGGCCATGCCGAGCCGGATCGCGGCGTTACCGAAGTGGAGTTCCTCGGCGACCGCGATGAAGTAGCGAAGGTGCCGGACGAGGTCCACGAACAGGCACTATATCCAGATTCGTCATTATTGACGTTCCATATCAAAAGGGACCCTTCTGTCGGTCTCTGCCGAGGAAGGGGTCGACGGCGGGTCTGCGTTCATCAACATCTCCCTACTCTGGGAGTTTTCGGTAGGTTGTCGGTTGTCCTCGGCCCCCCAGTTGTTCGACGAGCCCCCTCGATCGCAGTTCGCGGAGTGCCTTACGAATGTTGGGTGCAGACAGGTTCAGTTCCTGCTTGAGATCGCCGACGCTGCGTGACCCTGCCGCCAAGGCGTCGTAGACGAGCAGCTCCGTCTTGTTGAGGTCGTCGCCTGGGCGGATGACGCGGACTGCCCGCCGCCGTAGGACGACAGTGAATCGGATGGCGGCGTCGATGTAGTGCGCGGGTGGTAGCCCGGCCTCTGCCAGGGCATCGGCCACGGTCGGGATGCCGGTTGCCAGCGCCTCGATCACTCGCGCGCCTTCTTCTGGTGTGCGAGCGTGTTGGCAGATCGCAACGAGCCGCGCGTTGCGTGCTGAAGTGACGGCATCTCGGCCGAGCCGATCGACTGTGATGCCGTACAAACCGCCTGGATTGGAGACAATCAGCCGATCACGACGGAGCCGAACCTCCACGGCCATGCCGGCCGACCAATGATCGAGGTCGCGGTGGACGAGAGCGTTCGCGATGATCTCGCGAAATGCGATGTACGGATAGTCGGGACGATCACGGACAGTCCCGTCCGGCGCTGACACGACGCTGGTGTCGAAGGTTCGCCGTGCCCAGGCCAGGGCCTCTTCCAGCATCCGTGGAATGGCCCCGGTGATCGTGGTCTGGTTCCGAGCCCGCGACCCCACAGGATCGGTCGGCGATGGCTCTGCCGAAGCCTGGATGACGAAGCGCGGAAACCATTCCTGTGGGTGAACCCCGAGAGCCAGCACTCCGGCGACGGTAGGAGTGCCGTCGGGCAGAGTAACTCCAGCACGCCGTAGCAACTCGGCATCATCAGGGAAACGACCAAGGCCGTGGGGATCCCGTTCGCGGACCGAACGCAGGAACGCCGCGACAAGGTCGATGTCCAGGTCCTCACGGGTGGCCCCTGGAACGGGCTGCCGGTCGAAGATCGGCGGCTTCCGGGCGGCAAGGAATGCCTGCTCCTCCAAATCCGACAGTGGGAAATCCCCGTCGTACCCCCGCATGTATGCCGTGCCGGACGCCGTGATCCGACATGGCTTGGCCGACGGATCGCATTCATGCACCCTGGCGACGACGACCAGCGCCCCATCCACTTCCGCGTCGCTGATCGTAAGCAGGACGGGCGGCGAGAACGAGCGAGCCTTATGAGCGAGGCCCTGCTTGAGAGCCTGCGGATCTGAAAGCTGTACCGGACGAAAGCCGGTGGCCTCGTCGAGGCCAAGGATGATCGTCCCGCCGCCTGGGTGGTTCGCCAGGGCGCTCAAAGTTGAGGTGAGCGATGCGGCAACCCGCCTGCCGCCGACTTGACCTCGACGTCGTCGCAGTCGCCTCCGGTCATGCGAGACGTGCGACCAACTCGTTCACGCTCTGGCTCATGGGCAAATGTAACCATGTGCTGGTTACATTTGCTCGGGTTCTGGTTACATTTCGCGGCGTTCCAAACCTCCAGGTCCGTCGCCGCCGAGAGACCCGGGCATTCCGAACCCGGCCGGATGTTCCAACGGGAGGGGCCGACCTGGTGGACGCCGGGTCAGGAGCCCACTTCGTACGGCGGTTCCAGCGCCTACGGGCCTCGGATTCGATCGCGCCACCTCCGATGGCAACACAAAGTAATCTTTGGATCACAGAAGCGATCAGGGACACTGAAGGCGTCAGTACGCCCCCCAGGTCTGACAGCGAGGTGCTCACGATGGCCACCGAACTTCCCGCATGGGCCGTACGCCTGCGTGCCGAGCGCCGCAACCGGTTCTGGAGCCAGAAGGAGATGGCCCGCCATCTGGCCGAGGCCGCCGGCGACGACGTACGCGCCCGGCTTCCTTCCCGGGAGAGCATCGTGCGCCGGATCAAGGCGTACGAGGCCGGCCACAACCAGCCCGACGACCCCTACCGCCTCCTGTACGCCCGCGCCTTCGGCCTCACGGAGAACGACCTGTTCGAGCCCGAACGGCGACCTGTCCCCACGATCACCGCTCCTCCCGACCCCGAGCTGTACGAACGCATCACCAAAGCCCTCGCGCATCCACAGCGCGTGGACACCGCCACGATCGAGTGGCTTGAACGCTGCCTGGAGGAGCATCGCCGCGCAGAGGACACCATGGGAAGCGGTCCCCTCCTGCCCGTCGTACGCGCTCAGCTCGACGCGGTCACCGTCCTCGCACAGGGGACCCCGGGTCCGCTCGCGCAACGCGTGGCCGGGCTCCTCGGCCAGTACGCCCAGTTCGTCGCCTGGATGTGCCAGGACTCCGGTGACCATGCCGCCGCGCTGGCCTGGTACGACCGCTCCCACGGCTGGGCCCTGGAGGCAGGCGACGGAGCTCTCGCCGCCACCACGCTCAACATGCGCGCCCATCTGGCCTGGAGCATCGGCGAACCCCTCCGCTGCGTACGCCTGGCCGAGGCGGCCCGCTGGTACGACGGACGGACCACCCTCGGAGTGCAGGGCATGGCCGCTCAGATGGCGGCCCGCGGACACGCGGAAATGGGCGAGGCCCAGGCCGCACGGCGGCTGCTCGGCGAGGCCGAGGAGCTCATCCGGGCAGCGGGCGAGCACCCCGAGGACGAGCCGCCGTGGATGTACTTTTACGACGACGGCTGGTTCGACATGCAGCGCGGGATGGCCGAACTCGCGCTCGGCGACGGCCGGCGGGCCGTACGGTTCCTCGAACGCGGCCTGGCGACCCTGCCCGGGGCGTACCGGCGTGACCGGGCCTGGTTCGGGACCTGCCTGGCTCGGGCGCACGCTCTGGCCGGTGACGTGGAGGCCGCCGAGAAGCTCGCGGTCGTGCTGGCTCCCGACGCGGTGGCCGTCAACCGCTACGCCGCCTGCGACCTGCGACTCCTGGCCACCTCGCTGCACACCGTCCGTCCGCAGAGCGGGGAGCGCATTCACGCCGCCCTGAGCGCGGAGTCAGGAGAGCCCGGCACGCGGCGCCACCGCTTGCCTGTCCAGGACACGGGCTGCACGCCCCGGCCGCCCCGGGCTTTGCTCGATCCCGTGCAGCGGAGCGAGCCGTGATGGACGGCCGAGCATCAGTCCCACGCGTTGAAGAGCAGCTCGCCAGGGGTCTTCGGCTTCCAGTACTCGATCTCCCTCCACTCCGCGGCGGACAAAGCAGTGGTGTCCACCTTCGTCAGCGGCGACATGAGCAGTGACGTACCCAAGACGGTGAAGCCGAAGGGGCTGAGGGCGACCGCCCAGGCAGGTGGGTCCAGGAACTCGTCGGAGTACGCCCACCGTCGATCGCTCACGAACGCGACCAGCGGAACCTGCGCCTGGAACAGGGCGAGGTGCGCTCCATCCCGGTCGTTGATCGTGGCGCTGTGGAAGCTCTGCGGATACTCGCGTTCGGCAAAATCCCCGACCTGTCCGCGGGCCCTCCGGGCTGCGGCGGACCAGGCTCTACGACATCTTCTGGGCTCGGTCTCCGGCACCGGAGGTTCGCTGACGTGGCGAAACCCTGTCACGCCCCGCTCCAGCCGGAAGACCGTTCGCGAGCTGTCCATCTTCACCCCCGTCGCGAGAGCGGGCCCGATCATTACGCATCTTCACCGATCTACGGACTCCCGTACGAGAGCGAGGACGTGTTCGACATGCCGCTGGACGAGGCCGACGGCCATCTGCCCGACGTCATCACCGCTGCGGCACAGAGACTCCGCCGACCCGCCCGATGGAGAGTCAGGCGGCTTGGTAGCACTGCCATACGCCATCTTCGTTACGGGCTTCCACTCCTTCGTAACGCCGATATCGCAATTGGCATGCTAAATTCATGTCGATCTTCTCTCGGCAGGTCCAGACGTTGTTCACATTGGCGGCGTCAACGCTGATGCTGGGCCTGAACGCATACTTGCAGTAGCCGCGCATGTCGGCGATTCCCCCGAGGGGCCGTTTTCCCGGAGCGTAGCAGACGCCACTCTCGGCACTGGCGGAGGTGAATCGAAAAGCGAGATCAGTTCGAGAATATTGCCAATTGCAGGCGGCTTTCAAGTCGATGCGGGACGAACAGAACTGCTGGTCGTTCGTCTCATAGTTCAATGCTATGCAGGATGAGGCCAGATCGACTCCGCCGAGAGCTGTGTCCGGCGGTCCGGCGAGCTTGATCCCCCAGACGACGCCGGCGCCGACAAGAGCGCAGGAAAGGCCGGCAGCGAGCAACACTTTCACCCAGGCGCGGGCATTCTTGACAGCCTTCGAAAGTTCCCCGACCAGCTCTTTTAGTATCTCTAGGACCTGACTGAGCATCGCGGCTTCCTTGGGTCGCTCGCCACCAAACACACCGACGAGGTCCAGAACGGCAGGCCGTCCAGGTAACGGGCATGTTAAAGCGCTTGAGCCTTGTGCGCAATATCGCAAAGGGTGGGAATCAAGTCACCGTCGTGATCGTATTCACGATTCCGCAGCTCTGTCTCCGGCCAGGGGCAGTTGTGCCGGCTACTCCGATAGTTCAGGTGAGTGGGTTCAAATGCTGGACGCGCGGTGTCTGCAAGTCGTCGCGCAGCAGCCCCTTGGCGGTGGGACTCAGTCGTTGGCCGACGGCTCCGGTCCAGCTGTGGCGTACCGGGCGACGATGGTGCGGACGGCCTCGTCGACCACCTGAGCGACGCGTTCGGCGCTCACCTCCCAGCCCGGCACCAGGAGGGTCGGCCAGAAGACGTAGTTGGAGATCATGCCCAGGAACTGGGTGGCTGCGAGGTCCACGTCCTCGACCCGCACCGTTCCCGCCTCGTGCTCAGCCAGGAGGTAGCTGCGTACGGACTCGAAGTAGGGCATCTTCCCTTGCGAGAACTGCGCGTGGGCCAGCTCGGGGAACCGCGGCAGCTCGGCGATGACGATCCGGAACAGGTCGGTCATCTGGGGCCGGCTCAACAGCTCGGCGTAACGGTGACCGATGGCGCTGAGCCCACCGACGACGTTGCCCGCTGGCGGAGGACCCTCCTCGTCGGCGGTTGACCAGGACTCGGTGACGATGGCGTCGAACAGGGCAGCCTTGCTCGGAAACTGCTTGAACAAGGTGGCCCGCGAAACGCCCGAGCGCTCTGCGATCCGCGCCAGCGACGTCCGGTCGTAGCCCAACTCGAGAAACAGTGCGGTCGCAGCCGTCACGATCAGCGCGCGCTTCTCCTGGGCGACGCGCTGGTGGTACGTCGGCACGACCCTGCTCATGGACCGAGTATACGAGGCGAGTGGCTTGACTCGCCACTGACGCCAACCTAGTGTCGAGGCAGTGGCGAGTCGCTCGGCTCGCCATCGGCCGGCCGTTCATCGCCGATGATCCCGGTCAGTCACCCACGTACCGAGGGAACATCGGATGAACCGCTTCGACGACCAGACCGTGCTCGTGACCGGTGGGACCGGCGGCCAGGGCTCGAGCCACGTACGCGCCTTTCACGCGGAGGGAGCGAACGTGGTGATCGGCGACATCGACGCCGAACGCGGCGCCGCTCTCGCCGACGAACTCGGGCCCCGCGCTCGCTTCACCCGACTTGACGTCACCGACGAGAGCTCGTGGTCCGCCGCCGTGCTGGCCGCCGAGAGCGCCTTCGGCGCCCTGAACGTGCTCGTCAACAACGCGGGCGTGCAGAACCCCCCCGCAACGATCGAGGACACGGAGCAGGCCACCTGGTCGCGCATCCTCGACATCAACCTCACAGGGACCTTCCTCGGCATCAAGGTCGCAGCCCCCGCTCTGCGCCGCGCAGCAGGGGGAGCCATCGTCAACATCGCCTCGACGATGGGCCTGGGCGGCACGGCGCACTACGCGCCGTACGTCGCCAGCAAGTGGGCCGTGCGAGGCCTCACCCGAACGGCAGCGCTCGAGCTCGGCCGGGACCACATCCGCGTGAACACCCTCCACCCCGGCGTGATCGCGACCCCCTTCATCCAGGAACCAGCAGCCGGCGCCACTGCGGCAATCGCCGACTTCTACTCACCCGAGCCGTTCGCCATCCCCCGACTCGGAGAGCCGACCGACGTCACCCGGCTTCTCCTGTTCCTCACGTCATCGGACGCGTCGTTCATCACGGGGTCGGAGTACGTCATCGACGGTGGACTCCTCCTCGGGCCCGCCCTTCAGACCGAGGCCGCATGAGCAGTCCAGACACGACCGGATGGAACGACTCCGCACGTGACGCGTCTTTGTCGCACCTGCCCGATCACATCCGGCGAGCCATCGAGATCACACCCGCGGCAGGCACCAGCGAACGGATCATCGACATCACGACGCTGGGGCGCCGCACCGGCCGGCCACGCCGCATCGAGATCTTCTTCTACCGGGCTGCGGGCGCCACCTACCTGTGCAGCGGCGCCGGCGGTGCCGCGACCGACTGGCACGCGAACCTTCTCGCCAATCCCGACTTCACCTTCCACCTCAAGAACGGGGTCCGTGCAGATCTGCCCGCACGGGCCACGCCGGTCACCGATCCGGCTGAACGCCAGGCCGTCATGGCCGAGATCGTCGCGGATCTCAACCAACCCCACGACCCCGGCACCATCCGGCCGACCCGGCTCGAAGACTGGGCTGACAGTCGGCTGATGCGCATCAGCTTCCGCCGTCGGCCGTGATCGCGGCGGCGGCAGCGTGCTTGTACGGGGCAAGAGATCTTCCGCATACCGTTGTCTCCATTCGCTGTGAGCCACGACACTCCTGGCCTCCGCGATGCAGCAGGGAAGATGCCGGACCAGGCCCGCGAACAGGGACCATATCCATTTCCATAAGGATGGAAGTCCCATATCCCTATTGGACACCCCGGTGACCGCTCTGGTCTGCTCGGCCGCATGGCACCACAAACGGGGACAACGTATGCCTATCTTCAGCCGGAGCGGCCACTAAGACGGCGACGACGCCGCTGGCCCTGGCTGCTCGCCGTGCTCCTGATCCCGGTCGTGGCCGCGGGCGGCGTGATCTGGGCGTTGCGCACCGAAGGGTCGGCCGAGGAGGCCGCCGACCGTTACCTCGCCGCCTGGAGCGACCAGGACCACGCCGCCATGCGGGAGCTCGTCGCCGACCCGCCCGCCGACTTCGAGGCGCGGCTCCAGCGGTTCCGTACCGATCTGAAGGTCACGCAGGCGAGCTTCCGCCGGTCGGTCTCCACCGGGGTCTTCGCCGACAACGGGCCGGACGACGAGGGGTACCTGAGCTTCACCGCGAAGCTGTCCGGCGTGCGCGACTGGGAGTACGACGGGCGGCTGCGCGTGGTCGAGCGCGGCGGCGCGTGGAAGGTCGCCTGGACGCCCGCCGCCCTGCACCCGCTGCTCACCACCCCGAACCGTTCCCTGCGCGCGGTGACCGAGAAGGGCGAGCCGCCGCAGGTGCTGGCGGCCGACGGCACGCCCATTAGCACCCCGGACGCGCCCGGTTCGGTGCAGCAGCTCGTCGAGGGCGTCAGGCAGACCTACCCCGACCGGTTCAAGGTCCAGAACCGGGTCCACATCGACCTCTACGAGGGGGACGAGCGGGTGAAGACCGTGGTGCCCGCCGACGGTGTGCGGCCCGTCAAGACGACCCTCGACCTCGCCGTCCACCGGGCGGGCGCGGCGGCGCTGGAGGACGTCACCCAGCCCGCCTCGCTCGTGGCGCTGCGGGCCTCGACGGGGGACATCCTGGCCGTGGTCAACAAGCCGGGCGGGTTCAACCGGGCGCTGCTCGGGACGTACCCGCCGGGGTCCACGTTCAAGGTCGTGACGGCCTCGGCGCTGGTCGCGGACGGCGTCAAGCCGGGGCAGCGGGTCACCTGCCCGGCCGAGAAGAACATCGGCGGCTTCCCGTTCCACAACGCCGGGTTCGAGGACTTCGGGACGCTGACCTTCCGGGAGGCGTTCGCGCACTCGTGCAACACGACGTTCGGGGAGATGAGCGTGGCCTCGCTCGGCGGGGGGCGGCTGGCGGAGGTCGCGCGGAGCTTCGGCTTCGGCACGCCGATCACGCCCGGCGTGCCCGCCGTACGGGCGGAGTTCCCCGACCCCAAGGACGACACCGACCTCGCCTCCGCCGCCATCGGCCAGGGGCGGGTGCTGGCGAGCCCGCTCAACATGGCCTCCGTCGCCGCCGCCATCGCCTCGGGCGCGTGGATCCCGCCCCGGCTCGTCCTGGAGGAGCACCCCGGCGGCCAGGACCGCGGGCCCCGGCCGCTGGAGCCCGCCGTGGTGGCCGCCCTGCGCACCCTCATGCCCGCCGTCGTCACGGACGGGACCGCGCAGGCCGTACGCTTCCCGGCCGGCACGGCGGGCAAGACCGGCACCGCGGAGTACGGCTCGGGCGAGGAGCCGCCGGCGCACTCGTGGTTCATCGGCTACAAGGGGGACGTGGCCTTCGCCGTCATCGCCGAGGGCGGCGGCGCCGGCTCAGCGGTGGCGGCCCCGGCCGCCGCCCGCTTCCTGCGGGCGCTCGGCTGAGGTCAGCCCGCCTTGCGGGTGGCGGGGGAGGTGAGGGCGGCGACGGCGTTGACGACCTCGGAGGCGTTGGAGAGATCGGGGAGCACCAGGTCGGCGCCGGCCTCCCGGAGCTCGGCGGCCATCGAGCGCCCGGAGGCGACGCCGATCATCGCGGCCCCGCCGATCCTGGCCGCCTGGACGTCACGGACGGAGTCGCCGATCACCACGGTGTTGGCCGCCGTGAAGGTCGTGCCGAGCCGCGCCTTGGCCCGCCCCTGGGCGACCTGGAGCAGCGTCGCCTTGGGGTAGGGCTCCTCACCGTAGCCGCCGAGCTCGAAGTCGACGAACTTGTCCAGCCCGAACGCCTTCAGCTTGAGCACCGCGT
The DNA here is from genome assembly GCF_057536035.1 of Nonomuraea sp. B208. Classification (NCBI taxonomy): domain Bacteria; kingdom Bacillati; phylum Actinomycetota; class Actinomycetes; order Streptosporangiales; family Streptosporangiaceae; genus Nonomuraea; species Nonomuraea sp. B208. Next base: position 373,634 of record NZ_BAAJOU010000030.1, read on the forward strand.
TGCTCTTGATCGTCCCGGTCAGCACGGTCTGCGCCACGCCGTCCAGCCGCGCCACGGCCCGCAGTGCGTCCTTGGCCCCGGCCATGGCCCGCCCCTCCTTGGCCAGCCGTCCCTTGCGCGCGGCGAAGGCCGTGGCCAGCGCGGCCAGGAACCCCGGCAGATGGTCGTCCTCGGCCTGCACCCCGTTGACGGCGAGCGTCTCGAAGACGACCTCGGAGTCGGGCCGGCCCATGGGCGGGACGAGCTTGACCAGCGGGCGGCCGGTCACGGCCCGGAACGCCTCGGCGTAGGCGTCTCTGGTCACGATGGCGACGTCGACCAGCGTCAGGTCGACGTTCCACAGCACAAGGCGGTTGATGGCAGCCTCCTGGAAGGAACACTGCAAGGGTAAGGGCGGCGCGCCCGCGCGGGCCCGCCGTCCGGAAGATTCCGTATGACCGGCGTCAGGCGAAGTCCAGCGCGGCGGCCAGCGTGTCCACCACCGGGAGCCCGGTGGCCTCCAGCTCGGCCCTGGTGGACATGCCGCCGGTGTAGAGCACGGCCCGCGCGCCCACGTGGCGGGCGGCCATCCCGTCGTCCACGCTGTCGCCGATCACCAGCACCTCGGCGGGGTCCACGTCGAGCGACCGGATGTGCGCGGCCATGTGGGCGGCCTTCTCGCCGCCGGTGGTGCCGTGCAGGCCGTCGATACGGGTGAAGTGCCGGGTGATGCCGAACGCGTCCACCTTCGGCACCAGGTGCGTGTGCGGCGCCATCGAGCAGAGCGACTGGGTGCCGGTCCAGCCGGTGAGCACCGTCTCGGCGTCGGCGGCGAGCCCGCAGACCTCGCTGAGCCGGAAGTAGTGCTCGTGGAAGCCGTCGTCGAGCAGCTCCCACTCGCCCTCGTTGAGGGGGCGGCCGAGCAGGCGCTCGTAGGCGACCCAGATGGGCCGGGTGTAGACGGCGCGGAAGCCGTCGGCGGTCAGGGCGGGCAGCGCGTACGCCTTGAAGACCTCGTTGGTGGCCCCGACCACGGCGTCGATGTCGTGGAACAGCGTGCCGTTCCAGTCCCAAATGATGTGTTTCGTCATTTGGCAGACAGCTTATTCGGCGGGGCCGACACATCCCCGCGAAGGCCCCGGAACGCGACCGGCCGGCCGCGCCCCGGGGACACGCTCAGCCGCAGGCCTTGGAGGTGGTGCCGGTGCCGGTCTGGCCGCCCCGGCCGCCGTTCCACTGGACGGAGGCGCTGCCCCACGCGCAGACGTTGTTGGCGTAGAGCATGTTGCCCCAGTGCCGGCCGCCGTTGCCCTTCTTGAACTGGAAGGTGTCGTACGCGCCGTTGCGGTAGACCCGGATGGTGCCGGACGCGGAGGACATCGTGCTGATCTCGGTCCAGTTGGTCTTGCACTTGCCCGACCACATGAGCTTGACCGTGCCCACCTGGTCGTTGAACCGGGTCTTGATCGCGGCGGTGCGCACGACGCGCGCCGAGTTGCCGCAGCCGCTGCGGTACGGGTCCTTGTGGTCATAGGGCTTCAGCGCGGCCTGTGCGTGGGCTGGGGAGCCCGCCAGGAGGGTGACCGCCGCTGCCCCGATCGCGGTCGCCGCTACGCGAAGCTTCACTGGGAATCGACTCCTCGTGTAAGTAACAGTGCTGCGTCGGGACATTAGCGATGATCCGCGCCGGACGGTCAAGGTTTTGTGATCTTTGTCATGATCGCAACAGGTCGGGGATCTCCTGGGTGGCGTACCACATGAGCTCGTGGGCCTCCGCACCGTCCACGGTGAAGCGGGCGTCGTCGTCGCCCTCGTCGGCGGCGGGCAGCGCGGCGAGCGCGGCCTCGATGTCGGCGGCCGCCTCCACGTCGTCGATGTGCACGGCGGCCACCTTGGTCAGCGGCACCGCCTGCGCGAGGCGGACGCGGGCGCGCTCCTCCAGGTCGGCGCCGGCCCTGGCGGCGCCCTCCGGCACCTCGGCGGCGACCACCACCCGGCGGGGCGGCGCCTGGACGCCGTCGGCGCGGTCGGCCGCCAGCATGCGCAGCGAGGCGCGGGCGGCCTCGGTCAGCGCCACGTATTCGAGCTCCTCGGTGTCGCCCGAGGCGTACCACTCGGTCAGCGCGGGGGTCACCGCGTAGCCGGTCAGCGGGGCCGGGCCCAGCTCTCCCAGCTTGACCGCGGTGGCCAGGGCCGGGAGGGTGCACGGCAGATAGACGCGCATCACGAACCTTTCGTGCTTCAGGCCGCCGGGAACGGCCCGGCGGGCAGGGCACCTATCATGCCCGCCGGAGCGTGAGGCGTAGCAGAGACTCGAGCTCCGCGATGGTCGTGTCCGGGTCGCGGTGGTGGATCCCGGCCATGCCGAGGGCGCGCGCGGCCGTGATGTTGGCCTCGATGTCGTCGATGAACACGCACTCCGCGCCGGGCAGCCCGATGAGGTCGAGGGCGTGGTGGAAGATGCGCGGCTCGGGCTTGCGCATGCCGACCTCGCCCGAGATGACCACGGCGTCGAAGATGTCGTCCCAGCCGTCGCGCTGGTAGGTGTGGGACCAGGAGTTGGAGACCAGGCAGGTCCTGACGCCGTGGGCGCGTACGTCGCGCAGCATGTCGTGCATCGCCTCGACCCGCTCGAACCCGGCGAACATGCGCTCCAGCAGCCCGTCGGCGACCGGCGGCACCCCGTCCAGGGTCAGCAGCCGGGCCGCGAGGTCGCGCTCGAACGCGGGCCCGTCGAGCTCGCCGCGTTCCAGGGCGTGCACGGCGTTCTCGCCCGCGCCCTCGCCGTAGGCGTGGTCGATCATCTCCCGCATCACGGAGCGGTAGTGCTCGCCGTCGATCCGGTCCGCCTCGATCCACTTGGCGATGGAGTCGGCGAGACTGGTCGTGAGCACCCCGCCCCAGTCGATCAGCACACCCGTGACCACGGCCACCTCCAGGCTCGAACTCCGTTCTAGGGTAAGACGTCCCAGGAAATGCCGATAAATCAGGCTAAATTGCCAGGTCAGGAGCTGGCGAGGCCCAGCAGCGGCAGGCACGGGCCGAGGTTGTGGATCTCGACGCCCGGGGTCTCGCTCCAGTCCTCGGCGGCCAGCCGGAAACGCTGCGTGGCGACCGGCTCGCCCTTGCGGGCGTGCATCATGATGCCGTCCTCGCGGTAGCCGAGCTTGCGCGTGACCGCGAGCGAGGCGTGATTGTCCTCGAACGCCTCCGTCACCGCGTGCCGCGCGCCGAGCCCGGCGAAGGCCAGGTGCAGGACGGCCGCCCGCATCTCGGTGCCGATGCCCCGGCCGTGGAAGCGCCGGCCGAGCCAGGAGCCGGAGCCCAGCTCGCGGGTGACGGCGAAGTTCCTGGCCTGGATCCCCTGGGTGCCGACGACCTGGCCCTCGTACAGGACGGCGAACTCCAGCGCCCAGTCGTCGGCGGTCAGCGCGCCCCAGGCGCGGAAGTGGTACTGCGCGGTCCGCCTGGCCCGCTCGGCGGGCTCACCGTCCGTCCAGGGGAACAGGAACGGCATGAAGCCGTCCTCGTGAACGCCCTCGGCGGCGCGGTCGCCCAGCTCGTCGAGGTCTTCCAGGGACGGGACGCGCAGTTCGAGACGCGGCGTCGTGATGGACAGGTTGAAAAACGGCCAGTTACGCATATCGCCACATCTTCCCTGAGCAGATGGGAGGATCGCGACTTGTTTTCCGAAGCGAGAAGGTGCTTATTCGATGATTCGGGTACGCGCGCTATATGAGGACTAAGGTACGAGGAATAGCCGCACTCATCCTGGGATGCGGTTTTTCAGCGGTGATGAGCGTGCCGGCCGCGGCCGACGAGGAAACAACCACCGTGACCCTTATGCGGCCGGGCGACCGCAGCGAGGAGGTCAGGGCGCTGCAGCGCCGCCTCCACGAGCGCGGCTTCTACTTCGGCCGGTCCAACGGCGTCTACGACGAGCAGACCAAGTTCGCCGTCTGGGCCTTCCAGAAGAGCCGCAGGATCATGCCGAAGGCCGTGATCGGCCCCGAGATGCTGAAGGCGTTCGACCGGCGCTCCCGCCTGCGGCCCCTGGTGCCCAAGGGCGCCGCGAACCGGGTCGAGGTGGACCTGACCTACCAGCTCCTCACCGTCTACCGCAACCGCCGCCCGGTGCTCACCTCGCACATCTCCTCGGGCGCCGAGGTGCGTTACTGCGAGGGCGGGCGCTGCGGGAACGCGATCACGCCGGTGGGCGACTTCCGGGTCACCAGCCGCGCGCCGGGCTGGACGACCGGGCGGCTCGGCTCGATGTACAACTCGCTCTACTTCGTCGGCGGGATCGCCATGCACGGCTCGACGCAGGTGCCGCTGCGGCCGGCCTCGCACGGCTGCGTACGGGTGCCGATGGCGGTCTCCAAGCGGCTGTTCGAGCTGGTCAAGGTCGGCGACCCGGTGTACGTGCGCGGCAAGATCCACCGGGCCAAGGGCCAGGACAAGTCCTGAGCGGGGTCACACGCCCTGCGGGAGCCGGAAGAGCCGGCCGGGGTCGTAGGCGGCCTTGACCGCCGCTAGCCGCGCCGCGTTGGGCCCGTAATACGCGCTCCGCCAGTTCGTTAAATCGGGGTCGATGTAATTCACATACGCATGTTCCCCGAAATATTCGGACATGTCGGCGTGTATCGCCCGCAACCATGCCCGATCCATTCCTTCCTGATAATACTGTACGCTGTAAAGGGCTGCCCGGTGCGGAAAGGCCGTGGCCCCCGGCGCCACCCGTCCGATCGCGCCGCCCATCGCGTCCAGCAGCACCGAGTGCCGCCCGCCGCGGGCCACCCCCTTCACCAGCGCCCGGATCCCGTCCGCCGGCAGCCGCCGGTAGGCCAGGTGCGACCGGGCGGCGAACGCCGTGCGCGGGATCCGCCGGCACTCGGCCGTGCTCCGCGACCCGCAGCCGCCCATGACCTTCATGGCCTCCAGGTGGGACACCGTGCGCGCGTACCGCCGGGCGGGCCGCCCGAGCCGCGCGACCAGCGGGGCCAGCGCCCGGTCCAGCGCCGCCGCGCCGCCGAGGAAGGTGCCCACGACCTCCACGTCCAGCCCGGCCGCCGAGCGCGTCAGGTGCAGCGACGACCACAGCTCGTCCGGCGCGGACGGGGCCCACGCCTGCCACTCCCGCACCGCCGCCTCCGCCCGGGCCCACGGCCAGTGCAGGAAGAACACCGTCGCCCGGCCGGTCGCGAACGTACGGAAGGTGAAGGACACGGCCACGCCGAAGTTGCCGCCGCCCCCGCCCCGGCAGGCCCAGAAGAGGTCGGGATGGCGGGAGGCGTCGCAGTCGAGCACCCGCCCGTCGGCCGTCACCACCCGGACCGCCTCCAGCGCGTCGCAGGTCAGGCCGTGCTTCCTCGACACGACGCCGAGGCCGCCGCCGAGCGCGAGACCGCCGATCCCCACCGTCGGGCAGGAGCCGGCGGGCACGCTCACGCCGTGCCGGGCAAGGCGGTCGTAGACGTCGATGAGTCTCGCCCCTGCGCCGACCGTGGCTCGGCCGGCCGAGTAGCGGACCGACGACATCCTGGACAGGTCGATCACCAGTCCGGTGCCCGTGGACCAGCCCGCGTACGAGTGGCCGCCCGAGCGGGCGGTGACGGGGATGCCGCCCGCCCGGGCGAAGGTCAGGCACGCCGCCACGTCGGCCGCGCTCGCGCAGTAGGCGAGCCCGGCCGGCCTGATCCGGTCGTAGGCCGGGTTGAACAGGCGGCGGGCGGCGGCGTACCCGGCGTCCGCGGGCAGCACCAGCGTCCCGTCCAGCCGCCCGCGCAGCGCCCTCCAGTCGGGAGCGGAGGCGAAGGCGGCGAGCGGGGCCACCGCCGCCGCGCGCAGCAGATCCCGGCGATCCATGAACGTCCTCCCCGTCGTGGTGCCCAACGGTGAGACGCCGGCATGGAGCACCGGGTTCGTCACGAGTCCGTCACCCGGCCGCCCCTCCTCCGGCGCCGGCCCGGGCCAGCCGGGGCACGCTCGCCGCCTTCATCACGCCGTCCTTGACCAGCCGGAGCGGGGAGCCGGTCGGCTTCGACGGGCCGGGCCCGTGCCCGTCCCCGCTAGTGCCGGCCAGCCGCAGGGCGAGCGCCGGGCACATGTCCACCGCCCGCCGCGCCTCCTTGGCCATCCAGGCGGGCACATTGCGGAACGAGGGGAAGCCGTAGTCGTCCAGCTCGACGAACTCCGGCAGCAGGTGCGCGCACAGCCCGTGGCCCTGACAGCGCGACCAGTCCACCTCCAGGCGGTACTCCAGCTCGGGCGCGCGCTCGGGCATCGGCATGACGCCGCGCACCGGCCGCCCGCACGAGCCGTGCTCCTGGTGGAGCGCGATCTCCGCCTCGAAGGCGTCCAGCGCCGACAGCACGAACTTGGCCGTGCCGTCGGGGTGGAAGCACGCGCCCCGCCGCTCGACCAGCCGGACGGCCCGGCGTACGGCGTCCACCGAGCCGGACCCCTCGACCAGCGCGTTCATGAGTTTGGCCACGTCCGGCAGGCCGAGCCGGCAGGGGCCGCACTGGCCGGCCGACTCGCCCGCCAGGTAGGAGGCGACCCGGGCGGCCTCGCCGAGCGCGCACGTGGACTCGCCCAGCGGCACGATGATGCCGGCTCCGAGGGTGGCGCCGGCGGCCTTCATGCCCTCGCGGGAGATCACGGCGGTCTCGACGGCGTCGGCCGACAGCCACGCGCCGTGGTAGCCGCCGATGAGCACCCCGTCGCCGATGTCGGCCTCGCACATGGCGAGCACGTCGGCCAGCAGGGTGCCGGTCGGGGTCTCGATGACGGCGCCGTCGGCGGCGCCGCCGCTCACGGTGAGCAGGATCGTGCCGGGCTCCTTTGCGGTGCCGACGGCGGCGTACTTCTGGGGGCCGTACTCGGCCAGGAGCGCGAGCTGCGCGTACGTCTCGGTGTTGGACAGCAGCGTCGGCAGCCCGTCCACGCCGCTCGTCGCGGCCCGCTTCTTACGGCCGGGCGGGATGCCCTCCTCGCCGTTGACGGCCTTGACCAGCGCGCCGCCCTCGCCGGAGATGAAGCGCTCCTTGATGCCGACCACCCGGATCGGCACCCGGCTCTCGGCCCCGCCGGAGACGTTGGCCGCCCGGCGCTCGGCCACCGCGGCGGCGACGGACGCCTCGGCCACCTCGCCCCCGGCCGTCGCGACCACCACCTCCCTGGCTCCCAGGGCCTCGGCGGCCAGCACCGCGCCGTCGAGGACGAGATGCGGGTTGCGGGTCAGCAGCATGGCGTCCTTCGAGCTGGCGGGCTCGCCCTCGGCGCCGTTGACCAGCACGACGCTCTCGCCGTTCGAGCCGGCCGCGTCGGCCACGGCCCGCAGCTTGCGCGCGAACGGGAAGGCCGCGCCGCCGCGCCCGCGCATGTCCACCTCATTGGCGTACGCGATGAGCTCGCCCAGCTCGCGCGGCTCCACGAGGCCGTGGAGCGTGCGGTGGGCGGGCAGGTCCAGCCGACGGCAGTGGTCCAGCCCGGCGGTCAGCCGGGCCGGACCCATGCGCAACACCCTGGGCACTCTGGCCGGGATCACGGTCGCTCCTTCGCGATGGCAATCGAGTTACTCAACCGGCCTCCCGGTATCTGCGGCGAGCCTCCGCGAGGCTCACCGGCGCGTTCCTCGCCCCCGCCGTGGCGGCGGCCGGCGTGCTTGCGGCGACCCGCTGCGGCCGCTCGGCGGGCACGCCCACGGCCGCCGGAGCGGTCACCGCGGGTCCTTCGACCCGCTCGGCCATCACGGGCGGCCTGCGGAGCGAGGCCAGCACGCGCACGATCAGCGCACCGCCGACCGCCGCCAGGCTGGCCACGTACGACCAGGCCACCCAGCCGGCCGCCGGGCGGCCGGCCGTGAGTCCGTGCATGATCGCGATGGGCCAGGCCAGGTACGCGGCGGAGTGCATGACCCGCCACATCCACGGCCTGTTCCGCGTCGCGAAGCGTCCCCGGATCATCCCCGTGACCACGGCCAGGACCATGAGGTCGAGGGCCACCGTCCCGAGGGCCACGTAGATCCCGGCCACCGGCACGAACGCCGCCCCCAGCGGGATGTGGCCGAGACTGATCATGAGGGAGACGTGCGTGATCAGGTAGGCCAGCCCGATGAGGGCGGTGGCCCGGTGCGCGAGCTGCGCCCGGACCCGGTTCGCCGGCGACAGGAAGACGCGCTCGGTGGTGATGATGCCGAGCGCGACCGTCGCGGTCAGCAGCACCAGGGCGAACACGCCCGCGTAGAACTCGAGGAAGCCGACCCCGCGGCCGAGCAGTTCGATCCCACGCTCGGTCCTCGTCAGCGCGAACGCCGACAGCAGGACCGCCATGACCATGGCGCTGGCCCCCAGCCGGACGCTTCGGGTGTCCAGCTGGGTCGCGTGGTGCCGGGGGTGTCGTCTGTGGAGCATCTGTTTCCCCTCCAAGGTCGGGTGAGGGTGCGACTCGGAAGGCGGATGACCCTTCGCGGGCGCGGTTCTCAGGTCAGCAACGGCGGCCCCGGTTGATGCAGGAGACGACGGTCTGCATCAGCCGGTCGGGCATGACGTTGGCGAAGTCTGCGTGGTCCGTGACCGGGTTGTGCTTCTGCTCGGGGAAGGCGTCCAGCGCGTACGAGGGACCCTGCGGCACCGAGTAGGCGAGCGTCATGCGGAGCTGCGGGATGGCTCGCGTGCCTTGCGGACAGGCGCCGTTCTGGTCGGGGAAGACCACGTGCGTGCGATGGTTGGCGCTGTCGGTGTTCTGTCCGTCCCAGCAGCTCGGGAAATCCAGAATACGAAGGACGAGGCTGCCGCGCGGGCAAAGCGGATATTTGTCGGTAGTTATGCGATTTTGGAATCCCGTGCAGGACCACGCGGCCTTCGCGTTGGCCGTGCCGTTGGTCGCGGCCTTGGCGTCACCGGTGATGATCCGCAGGAACCTCGGCATGGCGACCACGCGGGAGCTGGCGTTGCCGCGGAACTGGAGCTGCACCGCGCGGGCGGTCAGCTGCTGGCCGACGTTGCCGTCGGGGTCGTTGTCGTTCGCGTCGACCTTGCGGTTGCGCAGCACCGGCCAGAAGTACGTGGACCGGTCGCCGAGCCGGCAGGTGGTGCCCGCCGCGGCCAGGCTCTCGTCGGTGGAGAAGGCGTCCGTCGACAGGTTGCCCACGTAGTCGTGCAGGTGGTGCGCCCCGTTGCTCACGCCGGGGGCCACGATGAAGTTGTCCGGGTTGTTGTGCTTGTTCTCGTTCCTGCCGCACTGGGAGACGAAGGTGCCGCGGGAGCCGTTGCGGTTGAAGCGCACGTTCACCCGCTGCGGGGCGACCCGGCGGATGTCGACGAAGTCCTCGGGGAACGGGCCCAGGTCGGCGCAGGCGGCCTCGTCGGGGTCGTTCGTGGCCGAGCCGGTGGGGGAGGCGGTCGGCGAGGCGTTGCCGCCGCCGGGGTTGTTCCGGGTGGGGACGGGCGTCGCGGTCCTGGTGGGGTTGTTGCGGCGGCGGGAGAACGTCGAGGCGGTCTGCTCGTCCTCGGGGGCGGCCTCGGGGGCGTCCTCGGGGGACGCGGCCGGGTCGAGCAGCTTGGCGCCGCCCTGAGGCGCCTGCTGGTCCTGCCCCTGCTGCTGGTCGCCGTTCTGCTGGTCGTTCTGCTGGTTGTTCTGGTCGCCGTTCTGCTGCTGGTCGTTCTGCTGCTGGTCGTTCTGGCCCTGGTTCTGGTCCTGGCCCTGGTCCTGGTTCTGACCCTGGTCCTGGTTCTGACCCTGGTCCTGGTTCTGACCTTGATCCTGGTTCTGGCCCTGGTCCTGACCCTGGTTCTGGTTCTGGTCCTGCTGGTCGTCCTGGCCCTGTTGGTCGCCGTTGCGCCGCTGCCGGTTGTTGTTCTGCTGCTGACCCTGCGAGGCCTGCTCGGCCGGGTCGCAGTGGTCGGCCAGTGCGGGGGCGACGCCGATGACGGCCGCGGACACCAGCCCGCTAGCCACCACGGCCAAGGCGGACATGGCCGCGGCCATGCGTCTGGAACTCGTCATTTAGTGTCTCCTCATGTCGACCGCCAGAGCGACGGGTGGTGCAGGTGAGGGCGTCGGGGGCTCCGGGAGTTGCTGGAAGTCGACCAGGCCCGTGGACTCCAGAAGAGTCATGTGGCGCATCACGAAGTTGATGCCTTCCTGGGCGAACTTCCTGATCTCGGCGTTGCGGGTGCCGGCCCTGACGCTCGCCACGACGGTGAAGACCTTGCCGTGCGCGGCACGCAACAGGTTCGCGTAGTCCTTGTCGAAGGCGGGGCCGCTCTCCGCCGCGAGCTGGGCGAGCCAGCGTTGCTGGTCGGCGTTGGGCTCGTCGGGGATGACCACGCCGAGCTTCTTGGCGGCCTGGACGGTCAGGGCGTCCAGCTTCTTGTGATCTTCCATGATCAGCCGGCCCACCTCCTTGACCCGCTGCGACTCGGCGCGGGTCTGGGCCATGTCGCCCGCGGGCATCTCCCAGAGACCGGCCTGCCGGACCTTGACCAGCAGGTCGCGGTCTGCGGCGGTGAGCGGTCCCGCGGACGTCTGCGTGAACTGGGCGGCCGCCGGATCGATCGACGGGGGCATGACCAGCACGATCGTCACGGCGGCGGCCAGGACGAAGCCACCGAGCATGAACAGCTCGCCTCGCAAAAGCCTGTGCATGGTCGGAGGTACGCGGCGGCAGCGGGTCAGGTTCAGCTATGGCCGGGAATAGTTAGAAATGACTGGAGTTATCGGAGTGGCTACCGGACCGATAACAAAGGTGTAAAGATGTGCCCCGTGCTAGGTCACCTCGACGGCAGGTTCGAGAGTGCTGATGCCGAGGCGGAGCACCGCATCGCGGTGCTTTACCAGGAGTTCGGCGGCCCTCTGCTGCGCCACGTGCGCAAAAGTACTGGTAACGACCTCCAATGGGCCGAAGACGTCGTGCAGGAGACGCTCGTCCGAGCCTGGCGTAACTCGGCAAGACTGCAATGGGAACCAAGCCTCTTATGGGCGTGGCTACTGACGGTAGCCCGCAGGATCGTCATCGACGGACGTCGACGCAAGAGCGTGCGGCCTCACGAGGTCGAGCCGCCCGAAGTCGACATGATGGCGGTGCCGGACGGCTCTGAGCGAGCCCTGTCGGCGATGGTCGTCGCCGACGCGCTCCGCAGTCTGTCCGACGAACACCGCGAAGTCATTGAGCAGACCTACCTCCGAGACCGTACGATAAGTGAGGCGGCGGAGATTCTGGGGATTCCGCCGGGCACGGTGAAGTCCCGGCTCTACTACGGCATCCGGGCTCTCCGCGAGCTGCTGCGGGACAAGGGGGTAGCCGGCTGATGCATGACGAGGTGGCCGCCTACGTCCTCGGCGTCCTCGATGAAGAGGAGCACGAGGCGTTCGAGCGCCACCTCGACGAGTGCGAGCAGTGCCGGCGCGAGCTCGTCGAGCTCGTCGAGTTGCCCGAGCAGCTCGACGAGCTGAAGCACACCCCCTCCGCCTCCGACGACGACCCCCCTATGTCCATGTCGCGTTGACGTCCACCCCCTTTTCGGGTGGTATCGGTAACGGCAAGGCGTTCAGGGGGAGGTGTTCGGTGGGCATCGACGGCGATGCGCTCGTTCCCCGGCATCCCCGGCCAGGTCCTGGAGGCGATGACGCCCCAGGGCCTTCTCACGTCGTCCCCGGCCCCTGCCGCGGCGTTCGTGCTGTGGGATGCTTTCCCGGCCGCCCCCTGCTGGCAGGGCCTGCCGCGGGTCCGTACGCGCCCGCACTACTACTTCCCGCTGTCCCGGGAACAAGAGCCTGGCCGTATCCGGCCCGGCCAACCCTCACAAAGGAGTGAGACCTGACATGCCCCTCGACGAGGCCAAGGACGAGCTGCTCCAGCGAGCGGCCGAGCACTGCGTGGCGAGCAGTGAACACGTGATCACCGAGGAGGCGCTCTCCTTCCTGCGGCTCTACTACCGCCACGTGGCCCCCGAGGACCTGCTGCACCGCGACCCCGTCGACGTGTACGGCCCCGCGATGTCGCAGCGCCAGCTCGCCGAGCAGCGTCCCCAGGGCCGGGCCGTGGTCCGCGCCTTCACCCCCACCATCGAGGAGAACGGGTGGGACCCCGGCCACTCGGTGGTCGAGGTGGTCACCGACGACATGCCGTTCCTGGTCGACTCGGTGACGATGGAGCTGGACCGGCACGACCTCGGCATCCACCTGCTGGTCCACCCGCAGATGCGGGTGCGCAGGGACATGACGGGCCGCATGCTGGGCCGTGGCCAGGAGGACGTCACCGGCCAGATGCTGGTCGAGTCCTGGATCCACATCGAGATCGACAGGCAGGCCGACCCGGCGGCGCTGAAGGCGCTGGAGAACGACCTGCAGCGGGTGCTCACCGACGTGCGCCACGCGGTCGAGGACTTCAGGAAGATGCGGGCGGTCGCCGTCCAGGTCGCCGAGGACCTCAGCATGAGCCCGCCGCCGCTGGAGCCGGCCGAGGTCGAGGACAGCATCGACCTGCTGCGCTGGCTCGCCGACGGGCACTTCACCTTCCTCGGCTACCGGGAGTACCGGCTGGAGGACACCGACCGGGGCGAGGCGCTGCGGGCGCTGCCGGGCGCGGCGCTCGGCATCCTGCGCGACGACCGGATCGGCTCCGAGAGCTTCTCGGTGCTGCCGCCCGAGGTGCGGGCCAAGGCGCGCGAGAAGCAGCTCATGATCATCACCAAGGCCAACTCGCGGGCCACCGTCCACCGGGCGGCCTACCTCGACTACATCGGGGTCAAGATGTTCTCGCCGGACGGCGAGGTCATCGGCGAGCGCCGCTTCCTCGGCCTGTTCACCCACGTGGCCTACAACGAGTCGATCTCCCGCATCCCGGTGCTGCGCCGCAAGCTGGCCGACGTGCTCGAACGCGCCGGGCTCGCCCCCGACAGCCACGACGGCAAGGACCTCATCGAGATCCTGGAGTCGTTCCCGCGCGACGAGCTGTTCCAGACCTCGGTCGAGCAGCTGCTGCCGATCGCGCTCGGCGTGCTGCGGCTGCGCGAGCGCAAGCAGGTCAAGCTGTTCCTGCGCCGCGACGACTACGGCCGCTACATCTCCTGCCTCATCTACCTGCCGCGCGACCGCTACACCACCAAGGTCCGGCTGAAGATGCAGGAAGTGCTGCTCAAGGCGCTGGGCGGCCGGTCGCTCGACTACAGCGCGATGATCGGCGAGTCGTCGCTGGCCCGCCTGCACGTCGTGGTGCGGGGCGAGCGGGGCAAGCAGCTCCCGCCGCCGCGCGTGGACGTGGAGGAGCTGGAGGCGCGCCTGGCCGCCATCACCCGCTCCTGGGAGGACGACCTGGCGGTCGCGCTGGCCGAGATGACCTCCGAGGAGGAGGCGCCGGCGCTCACCCGCCGCTACGCCTCCGCCTTCCCTGAGGGTTACAAGGCGGACTTCCCGCCCAAGGTGGCCGTGGTCGACCTGCGCCGCCTGGAGGAGCTGGTCGCGGGCGGCGACGGCGGCGAGGTCGGGATCAACCTCTACGAGCCGTACGACGCGGCCGAGGGGGAGCGGCGGCTCAAGATCTACAAGATCGGCTCGCCCATCTCGCTGTCCCACGCGCTGCCCCTCATCCAGCGGCTGGGCGTCGAGGTCGTGGACGAGCGGCCGTACGAGGTCGACCGGGACAACGACCCGGCCACCAAGAACGCCTGGATCTACGACTTCGGCCTGCGCTACACCCCGTCGGCCGACGTGGACAGGAAGGACTTCAAGCGCCTGTTCCAGGACGGCCTGCGCGCCCTGTGGACGGGGCGGGTGCAGGCCGACGACTTCAACGCGCTGATCCTGCGGGCCGGGCTGACCTGGGAGCAGGTCGAGATCCTGCGGGTGTACGCCAAATACCTGCGGCAGGCGGGCAGCACGTTCTCGCAGCCGTACATGGAGAAGGTGCTCACCGGCAACGTGCGGCTGGCGCGGCTGCTGGTCAACCTGTTCGAGGCGCGGCTCGACCCGCGGCGGGACGAGGACGTGCGGTGCGACCTGGTGGACGCGCTGAACGAGGAGATCCTGGGCGCGCTCGACGAGGTGGCCTCGCTGGACGAGGACCGCATCCTGCGGGCGTACCTGGAGATGATTCAGGCGACCTTGCGCACCAATTACTTCCAGACGGTGGATGGGCACCGCAAAACGTACATATCTCTCAAATTCGACCCGCAGGCCATCAGCGTGCTGCCGTTGCCGCGGCCGAAGTTCGAGATATTCGTCTACTCGCCGCGGGTGGAAGGCGTGCATCTCCGGTTCGGGAAGGTGGCGCGCGGCGGTCTGCGGTGGTCGGACCGGATGGAGGATTTCCGGACGGAGATCCTGGGCCTGGTCAAGGCGCAAATGGTGAAAAACACCGTTATTGTCCCGACTGGGTCTAAAGGTGGATTTGTCGTTAAGCGTCCTCCGGTGGGCGGCACCCGCGAGGAGCTGATGGCCGAGGGCATCGCCTGCTACCGCACCTTCATCTCCGGCCTGCTGGACGTCACCGACAACCTCGTGGACGGCAAGGTCGTGCCCCCGCGCGACGTGGTCAGGCACGACGGCGACGACACCTACCTCGTCGTCGCGGCCGACAAGGGCACCGCCACCTTCTCCGACATCGCCAACGCGGTGGCCAAGGAGTACGGCTTCTGGCTCGGCGACGCCTTCGCCTCCGGCGGCTCCATCGGCTACGACCACAAGGCCATGGGCATCACCGCGCGCGGCGCCTGGGAGTCGGTGAAATACCACTTCCGCACGACGGGCGTGGACACCCAGACCACCGACTTCACCGTGGTCGGCATCGGCGACATGTCGGGCGACGTGTTCGGCAACGGCATGCTGCTGTCCGAGCACATCCGCCTCGTGGCCGCCTTCGACCACCGGCACATCTTCGTCGACCCCGTCCCCGACGCCGCCCGCTCCTACGCCGAGCGGCGGCGCCTGTTCGAGCTGCCGCGCAGCTCCTGGGAGGACTACGACCCCGGGCTGATCTCGGCGGGCGGCGGCGTCTTCTCCCGATCCGCGAAGTCCGTCCAGATCACGCCGCAGATGCGCGAGGCGCTCGGCATCCCGGCCGGTGTCACCTCGATGGCGCCCACCGACCTGATCAGCGCCATCCTCAAGGCCCCGGTCGACCTGCTGTGGAACGGCGGCATCGGCACCTACGTCAAGGCGTCGTCCGAGTCGCACGCCGACGTCGGCGACAAGGCCAACGACGTGCTCCGCGTCGACGCCGCCGACCTGCGCTGCAAGGTCATCGGCGAGGGCGGCAACCTGGGCATGACCCAGCTCGCCCGGATCGAGTTCGCGCGCGACGGCGGCCTGGTCAACACCGACTTCATCGACAACTCGGCCGGCGTCGACACCTCCGACCACGAGGTGAACATCAAGATCCTGCTCGACCAGGTCGTCCGCGACGGCGAGCTGACCGACAAGCAGCGCAACCAGGTCTTCACCTCGATGACCGACGAGGTCGCCCAGCTCGTGCTGCGCGACAACCACGCCCAGAACGTGGTCCTCGACGCCGCCCGCGCCCAGGCCGTCGAGATGCTGCACATCCACTCCCGCTACCTGCGGCGGCTGGAGCGCGAGGGGCTGGTCAACCGGGAGCTGGAGTTCCTGCCCTCGGACAAGACGCTGGCCGAGCGCCGCCAGGCGCGGCTCGGGCTGACCTCGCCCGAGTTCTCGGTGCTGCTCGCCTACACCAAGCTGGTGCTGGACGCCGAGGTGCTGGGATCCGACCTGCCCGACGAGCCCTACCTGGAGTCGTGGCTGGTCTCGTACTTCCCGTCGGCCCTGCGGGAGCGGTTCCGCCCGTACATGGACGCGCACCCGCTGCGCCGCGAGATCATCACCACCTGCGTGGTGAACGAGCTGGTCAACTCCATGGGCACCACGTTCATGCACCGCTTCGGCGAGGAGACCGGCGCCTCCGCGCCCGACATCGTGCGGGCCTGGCTGGTCGCGCGCGAGCTGTTCGACCTGCCGAGCTTCTACCGGGCGGTCGAGTCCCTCGACAACCAGGTGGACACCGCCACCCAGATCGCCATGCTGCTGGAGGCGCGCAAGCTGGTCGAGCGGGGCACCCGCTGGCTGCTGGCCAACCGCCGGCCGCCGCTCGACCTCGCCGGGTCGGCCGGCTTCTTCATCAAGGGCGTCAACGGGCTGCTCGCCCACATCCCCAAGCTGCTCACCGGGCCCGACCTGGCCGCGTACGAGGATCGCCGCGACGCCTTCCTCGCCCGCGGCGTTCCGCAGGAGCTGGCCGAGCGGGTGGCCGGGATGGTGCCCGCCTACTCCACGCTCGACCTGGTGGAGAT
The DNA here is from genome assembly GCF_057536035.1 of Nonomuraea sp. B208. Classification (NCBI taxonomy): domain Bacteria; kingdom Bacillati; phylum Actinomycetota; class Actinomycetes; order Streptosporangiales; family Streptosporangiaceae; genus Nonomuraea; species Nonomuraea sp. B208. The sequence continues at coordinate 389,920 of NZ_BAAJOU010000030.1, forward strand.
CGCCTCGCTCAGCGAGCGGCCGGTCAGCGAGGTGGCCGAGGTCTACTTCGACCTGGCCGACCGGCTCCAGCTGGCCCGCCTGCGGGAGCGCGTGATCGCGCTGCCGAGGGACAACCGCTGGAACTCCATGGCCCGCTCGGCGCTGCGCGACGACCTGTACGCCGCGCACGCCTCGCTCACCCAGGACGTGCTGGCCCACAGCGAGCCGGGCCTGGCGCCCGAGGAGCGGCTGGCCCGCTGGTCGGAGGCCAACTCGGCGGCCGTCTCGCGGGCCAGGCAGACGCTGTCGGAGATCTGGGAGAGCGACAACTTCGACCTGGCCACGCTGTCGGTCGCGCTGCGGGCCGTCCGCACGCTGGTGGCCGCCAGCAACCTCCCCTACACGGAGGCGTAGTCACCGGACTCCCGGGCGCGGCGGCGCCGCGCCCGGGGGCTCACGTGCCGGTGGCGCGCGTGAGGCCCCCGTCGTGGGCGATCACGGCCGCCGCCCCCGCCTTGGCGATGGGCGGGACGGCGGTGGCGTACTGGTGCGTCTCGACCAGCCGCAGCGTACGCCGCAGCACCGTCGAGTTGATCGCCCAGCGGGCCGCGTCGGGCACCGGGATGTAGTCGTCCTCGGCCGTCTTGGTGGTCGTGGTCGTCGTGCGCGACAGCGAGTATTGGATCAGCGCCCCGCCGTCGGCGGTGCGCAGCGCGTACACGGGGAAGCTGTCGGCGCTGAAGATGGAGTCGTAGCTGAAGCCGTCGGCCTTCGCCTGCTCCCGCAGCGAGGCGATCTGCTCGGCCACCTCGGTGGTGTAGGGGCCGGCCGCCACCAGCCCGGCCGTCACGCCCGACGAGCCGGTCTCGGCCACGCTGGCGTGCACCGGCTGCATGAACTGCGGGCTGATGGTCACGCTCTTGTCGTCAGGAGCCAGCGCCGTGGCGTAGCCCTCGGCGTCCTCGGCGACCTCCGGCAGCTTCTGGCCGGGCAGGAGCTCGGCCACCGAGCTCAGCCGCCACCGGTCGGACCTGGCGAAGGTCAGCAGCGTCGGCCGGCCGTCGCGGGTCGCGAGGGCGGTGAACCAGGGCGCCTGCTCGTCGGGCCTGAACCTCGGCACGAAGAGGGCGGGCGCGCCCCATCGGTAGCGGGGCGGCGCATAGTCGGTGGACAGGTAGGCGGCGAGGCTCAGCGGGGTCTGCCCGCCGGTCGTGAGGTCGACCGCCATGCGCAGACGGCCGTCGAGGTCGCTCTTGACGCGCAGCGTGTCGTCGGTGGCGGTGATCTCGGTGAACACCTCGGCGGCCTCGGCCTTGGTGACCGCGACCAGGCTCGGCGAGGGCGACGACGAGGGCGTGGGCGTGGTCGACACAGCGGCGGCGGAGCTGGTCGGAGGGGGCGGCGCGGCGTCGGCCGAGCAGGCGCCCGCCCCGGCCAGGACGCCGGCGGCGAGCGCCAGGAGCCACCGTCGCCCGTATGCACGCACCTCGCCATGTTATTCGGGCCCGCGACGGTCGCGTACCCTTGGGAGACGTGGCAGGCATCGATCCGGCAGAAGAGATCAACGAGCTCGCGGGCACGCTCCGCAGCATCCAGGACGTGCTCGACCTCGACGCGATGCGCAAGCAGATCGAGGAGCTGGAGCAGCAGGTCGCCGCGCCCGACCTCTGGGACGACCCCGAGCAGGCCCAGAAGGTGACGAGCAAGCTCTCCCATCTCCAGGGCGAGCTCAACCGCGTCGACGGCGTGGCCCGCCGGCTCGACGACCTCGGCGTCCTCTACGAGCTCGCGGCCGAGGAGGGCGACGCCGACACGCGCGCCGAGGCCGACAAGGAGCTGGAGTCGCTGCGGTCCGACATCGGCGCGCTGGAGGTCCGCACCCTGCTGTCGGGCGAATACGACGCCCGCGAGGCCCTGGTCAGCATCAACGCGCAGGCCGGCGGCGTCGACGCGGCCGACTGGGCCGAGATGCTGCTGCGCATGTACCTCCGGTGGGCCGAGCGCAAGGGCTACTCCACCGAGGTCTACGACACCTCCTACGCCGAGGAGGCCGGCATCAAGTCGGCCACCTTCACGATCAAGGCTCCCTACGCCTACGGCACGCTGCGCGGCGAGCACGGCACGCACCGCCTGGTCCGCATCAGCCCGTTCGACAACCAGGGGCGGCGGCAGACCTCGTTCGCGGGGGTCGACATCGTCCCGGTCGTCGAGCAGACCGACCACATCGACATCAACGAGGACGAGATCCGCGTCGACGTCTACCGCTCCAGCGGCCCCGGCGGCCAGGGCGTCAACACCACCGACTCCGCCGTGCGCATCACCCACCTGCCGACCAACATCGTGGTCTCCTGCCAGAACGAGCGCTCGCAGCTCCAGAACCGCGCCACCGCCATGGCGGTCCTGCAGGCCAAGCTGCTGGAGCGCAAGCGGCAGGAGGAGGCCGAGAAGATGTCGGAGCTGCGGGGCGCCACGACCACGTCGTGGGGCACGCAGATCCGCAACTACGTGCTGCACCCCTACCAGATCGTCAAGGACCTGCGCACGGGCACCGAGGCGGGCAACCCGACGGCGGTGCTCGACGGCGACCTCGACGAGTTCATCGAGTCGGAGATCCGGTGGATGCGCCGCCAGGAGTCGGGCGCGGCCGAGTGAGGCCCGGCCGCCCGGGATGAGCGGGCGGGCTGAGCGCCCGTCCTGAGCGGCCCGTCCTGGGCGATCCGCCTAGCGGACGACCAGGTGCTCGGCCGCGAGCGTCGCGAAGAGCAGGACGACCAGCAGCACGGCGATCAGGGCGGGCGGGAGCCCGGCGAAGCCGTGCTGGTGCATCCGCTCGCGGTTGGCGCGGCAGAGCGGGCAGCGGCCCTCGATGACGGGGTGGGCGCACTGCGCGCATACGAGGTGTTCGCAACTCATGTCAGCCCCAAGTCTAGCCGCACAATCGTTTTGTTTCCGTTATGGACGTTCCATGCCAGTCTTCCCCCTAGACTGTCGTCTGGCCAATCGGAACGTCGATCATTGGTAAAGCGACGGCCGCCGAGTGGCCGGTGGCGGGAAGTGGGCATGTGCCACCCTCGCTTCCGTCCTGACCCCTAGACTGGCATGCCGTGATGCTCTCGTGATCCATTTCGATAATGTCACCAAGGTCTACGCCAACCAGAACCGGCCCGCTCTCGACCACGTCTCCGTCGACGTGGACAAGGGCGAGTTCGTGTTCCTCGTCGGCCCTTCGGGGTCAGGCAAGTCCACGTTCCTGCGCCTGGTCCTCAAGGAGGAGCGGCCCAACTCCGGGGCGATCCACGTCGCCGGCAAGGATCTGGCCCGCCTCTCCAACTTCAAGGTGCCGCACCTGCGCCGCCGCATCGGCTGCGTCTTCCAGGACTTCCGGCTGCTGCCGAACAAGAACGTCTACGAGAACGTGGCGTTCGCGCTCGAGGTCATCGGCAAGCCCCGGCGGTTCATCCGCAAGGTCGTGCCCGAGGTCATCGAGCTGGTCGGCCTGGAGGGCAAGGCCCACCGCATGCCCGACGAGCTGTCCGGCGGCGAGCAGCAGCGCGTCGCCATGGCCCGCGCGTTCGTCAACAGGCCGATGATCCTGCTGGCCGACGAGCCCACGGGCAACATCGACCCCGCGACGAGCATCGGCATCATGAAGGTGCTCGACCGCATCAACAGGACTGGCACCACGGTCGTCATGGCCACACACGACGCGGCCATCGTCGACTCCATGCGCAAGCGTGTCGTGGAGCTGGAGGACGGCAAGATCGTCCGTGACCAGTCGCGTGGCGTTTACGGCCAGGCGTACTGACAGGGAGCTGTAGACAGAACATGCGGGCGAACTTCATCTTCTCCGAGGTCTGGATCGGCCTCCGTCGCAACCTGACCATGACGATCGCGGTGGTCATCACCGTGGCGGTCGGAATGGCGATGCTGGGCGTCGGCCTGATGATCAACGCCCAGGTCGGTCTGATCCGCGGTTACTGGGACGACAAAGTCGAGGTCTCGGTCTTCCTGTGCACCAAGGGCTCGGCCGTGCAGACCTGCAACGGCAAGGCGATCACGCAGGCCCAGACCAACAAGCTCCAGGAGCACCTCAAGGGCACCCCCGGCGTCAAGGAGGTCTTCTACGAGGACCAGGCGTCCGCCTACGAGAACTTCAAAGCGGCCTTCGCCTCCAACGAGGCCCTGGTGAAGGCCACCAAGGTCGAGGACATGCCGACCTCGTTCCGAATCAAGGTGGCCGACCCCAACAACTACGCGTCGGTCATCCAGGCGATCCAGGGCCAGCCCGGCGTCTCCCAGGTGACCGACCAGAAGCAGCTCGTCGGGCCGTTCTTCCAGATGCTCGACAAGCTCGCCTACTACGCGCTGGCGGTCGCGATCATCCTGGTGCTGGCGGCCGCGCTGCTCATCGGCAACACCGTCCGGCTGTCGGCGTTCAACCGGCGGCGGGAGACCGGCATCATGCGGCTGGTCGGCGCCTCCAACCTCTACATCCAGCTCCCCTTCATCATGGAGGGCGTGATCGCGGGTCTCATCGGCGGCGTCTTCGCGGCGGTCATCCTGATCGTCACGAAGGTCATGCTGTTCGAGGAGCTCGGCCGCTTCGTCGGCGGCCCGACGGCGCAGCTCGGCTGGGACACGGTGGCGCAGACGATCACCTTCACCATGATCATCGGCGTGGTGATCTGTGTGCTCGCGTCGTTCGTCACCCTCCGCCGATACCTCAGAGTGTGACGGAACGCCGGTAAAGTCGAAGCATGCCACGTGAGACCGGGCGGAAGGTCATCGCCCAGAACAAACGCGCTCGGCACGATTACCACATCGAGGACACCTTCGAGGCGGGGCTCGTGCTGCAGGGCACCGAGGTCAAGTCGCTCCGCGAGGGCCGCGCCTCGCTCGTCGACGGCTACGCCAGCATCGACGGTGACGAAGCGTGGCTGCTCAACGTGCACATCCCCGAATACGCGCAAGGAACGTGGACCAACCACGCCGCCCGCCGCAAGCGCAAGCTGCTGCTGCACCGCAAGGAGATCGACAAGCTCGCCGTCAAGACCAAGGAGGGCGGGCTGACGATCATTCCGTTGTCGCTGTACTTCAAGGACGGCCGGGCCAAGGTCGAGATCGGCCTGGCCCGCGGCAAGAAGGACTGGGACAAGCGGCAGACGCTGGCGGAGCAGCAGGCCAAGCGGGAGATGGCCCGCGCCCTGCGCTACCGCAACCGATGAGAGGCGCGACACCGCCAGCGATGAGACGCGCCCGCCGCACCCTCTCCGCGACCGTCACCCTGGCGATCGCGTGCACCACGCTGACCGGCTGCTTCGAGGAGCCGTCACCGCATGACGCGGTGCGCGACTTCCTCGTGGGCTGGCAGAGCGAGGACTACGACCTGGCCGCCGGCCGCACCGACGGCGACCAGGCGACCGTACGCAAGGCCCTGTCGGACGCCAAGCTGGAGCTCGACGCGGCCTCCTTCCGGTTCAAGATCAAGAGCGTCACCGTGACCGGCGAGGAGTCCAAGGCCGACTTCCGCGCCGAGGTCGACCTGGGCGAGAACAACCCGCTCTGGGAGTACGACGGCGTGCTGCCGCTGCACCTGGTGGACGGCTCGTGGAAGGTGCGCTGGTCGCCGTCCGTGCTGCACCCCCAGCTCAAGGAGGGCGAGCGCTTCGCGGTCGACATCGGGCCCAACCCGCGCCAGCCGGTCGTCGACCGCACCGGCGACCCGCTGCAGACCGACACCGTGCTCTACGTCGCCGGCGTCTACCCCGCCCAGCTCGGCGACCGGGCCGAGGAGGTCGTCGACAAGCTGTCGGAGATCACCGACTACGCCCGGGACCGGCTGCTGAGCCGCATCAGGTCGTCCCCGCCGGACAAGTTCGTGCCCCTGGTGACCTTCGGGCGCGCGCGCTACCAGGCGCTGCAGAGCAAGCTCAACATCCCCGGCATCAAGGTCGAACCCCAGGACCAGCCGGTCAACCCCGACGCGCCCCGGCAGATCGTCGGCACCGTCAGCGCGCTGACCCCGGAGACCGAGCAGAAGCTCGGCGGCCCCCAGCGGGCCGGCGACTCCGTCGGCAAGAGCGGCCTGCAGCAGGCCTACCAGAACTACCTGACCGGCTCCACGGAGACCAAGGTCATCACGCTCGACCTCAAGACCGGCAAGGAGGTCGCCCGGCTCAAGGAGTGGCCGGGCCGGCAGAACGTCTCGGTCAAGACCACCCTCGACCGCAGCGTGCAGGCCGCCGCCGAGCAGGCCGTGGCCGACTCCGCCACCAGCTCGCTCGTCGTGGTGGACAAGAACTCCGGCGAGATCCGCGCGGTCGCCACCAAGGGCATGCACCAGGAGAAGGACGCGCTGGCCGGCAAGTTCCCCGCCGGCACGGCGTTCTCGATCGTGGCGGCCGACGCGCTGCTCAAGGCCGGGGTGAGCCCCAAGCAGCGGCTGAGCTGCCCGGCCGAGCGCACGGTCGGCGGTGCCAGGTTCGTGCACGCCGGGCAGCTCGGCGCCAACACGTCGGGCACCTTCCAGGAGAACTTCGCCAAGGGCTGCGTCACCGCGCTCGCCTCGCTGGCCCGCCGGGTCAAGGCCGACGACCTGCGCAAGAGCGCGGAGGCGTTCGGGGTGGGGCAGTCGTGGCGGCTGCCGCTGAGGTCGTTCAACGGCTCGTTCCCGTCGCTGGCCGGCGACGCCGACAAGGCCAAGGCGATCGCGGGCCAGAACGTCCAGGTCAGCCCGCTCGGCATGGCGCTGGTCGGGGCGGCGGTGGCGTCCGGCACCTGGCGTCCGCCCGTGCTCGTCACCGACCCCAAGTCGTCCGACGCCGCCACCGACAAGGCGCCAATCGTCCAGCCCGACCCCGTGCCGATGGACGCGAAGGTGCGCACGGCGCTGACCACGATGATGCGGGCCGGCGCGCTGAGCACGCCGGCGCTGGCGCAGCAGCAGGCCAAGGTCTACGGCGTGACGGCGACGGCGGGCAACCAGCTGACCTGGTTCGTCGGCTGGCAGGGCGATCTGGCCGTGGCGGTGCTGTCGAAGAACTACAACGCCTCGGCCGTCGCGGGGAGCTTCTTCTCGGCCCTTCGCACCTCTCCGTGAAAAGGTCGTGACGGCGAGCAACCATCGGCTGCTCGCCGAGCGTCTTCCTTAGTGACTGGGCCCGCTCGGGGGGTTGCGGTCCCAGTCGCCGTGATGAGATCAGGGCTTCATCTCGGGGGAAGCCCTGCCGTCCGGACCGGCTCGACCCTGCCGGTCGGCCCCCGGGAGCGTGTGCTTGTGCGCCGCGCTCCCGGGGGTTTCGGCATGTTCGGGGCGGTCGCGCCACGGGGAATTAAGTTGGCGTCAGGGGCGTTGTGCCGTGTAGATTCATGTTGCTCACCTCACTTCGCGTGGGGTGTGTTGACAACTGCACAGGGGGTGACTGGCTTCGACTTCGACTTTGCAAGCCAGGTGAAGCGGGCCGAGGACTGCGGACATAACCTCGTTAATCCTGTGACCGCAAACAACAAGTGCCAACTCTAAGCGCACTGTGGTCGGCCAGGACTCCCTGGCCCTCGCTGCCTAAGTAGCGAAACCACTGTCAGCCCGGGAGCGCCTTCGGCCCGGTGTCTGGCATCGTCAGAAGGCTCAACCGATCAACCCGGCCACGGGGGCGATCGGGAAATCTAACAGTGGCTGAGCCCGTCGGCGACTCGCCTGCGTGATCGCCGGGGCTGAGAAAAACACAGCAGGCTGCGCCCGGAGAAGCCCTGACTTGGGGTTGAAGGACGCGGGTTCGATTCCCGCCACCTCCACTCATCTGCATCAGCGACGGCGGTGTCCCTTGGGGACACCGCCGTTTTCGCGTTTCAGGCAGGCCCTCACGGCGGCCACCAGGTTCGCCGCTCGCGGGTCCTGCGGGTCGTCCTCGATGCGGTTCATCACGTAGGCGAAGGCGAGGCCGGTCGCCGGGTCGGCGTAGCCGATCGAGCCGCCGTGGCCGGAGAAGCCGAAGGCCGTGGGGGAGTGCCAGAAGGCGTCCGGGGTGGGCAGGCCGAAGCCGGTGGCGATCCGCACCGGGACGCGCAGGATCCGGTCCACGCCGCTGACCTGCTCCTTCGTGGCGGCGGCCAGTGTGGCGGGGGTGAGGACGCGGTGGCCGTCGACCTCGCCGATGAGGGCCGCGTAGAAGCGGGCGAGGGCGCGGGCGGTGCAGACGCCGTTCGTGGCGGGCAGCTCGGCGTGCAGTTCCTCCGGGTCGTCGTGGTTCAGCGGGGGCGCGAAGAGGGTCACGGCGCGCGTGGTCAGCGAGGCGGGGTCGGCGAAGGCGGCCATGATCTCGCGCATCGGCTCCGGGATCGCGTCGAGGTCGACGGCGGACAGGGCGGCGAAGTCGATCGGCGTGGTGACGAGCCGGCTCACCCGGTGCGCCTGCGACCTCGGCAGGCCGATCCACAGGTCCAGGCCGAGCGGCGCGGCGATCTCCTCGGCCAGGAACGTGCCGAGGCTGCGCCCGCTCACCCGGCGGACGACCTCGCCGACCAGCCAGCCGTAGGTCTGCGCGTGGTAGCCGTGTGCGGCGCCCGGCTCCCAGTACGGCCGCTGCGCGGCCAGCGCCTCCACCACGGGTGTGCCGGCGATCGCGTCGGCCCTGGTGAGCGGGCGGTCCACGGCGGGCAGCCCCGCCTGGTGGGTGAGCAGCCACCGCACCGGGATGCGATCCTTGCCGTGCGCGGCGAACTCGGGCCAGTAGCGGGCCACGGGCGCGTCCAGATCCAGCTCGCCGCGCTGGGCCAGCAGGAGGGCGCAGGCCGCCGTCACCGCCTTGGTCGTGGAGAAGACGACCTGGAGGGTGTCGCGTCGCCAGGGCCGGCCGGTCGCCGGGTCGGCGAGGCCGCCCCACAGGTCGACGACCGGGCGGCCGTGCAGGTAGACGGCGACCGCCGCCCCGGCCTCGCGGCCGCCGGTCAGGTTGGCCGCGAACGCCTCGCGTACGGGTTCGAACCCCGGCGCGGTGTCTCCGCCGATCTCGGGCATGCGTCATCGCCTTCCGTTGCTTCGCGTGATGGGACGCGGAGGCTAGCGGCGCCACTTCCCGACCACCCAGGCGCACAGCTCCTGCTCGGTCATCTCGGGGAACTCCGCGGCGAACGTGGCGAGCGCGCGGACCGCCTCGTCACGGGTGAGACCGCGGGCCGCCGCCTCCTTGAGGTATTCCTGGCGGGCCAGCGTCGGCCGGCCCCCGCCGGAGCCTCGGCCGGGCAGGCCGTCGCGCCAGCGCACGATGTCGGCGACCCGCTCGGGACGCCAGCCCGGGGCGCCGTCGACCTCCACGTCCGGCTCGGGGAAGGGATGGTCGGACCCGGAAGGGTAGCGGGTGCGCCACTTGTGCACCGCGTGCCTGCTCACCCCCAGCGCCTCGGCGATGCCGACGACGCCCAGGTAGGGGATGGGCATGGGTGCACCTGCTTGTCGGTCCGGGCCTCCTTCGCGGATCTCCAGTAGTACCACTCCTGGTGCCCCGCCTCCGACGGCCGGGCGCCGAAAACATGGTCTCTCATCGAGACGATGTTTTCAAGGTGTGCCGAGGATGATGACCGGGCCCTCTTCCTCGTCGAAGCGTTCGCTCTCGATGGCGACGCCCGTCGACGCCTCGACGAAGGCGAGTGCCGCCGCGCGGCGGCCTGTGAAGTCGTCGCGGGGAACGGTGGCGAGGAGTTCGTGCAGGCCGGTCACCGCGGCCGGGTCGCCTTCCTCGGTGATGTGGTCGGCGAAGTGGAAGCGGTCCACGCGGGTCCTGATGCGGCCGCCCGCCGCGTAGAGGAGGGTGCTCTGGCCGCTGAAGTTCCAGCTCGTCAGCCATACCCGGCAGTCCTCGCTGAGTGCGGCGACGATGTCGTCGGAGGCGGGGATGCCGGACCAGTCCAGGAAGCCCCAGGCGCCGTCGCCCTCGAAGGCGAAGATCAGCTCGCCGTCGGCGTTCGCGTTGGCGTCCACGGGGTCCGGCACGATGCGCTGCTCGGGGTCGTGGCCGCCGTTCAGGCGCCATAAGACGTCGTCGCAGGTCAGATGCTCGTCGAGGGGCTGGACGACGAGCCAGCAGAGGCTTTCTTCCAGCCAGCCGCGACGCTGGAGGAGGTCTCGGTAATAGTCGATCACCCGGTCAGCGTTCCACGGGAACGGCCGCCGCGTCAGCGCGGGAGGGTGACGTACTTGCCGAGGAAGGTGCGGGCCGACTGGCTGTCGAGGCGGTAGTCGTAGTTGGTGCCCTTGCAGGCGTCGTCGGCGCCGCTGATGGAGGTGGCCACCAGCAGGTGCGAGTCGGGGCCGCCGAGGAAGTTGGGGCCGCCCGAGTCGCCGAAGCAGGTGCTGCCGTCGCTCTTGACCGACATCGACAGGTTGAGCCAGCGCTTGGTCATCCCCTTGTAGGAGATGGACGCCTGGTTGCGGGTGTCGGTGTAGTGGTAGACCTCCTCGCGCGCCTTCTTGGCCGGCGCGAGGGAGCCGTACCCGACCGGGGTGAAACGGGTCAGCTTGCCCTCGGCCTTGAGGCGGTCGAGCAGGCCGGGGGCGGGGAGCTGGGCGGGGCGGATGCCGGTGACGGGCTGGTCGAAGACGACCACCGCCATGTCATGCAGGTCCGATTTCTCGTTGAACCGAGGGTCCGGGATGAACCGGCCGCTGTGGAGCGCGCTGCCGGGCTTGTACTGGGCGGAGAAGGTCACCTTGGCGGTCTTCTGTCCCTTCTCGCCGCAGTGGGCGGCGGTCAGGAAGACCGTCGGGGAGACGAGGGTGCCGGTGCAGTACGTCCAGGTGCCGTCGGCGTGCGGCCGGTCGGCGACCATGGCGCCCACCTCGGGGTGGGCGGCACCGTCGGCCGAACCGTTCGTGATGGCGGCCGCGGGCAGGGCGGTGGCGCCTGTCAGCAAAGTGGCAGCAATCATGACAAATGGGACATAACGCATCCACAAAGGGTAGGCGACACCATGCCCAAAGTGGTAATGGCGGCATCACCGGGGTCGTCAGTGGGCGCAGCCCGCGTACTCGTCGAGGCGGCGCAGCATCGCGGCCAGCATGAGCGGGAACATGGCCACGTGCGCGAGCGTCATCATCGTGCCCGCGTCGATCCAGCCGAGCCACAGCATCGGGAAGAGCGGCACGACCGGGACGAACATCGCCGCGCACATCTCCAGCGTCGGTGCCCAGCCGTGGCGGCGGAAGCGCATCCACGCGGCCATGCCGATCGACATGTTGAGCGCCATCACCAGGTAGCCCAGCTCGGGCTGCGCGCTGTGGGAGACGCCGAGGCCGAGCACGTCGAGCAGCGCGCCGAGGGCGAACATCCCGGCGAACATCGCGATGATCATCTCAAGGTAGTGGAGGGCGAATCTGCCCCAGCTGCGGGTGCTCGTCGTGGTCATGGCTCCGACTGTCCACGGGCGGGCGGGGGCGGGCCAAGGCGGGCGGCCGGACAAGTCCGGAAACTTGGGGTCCTGGTCCTTAAACCCTAGAGTCGAGGGCATGGACGTCCGGCGGGTGGTCGTGGTGGCGTACGAGGCGGCCTCGCTGCTCGACCTCGCCTGCGTCACCTCCACGCTGGAGGAGGCCAACTGGCACGGCGCGGCGCCGTGCTACGAGGTGCGGGTCGCGGCCCCCGGCGGCAACCCCGTCACCTGCGGCACCGGGCTCACCGTCCAGGCGCAGCTCCCGCTGGAGCGCGTCACCGGGCCGCTCGACACGCTCGTCGTCTGCGGCGGCATCGGGTTCGAGGACGCGGCGGCGAACCCGTCCGTCGTGGGCCACGTACGCCGGCTGTCCAGGGAGAGCCGGCGGGTCGCGTCCGTGTGCACCGGGGCGTTCGTGCTGGCCGCGGCCGGGCTGCTCGACGGGCGGCGGGCCACCACGCACTGGCGGGTCGCCGGCGAGCTGGCCGGCCGCCACCCCGAGGTCGCCGTCGACCCCGGCCCGATCTTCCTGCGGGACGGCGACGTCGCCACCTCCGCGGGCGTCACCGCCGCCCTCGACCTCACCCTCGCCCTCGTCGAGGAGGACAACGGCCCCGACCTGTCCCGCACCGTGGCCCGCCACCTCGTCACCTACCTGCAGCGGCCCGGCAACCAGGCGCAGATGAGCATGTTCGTCGCCTCGCCCTCGCCCGCGGACACCCTGGTCAAGCGGACCGTCGAGCACATCGGCGGCCACCTCGCCGACGACCTGTCCACCGCCGCGCTCGCCGCCGCGGCCGGGGTCAGCGAGCGGCACCTCACCCGGCTGTTCCTGCGCCACCTGGGCCGGACGCCCGGCCGGTACGTCCGCCAGGCCCGCGCCGAGGCCGCCGCCCACCTGCTGGTCTCCACGTCGCTGCCGATGGCCTCGATCGCGGCGCGCTGCGGGTTCGGGACGGCCGAGACGCTGCGGCAGGCGTTCCTCGACCGGTACGGGACCTCGCCCTCCCGCTACCGCCTCACGCAGCGCTCGGCCCTCGGCTGACCTGGCTCACGAGGCCGGCCGGCGTTCTTCCTCACGCCGCTGTCCGAGCTGAACGCCCACCACGACGACTGGCACGCCACCACGGCCACCGGCCTGGACGCCGCCCGCGCCCTCCTGGCGCTCGGCCGGGCGGCGCTCGCCGATGGTGCGGATGATGCGGTTGGTGTCCTCGTGAGCGTTGTGGAAGAGTTTGACGGCCTTGGCGAGAGCCACCAGGACGCGCGGCTCGCCGAGGAGGCCCCGGCGGCGGCGATGACCGGGCCGGCGCGCACCGGCTGTGCGGATACCGAACGCCGCCTCCCCAGGGTCAGGGCCACATCCCCGAACGACGAAGGTGATCACGACGATGCGAAAGACGATCGTGCTGGCCGTCGCGGCGGCCGCGCTCGCGGGCTGCGGCGTGCTGCCGGGCGCCCCGCAGGGCGGCGGCGAGGAGCGGCGGTCGCGGCCCGTCTCGGAGAGCACGGCCGCGTCCGCCCCCGAGCGGCAGCCGGCCCAGGAGAGCGCCCCTCCGCAGCAGAGCGCGGTGATCGCCTCCAAGGAGACCAAGGTCGGCTCCGGCGACATGTACGGCGAGGCCCGCGTCGACCTCACCGGCCTCAAGCGGCAGGGCAGGATCGCCACCCTGACCTGGGTCGTCACCGCCCTCGACGGCAAGGTCAACGTGCACAACGGACTCAGCACCGGCACGCTGGACTTCACGGTCTCGGGCGTCGCCCTCATCGACCCGGTCAACGCCAAGCGTTACCGCGTCGCCCGCAACGGCACCGGCGCGGACGCCGAGTGCGTGTGCTCCGGCACCCAGGGGCAGTTCCTGGAGAAGGGCGAGGCGTCCACGCTGTACGCGGTCTTCGCCGCCCCGCCGGCCGACGTGAGCACGATCAATGTTGAGATGCCGGGTATCGGGGTGTTCACCGATGTTCCGATCGCTTAGCGCGGCCCTGGTCCTCGCCCTGGCGTCCCCGACCCCGGCGCCCGAGCCGCCGGCCGGCGCCACCGGGGTCGTCGAGGACCTGGTGCTGCCGGTCGAGGACATCATCGGCGAGGTCGAGTCCATGGACGGCACCGAGAGTGAGACCAAGCAGGGACGCCAGGTGACCCTCGCGGTGACCAGCGACGTGCTGTTCGCGCTGGACAAGTGGCGGCTCACGGCCAAGGCCAGGCAGCGGCTTGAGCAGGTGGCCGCCAAGGTGGACGCGGAGAGCGCGGGCGGCGTCGTCAGGATCGAGGGCCACACCGACGACCAGGGCACGGACGCCTACAACCTGACGCTGTCGCGCCGCCGCGCGCAGGCCGTCCAGCAGGCCGTACGCGGCCTGATCACCGTCCCGGGCGTCACCTTCCAGGCCACCGGGTACGGCGAGAGCCGCCCCAAGCTGCCCAACCTGGTGCGGGGCAAGCCGGTCGAGGGCAACCGGGCGAAAAACCGGCGGGTCGAGATCGTCTTCACCGCGAAGCGGTAGCCGGTCAGTCCCCGGGAAGCTGCCCCAGGGTCACCGTCAGGGTCGCACGGGAGCCGTCGGAGCGGATGATCCCCACCTTGACCTGGGTGCCCGGCTGCAGGGTGGCGATGGTCTCGGTCAGGTCGGCGATGGTGGGCGTCTCCTTGTCGTTGACCGAGACGATCACGTCGCCGGTCTCGATGCCGGCCTTGGCCGCGCCGCCGCCCCGCTCCACGCGGGCCACCCCGACGCCGGCCGGCTGCCCGTCACTGCCGAGCACCGTGCTGCCCCGGATGCCGAGCGCGGCCCTGCGGCTGTTGGTGACCTTGCCGTTCTTGATGATCTGGTTGGCGATGTCGACGGCGGTGTTGCCGGGGATCGCGAAGCCGATGCCGGGGGCCGCGCCGCCGCCGAGCTCGGGGAGGGTGGCCGCGAGCGTCGGGACGCCGATCACCTGGCCGGACAGGTTCACCAGCGCGCCGCCGCTGTTGCCGGGGTTGATGGCGGCCGAGGTCTGGATGGAGTTGGCGATCGTCGCGCCGGGGGAGCCGGCCTCCTGCGGCTCGGACACGGTACGCCCGACCGCCGAGACGATGCCCTCGGTGACGCTGCCCGACAGGCCGAGCGGGTTGCCCATGGCGAGCACGATCTGCCCGACCCGTACCTTCGAGGAGTCCGCGAACGTGGCCGGCCGCAGCCCGTCCGGGTTGTCCACCTTGATCACGGCCAGGTCGCCGGTGGCGAAGGAGCGCACCAGCCGCGCCTTGCGGTCCGCGCCGCCGGTGGCGAAGGCGACGCTCATCTCGGTGGCCTCGCCGACCACGTGGGCGTTGGTGATGATGTGGCCCGCGTGGTCGAAGACGATGCCGGAGCCGAGGCCGACCTTGGTGTTGATCTGCACGATGGACGGCAGGACGTTCGCGATGACCTGCTCGTACGCCGCCTCCAGGGCCTGGGCGGGGCCGCTGCCCGCCCCGGTCGCCCCGGGTGAGGTCGCGCCCGGTGACGTCGCGGTGGGCGCGGCGGACGGCGAACGCACTCCGGTCGCGGGGAGCGTTCCGCAGCCCGCGAGCAGCATGGCGGCTGCGGCGAGTGCCGCGGCGGTCCTCCTCATGGGCTGCCTCATGGCAGTGGTGTGCCCCAATCAGTGCGAAAGATACGCCTCCCGAACATTCCGCCTACTGAGCTTGCCGGTGGGCGTACGCGGCAGCGACTCCCGGTACTCGATCACCCGCGGATGCTTCAGCCGCGCCAGCCGGGGCACGCAGTGCCGCAGCAGCTCGGCGGTCAGCTCCTCGGAGCCCGTCACCCCGGGCGCCGGCTGGACCAGCGCCACGACCTTGTGGCCCCACTCCGGGTCGGGAACGCCG
The DNA here is from genome assembly GCF_057536035.1 of Nonomuraea sp. B208. NCBI lineage: Bacteria > Bacillati > Actinomycetota > Actinomycetes > Streptosporangiales > Streptosporangiaceae > Nonomuraea > Nonomuraea sp. B208. Next base: position 405,181 of record NZ_BAAJOU010000030.1, read on the forward strand.
ATCACGGCCACGTCCGCGACCGCCGGGTGCTCCAGCAGCGCCGCCTCGATCTCGGCGGGATAGATGTTCACGCCGCCCGAGATGATCAGATCGGTACGCCGGTCGAGCAGGAACAGGTAGCCGTCCTCGTCCAGGTAGCCGATGTCGCCGGGCGTGTAGTCGCGCCCGCGCATGGCGGCGGCCGTCTTGTCGGGGTCGCCGTGGTACTCGAAGCGGTTGATGCCGCCGATGTAGACGAGGCCGGGCTGTCCGGGCGGCTGCTCCTCGCCGTCCTCGCCGACGATCGTGAAGCGCATGCCGTCCAGCGCCCTGCCGACCGTGCCGGGCCGCTCCAGCCACTCCTGGGACGACACCATGGTGGCCACGGCCGCCTCGGTGGAGCCGTAGTACTCCCACAGCACCGGGCCGAGCCAGTCGATCATCGCCTGCTTGACGGCGGGCGGGCAGAAGGCGGCCCCGTGGTAGAGGTGGGTGAGGGACGACAGGTCGTACGACTCCCGGTCCGGCACGGCCAGCAGCCGGTGGAACATCGTGGGCACCATGAACGCGTTCGTCACCCGGTGCCGCTCGACGAGCCGCAGCGTCTCGGCGGCGTCGAACCGCTCGGGCGCCACGATCGCGTGCCCGAACTGCAGCGCCATCATGGCCTGCCCGTACGGCGCCGAGTGGTAGAGCTGCGAGCACACCAGGTGCACCCCGCCCATCGGCAGCCCGAAGTGCCGCCAGCTCTTGCGCATGAGGATCGGGTACAGCTCCTCGGGCGTCAGCTCCAGCAGCCGCCGTCGTACGCCCTTGGGGCGGCCGGTGGTGCCCGAGGTGTAGAGCATCATGGAGCCGGCCCAGCGCTCGGCGGGGGCGGTGTCCGGCTGTCCCGCGGCCAGCTCGGCGACCGTGAGGGCGTCGGGGGAGACCACCACCTTGGCGCCGCAGTCGGTGATGATGTAGTCGATCTCCTCGGCGGTGAAGTGCCAGTTGACCGGCACCAGGTAGGCGCCGATCTGGTACGTCGCCAGCATCATGGTGAGCGCGTCCCGGCCGTTCTTCAGCACGGTCACCACGCAGTCACCGCGGCGGACGCCGCGCGAGGCCAGGCCGTTCGACGTCTGGTTCACCCGGGACAGCAGGGCTCCGTAGGTGAGGCCGTCGTCGCCCAGGAGGGCGGGACGATCCGGGTCTTCGGCGGCGATCTCGTAGAAACCCCTCATGTAGCCAGACCTTACAGAATTAGATTCTGCTGCGGCTATAGAGGAAATAACCCGCTCTGCGGTGACGTAACCTCAAGGTCATGGCGGACGTCGGAGATCAGATACCCTCCTCGAACTCACCCACCACTCCGTTCCGCAAGGTCGTCCTGCCGCCGGCCGAGGAGACGGTGCAGACCCAGCGACCCCCCGCGGCCCCGCCCCGCCCCCAGCCCCACCCCACCCCTCAGCCCCCGTCCGGCCCGCAGCCGCAGCCGCAGCCGGGCCCTCAGCCGCCGTCCGGGCCTCAGTCCCGGCCTCAGCCGCCGTCCGGGCCTCAGTCCCGGCCTCAGCCGCCGTCGGGGCCTCAGTCTCGGCCTGAGCCGCCGTCGGGGCCGCAGGCGCGCCCCCGGCCGCCGTACGGGCCGCAGCCGGCGTCCGGGGCGCAGAAGCGGGCCGCGCAGCCCATGCCCCCGCCCGCCCTGCGGCAGCCGGGGGTGTCGCCGTTCCCGGGCGGCCGGTCTGAGGACCTGGCGCTGGGCGGCGGCGTGCCGTCGGCGCCGACGCTGCCGCCCGTGCCGCCGGTGCCGCCCCGGCGCGGCCTCGGCGACATCCCGATCCGGGTCGTCTACCTGATCGGCGCGATCGTCGCCACGATCGCCGCCGTCCTGCTGGTCTTCGTGGTCTTCTCGGGCGACGTCCCGGCCAACCAGCAGCCGTCCGGGGACGAGGACGTCGTCCGCGTCGCCCCGCTGCCGTCCGCCTCCGCCGCGCCCAGCGCACAGCCCTCCGCCTCGGCGACCCCGTCGGCGAGCCCGGTCGTGCTGCCCCCGGTCCCGGCGAGCAGGGCGTTGAAGGCGCTCCCCGGCACCCCGGCGGTGGTCGTCGGCACGATCTCCGACAAGACGGCCGGCATCTCCTACCCGAGGCTCGCCGCGCCGTGGCAGGCCAGGTCCTACCCGCCGTACTCGATCGCGCAGCGCATCGGCAAGGCGGAGCTGCCGTACACGCTGATCGCCTCGGCGATGCACCCGGGCGAGTCCCCGGCGAAGAAGCCCAGCTCGGACGCCGACTATCGGGAGCTCGCCACCGACGCGGTCCGCTGGGCGATGCGCACCCAGTACCCGAAGGGCGCGACGGTCGAGTGGACCGCCTCGCAGAAGGTCCCGGTGGGCAAGGGCTGGACGCTCGGCTACAAGGTCACCTACACCGCCGGCGGCAACCGCCAGGTCGCCCAGGCCCTGGTGACGGTGGTCGAGGTGGGCAAGACGAAGCCGGCCATGCTCCTGGCCTCGATCCCCGAGGCGAACAAGGCGCGCTGGCCGGACCTGAGCACGATCGCCCGCCAGGTTCGTCCGTTGTAAGGCGTTGGCCAGAAGCATCCTCTAGAATATGGTTCCGGTATTGCACCTGGACCTGCTGGAGGATGAGCGATGGCTATCGGATTGAGCGAGGAGCACGAGGCGCTCCACGAGTCGGTGAGCGGCTGGGCCAAGCGGAACATCACCAGCGACCTCCTGCGCGCCGGCGCCGAGGGACGCCCGCCGTTCTGGTCCGGCCTGGCCGAGCAGGGCCTGCTCGGCCTCCACCTGCCCGAGGAGAACGGCGGCTCCGGCTACGGCCTGCTGGAGGCCGCGGTGGCCGTCGAGGCGCTGGCCGAGCGCATGGCGCCGGGACCGTACGTGCCGACCGTGCTGGCGAGCGCGGTCATCCACGCGAGCAAGCGCCACGAGCTGCTGGAGCGGCTCGCCGACGGCACCCTGACCGCCGCCGTCGCCCTGACCGGCGCGCTCACCGGCAGCAGCGCCGAGGACGGCTCGCTGACCGTCTCCGGCGCCGTCGAGCCGGTGCTCGCCGGCGCGCTCGCCGACGTGCTCGTGCTGCCGGTGGCGACGCCCGACGGCGAGCGCTGGATCGCGCTGGACGCCGCCGCCGCGACCGTCACCGAGCAGAAGTCGCTCGACCTGACCCGCGCGGTGGCCAGGGTCGAGGTGGCCGAGACCGTCGTGCCCGCCGACCGGGTGCTGGAGGGGGTCGAGAGCGCCGACGTACGCCACCTCGCGGCCGTCCTGCTCGGCGCGGAGGCCGCCGGCCTCGCCTCCTGGTGCGTCACCGCGGCCGCCGACTACGCGAAGGTCCGCGTGCAGTTCGGCCGCCCGATCGGCCAGTTCCAGGGCATCAAGCACAAGCTGTCGCGCATGCTGGTCGCGCTGGAGCAGGCCCGCGCCACCGTCTGGGACGCCACCCGCGCCGACGGCAAGGAGCTCGCCTACGCCGCCGCCGTGGCCGGCGTGATGGCCCCCGACGCCGCCGTGCAGTGCGCGAAGGACGCCATTCAGACCTTCGGCGGCATCGGCTACACCTTCGAGCACGACGTGCACCTCTACTACCGTCGCGCGCTCACCCTGCGCGCGCTGCTCGGCTCCTCCGCCGACTGGGCCGCCGAGGTCACCGCGCTGGCGCTCCAGGGCGTCACCCGCGAGATGGAGCTCGACCTGCCCGAGGACGCCGAGGCGCTGCGCGAGTCGATCCGCGCCGAGATCGCGGAGATCGCCCAGCTCGAAGGCAAGGAGCAGAAGCGGGCGCTCGCCGAGCGCGGCTTCGTCATGCCCCACCTGCCCCGCCCCTGGGGCCGCGACGCCAAGCCGCTGGAGCAGGTGCTCATCGCGCAGGAGCTCAAGGCCGCCAAGGTACGCCTGCCCGCCCTCATCATCGGCGCCTGGGTCGTGCCGTCCATCGCCGTGTACGGCACCCAGGAGCAGCAGGAGCGCTTCCTGCCGAAGACGCTCAGCGGCGAGATGATCTGGTGCCAGCTCTTCTCCGAGCCCGGCGCCGGCTCCGACCTCGCCTCGCTGCAGATGAAGGCCGAGAAGGTCGAGGGCGGCTGGAAGCTCAACGGCCAGAAGATCTGGACGTCGGTCGCCCACGTCGCCGAGTGGGGCATCTGCATCGCCCGCAACTCCAGCGAGGGCTCCAAGCACGAGGGCATCACGTACTTCCTGGTCGACATGAAGGGCCCCGGCGTCACCGTGCGCCCGCTGACCGAGATGACCGGCGAGAACCTGTTCAACGAGGTCTTCCTCGACGACGTGTTCGTGCCGGACGACCTGGTCGTGGGCGAGGTCGGCGAGGGCTGGAAGGTGGCGCGCAACACGCTGTCCAACGAGCGCGTGTCGCTGTCGTCCGGCTCGGGCGGCACCGGCTCGTCGGTGCCCGACCTGCTCGGACTGGTGGGCCGGCTCGGCCGCGAGCTGACGCCGGTCGAGGCGCAGCGGGTGGCCGAGGTCGTCTGCGAGGGCCACTCGATCAACGCGCTGTCGCTGCGGGTCACGCTCAAGCAGCTCGCCGGCACCGAGCCGGGCGCGGACGCCTCCGTGCGCAAGCTGCTGTCCACCTCGCACGCCCAGCACGTCTCGGAGACCGCCGTCGAGCTGCTCGGCGCCGCCGCGACCGCCGCGGCGGACATGAAGCTGGGCGACGCGGGCTACTGGAACCGGGCCGTCCTCGCCACCCGGGCCATGACGATCTACGGCGGCACCACCGAGGTGCAGCTCAACATCATCGGCGAGCGCATGCTCGGCCTGCCCAGGGACCCCGAGCCCGGCAAGTGACGCCCGGTTAACGCTCGACCGGTTGCGGCGGGACGGCGGCGGCCGTCTCGTCCGCGGCCGGCACGCCGACCCTGATCTCGCCCACGCACGTGGTGCCACCGCCCACCGTGCGGAGGGCGAGCTCGGGGCCGCCGCCGTCGAGCGTGGCGTACGTGATGCCCAGGTTCGGGCCGGCGGGCACCGAGGTCCTGGCGAGGCCCATCCGCACCTCCAGGGTGGTGGCCTCGCCGTTCAGGTAGGAGATCTGGACGACCTGCTCGCCGCCCTTCGGCGGGGCCGGGATCGGGAAGCGCACCTCCGTCCCGCCGACCGGGCGGCACGCGGCCCCTGCCGGGATCGTCGTGCCCGTGAGGCGCACCGGGCGCAGCCGTCCCTGGGCGTCGAACATCCGGGGGACGGAGATCGGCCCGGCGAGCCTGCGCGTCCAGGTGACGTGGTGCCGGGCGGCCGGGTCGACGACCTTCGAGTGGCGGGCGTAGTCGTAGAAGAACAGCGGGAACGCCACCTTCTCCGGCACGTACGCGTCCAGCACGACCGTGCCCGCGGGCACCCGCGCCAGCGCCGCCTCGGCGGTCTCCACGTAGCTCTTCACGTTGCGGCCGAGCGGCCGGTCGGCGTAGGCGGCGACCGACCAGACCGAGCTCACCGCCACCACGGCGGCGAGCGGCGCCCAGGCCATCCGGAAGGGGCCGATGGGCCGCAGCCACGGCTCCGGCTCGCCCGCCACGGGGATGAACGCCAGCCCGATGACGATCGCCACGACCATGGCGGTCGAGGAGAGGTAGCGCAGCTCGTACCCGCTCAGATCGGGACCGAGCAGCTCGATCCGGCCGAGCATGATCGGCGCGACGTCCGCCAGCAGGAAGTAGCCGAGCAGCGTCGCCCACGCCAGCCAGGCCCGCCGCCGCAGGCGCACCGACACCGCCACGGCCGCGACGGCCACGGCGAGACTCGCCCACATCAGCGGGGTCGGGGTGGCGGCCAGCGCGTAGTCCTCGCCGATCGGCTGCCAGCGCCAGGGCCCGCCGAGCGAGGTGGGGATGAGCGAGCCGGTCAGCAGCGTCCAGACCGACTTCGCGGCGACCTCGGCGCTCGGCAGCGAGATGGGCGAGGTCTGCTTGGTGAGCTGCACGGTCGTGAGGAGCTGGTGCAGGAAGAGCACCGCGTACGGCACCAGCACGGCCAGGTAGAGCGCCCACACCCGGAGCAGCCGCCGCGCCCCGCCCAGCCAGCCCACGGTCAGCACGAAGGCGAGGACCGGGATGAAGGGCGCCTTGACGAAGAACACCATCCCGAACGCCGTCCAGGCCGCCGCCGCGACCGCGTGCCGTAAGCGCCCGGTGCGTACGCAGAGCACGTGCGAGGCGAGCGCCATCGGCAGCGCGATCTGGAACGGCAGCGTCTCGGCCACGACGGCCCACCACGACAGCCCGGAGATCGTCATCGGGGTGACGAGGGCGAACCCGAACGGCACCAGGATCGCCGGCCGCGGCCCGAACAGCACCCACAGCAGCCGCAGCAGCGCCAGCCCCGCCGCCGCCTGGAGGCCGAGCGTGAGCACGTGCGCGAGCACGTCGTTGTGGACGCCGAGCCGCCCGAGCGCCCAGTGGATCGCGAACGCGCCCGGCATCAGGTGGCCGTAGTCCACCCGCATGAGGTAGTCCCAGGTGAACCCGTTCTCCAGGCCCCTCGCGAGGAACATGAAGTCGTCCTGGCGGAAGTACGTCCTGTTGACCAGGCCGGCCTTCCACACCAGTTGCACGGCCACCATGACCAGCCCGGCGGCGAGCACGGCGTCGCCGCCGCGCAGCCACGGGCGCCCCCCGGCGCTCGCCACGCTCTCCATCACCCCGTCCTCCCGGCGCAACTCAACCACGGAGGGACATAGTGGTGGAAGTGCTGTGATGTCATAGCCGCATGTCGCAGACGACCCGAGCCGGGCTCGCCGCCGCCCTCCTCGGGCTGGCGCTCGGCTGCCTGGCCCTCGGCCCCGGGCTGGGATGGGGGTTCGTGCTGCTGCACGACATGGTGTTCGTGCCTGACCCGGCGTTCTCGGCCTGGACGTTCGGGCTGGCGGGAGGCGCGGCGCGGGTGGTGCCCAGCGACGCCGTGGTGACCGCGCTGGCCCAGGTGCTGCCCGCCGAGCTGGTGCAGAAGCTGATCCTGCTCGGGATCTTCGTCCTGGGGTGCGCGGGGGCGGCGCTGCTGCCGCCGTCGGCCTCGCTCGGGCCGCGGCTGGTGACCGGCGCGTTCTACGTGTGGAACCCGTACGTGGCCGAGCGGCTGCTCATCGGGCAGTGGGCGCTGCTGCTCGGGTACGCGGGGCTGCCGTGGGTGGTCCGGGCCGTGTGGTCGGGGCGGCGGCGCGCGGTCGCGATCCTTCCGGCGGCCGTGGGCGGCTTCGCCGCGATGACGGTCACCGCGCTCACGGCCCTTCCTCTCGCCCTGGCCCGCCGTGGGTGGCGTGAGCTGATCGTCACCGCCGGGGTGCTGGCCGCGTTCAGCCTGCCGTGGCTGGCGGCGACCGCGCTGCGGCCCGTAGGGCTGGCGGGGGACCCGGTGGGGATCGAGGCGTTCGCGGCGCGGGCCGACACGCCGTTCGGGGCGGTGGGGAGCCTGCTGTCGCTCGGCGGGATCTGGAACGCCCGCGCCGTGCCGCCCGGCTACGAGACCTGGGCGGGCGCGGTGGCGCGGCTGCTGCTGGTGGTCGCCGGGGTGGTGGCGTTCCTGCGCTCCGAGCTGCCGTTCCGTCGCGGGCTCGCCGGGGCGGCGCTCGTCGGGCTCGCCGTGGCGTGCGTCGGGGTGAGCGAGCCGGGGCGGGTGGCGTACGAGCAGGTGGTGGGCTGGTGGGGCGGGTTCGCGGTGTTCAGGGACGCGCAGCAGTTCATCGCGCCGCTGGCGCTGGTGGCGGCCCTCGGCCTCGGGGCGCTCACCGAACGGGTGGCGGGGCGCCGGGCGTGGGTGGGGGCGATGGCCCTGGTGCCGGTGGCCGTCCTGCCCACGCTGTCCTGGGGCGCGCTCGGGACGCTGGACGCGGTGGCGTACCCGTCGAGCTGGAGCGCCGCCCGCGCGGTCATCGCGCGCGACCCGGAGCCCGGGGACGTGCTGGTGCTGCCCTTCGAGTCCTACCGGCGCTTCCCCTGGAACGGCGGCCGCCCGGTGCTCGACCCGGCGCAGCGCTTCTTCGCCGTGCCGGGCCGGCGGGTGGTGACGAACGACGCCGTACGGGTCGGCGAGCTCGTCGTGAAGAGCGAGGACCCGCGCGCCGGTGAACTAGAACACGTACTAGGAGGGCCTTCGCCCGACCTGGCCGGAGCCGGAATCCGCTACGTGATAGTCAACGCGGGGACAGTTGAAGAGCGGGCACGGTTTGCCGTATGGCTACGCAGAGCACACGTTCTGGTCCAGGACCGTGACCTGGGGTTGTACCGGGTTGACGGGCCGGTAAGCCACTGAGCAGGCAGTTTGTTAAGATTTGGCCTAGCTACTTCCGAGTAGCAAGAATTGGTTCTAAGTTGGGTGCGGCCCCGCTCCTGTCAGCCCGCCGAGGAGGAAGTTCCGTGATCAAGGTCCTCTTAGCAGCGATCATCGGCGTCGCCGTAGCGGCCCTCGTGGCGACGGTCACCACGGTCTCCTTCACCGGCGCCACCGCGACGCCGGTCAACCAGCCGCTCTACAACTACGGCGACCGGTAAGGCCGGATCAGCATGCCGCCCTCTCCGCAAGGGGACGGCGGGACGAGCCGACCACCACTGCTTGAGATCGTCGTTCCGGCGCACAACGAGGAACGGCGACTTCCCGGGGGGCTCCTGCAGCTGTGCGCGAAGCTTGCCCGCATGCCGTTCCCGGCTGCCGTCATAGTCGTCGACAACAACAGCACGGATCGCACCGCGGAGATCGTCGAGAACTGGCCGGCCGGGCCCGTACCGGTCCGGCTCATCCCCTGCCCGGTCCCGGGCAAGGGCGCCGCCGTGCGGGCCGGGCTGCTGGAGACCGGCGCCCCGTTCGTGGGCTTCTGCGACGCCGACATGGCGACCGACCTGGACGCCGTCGACGCGGCGCTCGGCCTGCTGCTGTCCGGTGAGCGCGTTGTGATCGGCTCCCGTGCCCACGAGGGCTCCGTCGTGGAGAACCGCCACAGCAGGGTCCGCGAGCTGGGCGCCGCCCTGTTCCGTGCCCTGGCCGGCGCGCTCGTGCCGGGGGTGAGCGACACCCAGTGCGGCTTCAAGTTCTTCGACGGCGTGCTCGCCCGCGAGGTCGCCGCGCTGCTCCGCACGCCCGGCTTCGCCTTCGACGTCGAACTGCTGGCGCGCTGCGCGGCGGACGGCTCGGAGGTGCACGAGATCCCCGTGCGCTGGCTGGACGTGCCGGGGTCGTCGTTCTCGCCGGCCCGTCACAGCTTCGGCATCGTGCTGGAGATGGGACGCATCTGGCTGCGGCTGCGCCCGAGGCCGCGCCTCAGGCCGCGGCACGCCGTGCACCCGGCCTGGGAGCCGCCGGCCGCTCCTGACCCCGTCGGATATCCGTGAAGATCGCCTTCGTCAACTGGCGTGACCCCTGGCACCCCCAGGCGGGCGGCGCCGAGACGTTCGCCTGGGAGCTGGCCCGCCGCCTCGCCGGAGCGGGCCACCAGGTGTGGTTCGTCACGGCGCGCGCGCCCGGCCAGCGCGGCAAGGAGGTCGTCGAGGGCGTGCGCTTCGCCCGCATGGGCGCGACGTACACCGTCTACCCGCTGGTGCTGATCTGGCTGCTGGTCCGGCGCGGGCGCTTCGACGCGGTGGTGGACTGCCAGAACGGCATCCCGTTCTTCACGCCGTGGGTGGTGCGGCGGCGGACGAAGGTGGTCTGCGTCGTCCACCACGTGCACGACCGGCAGTTCGGCGTGCACCTGCCGGGGTGGCTGGCCGCCTTCGGGCGGTTCCTGGAGGGGCCGGTGTCGCGGTGGAGCTACCGGCGGCACCCGAGCGTGGCCGTGTCGCCGTCCACCGAGCTCGCCATGCGCGAGCGGCTGGCCTGGAAGGGGCCCATCCACATCGTCCCGAACGGCGTCAGCGTCGCCGACCCCGGCGAGGTCGCCAGGAGCGCCGAGCCCCGGCTGGTCTGCCTGGGGCGGCTGGTCGCGCACAAGCGCGTGCACCTGCTGCTCGACGCCGTCGCCGAGCTGCGGCGGCACCGGCCGGACCTCCAAGTGGACGTCATCGGCCGGGGGCCCGAGGAGGAGCGGCTGCGGGCGCGGCTGCCCGAGGGCGTCACCCTGCACGGCTACCTGCCCGAGCGGGAGAAGAGCCGGCTGGTCGCGCGGGCCTGGCTGCACGTCAGCGCCTCGCAGGGCGAGGGGTGGGGGCTCAGCGTGCTGGAGGCGGCGGCGCTCGGGGTGCCGACCGTGGCCTTCGACGTGGACGGGCTGCGCGACGCGGTACGGCCCGGCGAGACCGGGTGGCTGTTGCCGGAGGGGGTCGAGGGCACCGGGCTGGCCAAAGGCATTGCCGGAGCACTCGACGAGGTGGACGACACTTATTCCGTGAAATGTCGGGAATGGGCTGACCGATTCTCCTGGGACCGCAGCGCCGAACGGCTCCTTGCCGTGCTGGAGGGCCGCTCTCCAGGCGAGGGCTCCTCCGACCTCGGCGAATGGGCCGGGGAGGAGCGATGAGCCGGCCGCCGGCCACCGACAAGCTGGTCTGGGGCCGCCCCGGCACCGGCCGCGTCACCGGCTCCGACAGCGCCGGCTCGAAGACAGCCGCCCCCAAGGCCGCCGGCCCCGCCCCCAAGGCCGCCGGACCCGCCCCCAAGGGCGGCGCGCGGGCGCTCGGTGAGCGGGCCTGGCGGCGCTGGTGGCTGGTGATCTGCTGCCTCGGCTTCGGCCTGCTGGCGTTCACCACCAAGCCCGGCCACCTCATCTCCGACACCAAGATGGACCTCGCGCTCAACCCGGTCGGCTGGCTGGAGCGCGCCGCGCACCTGTGGGACCTGCAGCACTTCGGCCAGCTCCAGAACCAGGTGGCGGGCTACATCTTCCCCATGGGCCCGTTCTTCGCCCTCGGCGACCTCGCCGGGGCGGCCCCGTGGGTGACGCAGCGGCTCTGGCTCACGCTGCTCATGTGCGTGGCCTTCCTCGGCGTGGAGCGGCTGTCCGGGCAGCTCGGCCTCGGCACGCCGGGCACCAGGATCGCCGGGGCGCTGGCGTACGCGCTGGCTCCGCGCACCCTGTCCATCCTCGGCGAGATCTCCATCGAGTGGCTGCCCGCCGCGATGCTGCCGTGGATCCTCATCCCGCTGCTCACGGCCTCCGAGACGGGCCAGCGGGCGCGCGGGGCGATCAGGTCGGCGCTCGCGGTGGCGCTGTGCGGCGGCGTGAACGCGGTGGCGGTGCTGGCCGTGCTCGTGGCCCCGGTCCTCTACATCCTGACCAGGCCGCGCCCGGTGCCGCGCTGGCGGCTGCTCGGCTGGTGGAGCGCCGCCGTCGCGGTCGCCACCCTCTTCTGGTGGCTGCCGCTGCTGCTGGTCGGCAGGTACGCCTTCTCGTTCCTGCCGTACACCGAGACCGCCGGCACCACCACCCAGGTCACCTCGCTCACGAACGTCCTGCGCGGCGCCTCCGACTGGGTGCGCTACCTGCCCGTGAACGGCGTCTTCGAGCAGCCGCCCGGCTTCGCGATCGCCACCTCGGCCACGATGGTCGTGGTCACCGGCGTGCTGGCCGCGCTCGGCCTGGCCGGGCTGGCCCGCCGTGACCTGCCCGCGAAGGGGTTCGTGCTGGCGCTGTTCGTGGTGGGCGTGGCCGCGCTGGTGGCCGGGCACATCAGCGCGCTGGAGCCGATCACCGCCGAGCCGGTCCGCTGGCTGCTGGACGGGCCGCTCGCGCCGCTGCGCAACCTGCGCAAGTTCGACCCGCTGGTCCGGCTGGCGCTCGCCTTCGGCCTGGCGCACCTGCTGGCCCGGGCCAGGCTGCCGCTCCGCACGCTGGCCGCCGTGGCCGCCGCCGCGCTCGTGCTGCCCGTCTTCAACCAGGGGCTCGCCGCGCCCGGCGACTTCGAGGACGTGCCGCCGTACTGGCGGCAGGCCGCGTCCTGGCTGGACGAGAACGCCGGCGACGACGGCGTGCTGCTCGTGCCGGGCGCCAAGTTCGCCGAGTACGTCTGGGGCCGCCCCATGGACGAGCCCCTCCAGGCGCTGACCACGGCCCGCTGGACCACCCGGCGGATCGAGCCGCCGGGCTCGGTCGGCCTGACCCGGCTGCTCGACGTCGTGGACCAGCGCCTGGCCGCCGGCCACGGCTCGGCCGGCGTGACGGTGGTGCTGCGCCGCCTCGGCGTGCGCTACCTGCTGGTACGCAACGACCTCATGCGGCAGAACCTCCAGGGCGCCTGGCCGTCGCGGATCTACGAGGCGCTGCGCGAGACGCCCGGCGTCAAGCTCGTCCGCTCCTTCGGCGACCCCGTCGGCGACCGGCAGAGCGACGACGCCCAGCACTCGCTCGACCCGGCCTTCCCGGCGCTCGACCTGTACGAGGTCTCCGACGCGGCCGACCTGGTGTCCGTGCAGTCGGCCGCCGACGCGGTGGCCGTGCGCGGCGGGCCGGACTCGCTGCTCGCGATGGGCGACCTCGGGCTGCTCGGCGACGCCCCGGTGCTGGTCGGCGGCGACGCGGGCAAGCGCGAGCTGCCCACCGTCGTCAGCGACGCGCTGCGGCTGCGCGAGCGCTCGTTCGGCGAGCTGCGCTCCAACCAGTCGCCCACGCTCACCGCCGACCACAAGGCCGACTTCGACGGCGTACGCGCACTGGACCTGCTGGAGGACGGCTGGCTGGACGACACCGCGACCGCCGAGTACCACGGGATCTCCGGCGTCACGGCCTCCTCCTCGATCGCCGACCCCGACGCGGTCGCGGGCAGCGGCGACCCGAGCAAGGGTCCGTGGGCGGCCATGGACGGCAACGTCGCCACCGGCTGGGAGACCAGCGGCACCAGCCGCCCCGAGGGGCAGTGGCTGCGCGTGGACCTTCCGGAGCAGCGGCGGATCGAGCAGGTCCAGGTCATGTTCGGCTCCGGTTTCCTGCTCGGCCGGTCCGTCACGCGGGTGGCCGTCGAGACCGACTCGGGCAGCCTGACGCAGGACGTCCGCGACACCACCGACCCGCAGTGGCTGCGGGTGCCGGAGGGCCCGGCGACCTGGCTGCGGATCAAGATCGTCGCGACCGGCTCGGAGCAGTGGAGCTACGGCCAGCGGGCCGGCGTCATCGAGCTGTCGATCCCCGGCGTCGTGGCCGAGCGCACGATCAGGCTGCCCGGCACGGGCGGCGACGCGTACGTCATGGACCAGGGTCTCGACGCCAGGTCCGCCTGCATGCGCAACCAGGTGCGGTGGGTGTGCAACGACGCGGTGCTGACCAAGCACGGTGAGGAGACCGGCTTCGACCGTACGTTCACGGCCCCGGCCGCCGAGACCGTGAACGTACGCGGCACGGCCGTGCTCAAGGACTCCGCGCTGGCCGACCGCTTCACCCGCGTCACCACCGGGCTCACCCAGGTGACCGGCTCGTCCCAGCTCACCGACGATCCGGTGGTCTCGCCGCGCTCGGCGTTCGACGGCGACGCGAGCACCACCTGGATGCCGGCCGCCGAGGACACCCAGCCGACGCTCACGCTCACCTGGAAGGGTGAGAAGACGATCTCGCGGATCAAGCTGGGCCGCCCGGCCGGCGACCGCATGCAGCCGCTCGACGTGGTCGTCACCGGCGACAACGGCATCGCCCGCGCCGGCCGGGTGGACCAGGAAGGGAACCTGACCTTCCGGCCGCTGCGCACGACCGAGCTCAAGCTGCGCTTCACGCCCTACTCCAAGCGGCTGCAGCTCACCGAGCTGGTCGTGCCGGGCCTCGACCCGGTGACCAGGCCCGCCGACATCCCGCTGCGGCTGCCCTGCGGCTTCGGCCCCACGATCGAGGTGAACGGCACGCCCATCGCGACCAAGGTCGCGGGCACCCACGCCGACCTGCTGGAGAAGCGGCCCGTACGCATCCAGGGCTGCGCGCGGGCCGAGCTGAAGGCCGGGGACAACCGGGTGCGGGTGGCCGGATGGGACTCGTTCACGATCGACGACCTCGTGGTCGGCCGGCTGCCGGACGAGCCGCGCGGCGTCGAGGGCGCCGCGGTGCGCGGCATCTGGACGGCCTCCGAGCGCGAGGTCAAGGTGAGCGCCCCGAAGGACGCCTTCCTCGTCGTCAACGAGAACTTCAACGCCGGCTGGCGGGCCCGCGTGGACGGGCGGACGCTGCGGCCGGTGCGCGTCGACGGCTGGAAGCAGGCGTGGGAGCTGCCCGCGGGCACGTCGGGGACCGTGCGGCTGGAGTACGTGCCGGACCGCGCCTACGGGCTCGCGCTGGCGTACGGGATGGCGGGGATCGCGCTGCTCGCCCTGGGCGCGCTGGTGCTGCGCGGGCCGCGTCCCGAGCACGTACGCGAGACCGCCCCGGCAGGGAAGGCGCGCATGTCGCGGCTGCGGGCGCCGTACGCGGTCGTGCTCGGTCTGGCGTTCGGCGGCTGGGTGGCGAGCTGGCAGGGCGCGCTGGCGGTGCTGGCGGCGATGCTGGTGACGTTCGCGCTGCGGGCCAGGCGGCTGCCGGCGCACTGGCTGTCAGCCGGGCTGTTCGGCGTGGCGACGGCGTCGCTGGCGGTCCACCTGGTGCTGCGCGAGCACGGGATCGACCTCGCGGTGCTGATGGACCACGTGCCGCAACTGCTGTCGTCGGCGGCCGTCGGAGCGCTGTTCGGTCAGCACGTCACCCGGCCGGCGCGGCCGGCGCCGTCTCCCGGGCTGCCGGCCGAGGAGCAGGTGCTGGCCGGCGCCGGCTCAGCCTGAGGGCGGTGGCCTCGACGAGATGGTAGCTCCCCACGCTGAGCAGCAGCGTCACGATGAACGACAGCACAGCCACGCTCGGGAAGTCGCCCTGGAACGGCTGCGCCCCGGTGAGCTTGAGCTGCAACGTGATCACCGGCGCATGCCACAGGAAGAAGCTGTAGGAGATGCGGCCGAAGTAGGCGACGACCGGGTTGCCGAGCACCCGGTGGCGCAGCGAGTCCGCGCGCGGCGCCAGCGCGAACGGCGCGACGAGCAGCACCGCGACCGCCGCCTCCAGGCTCATCCTGAGCAGCGACTCGCCCAGGGTGGGCAGCGTGAGCGTGCGCGGGCCGGCGAGGCCGGTGCTCAGCACCCCGTACAGCAGGAAGGCCAGCACGAGGAGCTGCGGCGCGAGCGCGTCGATGGCCCGGCTCTCCTTGAGCCACACCGACAGCACCGCCATCGCCATGCCGCAGGCGAAGAAGACCAGATGGTACGGCAGCCAGAGCCCGAACTCGGGCCGGTCGGTCAGCCGGGCCACGACGATGGTGGCCACCGAGACCAGCGGCAGCAGGCCGATGCCGGTCAGCAGCCGCACCGGCCGGTTCCCGCCCCGCGCCCACCGGTCGAGCGCCCAGGCGAGCAGCGGCAGCGCGACGTAGAAGGCCATCTCGATGGGCAGCGTCCACATCTGGTAGAGGCCGTCGGGCGTGGGGTCGCCGGGGAAGTAGTTCTGCAGCAGGAGCAGCCACTTGACCCAGCCGGTCCAGTCGAGGCCGCCCCACGCCCAGAGCGTCAGCGCGGTCACCAGCCAGTAGACCGGCATGACGCGCAGCACCCGCCGCCACAGGTACGTGACGGGCCGGGGGCGCTCGGTGCCCTCGATGGCCGCCCGCGCCCACGGGCGGTAGAGGAGCAGGCCGGACAGCAGGAAGAAGATGGGGACGGCGATGCCGAGCCGCGCCATCAGCCAGGCGTACATGCCCTCGCGGTACATCACGCCGGTGTTGCTGCCGACGTGCAGCAGCCAGACGCCGAGCGCGGCGCAGGCGCGGACGCCGTCGAGGGCCGCGTCCCTGTTCTTCATCCCTGTCCCCACCTCCGCGGATCCGTGCGCGGAAACCACGATAGAACTTGTTTCTATCGATTTGGTGACGGAGGGAGGCGCGGCGGTGACGCGCACCACCCCCTGTCATACTTTGTTGCTCGACGATCAGACCTGATGACAACACGTTCTACAAATGCGGAGGCCTCGATGGGTCGTATCTCCACGCTCGTCCTCATCGGGTTCGGAGCTTTCTTCATCGCACTGGCCCCGTTGGTGAAATTCTGGGCGGCCGAGAAGATCATCTCCGCGCCGGCGAACCAGTTCGGGATCTCCCGGCTGGAGGCCAAGCAGGCGCAGTACTTCTCCCTCCAGGACCTGAAGGTCCTCACCGGCGACCTCGACATCATCGTCACCACGCGCGGCGACGTGAAGGAGGCCAACTCCGACCGGGTCGTCTGGGACGAGGCCACGGTCGTCAACGACGTCACCAACAGCCGACCGCAGATCGACCTGTCCGAGCGGCGCAGCGCCTTCAACCGCTACACCGGCGTCGCCGTCAACTGCTGCGGCTCCAGTGTCGACAAGGCTCCGGTGCAGCTCGAGGGCCAGATCTACAAGTGGCCGTTCGACGTGGAGAAGAAGACGTACAAGGTGTTCAACGCGCAGGCGCAGAAGGCCTTCGACGCCACCTTCGTCCGTGAGGACAAGGTCGACGGCCTGCCGGTGTACGTCTTCGAGCAGGCCGTCCCGCCGACCAAGACCGAGACCCGCACCGCCCCCGCGAACGTGCTCGGCATGACCGGCACCACCGGTGACGTGCAGGTCGACCGCTGGTACGACGGCAAGACCACCTTCTGGATCGAGCCCGTCACCGGCTCGCCGGTCAAGCAGGAGGTGCAGCGCCACGAGGTGCTGAAGACGCAGGACGGCGTGGAGCGCTCGGCGGCCTTCATCGGCACCGCCGTGATGACCGACGAGACCGTCGACGGCCTGGTCAAGAACGCCCAGGAGGGCAAGAGCCAGATCAACCTGCTGCGGAACATCATCCCGCTGGTGGTGCTCATCGTGGGCGTGGCGCTGGTGCTGGCGGGCGTGGTGCTGGGCCGCCGCCGCCCGGCCGCCGCGTAAACAACGCGCCATTTTAAGGCCCGCCGAAAGGCGGGCCTTTTTCTTTTTTCGAGATCGATATAGAACGTGTTATAGACGGAGGTTGCTCACCGGTACCGACGAAAGGTTCTAGTGTAGAACACGTTGCAGTTCGCGTTGTGCCGGACGTATTGTCGGGCCATGCGGACACGTGTCACGGACATGTTCGGTATCGAGCTCCCGATCTTCGCGTTCAGCCACTGCAGGGACGTGGTCGCCGCCGTCAGCCGCGCGGGCGGCATGGGCGTGCTCGGAGCCCTCTACTTCACCCCGGAAGAGCTCGAGATGGAGCTCAAGTGGATCGACGACCACGTGGACGGCCGGCCGTACGGCGTGGACGTCGTCATGCCGGCCTCGTACGAGGGGGCCGACTTCGCCGCCGACGAGCTGGTCGGCCGCCTCCAGGCGATGATCCCCGAAGGGCATCGCTCGTTCGTGGAGAACCTGCTGGCCGAGCACGGGGTGCCCCCGCTCTCGGCGGACGCCGACGCGGGGCGGGTGCTGCTCGGCTGGACGGACGCCACGGCCCGCCCGCAGGTCGAGGTCGCCCTCCGCCACCCCATCGCGCTGCTCGCCAACGCCCTCGGCCCGCCCCCGGCCGACGTCGTCGAGCTGGCCCACGCCCACGGCGTCAAGGTGGCGGCCCTCGCCTCCACCCCCCGGCACGCGCTCAAGCAGGTCGAGGTCGGCGTGGACGTCGTCGTCGCCCAGGGCACCGAGGCGGGCGGGCACACCGGCGAGATCTCCACCATGGTCCTCATCCCGCAGGTGGTGGACGCGGTGGACGTGCCGGTGCTGGCCGCGGGCGGCATCGGCAACGGCCGCCAGATGGCCGCCGGCATGGCGCTCGGCGCGGAGGGCGTGTGGACCGGCTCCCTGTGGCTCACCGTCGAGGAGGCCGACACGCCGGAGATGGCCAAGCGCCGCATCCTGGAGGCCACCTCCCGCGACACCGTCCGCTCCCGCAGCTGGACCGGCAAGCCCGCCCGCCTGCTCAGGAACGAGTGGACCGAGGCGTGGGAGTCCGCCGAGTCGCCGGGCACGCTGCCGATGCCCCTGCAGTTCATGCTGGTCTCGGACGCCCTGCGCCGCATCGGCCGCTCCGACGCCGCGGAACTGGCCACCTTCCCGGCCGGCCAGATCATCGGCCTCATGAACCAGGTCCGCTCCACCAAGGACGTCATCTTCAACCTGATGGAGGAGTACGGCGAGGCCCTGGAACGCCTGGACCGCATCACGGAGGACTGAGCCCGGCTCGGGCGGCGGCCACCCACCGGGCCGCCGCCCTGCCTGCGATCATGAGATTCATCCGCCTCGGCCGGAGATCCCGCTTCGCGGCGAGGGTCGGGACGATCAGCTACGCCGGTCCCAACGGTCGTCGTAGACACGGTCGTCACCGAACACCTTGTCTGCCTCGCGGCGCAACTCCGCGTGGTCGACGTGCGGAAGACGCCGATGCTTCGCGACCAGCTCCTCGGCGCTCAGGCGGCGTTGCTCCTCGGGACCTGAGTGGACGAGCCGGTGGAGTCGCGCACGCGCTTCACGCACCTGGTCGGGGCGGAGCCGGTCGACCAGGCGGTGAAGTTCTTCGTACTCTTCCCGCAGTTCCGTCATGCCGGCGAGCCTACGACGCGAGACCAGCGGTTTCCGGCGTTTCGTTCAGTGGCCCTGGTAGTTGGCCGGGCGCTTCTCGCGGAAGGCGCGGGTGCCTTCCTTGGCGTCCTCGGAGCCGATGACCGGCCAGCCGAGGTCGTCGGAGACCTTCAGGGCCTCGGGTTCGGGCAGGCCGAGGGTGTCGCGGTAGGTGCGGAGGATGGCCTGGACGGCGAGGGGGCCGGAGGCGGCCACGTCGTCGGCCAGTTCGCGGGCCACGGCCAGCGCCTGTCCGTCCGGGACGACGCGGTTGACCAGGCCCATAGCCAGCGCCTCGGCGGCCGTGACGGCGCGGCCGGTCAGGAGGAGGTCCATGGCGTGGCAGTACGGGATCTGGCGGGGGAGCCGGACGGCGCTGCCGCCCATCGGGAAGAGCGCCCGCTTGGCCTCGAAGAGCCCCAGCGTGGCCGACTCGGCCACCACCCGCAGGTCCGTGCCCACCAGCAGCTCGGTGCCGCCGGCCACCGCGTAGCCCTCGACGGCGCAGATGATCGGTTTGGTGGGCAGGTCCTCGCGCAGCAGGCCCTTCCAGTGGAAGTTCGGGATCCTGGCGGCCCGCGCCTGCACGTCGGGGTCGGTGGACGGCTGGCCCATGGCCTTGAGGTCGGCGCCGGCGCAGAAGGTGCCCTCGGCGCCGGTCAGGATCGCGACCCGGACGTCCGGCTCGGCGCTCGCGTACGCCCAGGCCGAGGCGAGGCCGATCAGCATGTCCGAGGAGAGCGCGTTGCGGGCCTCCGGCCGGTTCATGGTGACGACGAGGACGTGCCCGTCGCGTTCGACCCGGCAGTGGGGGGTGCTGATCGGCAGGAGCTCCACGATGCCTCCGAAGTCTCGTATCAAGCGCTTGCTACGCACTTCGCCCCAGGATACGCTCCCAGCAGCAAACGAGAACAGGTTCCTGTTTTTTCGTCGGCCGCGAGGAGCGCACATGGGCACGCTCGGTTTCTGGAGGCTCGCGCAGGCGGATCCCGATTGGATCGCCGCCGTGGACCCCGACGGCGCGGAACACCGCGCGGGCGACCTCCTGGCCCGGGCCAACCGCCTCGTCCACGGCCTGCGCGACGAGCTCGGGCTCCAGCCTGGCGACGGCGTCTGCGGCCTGGTGCCGAACGGCGCCGACGGCCTCGTGCTGTATCTGGCCGCGCTCCAGGCCGGCTGGTACTACACGCCGGTCAACTGGCACCTCACCGGACCGGAGATCGCCTACATCGTCTCCGACAGCGAGGCCAAGGCGTTCTTCGTGCACCCGCGCTTCCTCCAGGAGGGCGCGCGGGCGGCCGAGGCCATCGCCCCCGAGCGCCGCTTCCTCATGGGGGAGGGGACGGACGGGTTCCGGCCGATGCGCGAGCTGACCGACGGCCGTCCCGACACCGCGCCCCCCGACCGCACCGCCGGCCTGACCATGCACTACACCTCCGGCACCACCGGCAAACCGAAGGGCGTGCGCCGCCCGCTCAGCGGCCTGGACCCGGACGACGGCGCCGAGCTGATGACGTTCCTGCTGGGACTGTTCGGCGTCACCCCGGGACGCCCCAACGCGCACCTGGTCACCTCGCCGAGCTACCACACCGCCGTCACCCAGTTCGGCGGCACGGCCCTGCACATGGGCCACACGCTCGTCTACATGGACCGCTTCGACGCCGAGGAGCTGCTGCGCCTGTGCGAGCGGCACCGCGTCACCAGCTCCCACATGGTGCCGACGCACTTCAAGCGGCTGCTCGCGCTGCCGGAGGAGACCCGGCGCGCCTACGACCTGTCCTCGCTCAAATGGATGATCCACGCCGCCGCCCCCTGTCCCGTCCCGGTGAAATGGGCGATGTTGGAGTGGTGGGGCGACTGCGTGTACGAGTACTACGCGGCCACGGAGGGCGGCGGCACCCTCGCCACCCCCGAGGGCTGGAAGGCGCACCCGGGCACGGTCGGCACGGCCTGGCCCATCAGCGAGCTGCTCATCGTGGACGAGCAGGGCGAACCGGTCCCTGCCCGCACCCCCGGCACGATCTACATGAAGATGCTCGGCGCGTCGTTCGAGTACAAGGGCGACCCGGACAAGACCGCCGCCAACCGGCTCAAGGACCACTTCACCGTCGGCGACATCGGCTACCTCGACGAGGACGGCTTCCTCTACCTCTGCGACCGCAAGGCCGACCTCATCATCTCGGGCGGCGCGAACATCTACCCCGCCGAGATCGAGAACGAGCTCATGATCCACCCCAAGGTCGCGGACGTGGCCGTGTTCGGCATCCCGGACGAGGAGTGGGGCGAGCAGATCAAGGCCGTCGTCGAGCCCGCCCCGGGCGCCGAACCAGGACCCGAGCTCGCCGCCGAGCTGCTGGCCTCCCTGGAGGGCCGGCTGGCCCGCATGAAGTGGCCGCGAACGATCGACTTCATCGCCGAGATGCCCCGCGAACCGAACGGCAAGCTGCACAAACGCAGGCTCCGCGACCCGTACTGGGAGGGACACGACCGTGCCATCTGATCCGCTGGTCGCTCAGCACGTCCTGGAGTTCCCCGGCGGTTACACCCGCTCGACCGGCCCGGTGGTGGGCCGCTTCCTCACCGAGCTGCGCGAGCGCCGCATCGTCGGCGTGCGGACGAGCGAGGGCGGCGTGCTGGTGCCGCCCCTGGAGTACGACCCCGCCACCGGCGAGCCCGTGACCGGAGAGTACGTCGAGGTCGGCCCCGCCGGCACGGTCACCACCTGGACGTGGGTGCAGGAACCGCTCGACTCCCACCCGGTGGACGTCCCCTTCGCCTGGGCGCTGATCGCGCTCGACGGCGCGGACACGGCGCTCGTGCACGCCGTCGTCCCCGAGCACCCCAAGGCCATGCGGGCCGGGATGCGGGTCCGGCCCGTGTGGCGGGAGCAGCCCACCGGCCACATCACCGACATCCGGCACTTCACCCCCGAGGTCACGAAGATCGTCTCCCCGGTCCGCGCGGAGTACCGGCTGCGGGCGGGCGGCTCGCTCGGCGTGTTCCTGGCCGGCGTGGAGCGCGGCGTGCTGCTCGGCGGGCGCTGCGAGCGGTGCGCGAAGGTGTACGTCCCCTACCGCACCTTCTGCCCCGAGTGCGGAGGCCCCATCCCGGACACCCTCGAACTTCCCGACACCGGGACGATCACCACGTTCGCCATCAACAACCTGCCCGATCCGCGGGCGCCCGAAGTGCCCTTCGTGTCGGCGTACATCCTGCTCGACGGGGCCGACCTTCCGATGATCGCGCTGGTCGCGGGCGTGCCCGCGCACGAGGTGCGGCAGGGCATGCGGGTGCGGGCCGTGTGGGTGCCCGAGAGCGAGCGTACGGCGTCCATGGCGAACATCCGCTGGTTCGCCCCCACCGGCGAGCCCGACGTGGAGCTGTCATGAGAGAGGTAGCGATCGTCGCGTTCGCGCAGACGCGGCACACCGACCACGACACCGGCCTCAGCGAGCCCGAGCTGATCCTGCCCGTCATCAACGAGGTGAAGGAGCGCACCGGGCTCACCCGGTTCGGCTTCACCTGCTCGGGGAGCTGCGACTACCTGGCGGGCGCGCCGTTCTCGTTCGTCTCGGCGCTCGACGCGCTGGCCGCCTGGCCGCCGATCTCCGAGAGCCACGTCGAGATGGACGCCGCCTGGGCGCTGTACGAGGCATGGGTACGCCTCCAGCACGGCGACATCGACTCGGCCCTCGTGTACGGGTTCGGCAAGACCTCGCTCGGCGACCTGCGCACCATCATGACGTTGCAGCTCGACCCGTACTATCTGGCCCCCCTCGGCCTCGACCAGCTCTCCTACGCCGGGCTCCAGGCCGCCGCGCTCGGCGCGGAGCGCGCGGAGCTCGACGAGATCGTACGCCGCAGCCGGGCGGACGGGCGGGCGAACCCGTACGCGCTGGACCTGCCCGACCCCGAAGGGGACGGGCTCGTGGCGCCGCCCATCACCGACGGCGCGGCGGCGGTCGTGCTGGCCGCCGGCGACCTCGCCACCCGCCTCACCTCCACCCCCGCCTACATCAGGGGCGTCGCCCACCGGATCGAGCCCCACTACCTGGGCATGCGGGACCTCGCCCGGTCGGCCTCCGCGGCCGACGCCGCCCGCGCCGCCGGCGTCGGCAAGGGCCCCGTCGAGGTGGCCGAGCTGCACGCCCAGTTCGCGCACGAGGAGATCATCCTGCGCGAGGCGCTGGAGCTGACCGGCGACACCGTCGTCAACCCGTCCGGCGGCCCGCTCGCCGCGAACCCCGTCATGGCGACCGGCCTCATCCGCATCGGCGAGGCCGCGCAGCGCATCCTCGACGGCCGCAACCACCGGACCGTCGGGCACGCCGCCGGCGGCCCCTGCCTGCAGCACAACCTCGTCACCGTCCTGGAGGGCTGAGATGGGCAACCGCTGTGCGGTCATCGGCGTCGGGCAGACGCACTACACGACCCGCCGCCAGGACGTCTCGATCGCCGGGCTGGTGCGCGAGGCCGCGGTGCGGGCACTGGAGGACGCCGGGCTGACGTTCAAGGACATCGACGCCGTCGTCATCGGCAAGGCGCCGGACCTGTTCGAGGGCGTGATGATGCCGGAGGCGTACCTGGCCGACGCGCTCGGCGCGGCCGGCAAGCCGGTCATGCGGGTCCACACGGCCGGCAGCGTCGGCGGCTCCACCGCGCTGGTCGGCGCCTCGCTCATCCAGGGCGGGGTGCACGAGCGGGTGCTGGTCGTGGCCTTCGAGAAGCAGTCGGAGTCCAACGCCACCTGGGCGCTGTCCACGCACCTGCCGTTCAGCGCCTCGCTCGTGGTGGGGGCGGGCGGCTACTTCGCGCCGCACATCCGCGAGTACATGCGCAGGACCGGCGCGCCCGGCCACATCGGCACGCTCGTCGCCGTGAAGGACCGGCTCAACGCGCTGAAGAACCCGTACGCCCACCTCAAGATCCCCGGCATCGACCAGAAGATGGTCGAGTCCACGCCCATGCTCTGGGAGCCGATCCGCTACCTGGAGACCTGCCCGTCCAGCGACGGCGCCTGCGCCATGGTGCTCGCCGCCGAGTCGGCCGTCACCGGCACGCCCGCCTGGGTGCACGGCACCGCCATGCGCTCGGAGCCGATCTTCCGCGCCGACCGCGACACGGTCAGCCCGCAGGCGGGCAAGGACTGCGCCGCCGACGTCTACCGGCAGGCCGGCATCACCGACCCGCGCCGGCAGATCGACGTGGCCGAGGTCTACGTGCCCTTCTCCTGGTACGAGCCCATGTGGCTGGAGAACCTCGGCTTCTGCGCCGAGGGCGAGGGCTGGAAGCTCACCGAGTCCGGCGCGACCGCCCTCGACGGCGACACCCCCTGGAACGCCTCCGGTGGCGTGCTGTCCAGCAACCCGATCGGCGCGTCCGGGCTCATCAGGTTCGCCGAGGCCGCCCAGCAGGTGCGCGGCCAGGCCGGCGAGCACCAGGTGGACGGCGCCCGCACCGCGCTCGGCCACGCCTATGGCGGCGGCGCCCAGTTCTTCGCCATGTGGATCGTGGGACGGGAGAAACTCTGATGGAGTTCAACCACGCGGACCTGTTCGAAGGGCTGGCGGACGCGATCCCCGAGCGGGTCGCGGTGATCTGCGACGCCGACCGCCGCACCTACGCCGAGCTGGACGCCGAGGCCAACCGGCTCGCCCACTACCTCGACGGCCTGGGCGTCGGCCCCGGCGAGCACGTCGGGCTCCAGCTCTACAACGGGCTGCCGTACGTCGCCGGGATGCTGGCCGCGCTGAAGCTCCGCGCCGTGCCGATCAACGTCAACTACCGCTACGTCGAGTCCGAGCTGCTCTACCTCTACCGGGACTCCGACATCCGCGCGCTGATCTACGACGTCGAGTTCGAGCCGCGCGTCGCCGCCGTCGTGGGCGAGGCGCCGCTGCTGGAGCACCTGATCGCGGTCGGCGGGCCGCCGTCGATCGGCTCGGCGGTGACGTACGAATCCGCGCTGGAGAGCGGCAAGCCGGAACGGGGCTTCTCGCCACGCTCCGGCCAGGACGTCTACATCATCTACACCGGCGGCACCACCGGCATGCCGAAGGGCGCGATGTGGCGGGTGGAGGACCTGTTCTTCGGCTTCGGCGGCGGCAACCCCGGCGGCGAGCCGCGGGCCACCCCGCAGGAGGTCATCGACGAGGCGGTCAAGGCCGGGCCGATGACGATGATGGCGGTGCCGCCGCTCATGCACGGGGCGGCGCAGATGGCCACGTTCATCACCTGGTGCATGGGCGGGACCATGGTGTACGTCCGCAAGTTCGACCCCGACGAGGTCTGGCGGACCGTCGAGCGCGAGCGCGTGCTCACCGTCAACATCACCGGCGACGCCATGGCCAGGCCGCTCGCCGAGGCGCTGGCGGCGGGCTCGTACGACGTGTCGTCGCTGTTCGTGGTCAGCTCGACGGGCGCGATCCTGTCGGGCGCGGTCCGCGACCGCCTCCAGGAGCTCCTGCCGAACGTCATGATCCTCGACAACTTCGGCTCCACGGAGTCCGGCTACACCGCCTCCGCCGTCGCCGGGTCCTCGCCCGAGAAGGGCCTGCGCTACCAGCCGAACGCGGTGGTCCGGCTGGCCGTGCTGGACGAGGCGGGCCGCCCGGTCGAGCCCGGCTCGGGCGCGCTCGGCACCGTCGCGAGGACGGGACGGGTCGCGTTCGGCTACTACAACGACCCCGACAAGACCGCCCGCACGTTCGTCACCGACGAGCAGGGCACCCGCTGGCTGCTCACCGGCGACCTCGCCACCGTCGACCCGGACGGCACGGTCAACGTGTTCGGGCGCGGCTCGCAGTGCATCAACACGGGCGGGGAGAAGGTGTTCCCCGAGGAGGTCGAGGCGGTGCTCAAGGGCCATCCCGGCGTGTTCGACGCGGTGGTGACCGGGGTGCCGGACGAGCGCTGGGGCAACCGGGTGGCGGCGGTCGTCGAGCCGCGGCCGGGGGCGGACCTCACGGCGGAGGAGCTGGACGCGCACTGCCGCACGCTGCTGTCGGGGTACAAGGTGCCGCGTTCGTACGCGTTCGTGGACCAGATGGTCCGCTCCCCGGCGGGGAAGGCGGACTACCGGTGGGCGCGGGAGACCGTCGAGGCCGGCGAATCCTGAGCCGGCCCCGACGGCGGGCGGGTCAGCCGAAGTTGATCCACGCCCGGGTCGTGCCCGTTCCCGGGGCGACGTCCAGGTAGTCGGCCCGGCCGTCGCCGTCGATGTCGGCGAACTGGATCCTGGCGCCCTCCACCAGGACCCCGCTCGCGACCTCGCCGCCCGGCATCCAGTACCAGTCGCCGCCTCCTGGCTTGGGCCCGCCGTTCCGCCAGACCTGCACGGAGCTGTCGTAGGGCTGGGTGCCGGTGTGGTTGTCGTCGAAGCGGCCCATGAGGAGGTAGTCGGCGGACCGGCTGCCGTGGAGCGGGGCGAAGCGGACCCGGTGGCCGGGCTGGCCGACGCCGCTCGCGATGGTGCCCTGGGGGAGCCAGTACCAGTCGCCGCCCCCGGGCTTGGGGCCGCCGTTGAGCCAGGCCTGGACGGAGCTGTCGTCGTTGACCTTCACGTAGTCGGCCCTGCGGTCGCCGTCGAGGTCGGCGAAGCGGATGTGGCTGCCCGGCGCGCCGACGCCGCCCGCGATGGTGCCCTGGGGGAGCCAGAACCAGTCGCCGCCGCCGACGGGCTCCTTGGGGTTGGGGCCGCCGTTGAGCCAGGCCTGGACGGAGCTGTCGTCGTTGACCTTCACGTAGTCGGCTCTGCCGTCGCCGTTGAGGTCGGTGAAGCGGATGTTCGCCCCGGGCGCGCCGACGCCGCTCGCGATCTTGCCTTGGGGGAGCCAGAACCAGTCGCCGCCGCCGACCGGCTCCTTGGGGTTGGGGCCGCCGTTGAGCCAGGCCCGGACCGAGCTGTCGGCGTTGATCTGGAGGTGGTCGGCCCTGCCGTCGCCGTCGAGATCGGCGTAGACGACCCTGCTGGTGTCCCCGCCGTACGTCCCGGACGCGATCGTGCCCTGCGGGACCCAGCCTCTGACGGGGGCGGGAGCCGGGTTCCCGCCGCCGGGCGCGCCGATCCAGCCGGCCCGCGCCGCCTGCACCAGGCCGTGGTAGAACGCCCCCGCCATCTTCAGGTAGCCCGAGTCGTTCGGATGCAGGAGGTCGGCCAGGTCGGTGAGCGTCACCGTGGTCAGGTTGACCAGGTAGACGTGCTTGCCGGCGGCCCACCGCGCCCCCGCCTCCAGCCGGATCGCCTCGTTGAACCGCAGGATCCGCTCCTGGGTCGGCCCCCAGGCGGACGGGACGACGGTCGAGACCAGGACGGTCACGTCGGGGGCGGCGCGGAAGATCTGGTCGATGAGGGCCCCGAGCCTGGCCGGCGCGCCTCCCGGGTTGTCGTTGTTGTTCAGGTCGTTGGTGCCGATGTGCAGCAGCACCACGTTGGGCCGGTACATGGCCAGCGCCGCGTCGACGACGCCGGCGAGCTGGGAGATCGTCCAGGCGGGGTGCCCCTCGTGGGCGTCGGGCGCCGGGCCCGAGCGTTGCGAGCCGACGAACGTGACGCCGGCCCCGTCGTCCTTCAGCAGGTTGTGCAGCGCCGGCCGGTAACCGCCGCCGTTCGAGCTGCCCGCGCCGTGCGTGATCGAGTCGCCGAGCGGCATGATCCGCAGCTCCCGCTGGAGGTTCGAGGAGACCCCGGCCCAGGCCGCCGTCTCCTCGGCGATGAGCCGCTCCAGCTCCTCGAACCGCCAGCCGAGATTCTCCACCCGCTCGGCGACCACGCCGCCGAACCAGCGGTCGAGCCAGGGCACCTGGTTCCTGATCCAGCCGCCGGCCTTCTTGATGGACGTGGCGAGCTGGGCCTTCGCCCACGGGGCGAGGTACTTCTCCCACAGGACGCCGCCCGCCAGCCCGAGGATCCCGGCGATGATGATGTCCCTGGTCGCCTCGATGGTGCCCAGGGTTCCCGCGAACGTGTGCGTCATGATCGCCGTCATGATGCCGGTCACGGTGGTCTGGAGCGGGGTGCAGACCAGCGGGATGATCGCGGCGCCCACGCCGCTGGACGTCAGGAAGCCGATGCACAGCATCCTGAGCCCGTAGCCGATGATCCAGCCGATGGCCGTGGCGGCGATGTCCTGCCAGAAGCTGGAGGTGGTGATCTCACCGGCCGGGATGGTGAGGACCAGCCCGCTGCCGTTGGAGGTCAGGTTGACCGTGCCGGCGAAGTTGGGCCACACCGAGGTGTCCACCCGTTCGTGCACCGGGACCGAGCCGTCCGCGACGGCCTGCTTGAGCGCGCCGCCCAGGCCGCCGTGCTCCCTGATCTCCGCCTGCACCTCGGGGACCAGGTCCCGCAGGACGGCAGGGCTCAGGCCGAGGTCGGCGGCGTTCAGGGTGATGGTGACGTCCCGGTCGGCCGCTCGCGCCGGCAGGGCGGGGGCGAGGCACACCACCATCACGACGGACAGCAGGGAGATCAGGAACCGACGCGCTCGTAACATCTGCCACCTTGCTCCGTGGGAACGATGACCGCTCGGAGAAGGTATCGCCGGTCACGAGATGGAGATCAAGAAGCGGATGGCCGGCAGGTGAACCCTGGGTGGCGCGTCCCTCGGCCCGTCAGGCCTTCTCGGCCGCGAGCCAGGCCGCCAGCCCGAGATAGACGACCCCGCTGCCCACCTCCAGCCGCCGCTGCGCCCGCCGGGAGGCCCGCAGCCGCCCGGCGAGGGCCGAGGCGAGCATCGCGTACGTGCCGTCGGAGGCCATGCCGAGCGCGATCCACAGCAGCCCGAGCAGCAGGATCTGCGGCCCGAGAGGTCCCGCGGCCGGATCGGCGAAGTGCGGCAGGAACGCCAGGAAGAAGATCGCCGTCTTCGGGTTGAGCACGTTGACCACGACCCCCTCCCAGAACAGCCGCCGCTTCGACTGCACCCGCAGCTCCACGGCCTCCTCGCCGCCGCCGCGCCGGACGAGGTTGCGTACGCCGAGCCAGACCAGGTAGGCGATGCCGCCCCACTTGACCACGGCGTAGGCCGTGGCGGAGGCGGCCAGCAGCGCGCTGAGGCCGAGCGCCGCCGCGGCCACGTGCACGACCGAACCGGCGTGCACGCCCAGCACGCTGATCAGGCCCGCGCTGCGGCCCTGGGCGACGCTGCGGGTGACGATGTAGAGGACCGAGGGTCCCGGCACCACGAGCAAACCGAGCGTCAGCGCGCAGAACAGCGCGAGAGTCGCGACATCAGGCATACAAGCATTGTAGGAAGGACGTCAAAGGCTTTTCCTCAGCGTGTGGAGCAGCGCCTCGACGGGCGGCGGGTGGGGCGGCTCGCCAAGGACGGCGGCGTACACGTGCCGGCTCGAACCGGCGATCTCGGCGACCTCGACGCCCGGGTGGCGGTGGGCGCGCAGGGCGAGGCCGGGCAGCATGGTGAGGCCGAGGCCGGACGCCACCAGCGCCTGCACGGCCACGATGTCGTCGCTGGTGAACGAGACGCGCGGGGCGAAGCCCGCCCTGGCGCACACGTCCAGGAGGTGAGTGCGGCAGCGTTCGCAGCCGGCGATCCAGGAGGCGTCGGCGTGCGCCGCCAGGTCGCAGTCCACCGGGCGGTCGGCGACCAGGTAGCCGGGGTCGTCCATGAGGGGGATCATGGTGATGCCGCGTTCCTCGGGGGCGGTGTCGTCATAGCGGAAGATCACGGCCACGTCGGCGCGGCCGGCGCGCAGCAGCCGCAGCGCCTGTGGCGGCCCCGCCTCGGTGAGGTCGAGCCGGAGGCCGGGATGGCCGGCCTTGAGCACCGTGACCGCCCGCGGGACGAACGTCCCGAGCGAGGAGGGGAAGGCGGCCAGGCGCACCCGGCCGGCGCGCAGGCCCACGTGGGCGGCCAGCTCCTCGGCGGCGTCGTCGAGCCGGCCGATGATCTCGGCGGCGCGTTCGGCGAGCAGCCACCCGGCCTCGGTCAGCCGGATGCCCCGGCCCACGCGCTGCACCAGCCGGGCCCCGGTCTCGGCCTCCAGCCGGGCCAGGTGGTGGCTCACGGACGGCTGCGAGTAGTGCAGCTCCTTGGCGGCGGCGGTGACCGAGCCCTTGCGGGCGACCGCGAGGAGGACCCGGAGGCGGACGACGTCCAGCATTCATCGACCATATCTATGGGTGAGCCAGAACACTTCTGTTGGACCTATCGATACCGGCGGTAGCACTGTGGAGAGGGAAGGACCACCGTCTGCTCTCCCTGAAGGGCAACCATGGAAGTCGCCGTCACCGCACTCGCCAGGCCGGGTCTGGAGCCGCTCGTCAGCGGCATCTCCGCCGTCGTGGCCCGGGGCCTGGACCCCGAGCGCACCGCGTACGCCGCCGCCGACGTGTTGCGCGAGCGCCTGCCCGGCCCCGGCCTGCTCACGCCGGAGGAGCGGGCGGGCAGGCCCGACACGTACGTCTCCCACCTGCTCCACGCCGAGGAGGGCTTCTCGATCGTCGGCGTCGTGTGGCGGCCGGGCCAGGTCACCGTGATCCACGACCACGTCTCCTGGTGCGCGTTCGGCATCCTGAGCGGCGTCGAGCACGAGACCCTTTACCGGGACATGGGCGACCACCTGCGCGAGCTCGGCCGGACCGACAACCGGCCTGGCGAGGTCAGCGGCTTCGCGCCGCCCGGCGATATCCACAGGGTGGTCAACACCAGCGCCGACGTCGGGGTCTCCGTGCACGTGTACGGGGCCGACCTGAGGCGGCTCGGCAGCAGCGTGCGCCGCGCCTACGACCTCCCTGTGCGATGAGTTCCTGACGCCCCGCTGGTCTCCATGGCGGGACGCGATGCCGGGGACGCGCAACTTTATTTGCGCAAATTATTTTTCGCATCTACGGTGGAGTCATGGCCACCGAGAAGACGCGCCACGTCCGCGACCTCGACACGCTCAAGGCGCTCGGGCACCCGCTGCGCATGAAGCTCTACCGCGCGCTCTACGTCGCGGGCACGGCCACCGCCTCCCACCTCGCCGACCAGGTCGACGAGGCGGTGAGCCTGGTCAGCTACCACCTGCGCAAGCTGGCCGCGCACGGCCTCATCGAGGAGGCGCCGGTGGCCGGCGGCGACGCCCGCGAGCGCTGGTGGCGTCCGGTCGCCGAGAGCATCTCCACCAGGGACGCCGACTTCCGCGACAGCCCCGAGGAGGTCGCCGTCCACGCCGCCGTGAGCCGCGCCCACACCCGCCAGCAGCACGAGATGTACGAGGGCTACCTCGACGCCCAGATGAGCTGGGAGCCCGGCTGGCGCGACGCCGCCTTCTCCTCCGAATACCTGATGTGGCTCACGCCCGACGAGCTGCGCGGCCTCGGCGACGAGCTGCGCGAGCTGGCCGACCGGTGGCGGGCGCGCGGCCGGGCGGCCCGCGACGCGGGCGACACGGAGGAGCGCGAGAGCGTCGCACTCCACATGTACGGCTTCCCGTTCCGCTCATGGCGGCCATGACACCGACCAGGAGGAACCCGATGGACCCCGACCTCTACCTGTACGTCGAGCGAGCCCGCGCCCGCGAACTGCGCGCCGAGGCCGCCCGCCACCGCGCGACCGCCCGCCCCCGGCCGGCGCCGGGCCCCCGTCCCTGGCGCGCCCGGCTCGGCTGGGCTTTGGTCGAGACGGGCCTGCGCCTCGTCCACACCGGCACGCCGCCCCGCCACGCGACCGACCACTGACCTCGCACTGCGTCAGCGATACTCTGCCAGGCCGTCCGCGAGCTCTTCTTCGTCGCCGTCGCGGACGGCGTAGAGGGCTTGCTGCAGGGCGAACGTGCCGCCGATCGCGGCGATGCGGGTCAGGAGTCCGTGGTCTGACCAGCCGCCCAGGGCGAGCACCCGCTCCAGGAGCTGAGGACCGTGGCCGGCACCGATGGCCGCGAGGTCCTCGGCGGGGTCGCCGAGTGCGACGTCGTCCCAGTCGAGCACTCCGGAGAGGCGCGGCAGGCCGTCCTCCCACTCCCACAGGATGTTCTCGGCGCCGAGGTCGCCATGCACCACCGCTTCGGTGAGGTGGGGAAGGCTGTCGAGTGCCGCGAGTTCCCGCTCGGCCCGGAGGCGTCCGCTGGGGGACATGAGGGGGAACAGCTCCGCGCGGACGTCCTCCCCGAACCGCCGCCACTGGCCTTCCGGTGCTTGAGGGAGAACCGCTCGTGCTGTTTCGTCCGCGCCGGCGCGGGCCAGAGCCGCCAGCAGCGTGACACACTGCGCGGCCACGGTGTCGACCACGTGGGCGTCGTCGAGCGCGTCGGTCTTCAGCGGCTCCCCCGGAAGACGGCTGAGCACCAGGAACGGCGTCTCGCCGGTGCCGGGGGCACCGCCGTGGAGCAGCGGTTCAGGGATGCGGAAACCGAGGTCGAGGCCGGCGAGCGCGCGTAGCGCGGTCACCCGCTCGGGCAACCGGGCGGCCGCCGACGGGGTGCGGGGCAGGCGTACGACGCGGTCCGAGCCGATGACCACGATGTGGAACTGCCCCTGACGTACGGCGAGGTCGTCCGGATCGTCGTCGGGCAGCAGACGGCTCAGCAGGGCGCGATGCGTCGTACGGATGCTCACGGGTGTTCTCTGGACCCTTCGGCGGTGGTCGGAGCTGATGCGCGTGCGGCCCGGCGCAGCTCGTCGTGACCGAGGAAGCGGAACATGCTCTCCCCGGCCGCGAGCGGTCGCGGGCGCCCGGTGAAGCGGTGGGCGCCGACCCCGTACCCGGCCTGCGGCGGCGACACCCACTCCAGGGCGAAGCCGTTCTCCTCGAACCACGTGCGGATTCGCGGCACCAGGTCCGGCTCCTCGCGGTGCCGCGTCCAGACGACCGTGCCGCCCTCCGCGCACAGCTGCGGGAAGAAGCCGACGGTCCGCCGGACGTCGTCGTCGCTGATGTTGCCGAAGATGCCGCAGGCGAGGACGAGGTTCGCGGGCGCCAGGTCGGCGTACTCGTCGGTCAGGGAGGCGTCCGCTTCGACCACCTCGACCCGGCCGAGCCCGGCCGCCGCGGCGGCGCTCCGCGCGAGGTCGCAGTTGGCGGGGTCCAGCTCCACCAGCCGCGCCCGTACGTCGTCGCGCCGGGGGTGCTCCGCCAGCACGGGGATGAGGTCCCGCCCCTGGCCCGCGCACATGCTGATCACCCGCAGCGGTCCTGCGGGCGCGGCGTCCAGCGCCGCCCTGACGCGCTCCTGGACCGCCACCAGCCGCCGCGCCAGCGATGAGTCCGGCCGATCGTACTCGTCGTGCCACTCGTTCCAGTCCATGACGGGACACTATGTCGCACAGGACCCGAACGATCTAGAGAGAGAAGGAGCGCGGTGACACGGCTTCTCGCCCGCGTGTGGAGGATGCTGGGCGGCCGGCTGCGGTGGCGGCTGGTGTGGCTCACGCACGCCACGTTCATGATCGGCGTCACCGGCCTGGTCCGTGACGACGAGGGCCGGCTGCTCGTGCTGCGCCACCGGCTGTGGCCGGAGCGCCGCCCCTGGGGCTTCCCCACGGGCTACGCCAAGCGCGGGGAGACGTTCGAGGAGACCGTCCGGCGCGAGGTCCGCGAGGAGACCGGCCTCGACGTGCGCGTGGGCCGGCTGCTCCGGGTGCGCAGCGGCTACGCCCTCCGCGCCGAGCTCGCCTACGAGGCCGTCCTGACGGGCGGCACCCTGAAACTGGACCCCCTGGAGATCCTGGAGGCCCGCTGGTGCCACCCCGGCGACCTCCCGGAGGGCCTCCAACCCGCCCACAGGGAGCTGCTGGCGGAGAATCCCTCCGGGTCAGGCGGCTGAGAAGGTCAGGCCGCGCTGGGGGAGCCGAGTTCCAGGAGGAACAGGGCCTCGGCGGTGGCGACCTTGCGCAGTTCCTCCAGGTCGACCCGCTCGTTGGGGGCGTGGCAGCCGGCGTCCTCGTCCTCGGCGCCGAACAGCAGGATCTCCGCCGCCGGGAACTGCTTGAGCAGCGTGTTGACCAGCGGGATGGAGCCGCCGGCGCCGACGTCGCGCGGCGGGCGGCCGAAGGCGCGCTCCATCGCCCGGTTGAGCGCGGCGCGGGCGTAGCCGCCCGAGTCGGCCTGGAAGCCGGAGCCCACCGTGAAGTCGCCGAAGCCCACCTGGACGCCCCACGGGGCCACCTGGCGCATGAAGTCGACGACGGCGTTCACGGTCGTCTTCGGGTCGCCGGCCGGGGGGACGCGGACCGTCACGCGGGCCCGCGCCACGGGCTGCACCGCGTTGATGGCCTGCGCCACCGTCGGCACGTCGAGGCCGGTGACGGTGATGGCGTAGGACGACCACAGGCGGTCGGCGAGCGAGCCTGAGCCCACCAGGGACACCCCGTCGAGCACCCCCGCCGTCTTCCTGAACTCCTCCTCCGACGGCCCCTGGCCGAGGAACGAGCCCCGCGGCAGCCCGGGGACGCGGATGTCGCCGTTGTCGTCGTGCAGCGCGGTCAGCATGCGCATGAGGGCGGCCAGCGCGTCGGGGGCGGCGCCGCCGGCCGAGCCGCTGTGGACGGACTCGCGCAGCGTGCGGACCTCGACGGTGAAGGCGGCCATGCCGCGCAGCGAGGTCGTCACCGCCGGGTCGCCGACGCGCGGGTTGCCGGTGTCGGCGACCACGATGGCGTCGGCGCGCAGCAGCTCGGGGTTGCGCTCGACGAACGCCTCCAGGCGCTCGCCCGCGTACTCCTCCTGGCCCTCGACGATGACCTTGATCCCGACCGGGAACCGGCCGCGGAACGCGCGCAGGGCGGCGACGTGCGACATCACGCCGGACTTGTCGTCGGCGGTGCCGCGCCCGTAGAGGCGGCCGTCGATGAGGGTCGGCTCGAACGGGGGCGTCCGCCAGGCGTTGAGGTCGCCGGCGGGCTGCACGTCGTAGTGCGCGTACAGCAGCACGGTGGGCGCGCCGGGCGGGGCGGGGGCCTCGGCGTAGACCGCCGGGTAGCTGCCCTCGACGGGGACCTGCTGCACGCGCGGCAGGCCGGCCGAGCGGAGCAGTTCCTCCGTCACCGCGGCGGCGGCGAGCACGGGCTCCTCCGGGTGCCCCGGGAACGCGACGGAGGGGATGGCGGCCAGCCGCTTGAGGTCCTCGACGGTCTGGGGCATCGAGGCGGCGACGGCGCTCTCTATCTGGTCTGGAGTCACTGGGACGCTCCCCCGGGGGTCGTTCTCGTCGAAGCTGGACAGTTTGCCACTCATTGGATCACATCCGCCCGCCTATCTGGGACGCAACCCGGTAAACGGGACGAAACGGACATGCTCCATCGCGTTAATCTACATGCGGATTTCGTTGCCGTTACATGGTGCTTCTGCGGATCTCGATTTTCCTGCACACTGCTACGACCGATTCGCTTGGCAAACGATCGGTGAGCATGCAGACTTGGGCTAGCTGAGAGACGAGGGAAGATAACGATGACGCAGCCGGAACACGACGTCCTGAAGGCCGCGCAAGACCACCTTTGGTTGCACTTCACCAGGCACAGCGCCTACGAGCAGTCCGAGATCCCGACCATCGTCCGCGGTGAGGGGTCCTACGTCTACGACATCCACGGCAAGCGCTACCTCGACGGCCTGGCCGGGCTCTTCGTCGTCCAGGTCGGCCACGGCCGCCAGGAGCTGGCCGAGGCCGCCGCCAAGCAGGCCCAGGAGCTGGCCTTCTTCCCTCTGTGGTCCTACGCCCACCCCAAGGCCGCCGAGCTGGCCGAGCGCCTGGCCGCGCAGACCCCCGGCGAGCTCAACCGCGTCTTCTTCACCACCGGCGGCGGCGAGGCCGTCGAGACCGCGTGGAAGCTCGCCAAGCAGTACTACAAGCTCGTCGGCAAGCCGCTCAAGCACAAGGTCATCAGCCGCCAGATCGCCTACCACGGCACCCCGCAGGGCGCGCTGTCGATCACCGGCATCCCCGCGTTCAAGCAGATGTTCGAGCCCCTGGTGCCCGGCTCGGTCCGCGTGCCCAACACCAACCACTACCGCGCCGACGAGATCACCGGCGTCCCGGGCATGACCCCCGAGGAGTACGGCATCTGGGCGGCCGACCGCGTGGCCCGCGCCATCGAGATGGAGGGCCCCGACACCGTGGCCGCCGTCTTCGCCGAGCCCGTGCAGAACGCCGGCGGCTGCTTCCCGCCGCCCCCCGGCTACTTCCAGCGGCTGCGCGAGATCTGCGACGAGTACGACGTCCTGCTCGTCTCCGACGAGGTCATCTGCGCCTTCGGCCGCCTCGGCACCATGTTCGGCGGCCAGAAGTTCGACTACGTGCCCGACATCATCACCTGCGCCAAGGGCATGACCAGCGGCTACTCGCCCATCGGCGCGATGATCGCGCACGAGCGGCTGTTCGAGCCGTTCAAGGACGGCGACACCATGTTCGCCCACGGCTACACCTTCGGCGGCCACCCCGTCTCGGCCGCCGTCGCCCTCGCCAACCTCGACATCTTCGAGCGCGAGGACCTGCTCGGCCACGTGACCAGGAACGAGCCGCTGTTCCGCCAGACCCTCGACGACCTGCGCGACCTGCCCATCGTCGGCGACGTGCGCGGCTCCGGCTACTTCTGGGGCATCGAGCTCGTCAAGGACAAGGCCACCAAGGAGACCTTCGACGCCGCCGAGTCCGAGCGGCTGCTGCGCGGCTTCCTGTCCAAGGCGCTCTTCGACGCCGGGCTCTACTGCCGCGCCGACGACCGCGGCGACCCCGTCATCCAGCTCGCTCCCCCGCTGATCGCGGGCCCGCAGGAGTTCGAGGAGATCGGCTCCATCCTTCGTGGTGTCCTCACCGAGGCGTGGGCCCGCATCTGACACCCCTCAGCCCCCGGCACGACGGCGTGCCGGTCGGTACCCGAAAGGAACCACCGCAATGAAGATCGGTGTCCCTGCCGAGGTCAAGAACCACGAGTACCGCGTGGCCGTCACACCCGCAGGCGTCCACGAGCTGGTACGCAACGGCCACGACGTCATGGTGCAGAGTGGTGCCGGCCTCGGCTCGCACATCACCGACGAGGAGTACCTGTCCGCCGGCGCGAAGATCCTCGACGGCGCCGACGCCGTCTGGGGCGAGGCGGACATGGTCCTCAAGGTCAA
Source organism: Nonomuraea sp. B208 (assembly GCF_057536035.1). NCBI lineage: Bacteria > Bacillati > Actinomycetota > Actinomycetes > Streptosporangiales > Streptosporangiaceae > Nonomuraea > Nonomuraea sp. B208. The sequence goes on from NZ_BAAJOU010000030.1 coordinate 441,692, forward strand.
GGAGCCGATCGCGGAGGAGTACCACCGGCTCCGCGAGGGGCTGGTGCTGTTCACCTACCTGCACCTCGCGGCCTCCCGGCCGTGCACCGACGCCCTGCTGTCGGCGGGGACGACCGGCATCGCGTACGAGACCGTCCAGGTCGGCAACGCCCTGCCGCTGCTCGCCCCGATGTCGGAGGTCGCCGGGCGGCTCGCCCCGCAGGTGGGCGCGTACAACCTCATGCGCTTCAACGGCGGGCGCGGCATCCTGCCGGGCGGCGTGCCCGGCGTGGCCCCGGCCAAGGTCGTCGTCATCGGCGGCGGCGTGTCCGGGCTGAACGCCGCCCAGATCGCGGTCGGCATGGGCGCCGAGGTCACCGTCCTCGACACCAACATCGACCGGCTCCGCCAGATCGACGCCGTCTACCAGGGCCGGCTGAAGACCCTCGTCTCCACCCGGTACGCCATCGAGCAGGAGGTCCTCCAGGCCGACCTGGTGATCGGCGCGGTGCTGATCCCCGGCGCCAAGGCCCCGACGCTGGTCTCCAACGACCTGGTCAGCCGCATGAAGCCGGGCTCGGTGCTGGTGGACATCGCCATCGACCAGGGCGGCTGCTTCGAGGACTCGCGGCCGACCACGCACGCCGAGCCGACGTACCAGGTGCACGGGTCGGTCTTCTACTGCGTGGCCAACATGCCGGGCTCGGTGGCCCACACCTCCACCCACGCCCTGACCAACGCGACCCTGCCGTACGCCGTCAAGCTGGCCAACCTCGGCTGGCGCGAGGCGCTGCGGGCCGACCAGGCGCTCGCCGCCGGCCTCAACACGCACGCCGGCCTGCTGACCAACCAGCCGGTCGCCGAGGCGCTCGACCTGGCCTACACGCCGCTGTCCGAGGTGCTGTAGGGCTCACTCCAGCCCGAGCCGCCCGCGCAGGTCGCGGGCGGTGGCGAGGACGTGCTGGACCTCCGCCGGGCTCGGCCACGGCGCCGCGCCCGGCCGCAGCAGCGTGCCCCGCACCGACGCCAGGTGCTCGATCGAGCTGCGGTGCGCCGCGGTGCGCCGCACCAGCCAGCTCACCACGTCGGAATGGTCGTGCAGCGGCCGGGTCATGAGGTCCCAGGTGGCGAGGATCTCGGTCAGCTCGGCCGCGTCGAGCGCCTCGCCGCCTCGCCGCCCGGTCGTGAGGGCGGCCAGCTCCGCCCGCGCGGCCAGCTCCGGCTCGGCGGGGCGGGCCCAGACGGGCGGCGGCGGGTCGGACAGCCACTGGTGCGCCTCGACCTGCTCCCCGGAGGCCGTCAGCAGCCCGCCCAGCTCGACCGCCGCCTCGCGGTGGCCGGCCTGCGCCGCCTGCCTGAACCAGTGGCGGCCGCCGGCCAGGTCGCCGAACTCGGCGATGAGCAGCAGGCCGTAGGTGAAGGCGGCCTCGGCGTCGCCGCCCGCCGCCGCCCGCCCGAACCAGTGGCCGGCCGAGGCGGTGTCGCCCAGCTCCACGCAGACGAACCCGGCCATGCGCTGGTCCTCGGCCCGGCCGGCGTTCGCGGCCCGTTCGTACCAGGCCCGCGCGGTGCGGAGGTCGCCGCGGGACAGCGCGATGCCGCCGAGCCAGGAGGCCGCGCCCGGATGCTCGCTCCGCGCGGCCAGCCGGTAGTAGGCCTCGGCGCCCTCGGGGTCGCGCTCCGCGTCGAGGTAGAGGCCCATGCAGTAGGCCGACTCGACGTGCCCGCCCCGCGCGGCCGACTCCCACCAGTGCACGGTCTCCTCGTCCTCGCCCGCCGCGTACGCCAGGAAGCCGAGGTCGTGGGCGGAGGCCGTGTCGCCGGCCGCCGCCGCCCTGCGGTGCCACTCGCGCGCCGCGGCCTGCTCGCCGGCGTCCTCGCAGACCAGCGCCAGACGGCGGGCGGCCACGCGGGAGCCGGCCCTCGCGGCGCGCTCGTACCAGCGCCGGGCGGTCTCGACGTCGCCGCGCTGCTCCAGCAGGAGCGTCGCCAGGTTGGCGGCGGCCTCGGCGTCGCCGGCGAGGGCGGCGGCCTCGTACCAGGTGAGCGCCTCCACCAGGCTGCCGTGCTTCTCGTGCCAGATGCCGAGGTTGAAGGCGCTGTCGACGTTGCCGCCCGCGGCGGCCAGCTCCCACCAGTGCTTGGCGGACACGCGGTCGCCGTGCTGGGCGTAGAGCTTGCCGAGCCGGTGCGCGGCCTGCGGGTCGCCCGTGCACGCGGCGGTCAGCAGCTCGGGCTCCTCGCCCATCCGCGGCGCCGGTACGGCGGGCGCCGCCACCTCTCCTTGCCAGGCCATAGGCCACAGGGTGGCACGTGATCGCCCGATCGCGAACCGTAATCGCCGACAACGCGCGGCTGGTGTCACCGGAAGTCGAGAAAACCGGTGAACATGCCCATGCCGCAGGCGTAGCGGAGCCTGCCGGTCGGCTGCGGCGGCAGGCGGACGGTGGCGGGGAGCGCGACGTCGCGCCCGGCGATGACGACGGTGCCGGTGCAGCCCGGCTCGGCCACCCTGAAGTCGACCTCGACCGGCACTCCCGCCGGGAGCGTCACCGTGAACGGCCGGTAGCCGGTGCGCGTGGCCCACACGGTCACGGTGGCGGAACCCACGGTGGAGCTCGCCGCCGGCGCGGCGCTGGGCAGCCAGCCCGCCAGGTTGAGCCCCGTGCCCGCCGTCCACAGCCCGGCGGCGATCGCGACCACCCCGGCGACCCTGGACAGCCGGGTGCGGGAGACGCGCCGCAGGACGTAGCCGAGCAGCGCGAACGCGGGCGCGCTGCCGAGCACGAACCCCGCCATCGCCGCCGCGCCGGCCGGCGGCGAGCCGCTGGAGACGGCGATCATCTCCACGCCGAGCGTCATCCCGCACGGCACGAGGATCGTGGCCGCGCCGAGCAGCGGCGCCTTGAACCGGGGGACCTCGCCCGCTTCCTGGGCGGCGCAGTGCCCGCGCCGCAACATCCGGACCGCGAATCCGACCACCACGGCGCCCGCCGCGACGAGCAGCGCCGCGCGGGCCGGCGGCGGCAGGCTGACGACCGAGCCGAGCAGCCCGAGCAGCGCCCCTGCCACGGTGTACGAGGCCAGCCGCCCGGCCAGGAACCACCCGACCGCGGCCCGGTCACCGCCCCGGCCGACCAGGCCCACGAGCAGGCCGCCCTGAGTGGCGGCGCACGTCGCGGTGCCCGCCACCAGACCCGCGGCCACCCCGCCGGCGAGCAGGGCGGCGGCCTGGGCGCTCATACCCGTACGGTAGACCGGCCCGGCGGACGCGGCCAGTGACAGATGTCGTACGGTTCGTGACGTTTAAGGGTTGCGTGCCTCGATGAGGAACCGGGCGGAATGGGCGACGAACGGACCTTCGGCCTCGATGCGGTCGTGCAGGGCGCGCAGCTCGTCCGCGTACCGCTCGGGCGAGAAGCCCGGCACGATCCAGATCACCTTGCGCAGGAAGTAGACCACCGCGCCGATGTCGCGGAACTCCATGCGCAGGCGTTCACTCCGCAGGTCGACGACCTCCAGGCCGGCGGCCTCGGCCTCCTCCCTGGCCCGCGCCGGCTCGCGCGTCCAGCTGTCGTACGGGCCGAGGAACCACTCGGTCAGCTCCCCGACGGTGCGCGGCCCGACCTGCTGCGAGAAGAAGGACCCGCCGGGGCGCAGCACCCGGGCGATCTCCGCCCACTGCGTGTGCACCGGGTGCCGGCTGGTCACCAGGTCGAAGAGGCCGTCGGCGAACGGCAGGCGCGGGCCGTCGTCGGCGGCGGCCACCACCCTGACCCCGCGCGGCCGCAGCCGGGAGTCGGCCAGCTTCAGGTTGGGCGGCCAGGACTCGGTGGCCACGGCCACCGGCGGGAGCGTGGGCACCCCGGCCAGCACCTCGCCGCCGCCGGTCTGCAGGTCGAGCGCGGCCCGCGCGGCCGCCATCCGCCCGGCGAGCAGCCGGGAGTAGCCCCAGGAAGGTCGTTCCTCGGTGGCCCGGCCGTCGAGCCAGGAGAAGTCCCAGCCGTCCACGGAGACCGTGCTCGCCTCGTGGACGAGATCGTCATAGGAGCGCCGCATCCTCCGACCATGGCCTGCGGCGGCCCCGTGGATCAACCGATTTCACAGCCAGCCGGGCCGCACCAGGCCCGACTCGTAGGCGATGACGACGAGCTGCGCCCGGTCGCGGGCGTGCAGCTTCATCATCGTCCGGCTCACGTGGGTCTTCGCCGTGGCCGGCGACATGAAGAGCTTGGCGGCGATCTCGTCGTTCGTCATGCCGGTGCCGACCAGGGCCAGCACCTCCCGCTCGCGCTCGGTGAGCTGGTCGAGACCGCCGGCGGCGACCGGCTCCTTGGCGCGGCTGGCGTACTCGGCGATCAGGCGGCGGGTCACGCTGGGCGACAGCAGCGCCTCACCGGCCGCGACCACGCGGACGGCCTGGATGAGCTCGGCGGGCTCGGTGTCCTTGACCAGGAAGCCGCTGGCGCCGCTGCGCAGGGCCTCGAAGACGTACTCGTCCAGCTCGAACGTGGTCAGGATGATGATCCGCGGCCCCTCGGGCATCTGCCGGGTGGCGGTCAGGCCGTCGGTGCCGGGCATCCGGATGTCCATGAGGACCACGTCGGGGCCGTGCCGCTCCGACAGCCGCACCGCCTCGGCCCCGTCGCCGGCCTCGGCCACCACGGTCATGTCCGGCTGGGCGTCGAGCAGCGCCTTGAAGCCCGCGCGGACCAGCGCCTGGTCGTCGGCCAGCAGCACCTTGATCATGGGGTCGTCTCCTCGGGTAGGGGCAGCCGGGCCTCCACCTGGAAGCCCGTTCCTGTCGGGGCGGCGACGAGCGAGCCGCCGAGCGCGGCGGCCCGCTCGCGCATGCCGGGGATGCCGTTGCCGCTGCCCTCGCCGGACAGGACGGCCGGCGCGGTCGCGCCGGTGTCGGTCACCCGGACGACCAGCTCGCGCTCGCCGTACTCCAGGCGCACGGTGACCGCCGAGCCGGGGGCGTGGCGGGCGGCGTTCGTCAGCGACTCCTGCACGATCCGGTACGCGGCCCGTTCCACCGTCGGCGGCAGCGGGCGCGAGCCGGCCCGCTCCAGCTCCACCTCCAGCCCGGAGCGTCCGATCAGCTCCTCCAGCCGGTCGAGCCCGGCCGTGGGGGAGCGCGGCGCGCCCTCGCGCAGCACGTCCAGCACCCCGCGCATCTCGCCCAGCACCTCCTTGGAGGCGGTCTTGATGGTGGCGAGGGCCGTCCTGGCCTGCTCCGGATGGTCGTCGATGAGGTGCAGCGCGGTCGCGGCCTGCACGTGGATGAGCGAGATGTTGTGCGCCAGCACGTCGTGCAGCTCCTGCGCCATGACCAGCCGCTCCTCGCTGGCCTGGCGCCGGCTCTCCTCCTCGGCCGCGCGCTGCTGCTGGGCGCGGCGCTCGCGGGCGATCCTGACCAGCTCGGCCGCGACCATCGTGAGCAGGATGAACGACGAGACCGCGAGGTCGTGGAAGAGCCCCCGCTGCGGCTGGCTCGTCGTCCACGCGTAGGCGATGAAGGCCGCGAGCGACCCCCCGGCGAGGATCCACGCGGCCGGCCGGCGCCCCCGCCCGACGAGCTGGAACAGCATGACGATCGGCGAGATGAACACCCCGCCGTAGGGGTAGCCGCCCCCGATGTAGAGAAAAGTGGCCGCGAACGTGACCACGGCCGTGGGCACCGGGTATCTGCGGTGCAACGCGATCATCAGCGGTCCGACCAGCAGCAGCGCGTACGCCCACGGGTCGAGCGGCGCCCTGAACGCGCGCTGCCCGTAGGACGCCCCCTGCGACAGCACGACCTGGAAGACGGCCGTGATGAGGGCGAGGTAAGGGGCGAAACCGGACTTCGAACGCACGCCCCAACGCTAGACGACCGCTCTGACCTGCGCATCACCCCGCAGTCGCAGGGGGCCCTACCGCGACGGGCGTAGCTGGTGTTACGTGGGGAACATGCGTCCAGTGCTCCTTCCTGCAGCAGCAGTCCTCATCGCGTTCGTCCCGGCCGCCCCCGCCGTGGCCGCGCCCGCCGAGCCCCAGCAGAAGGTTCCGGCCGCCACGGGGTACGGCGGCGCCGTCGCCACCGTCGACCTCGACGCGACCAAGGCCGCCATCTCCGTGCTGCGGAGAGGCGGCAACGCCGTGGACGCGGCCGTGGCGGCCGGGGCGGTCCTGGGCGTCACGGAGCCGTACTCGGCCGGGCCGACCGGCGGCGGCTTCCTGGTCTACTACGACGCCGCCCGCCGCAAGGTCCACACCATCGACGGCCGGGAGACGGCGCCGAAGGCGATGACCGCGAGCTCGTTCGAGGGCATCCCGTTCGAGGAGGGCGTCACCAGCGGCCTGTCGGCGGGCGTGCCCGGCACCGTCGCCACCTGGGACCTCGCCCTGCGCCGCTTCGGCACGCTCTCGCTCCGGCAGGCGCTCCAGCCCGCGATCGAGGTGGCCTCCAAGGGCTTCGTCGTGGACCAGACCTTCTACGACCAGACCGCCGCCAACGCCGCCCGCTTCAAGGACTTCACCTCCACCGCCAAGCTCTACCTGCCGAACGGCGCGCCGCCGCCCGTCGGCTCGGTCTTCCGCAACCCCGAGCTCGCCGAGACCTACCGTGAGCTGGGCAGGCGCGGCCCCGGCTGGCTGTACGGCGGCCGGTTCGGCGCGGAGATCGTGGCCACCGTCAAGCGCCCGCCGGTCACCCCGGGCAGCACCCGCAACGTCCGGCCGGGACTGATGGAGCTGTCGGACCTGACCGCCTACCGGGCCCTGCTCCGCGAGCCCACCAAGGTCTCGTACAAGGGCCTCGACGTGTACGGGATGGCGCCGCCGTCCTCCGGCGGCTCCACCGTCGGCGAGGCGCTCAACATCCTGCAGGCCCTGCCGCACGTGGGCGTGCACGAGTACCTGGAGGCGTCGAAACTGGCGTTCGCCGACCGCAACGCCTACGTCGGCGACATTCCGGGCGTGCCGCTGAAGGAGCTGCTGTCCGACGGCTTCGCCAAGGAGCGCGCCTGCCTGATCGGCGACCAGGCCCTCACCCCGCCTGTCGCGCCCGGGAACCCGGACGGCTCGTACGGCCCCTGCGCCCAGCCCACCGGCACCGCGAGCCCGACCGCGAAGGAGGGCCCCGAGACCACGCACCTGGTGGTGGCCGACCGATGGGGCAACGTCGTCGCCTACAACCTCACCATCGAGTCCACCGGCGGCAACGGCATCGTCGTGCCGGGCCGCGGCGTGCTGCTCAACAACGAGCTGACCGACTTCACCTTCGGCCCCGCCCCCGGCGACCCTAACCTGCCCGGCCCCGGCAAGCGGCCCCGCTCGTCGATGGCGCCCACGGTGGTGCTCAAGGGCGGCAAGCCGGTGCTGGCGCTCGGTTCGCCCGGCGGTTCGACGATCATCACGACCGTGCTGCAGATCCTGCTCAACCGGTACGACTTCGACATGAACCTGGAGCAGGCGCTCGCCGCGCCCCGCGCCACCCAGCGCAACACCGCGCAGACGCAGGCCGAGCAGGGGTTCATCGGCAGCTACGGTGATGAGCTGGCGGCCCGCGGACACCAGCTCGTGCTCAATCCGGAGATCGGCGCGGCCACGGGGCTGGAGTTCCTCGGGCGGGACAAGGTCCAGGCCGTGGCCGAGCCGAGCCGGCGCGGCGGCGGCAGCGCGATGGTGGTCCGGCCTAGTAGATGAGCTCGTAGTCCTCGGGCTTCACCCTCCTCGTACGCGCCCAGTACTCGAAGGTGAAGCCCGGCCAGATCGTCCGGTTGACGCCGTGCTCGTCCAGATACCAGGAGCGGCAGCCGCCGGCGTTCCACACCAGCGGGTCGAGGCGGGCGCGCAGGCGGCGGTTGAAGGCCGTCTGCGCCTCCTGGCGTACGTCGAGGGCCCTCGCCCGGGTCCTCGACAGCAGGCGCAGGCACTCGACGACGTACCTCGCCTGTGACTCGATCATGAAGACGACCGAGTTGTGCCCGAGGCCGGTGTTGGGGCCGAGCAGGAAGAACAGGTTGGGGAAGCCGGAGGCGGCGATGCCGTGGTACGCCTCGACGCCGTCCTTCCACGCGTCCTGGATGCCGAGGCCGCCGCGGCCGAGGATGTTCTGCTCGGTGAGGGCGTCCACGACCTTGAACCCGGTGCCGTGCACGATGACGTCGGCCGGGTGCTCACGGCCGGTGGCGTCCACCAGGGAACGCTCGCGGATCTCGGTGACCGGGTCGGTGACCAGGGAGACGTTGTCCCTGGTCAGGGCCGGATAGTAGTCGCTGGAGATCAGGATGCGCTTGCAGCCGATCGTGTAGTCGGGGGTGAGGGCGCGGCGCAGCTCCGGGTCGGGGACCTGGTTCTCGAGGTGGCGCAGGGCCCTCCGCTCGTGGGCCTTCATGAGGCGCGGGTGGACGGCGAAGCCGAGCGCCCTGGTCTCCAGCGCCCAGTAGATGCCGTAGCGCAGCGCCCTGGCCGCGCCGGGCAGGCGGAGCAGCCGCCGGGCGCGGGGGGAGAAGGCGAAGTCGGGCTTGGGCTGCAGCCACGGGGGAGTGCGCTGGAAGACCGTCAGGTGGGCGGCGCGCGGCGCGATCTGGGGGACGAACTGGACGGCGGAGGCGCCGGTGCCGATGACGGCGACGCGCTTGCCGGTCAGGTCGGCGGAGTGGTCCCAGGTGGCGGAGTGGAAGGCGGGGCCGGTGAACGCCTCCCGCCCCGGTATATCCGCATATTTCGGGATGTGGAGGGCGCCGATCGCGGACACCACCGCGTTGGCCCGCATCGTCTCCCCGTCCCCGGTGGTCACCGTCCAGGAGCGGCGCTCGTCGTCGTACTCCAGGGCCGTGACGGTCTTGCCGTGGCGGATGTGGGGGGTGACGCCGTACTTGTCGGCGCACGCGCGCAGATAGCGCTGGATCTCCTCCTGCGGGGCGAACATCCGGGACCAGCCGGGATTGAGCTCGAAGGAGAAGGAGTACATGTGGGACGGGACGTCGCAGGCGCAGCCGGGATAGGTGTTGTCGCGCCAGGTCCCGCCCGGTTCGCCGGCCTTCTCCAGGATGACGAAGTCGTGGTAGCCCGCTTCCTTCAGTTTCACGGCCATGCAGATTCCGGCGAAGCCGGAGCCCACGATGACGATCCCTGGCTGCTCACCCACGCGAACCTCCTATTGGACGCTTCGTCCAATGTAGGTCATCGAGGGGCCTTCAGGGAACGGCGAAAACCCGCCACGGCGTCGCGGCGGGTCGGCCTTGCCGGACATTGCCTACCGGAGGAACAGGAAGGCGGCGACGCCGATGATCACGATCGCCGCGACCACCGCGATGATGGGCAGCAGGGGCGACTTCTTGGGCGTGGCCTCGGACTCCTGCTCACGCGCGTTCGCGAAGGCGCGGAAAGCCTGGGTGTTGCCCGCGGGGTCGATATGCTGGTCAGACATGGGCGCAAGCCTAGCGGCAACGGCTGTGCCGTTTGCGGCTTTTTGCGCGATTCATCGGGGTGGGTCCATGACGGGACCGCCCCCTCCGGCGGATAGCTTGTAAGCATGCTCAGGACCCTTCTCTCGCCCCGCCTCGTCGGGTTGCACCTGCTCACGATCGGGGTCCTGATCGCGTTCGTCTTCCTCGGGCGCTGGCAGCTCGGGGTCTTCGAGGAGTCGGGCCGGCCGCGCGCCGCCGCCGACCCCGCGCCGGTGCCCGCCGCCACGCTCGCCCCGCTGGCCGCCCAGCTCACCGGCGACGTCGTCGGGCGCAGGGTGACGGCCGAGGGCTCCTACGACCCCGCCCGCCAGCTCCTCGTGGCCGACCGCCGCCCCGACGTGGACGCGCCGGGCGGCAAGGCCTCGCAGGACGACGGCTACTGGGTGCTCACGCCGCTCCGGCTCGACGACGGCACGCTGATGCCGGTCGTACGGGGCTGGGTGGCGAGGAGCGACGACCCGGCGGCGGCCGACGTGCCGGAGGGCCGGGTCACGGTGACCGGCCGGCTGAGCCCGCAGCAGGGCACCGACAGCGTGCAGCGGCGCGCCACGATCCTGCCCGCCGGGCAGGTGCAGACGGTCTCCACGGGCGAGCTGGTCAACCTGTGGGCCGGTCAGAAGGTGCGGCCCGGCTTCGTGGTCGCGCAGCCGCCGTCCGGCTCGCTGACGCAGGTGGCGATCTCGCCGCCGGCGACCGAGGGCGCGCTGACCTGGCGTAATCTGGCTTACGCCGCTAACTGGTGGATCTTTGCAGGGTTCGCCGTTTTCATGTGGTTCCACTTCGTACGGGATGCCGTACGAAGTGATCGAGATCGTGGCAAATCCCCTGAGATGGCTCTGGAAGGTTAAAACGTGGAATCGGCTCTGAAGCCCTTCCGGGTGCTCGCCTACGTCGTCGGCTGCATGCTGCTCATCCTGTGCGCCGCCATGGTGCTGCGCTACGGCTTCGGCAACCCCACCCTGTCGAAGATCACCGCACCGATCCACGGCGGGCTCTACATGCTCTACCTGGTCGCGGTCATGAACCTCGGCATGAAGGCGCGCTGGTCGTGGCCCTACATGCTGGGCGTCATGCTCGGCGGCACCGTGCCCTTCCTGTCGTTCTTCATCGAACGCAAGGTGACCGAGCGCGTCCAGTCGGCCGCGCCGGCCGCGGCGGAGGCCTGAGTCCCCTGCGGGACCGGCCCCCGCCGCCCGGAGCTCAGCGGCCGATCCCGCGCCGGCGCGCCCTCTTCAGCCGCTCGCGCTGCGAGGGGTCGAGCATCAGGTAGCCGACCACCGGAGCGCCGATCGCGCCCAGCACCACCAGCAGGGTGACCCAACCCGGCAGGAAGATCAGCGAAATCAGGACGGCGATGCCCGCGCCGATGGCGTACTTCTGGATTGGCGACATCCTCTTCCTCCGAACGCGGAGCGCACGCCCCGCCTCTTCTCATATTCTGCGTCGCCGATCCAACGAGCGGGACACCCTGGGGGTTCCCCTTCGCGATGTATCGCGAAAGGGTCAGTCTCTGTCGTACGCCGCGGCCGACCAGGCCCCGGGACGCTCGCCGAGCTCGGCGGCCAGCCGGTCGGCCGCCTTCGGGCCGGACAGCTCGTGCTTCCCCTCGCACGCGTCCTTCGACGGGCACGCGCCGCGTCCGCGCACCACGGGGGCGTCAGGGGGGAAGACCCACACCGTGACCTCGTGGTCGCGGCCGAGCCAGCCCGGCTCGTACGCCTTGTCCGCGAGCATGCTGAGCCCGCCCTCGGGGCCGCAGGTGCCGGCGGCGCTGCTCGTTCCCTCCTGGGTGAAGAAGATCGAGCCGGGCTCCTGGCAGAAGATGACGAGCTTGACGTTCTCGCTCGTGGGACGGAAGCGGAGACGCGCCTTCGTCGCCGAGCGCGGCCCGGCCGTCGCCGCCAGGAGGTTCAGCCCCTTGTAGGCGCGGGGCGGCTCCTCGAAGGCGGGCGGTGGCGAGGGCGGGGACGCGGGGCCGGTGACGACGGTCAGGTTCGACACCGCCATGACGACGGCCGTGACGACCGCCGCGGTGGCGAGGGCGGCGCCCGCCGTCCAGCCCCACCCCCAGCGCGGGCGGGCCCGGCGTGCCGCGCCGTGGCGGGTGGCCAGCCGCGCCCGCGCCCTGGCCACGGTCTCAGCCGAAGGCGGCGGCTCGTCCGGGATCGCCTGGGCGAGCAGGGTGATCTCATCCATCGTGGCTCCCCTCCAGCGGGTTGACGTCGCCCAGCGCCGAGCGCAGGTGCTTGCGCGCCCGGCTGAGCCGGGACGCGACGGTGCCGTACGGGATCTCCAGGGCGGTCGCGACCTCCTGGTGGGTGAAGCCGCCCAGCGCCACCAGCAGCACCACGTCCCGGTCGCCCCTGTTCAGCCTGGCAAGCGCCCCCGCGAGCCTGCCGGTGAGCGCGCCGGCCGTGACCCGCGCGAGCGTGGTGTCCTCGTGGCTGTGCGCCTCGCGTTCCACCGTCCGGCTGAGCGCCCTCCATCGGCGGACCTCGCTGCGGTGGTGCCGTGCGATGAGCTTGGTGGCGATGCCGTACAGCCAGGGTTTGACGTCGCCGCGCGACGGCTCGTATCCGCCTTCCGCGGCGACGAGGAAGACCTCGCCCGCCAGGTCGTCGGCGTCGTCCCTGGAGAGCCGCCGGGCGATGTAGCGGTGGATCTCCGGGAAGTACGCGTCGAAGATCTGGTCCAGGTCCAGCGCTGGATGGGTGGGGACGTTCATGCGGGCGGCCTCGCCGGCGTTCGTGCTGGGGTCACGCGTGGTTCTCCGTTCGGTTCCGCGAAGACGGTCACCACTGATTGCCCGAACCCCCGGATCGCTTTCACCGGCCGATCGCGCTCAGCCCGGCGGCGACCTCCTCCAACGATGGCCGTGCCGCGGGATCGGGCGACAGCAGCCGGAACAGCAGCGGGCCCAGCACGCCGGCCCGGGTCATGGGCGCGCCGGGCGCGGGCGGCCGGCCCTCCAGCGCGGCGTACAGCGTGGCCCCCAGCGACCACAGGTCGGCCGCCGGGCTGGGCCCGCCCTCCGGGGCCGCGTACGCGGGAGGCGTCCCCGACCGCACGGACGGCAGCAGCGTCGCCCGGCCGCGGTCGTCCACTAGAACGTTCCCGGGGTGCACCCCGCCGTGCGGCCCCTGCCCCTGGCGCAGCCGCTCGGCCGCCGCCAGGCCGATCGCCGCCACCTCGGCGCGCGGCAGCGGCCCGAGCGCCTCGATGAGCCGGTCCAGCGGCCGGTCCACGGCCAGCCGCTCCAGCGTCTCGCGGATCACCTCCACCGGCGGCGGGCCCGACGGGTTCAGCATCGCCCTGACCAGCGACCTGAGCGGCTCGGGACCGGCCGCCGGTGACGCGCCGGGCGGCCGGCCCTCGACCGCGAAGTGCAGCGTCGCCCCCAGTGACCACAGGTCGGCCGACGGCCAGGTGCTCCGGGTCGGCAGCCCGAACCCGGTCAGCATCGCGCGGCCGCCCGCCGTCAGCAGCACGTGGCCCGGCTCGACGTTGCCGTGCACGTACGACGCCGCGTGCGCGGCCGTCAGCGCCGCCAGCACGCCCACCCCCGCCCTGGCCGCCTGCACCACGGGAAGCGGCCCGCGCGAATTCACCGCGGACTCCAGCGTCGTCCCCGCCACGGGCTCCATGACCAGCCACGGCGCGTCGTCCTGCGTCACCACGTCGAGCACCCGCACGATCGACGGATGCCGCAGCGCCGCCGCCGCGCGCGCCCGGTGCAGCGCCGCCGCGCGCAGCTCGGCCGGCAGGCGCAGCTCCCTGACCGTCACCTCACGGCGGCCGGACTCGTCGAAGGCCGGGCGCTCAGGGCCCGCCGCCGAAGGGTCGAGCAGGCGGTAACGACCGGCCGGCTTGCCGGGCCCTCCCATGTCCAGGTGCACGACGACCTCCACGTCCGCCCGGAACCATCCAGCCCCGCACCCTTCCGCTCGCGGCCGTCACGTCGCCCGGCCGGCCAGCCAGGACTCGTGCGCGCTGTACAGCCTGCGCCACAGCCGGTCCTTCTCCTCCGCGCTCACGTCGTCGAGCGGCAGGACGAAGACGTCGGCGAGGGCCGCGAAGTAGTCGCGCGCGGTGTCGAGGGTGAGCTCCTGACCGCCCGCGCCGCCGATCCTGGACGAGCCGATCCTGGACAGCGTGAGCCCGCGCAACTGGTCCACGCCCGACCCGTCGCGCCGCGACACCGAGCAGATCCGGACGAACCCGGACTCCGGCGACGTCGTCAGATGGTGGTGCTGTTTCTCGAACGCGGACATCTCCGCCGGAGCCGGACCGAAGTCCATCCCCAGGAACGAGCCACTCGGGTCGTGGTCGAGCCGCCAGCCGCCGGGCGCGATCTCCGACGCGCGCAGCCCGTACGTGAAAGGCCCCTGCCGGTAGGCGCCCGCCACCAGCGGCAGCGGCTCGTGCAGGGCGTCGCCGAGCCCCACGTCCACCAGCCACTCGCCGCCCGGGTTCTCCGGCGAGGGCAGGCCGCGGGCCGTGAGCACCAGATGGTTGGCATCGACGTTCGGCTCGCCTTTGTGCGGCTGCACGCCGCCGACGTGCCGGGTCACGTCGTAACCGAGCGCCGCCAGGAGGGAGTGGAACGCGCCGTTCAGATGGAAGCAGTAGCCGCCCCGGCCGCGCACGATGCGCGCGACGGACTCGGCGGGGTCCACGGACGTGGGACGGTCGAGCCAGATCTCCAGAGCCTCGTAGGCGACCTTCTCGACGTGCGCGGCGTGCAGGGCGCGCAGGTTGTCGGCGGTGGCGGGCGCGCCGAGCAGGTGGGGCAGGCCGATGCGGCGGAGGTAAGCGGCGATGGTCACCTGCCAAGTCTGCACTGTATGTGCACGCTTAAGGAGGTGTGGTCTGCACAGCCCGCTTCTACGCTTCCGTACGTGGCAGAGCAGCGACGCATTCTCGTGGTCGAGGACGACCGGACGATCGCCCTGGCCGTACGGAACCGCCTGGCCGCCGAGGGGTTCGACGTCCGGGTGGCGGGCGACGGGCAGGACGCCCTCGTCCAGTACGCGAGAGCCGAGCCCGACCTGGTGATCCTCGACCGGCTCCTGCCCGGCCTGGACGGGCTGGAGGTGTGCCGGCGCATGCAGGCCGCCCGGCCGGTGCCCGTGCTCATGCTGACCGCGCTCGGCGACGAGACCGACGTCCTGGTCGGGCTGGGCGTCGGGGCCGACGACTACCTCGCCAAGCCGTTCAGCATGCGCGAGCTCGTCGCGCGCATCCACGCGCTGCTGCGCCGGGTCGAGCGGGCCGCCCAGCTCGCCGCCGAGGACACCGTGATCAGGGTGGGCGAGGTCGAGATCGACACTGCCGCCCGCCGGGTGTTCGTGCGGGGCAGCGAGGCGCAGCTCACCCGTACCGAGTTCGACCTGCTGCGGCGGCTCGCCGAGCGGCCTGGACAGGTCTTCGAGCGCGACCGGCTGCTGTCGGACGTGTGGGGCTTCTCCGAGGCCGCCGCCACCAGGACGGTCGACAGCCACGTACGGGCGCTGCGCCGCAAGCTCGGCCCCGACGTCGTACGGACCGTGCACGGCGTCGGCTACGCCCTGGTACGGCGATGAGGCCGCTCGACTTCCTGGGCCGGATCAAGGTCAAACTCGGCATCGTCATCGTGCTCGCCGTCGGCACCGCCTTCGTCGTCAACGAGGTCGGGATCAACTCGGGGCTGTCGCGCGAGGTGCGCATCGCGGTCGCCGTCGTGCTGGCGCTGATCATGGTGCAGCTCCTCGCCATGGGGATGACCAAGCCGCTGCGCCAGATGGCCCGCGCCGCCCAGACCATCGCCAAGGGCCACTACAAGCTGCGGGTCAGCGCCACCTCGCGGGATGAGGTGGGCGAGCTGGCCAGGGCGTTCAACGCCATGGCGGCCGACCTCGGCGAGGTGGACCGCCAGCGGCGCGAGCTGGTCGCCAACGTCAGCCACGAGCTGCGTACGCCCATCACCGGCCTGCGCGCCGTGCTGGAGAACGTCGTGGACGGCGTCTCCGCGCCCGACCCCGTCACCATGGCCACCGCGCTCGCCCAGACCGAACGGCTCGGCCGGCTCGTCGCGCAGCTCCTCGACCTGTCCAGGCTGGACAGCGGGGCGCGGCTCATCGAGGCCGAGGCCGTCACCCTCGCGCCGCTCGTCGACCAGGCCGTGCGGGAGGCCGGGCTGGCCAGGGAGGACGTCGCGATCCGCGCCGAGGTGCCTCCGGGATTGGTCGTGCGGGCCGACCCCGACCTGCTCGCCCAGGTCCTCGCGAACCTCCTGGACAACGCCGTACGGCACAGCCCATCCGGCGGGGTGGTCACCGTCAGCGGGGCCGCGCACGGGGCCGGCGTACGGGTAGCCGTCGCCGACCACGGGCCCGGCATCCCGGAGGCGGAGCGGGGGCGGGTGTTCGAACGGTTCTCCCGCCTGGACTCCGGGCGGGCCGCCGACTCCGGCGGGGCCGGGCTCGGGCTGGCCATCGTGAAGGAGATCGTCGAGCTGCACGGGGGAGCGGTGCGGATCGACGAGGGGGCGGGGTGCCGCATGGTCGTCGAGTTACCAGGGAGGACGATGCCGGAGTCGGCTCAGGACGCTCCCGTGCGGGTGGACGGTCTTTCGCCGTCGACCGAGGCCGGGGGTGGGGTGGCGGCGGAAGGCGGGCGGGCGCCCCTTGCGGTGGAAGTCGGCGAACCCGTGCTGGAGCCCGCGGCCGAGGGGCGGATGCCCGTTGCGGCGGGGGTCGTAGCTCCCGGTCCGGGGGCGGGGGCGGGGGTGCCCGTGCCGATGCCGGGCTCGGGGCTCGTACGGGTGGTCGGCGGCGGGGTTGTCGGGATCATGGTCGGTTTCCTGCTCGGGATCTTCGCCGCCGTGTTCGTCAGCGTGGCCGTCTCGGACGGGCTGGCGCTCGTGACGCTCGTCCTGTGCACGGCGGGGGTGGGCGCGTTCGGCGCGGCCCTGGGCGCGGGCTCGGCCCGGCGGGCGGCGGCGCTGGCGTACCAGATGGCTCAGGTGGCGCGGCCGGTCCATCCGGCGCGACCGATCACATATGCGGGACAGGAAAGCGGGGCTTCGATGAGCACAGAGGGACAACCGACGGATCCCCCGGCGACACCCGGGGAACACGCGACGCAAACCGGTCCCACTGCGACGCCGGCCACAGCTGCGACGCAGGGCGCAACGGCGACGCCGGACGCACCCGTGACGCCTGGCCCCCTGGCGGCGCCGGGCGCAGCGGCGCAGGCAAGCGAAGCCATGAGGCATGGTTCAGCGGCGACGCCAGGCGCAGCCACGACGCCTGGCCCAACGGTGGTGCCAGGCTCAGCGGCGACGGCCGGCTCAGCGGCGACGGCCGACGCAGTGGCCACGGCTGGCACAGCGGCGACGGCGGGCTCAGCGGCGACGGCCAGCACAAGCGTGACGCCGGGCGCGGCGGTGACGCCGGGCGCGGCCGTGACGCCGGGCGCGGCGGCGACCGCAGGCACCTCCACGACGCCCGGCACCTCCCAGTCCACACCCCCCGCGCATGCCGCGCAGCCTGCGCATGCCGCGCAGCCCGCGCATGCCGCGCAGTCCGCGCATGCTGCGGCGGCCACGACGTCGAGGCCCGGGGGTCAAGCTTCCGGGCAGCCGGTGGGGGTGTCCGAGGCTGTGGGGCCGGTGTTGTGGGATGGGGTTCCGGTGGGGCAGGCGCCGGGCGGGCCGGAGGGGCGGGGGGCGGCGGGTCATGGGCCGCCGTCGTATGGGCCGCCGTCGTACGGGCCTCCGTCGTACGGGCCGCCCTCGTACGGGCCGCCGGGTTACGGGCCGCCCCCCTACGTTCCGCCGCCGTTGTTTCCGCGGCCCGAGTTGCCGACGCCGCCGCGCTGGCTGTTGCCGGCGGCCGGCGGTGGCGGGGTGTTCGCGGCCGTGGCGTTGCCGGAGGCGCAGGTCGGGCTGGGGATCGTGCTCGTGTCGATGGTGCTCGGCGCGGCGGCGCTGCCGGCCGTGGCCAGGCGGATGACGCCGTGGTCGGTGGCGTTCGGGCTCACCGCGTACGGGCTGATCTCGATGGCGGCGGTGCGGGACGCCGACTGGCTGGTGGGGCTCCTGCTCGTGGCGGGGGCCGGGCTGGGCGCGCTGGCGGTGTCGGGGGCCGGGGCCGGCTGGCTCGGGGTGCTGCGAGGCGGCCTGTCGGTGCTGTTGGCGCTGGGCCCGGTGCCGTGGTTCCTGGCCGGGCCGTTGAAGAAGCTCACGGCCCGGCGGCGGGTGCTGCCGACCGTGGCGGCGCTCGGGATCACGGCGGTGCTGCTGCTGGTGTTCGGGTTGCTGTTCGCCTCGGCGGACGCGGTGTTCGCCTCGTACGCCGAGCGCCTGGTGACCGCCCCCGCGTGGGCGGAGTCGATACCGGGGCGGATCGTGCTGTTCGTGCTGTTCGCCGTGCTGCTGGCGGCCGTGGTGCTGGTCGCGTTGCGGCCCGTGAACGACCCGGTGGGCCCGCGGCGGAAGTTCGCGGTGAGCAGGAGCGTGTGGCTGGTGCCGCTGACGGCGGTCAACCTGCTGTTCGCGTCGTTCGTGGCGGTGCAGATCACGGCGCTGTTCGGCGGCGACACGCTGGTGCTGCGGACGGCCGGGCTGACCTACGCCGAGTACGCCAGGCAGGGCTTCTTCCAGCTCGTCGTGGTGAGCGTGTTCGTGCTCGGCATCGTGGCGGCGGCGGCCGGGCTGCTGCGTACCGGGCGGCGGGAGCGCTGGGTGCTGGCCGGGCTGCTGGGCGTGCTCTGCGGCCTGACCATGGTGGTGCTGGCCTCGGCCCTGCACCGGATGAACCTCTACACCGACGCCTACGGCCTGTCCCGGCTGCGGCTGTCGGTGCAGGCCACGGTCTGGTGGCTGGGGGCGGTGTTCGCGCTGGTGCTGCTGGCCGGGGCGGCCCGCCTGACGGGACGCGGCTCGGGCTGGCTGCCGCGGACGATCGTGCTGGTGACGGGGCTCGGACTGGGCGCGTTCGCGCTGGTCAACCCGGATCTGCGGGTCGCGGCCACGCAGGTCGAGGTGCGTGGCGTCGCCAACCTGGACTCCGACTACCTGGGCGATCTCGGCGCGGAGGCGGTGCCGGCGCTCGACCGGCTGCCGGAGCCGCAGCGGAGCTGCGTGCTGGCCGACGTGGTCGCGGCCAACGAGCTGGACCGGCCGGACCCCTGGAACGGCTGGAACCTGGCCCGCGCGCAGGCCCGCGACCTGCTGGCCGCGCACCCTGTCCACAGGAGGGCGGATTGCGGCCAGCGCCGGTCGTACTCCTCTGATTGAATCTCGGGGTGAGCTTCGACGTGATCATCCGGGGCGGCAGGGTGCTCGACGGCACGGGCGCCCCGCCGTTCCGTGCCGACGTGGCGGTGAGCGGCGACCGCGTCGCGGCCGTGGGCCGACTGGAGACCGCCGAGGCGGCGACGGTGATCGACGCGAGCGGCCGGTTCGTCGCGCCGGGGTTCGTCGACTGCCACGCGCACGGCGACGCGGCGGTCTTCGACCCGGCGGTGCAGCGGGCCGCGCTGCGGCAGGGGGTGACGACGTTCGTGCTCGGCCAGGACGGCCTGTCGTTCGCGCCCGGCTCGGCCGAGACCGTCGCCTACGCCTCCCGCTACTTCGCCGCCGTCAACGGCCCCCTGCACGAAAGCCGGCTGAGCGCGGGGGCGCCGTATGAGGAGCCGCTTCCCGAGGGGCCGCTGAGCGAGGGGCCGCTGAGCGTCGCGGAGTTGCTGGGCTCCTACGACCGGGCGGTCGCGGTCAACACCGCCTACCTGCTGCCCCACGGCACGATCCGCTACGACGTCATGGGCCCCTCGTCCGCCCCGGCCTCCGCCGACGACCTGGCCGCGATGCTGAGGCGGGTCGAGCGCGGCCTGGCGGAGGGCGCGGCCGGGCTGTCCACCGGGCTGGAATACCTGCCGGGCCGCTACGCCGACGCCGAGGAGCTGGCCGCGCTGTGCCGGCCGCTCGGCGGCCTCCCTTACGTCACCCACATGCGGGCCTACGGACCCGGCGCCGGGGTCGGCATGGCCGAGGTCGTGGACATCGCCTCCCGGTCGGGCGCCGCCGTGCACGTCTCCCACCTGCACGGCCCGGCCGACGTGCTGCTGCCGCTGGTCGGCGACGCGCTCGCCCGCGACGTCGACCTGTCCTTCGACACCTACCCCTACCTGCGGGGCAACACGATCCTGGCGATGGTGGTCCTGCCGCCGTCCGTGCCCGCCGCCGAGACCGGCCGGGCGCTGGAGCTGATCGCCGCCGCCGACCTGGACGAGTGGTGGCCCGGGCTCGACGCCACCTGGCCCCGGCTGACCGTCTCGCACGCCCCCGGCATGGAGTGGACGGAGGGCCTGACCGTGGTGGCGGCGGCCGAGCGGGCGGGGGTGTCGCCGGCCGAGCTGTGCCGCCGCCTGCTCATCGAGACGCGGCTGGAGGCGGGCGTCGTGTCGGCCCGCCCGGACGAGGGGCCCGAGGGGGAGCAGTCCGTACGCCGCATGCTGCGCCACCCCTCCCACACCGGCGGCTCCGACGGCATCTACGTCGGCGGTCATCCGCATCCGCGCGGGTTCGGGGCCTTCGCCCGGTTCCTCGGCCGGCATGTCAGGGAGCTGGGCGACTGGACGTGGGAGCAGGCCGCCGTGCACCTCGCCGCGCATCCCGCCCGCCGCTTCGGGCTGAGCGACCGGGGGCTGGTGCGTACGGGGTTCGCCGCCGACCTGGTGGTGATCGATCCGGCCACCGTCGCCGACCGGGCCACCTACGCCGAGCCGCGCGAGCTCGCGACCGGCGTCGCCGACGTGCTCGTGTCGGGCGTCCCGGTGCTGGCCGGGGGCGAGCTGACCGGGGCGCTCCCCGGCCGCGCGCTACGTCCCTGACCGCCGCCGACCATGATCACTGTAATAGGGTCGGACGCGGATGGAGGGGGTCCCGTGTCTGCAGTGCTCTTCGAGGGCGACTACGAGTTTCCGCTGATGGTGGTGCGCCGGGACGCGCTGGAGCACAACATCGCGACGATGGCGGCCTTCGCCCGCGACCACGGCATGGAGCTGGCGCCGCACGCCAAGACGCACCTGTCGAAGGAGATCGCGGAGCTGCAGCTCGCGGCGGGCGCGTGGGGGCTGACCGTGGCCGACACCCGCCAGGCCCGCGCGGTCCGGGGCTTCGGCGCCCGGCGGATCGTGGTGGCCAACCAGGTCGTGAGCGGGGCCGGGCTCGACTGGGCGGCGGCGGAGCTGGCGGCGGATCCCGAATTCGAGTTCCTGAGCTTCGCCGACTCCGTGGCAGGCGTCGACATCCTCGCCGAGCACGCCGGGGAGCGGCCGTTCCGGGTGCTGGTGGAGCTGGGGCACGCGGGCGGCCGGGCCGGGTGCCGCACGCTGGAGGAGTTCCTGCGGGTGGCGGCGCACGCGGCGAAGACGCCCGGGGTCGAGGTCGCCGGGGTGGCCGGGTACGAGGGCGGCCTGCCGGACGCCCACCACGTACGGAAATATCTGGACACGCTGACCGAGGCCCTGGAGCATCTGCGCGTCCGCAACCCGATCCTCTCCGTCGGCGGCAGCCAGTGGTTCGACGTGATCGGGCGCGAGCTGGCCGCCGTCCAGGCCCGGATCCTGCTGCGCAGCGGCGCGTACGTCACCCACGACGAGGGCTACTACCGCGAGCGCACCCCGTTCACCCGCATCGGCGGCGAGCTGCGCCCGGCGCTGGAGGTGTGGGCGTACGTGCTGTCGGTGCCGGAGCCCGGCCTCGCCATCGTCGGCATGGGCAAGCGCGACGCACCCTACGACGAGGGCCTGCCGATCCCGCGCCACGAGGGCGCGACCGTGCTCAAGGTGCAGGACCAGCACACGCTGCTGCGCGCCGACGGGCTCGCGCCCGGTGACCTGGTGTCCTTCGGCATCTCCCATCCCTGCACGGCTTTCGACAAGTGGCGGATGCTGCCCGTGGTGGACGAGGACTACCGTGTCGTAGGCACGCTCAGCACCGATTTCCACTGACTTCTGGAGCGTTACGTGAAAAAGGAGCTTCGCACCAGCGAAGGCGCCGCTCCCATCGGCGCCTACTCGCAGGGCCTCGTGGTGGGCGACTTCGTCTTCACCTCGGGCATGGGGCCGCTCGACCCGCACACCGGTGAGCTCGTCGGCGACGACGTGGCCGCCCAGACCCATCAGGTCATGCGCAACCTCGGCGCGATCCTCGCCGCGCACGGGCTCGGCTTCGACGACGTGGTGAAGTCCACGGTCCACCTGCAGCACGTCGAGCGCGACTTCGCCGCCTACAACGAGGTCTACAAGTCGTACTTCAACGCTCCCTACCCCGTGCGCACCACGGTGGGTTCCCAGCTCCTGGGCATCCTGGTGGAGATCGACTTCGTCGCGCACAAGAGCGCGTAAAGTTCGCTCGTGGACAGTTCGGTATACGTCTTCGCCGAGGATCTGCGCGGTGAGGGCGTCGAGCGGGTGCTCGACAGGATCAGCGGGTACGGCGTCGCCGGCGTCACCGTCGGCGTCGCGCACCACGCCGCCCGCGACGTCACCCCGCACGGGCTGTCCAGGCTGACCGTACGCCACGACGCGGCGCACTTCACCCCGCCGGCCGAGCTGTTCGACGGCCGGCGGCTGTGGCCGGTGCCCGGTCACGCCGCCGTGCTCGACGGTCTGCGCGAGGCGTGCGCGAAGCGGTCCATGAAGCTGCACGGCTGGACGGTCTTCCTGCGCAACGCGACGCTCGGCACCGAGCATCCCGACGTCACCGTACGCGACTGCTTCGGCGACCGCGGCTCACCCGCCGACCTGTGCCCCGCCCACCCCGACGTGCGCGAATACGCCGTCGCGCTGGCCAGGGCCGTCGCGCGGCTCGGCGTCGAGAGCGTGGTGGCCGAGGCGCTGCACTTCCAGCCGCTCGCGGCCGAGCGGTCGTTCGTGCCGCTCGGGCCGATGGACGCCTACCTGTTCGGCCTCTGCTTCTGCGACTACTGCCTGCGCCGCGCCGCCGACCTGGGCGTGGACGCCGAGATGGCGCGCGAGGAGTGCGCGCGCATCGTGGGGCGGGTGCTCGACGGCGACCCGCCCGCGCAGGGCGAGGTGACCCGGGCGGCGCTCACCGCGTACGCGGGGCCCGACGTCGTGGCCTACGCCCGCGCCCGTTCGGAGACCGTCACGACGCTGGTCTCGGAGGTGGCGTCCGCGGTCGCCGAGGAGGGCTCCAAGCTGGTGTTCATCGACTCCACGGGCGCCGTCAAGGGCTACGCCGACGGTCTGCCCACGCCCGGCCTGGCCGCGCACGACGCCTGGCAGCTCGGCGTCGACCTGGTGGCGCTGGGCGATCTGGTGCCGGCGTTCGGCGTGCTGGCCTACGCCCGCGACGCGGCGCGGGTGGCCGACGACGTGGGCGCCTACCTGCGGTCGGTCGGCAAGGACCGCGAGGTGCGGGCGGTGCTGCGGCCCGGCCATCCCGACAGCGACTCGCTCGACCGGCTCGTGGCCAAGGCGCGGGCGGCCAAGGCGGCGGGGGCGCTCGCGGTCGACTTCTACGCGTACGGGCTGGCCCCGCATCCGGTGCTCGACCGCATCCCGGCCGCGCTCGCCGAAGCCCTCTAGACCGGGGAAACCGGCCCCGCGCACCGGACCGTGTGGCCCTGACCAGCTTCGATATTCGCTTCCTTATCGCTGGGCCTCCCATACCACTATTGGACGTCAGTGATCACCTCTGGTCTGCTGGGCCTGCATCGACGTCCATCGGGGCCGGTCGCATCGAGTTCCGCAGCCCCTGAAAGCAGGTGTCCCACCCATGTCCTTCGGACAGTCCGTTCCGTCTCGCCGCGCGTTGCTGGCCGCGGCTGCCCTCCTGCCGCTGGCGGGCCGCCCGGCCGAGGCGTCGGCCGCCGCCCCGGAGAGCGCGCAGCGCTACTACGACCGCGCGGCCAGGCTGGCCGGCCAGGACCCGGTCCTGCGGGCCCTGGTCAAAGCGCTCGGGCCGGACCTGACGATGCCGACCGCGAAGCCCCTCGCACCGATGCGGATCTTCGACGACGTCGCGGTGCTGGGCACCAGCTTCGTCCAGGCCACGGCGCTGCTCACCTCTCGGGGCGTCATCCTCATCGACGCGATGGGCTCGCCCGACGACGCCGAGAAGATCATCATTCCGGGGCTGCGCGCCGTGGGTGCGGACCCCGCCCAGATCAAGTACGTGGTGGTCGCCCACGGGCACGACGATCACTTCGGCGGCGCGCAGCTCCTGGCGGACCGGTACGGCGCCCGCGTCCTGATGAGCCGGGCCGACTGGGACCTCGTCGCCGCCGGACGCCCCGCCAACGCGCCCAAGCGGGACCTGGTGATCGCCGACGGACAGAAACTCACCCTCGGGGACACCACGATCACCTTCCACCACACTCCCGGGCACACGCCGGGCACCGTCTCGCCGATCTTCCCGGTGCGCTGGAAGGGGCGCCGGCACACCGCGATGTTGTGGGGCGGCACCAATCCGCCCGCCGCGATCGAGGGCAAGCGCGCGACCCTGTCCTCCGTCCTCGACTTCGCGGCCACGATGCGGCGGGCGGGGGTGGAGGTCGAGCTGAACAACCACGGCGGGGCCGACCACGGCCTGGCGCGCATCGAGGAGCTGCGCGCCGACCCCACGAGGACGGCGAACCCGTTCATCGTCGGCCGTGTCAGGGCGCAGCGCTTCATGAAGGTCATGGAGGTCATGCTGCGCGGCCGCATCGCCCAGGATCAGGAGGCGGCCGGCGATCAGGCTCCGCGCAGGAGCTAGACGCCGTCGAGCAGGGCCGAGACGACCTTGGCCGCGAAGTCGTCCGGCGCGCGCAGCCCGCGCAGGACCACCCGCGCCCACACCGCCCCCGCCAGCAGGT
Source organism: Nonomuraea sp. B208 (assembly GCF_057536035.1). Classification (NCBI taxonomy): domain Bacteria; kingdom Bacillati; phylum Actinomycetota; class Actinomycetes; order Streptosporangiales; family Streptosporangiaceae; genus Nonomuraea; species Nonomuraea sp. B208. The sequence goes on from NZ_BAAJOU010000030.1 coordinate 466,002, forward strand.
CGATCACCAGCATCGGATCGGCCGAGGCGGCCAGTTCGCCGCGCCGCGCGGCCCGTTCGAAGATCTCCCGCTCCTTCGCGAGGCGGTCGGCGAAGAAGTGGCGGGCGTCCAGCTCCGGGTGGCGGACGGCGGCGGCGAGCGCGGCCAGCGCGATGTCCGCGGCCGGCGGCTCGGTGAGCAGCCGGATCACGCCCTCCACCAGCGCCACGAGGTCGCCGCGCAGGCTGCCCGTGTCGGTCGGCTCGAACTCCAGCACGTCGGACTCCACCAGCGCCGCCCCGAGCAGCGCGGCCTTGGACGGCCACCACCGGTAGATCGTCGTCTTGTTGACGCCCGACCGCTCGGCGACGCCCTCGACGGTCAGCCCGTCGTAGCCCTTCTCGGCGACCAGCCGCAACGTCGCGTCGAAGATCTCCTGCTGTTTCCTCGGGGCCATGCGCCTCATTTTCTCCCGGCGAACGCCGTGGCCACGCCGAGACCCAGGTAGACCACGCCGCTGAGGCGACGCAAGGTCCTCGCCCGGCTCCGCAGCCGGCCGCCGAGGGCGCCGGCGGTCCAGGCGTACACGAGGTCCGACAGCAGACCGAGCAGCAGCAGCGTCAGGCCGAACAGCACGATCTGCAGCGCGGGCGAGCCCGCCTCGGGACGGACGAACGGCGGCAGGAACGCCAGGAAGAACAGCGCCACCTTGGGGTTGAGCACGTTGACCAGCATCCCTTCCAGGAACACCTTGCGCAGCGGCTGCGGGGGCGGCGTGGCGCCCTCCTCCTGCCCGCCGCCGGTGAACGCGCGGAAGGCCAGGTAGCCGAGGTAGGCCACGCCCGCCCACTTCACGACCGCGAACAGCGTCGCCGACCGCGAGATCAGGTACGACAGCCCCGCCGCGGCCGCGGCGATGTGCACCAGCGTGCCGGTCTCCACGCCGAGGGCGCTGACCAGCGCCGCCGTCCGGCCCTGGGCCAGGCCGCGGGCGGTGATGTAGAGATGGTTCGGGCCGGGGATCAGCACGAGGGCGAGCGCGGCGGTGACGAAGAAGGCGTACGCCGTGAAGGAGATCACGGCTCCGAAGCATAGGTCGGCTTTGGTCCTGACGCCCGGGCCAATGGGAAGCCGATTTTCCGGACCAAATAAGGTGTCGGCCCGGCGTGGCATAGTTGTGGCGTGAACGGACTTCTCGTCGGGCGCTCGGTTGAGCTGGACAGACTCGTGCGGGTGCTGGAGTCCGCCACAGAAGGCACGGCCGGCGTCGCGCTCGTCGGCGGCGACGCGGGGATCGGCAAGACCCGGCTGGTCGGCGAGCTGGTGACGCGGGCCCGCGAGCGGGGCTTCCACGTGCTCGTCGGCCAGTGCGCCGAGCTGGGCGACGCGCTGCCCTACCTGCCGCTGGCCGACGCGCTGCGCGGCGCCGAGCCCGCGGTGCGGGAGTCCGCCGCCGCCCACCCCCTGCTGGGCCAGCTCCTGCCCGGCACCGAGAGCGCGCCCTCCGCCGGGCTCACCCAGCAGCGGCTGTTCGGCTCGCTGCTCGGGCTGCTGGCCGACGTACAGCCGGTGCTGTTCGTGATCGAGGACCTGCACTGGGCCGACCGCTCCACCCGCGACCTGCTGGTCTTCCTCAGCCGCATGCTCCAGGCCGAGCAGGTCTGCGTCATGGGCACCTACCGCACCGACGACCTGCACCGCCGCCATCCGCTGCGGTCGGTGCTGGCCGAGCTCAAGCGGCTGCCCACGGTGACGGGCGTGGAGCTGGGGCCGCTCAGCTCGGGCGATCTGTCAGACTATGTCGCCACGATGGGCCAGGTGGGCGCCCAGGAGCTGGGCGAGATCGTCGCGCGGGCCGACGGCAACCCGTTCTACGCCGAGGAGCTGTTCGCGGCGCTCGCGGAGGGCGACAACCTGCCCGACGGCCTGGCCAGCCTGCTGATGTCCCGCGTCGAGGTGCTGTCCGAGGAGAGCCAGCGGGTGCTGCGGGCCGCCGCCGTGGCCGGCCGCCGCGTGGAGGACGAGCTGCTGCGCGAGGTGTCCGGGCTGCCGCTGGCCGAGTTCGAGGAGGCGGTCAGGGAGATCGTCTCGCGCGGGCTGCTCCGGGTCGACGGCTTCGGCTACACCTTCCGCCACGCGCTGCTGCAGGAGGCCGTCTACACCGACCTGCTGCCCGGCGAGCGCACCCGGCTGCACGCCGCCTTCGCCCGCCTGCTCACCGCGCCCGCCGAGCTGGCCCACCACTACCTCGCCGGTCACGACCTCGCGGGCGCGCTCAAGGCGTCCGCCGAGGCGGGCCGGCTGGCCGAACGGCTGGGCGCGCCCGCCGAGGCCCACAGCCACTACGACCGGGCGCTCAGCCTGTGGGACCAGGTCGAGGACGCCGCCGGGCTGACCGGCGAGAGCCGCGCCGCGCTGGCCTTCCGCAGCGCGATCATGGCCGCCGACAGCGGCGACAACCACCGCGCCGTGGTCCAGCTGCGCGCGCTGCCGCCCACGTCCGAGGTGAGCGAGCGCCTGGCCTACTACCTGTGGGAGACCGACGACCCGGCCGGCGCCATCGCCGCCGCCGAGCGCGCCGTCGAGAGCGCCGACAACGACGCCGACCTCGCCCGCGCCCTCGCCACCCACGCCCGCACCCTGTTCTGGAGCCCGCGGCTCAAGGAGGTCGAGGCCCTCGCCACCCGCGCGCTCGACACCGCCCGCGCCGCCGGGGCCGCCGACGCCGAGGTCGGCGCGCTGCTCACGCTGGCCACCTACCGCGAATACCACGGCGACATCGCCCGCGCCCACGAGCTGATCGAGACCGCCTCCGGCCTCACCACCTGCGACCTCGCGATGGACCTGCGCGCCCGCTTCCACCACGCGCGCATCCACTACGAGCAGGGCCGGCTCGGCCCCGCCGCCGAGGTCGCCGACGACGGCATCAGGATGGCGCTCGACACCGGGCTCAAGTGGAGCACCTACGGCACCGACCTGCGCTTCCTGCGCTTCCTCATCCACTACGTGGCCGGCGAGTGGGACCAGGCCGAGGCGGTCGCGGCCACCTTCCCCGTGCGGGTGGGCACCCAGCCGGAGGCCACGCTGTCGTCGTTCTCGCTCTTCGTCGAGGTCGGGCGGGGACTGCCCGGCGTGGAGAGCCGGCTGAGCTGGCTGCGGCCCTTCTGGTCCGACGACCTGGTCGCCTACATGTCCCGGGGGCTCGCCGCCGACCACGCGCTCTGGCAGGGCGACCCCGCGGCGGCCCTGGAGCACGTACGCGCTGCGCTGGCGCCGCTCAGCCCCGGCGAGGCGGGGGCGATCCGGCTGTCCGCGCTCGGGCTCGCCGCCATGACCGAGCTCGGCGACTTCGACCGGGCCGAGGCCGACGACCTGCTCGAACGGGCCCGCTTCGCGGTCGAGCACGGCCCCGCGGGCCAGCCCGGGCATCTCGGGCCCGAGGGGCTGGCCTGGGGGCTGCGGACCGAGGCCGAGTGGCACCGCGCCCACGGGCGGCACGACGTCGAGCTGTGGCGCCGGGTCGTCGCGGCCTTCGACTTCGGCTTCGTGTACGAGGTGGCCCGCTCCCGCTGGCGGCTGGCCGAGGCCCTGCTCGTCCACGGCGAGCGCGAGGCGGCGCAGGCGGAGTGGGAGCTGGCGAGGGAGGCGGCGGGCAAGCTTCGGGCGACGCCGCTGGAGAACGCCCTCACCGAGTTCGGCCGCCGGGCCCGTTTCGGCGGCGGGGGCGGGCCCGGTGGTCCGGGCTCGCTGACCGCGCGCGAGCTGGAGGTGCTGCGCCTGGTCGCCGAGGGGCTGACCAACCGGGAGATCGCCGAGCGGCTGTTCATCGCGCAGAAGACGGTGAGCGTGCACGTGTCGAACATCCTGGCCAAGCTGGAGGCCGCCACCCGCACCCAGGCCGCGGCGTCCGCCCGCCGGGCCGGGCTGCTGTAGCCCGTCCCGTCAGCTCGTCAGGGCCTCGCCGCGCATGACGAAGTATTTCGCGTGGTCGGTCTGCAGGTACGCCTGGAACTGCGACGCCTTGGCCTTGGCCGCCGAGCTGTCCGCGGTGACGATCGTGACCAGCACGTACTTCAGGGCCGAGCCGGACAGGATCTTGCCGTACGTGTACTTCTTGTGGGTCTTGTCCGTACGCCATTTCACGGCGTCGGAGGTGAGCTTCTGCAGGCGGTTGGAGGCGCTCTTGGCGTCGGCCGTGGACGGGAAGGCCATGATGAGCTGCACCGCCTTGAGGTGGCCGCCGTACGCGGAGTAGGCGAGCTGGACGGCGCTCTGGCAGTTGTACTTGGCCAGCACGCCCTCGCCGTCGACCGCGTCGCATGTGTTGTAGGTCCAGCCGGCGACCTTCTGGGCGGCGAACTTGACGCTGCCGAGCTGGAAGTTCCAGTCCTTGAACTCGTCGTGCCGGAGCGGGGAATCGGCCGAGGAGGGCGGGGCGGTCGTGGATGAGGGGCTGGGGTCCGGGTCGGACGTGGGGGAGGCCGACGGGGCCGCCGACTGCTGCGGCTCCGACGGGGCGGGGGTCGGGGCGGTGGTGGTGAGGGCGGTCGTGGTGGCCGGGTCCGCGCGGTTGAGGTAGGCGATCACGCCGACGGTGCCGCCGCCGAGGAGGAGCACGCCCAGGACGACGCAGAGGGTGATGATCAGGCCGGTGTTGCGGCGCTTGGGCGGGGGGCCGTACGGGGGGTACGGCCCGTACGGGTTGCCGCCCGGGGCGGGCGGCTGGCCGTACCCCATCGGGGCGGCCTGCGCCCCCGAAACCCCCTGCGGCTGCGGGTGCCCCTGCTGCGGCCCGGGGCCGTAACCCTGCCCAGGCCCGTAACCCTGTCCCTGCGGGTGGCCCTGCCCGGGAGGGAAGCCCGGGGCGGGCGGGTAGCCCTGCCCCTGAGCCGGGTCGTGTCCCGGTCCCGGGACGGCTGCTCCCTGGCCCTGTCCGGGAGGGAAGCCTGGAGCGGGCGGGTAGCCCTGTCCTTGAGCCGGGTCGTGTCCCGGTCCTGGGACGGGGGCTCCCTGGCCCTGTCCGGGAGGGAAGCCCGGAGCGGGCGGGTAGCCCTGCCCCTGAGCCGGGTCGTGGCCCGGTCCCGGGGCGGGAACCCCCTGGCCCGGAGGGAAACCCGGGGCGGGCGGGTAGCCCTGTCCCTGCGCCGGGTCGTGTCCCGGTCCCGGGACGGCTGCTCCCTGGCCCTGGCCCTGGCCGGGGGCGGGCTGGTGGGGTGGGAAGGCGGGGCCCGGTGGCGGGGGCTGGGTCCCTGGGGTGGCGTATGCCTGAGGGCCCGGCGGCATGCCGTACTCCTGTGGGGTGGCGTACCCCTGGGGGGCCGGCGGCTGGCCGTACGCCTCGGCGGTGGGCACGTACCCCTGCTGCCCGTAGGGAGGCTGGGCGGGGCCGGGGTCCGGCTCTTGGCCCTGGCCGGGCGGCGGGCCGTATCCCGGTCGGCCAGGTCCCTGTGCCTGCGGGCCCCACTGTCCTTGCTGGTGGGGCTGCGGAGGCTGAGGAGGGTATGCCATCCCTCCATTGTGGGGCAGTTCATCACCATTTGCCCCAGCTATCCCTCCAAAGCCGCCTTGTTCTCCGCGCACGCCTGCCGCTGGTAGCGGCCGGGCGCGATCCCGAACTCCCGCTTGAAGGCGTTGTTGAACGCGAACTCCGACCCGTAGCCGACCCGCGCCGCCACCTCCGACACCGGCACGTGGTCCTCGCGCAGCAGCCGGGCCGCCACGCCCAGCCGCCACCACGTGAGGTACGTCAACGGCGGCTGCCCCACCAGCTCCGTGAACCGCCGCGCGAACCCGGCCCGCGACAGCCCCGCCCGCCCGGCCAGCTCGGCGACCGTCCAGCGGTGCGCCGGATCGTTGTGCACGGCGTCGAGCGCCTTGCTGATCGACGGGTCGGACAGCGCCAGCGCCCACCCCTTGTGATCGCACACGCCCGGCGACGTCTCGAACCAGGCCCGCAGGATGAGGAGCTGGAGCATGTCGAGCAGGGACGTGACCACGGTGCCGCCACCCGGCCGGGGCGTGGCGATCTCGTTGCCGAGCAGCTCGACGGTGGCCCTGAGCTCGGGGTGGCGGCCGAGCGTCGTCGGCAGGTGGATCACCTCGGGCAGCGCGCCGAAGATGGGGTGGGCGCGGGCCGGGATGGTGCGGTAGGAGCCGTAGACGGTGACGGTCTCGGCGCCCGTGCCACCGCACGCCGTAAAGGAGGACAGCGCGCCCCCCTCGCACGGCTCGCCGGCCTGCTCGGTGAGCGGCGTGTCGAGGCTGTCGGCGAGCGCGTATCCGTGGCCGTGCGGCAGGAACACCACGTCGCCGACGCTCAGCGCCATCGGCTCGCCGCTCGGCGGGATGAGCCAGCACGACCCGCGCAGCACCACCTGGAACGCCGCCGATCCGGGCTGCGGCGGGATCGCCACTCCCCAGGGGGCCCGCCACGTGACGCGGGCCGAGACCGGCCGCCCGATCCGCATGAGGGCGACGACATCACTGAGCATGTCCACCCGGCAATCTAACCACGTAGACGATGAAGCAAAAAGTAGAGCCGCTGAAGCATTCATACGCTCTGCGGTCCGGCCTACGGTGGTGTGCGCACCGCGACAGTCACTGAAGGAAAGGCGCGTTGTCATGATCAGAGTAGGCATCATCCTCGGTAGCACCCGTCCAGGCCGCAACGGCGAGGCGGTGGCCCGCTGGGTGCACGATCTGGCCGTCAAGCGCGGCGACGCCACGTACGAGGTGGTGGATCTGGCCGACTTCGAGCTGCCCCACCTGGACGAGCCGATGGCGGCGGCCTCGGGCGACTACCGGCATGAGCACACCCGGCGGTGGGCGGACAAGATCGCGTCCTTCGACGCGTTCGTCTTCGTGACGCCGGAGTACAACCACTCCTTCCCCGGGGTGCTCAAGACGGCCGTCGACTTCCTGTACGCCGAGTGGGGCAACAAGGCCGCCGGCTTCGTCGGCTACGGCGTGGACGGCGGGGTGCGGGCGGTGGAGCACCTGCGGCACGTGCTCGCCATGCTCGGCGTCGCCACCGTGCCGGCGCAGGTCACGCTGTCGTACTGGACCGACTTCGAGAACGGCGTGGACTTCCGCCCGGCCGCCATGCACGAGGACCGCCTCGGCATGGTCCTCGACCAGGTCCTCGCCTGGGGCGGCGCCCTCCTGCCGCTGCGCGCCTGAGGTCGCGGGGAGGGCCATGCTTGAGTCGTGGACGGAGATCTCCTGCCGATCGGGCAGTTCGCCAGGCTCAGCCGGTTGAGCGTCAAGCAGTTGCGGCACTACGACGAGCTGGGGCTGCTGCCCCCGGCGTACGTGGACGCCGCCTCCGGCTACCGCTACTACCGGCGGGCGCAGGCCAGGCAGGCGCTGTCCATCGGGCTGCTGCGCTCGCTGGACGTGCCGCTGCCGGTCATCGCCGAGGTGCTGGGGGGCGCGGCCGACGCCCTGGTGGGGGTGCGCGAGACGCTGGAGGCCGAGCTGGCCCGGCGGCGGCGGACGCTGGCGACGCTGGAGCGGGTGATGGCCGACGGGCTGCCCGCCACGCCGGTGCGCGTCGTCACCGAGCCGGACCGGACGGTGGCGGTGGAGCGCGAGAGCGCGGCCGGGCCCGCCGACGTGGGCCGCGCCACCTCGGCCGCGATCGCCCGCCTGCTGCGGGCGCGGCCCCGCACCGGCCCGCCGCGGCTCGTCGGGCTGTTCCCTGTCGAGCTGGAGGACGCCTTCGAGGTACGGGCCGGGCTCGTCGTCGATCCCGGCGACCCCGCGTGGGAGGGGGCGGGCGTCGGCCTGGAGACGCTGCCCGGCGGCACGTTCGCGTGCGCGACCCACGTCGGGCCGTACGACCAGATCATGCTCACCACGCACGCCGTCCTGGCGTGGTGCGCCGAGCGCGGCCATCCGCTGCGCGGGCCGATCCGCGAGGTGTACGTCTCGGACCCGGCCACCACCGAGCCCGACCGGCTCGTCACCCACCTCATGCTTCCTCTGGACGGCTGAAGAGTGGTCGGGCAGATGGTCGGCCCAGCAGTATATTGCGAAGTATGACCGTCGAGGAGAAGGCAGACGAGCGTGACTTCGGCTGGTCCCTCGGGGTGCTGCTGCGCGCCCTGCACGGCTCGATGGGCCGGGTGCTGAAGGACCTTCCGCACGGTCCGCGTGGCTACCAGACGCTGTCCACCGTCGTCCACGGCGACCAGCCGAGCCAGCTCGCCCTGGCCGCCCACCTCGGCATCGACAGGACGGTGATGACGTACCTCATCGACGACCTGGTAGAGGCGGGGCTCGTGGAGCGGCGGCCCAACCCCGCCGACCGGCGGCAGCGCAAGATCGTGCCCACGGAGCAGGGGGTCGCAGTGCTGCGCGACCTGGAGCGGCAGGTGCGGGCGGTCGAGGACCACGTGCTGCGGTCGCTGTCGCCGGAGGAGCGGGAGACGTTCAGAGGCCTGTTGCGGCGGGTGGCGTGCGGCGTGGCCGACGTGGACGCCGGCACCGACCCCTGCGACGTCGTGGACGAGTTGCTGAGCTGAACCCCCTTAACGGGCGCAGGGGGGAATACTGCTCCGAGATGTGCGGTTTGACAACACATCTCCACCGCATACGGTTTGTGGAGCCGCACATATCCCGAGGGGATCACATGCCTGACTACGGCCACGACCTGACGTTCGGGTCGTTCATCACGCCCGCCAACGCCGCGCCGGAGCAGGTGGTCGGCCTGGCGCGGGAGTCCGAGGACGCGGGGCTGGACCTCGTGACGTTCCAGGACCATCCGTACCAGCCGGGCTTCCTCGACACCTGGACGCTGCTCAGCTACGTCGCCGCGCGCACCGAGCGGGTGCACGTCTCGGCCAACGTCACGAACCTGCCGCTGCGCCCGCCCGCCGTGCTCGCCCGCGCGGCGGCGAGCCTCGACCTGCTCAGCGGGGGGCGGTTCGAGCTTGGGCTGGGCGCGGGGGGCTTCTGGGACGCGATCGAGGCCATGGGCGGGCGGCGGCTCACCCCGGCGCAGGCCGTGGACGCGCTCGACGAGGCGATCGACGTCATCCGCGGCTTCTGGGACGCGGGCAACACCGAGCGGTTCCGCGTGGACGGCACGTACTACCAGGTCAACGGGGCCAAGCGCGGGCCCGCTCCGGCGCACGACATCGGGATCTGGCTGGGGGCCTACAAACCGCGCATGCTCCGTCTTGTCGGGACGAAGGCGGACGGATGGCTGCCGTCGCTGTCGTACCTGCAGAGCCTCGACCAGCTCGACGAGGGCAACGCGATCATCGACGAGGCGGCGCTGGCCGCGGGGCGGGAGCCCGGCGCGGTGCGCCGGCTGCTCAACATCGGCGGGCGCTTTGGCCCGCCCAGCGACCGGCTGCTGTCGGGGCCGCCCCGGCAGTGGGCCGAACAGCTCGCCGCGATCTCCCTGCGGTACGGGATCGGCACCTACATCGTGATGGCCGACGACCCGGTGACGTTGCGGACGTTCGGCCAGGAGGTCGCGCCCGAGACGCGCCGGCTCGTGGCCGCCGAGCGCGCGGGCAGGTGAGCGATGGACTACGGGCAGCCGTTGCGTTTCGGGACGCGGATCGCCGCCGACGGGCCGGCCGAGGAGGCCGTGGCGCGGGCGGCGCTGGCCGAGGAGCTGGGGCTCGACCTCGTGCTCTTCGCCGAGACCTCCGAGGGCGTGGACGCGTGGACCTCGATGAGCTGGGCCGCGGCGCGGACCACGCGCGTCAGGATCGCCGCCGGGCCGCTGGACGGGGCCGCGCGCCCGCCCGCCGTGCTGGCCCGCGCGGCGGCGAGCCTCGACCTGCTCGCCGGCGGGCGGCTTGAGCTGGGGCTGAGCCCCACCGGACGTTGGGACCCCCGCGAGGGCGTCCAGGAGCTGCCGGCCGAAGAGGCGGCGGCCGCCGTGGAGGAGGCCGTCGGGATCATCCGCGGCGTCTGGGCGGAGGGCGAGTCCGCGCCGCTCCGCTTCGTCGGCGAGCACTACGAGGTTGCGGGCGCTCCTCGCGGCCCCGCGCCCGCCCACAACATCCCGATCTGGGTCGCGGGCACGGAGCCCCACGCCCTGCGCCTGGCGGGGACCACGGCCGACGGCTTACTGTTCCGGCTCCAGGACGATCTGGCCGGGGTCGCCGCCGCGCAGGCGGCGGTGGACGAGGCCGCGCGGGCCGCCGGGCGTGACCCCCGGGAGATCGAGCGCGTCGCGGTCCTGCCCGCCGGGGCTGCCGAGCTCATGGAGGCGCTGGCGGTGGAGCACGGGGTCGGGACGTTCGTGCTCGACGACCCGTCCGAGGCCGACCTGCGCGACTTCGCCGCGCGGCTCGCCCCCGCCCTGCGCGAGAGCGTGGCGGAGAAGCGCGCGGCCGGCGGGATCGCCGAGGCCAGGATCGCCCGCCTCGGTCTCCGGTCCCGCCGCCACCCCGGCATCGCCTACGACGCCGTCCCCGCCCACCTCGAACGGGTCGAGCCGGGCGACGCGGGGTATGCCCGTGTCCGCTCCACGTACATGCGGGGCGGTTCGCCCGGTCTGGTCCTGCGGCCCGGCACGCCCGCCGAGGTCGCCGACGCGCTGGCCTTCGCCCGTACGCAGCCGGTCAAGCTGGCGATCCGCAGCGGCGGCCACGGCATCAGCGGCCGTTCGACCAACCACGGCGGCATCGTGCTCGACGTCTCCCGCCTGAACACGATCGAGGTGCTGGACAAGGCCACCCGCCGGGTCCGCCTCGGTCCCGGCGCCCGGTGGAGCGACGTGGCGGCGGCGCTGGCCCCGTACGGCTGGGCGCTCACCTCCGGCGACTACGGCGGGGTCGGCGTCGGCGGCCTGGCGACGGCGGGCGGCATCGGCTGGCTGGCCCGCGAGCACGGCCTGACCATCGACCACCTGCGGGCCGTCGAGCTGGTGCTGGCGGACGGCAGCCTGGTCAGGGCCGACGACACCGAGAACGCCGAGCTGTTCTGGGGCGTGCGCGGCGCCGGGGCGAACTTCGGCGTCGTGACGAGCTTCGAGTTCGAGGTGGACGAGGTGGGCGACGTCGGTTTCGCGCAGTTGATCCTCGACGCCTCGGACCCGGCGGCGCTGCTGCGCGACTGGGGAGCGGTCGTCGAGGCCGCGCCGAGGGACCTCACCAGCTCGCTCATCCTCGGCCGCCCGCAGCCGGGGCAGCCGCCGATGGCCCAGGTCATGGCCGTGGTGGACGCCGACGACGCGGAGACGGTGCTGGACCGCCTGCGCCCGCTCGCCGCCGTCGCGCCGCTGCTCGACCACAGCATCCAGATCCTCCCGTACGCGGCGCTCATGAACGTGCCGCCGGGGCCGCACCACGGCCAGGGCGAGCCGGTCAGCCGCTCCGCGCTCGCCGACCACCTCACCCCCGAGCTGGCCGAGGCCGCCGCCCGCCTGGTCGCGAGCGGTCAGACGTACTTCTTCCACATCCGGGCGGCCGGCGGCGCGGTCTCCGACGTGCCCGCGGACGCCACCGCGTACGCGGGCCGCTCGGCGAACTTCTCCCTCGCCGCCTTCGGCTCCAGCAGGTCAGGGCTGGACCGCCTCTGGGACGCGATGCGCCCCCACTTCTCCGGCCTCTACCTCAACTTCGAGACCGACACCCGCCCGGAACGCCTCCACGACGCCTTCCCCGAGCCCACGCTGAGCCGCCTGCGGGCGCTCAAGCGCCGCTACGACCCCGGCAACGTCTTCCGCGACAACTTCCCGATCACGCCTTGACCTCAGGTCGACCTGAGGTCGCAGGCTGGAGGGCATGCCCGAGACGAAGGAACAGATGGAGGCGCTCGTCCGGCGGCTGGACGCGGTGGATGCCCGGCCAGGGGCCGCCGCGTTGCGCGCCCGGTCGTACGAGCTGCTGGAGCTGCCGGCCGGGGCCGGCGTGGTGGACGTCGGCTGCGGAGCGGGGCGCGCGGTCGCCGAGCTGGCCGGGCGCGGGGCGCGGCCGGTCGGCGTGGACGTCAGCGCGGAGATGCTCGCGGTGGCCCGTCACCGCTGGCCGGAGGGCGACTTCCGGCTCGGCGACGCCTGCGCGCTGCCGCTGGAGGACGGCTCGGTGGCGGGATACCGCGCCGACAAGGTCTTCCACGAGCTGGCCGAGCCGGCGCGGGCGCTGGCGGAGGCGCGCCGGGTGCTCGTGCCCGGCGGCCGGGCCGTGCTGGTGGGCCAGGACTGGGACACCTTCGTCATCGACTCCGACGACCCGGCGCTCACCCGGCGGCTGGTGCACGCCCGCGCCGACCTGGTGACCGCGCCCCGGGCCGCCCGGCGGCAACGCAACCTGCTGCTCGACGCCGGGTTCTCGGACGTGCACGCGGAGGTGCGCACCGAGGTGTTCACGGACGCGGCGATGCTGCCGGTGCTGGCCGGGCTCGCCGCGGCGGCCCGCACGGCCGGCGCCGTCGACGCCGATCAGGAGACGGCGTGGGTGGCCGAGCAGCGCCGGCGCGCCGAGACGGGCCGGCTGTTCCTGGCCCTGCCGATCTTCGTCGCGTCAGGGGTGAGCCGCTAGGAGCTCCGCGAAGCGCCCGACGTCCACGTTGCCGCCCGAGACGATCACGCCGATGCGCCGCGGCGGCTCACCCAGCCGCCCGGCCAGCAGCGCGGCGAGCGGCGTGGCGCCGCTCGGCTCGACGACCGTCTTCATCCGCTCGAACGCCGTCCGCATCGCCTGCCGGATCTCGTCGTCGGAGACCAGGACGACCTCGTCCACCAGACGCCTGTTGATCGAGAACGTCAGCTCGCCGGGGATCTCGGCCGCCATCCCGTCGGCGATCGTGCGCGGGATCGGGATCGACACGCGCTCCCCGGCGGCCAGCGAGCGCCTGGTGTCGTCGCCCGCCTCGGGCTCCACGCCGATCACCCGGATGCCGGGCAGCAGCCCCTTGGCCGCCGTCGCGCTGCCCGCGATCAGGCCGCCGCCGCCGATGGGGACGACCAGCGCGTCCAGCTCGCCGACCTCCTCGATCAGCTCCAGCGTCGCGGTGCCCTGACCGGCGATGACGTGCGGATGCTCGTACGGCGGGATGAGCGTCAGCCCGCGCTCGGCGGCCAGCGCCTCCCCGATCGCCACCCGGTCGCCGGTGTAGCGGTCGTAGGTGACGATCTCCGCGCCGTAGCCGGCCGTGGCCTCGCGCTTGAGCCGCGGGGTGTCCTCCGGCATGACGATCACCGCGCTGCTGCCCAGCTCGCGCGCGGCCAGGGCGACGGCCTGGGCGTGGTTGCCCGAGGAGTAGGTGGCGATGCCCCGCGCGAGCTGCTCGGGCGTCAGCCGCGAGATCGCGTTGTACGCGCCGCGGAACTTGAACGCCCCGACCCGCTGGAGGTTCTCGGCCTTGACGAAGACCTCGGCCCCGGCCAGTGCGTCGAGCGTGCGCGAACGCAGCACGGGCGTGCGGTGCGCGACCCCCTTGAGCCGGGCCGCGGCGTCACGGACGTCGTCGAGGGTGACCGGGAGTGCGTCGGGCATCAGTGCTGCTCCTCGTGGCGGGGAGACCCACGATAGCGGGAGGTCAGCCGGTGGTCTCCTCGGCCAGGGTGCCGCAGCGGAAGCCGGGCTCGCGGTCCGGGTCGAGTTGCAGGTTGCCGAGGTTCGTGGTCGACATCGAGCGGCGGAAGGTCTCCTGCTTGTCGCAGTCGTAGAACACGTAGGTGTTCTCCTTCTCGCCGAGCAGCATCATCCAGCGGCCGTCGTAGAGCGGCTTGTCGGTGGCGGCGTCCCGCAGCACCGCCCACTGGTCCTGGAAGCCGACATAGCCGAGCAGGTCGTTGGCCTGGCCGGTCTCCTGGACCTCGATCGCGCCCTTGACCAGGCCGAGGATCAGCACGAAGCCCAGCCCGAGCCCGGTCAGCGCGGCCACCAGCACCGTCATCCCCGCGCGGCCCACCCGCTTGCGGCGCAGCAGCCGGAACGGCACCAGGAAGGCGAGCACGCCGAGCCCCACGGCGACGGCGACCATGAGCCCCAGGGTCAGGTCGGCGACCAGGTTGAACAGCCCCCAGTACGTCGCCCCCGACCACAGCGCGGCCAGCGCGGCCACGATCCACGGGCGCTCGCGCAGCCGCGTGAGCAGCCGGCCGGCCGCGCCCCGCGTGACCCTGTCGATGAGCCAGCCGAAACCGACCAGGACGCCGATGGCCGGGATGAGCGCCAGCAGGAGCAGGATGAGCGTGCCCATGAGCCGGCCCAGCAGGACGGACTGGTCGATGCCGGCCTGCTGCGGGTTGACGCCGAAGACCCAGTAGACCTGCTCGATGCCGAGGTAGAGCACGGCGTACAGCGCGACGCCGACCGGCACCACCACGGCGCCGATGCGCTCCAGGACGGTGAGGACACCGCCGCCGTCCTCCTGCTCCGGCGCGGTGGGAAGGGGCTCCCGGACCTCGGTGAGCGTTGAGGGGGAATGCATGGGGGTGTCCCTTTCGAATCGTGCGGGCGTCCGTGACGCCGCGCCGATGCTACAGCGGACAAGTTCCGAAATATTGAACTTTCAGCCACATAAAAAACGGCGTGTTAGGTTCCCTTCCGGACGTTCCCCTTCCGGATCAGCAGCGGAGGCCCCATGGAGCCCGGCGCGAGCCCCACGGCGCGGGCCCTGATGACGCTCGAACTGCTCCAGGGCCATCCCGGCATCACGGCCGACCGGCTGGCCGGCCGGCTCGGCGTCTCCGAGCGCGCCGCCCGCCGCTACATCGGCATCCTGCGCGAGGCCGGCATCCCCGTCGAGGCGGTCCGCGGCCCGTACGGCGGCTACCGGCTCGGGCGGGGGCTGAGGCTGCCGCCGCTGACGTTCACCGCGGCCGAGGCACTGGGCCTGGTCATGGCGGTGCTCGACGGCCACCACGACGCGGGCGACCCGTCCGACCCGGTCGGCAGCGCGCTCGGCAAGATCATGCGGGCGCTGCCCGAGCCGGTGGCCGCCCAGGCCGAGGCGGTCCGGCGGACCACGGCGCCCGTGCCCGACCGCGCGGCGGCCCGCCCGGACCCTGGCATCACGGCCGCCCTCGTCCAGGCGTGCTCGGCCCGCCGACGGGCGCGGCTCGGCTACCGTTCCGAGGCGGGCAACGAGCGGACGATCGAGGTGGACCCGTGGGCGGTCGTCGTCCGCCACGGCCGCTGGTATCTGCTGTGCTGGTCCCACACCTCCGCCGGCCGCCGCGCCTACCGGGTCGACCGGGTCGGCGACGTGCGCGTCCTCGACGTCCCCTTCGAGCCGCCCGCCGGGCTCGACCCGGCCGCCGTCCTGGAGGAGCACCTGGCCGTCGGCTGGGACCACGAGGTCGAGGTCGTCGTCGAGGCCCCCGCCGAGCGGGTGGCGGGCTGGCTCTCCCGCGTCATGGGCCGCCCGGAACCGCTCGGCGCCGCCACCACCCGCCTGGTGGGCAGCACGAACAACCCGGCCTGGTACGCCGAGGAGCTGGCCAGGCTGCCGGTGGCGTACCGGATCGTGAGATGTCCGGATCTGGTGCGGGCGGCGCGGACGCTGGGGGAGCGGCTGCTCGCCGCGAGCGCCGGGCCCGCGGACCCGGGCTGACCGCGCTACTGCAGCGCGGCGATGGCCAGGTCGCGGCTGTCGTAGAAGGAGAGCAGCCGGTCCAGGCCCATGATCTTGAAGACGTGGGCGATGTCGGGCTCCATCCCGGCCAGCGCGAGCCGGGCGCCGGCCTCCTGGGCCCGCTGGTGCGCCGTCACCAGCACGGAGATGCCCGTGGAGTCGCAGAACGGCAGCGCCGACAGGTCGATCACCAGCCCGTCGCCGGGCGCGAGCGCGACCTGGTCGAGAGCCGCCTGAAGACGCGGCGAGGTGTGGTGATCGAGGTCGCCGGCGACGACCAGCACATGGATGCGAGCCGAATGCGGTTGGTAGGTGACGGTCAGACCGGGATCCTGCTGCACCGAGGCTCCTGAGAGAGGGGTGGGTCCTCGCGCCTGGGGAAGAGGGGCACGAGCCATGGGGTGATCTGCCCTATTCTACGTACTGGCGAGCTGGTGTCTGACCTGCCCGGCAACGAACGAAAGGGTCTCGTGTGGCACGCGACGACGCTGAACGCGGCCCGGTGCCGGCGGCTGGCGCCGGAATCTTCACCGTGGACGACGAGATCGGCCGCGACCTCGCCGTGGTGGACTGGCGCGCCACCCCGCTCGGCCCCCCCGAGGAGTGGCCGCAGAGCCTCCAGACGGCCGTGAGCATCCTGCTGTCGTCCCGCTTCTCGATGTGGATGGCGTGGGGGCCGGAGCTCACGTTCTTCTGCAACGCCGCCTACCGCCGCGACACGCTCGGCAGGAAATACCCGTGGGCGCTCGGCCGCCCGGCCAGCGAGGTGTGGGCGGAGATCTGGGGCGACATCGGCCCCCGCATCCACACCGTGCTGGACACGGGCCGGGCCACCTGGGACGAGGCGCTGCTGCTGTTCCTGGAGCGGGCCGGCTATCCGGAGGAGACCTACCACACCTTCTCCTACAGCCCGCTGCGCGACGATGACGGCGCGGTGGTCGGCATGCTCTGCGTGGTCAGCGAGGAGACCGAGCGGGTCGTCGGCGAGCGGCGCATGGCGACCCTGCGCGACCTCGGCTCCGACCCCAGCGTGGTGCGCACCGAGCAGGAGATGCTGGCCTTCGCCTGCCGCCAGCTCGGGCACAACCCGCAGGACCTCCCCTTCACCCTCACCTATCTGTTCGACGACGACGGCGGCGCGCGGCTGGCCGAGGCGACCGGCATCCCGGCCGGGCACCCGGCCGCCCCATCCGTCCTGCCCGCAGGTGACGCCGACCCGGTGTGGCCGCTCGCCGCGCCGGCCCGGGGCGAGTCCGAGCTGGTGGCGCTCGACGGCGCGCCGTTCGCCGGCCTGCCGTCCGGGCACTGGAGCGAGCCGCCCACGCAGGCGCTCGTGGTGCCGCTGCTCCAGCAGGGCGGCGCGCCGTACGGGTTCCTGGTGGCCGCGCTCAACCGGTACCGCCCGCTGGACGACGGCTACCGCGGCTTCGTCGAGCTGGCCGCCGGCCACGTCGCGGCCGGCATCTCCTCCGCCCGCAGCTACCAGGCCCAGCAGCGGCGGGCCGAGGAGCTGGCCGAGCTGGACCGGGCGAAGACCGTCTTCTTCTCCAACATCAGCCACGAGTTCCGCACCCCGCTCACCCTGATCATGGGGCCGGTGCAGGAGCTGCGCGGCGCGCTCGCCGACGGCGCCCCGCAGGTGCGCCAGGACCTCGACGTCATCCACCGCAACGCGCTGCGCCTCGGCAAGCTCGTCAACACGCTGCTCGACTTCTCCCGGCTCGAAGCCGGCCGCATGCAGGCCCGCTACGAGCCGGTGGACCTCGCGGCCGTCACCGCCGAGCTGGCCAGCGTCTTCCGCTCCGCGATCGACAAGGCCGGGCTGGAGTTCGTGGTCGACTGCCCCCCGCTCCCCGAGCCGGTCCACCTCGACCGGAGCATGTGGGAGAAGGTCGTGCTCAACCTGCTGAGCAACGCGCTGAAGTTCACCTTCGACGGCTCGGTCGGCGTCAGCGTGCGCGAGCACGACGGGCACGCGGTGGTCACGGTCACCGACACCGGCATCGGCATCCCGGCCGAGGAGCTGCCGCGGCTGTTCGAGCGGTTCCACCGGATCGAGAGCGCCCGCTCGCGCTCCCACGAGGGCAGCGGCATCGGGCTGGCCCTGGTGCAGGAGCTGGTGGGCCTGCACGGCGGCACCATCTCCGCCGAGAGCAGCGAGGACGAGGGCACGACGTTCACCGTCCGGCTGCCCTTCGGCGTCGCGCACCTGCCTCCCGGCAGCATCATCGCGCCCGGGGCGGCGGAGACGGTCACGGCCGGCGCCGACCCGTACGTCCAGGAGGCCCTGCGCTGGCTCCCCGAGGACGACGAGGCCGCCCAGGCGGCGGCCGAGGTCCCCGCCGTGGCCGGCGTGCCGGCGCCGGACGGCGGCCCGGCGCCCCGCGTGCTGATCGCCGACGACAACAGCGACATGCGCGAATACCTCCTCCGGCTGCTCAGGGGCGCCGGCTACCAGGTCACCGCCGTCGGCGACGGGCTGGAGGCCCTGGACACCGTCCGCGCGGACGCGCCCGACCTCGTGGTCAGCGACGTCATGATGCCGCGCCTCGACGGCCTGGCCCTGGTCTCGGCGCTGCGGTCCGACCCGCGCACCGCCGGCGTGCCGGTGCTGCTGCTGTCGGCCCGCGCCGGGCAGGAGGACTCGATCGAGGGCCTGGAGGCGGGCGCCGACGACTACCTGGTCAAGCCGTTCTCCGCCGCCGAGCTGCTGGCGCGGGCGCGGGCCAACGTGGAGCTGGCGCGGATGCGCAACCACCACACCCGGTGGCGCAGCGCCATGATCGACTCGTTGCAGGAGGGGTTCTTCGTCACCGACGAGACCGGCGCGGTGATCGAGGTCAACTCGGCCTTCACCGACATCCTCGGCTACGGGCCCGAGGACCTGCCGTACGCCCCCGAGCACCCCTGGTGGCCGGACGCCGACGCCGATCCGCAGGCGCACGCGCAGGTCGCCGAGGCGTTCGAGCGCATGATGCGCGAGGGCAGGGGCAGCGTCGACGTCCCCGTCACCCACCGGGACGGGCACCACGTGTGGATCACGGTCACCTTCAACGCGGTCACCGACCCCGACACCCGCCGCCGCCGCGTCGTGGGCACGGTGCGCGACGTCACCGCCGAGCACTACCTCGTGCAGCGCGAGAGCGCGCTCGCCGCGCTCAGCATGCGCGTCTCCCAGGCCGGCAGCCTGACCGACGCCCTGGCCGGCGGGCTGGAGGCGTTGCAGGAGGTGTGGCGGGCCCGGCAGGTGCTCGCCGCGGTGTGGAACGACGGCCGGCCGCTCGGCCTGGTCCGCGCCCCCGCGGGCGGCGACTGGCCGGACCTGCCGGAAGAGCTGCGGGAGAAGCTGACGGCGCTGCGCGAGCAGCCGCCCCTCCGCCCGGTCGCGCCCGGCGCGGACGGCGCCGGCATCACCCTGGAGCACCCCGAGGGCCTGCTCACCGTCTGGGTCGACCTGGGCCAGAACCGGCCCTTCACCGGCGAGGACCAGACCCTGCTGGCGCTGCTCGCCGGTCACCTCGGCCAGGGCCTGCACCGGGTCCACCAGCTCGACCAGCAGCGCGAGGCGGCCGTGGCGCTCCAGCGGGCCATCCTGGGCCCGTCCGAGCTGCCCGACGGCTTCGCCGTCCGCTACGAGCCGGCCGGCCGCCCCCTGGAGGTCGGCGGCGACTGGTACGACATCGTGCCGCTGGCCGAAGGGCGCATCGGCATCGTGGTCGGCGACTGCGTGGGGCGCGGGCTGGAGGCCGCCGCCGTCATGGGGCAACTGCGCAGCGCCTGCCGGGCCCTGCTGCTCCAGGACGCCAGCCCCGCGCAGGTGTTCACCGCGCTCGACCGGTTCGCCGCGCTCATCCCCGGCGCCAAGTGCACCACCGCCTTCTGCGGCGTGCTCGACACCGTCACCGGCGACCTCGTCTACTCCAGCGCCGGCCACCCGCCCGGCATCCTCGCCCACGCCGACGGCAGCACCGAGCTCCTCCAGGGCGGCCGGTCGGCCCCGCTCGCCGTGCCGACGGCCAAGGCGCGGCCGGAGGCGAGGTGCACCATGCCGCCCCGGTCCACGCTGCTCGTCTACACCGACGGGCTGGTGGAGCGGCGCCGGCGTCCGCTGACCGACGGCATCGACGAGGCCAGCGCGGCCGTACAGGCGGGCCGGGCCACCCCCATCGAGGCGCTCGCGAGCGAGGTCATGGCCAGCCTCACCCCGGACGACGGCTTCAGCGACGACGTCGCGCTGCTCCTCTACCGCCAGCCCGCCCCGCTGGAGGTCGCCTTCCCCGCCGAGTCCAGCCAGCTCGCCCCCGTGCGCGCGGCGCTCCGCGACTGGCTGAGCCGCTGCCAGCTCGCCCCCGCGCAGCTGCAGAACGTGCTCGTGGCGGCGGGCGAGGCGTGCGCCAACGCCATCGAGCACGGGCACCGCGACGCCCCCGGCCGGACGATCCGCCTGCGGGCGGTCGCCACCGGCAGCGGCCTGCGCCTCACCGTCACCGACACCGGCCGCTGGAAGATCCCCGAACCCGAGGCCAATCCGCACCGCGGACGGGGCGTCGCGCTCATGCGCGCCCTGATGAACGAGGTCACCATCCAGCCCGGCGCCGCCGGAACCACCGTCGACCTGCAGACGAGGATCTCCCGATGACCGCACCTCTCACCGTGGTCGCCTCGCAGCGGCCGGACGGCACCCTGGTCCTCGCCTGCGCGGGCGAGATCGACATGAGCAACGCCGGCGCGCTGGACGAGGCCCTGGCGGGCGCCGACGGCGACGGCACGGTGCTGGTCGACCTGAGCGCGGTCGAATATCTGGACAGCGCGGGCCTGACCGTGCTGTTCTCCCACGTCGAACGCATCCGGCTGGTCGCCAACCCGCTGCTCGAACCCGTACTGACGATCTCGGGGCTGGCCGACCTCACCACCGTCGAGGGCCTCACCGACGACGGCCGGTAGCGGCGGTGTTCCCAGACTTGACCGCTGCCGGGAGTAAAAGGGGGAAGATGGCGGCCAACGAGAGGCTCGACCCGCCGGCCGAGGTGCTCGACCAGGCGGCGGCCGTGTTCGGGCTGCTGTCCTCGCCGTCCCGGCTGCACATCGTGTGGGCGCTCGCGCAGGGCGAGTGCGACGTGTCCGGGCTGGCGGAACGGGTGGGCGGCGCGCTGCCCGCGGTCAGCCAGCACCTGGCCAAGCTCAAGCTGGCGGGCCTGGTCCGGTCGCGGCGCGAGGGCCGCAGGGTGGTCTACCTCATCGACGACCAGGACATCGTGACCACGGTGCAGGGCCTGGTCGGCCGGCTCGCCGAGCGGCGGGGCCCCGGGGAGCACGCCCGTGGTCTGGGCGCCTGAGGCGGCCGACACCCCGCTCCGGGTCCTGCGGCGGCTGGAGACCGGTCCGCGCGGCCTCGTGACCGCCGACGCCGAGGCGCGGCTGCTCGACCACGGCGAGAACGTCGTACCGTCCCGGCTGCCCCCCACCTTGCCGCGCCGGCTGCTCCGCAGCGTGCGCGACCCGTTCACGCTGGTGCTGCTGGGGCTGGGGCTGGTCAGCGCGCTCATCGCGTCCTGGGCGACGGCGGGCGTCATCGTCCTCCTGGTCGCGGTGAGCTGCCTGCTGCGCTCCAACGGCGAGCATCGCGCCGACCGCTCGACGGCCGCGCTGCGCCGGCTGGTCGCGACGACGACGACCGTGCGGCGGCGGGCGACGAAGGACGCCGAGCCGGAGGAACGGGAGATCCCCGCCGACCAGCTGGTGCCGGGCGACGTGATCAAGCTGGGCCCCGGCGACCTGGTGCCCGCCGACGCGCGGCTGCTGCGGGCCAACGGCCTGACCGTGCACCAGGCGCAGCTCACCGGGGAGTCGGCGCCGGTGGCCAAGCGGGCGCTGGACCTGCCGGACGGCGACGAGCACCTGCTGTGGCAGGGGAGCAGCGTGGCCTCCGGCAGCGCGCTCGCCGTGGTGACCGCCACGGGAGCCGCCACCCGCTTCGCCGGCGCCTACGCCGGGCCCCCGCCGGGAGCGCGATCCGGATCGCGGCTCTCCCGGCGGCGGGGCGCGCGGCGGACGTCGGCTTTCGACCGGTCCGTGTACGGGCTCTCCTGGGTCCTGGTCCGGGGCATGCTGGTCATCCCGCCGGTCGCCCTCGTCGCCAACGCGGTGCTGCGCGGCAAGGGGTTGGAGGCGCTGCCGTTCGCGGTGGCCGTGGCGGTCGGGCTGACGCCCGAGATGCTGCCCGTCGTGGTGACCACCGTCCTGGCGAGGGGGTCTGCGCTGCTGGCGCGGCGCGGCGTGATCGTCAAACGGCTGTCCGCGCTGCCCGACATGGGCGCGATCGACGTCCTGTGCATGGACAAGACCGGCACGCTCACGCGTGACCGCCCGGTGCTGAGCGGGTCCGTCGGCCCCGGCGGGCGGCCCGATCCCGAGCCGCTGCGCTGGGCGGCCGTCAACGGCCTGGTGACGCTGCACCTCGCCGACCCGCCCGCCCCCGACCCGCTCGACGAGGCCATCCTCGCCGGCGCCCCTGAGCTGGGCGAGGTCGAGGGGCTGGACGCGGTGCCGTTCGACCCGCTGACCCGGGTGTCCCGCGCGCTCGTACGGGACGGCGAGGACGTCGTCGTGGTGGTCAAGGGCGCCGTCGAGGCGGTGCTGGAGCGGTGCGCGATCGGCGAGCGCGAGCGGCGGCGCGCGAACGCCACCGCCGCGGCGCTGGCGCGGTCAGGTGCGCGCGTGCTGGCCGTGGCCCGCGGGGCGGCGTCCGTCCCCGGCCTGGACGCCGTGGCGCGTGGGGCCGCGTCCGTCCCCGGCCTGGATGCCGGGGTGCGCGGGGCCGCGTCCGTCCCCGGCCTGGATGCCGGGGTGCGCGGGGGCGCGTCTCAAGTCGGCTTGGACGCCGTGGCCCGCTGGGGGGCATCCCCTCCGGCCGGTCTGGACGAGGTCGGCGAGCGCGGGCTCACCCTCGTCGGCTTCGTCACCCTGGCCGATGAGCCCTCCCCGGACGCCGCCGCAGCCCTCGCGGTGCTGGCCCGCCGTGGCGTCAAGGTCAAGATCCTGACCGGCGACCACCCGGGCACGGCGGCCAGGATCTGCCGTGAGCTGGGCCTGGAGGCGGGCGAGGTGGCCGACGCGGCCGGCCTCACCGCCGCCGCGGCCGAACGGGCCACGGTGATCGCCCGCTGCACGCCCGAGCAGAAGGCCCGCGTGGTACGCGCCCTGCGCGCCGCCGGGCACACGGTCGGCTTCCTCGGCGACGGCGTCAACGACCTGCCCGCCATGCGCGCCGCCGACGTCGGCATCTGCCCGCGCGGCGCCGTGGACGTCACCCGCGAGGCCGCCGACGTCGTGCTGGCCGGCAAGGACCTGTCGGCCATCGGCCAGGCGGTCGTCGTGGGCCGGCGCAGCAGCGGCAACATCGTCACCTACCTGCGCATCGCCCTGTCCTCGAACCTGGGCAACGTGATCGCCATGCTGGTCGCCGGGCTGGCGCTGCCGTTCCTGCCGATGCTGCCGGTCCAGGTGCTCGCCCAGAACCTCTGCTTCGACGCCGCGCAGCTCGCCCTCGCCTTCGAACGGCCGGGCCCGGCCGTGCTGCGCCGCCCGTTCCGGCTGCGGCGGCAGGCCGTGCTCCGCTTCATCACGGGGTTCGGCCTGGTGAACGCGGGCGTCGACCTGGTCACGTTCGCGGTGCTGACCCGCTTTCACGGCACGCACGACGAGTCGGCCTTCCACACCGGCTGGCTGGTCGAGAACGTGCTCACCCAGGCCGCCATCATGCTGCTCCTGCGTCCCGTCGCGCGGGTGTCGCGCCCGCTCGGCCTGGCCACGGGCGCGCTCGCGGCGGCCGGCCTGCTGCTGCCGATCTCGCCGCTCGCGCCGGCGCTGGGGCTGGTCGCGCTGCCCGTCACGAGCCTGCTGTGGCTGCTGCTGGTGCTGGTGCTGTACGCCGGGGTGCTGCTGGCCCTGACTACCCGTACGAGACGCAAGCCGTGATACTTGGTCCGCCCGGTACATGATCGACCAGGGAGCAGACCGATGGAGTCCAGGGGCCAGACGGCCGAAATCATGATCGCGGAGGCCCGTAAGGCGTTATGGGTGATGGTCGGGTTCCTGGCCGTCATCTGGGTCCTGCAGATCCCCAACTGGCTGTCCGGCTACGCGCTCAGCCGCGCGTACGGCGTGCAGGCGTGGAACCCGGAGACGCTGCCCGGCATCATCTCCTCGGCGTTCCTGCACTGGAGCTGGGAGCACATCGAGGGCAACTCCGGGCCGCTGTTCGTCTTCGGCTTCCTCGCCGCCTATCGCGGTGTGGCCAAGTTCTTGAGCGTGACGGCGCTCATCGTCCTGGTCAGCGGCCTCGGGGAGTGGTTCACCGCGGACCCGGACGCCGTCGGGGCGGGGGCGAGCGGCGTCGTCTTCGGATATTTCGGGTACGTCCTGGTCCGCGGCGTCTTCGACCGGCACCTGATCGACATCGTGATCGGCGTGGTCATGGCATTGTCCTTCGCCTACCAGTTCACCGGGCTGCTGCCGCAGGAGGGGATCGGCTGGCAGGCGCACCTGTTCGGGTTCCTCGCCGGCACGGTGGGCGGCTGGATCTTCCGCGACCGCAGGGCCGCCGCCTCCAAGCCCGCCGCCCCGCCTGCTTCCGGCGGCTCGCGTTCCTCCCTCCACAAGGAGCTGGACGACCTCGGTCTCTGAGCGCGTACGCCCGGCGGAGTACGCGCCCCGGGCGCCCGACGTGGTGATCGCCGTCCCCTAGGGGCGGGCCCCTGAGGACCAGGGCGGTAGACCCTGACCCCGCCGTACCCGTGGCGGCGTAGCAGGAGTGCCGCCCGAGGCCGGATGTCCGGCGCCTCCCGGTTCAGGAGTCTTGAGCACGACGCAAACGACTTCTTCAGACAGGGAGCGCGACATGACCGCCGCCATCGAGACCATGCTCTCCAGGCTGGTCTCCAAACTGGCCGCCTGGCTCAGCCGGCACAGCATCGACATCCTGCGGATCAGTCTCGGGCTGGTCTTCGTGGCCTTCGGGACGCTCAAGTTCTTCCCGGGGGTGAGCCCGGCGGAGGCGCTGTCGGTGGCCACGCTGGAGAGGCTGTCCATGGGGCTGCTGTCGGGGTACGCGGCGCAGGCCGTGATCGCCGGGCTGGAGGTCTTCATCGGCCTCACGCTGGTGACGGGCCGGCTGCTGAAGACCGGGCTGGTGGTGATGGCCGGTGCGCTGGCCGGGTTCTTCGCCCCGTACGTGCTGTTCTTCACCGACCTGTTCCCCGGTGCGCCCACGCTGGAGGCGCAGTACATCTTCAAGGACATCGTCCTCGCCGCCGCGGCCCTGGTGATCGGCGCCCGCGCCCTCGGCGCCCGTCTGGTCCCCGCCCGCGCCGCGCTGTGAGCCCCGAGTGCTGGGGAGGTCAGGCCACTTCCGTATGCTCCCCGGCATGACCGCCCGCGCCACCCGTGACACCGGACTCACCCTGCGCGAGCTGCTCGCCTTCGACGAGGGCGGCATCCTGCGGCTGCTGCTCGCGCCCTCCGGGCAGGACGTCGCCATCACCGGGATGATCATCGGGGAGGAGGGGGCGGCCCGCTCGTACGGGGGGCGGATCGTGCTGGCGGTGGGGGTGCTGCCGTCGGTGCACGACTTCGTCCGCGAGGCCGCCGGGCGCGGGGCCGCCGCGGTCGTGCTGCGCGATCACCCCGGCCTCGACCCCGAAGACGTGCCCGGGGAGGCGGGAGCGCCGTCCGTGGTCGCGGTCGCGGAGCGGGCCGGGGTCGCGCTGCTCGCCCGCGCCGCCTGGGCCGACTGGGACGACGTGGCCACCCTGGTGCGCTCGGCCGCCGCCTACGCCGGAGCCGGGCGCGGGGACCGGATGGCCGACGTCACGGCCGGCGGCGGGCTCGCGGCGCTGGCTTCGGCGGTGGCCGAGTTCACCGGTGGGTCGATCACCATCGAGGACACCGCGTTCCGGGTGCTGGCCTACTCCGCCATCGGGCCCGAGGCCGACGAGCTGCGCCGCTCCACCATCCTCGGCGGCCGGGTGCCGGACTGGCGGGTGGAGGAGCTGCGGCGCAGCGGCCTGCTGCGTACGTTGTGGTCCTCCGACGAGGTGATCCACCGGCCCGCCGACGGCTCCAGCCCGGAACGGCTCATCATCGCCATCCGCAGCGGGCGGGAGATGCTCGGCTCCATCTGGGCCGCCGCGGACGCCGGCCGCCCGTTCACGGAGGGCGCGGCGCGGGCGCTGCGGCGGGCGGCCGAGGTGGCGGTGCCGTACCTGGTGCAGCACCGGCTGCGGGAGAGCGGCGCGCGGCGGCGCGAGGAGCACGCGCTGCGCGGGCTGCTGGGCGGGCGCGGGGACATGAGCACCCACGCCTGGACCCTCGGCCTCGCCCCGGACCTGCCCTGCGCAGTCGTCATCGCCGACCCCAACGACCCCGCCAACGCTGTGAACCCCCAGCCCACCGCCCCCGCAACTCCCACCCCGCCCCCGCCGATGACTGCCGCGCCGCCGGCCGGTTGGTCCGTCGCCTCGCCCCTCGCGCCGCCCGCCGTCGCGCCCGGGACCTCGTCGGATGCCGCCCCGCCGGCTGTCCCGCCGGCTGCCCCACCGGCTGTCGGCCCGTCCGTCGCGCCGTCGTCTGCCCCGTCGTCGTCTGCCATGCCCGCTGAGCCGCCGGTCGCGCCACTCACCGCCGCGCCCGCCGTCAACCCTGCCGCCTCGGCGGGTGCGCCGCCGGCTGGTTGGTCCGTCGCCCCGTCGGCGGTCCCGTCCGTCGGCGCGGTTGGGCAGCGGGAGGCGGGGTTGGAGCGGGTGATGGGGTTGTTGGCCGTGCAGGCCGCCTCCTACCGGGCCGGGATTCGGGTGCTGCGGGACGGTGGGCGGGTGATGGCGCTGGTGCCGGTACGGCGGGGGGCTGAGCGGGATGTGCTCGCCCTGGCTCGTGAGCTGGACACCCTGGCGGCGTCGCTGGGAGGTGCGGGGCCGGTGTTCGTGGGGGCGGGCCCGGTCGTGCCGTCTCCGCTGCGGGCCGCCGACTCCCGCGCGGACGCCGAGCTGGTCATCCGGGTGCTGCGCGAGCGGGCGGCGAGCGCCGCGCAGGACCCGGCGGCCGGTGGCGGGCCGACTGGTGGCGGGTCGGCAGGCGGCAAATCGGCAGGTGGCGGGTCGGCAGGTGGCGGGTCGGCAGGCGGCAGGTCGGCCGGTGGTGCACGGGCCGGTGCTGGACGGGCCGGTGGCGAGTCGGCCGGTAGTGGGTGGGGCGCCGGTGGGCAACGGGCGGCCGGGGAGGGGCCGGGGGTGCGGCGGCATGCGTCGGCGGCTGAGTTGGGGGCGGCTCTGGACGTGCAGCGGGTGTTGGACGCGGTGTGGCCGGTCTGGGAGCGGGGGAGCGGGCCGGTGTACGACCTCGTGCGGGGCGATCTCGCGGCGGGCGGCGAACTGGTCCGTTCGCTCGCCGCGTACCTGGACGCCTCCTGTGACGTCGGCCGCGCGGCCAAGCGGCTGGTCCTGCACCCCAACACCCTGCGCTACCGCCTGCGCCGCGTCCGCGACCGGTACGGCGTGGACCTGGACGACCCCGACACCCGGCTCATGCTCACCCTCGCGGTCCGCCTGGCCACCCGCCCGCGCTGACCTGATCCTTTGGCCGAACGGACAGAACGGTCCGTGACCTTTGGCCTGCCGGACGAAGACGATCGACGGTCGCATGCCCGAATCTGTTTTCGTACCCATCCGAAAGCCACGCACCCCCCGTGTACGTCCAGGAGCCCCGTACCGTGATTCACGGCAGTTCCACGCTCTCCCCCGCCCGCACCACCGCTGACCGGGTGGCCGACGTCGTCCGGCACGCGGTCAGGACCGGCGCGGTCGGCCCGGCCCACCCGGTGGCCGGGTTCGTCGACGTCGAGGGGGTGCGCGACTCGGTCGCCGCCCTGCGTGAGGCGTTCGCCCCCGCGCCCCAGGTGCTGCACACGTTCGCCGCCAAGGCCGCGTCCCTGATCCCGGTCCTGCGGCTGCTCGCCGAGCAGGGCATGGGCTGCGAGGTCGCCAGCCCGGGCGAGCTGCGTATCGCGCTCGACGCCGGGTTCGCGCCCGGCGACATCGTCCTCGACTCGCCCGCCAAGACGCGCGCGGAGCTCGCCGAGGCGCTGGCGCTCGGGGTCGCGGTCAACGCCGACAACCTCGACGAGCTGCGCCGCATCGACGAGCTGCGCGCGCCAGGGTCCGCTTCGGTCGTCGGGCTGCGGGTGAACCCGCAGGTGGGCGGCGGCTCCATCGGCGCGATGAGCACGGCGACGGCGACGTCCAAGTTCGGGGTGACGCTGCGCGACCCCGGCAACCGCGAGCGCGTGGTGCGCGCCTTCGCCGAGCGTCCCTGGCTGACCCGTCTGCACGCGCACGTCGGCTCCCAGGGCTGCCCGCTGGAGCTGATCGCGGCGGGCATCGCGGAGACGTACGCGCTGGCCGAGGAGATCAACGCCGTCCTGGGCGAGCGCCGGATCACCAGCCTCGACATCGGCGGCGGCCTGCCGGTGAACTTCGCCGACGACGAGACCACCCCCACCTTCGCCGAGTACGTGGCCGCGCTCCAGGCCGCCGTCCCCGGGATCCTCGACGGCCGGTACGCGCTGGTCACCGAGTTCGGCCGCTCCCTGCTGGCCAAGAACGGCTTCATCGCCGCCCTGGTCGAGTACACCAAGGACGCGGGCGGGCGGCGGATCGCGATCACGCACGCGGGCGCGCAGGTCGCGACCCGGACGGTGTTCATGCCGGAGGCGTGGCCGCTGCGGGTGGCCGCGTTCGACGCCGACGGGCTGCCCAAGGACGGCCCGCTCCTGGCGCAGGACGTGGCCGGGCCGTGCTGCTTCGCCGGGGACGTGGTCGCGCACGCCAGGAAGCTGCCGGAGCTGGCGGAGGGCGACGTCGTCGTGCTGCGCGACACCGGGGCCTACTACTTCTCGACGCCGTGGGCCTACAACAGCCTGCCGTACCCGGGGGTGCACGGCTTCACGGTCGCGGACGGCGGCGAGGTGCGCCTGGCCACCGTACGGCCCGCGCAGACCCTCGACGAGATCGCGGCGACCAGCGGCCTGGCGTACGCGGGCGCACTGGGCGGCCTCCTGGAACCGGCTCTCTGACCGCATTTACATGATTAATCATGATCGCTAGCGTCGCGGTCATGGATGCCTTCATCGTGGCCGCCCGCCCCGAGGACGTGCCCGCGCTCGTACGTTCGGCCGCGGCGCTCTTTCGGGAGGACGGCGGGCGGCGGGACCCGCGCATGGACGTGGGCTGGCCGGAACGCGACGGGTTCGCCTACTACGACGGCATGGTGACCGGGCCGGACACCCTGGCGCTCCTGGTCCGGCTCGGCGGACCGGACGGGCCGGTGGCCGGACACCTCACCGGCCAGCTGCGGGCCCCCGACGAGCTTCGCCCGGACGCGGTCGTGGCCGTGCTCGTCAGCATGCGGGTGGCGGAGGAACTGCGCGGGAAGGGCGTCGGCGCGAAGCTGGTCGGGCGGTTCCTGGACTGGGCGCGGGAGCGCGGCGCGAACGAGGCGTCGGTGTCGGCGTACGCGGCCAACACCGGCGCCCTCCGCTTCTACGAGGCACGCGGCTTCGAGCCCCACGAGGTCACGCTCACGACGGCGGTCTGACGGCGGCCTCCTGGAGTCGGCCGTCTGACCTAGGCTGGCAGCCGTGGCCAAGTTGATCTCCGTTGATGTTCCCGAGGCGTTCGCCGCGTCCTACGGTACGCAGGGCGCCGAGGCACGGGCGTGGCTCGCCGAGCTGCCCCGGCTGGGCGGCGAGTTCCTGGACCGTTGGGAGCTGCGGCCGGACGGCCCGCCCGCTCACGGCATGGCGTCGCTGGTCCTGCCCGTGCTCCGGGCCGACGGGACGCCCGCCGTGCTGAAGCTGCAGCAGCCGCGGGAGGAGACCGCCGGCACCGCGGCCGGGCTGAGGGCGTGGGACGGCGACGGGATCGTGCGCCTGCTCGACCATGACGAGAGCAGCGCCACGCAGCTGCTGGAGCGGCTGGACGCGGCCAGGCCGCTGTCCTCGGTCGCCGACGACGCCAAGGCGCTGCGGATCCTGGCCGAGCTGATGGCACGGCTGACCGCGGTGCCCGCCCCACCAGGGCTGCGGCGGCTGTCGGACATCGCCGCCGCCATGCTCGACCAGGTCCCGGAGGCGGTGCGGGCCCTGCGTGACCCCGCCGAACAGCGGCTGGTGCGCACCTGCGCGTCCGCCGTGGCCGAGCTGACGGGTGAGCCCGGCGACCGCCTGCTGCACTGGGATCTGCACTACGACAACGTGCTCGCCGGGGAGCGCGAGCCCTGGCTGGCGATCGACCCCGAGCCGCTGGCCGGCGACCCGGGGTTCGAATTGCTGCCGGCGCTCGACAACCGGTGGGACGAGGTGGAGGCCACCGGTGACGTGGCTCGCGCGGTGCTGCGGCGCTTCGACCTGCTGACCGAGGTCCTCGGCCTGGACCGGGACCGGGCGATCGGCTGGACGCTCGGCCGCGTGCTGCAGAACGCCCTGTGGGACGTCGAGGACGGCAAGGCGACGCTGGAACCCGCCCAGGTCGCCATCGCCGCCGCTCTGCTCGGCCGGCGGTAGGAGCTCACGACGTGGCGGCCTCCCACGTCCGCAGGTACGACTCCGCGCCCGCCGCGAGGTCGCGGACCAGGTCTGGGCCGGCGAGGCGCCGCATGTCCTCGATCCAGTCGGGCACCAGGCCGTAGTGGGCCACCCCGTCCACGTTGACGTCCCAGACGCGTTCGCCGGTGCGCGGCCGGTCCAGCACCACGCTCCCGTCGTACGAGGTGAACGGGTACGTCACCGGGTTCGCCGCGTTGCCGGCGCGCGGTCCGGGCAGCCGGCCCATGCCGTTGACGTCGAGGCCGTAGCCGTAGCCCGGCACCTGGTAGCGCTGCCGCAGGGGCGCCGTACGCCGCCACTCGGCGACGAACTCGGTGGCGTCGTGGCCGTACTGGGTGACCATGCCGCCGAGGGCGTAGATGCGGGGGAGGAAGTTCGGGTCGGCCCAGCTGTGCGAGGAGACGACGCCGGGGTAGCGGGCCGCCTCCAGCAGGTCGAGCGTACGGCCGGCGGCCTTGACGCTCATGTGGTCGAGCTCGATCAGCATGCCGCGCCTGATCATGCCCTGGACCATGTACTCGCCGAGCGCGGTCAGTCCGCGGGTGTTGCAGTGCGGCGCCGGCGGATAGAGCGGCAGCGACACGCCGGGCGGGAGCAGCCGGACGATCTGGTCGGGGAGCACGCCGGCCGGGTCGATCGTGTTGTCGTGCTCGGGGCCCGTGCAGGTGCGGGCCTGCCAGAACGAGCCGGTGCCGAGCAGGTTGCCGATGTTGACGATCGCGCCCTGGGTGCCGGAGTCGAAGCGCACGCCGCACAGCGCGTTGTCGTACTTGTGGCAGACGAACATGGTGCGCACGCCGAGCGCCCGCATCTCGTCCAGGCCCCGGTCGATCTGGGCCTTGGTGCACTGCGGGACGCCGAGGATCTGGCGGCAGCCGAACGGCTCGGAGGTCTCGACGCCGAGCACGACGGCCAGCTTGCCCGCCCCGATCACCTGCCTGGCCTCGGCGGGGTCGGCGACGATGCGGAACCAGCCGCGTCCGGGGCCGCCCGACTCGGCGTCGATGTGGGCCTGCAGCTCGCGGGCGCGCTGCGCCTGGAGTCTGATGGAGGTCATCTCGTCGCAGGAGTACTTCTTCAGCGGGTAGATGGCGCAGAGCTGCCGGTTGGCCACCAGGTGGTTGACCAGCACCCGCAGCCCGCCCCGCCAGGCGCGCTCGACCCAGGTGTAGTACGCCTGCTGGTGGGTCAGCGAGTCGTGCGCCGGCCAGTCGCGGAAGGTGGGCCAGCCGACGGGGTCGTGGGTGCCGGTGGCGGAGCCGGTGCGGGTGAAGTTCTCGTACCAGGCGAGCCGGCCGTCCGGGTAGTGGTCGGGGCAGTCGGCCAGGGCGCGCGCGATGCCGCCGGGATCGAACGGCTTGCCGCACATCAGCATGCCACCGAACGTCTCGTACGAGAACAGGTGGCTGTGGCCGTCCACGAAGCCGCTCACCGGAGCGGGTGCGGAGGCGGCGGCGGGAGCGGGGGAGGCCGGTGCGACCAGCGCGCCGGCCAGGAGGAGGACGGCCGCGGCCGTCCTGAGCGGGTGGAACACGGGGACCACCTCCCAGGCGGGGTGACCGGGGTCGCCGTCAGCATCCATCGCGCTCGCGGGCTCGGCAAGACGAACATGAGCCTCACTCGTCTAACGGTTCGGCAACTCAGGCGTCCTCATGGGGGCGGTGGTCGGTCCAGGCCGACCAGTGGGCGGCGTAGCGCCCGCCCGCGGCGCGCAGGTCGTCATGCGAGCCGCGTTCCACGACCCGGCCGTCCTCCATCACCACCACGCTGTCCGCCGTGGCGGCCTGGGTGAGCCGGTGGGCGACGATGAGCGCGGTACGCCCGTCCACGGCCCGCTCGACCGCCCGCTCCAGCACGCGGGCGCCGACGCTGCCCGCCTCGGCCGTGGCCTCGTCGAGCACCGCCACCGCAGGGTCGGCCAGCACCAGCCGGGCCAGCGCGAGCTGCTGCCGCTGGGCGCCGGTCAGGCGGTGCCCGCCCGCGCCGACGACCGTCGCGAGGCCGTCGGGCAGCGCCTCCGCCCAGGCGAGGGCGTCCACGGTGGCGAGGGCCG
Source organism: Nonomuraea sp. B208 (assembly GCF_057536035.1). Lineage (NCBI taxonomy): Bacteria > Bacillati > Actinomycetota > Actinomycetes > Streptosporangiales > Streptosporangiaceae > Nonomuraea > Nonomuraea sp. B208. The sequence continues at coordinate 498,239 of NZ_BAAJOU010000030.1, forward strand.
CGCGCAGCTCGTCGTCGGTGGCGTCCGGGCGGGCGAGGCGCAGGTCGTCGGCCAGCGGACCGGCGAAGACGTGCACCTCCTGGGTCACCATGGCGACGCCGGGCGGCGTCTCGACGGTGCCGGCGGTGGGCTCGTGGACGCCGGCGACCAGCTTGGCCAGCGTGGTCTTGCCCGCGCCGCTCGCCCCGACCAGCGCGACCCGCTCGCCGGGGCGGATGTCGAGGTCAACGCCGTGCAGCACCGGGTCGCCGGGCTCGTACGCGTGGGCGAGGCCGCGCACGCTCACCCCGCCTCCGTTCTGGTCCCGGACGGGTAGGGGGCCGGCGGGTGCGGCGTCGGCCACGCCGACGACGCGGGCCAGGCTGGCGGTGGCCGCCTGGGCGTCGTCCAGCAGGGCCAGGGCGGTGTTGATCGGGCCGAAGAGGTTGTGGAAGTACAGCGCGGCGGCCGTGGCGGTGCCGATCGTGGCCGAGCCGTCGCGGACCAGCAGCACCCCGGCCGCGAGCACCGCGGCGAGGCCGACGTACTCGGCGACGTGCAGGCGGCTGTAGAAGCGCAGCATCAGCCGCACCCCGCGCATCGTCAGCTCCACCGCGGCCCGCGAACGGCCGGCGACCCGCTCCAGGTGCTCCGGCTCGGTGCGGAAGGCCCGTACGGTGGACGCCCCCGCGATCGTGTCGAGCAGTTGCTGCTGCTGCTCGCCGGTGGCCACCCGCTGGGCCGCGTAGAGCGGCACCGCGTTGCCTACGTACCAGCGGGCGGTGTGCGCCTGCACCGGCACGGCGAGCAGTGCCGCGACCAGGAACCGCCAGTCGAGCAGCGCCAGGGCGGCCAGCGTCAGGACGATCGACAGCAGCGACTGGGCCAGCGCGGGCAGCGCCGAGCGCACGGCCTCGGCGACCCGCGCCACGTCGCCCGTGACGCGGGCGGTGAGGTCGCCGGAGCCGGCCCGTTCCACGCGGTCGAGCGGCAGGGCGAGGGCCCGCTCGACGAAACGTTCGCGCAGGTCGGCGAGGGCGGTCTCGCCCAGCCTGGCCACCAGCGTCAGGCCCCAGGCGGTCAGCGCCCCCTGGACCAGGCCGACCAGCACCAGCAGCGCGGCGGGCACGGCCAGCGCCGCCGCCCGCTCGCGGCCGGCCACCAGGTCCACGATGTGGCCGAGCAGCGGCTGGATGAGCAGGCCCACGGAGGTGGCCACGATCAGCAGGCCGAACCCGGCCACGGCGGTCCGCCGGTGCGGGCGCACGATCCGCAGGACGGCCGCCCGGGTACGGGCCGGCGTCGCGGTCGGCAGCAGCTCCCTGGTCATGCGAGCACCGCCGCCCGGTAGCCGGGGTTGCGGCGCAGCAGGTCGGCGTGGGGGGCCTCGTCGGTGACGCGGCCCTCGTGCAGCAGCAGCACCCGGTCGGCCACCGCGAGCAGGGCGGGGCTGGTGGTCACCAGCACGGTCGTGCGGTCGCGGCGCAGGCGGCTGATGCCGTCGGCGATCCTGGTCTCGGTGACGGCGTCCACGGCGGTGGTTGGGTCGTGCAGGACGAGCACCGGGCGGGCCGCGGCGAGCGCCCGCGCCAGCGCCACCCGCTGGCGCTGGCCGCCGGAGAGCGAGCCGCCGCGTTCGCTGACCGGGGTGCCGGGCGGGATGTCCCCCGCGCCGGCGGCCTCCAGCGCCTCGGCGACGGCGGCTTCCGGGGCCTGGCCGACGTTGGTGGCGACGGTGCCCTCGAAGAGGACCGCGTCGTGCTCGGCCACCAGCACCGACTCGCGTAGCCGTCCGGGGTCGAGGTCGCGCAGCGGCACGCCGTCGAGCTCCACCGTCCCGGACTCGGGGTCGGCCTGCCGCGCCAGGCAGCGCACCAGGGACGTGGCCGCCGCGGGATCGGTGGCGGCCACTCCCACCAGCTCGCCGGCCGCGATGTCCAGGTCGAGGTCCCGCAGCGGCCCGTAGCTGACCGAGCGCAGCCGGACCGCGCCCGTCACGTCCCCGGGCGGCTCGCGGTCGCCGGCGGGCACGGCGGGCGGCGCGGACAGCAGCGCCGCGACCCGGGTGGCCGACGCCCTGGCCTGCGCGAAGTCGGCGTTCACCCAGGCGAAGAGCTGCAGCGGACCCTGGAGGAAGAGTGCCAGCCCGACCGCGGAGACGAGCTGCCCGAGCGTGATGTCGCCGGCGGTGGCGAAGTAGCCGCCGGCCAGCGCGATCAGCGCGATGAAGGCCCCGGTGAGCGCGAGCACCACGCCGTTCTGCAGGGCCTCGGCGCGGGAGGCGCGCAGGGTCGCGGCGAGGGAGTCGCGGCTGGTCCGCCGGTAGCGTTCGATCCCGGCCCGTTCGGCGCCGATCCCCTTGAGCACCCGCAGCCCGGTCACCAGGTCGGCGGCCATGCCCGAGGCGCGCGCGGCGTGCTCCTGCTCGACGGCGCTGCGGCGTTCCAGCGGCTTGCCGAGCAGGTGCCCGAGCCACAGCAGCGCCGGCGTGCCGGCCAGCACGATCAACCCGAGCTGGACCGAGGTGTTCAGCAGCAGCACCCCGGCCACGACCAGGCCGGTGAGCCCGGCGACGCCGGCCAGCACCGCCATCAGGACCGCGCCGACCCGCCGTACGTCCTCGGTGGCGATGCCGGTCAGCGCGCCGGGCAGCCGGTCCTCGGCGCCGCCGCCGGGGTGCAGCACCCGGGCGACGACGGCGATGCGCAGCTCGTGCGCGGCCTCCTCGGCGGCGCGCTCGCCGACGAGGGCGCCGAAGCGGTAGCTGAACGACAGGCCGACGTAGACGGCGGCGAGCACCGCCAGCCACAGGAGCAGCCGCCCCCAGTCGCCGCCCGCGACGGCCTGGTCGATGGCGACCCCGATGAGGACGGGCACCAGGGCCTCGCCCGCCTGGTGCCCGGCGCCGAGCAGCGAGCCCCCGGCCAGCCTGCGCCATTGGCTCGCGACCGTGCGCAGCAGTACGTCCCGCCCGGTGTGCAAGCGGCGCTCCCCGAAGATCGACAGTAAGGCGAGCCTAACCTAACATGTCCGACTCGTGGCCTGAAGAGGGGAGATGCCCGCTCTGGCCGGGAAGCGGCACGGAATCCACCTTCGCCGCGTCTTGACGGTCGCACTTCATCCGTGATGTGTTGTGCGTGGCCATGAGCTTAGGTAAGGCAAACCTAACTTGGAGGGTGTGTGGACGTGCATGTGGAGGAGGAGGTCGGCGCCCCGCCGATCCCCTCGCTGGCCGGCGGATGGCGGGTGGCCCCGATCGAGCCCGGCGCCGACGGCGTCGCCGTGGTCCACGACTGGATGAACCGGCCGCACGTGGCCGGCCCCTGGGACCAGGCCTGGCCGTACGAGCGATGGGCCGACGAGATCGCCCGCCAGGCGGCGGGGCGGCACTCCCGGCCGTGCCTGGCCTACCGGGACGGCGAACCGGTCGCCTACCTGGAGCTGTACCGGGTGCTGCGGGACCGGCTGGCGCCGCTGTACCCGTACCGGCCGCACGACCTCGGCGTGCACGTCGCGATCGGCGACGAGCGCGACCTGGGCCACGGCGTCGGCCGCCGGCTGCTGCGCGCGGTCGCCGAGGGCCTGCTGGCTGCCGACGAGCGCTGCACCCGCGTCGTCGCCGAGCCGAACGTCCGCAACGAGCCCTCCGTCCGGGCCTTCACCGCGGCCGGGTTCGTCCGCGTGGGAGAGGTGACGATGCCGCACAAGACGGCGGCGCTGATGGTGTACCCGCGTGCTCAGGAGGACCTTCCTCAGTGGTGACCCCGGCCTACGACCTCGTCGGAATCGGCTTCGGCCCCTCCAACCTCGCCCTGGCCGTCGCGCTCGCCGAGTCGCGCACGCCCGCGCCGTCCGCCGTCTTCCTGGAGCGGCAGCCGTCGTTCGGCTGGCACCGCGGCATGCTGATCGACGGCGCGACCATGCAGGTGTCCTTCCTCAAGGACCTGGTCACGATGCGGAACCCGGCGAGCCCCCACAGCTTCGTCAGCTACCTGCACGCCAAGGGCCGGCTGGCCGACTTCATCAACCAGAAGACGATGTACCCGACCCGCCTGGAGTTCCACGACTACCTCGAATGGGTCGCGGCCCGCTTCGAGCACCAGGTCGTCTACGGGGCCGAGGCCGTCACCATCCGGCCCGTCACGGACGGCGGCATGGACGGCGGCACGGTCACCCACCTCGACATCGTGGCCCAGCACAACGAGCTGACCACCTACCGGGCACGTAACGTCGTGCTCGCCGCCGGCCTCCAGCCCGTGCTGCCGCCCGGCGTCGTCGCCGGCGAGCGGGTGTGGCACAGCCAGGAGCTGATGCACCGGCTGGCGGAGCTGCCGGACGACCGGCCGCGCAGGTTCGTGGTCGTCGGCGCCGGCCAGAGCGCCGCCGAGGTGACCGAGCACCTGCACAGCCGCTTCCCCTCCGCCCAGATCTGCGCGGTCTTCTCCCGGTACGGCTACAGCCCCGCCGACGACAGCCCCTTCGCCAACAGCGTCTTCGACCCCGCCGCCGTGGATCACTTCTACGACGCGCCGCACGAGGTCAAGCGCATGATCCTGGACTACCACGCCAACACCAACTACTCCGTCGTGGACCTCGACCTGCTGAAGGAGCTGTTCGGGCGGGCGTACCGGGAGAAGGTCGCCGGCGTCCAGCGGCTGCGGATCATGAACCTGTCGCGCGCCGTCGGCCTGGAGACCCGCCCCGGCGAGGTGAGCGTGCACGTCAGGTCGCTGGTCAGCGGCGAGGTCGAGGCGCTGCGCGCCGACGTGGTCGTCTACGCCACCGGCTACCGGCCCGTGGACCCGCTCGACCTGCTCGGCGCCGCCGGGCCCTACTGCCTGCGCGACGACGACGGCGCGCTGCTGGTCGGCCGCGACCACCGGGTACGCACCACGCCCGAGCTGACCTGCGGCATCTACCTCCAGGGCGCGACCGAGCACACCCACGGGCTGACCGCCACGCTGCTGTCCACGACGGCCGTGCGGGCCGGCGAGATCGCCGACTCGCTCGCCTCGCCGGTCCTGGAGCCCGCTCGATGACCCGCCCGCTCACTCTGGCCGGGCTCATCGACGAGCAGGCCGCCGCCACCCCCGGGCGGCCCGCGCTGCGCTTCCGCGACCGCATGCTCACCTACGCCGAGCTGGACGCGGCCGCCTCCGCGCTGGCCGCCCGGCTCCGGGAGCGGGGCGCGGGACCCGAGCGCGTGGTCGCGGTGGCGCTGCCGCGTTCGGCCGAGCTGGTCGTGGCGCTGGTCGCGGTGCTGAAGACCGGGGCCGCGTACCTGCCGGTGGACCCCGAGCAGCCGGCCGGGCGGACCGCGTCCATGCTGGCCGACGCCGCGCCCGTGGTCACGCTGCGCGAGGTGGAGCTCGAACCGGGCGGGCGGCGCGAGCCGGCCACGCCCGTCGATCCGCGCAACCCCGCGTACGTGATCTACACCTCCGGCTCCACCGGCCGGCCCAAGGGGGTCGTGATCGCCCACGAGGCCATCGTCAACCGGCTGCGCTGGATGCAGGCCGAGTACGGACTCACCGCCGAGGACCGGGTGCTCCAGAAGACGCCGGCCGGGTTCGACGTGTCGGTGTGGGAGTTCTTCTGGCCGCTGATCGCCGGGGCCACGCTCGTGGTGGCCGAGCCGGGCGGGCACCGCGACGCGGCGTACCTGGCCGGGCTGATCCGGCGGGAACGGGTCACGACCGTGCACTTCGTGCCGTCGATGCTGCGCGCGTTCCTGGCCGACCCGGACGCGGCACGCTGCACCGGGCTGCGGCGGGTGATCTGCAGCGGCGAGGAGCTGCCCGCCGGGCTGGCCGCCGAGTTCCACGCGGCGCTGCCGGGGTGCGGGCTGCACAACCTGTACGGGCCGACCGAGGCGGCCGTGGACGTCACGTACTGGGCGTGCCGGCCGGGGGAGCCGGGGCCGGTGCCGATCGGCCGCCCGGTCTGGAACACCGCCGTCCACGTGCTGGACCGCGACCTGCGGCCGGCGGCGGCCGGTGAGCTCTATCTCGCCGGCGTGCAGCTGGCCCGCGGCTACCTGGGGCGGCCGGGGCTGACCGCCGGGAGGTTCGTGCCCGATCCGTACGGGCCGCCCGGCAGCCGGATGTACCGGACCGGCGACCTCGCCCGCCGCCGCCCTGACGGGGTCGTCGAGTACGCGGGCCGCGCCGACGACCAGATCAAGATCCGCGGCTTCCGGGTCGAGCCCGGCGAGGTCGAGGCCGTCCTGAACGCCCATCCCGACGTGCGGCAGGCCGTGGTGACCGCCCATGAGGTGCGTCCCGGCGTCACCCTGCTGACCGGGCACGTGGTGCCGGTTGAGGGGGCGGCCGTGGACCCGGACGCGCTGCGCGCCCACGCGGCCGCCCGTCTGCCCGGCCCCATGGTGCCCGCCGTCTTCGTCCCCCTGGCGTCGGTCCCCTTGACGGCCAACGGCAAGCTCGACCGCCGCGCCCTCCCGTCTCCGGCGGGGGACGTGGTGGCGAGAGCGGGCGCAGAGGGGGGAGGCGCCGCTGGGAGGAGCGGCGCGAGGGAAGATGCCGCTGGGGAGAGCGGCGCGGGAGCGGGCGCTGCGGGGGAGAGCGCCGAGGGGCTGCTGACCGCGCTTGTCGCGGAGGTGTTGCGGTTGCCCGATGTGCGGCCCACGGATGACTTCTTCACGCTCGGGGGCGACAGCATTCTCGCGCTGCACCTCGTCGGCCGGGCCCGTCGCGCCGGGCTGGCGATCACCGCCCGCCAGGTGCTCGAACTCGGCACCGCCCGCGCCCTGGCCGCCGCCGCCATCCCGGAGGGCGCGGCCGAGCCTCCGGAGGCGGCGCTCGGCGACGTGCCCGCCACCCCGATCATGAACTGGCTGCGCGAACGCGGCGACGGCGCGACCGCCGAGCACTTCGCCCAGTCGATCACCCTGCGCCTGCCCCACGACGTGGACCGCGACCGCCTGATCCGGGCCCTGCGCGACCTGCTTGACCACCACGACCTGCTCCGCGCCCGCCTCACCGGCACCGGCCTGCACGTGCCGCCGCCCGGCGCCGCGCCCGCCGAGGGCCTGCTGCGCGAGGTCACGGACGACGCCCTCCTGCCGCAGGCGCTCGCGGCGGCCCGCGCCGCCCTCGCCCCGCGCGACGGCGTGATGCTGCGCGCCGTACGGCACCGCGACCGGCTGCACCTGGTCGCGCACCACCTCGTCGTGGACGGCGTCTCCTGGCGGATCCTGGCCGAGGACCTGGCGCAGGCGTACGCCGCCACGACGCCCCTCACCCGCTCCACCTCCTTCAGGACGTGGGCCCGCGCCCTGCCCGTCCTCGACCGCCGCGCCGAGCTGCCGTACTGGACGGACACCCTCACCGCCGAGGAGCCTTGGCGGCTGGACCCGGCGCGGGACACGGCCGCGACCGCCGCCCGGCTCAGCGTGAGCGCCCCGCTGGACGTCACGCTCGACCGGGTGCTCGCCGCGCTCGCGCTGGCCGTCGCCGGACACCGGGCAAGCCACGGGCTGCCGGGCGGCCGCGAGGTCCTGTTCGACGTCGAGGCGCACGGCCGCGAGGACCTGGTGCCCGGCGCGGACCTGTCGCGCACCGTGGGCTGGTTCACCGCCATCTGGCCGGTCCGCCTGGACCCCGGACCGGCGGGCGGGGCCGACGCGCTCGCCCGGGTCTCCGCCCGGCTGCGCGAGGTGCCCGGCAAGGGCGTCGGCCACGGCCTGCTCCGCCACCTCGACCAGGACGCCGGCTCCCGCCTGGCCCGCCTGACCAGGCCGGCGGTCTGCGTCAACTTCCTGGGCCGCTTCCCCGAGGAGCCGGGCGACTGGGGGATGGTCCTGGAGCCGGAGAGCTTCCTGGACCTGGCCGACCCCGGCCTGCCGCTCGCGCACGTCCTGACCGTGGACGCGTTCGTGGCCGAGGGCCCGGACGGCGCGCGGCTGGAGTCCACCTGGACATGGGCGTCCCACGTGCTGGCCGAGCCCGTCGTCCGCGAGCTGTCCGGGCGGTGGCTCGACGCGTTGCGCGCCACCGCGCCGGCCGGCGCCTTCCTGGTCGCGCTCGACCAGGCCGAGCTTGACGAGTTCGAGGAGACCCTGGCGTGACCGGCCCCGAGGCCAAGAAGATCAAGGACGTCTGGCCGCTCACCCCTCTCCAGGAGGGCCTGTTCTTCCACGCGCTGCACGGCGAGGACGACCCGTACACCGTCCACACCACCGTGAAACTGCGCGGTCCGCTCGACGTGGCGGCCCTGCGGGGCGCGGCCGAGCGCCTGCTGGCCCGCCACGACCCGCTGCGCGCGGCCTTCCGCAGCCGGCGGAACGGCCGGCCGGTGCAGGTCGTCGCGGCCCGCGCCGCACTCCCCTGGCAGGAGGCAGACTTGACCGGCGGCGGCTCGGCGGCCGAGGTCGTGGAGCGGGACCGGCGGACGCCGTTCGACCTGCAGTCGCCGCCGCTGCTGCGGTTCACGCTGGTCAAGCAGGCCCCGGACCGGCACCTGCTGCTCGTCGCCAACCACCACCTGGTGCTGGACGGCTGGTCGCTGAACCTGGCGCTGCGCGAGCTGTTCGAGCTGTACGCGGGAGCCGAGCCGCCGGCCGGACCGCCGTACCAGGACTATCTGGCCTGGCTGGGCGGACGGGACGTCGCGGCGGCGCGTGACGCCTGGCGGGAGCACCTGGCGGGGCTCGGGGAGCCCACCCTGGTGGCCCCGCGAGCGGGCGCGCCCGGCGCGGCCCGCGAGGTCGTGACCGAGCTGAGCGCCGAGCTGACCGGGCGGCTCGCCGCGCTGGCCCGCGGCTCGGGCGTCACCATGAGCATGGTCGTGCAGACCGCGTGGGCGCTCGTGCTGGGCGTGCTCACCGGCCGGGACGACGTGGTGTTCGGCACCACGGTCTCCGGCCGGCCGCCCGAGCTGCCCGCCGCCGACCGCATGATCGGCCTGTTCATCAACACCCTGCCGGTACGGGTCCGGCTGCGCCCGCAGGAGCCGGTGACCGCCTACCTCGCCCGGCTCCGCGACGCCCACGCCCGGCTCGCCGACCACCAGCACCTCGGGCTGGCCGAGATCCAGAGGCTCGCGGGGAGAGGCGAGCTGTTCGACACGCTGGTGCTGTTCGAGAACCATCCGGCGGGCCCCGTCGGCCCGCTGGTCGAAAGCGTCGAGGAGCGCGACGCCACCCACTACCCGATCACGCTCTGCGCCCGCCCGGGTGAGCGGCTGCGGCTGGAGCTGGCGTACCGGGAAGGCCGGGTGAGCGCCGCCGAGGCCCGGCGAACGCTGGACCGGACGGTCCGCGCGCTGGAACGGCTGGCCGCCGCCCCCGAGCGCCCGATCGGCCTGATCGACCTGCTGGACGAGGCCGAACGCGCCCAGGTGCTCGGCGCGCAGGCGGGCACGGCCGGCCCGTACCCCGCCCGGACCCCGGCCGACGCCTTCGCCGAGCGCTGCGCGGCCACGCCGGACGCGACCGCCGTGGTGGACGCCGCAGGGAACGCCCTCACCTACGCCGAGCTGGCCGCGCGGGCCGACCGGCTGGCCGGGGCGATCGGCGCGGGCCCCGAGGACGTCGTCGCCCTGGCGTTGCCGCGCGGCCTCGACCTGGTCGCGGCCATCCTCGCGGTCTGGCGGTCCGGCGCGGCGTACCTGCCGGTCGATCCCGGCTATCCGGCGGACCGGATCGCGCTCATGCTCGGCGACGCGCGCGCCGCCGTCGTGGTCACCGACTCCGCGACCGCGCCCGGGCTGCCCCTCGCCGGGGACGCCAGGATCGTCCTGACCGACGACCTGGCACCGGGAACCGCTCGCCGCGAAGCCGCCCGGCCTGAAAATCCCGCCTACGTGATCTACACCTCCGGCTCCACCGGCCGCCCCAAGGGCGTCGTGGTGCCGCACGGAGCCGTGGCCAACCTGCTGGCCGCGCACGAGGCGGACACCATCGCCGCGGCGGTCGCCGCCGCCGGCGGGCGGCGGCTGCGGGTCGCGCACAGCGCGTCGTTCTCGTTCGACGCCTCGGTGGACCCGCTGCTGTGGATGCTCGCCGGGCACGAGCTGCACGTGCTGGACGACGCCACGTACCAGGATCCCGAGCTGCTCGCCGGCTACCTGGCCGAGCACCGGATCGACTACGTGGACGTGACGCCGTCGTACCTGGCCTCGCTCGTCACCGCGCTGGAGGACGGCCCGCACCGGCCCGTCGTGGTCGCGGTCGGCGGCGAGGCGGTGCCCGGCCCGCTCTGGCGGCGGCTCGGCGCGCTGCCGGGGGTGATCGCCAGGGACCTGTACGGCCCGACCGAGTGCACGGTGGACGCCTACGTGCGCAGGCAGGACGGCACCGCGGGCCCCGTGCCCGGCGTCCGCGCGCTGGTGCTCGACCCGATGCTGCGCCCGGCGCCGCCCGGCGTGACCGGTGAGCTGTACCTGGCGGGGGCCGGGCTGGCGCGCGGCTACCTGGGGCGGCCCGGGCTGACCGCCGAACGTTTCGTGCCCTGCCCGTACGGGCCTCCAGGCGCGCGCATGTACCGCACCGGCGACCTCGCGCGGTGGCGGGAGGGCCGGCTGGAGCTCGCCGGGCGCGCCGACGACCAGGTGAAGATCCGCGGGTTCCGGATCGAGCCCGGCGAGGTGGAGGCCGCGCTGGCCGGCTGCCCCGGCGTCGAGGAGGCCGCCGTCGCGGTGCGCGCGGACGGCGCGGGCGGGCCGCGGCTCGTCGCCTACGTACGCGGCCGGGCGAGCGAGGACGAGGTGCGGGCGTACCTGCGCGGGGTGCTGCCCCGGCCGCTGGTGCCCTCGGCGGTCGTCCGGCTCGCCGAGCTGCCGCTGCTGCCCAACGGCAAGGTGGACCGGCGCGCCCTGCCCGATCCCGCCGGGACGCGGGCGGCGGGACGTGCGCCGCGCGGCCCGCTGGAGGAGCGGCTGTGCGCGCTGTTCGCCGAGGTGCTGGGCGTGGACCGGGTCGGCGCCGACGACGACTTCTTCGAGCTGGGCGGCCACTCGCTGCTCGCCGCCCGGCTGGTGAGCCGGCTCCGGAGCGAGCTCGGCGCGGCGGCCGGCGTCCGCACGCTGTTCGACGCGCCGACCGTCGCCGAGCTGAGCGGCCGGCTCGGCGTGGCCGCCGCGCGCCCGCCGCTGGTAGCGCGCCCGCGCCCGGAACGGGTGCCGGCCTCGCACGCCCAGCGCGGCCTGTGGCTCCAGCACCGGCTGGAGGGCGGCTCGGCCACCTACAACATGCCCTTCGCGCTGCGGCTGGACGGCCCGCCCGACGTCGCCGCGCTGGAGCTCGCGCTGGCGGACGTGGTGGAGCGGCACGAGGTGCTGCGGACGGTGTTCGGGGAGGAGGACGGCGAGCCGTACCAGATCGTGCTGGACCGGGCGGACGTCCGCGTCGAGACCGGGCCCGCCGACCTCGGGCACGTCTTCGACCTGGCCGCCGAGCCGCCGCTGCGGGCGTGGCTGGACGGCGACCGGCTGACCGTGCTGCTGCACCACATCGCCGGGGACGAGCTGTCGCTGCGCCCGCTGGTCGCCGACCTGACCGCCGCCTACCGGGCCCGCGCCGAGGGCCGCGCGCCGGACTGGACGCCGCTGCCCGTCCAGTACGCCGACTACGCCCTGTGGCAGCGCGAGCTGCTGGGCGACCTGGCCGATCCGGCGGGGCGGCCCGCGAAGGAGCTGGCGTACTGGCGGGGGGCGCTCGACGGCCTGCCGCCCGAGCTGCCGCTGCCCGTGGACCGGCCCTTCCCCGACGAGCCCGGCAGGCGCGGCGCGACGATCGCCTCCGACCTGCCGCTCGACGCGATCGACGAGCTGGCGGGGCGGCACGGGTGCACGCCGTTCATGGTGCTGCACGCGGCGGTGGCGGCGCTGCTGACCCGACTCGGCTCGGGCACCGACATCGTGCTCGGCACGCCGGTCGCGGGGCGGGCGGACGAGGCGCTGAACGACCTGGTGGGGCTCTTCGTCAACACCGTCGTGCTGCGGGTGGACACCGGCGGCGAGGTCACGTTCGCCGGGCTCCTCGATCGGGTGCGGGCCGTTGACCTGGCCGCGTTCGACCACGCGGAGACGCCCTTCGACCTGCTCGTGGAGGAGCTGCGGCCGGTGCGCGTGCCCGGCAGGCATCCGCTGTTCCAGGTGATGATCGCGTACGAGCGCGACTCGGGGCTGCCGGTCGAGGAGGTCGGCGGGCCTGGCGTGTCCAAGTTCGACCTGACGTTCGTGCTCGGGCCGGGCGGGGGGCAGGTGGAGTACCGCACGGACCTGTTCGACGCCGCCACCGCCGAAGGGCTCGGGGCGCGGCTGGCGGAGATCGTCCGGCAGGCGGCGCTCCGGCCCGAGCGGCCGGTCGCCGAGCTTTCCGTCGCCCCCATGCGGGCGCCCGCCGTGCGCGGCCTGCCCAGTGCGGTGGATGGCGCGTCGATGGGCGCGACGGAGCCGCGTACGGAGGCCGAGCGCGTGCTGTGCCGGCTGTTCGGCGAGGTGCTCGGGGGCCGCGAGGTGGGCGCGGGCGACGACTTCTTCCTGCTGGGCGGGCACTCGCTGCTCGCCGGGCGGCTGGCCGCGCGGATCAGGGCCGTCACGGGTGCGGAGGCGGCGCTCGCCGACGTCTTCGCCGCCCCGACCCCGGCCGGCCTGGCTGCTCGCCTCGCTCTCCCGACCGCCCTCCCGACCGCCCTCCCGACCGCCCGCTCCGCCGCCTCCTCGGACGGGCGCGCCCGGCCCTCGCCGGCAGGCGGGACGCCGCCGCCGGCGGTGCGGGAGCGGCCCGAGCGGGTGCCGTTGGCGGCGGCGCAGCGGCGGCTGTGGCTCCTGGACCGGCTGCACGGACCGTCCGACGCCTACACCGTGCCGCTCGTCCTGCGCCTGCGCGAGCCGCTGGACCCGGCGGTGCTCCGCCGGGCGGTCGGCGACCTGATGGAGCGGCACGAGGCGCTGCGGACGGTGTTCGGGGAGGAGGACGGCGAGCCGTACCAGATCGTGCTGGACCGGGCCGACCCGCCCGTCACGGACGGGCCCGCCGACCTCGGGCACGTCTTCGACCTGACGGCCGAGCCGCCGCTGCGGGTGTGGCTGGACGGCGACCGGCTCACGGTGCTGCTCCACCACCTCGCCGCCGACGAGTGGTCGGTCGGCCCGCTCTGGGACGACCTCGCCACCGCCTACCGGGCCCGCGCCGAGGGCCGCGCGCCGGACTGGACGCCGCTGCCCGTCCAGTACGCCGACTACGCCCTGTGGCAGCGTGACCTGCTCGCCGGCGGTCTCGCCGACCGGCAGCTCGCCCACTGGACCGGCGCGCTCGCCGACCTTCCCGGACGCCTGGAGCTGCCCGCGTGGACCGGCGGGGACGCCACCGCCACCGCCTCGCGCCCCGCCGCGCCCCTGCGGGAGCTGGCCCGCCGTACCGGGACGACCATGTTCATGGCGGCCCACGCGGTCGTGGCGGCCCTGCTGACCAGGCTCGGCGCGGGCACCGACGTCCCGGTGGGCGCGGCCGTCGCGGGCCGTACGGACGAGGCGCTGACCGGCCTCATCGGTTTCTTCGTCAACACCGTCGTGCTGCGGGTGGACACCGGCGGCGATCCCACGTTCGCCGAGCTGCTGGCGCGGGTGCGGGCCGCCGACCTGGCCGCGTTCGAGCACGCCGACGTCCCCTTCGACCAGGTCGTGGAGGCGGTCAACCCCGAGCGCGGCGACGGCGACCCGCTGTTCCAGGTGGCCGTGGCCTACCACCCGGCCACCGGGTCGCTCCCCGGATTCGCCGCCGAGGAGGAGCCCGCGCCGCCCGGACCGGCCAAGTTCGACCTCTCCGTCACCTTCACCGAACGTCCGGGCGCGACCGACCTGGACGTGCTGGTCGAGCACCGGGGCGGGGCGGCCGGCCGGTACGCCGCGCACCTGCTCCGCCTGCTCGACGCGGTGACCGCCGACCCCGGCCGGCGGCTGAGCGAATACCCGCTCCTCGCCCCCGCCGAGCTGGAGACCGTGCTCACCGCCTGGAACGACACCGGCTCCGCCGAGCCGTTCCTGACCCTGCCCGAGCTGTTCGAGGCCCAGGTCAGGGCCACGCCGGACGCGGTCGCGGTCCGGTGCGAGTCGGAGTCGCTGACGTACGCGGAGCTGGACGCGCGGGCGGACCGCCTGGCCGCCTCGCTCGCGGCCGCCGGCGCGGGCCCCGAACGCATCGTGGCCGTGGCGCTGCCACGCGACCCGCGGATGGTGGTCGGCGTGCTGGCGGTGGCCAAGGCGGGGGCCGCGTACCTGCCGATCGACCCGGCCCAGCCCGCCGGGCGGATCGCCGCCATGCTGGACGACGCGCGGCCCGTCCTGCTGCTCGCCACCCGCGAGACCGCCGGGCGGGTGCCCATGACGCCCCTGCTCATGGACGATCCGCCCGCCCCCGCCGGGCCGCCGGTCCGGCCGCTGCCGCGCCACCCCGTCTACGTGATCTACACCTCCGGCTCGACCGGCCGCCCCAAGGGCGTGGTGCTGGAGCACGCCGGGGTGCGGGCGCTCGTGGACACCGCCGTGCGCCGGTTCGGCGTCGGCCCGGGCAGCCGGGTCCTGCAGTTCGCCTCGATCTCCTTCGACGTGGCGTTCTGGGAGCTGACCATGGCGCTGTGCACGGGCGCGACGCTCGTCGTCGTGCCCGCCGAGCGGCGGGTCGCCGGCCCCGAGCTGACCGAGTACGCCACCCGCCACGCCGTCACCCACCTGGCGCTGCCGCCCGCGCTGCTGTCGGCCCTGCCCGCCGAGTGCACGCTGCCGGAGGGATCGACGCTGCTGGTCGGCACCGAGACGGTGACGCCCGAGCTGGTACGCCGCTGGGCCGGCCGGCACCGCGTCATCGACGCCTACGGGCCGACCGAGGCCATGGTGAACTCCACGCTCTGGCCCGCCGACGGCGACCTCGACGCCCTCACGACCGTGCCCATCGGCCATCCTGACGTGGGCAAACGCGTCTACGTCCTGGACCGCGCGCTGCGTCCCGCGCCGCCCGGCGTCATCGGCGAGCTGTACGTGGCGGGCGCCGGCCTCGCCCGCGGCTACCTCGACCGGCCCGCCCTGACAAGTGAGCGTTTCGTGCCCGACCCGTACGGGCCGCCCGGCACCCGGATGTACCGCACCGGCGACCTGGCCCGCTGGCGCGACGACGGCGCGGTGGAGTTCGCCGGCCGCGCCGACGGCCAGATCAAGATCCGGGGCTTCCGCATCGAGCCGGGCGAGGTGGAGTCGGTGCTGGCCGGCTGCCCCGGCGTCCGCGAGGTCGCGGTGGTCGCCCGCGAGGACCGGCCCGGTGAGCGCCGGCTCGTGGCGTACGTGACCGGGGCCGAGACCGACCCCGCCACCCTGCGGGCGCACGTCGCCGCGCGGCTGCCCGACTACATGGTGCCCGCCGCGTTCGTCGCGCTCGACGCGCTGCCGCTCATGGTGAACGGCAAGGTGGACAGGAAGGCGCTGCCCGCTCCCGGCGTCCCCGCCGCCGGGCGGTCGCGGGGGCCGCGCACCCCGGCGGAACGGGCGCTGTGCGCGATCTTCGCCGACGTGCTGGGCGTCGAGGGCGTCGGCGTGGACGACAACTTCTTCCACCTGGGCGGGCACTCGCTGCTCGCGGTCAAGGTGCTGGCGCGGGTGCGGGCCGGGCTGGGCGCGGACCTGCCGCTGCGCGCCCTGTTCGACACGCCCACGGTCGCGGGCCTCGCGGGCGCGCTCGCCGCCTCGCCGCCGGCCCGCGCCGACGGCCTCGTGCGGGCCGTACGGCCGGAGCGGGTCCCGTTGTCGTCGGCGCAGCTCAGGCTCTGGTTCCTGGGGACGCTTGAAGGCCCGTCGGCGACCTACAACGTGCCCCTGGCCGTGCGGCTGCCCGGCCCGGTGGAGCCGTCCGTGCTCCGGGCGGCGCTCGGCGACGTGGTACGCCGGCACGAGGTCCTGCGCACGGTCTACCGCGAGCAGGACGGCGTCCCGTACCAGGTGGTCCTCGATCCGGCGGACCCGGAGGTCGCGGACGGGCCGCCGGACCTCGGGCACGTCTTCGACCTGGCCGCCGAGCCGCCGCTGCGGGTGTGGCTGGACGGTGACCGGCTCACGCTGCTGCTGCACCACATCGCCTGCGACGAGTGGTCCGTGACCCCGCTGCTCGCGGACCTGGACACCGCGCTGCGGGCGCGGGCCGCCGGACGTGCGCCGGAACTCGCGCCGCTGCCCGTCCAGGTGGCCGACCACGCCCTGTGGGAGCGCGACCGGCTCGACGCGACCCTGCCCGAGCACCTGGCGTACTGGACGAAGGTCCTCGCCGCGCTGCCGGAACGGCTCGCGCTGCCGCCGGCCGGGCCCGGCGGGGCGGTCGTCCGCCAGGCGCCCGCCCAGGTGCGGGACGCGCTCGCCGCGCTCGCCGCCCGCGCGGGCACGAGCCTGTTCATGGTGCTGCACGCCGCCGTGGCGGCGCTGCTGACCAGGCTCGGCGCGGGCACGGACATTCCTCTGGGTACGCCGGTCGCCGGGCGGCCGGACGACGCGCCGGCCGATCTGGTGGGCTGCTTCGTCAACACCCTGGTGCTGCGGGTGGACACCGGCGGTGACCCCGCCTTCGCCGAGCTGCTGGAGCGGGTGCGCGAGGTGGACCTGGCGGCGTTCGAGCACGCCGGGGCGCCGTTCGAGCGGGTGGTGGAGGCGGTCAACCCGGGCCGTTCGGGCGCGGGGAACCCGCTGTTCCAGGTCATGGTGACGTACCAGCGGAGCGGGCCGGCCGCGCTGGAGGTGCTGCCGGAGCCCGGGCCGCCGGCTCCCAAGTTCGACCTCGCCTTCGCGTTCACCGAGACGAGCGGGGCGGCCGGGCTGGAGGTCGCCGTCGAGCACCGGCTCGCGCCGGAGGCGGCCGAGCGCGTCACCGACGCTCTCCTGCGCCTGCTGGAGCAGGTCGCCGCGACCCCCGCCGCGCCGATCGGCGCCCTCGATCTGCCGGCGGTGGGTCTCGGCGGCCGGGACCCCCGTCCTGCCGCCGTCCGTCGCGAGGTCGCGCGGCGGGAGCCGGAAGGGCCGGTCGAGCGCCGGCTGGCGGCGATCTTCGAGGAGGTGCTGGACGTGGCCGGGGTCGGGGCCGGCGACGACTTCTTCCACCTCGGCGGCCACTCGCTGCTCGCGGTCCGGCTGATCAGCAGGATCAGGGCCGAGCTGGGCACGGCGGTCACGGTCAGGGACGTCTTCGACGCCCCCACCGTCGCCGGGCTGGCCGCCAGGCTCGCCCGCGTCCCCGGCCCCGCCCCCGCGATTCGGCCCCGAGCGCGCGGCGAACGGGTGCCGCTGTCGTCGGCGCAGCGCCGGCTGTGGTTCCTGCACACGCTCGACGGCCCGTCGGCCGCCTACAACGTGCCGCTCGCCGTACGGCTGCGCGGCCCGCTGTCCGCCGACGCCCTCCGCGAGGCCGTCGGGGACGTCGTGGCCAGACACGAAGCGCTCCGCACGGTCATCGCCGAGGACGAGCTGGGGCCGTACCAGGTCGTCCTCGACCCGGCGCCGGTGCAGGTGATGGACGGGCCGGGGGATCCCGGCCACCGGTTCCGCCTCGACGGCGAGCCGCCGATCAAGGTCTGGCTGCACGCCACGGCCCCCGGCGAGCACCTGCTGCTCGTCCTGCTGCACCACATCGCGGCGGACGAGTGGTCGGTCGGCCCGCTGTGGGACGACCTGGCCGCCGCCTACCGGGCGCGGGCGGCCGGGCGGGCGCCGGACTGGGCGCCGCTGCCCGTCCAGTACGCCGACCACACCCTGTGGGAACGCGAGAACCACGACCCGGACCGGCTCGCGTACTGGCGCCGGGCCCTCGCCGGGCTCCCCGGACACCCGACGCTCCCGCACGACCTGCCCCGTCCGGCCGCGGCGACCGGCGACGGCGACGTGGTGGAGTTCCGCCTGCCGCCCGGCACGAGGGAGGGCCTGGCCCGGCTCGCGGCGGACGGCGGCGCGACCATGTTCATGGTGGTGCACGCCGCCGTGGCGGCGCTGCTGACCAGGCTCGGCGCGGGCACCGACGTCGCGGTGGGCACGCCCGTCGCGAACCGGCCGGACGACGCGCTGGCCGCCCTGGTGGGCTTCTTCGTCAACACGGTCGCGCTGCGGGTGGACACCGGCGGCGACCCCGCCTTCGCCGAGCTGCTGGCCCGGGTCCGCGACGCCGACCTGGCCGCGTTCGAGCACGCCGACGTGCCGTTCGACCAGGTGGTCCAGGCGGTCGCGCCGGCCCGGTCGCCGGCCTGGCACCCGCTGTTCCAGGTGGCGGTGGCCTACCATCCCGCCGGCCGGCCGCTCGGGCCGCTGGGGGAGGCGGCGGCCGAGATCGAGGAGGTGGCCACGGGCACGGCCAAGTTCGACCTCGCGGTGTCGCTGGCGGAGGAGGGCGACGGGGCGATCGAGTACCGTACGGACCTGTTCACCAGGGGCACGGCGGAGCGGATCGCGGCCGGGCTGGCGGAGCTGCTGGCCACGGTGGCCCGCGCCCCCGGCACCCGCCTGAGCGAGCTGGACGTGCCGCCCGTGACCCGCGCGGACTGGACGCCGGTGCCCGCCACGGCGGTGACGACAGGGCCGGCGGTGGACGTGCGGCGGATGGCGGAGCTGTTCGCGGACGTGCTCGGCGTTCCCGTCCCCGGCCCCGACGAGGGCTTCTTCGAGCTGGGCGGCCACTCGCTGCTGGCGGGCCGGCTGATGACCGCCGTCGCCGCCGAGTTCGGGGTGCGGCTGCCGGTCAGGACGCTGTTCGAGGCGCCCACGCCCGCCGCGCTCGCCGCCCGGGTACGCGCCCCGCACCGCCCCGGACACGCCCTCGACGTGCTGCTGCCCATCAGGACGGGCGGCGAGGGGCCGCCGTTGTTCTGCGTGCACCCGCTGTTCGGGCTCGCCTGGTGCTTCACCGGCCTCGCGGGGGCGCTGGACGTGCCGGTGTACGGGCTCCAGGCGCGCGGCCTGGCCGGTCCTGAGCCGCTGCCGCGCACCCTGGACGAGATGGCCGCCGACTATCTGGCCGCCGTCAGGGCGGTGGCGCCGGCGGGGCCGTACCGGCTGCTCGGCTGGTCCTTCGGCGGCGTCGTCGCGCACGCAATGGCCGCCCGCCTGCGCCGCGAGGGCGAGGAGGTGGCCCTGCTGGCGCTGCTCGACTCCTACCCGCTGCTGCCCGGCGAGCGGCCCGAGACCGGCGACGACGAGCAGGACGCCCTGCGCTTCCTGCTCCGCCTGGCCGGGCACGACGCCCGCGGGCCGCTCGACCGGCGGCGCGTGGTGCGGTACCTGCGGGCCGGGGGAGGGGCGCTGGCCGAGATCGAGGAGGCCACGATCGGCGCGATGATCGACGTGGCCGTCAACGCCGAGCGGCTCATTACCGGCGACCCGCACCCGTTCTACGACGGGGACCTGCTGTTCGTCACCGCGGGCGCGGACAAGGCCGGCTCGGGGCTCGAACCCGGCCGCTGGCGTCCGTACGTGGGCGGCGCCGTCGAGGAGCACGTCGTCGACTGCGAGCACTACCAACTGGCCGATCCCGGGCCGCTCGCCCAGGTGGCCCGCATGCTGAAGGAGCGACTGCGATGACCAACCCGTTCGAGGACCCCGAGACCGACTACCTCGTGGTGGTCAACGACGAGGCCCAGCACGCGCTGTGGCCGGCGTGGATCCCGCTGCCCGAGGGCTGGCGGGACGTGTACGGTCCCGGCGCCCGCGACCTGTGCCTCCAGTACGTCGAGACGCACTGGACGGACATGCGCCCGGCCGGGCTCGCCCGCGCCATGGACGCCTGATCAGGCCATCGCCCCGGCGCGGGCCGCGGCGAGCGCCGCCGTCGCGGCCCGGTCGGCGGCGGCCTCGTCGAGGGGTTCGCCGGTGTTGAGCAGCGCGTAGTACAGGGGCGCGGAGACGGCGGCGATCACCCGGCGCGCGTCGGTGCCGGGCGGCAGCTCGCCCCGCTCGACGGCGTCGGTGACGCAGCCGGCCCACTCCTCGACGCGTACGGCGTAGAAGCGGCGCAGCGCCCGCGCGGCCTGCTCGTCGCAGAGCGCGGCGGCGATCAGCGCCTTGAACAGTCTCCCCTGGCGGGGGTCGGTGAGGGTCCTGACGACCAGGCGGGCGTTGTCGCGCAGGTCCCGACCGACGTCGCCGTGGCGGGAGCGGGGGAGCGAGTGCTCGGCCATGTCCTGGAGCAGGTCGGCGGCGAGCGCGCCGGGCGAGCCCCAGCGGCGGTAGACGGTGGTCTTGCCGACGCCCGCGGCGCGGGCGACCTCGCCGAGGTCGAGCCCGTGGAAGCCGTTCTCGGCCAGGACGTCGCCGGCGGCACGGAGCACGGCCTCGCGCACGCGAGCGGTACGCCCACCAGGCCGGACGGCACCCGGCTGGACATCGTCCGACATGTCGGACTCTCCCTTCCCTAAACCCTTATCGGGACTGGAGTTCCCTTAAGGCGGTAGCTGGTGCTACTGTTCCCTCATCTTAACGGAACTTCAGACCCATTTAGAGGGCCCTCTCATGTCCATCACCCAAGCCGTCCCGGCGCCCGCCCCCCTCCTGACCGGCCGCCACCGGGTCACCCTCGCGGTGCTCCTGGTCGCCCAGTTCATGCTGGCCGTCGACTTCTCGATCCTGAACGTGGCACTCCCCGCCATCGGCGACGACCTGGGCTTCTCCCTGGGCGGCCTCCAGTGGATCGCCACCGCCTTCGCCCTGTGCGCGGCCGGGTTCACCCTCTTCTTCGGCCGCATCGGCGACCTGCTCGGCCGCAAGCGCATCTTCCTCGGCAGCCTCGCGCTCCTCGGCGTGGCCTCCCTCGTGGGCGGCCTCGCCCCGACGCCCGAGCTCCTCATCGCCGCCCGGGTCGCCCAGGGGCTCGCGACCGCCGCCGCCACCCCCTCCGGGCTGGCCCTGCTGACCACGTCCTTCCCCGAAGGCCCGCTGCGGCAGAAGGCGCTCGGGCTCAACGGCGCCCTCATGTCCGCCGGGTTCACGGCGGGGGCGGTGCTCGGCGGCGTGCTCACCGACGTGCTCTCCTGGCGCTGGGCGTTCTTCGTCAACGTGCCCGTCGCGCTCGCCGTGCTCGTCGTCGCGCCCGCCGTCATCGCCGAGTCACGGCCCGCCGACCGGCCCCGGCTCGACCTGCCCGGCGCGCTCAGCGTCACCCTCGGCCTGCTCGGCGTCGTCTACGGCCTCACCCAGGCGGGCGAGCACGGCTGGACGCACCCGCAGGCGGTGGCGGGGCTGCTCGCCGGCGCGGTCCTGCTCGCCGTCTTCCTCCTCGTCGAACGCCGGGCCGCCCAGCCCCTGGTCCCGCTGAAGGTGCTGGCCAGGCCGACCGTGGCCTGGGGCAACCTGATCGGGCTGCTCGCCTTCGTCACCGAGACGTCCCTGGTGTACCTGCTCACCCTCTACCTGCAGAAGACCCTCGGCTTCTCGGCCCTCGCCGCCGGGCTCTCCTTCGGCGTGCTCGGGCTCGGCACCGTGGCCGGCGGCCTGCTCGCGCCGAAGGCCATCGCCCGCACCTCCACCATCGCCGTACTGGTCGGCGGCGGGCTGCTGCAGGCCGTCAGCACCGCCGCCCTGCTGCTGCTCGGCGACACGGCGGCGGCCCTGGCGCTGCTGCTGCCCGCCACGTTCCTGGGCGGCGTGGGCAACATGCTGGTCATCGTCGGCTTCATGGTCACCGCCACGGCGGGCCTGCCCGACCACCAGCAGGGCCTCGCCACCGGGCTGGCGTCGATGTCGCAGCAGGTCGGCATCACCATGGGGACGCCGATCATGTCCGCGATCGTCACCGCCGTGACCGGCGGCGCGGTCTCGGCCGGCGCGATCCGGCACGGCGTCCTCGTCGCCGTCGCCGCCAACGCCGGCCTCGTCCTGCTCGGCGTGCTCGTCGCCGCCGTCCTCCTGCGCGTGCCGGGCATAATGATCACCAACCCCAGGAGAAGGAGCAGAAGGTGACCATCGAGTGGGCCCCGTTGTCCGCCGCCGACCTGTCGGCGATCGCCGAACTCGCCCGGCGCTGCCTCGACCACGACGGCGGGCTCCCGGCGACCACGTCACCGTCCTTCCTGGAACGCAGGTACGCCGCAGGACCCGGGGTGGGCGCGTACGACGGCGGCGGTTTGATCGCCTGCGCCGCCGCCCGCCCCGCCGGCCCGGCGACGGCCGTGACCGGCCTGGTCGACCCGGCCCACCGGGGACGGGGGCTCGGCTCCGGCCTGCTGGACCGGCTGGCCGAGGGCCCCGTACGGCTGGAGATCGAGTCGCTGACGCCCGAGGCCGACGCGCTCTTCCGCGCCCGCGGCTTCCGGCGGACGTTCGCCGAGGACGTCTTCCGCCGCGACCTGACCCTGCCGCTGCCGGACGTCCCGCTGCCGGCTGAGCTGGCCGTCGAGGAGTGGTCACCCGCCACCGAGGAGGCCTTCCACGCGGCCTACTTCGCGTCGTTCGCCGACCGGCCCGGCTTCCCCGGCTGGTCGCGTCAGGAGTGGGTGGACTGGCTGGTGGACGACGACTTCCTGCCCGGCTGCTCCCTGGTCGCCCGTACGGCGGACGGCGCCGCCGCCGGCTTCGTCGCGTGCGCGGAGGGCTTCCTCATCCAGGTCGGCGCGGTGCCCGGATGGCGGCGGCGCGGCCTGGCCCGGGCGCTCGCCGTCGCCGCGCTCGGCCGGATGCGCGCGGCGGGCGCGACGGAGGTCTTCCTGGACGTCAACGAGAACAACCCGGCCTCGGCCGCGCTCTTCCGCGGCCTCGGGTTCGAGGCGGTCGCCCGCCGGGCCCGCTACGAGAACTGACGGCCTCCCGGAGGCCGTCAGCGTCACGTACGGCTGGGGGCCGTCAGCGTCACGTACGGCTGGGGGCCGTCAGCGTCTCGTGCAGGTGGCGGGCCTCGTACAGGACGCGGCTCGACCCCTTTCGCGCGGCCATGTCGGCCAGCCCGGCGACCTCGCCGCGCGCCCCCGTGAGCGCGGCGGCCCGCGCCGCGACCGCCAGCAGCTCGCCCAGCCCCGCGCGGGGCCGCTCGCCGGGCCGGGGCAGCAGGGCGGGCAGAGCCTCGGCCAGCACCGCCCACACCTCGGCGTGCGCCCCCGCCGCCGTCAGGCCGTCGAGCGCGGCGGTGATCCGCTTGAGCACCACGAACTCGACGTCGACCAGCCGCGCGACGGCCCGCCCGAGGTCGGCGGCCGGAAGCTGCCCGCGCGCCGCGAGCGTGAGCGCCGCCTCGGCCGCCGCCGCCCGCTGCGCGTCCCGCCGGTGCCCCAGCCCGCCCGCGATCAGCATCGCGGTGGCGGCGCCCACGGGCCCGTCGCCGTGGGCCAGGGCCGCGAGGGCGGTCATCCTGGCGTCGTTGCCGTCGGACACCCAGGGCCGGAAGCGCAGCAGGGCGGCGGCGACGAGCTCGCGGTGCGACGGCAGCACCAGCGGCCCCCACAGCGGGTCGTCCGAAGACGACAGGTAGTCGGGGCCGCGATGGTCGACGCCCCATAACGCGGCGAGCCACGCCGGCAGGCCCTCGGGGGCCACGATCTCCACCCGCACCCGGCGCGACCAGCTCCGCGAGCTGTAGCTGTCGGGCGACCGCTCCTCCTCGTACGGCGTCACGCGCACCGCCGGATCCGGCCACCCGCCGTCCCGC